>JACDOF010000001.1 GCA_017656235.1 Brevibacillus sp.
GGGTGGGTCATTTTCATTCCGGCGAAACTGGGTCAATTATATCCCGGCGGTGACAAAGAATGCATTCCGCATTGGGTTATATGAGCCCAGTGGAGTATGAAAAACAACATTCATAACCGATTGGTCTTAACTTCGTGTAAAGTAAATTAGGGCAAGTCCAGTACTGAATGCGATCAAAGACTTCATCGAAGAGAACTAGTAACCGTCGACAGTGATGGGTGAAGTTCTAGGGATCAGGTCGCCCAGTACAATCAACGGCTACTTGGAGTGGTTGGGGTAGCATGGCATCATTACTTCGGAACCGATCTTCAGGAAATCGCTGTGGTTGAGGTATTATGTTTTAGGCTGTCGCTAGAAGGAAAAATCCTTTTGTGACAGCTTTTTTTACTTTTCGGTTCTCTGATATATTAATAACGTGTAAGATTTTTACGTTAAAGGGAGAAAAATCGAAAATGAAGCTGTTCGAGGTAGTGCCGGAGCGTTTTTTCCATTTGCTGACGGGCTCTAATAAGTATCTTTATGCGGAAGCAGTGCTTCTGTTGTATGAGCAGTCACAGCGGGAACGATTCGGTATCAGATATGACGTGATACGCGACCTTTTTCAAGAGTTGATAGAGACCTATAAAGAGTTAGGCGTGGAGCTCACATTCGATGATGAAGATATCGCGAATCAGGCGAAGCACGACAATCGAGCAGGACAAGTAACTGTCGAAGAGTATGCGAGGGCACAGGCCAACTCCCTTATCCGTAAACTGGCTTCGCTAAACTGGATCGATGTCGAAGTGCGCGACCAATTTCAGCAGTTTATTGTTCTTCCCCACTACACCAGTCGGATCTTGGCAGTGCTTAAGGAACTGTGTGAGGCCAGGGCAGTTGAATACCAGCGTTTCGCGTTTGTTACCTACCAGTTGTTAACGGGAGAAGAAGCGAAACGACGTCCCTGTTTTGCAGTTCGTGAAGCGAAGTTACACACAGACCAATTTGTGAAAGAACTGGTTACCCTCTATAACAACATGAAACATCACATGGAACAAGTTGTGCAAAAAAGTTCCATCCAAGATGTGTTGGATCACCATTTTGACAAATACAAATCAGAGATTGTCGATAAAAGCTACCATCGATTAAAAACCTCGGATCACGTTTCCCGCTACCGCTTTCAAATACTGCAAACGGTACAGCAATGGCTATTGGACAAAGCGTTGCTGGAAGAAACCGTCGAAGACGGACTGCGCAGCGAGTTTTACCGCGATCGACAAGAGGCAGAAGAAGATATCAGGGAATCCCTGCTGTACATCGAAGAGACATTTAGCGGATTGGATGAGATTTTCCATCAGATCGATATCCGGCACAATCAATACTTGCGCTCCTCGTATGATCGAGCCCGTTACCTCAGCCAGTATCAACAAGGAATCAATCAACGCCTCGTCGATTTCATACGATGCTTGGCTGATTCAAAGAAAGATCTAGTGGAGTTTCCCTGGTCTCATCTATTCCGCTTGCAGAACATTGCGGGGTTATCGGAACAATCGCTGCTTCCGCCGCGCCGCAAAAAACCTCCGCATCAACCAGACGTACATGTTGTGGTACCGATCCCTGATGAACTGAAAGAGGAATTGCGCCGAAAAAATCTCGAACGGATGCGAAAGGCGATCACTCGCCAAAAAGTGGAAGGTTATGTATTGGAGAAACTGGGGAATCGGCAGGAAATGGAGCTGAAAGAACTGGCGCCTACGAACTTGGAAGAGTTTTTGCTGCTTACCCACATCTATTTATACGGCCAAGACGGGGCATCGAGTTTTCGATTGAAGCGGAACCAGGAACGCTGTATTTTACAAATTGGAAACTACCGATTTGACAACCACCTGATCGTCCGGCAAGGGGGCAGATAACATGATATTCAACGGAATAAGCGAGAGTGAACAGGAAAAAATCAGTGCGCTGATTAACCGGTTGTTGGCGACGAATTTTATAGTCAAAGAAAAAGAGAGAGAAGCGTATGGGATCGCCCGGCGCCATCGCGAAGCCCTGGAACGGTATTTTCGTTTTCTCGGCTGGGATTTGGTCATTGACGAACGTCATGAATGTTTGTTTCTGCATGCGCCGGAGCAGGGTTTGCGCAAAAAATTGAATAAGGATCAAAGCCTTTGGCTTCTTATCTTGCGGTTGATCTACCAGGAAAAACGCGAGGGTTTATCCTTAAGTGAATTTCCGATGACAACCCTGTACGAAATCCGGAGCAAATACGAGACATTCCGCATTCCTTGGATCAATCGGACGAAGCTGGCCGAGATGGTGCGATTGTGTACAAGCTATCAATTAATGGAGGCGCTTGATAGCGACTTTCGTTCCGATGAATGCCGGTTTCGCCTCTTTCATACGTGGATATACCTAATTGATGCGGACGAGATGAATGTTGTGAAAGAAAAAATCGAACGGTATGAGACAGCGTTGGAAGGAGGGATGTTTGATGAAATGGATGAAGAAATTGAGGCTCATTAACTGGCATTACTTTACCGATGTGACGATGGAGTTCGGAAAACAGACTCTCATTACGGGACAAAACGGAGCCGGCAAATCGACGATCATCGACGCCCTGCAGGTTCTCTTTGTCGCCGACCAACGGCAGATTCGCTTTAATCCGGCGGCGCATGAGGAAGCAAAACGGACGATGATCAACTACTTGCGGGGAAAAATCGGAAACGATGACCGGACGTTTGTGCGGAACGGTGACTTTACATCTTACATTGTTGCAGAATTTCGCGATGATGAGAAGAAAGAGTCGTTTGTCGTCGGTGTGGTGATGGATATTTTTCGGGATCAATCGTATGAGGAAGAGTATTTTATTTTGGCCAATCGCACGCTTGACAGCCTTACATTTGTGAAACCTTCCGGCCATCTGCGCAACCGAGATGAATTCAAGCGTCTGTATCATAACGATGGTGCCACTCGCGCTCGGACGATATTCGAGCGTAACAAAACCAACTACCAAAAGGCTCTGCTTGCACGCATGGGTCAGGTTCATGAACGCTTCTTCTCCATTTTTACCAAAGCGCTTTCGTTTAAGCCTATCCAGAATATCCGCGATTTTATTTACGATTACATTCTGGGCCGGCGTGAGCTACAACTCGATTTGATGAAACAGAATTTTGAGATCCACGAGCGGTACAAACAGGAATTAGAAGAGTTGCAGAAGCGCAAGGAAAAATTGCTTGGCATCCGCAACAGCTTCCAGCAGTACGCAAAACTGCGGGAAACGGTTATTGAACAGGACTATGTGCTCCGCAGGTTAAAACGAGACATGGAGCAAGAAACGCTGGAGCAACATGAACAGACCTTGAATGATTTGGAGAAGGCGGTGGCCCAATTGGCGGACGATATCCAGTTTTATGAGCGGAAGCGGGAGGAAGCGGCGCATGAAAAGGAGGAGGCGTACCAACGCTGGAAAAGCCACTCTGCGGAACAGCAGAAGCGGCAGCTGGGAGAAGAGATCCAACAGTTAGAGATCCATGAGAAAGAAACGAGACAACAGCTTTCGCTATGGGCGAAGCAGTTGCAGCAAGAGCTTTCCGTGCTTCAGGCATTGACGGATTGGAACGGGAATGAGGTCTGGAAATGGGAACCTGGCGAACAGGAACAACTTGTACGCACGCGCGAAACGGTAGCCCATGTGTTGGCGGTGATTGAAAAGGGACAAAGCGGTGTTGAACATGACGAGGGTGTGCTTCAAACATTCCGCAGCGCAGGGTTGTTGCTCTTGGCGCTTCACGAACGATTTTTGGTTGTAAGGACCCGCTTAGAGGATCAATTGCGGGAGGTGGAGAACAGGCTCGCTGAGCTGGAACGGGTGATCCGCGATCTGGAGGATCGCAAACGTCCGTATCCTCCTTCTGTGGCAAGGCTGAAAGAATTGCTGGAGGAATGTTTTTCTGGCCGTTCTCACGTGTGGATTTTCTGTGAAGAGATGGAGATAGAGGACGAAGTGTGGCGGGATGCGGTAGAAGGGTATTTGAATACGCAGAGATTTGACCTGTTGGTGGAACCGGAAGTATTTGCTGAGGCATTGTCGGTTTACGAGAAGGAGAAGTTTACTTACAAATTGGAAGGGGTAGGTCTGGTCGACACCGAAAAGGAACGGAAATACTTGGGGAGGTCGGAACCAGGTTCTCTCGCTGAGGCAGTGAAGGCAGAACATCCTGTTATTCGTGCACACATGGAGCATTTACTCGGCAAAGTAATGAAAGCAGCAAACGAACAGGAACTGCGTGAACACCGTACAGCCATTACGAGTACATGCATGTTGTACCAGAATTTAGTTGCTCGTCAAATTCCGAAAGATCGCTATGCGATTCCGTATATCGGCGCCCAGGCGATCGTTCGGCAACTGGAAATCAAACGCGCAGAATTAGCACGTGCGAAGGCACAGCAGAAATCGATGAGACTCGCTATGGAAGAACTGTCTGGCTGGGCCGCGCGTTTGGCGCAAAAACACACTCAATATGAGCGTATATTGGACAATGTTGATCTTCCTACACGACTGCGGGTTTGTCTGGAGAGATTAGCGGCGAAACGGAAAGAATTGACCGGTCTTGACATGAGCGAAGCGGAACGATTGAAAGCAGATTATGAAGAATGGAGACGGATGGAAGAGGATTGGAATCAGAAGAGCAAGGAATTGACCGGGTTAAAAGCGCAGCGGGAAGAGAACAAGAAAAACTTGTCAGCCGTTATCTATTTGCAGCAGAGGAGGGTACGCGAAGCGCACCAGTTTCTCGAGCAGTGGCTGCAGGAGAACGGTCCTGAGAAAGAGCAACGGGCTTTGGTTCGCTGGGAAGAAGCACAGAAACAAGATTTGCCTACCGCCCGCAAGATTGATAACTGGGAAAACAACTGGAAAGGCAATCAAACGCGACGTGATGACGCATTTCGCGATCTGCAACTGCTTCGCCAGGAATTTAACATCGAATATTCCTTTAGCGGTCCCATCACCTCTGAGGAGAATGATGCGTACGAATCACTTCTGTACAACATCGAACACTTGAATATTCCGGAATATCAGAAAAAGGTGGAGCTTGCGCTAAAGGAATCGGAGGAGGAGTTCAAGACACACTTCCTATTACGGATGAGAGAAGCGATCCAAATGGCTCGCAAGGAATTTGATCAACTCAACTATGCCCTGCGCCATTTTCCGTTTTCCGATGACAAATACCACTTTGAAGTCTCCGCAAGCGAGAAATATAAGAACTTTTACGACGCGATTATGGATCCAATGTTGATGGAAAAGGGATCTTTGTTCGATATTCCAGACAATGACCGAAGCGAAGTCCTGCATCATCTCTTTGAATTGCTGGTACGGGGAGATACAGGTGATATCGAAGAATTTACCGATTACCGGCGCTACCTAGATTTTGACATCATCGTCACCACGCGTGACTCGCGTTACCGTTTTTCGCAGGTGCTCAAAGAGAAATCCGGTGGTGAGACGCAAACGCCGTTTTACATCGCGATTCTCGCTTCATTTCATCACTTGTACGCAAGCGGGAAGACGATGCGCCTGGTTGTTTTTGATGAAGCCTTCAACAAGATGGATGAACAACGCATTCAAACGAGCTTGCGCTTGATCAAGCAGATGAATTTACAGTTGATCGCTGCCGTTCCGGACGAAAAGATGCAGCACATGGCACCGGAAGTAACGACAACGCTTATTGTTAGCAACCAAAACTACGAATGCTTCGTCGACATAATCGATCGATGGGACGCGGAGGATGAAGTGGCTTCGACGTCGGCAGAAGACTCCACGCGCTTGTAGCAGGATACGCTGTTTTAAGAGGGGGGCAACATGGAAAAGGGCGTAAATGAACAGCAGTTTAAGAATAGGTTTATCAAACAGGTTCTTGGCTATTTGCTGGAAAAATACGAACGGAGTCAGGCCTTCGTAAGGGAACAGCCTGGAAGATCGAAGCCGCAATTTGCCATAAAAGAAAGTCCGTTTTTCTCCGACTACTTTGACGAGATGGATTTTCGTAAAAGGGAATGGATGCACGATGTCCTGCTGCAGTTGGAGCAGCAGGGCATCGTGTCCTTGTCCTGGGTAAAATTCAAAGAGGGTACGGAACTTTCCAAAGTAGTCCTTTCCTTGGACTCGGTTGAGAGTGCTTACACCTTGTCCGGGATTACACCAAAACTAGAAAAAATCAAGCGTCTGCAAGAGATTCTCAAGCCGTTGGAAACTCACCCTTGGGAATGGGTGAAAAACTGGTGGAAGCAGACGGACGAAGCCCTTTCCCGCAAAAAGACATCCGGCCTCGAGCTCGATGACCCCGATGGATATACGGATCTGGTGAAAGTGTTACTCAAATTGCCGAAAATGGAACTGGATACTCCAAAACGCCTATTCAGCCAGGATGTGTTCCTCGACTCGAAATATTTTGAGCAAAAGGTGGAAAAACGACTTGTATCTCTGCTGAAAACATGCGTAGAGAAGGAGTTTGAAACAGATCAAGAGTATCTGGACAGCGTCGGGATTGTTCAACACCCAAGGAGTGTCTTCGTGTCGGGGATGTTTCAGTTTCGAGTTGGAGAAACCATAATCAATTCCAAAGGACTTCCGGGCGGAATCGGCCTGTCCATGCAAACGATCATGGAGATGGAGATTTTGAGCTTGCAAACTGAAAGAATTATTATGGTCGAAAATCTGACGAGCTATTATCAATGGATACAGTATCGATATGGATTTGACGAGCTTGTCATATATACAGGAGGATTTCCCCACGGGGTGCTGAGAACCTTCCTTTCCAAACTTGCTACTTTTATTGATTCCTACCATGTGAAAATCCCCGTGTATCATTGGGGGGATATCGATCTTGGCGGCATCAGAATTTTTGAGCATCTCAGGCAGAACTATTTTAAAGAATTACAGCCACTTTGGATGGATGAACAAATACTAATCAAGTATAAAGATAGGGGTATTCCATTAAAAGACCCCTATCTGCTAAAAGTAAAAGCCTTGTTAGCAGACCCTCGTTATGCCACCTGGGTAAATGTCTTACGAGGCATGATTCAACATCGTGTCCGGATCGAGCAAGAAACTGTTTTTGAATACGCCAATTTTGCTGGTACGGCAGAATAGGTCCCTATTTCTAAAAGATTGGCCGAATACCTCTCTGATAGTTACGATGAACATGGTTTCAGCAGATTTATAAGAAAGAGGGTGCAAAAAAACCGTGCGAATTGGTATAAACAATAAAGATTTATCCTGCCCTTTCTGCGATAGACAGTCCCTTAATATCATTCTGGAAAACGACCTGGCCATTGCATTTTATGATAAATACCCGGTTCAACGAGGCCACCTGCTGATCGTCCCCAAACGGCATGCTGCTGCATATTTCGATGCTGCTGATGAAGAGATCATGGCTATTCACGAGCTCATTAAGAAAGGAAAAGAACTGCTTGATCGTGAATACTCCCCTGACGGCTACAATATCGGGGTTAATGTTGGGGAGTACGGCGGCCAGACGGTCATGCATCTGCACGTGCACTTGATTCCCCGCTACAAGGGAGACATTGATGATCCGCGGGGCGGAATCCGCAAAGCAATCCCCAATCTCGTACCGTATCCATAAAGGAGATTCTGCTATGCCGATTTATAACAAACTGATTCGAGACCGTATTCCCGAAATCATTGCAGCATCCGGTAAACGGTATGCGACCAGCGTATTATCGGATGATGAGTACCTGGTCAAACTACGGGAAAAGTGCCGGGAAGAGCTCAACGAGTACAACTCTGCCCAATCCGATCAGGAGCGCCTGGAGGAATTGGCAGATCTGTTGGAAGTTGTCTATGCGCTTGCCCGTGTTCACGGAGCTTCTCCGAGGGATTTGGAAGAGATTCGCAGATCCAAGGCGGAGAAGCGTGGTGGTTTTGAAAAAAAGCTGCTTCTTCACGAGGTAGAGGATTGATGTCAGAGGTCAGACTTGTTACCGAAAATCTAGTGACAGAATTGGTGGAGGAAATGAAGAAATCTTCCGCTATCTACATGCTCACTTCTTTTGTCATGTACTCCGGTGTTCGGCTGCTTGAGCCGCATCTGAAAGAAGCAGTCCAGCGTGGAGCAGAAGTAAAAGTTCTTACTGGAGATTATCTGTTTGTGACGCAGCCGCATGCGCTGCAGGCGCTGCTTGATATTGATCCACGGATGGAGGTTCGTCTGTGGCGAAGCGGTGGAGCATCTTTTCACCCCAAAGCGTATCTCCTCGAAAACGAAGAAAACGATGGAGTTTTGATTGTTGGCTCATCGAATCTGTCGCGCTCCGCCTTGACCTGTGGCGTCGAGTGGAATGTGGCTGTGCAGGCCAAAGCGGCACCCATGACATTTGAAGAAGCGCAAACCAAATTCATGCACCTGTTTTACCATGAGCAGACCGTTTCCCTAAACAGCGAGACCTGCTTGTCTTATGCAAAGGAGTATGATGAGTATCACCGTCTGCATCCCTCACTCGTCAAAACGTGGACAGAAACGGAAGAAATCGAACTGACCATGCCGGTGGTCGAGTATGCCGAAGAGCAGAATCCCCTTGTGCTAAAAGAAGCAATGGCTCCATATGGTGGCATTGTTCCCCGGCCGGCTCAGCAGATCGCGCTCGAAGAATTGGAGAAAACGATGAGTGAAGGCTATGACAAGGCAATGGTGGTCATGGCTACCGGACTGGGAAAAACGTACTTGGCTGCCTTTTTTGCAAGGAACTTTAACAGGGTTCTCTTTATCGCCCATCGGGAAGAACTGCTCTACCAGGCGCGCCGTTCCTTTGCGGAAGTGATGCCGGAACGATCCTGCGGGATCTATGACGGCCACACGAAGGAAAGTCAGGCAGATTCCGTTTTTGCGTCCATATACACGTTAAGCATGAAGCGCCATCTGGAAGTGTTTCGGCCTGACGAGTTTGAACTAATTATCGTGGATGAGTTTCACCACGCCGCCGCGAATTCATACAGACGTGTGCTTGATTATTTCCAGCCAGCCTTCTTGCTGGGAATCACGGCGACGCCATACCGAACAGACGGGAAAGACGTTTACGCCATCTGTGACGGAAATGTTGCCTTTCAGCTGGATTTTTTGGAAGCGGTCCAGCGTGGATGGTTGGCTCCGTTTCGCTACTACGGCGTCTATGACGATACGGATTATTCGCAAATAACCTGGCTAGGTACTCGTTACGATGAAGAAGAGCTGTTACACGCACAACTCAAAGATGAGATGGCAGCGAAAATATTTGCAGCATGGAACAAACATAAACAATCCAGAACGCTTGCATTTTGCTCCTCGATACGACAGGCGGATTTCTTAAAGAAATTCTTTCAGGATCAGGGTGTTCGGGCACTTAGTCTCCACTCCAGGACGAGGGAAATGTCGCGGTCAGAGGCGATTCGCCGGATGGAAGAAGGGGAGTTGGAGATCATCTTTACCGTTGACCTTTTTAATGAGGGAACGGATATCCCATCGGTGGACACGCTCTTGTTTGTTCGCCCGACGGAATCTTTAACCATTTTTACCCAGCAAGTCGGGCGTGGTTTGCGTTTGCATCCTGCCAAAGAGTACTGCACGATTATTGATTTGATTGGAAACTATCGCAATGCGGACGTGAAACTGGGCCTTTTTGATACAAGAACGGATACGGAAAGAAAGAATTCTGACTGGAAGCCTGTCGTGCCAAACAATTGTGCCATTGAACTGGAAACGGAAGTTGTCAACCTGCTGCAGGAAATGGCCCGTAAAAGGCAGCCGCGTAAGGAAAAACTTCTCCAGGCTTTTGAAGACGTAAAACGCGATCTGGGGCGGATTCCCACTTATCTTGAACTTCATCTGCACGGAAGAGAAAACAGTCGAGAGTACAGGCAGGAATTTACATCGTACATCCGTTTTCTGGATTGGGCCGGTCAATTAACCGAACAAGAGAGAGAACTGCTGAGAAAATATGAGCCATGGCTCAACGAGGTCGAAGGGACAGGGATGGCTAAAAGCTATAAAATGATCGTCCTCCTTTACATGCTCAATCGAGGCGAACAAAGATGGCATCATCCGGTAACTCCACAGGAGGCAGCGCCTTTCTTTCACCGATATTTGACCGAAAAGGAATACCGCAAACGGATTGACTTCTCAGACAAGTCATCACAGAAATTATGGACGTACAATGAAGAACAGGTGGCCAGGCTGATCGCCGAGATGCCGATGAGCAAGTGGAGCGGCAGCTCGAAGGGATTGGTTACATTCGCTGACGGTGTGTTTTCACTCAATTTCGACATTGATCCGCAGGACAGCCCGATTCTCTACCGTTGGACAAGAGATATCTGTCTGTATCGGCTGCACTACCATTTTGAGAAGAAAGCGGGTAGATCAGAATTGGAGAAGGTCGATCCATCATTTTGAAATCGCGTTGCGGGCCAAACCAGCGGAACGGTCTCAGCAGATATACAGATAGATTTTCCTGTTCCGGGGACTGCCCATTGGGGCAGCCCCCAAAGTAGGTCTATTCATTTGCGGCGAGGTATTTTTTGAACTCTTGCGTCAACAACGGAATGACCTCAAACAAGTCTCCGACGATTCCGTAGTCAGCGACCTGAAAGATAGGCGCGTCCGGATCCTTGTTGACGGCAACGATGACTTTGGAGTTCGACATGCCAGCCAAATGCTGAATCGCCCCGGAAATTCCGCAGGCTATATACAGATCGGGCGTTACGACCTTACCAGTCTGTCCGATCTGCAGGGAGTAATCGCAGTAACCGGCGTCACATGCTCCCCGGGATGCACCGACTGCGCCGCAAAGCACGTCGGCCAGCTCCTGCAGCAGTTTGAAACCATCCGCACTTTTTACCCCTCGTCCGCCGGAAACAATGATCTTGGCCTCGGACAAGTCTACGCCGCCAACTGCCTTCCGTACGGTCTCCCGGACCACCGTTCGCAGATCTTTGATGACTGGTTCAAAACGGACCGTTTGGGCATCAACCGGTTTTTCCGCGACGGGGAAGTTGTTCGGCCGAAGAGTTGCGAATATCCGACCATGTTTGAATGTTTTTTTCTGAAACGCTTTGCCGGAATAGATCAGACGTGTAAAGAGAATTTCTCCTGCTTCCACCGCGACATTCACGCAGTCAGAGATGAGCCCCATTCCCATGCGGCCGGCAATGCGCGGGGCAACATCCCGTCCGATCGCCGTATGGCCCATCAGAACCACATTCGCCTGCTCATGTTCGAGCAGCTGACACAGCGCTTGTGTATAGGCATCAGCGGTGTAGACGGAAAGCTCCGGCTGATCAAGTACATACACCTTGCTCGCGCCATATTTGCCCAGTTCACGGACGTGATCTTCCGAATGGTTACCCAACAGCGCCGCTGCAACTTCTCCGCCCCCGCTAAGCTGCTGTGCTGCTGATAACGCTTCAAAGGTGACATGTCTGATTTTTCCTTCCCTGGATTCGGCCATAACCAATACTTTATTCGACATTTCCTCATCCCCTCTGGTATAGTCTTATCCAAGCTGCTAGACAACCTTGGCTTCATGACGAAGCAGTTGGACCAATTCGCTCACTTGCTGAGCCAGTTCACCACTAAGGATTTTTCCGCCCTGTTTCTTCGCGGGTAAGAATTGTTCCCGAATCTCCGTTTTCGCTTCCAGCTCCTCCTGAGCGAGCCCCAGATCAGCCACCGCCACTCTTTCCAATGGTTTTTTCTTCGCCTTCATCAGCCCCGGAAGGGACGGATACCGAGGTTCATTTAACCCTTGCTGCGTGGTCGCCAGGAACGGAAGATTCACTTCCACAATCTCCACATCGCCTTCGACATCACGCTCTACGGTTGCTTTGCTTCCTTTCCAACTCAGTTTGGTGACAGCGGAGACATGCGGAATCCCCAGTTCTTCCGCTGCACGCACCGCCACCTGGCCAGAGCCGGAATCGATGGCCATATAGCCGCCAAGAATCAGATCAAACGCCTTGTCCTTCACCGCTGCCGCTATCAGTTTGGCGATGCTGTATTCATCGAGCTCTTCATCCTCGGTCTCGATCTGGATCGCCTGGTCCGCTCCCATCGCCAATGCAGTCCGCAGCGCATTTTCCGCTCTCGCCGGGCCCACTGTAAGGACAGTTACATTCGCTCCTTGTTCTTCCTTTATCCTAATGGCTTCTTCAATGGCGTACTCATCATACGGGTTGATGATAAACTCCACACCGTCTTCACTGATCTTTCCGTTTTGGATGACGATTTTTTCCTCGGTATCGAAGGTTTGTTTGATTAACACCAAAATGTTCATGCATGTCCCTCCCGTGATAATCTGAATAGTCCCATCCTCCTGCCGTGGAACCTTCGGCAGCACATAACGTAGCAAATATTATGCCAGCCTTGATGCCGCGAGAGACCAGCGGCATTTGATGCAATTCGACATCAACCAACACTGTTTATCTTCTGGAAAAATAGTCTCCATGGCGTTTTTGCATGATTCGATGCATTATTTCATCATCAGATGCATGCTTGCATCATTTCGGATGCCTTCACCCGTTGGACAGTTCCCGACCAGCGATCTTTCTACAATTTCAACGATATCCAGAGTCTTGACTCGATCCTCCACGTCTTTTGCCTTCGTCCCGTCACTCATCATGGTCAAGCAGTACGGGCAGTTGGTGGAGATTGTCGTCGGATTCAGTTTGAGCGCTTGTTCAGTTCGCTCGATATTGATCCGCTTGCCCTGCTTCTCTTCCAACCACATCATGCCGCCGCCGGCCCCACAGCACATAGCGTCTTCCCGATTACGCTCCATCTCGAGAATCTTCACGCCGGGGATCGATTCAAGAATCTGCCGCGGCGTGTCATAAAGCTGGTTGTATCGTCCAAGATAGCAGGAATCGTGATAGGCGACGGCTTCATCCACCTCGAATGACGGCTTGATCCGTCCCTCCCGAATCCACTGCAAAAGCAGCTCGGTATGGTGGTACACTTCTGCTTCCAGGCCAAATTCGGGATACTCGTGTTTGAACGTATTGTACGTATGCGGGCAGATAGTCACGATTTTCTTTACGTTATAAGCCCGGAAGGCGGCGATGTTCTCCTTGCAGAGCTGCTGGAACAGGAACTCATTCCCCATGCGACGGGCAGTATCTCCGGAGTTTCGTTCTTCATTGCCCAGAATCGAGAAGGAAATCCCGGCCACATTCATGATCCTGGCAAACGATTGCGCAATCTTCTGACTGCGCGCATCGAAGGAACCCATCGACCCCACAAAGAACAGATACTCAAACTCGTCCACCTCATCGACGGTGGGAACATGTATATCGCTGCGTCCTTCTCGCCATTTGATCCGTTCATTGCGGTGGATTCCCCACGGATTGCTTTGCCGCTCGATGTTCTGGAAGTAACGGGCCGCTTCATGCGGCATGTCCCCTTCCGTCAAGACCAGATATCTGCGCATGTCGATAATTTTCTCCACGTGTTCGTTGGCGACCGGACATTGATCTTCACAGTTTCTGCAAGTGGTGCAAGCCCATAATTCCTCTGCTGTAATCACATCTCCGCACAGATTGACATTCTGTGCCGTTCTGGTCGGTTCTGCTCCCTTCGCAAACGCTGCCTGTGCCTCCCCTGCGAACACAAATGCAGGCATCCATGGAGTGCGGGACGTGATCGCAGCCCCTTTTTCGGTCAAATGATCCCGCAGCTTCATGATCAGATCCATCGGCGACAGCGTTTTCCCTGTACCCGACGCGGGACACATGTTGGTGCATCGACCACATTCCACACAGGCGTACAGGTCGATCAACTGATTCTGGCGAAAGTCTTCAATTTTGCCTACACCATACACTTCCTGGCTTTCGTCCTCAAAATCGATCGTGGTCAATTTTCCGACCGGTTTGGTATCACGCAGCATCACATTGACAGGGGCAAACAGCAGGTGGGCGTGTTTCGACTGCGGGATATAGACCAGAAAAACAAGCAATGTCAGCAGGTGAACCCACCAGAACAAATAGAACAATCCCCCTGCCGCCGTTGTGCCAATCTCGTCAAACCAGCCGGCAAGAAGCGTGGATACGGGGGCGTATACAGAGTACCCGGTACTTCCCAACCACACATGCTCAAAAGCAAGCGTAAGCAGAATTGATGTCATCAAGGTGGATAAAAAAATAAGAACGAGACCGGGTTTCAGCCCTCGCTTCAAACGCGGTAACTTCTCAATGTACCTGCGGTAAAAGGCGTAACCCACCGCGAGCAGAACGAAAACGGTCGTGACTTCCTGGCTTAGCGAGAAGTATTTGTGCGCTTCCCCAAGCGGGAACGCGAATCCCCGGACAAAGCCCTTGATGATCAGTTCAATGGCCCCGAACTGCAGAATAATAAAACCATAGAACATAATCACGTGCATGATGCCGCTTCTGGTATCCTTGAGCAGTTTCTTTTGGCCGAATACGTTTACCAACACTTCTTGAATCCGCTGTTGAACATCTTTGGCAAGGTTGGCATTCTTGCCCAGTCTGATGAAGATGACACGGCTGTACACCAAATGGGCAAACAGATACACTGCATAGCCGGTCACTGCGAGAAATGCAAGAAAATGTAATAGAGCAAACATGGTTTTCTTCTCCTCCCAATTCCATCTGCCATCTGCACTTATCCGCAAGCAACAACCGTACCAACTCACTGACAAACTACAAAGCTCTCTTAAGAAAGTGATGTGCCCCCCTCCATTCGAAATGCTTGGTATGGATTTTGCACTTGAAAGATGCCGAACGCTGCCCGCAGCCGAAATGAGAATAAGGGATGAGGGGGTTTTGCTTGCAAACAAGACTGAGCATGTTGGCAAGTCAATTCTGAATTGAGCATGCAGCTGTGACTTGGGATCAAACCATGGTGAAAGGAGAATTCCAATGGTGCAGTTTACGGAGGAGTTGCGCCAAATCGCGCGTACGGTCGAAGCGTTTGTCGACAACGAGGTGGAACCCTTCGCCAACCAAATCGAAGAGGAAGACCGCGTGCCGGAGCACCTGCTGGACAAGGCAAAACAACTGGGATTGTACGGCATGGGCATCCCGAAGAGTACGGCGGACTCGGTCTTGATGTTTTCGGCAAGTGCCTGGTCCTGGAAAAACTGGGCCGCACCCATAACGGATTCGTTTCGTGCGATGTCCGGATTATAGCGGCTACCAACCGGGACTTGAAGAAGATGGTGGAGGAAGGTTCGTTCCGCGAAGATCTGTCTCGCGTGAAGAGTGCTGCATGTTATCACAACCTGAAAAAGGTAATTCTTGTCGAGCTGAGCCCGTTTCCAACCGAACGTACCGGACAAAACCGTTTTATGGGAGGAATTCGTGGACGCCCACCCCGGCGTGCTGGAAGCGGCAGTGGTTGGCGTGCCGCACGAGTATCGGGGGGAGACGGTCAAAGCGTATATCGTTTTGAAACCGGGGGCCAGTGCGACGGCGGAGGAGATCGAGCAGTTTTGCCGGGAACGTCTGGCTGCTTACAAGGTCCCCCGGCAAATCGAGTTTCGCGACTCGCTGCCAAAAACGGCTGTTGGCAAGATCCTGCGCCGGAATCTTGCAGATGAAGCGAGAATGAAAAAGGAGTTGTAGGCAGACGGCACAGAAGACAAGGCAGGAGGGCTTTCTCACCTGCCGCTTGCCCTGTGCCCTGCCGATCTCGTTGTCACCCAATAGGGTCTTGACCCAGGGAAGCCTGGGTTTTTTCGGATCTGCAGCAAGACGTTGTAGAAGGCTAAACTTCGAAGCGGTTGATCAGATTCTTCAGTTTCTTGGCCATTTGACTGAGGTTGGTCGCCATGCTCGAAACTTCCTCCATATACGCCAACTGTTCTTCTGTTGCCGCCGCCACGGATTGTGTATGGGAAGATGTTTCTGTAGTGATGGTCTCAGCTTCGGCGAGCGAATTGGCAACCTGATCGGAACCTGCGAGAAGATTCCCGGCAGCCTCGGCCACTTCGATGATCTGCACGGCCACTTGCTGTACGCTGGCGATGATTTTCTGAAAGGCTTCACCCGCCTCGTTGACGAGCGTCATTCCGGTCTCCACTTCTTTGGTGCCTTTGTTCATCGCGTTAACCGCTAGATCTGTATCGGACTGGATCTCCACAATCAATTGGGTGACAAACCTGGCTGATTCATCAGTCTGTTCAGCCAGCCTTCGTACTTCCTCGGCTACGACGGCAAACCCTCTGCCATATTCTCCGGCACGAGCCGCTTCGATAGAGGCATTAAGAGCGAGCAAATTGGTCTGTCCGGCGATATCTTTTATCGTACCGACGATATTCCCCACTTCACGTGAACGGCTTTCAAGGACTTTCACCACGGAAGCCAGGTTTTCGACAGATTCCTTGATCGATTTCATTTGAGCGATCGCTTTTTGTACGGACAGGTCTCCCAGGGCCGCTTCTTGCGATGCTCGTTGCGACGATTCGGACACGAAATCGGTTGAACGTCTGATCTGGTCGATGCTTTGCAGCATTCCGTGAATGGCCATATTGGATTTTTTCGTTTCCGCTGCCTGTTTTTCCGCTCCCGCGGCGACTTCCTCCATCATTTCAGCGATCTGCACAACCGCCTTCTTCACCTGAACCGTATTCGCCTGAAGGTCCTCGGAGTAATCGCTGACATGGTCACTCGCCTCTTTGACCTGTTCAATCATTCTTCTTATACTATCTGTCATTCGGTTGAAGGATTCAGCCAGTTGACCAAGTTCATCCTTACGCTTGATGTCCACGCACGTCTGCATGTTGCCTTCGGCAATTCGGGAAGCCGCCTGAACGACTACATTCAGCGGATTGACAATGGACCGGGTCACTAAGTGACCTGTTACCCCAGAGCACAGGATAGCTGCAATCGTTAGTCCTATCTGAATTACGAATACATGGTGCTGGATGGATCGAGCACTCTCATAGCTGGATCGCGCCAGATTTTGATTGTTCTCCACGGTCTCTTCCAGATACGCCGTTAGTATTCCGGCTTTATCCAGCAGATTTGAGCGGTACGTCTCCAGCGCGATTGCTGCTCCTGTGCCGCTGCCGAAATCCTCCGTCCCTTTTTTCATCCAGTCAAGTACGCTGAATAAGTCAGCGGAATATCCGTTCCAAATCGTTTGGAACTCGCTGGCTTTCTCGGCAGTCATCCCGTATGCCTCCGAGTTATTCATCAGTATTTGAACTCTCGTGTCAATCTTCCCTCTGATGTCCTCAATCTGCGTGACGTAGGATGTCACGTCCGTATGATTCATTAAGAGAGCTGTGGCAATCGTACCGTTCAGCTTATCGTAGTATGAAGAGAGCTGCATCATCTCGGTAACGGACTGCATTCGCTTGGTGTACATGTCCTCCATGGATTGCTCCAACATCATGGTGGAAAAGAGTCCGGAACCGCCTACCGCCAATAAGAAGGCAAGGATCAGCAGATAAGAACCCCAAATGCGAAAAATCAACTTTTGATTGGAAACGGGACGATCATTCAAGATGGACACTGCTATGTCGCCTCCCATGTGGTTGTTTCAGCAGTCTAAAATTTTCGCAATTTTTATGCCAATCACCCTTGAATAAAGGCGACCTTGGAGACTCCCTTTCGAGAGATGGAAAGGGCCAGGAAAGCAGTGGGTGGGGAAAAGAGGACAGCAAAGAAGCGCAGCCTCAGGTGGTTTTGCCCTTCTTTGATGCAATCACGCATCGTTTTTTTCATTTGCGCGAAAATTCGACACATAGAATGTCGATTGCTGCACGCTTTTGCTTATTTACATCCATGTTGATGCAACTATACAATGATTGATGCAAATATACATCAAATTCCGTGGAAATCGTCGTTTGTACATAAGCGGTATTCCTCGAATTGGGTAAAAATCCCCCTATCTTTGGCTCCATATTCGTTCTCTTTCCGGCAATCGTGTTCAAAATATTGGCACGGTTCTTGCTTTTGTAAAAAATGAAAGCGCTTAAGGCGTTTGAGGAGTGAGGCAATTTGATCGGGATCGTGAAGGATATCATGACAAGCCCCTTTGTTATCTTTTATGAAGACGATTCCCCGCATCGATGTCTGCAAACATTTGTTCAAAAAGATCTGGATGGGGCCTTGGTGTTTAATGACCTTGATGAACTCGTCGGCACTTTGACCGCGAAGGCGTTGTTGAAAGGGCTTTTCTCACAGGCCAAAACGATTCGTGAGATTATGACCATTCCCGGAGAAATACTGAACGAAGATGATCGCATTGACTCCGCCATTCACTGCTCAGGCGAAATTCATCCGGTGAAGAACAGCCGCAACGAACTGATCGGCTGCATTACCCATAAGCAGCTGATCGAAGTGTACAGCGAGATGATTCAGGAGAAACTCAGCCTGATGGATGCCATCTTTAATTCGGCACATAACGGAATCCTGTCGATCGACGATAAAGGTTTTATCACTTCCATCAATCCGGCAGCGGAGAGGATGGCGGGAACAACGGCAGAGCAAGCAATCGGCCAGTACATCACCAACGTGGTGGTTAATCCCGGGCTGCTGAAAGTGTTGAAAACCGGTAAACCATACAGCGCGAAGTATCAGGTGGGCAAAAGAAAATACATCAGTAATCGCTCGCCGATTATCCGGAATGGCAAAGTGGTTGGAGCCGTGGGAGTATTTCAGGATATATCCGAAATTGAATTCGTCTCCGCAGAACTTTCCAGCGTGAAGAACATCCTGCGGGAGTTGGATATTGTGCTGGAATCGTCCTGCGATGCCATTCTGATTACGGACGACCAAGGGAACATGATCAAAGCCAATCAGTCGTTTTTGCGGATCCTTGGCTTGGAAACCATCCCCCAAAACTATGATTCCCTGGTGGGTGACTATCTCGAGAGTTCGGTTGTTTCGGCCGTTTTGGCGAATCAACAGACGGTTAAGGTCATGGAAAGGAACAAAAAGAATCAGAACTTGCTGATGATTACGGGCACACCGGTAATTGACACAGAGGGAAAAGTGTATCGCGTTGTGATCAATATTCAAAACATTACGGAAATCGATAATCTCAGACGCGAGTTGGACGAGGCAAAGCGGCATCTGAGTCAACTCCAGGGTGAACAGAATTCGCTGCACCATCTGATTGCCGCCTCCGCCGGCATGAAAAAGGTGATCAGGATCGCGGAACAAATCGCCAAAGTGGATTCAACCGTGTTGATACTCGGGGAATCAGGGGTAGGCAAGGAGGAAATCTCCAAGCTGATTCATCAGTTGGGCGATCGAAAGGATAACCCTTTCGTCAAAGTGAACTGTGGTGCGATCCCGGAACAGTTACTGGAGTCTGAATTGTTTGGCTACGAGCCGGGCGCATTTACCGGCGCAAACAAAGGAGGGAAAATGGGGCTTTTTGAATCTGCGAACAATGGCACGATATTCCTCGATGAAATCGGTGAACTTCCACTGGGGCTTCAGGTGAAACTGCTCCGGGTACTGCAAGAGAAAGAAATAACCCGTGTGGGCGGAGTCCATCCAAAGAAGATTGATGTCCGCATCATTGCGGCCACCAACCGTGATTTGAAGGAACTCGTCGAGAAGGGGGCGTTTCGCAAAGACCTGTATTACCGGTTGAATGTTGTGCCAATCCACATCCCTCCGCTGCGTGAACGAGTGGAAGACATCCCGCTGCTCCTGGGTATGTTCCAGCAGCGATTCTCTCAGCACTACGGAATAGAAAAGTTCTTTTCACCCGAGGCCCTACAAGCCCTTATTCATTACCGCTGGCCGGGGAATGTCCGTGAACTGGCCAATGTAGTCGAAAGACTGATCGTGATGACGCCGGGTCCTACTATCGAGTGGAAGGACGTCAAGATGGTGCTGGAGGAAGAAGGGATTGGAGATGAGAACAGCTTCGTTTATGTAAGTGGCATCATGCCGTTGAAAGAAGCAGTGGATGAGGTGGAAAAACAGCTGCTGCTCAAAGCGCTTCGCTTGTATAAAAACACGCGTCGCACCGCAGAGGTACTGAAGGTGGATCAATCTACCATCGTCCGCAAGATGAAAAAATACAGAAAAGGGATACTCGCTCCTGAGGTGGATTCGTTGAATCATTAATTTTGGCATAACTCTTGCAAAAAAAGCCCGTGTGAAAGAGTCATCCACTCATCGTAGGGTGCACATCTTAAAACCAGAAGGGAGGTTATGATCGTGTCAACGAATGAACTGTCCGAAAGAGTCAAAATTGCAAAACGAGTCGCGCAGGAACTGAAGGATGGACAAATCGTCAATCTGGGGGTAGGGATTCCCACTTTAATCCCTGATTACATAGACCCAGGAAAACAAGTGTTTCTGCAGACGGAAAACGGCCTGCTTGGAATGGGGCCGACTCCGCCAGAAGATGAGATCGATATGGATATCATCAGCGCGAGCAAACAACCGGTGACCATGCTTCCAGGCGCGGCGTTGTTTGACAGTGCAGAATCGTTTGCGATGATTCGCGGCGGACATATCGATGTGGCTGTGCTGGGAGCTTTGCAGGTGGCCCAGACAGGAGAGATCGCCAACTGGGCAGTGCCGGGGCAGAACATTCTGGGCGTAGGCGGAGCAATGGATTTGGTAGCCGGAGCAAAAAAGATCATTCTGGCTTTAAGTCATGTATCGAAAAACGGAGAACCCAAGCTGGTGAAGAAATTGACCTATCCAAGCAGCGGTTCGCGCAAGGCCGATATGGTTGTTACGGACAAAGCGGTGTTTACATTTACAGACGGAAAGATGACTCTGGTGGAGCTCGATCCTTCCTGCAGCCTGGAAGAATTGAAGAAAATAACGGACGCCGAATTCGAGGTTGCGCTCAACTGACATCAACGGTGACTTGATATGGGAAGGAGATAGACGAGATGGTGAAAAACATTGGCGTTATTGGCGGCGGCGTAATGGGGAGAGGAATCGCTTATGTGGCGGCGGTATCAGGGTACAACGTCGTGCTGCAAGATATATCCGCCGAAGCACTGGAGAAGGCCAGGCACTACATCGAATCGGAGCTGGCGAAAAGCGTAGAGAAAGGGTATATCAAACAGCAGCAAAAGGATACGGCGATAAAGAACCTCGCTTACAGTACGGATTTGGCTGCTGCGGCGCGGAACGCCGACCTCGTCATAGAGGCAGTCTTGGAATTAATGGATGTAAAGATCGATGTGTTTAAAAAGCTGGATCAACATGCGCCGCCACATGCCGTATTGGCCACCAATACATCGACGATGAGTCCAACCGAAATTGCCGCCCAGACCTCCCGTCCTGACAAATGTGTGGCCATGCACTTTTTCAATCCGCCACACAAAATGAAGCTGATCGAAATTGTCAGAGGCCTGGATACTTCTGACGAAACGGTTGCCATCGCAAAAGAAGTAGCCAAGCAGATGAATAAGGAAAGCGTTGAGGTGAACGAATATCCCGGATTCGTGACCAGCCGAATGAACTGCCTGATCGGCAACGAAGCGATGTACATGCTTATGGAAGGCGTGGCCTCCGCTGAAGATATCGATAAAGCGATCAAGCTTGGCCTCAACCATCCGATGGGTCCGCTTGAGCTGGCCGATTTGGTGGGCTTGGATACGCGCCTGAGAAACATGGAGTATCTCCACAAGACATTGGGGGAAAAGTATCGCCCCTGCCCGCTGCTGGTGAAATATGTAAAGGCGGGACGACTTGGCCGAAAATCGGGGGAAGGATTCTACAACTATGACAACTAGTCAGGACATTCCGTTTCAGAACCTGATCGTAGAGGCAGAAGACGGCATCGGAATCATCAAGATCAACCGGCCGGAACTTCGGAACACGCTAAGTAAAGATACGCTGCTGGAAATCGAACAGGCAATTGACTATCACGAAAATCGGGAAGATGTGCAAGTGATCGTCATTACCAGCGAAGGGAATCAATCCTTTGCCGCCGGAGCGGATATCAGACAGCTGCATGAGAGAACGATGCTGGAAGCGCTGGTACCCGGCATCCAGGCAACATTCAGAAAAATCGAACTTTGCGGCAAGCCGACCATCGCAGCCATTAACGGGTATGCCATCGGCGGGGGATGTGAACTGGCGATCTCCTGTGACATCCGGATTGCGGCTGACCACTGCAAAATCGGTCTTCCCGAATTGAACCTGGGGATCATCCCGGGCGGCGGCGGAACCCAGCGGCTGGCTCGTATCGTGGGCAAAGGAAGAGCGCTGGAAATGATCCTGACCGGTACGTTGATTGATGCCAAGAGAGCGGAAGAGATCGGTCTGGTGTCCCGGGCTGTCCCCTACGAGCAATTGTGGGACGCTGTAAAAGAAACCGCTAACAAAATCATGGGCAAAGGTCCTGTTGCGATTCGCTTGACAAAAATGGTGATCAACCGCGGTTATGACCTGGACTTGGACTCAGCGCTGATGATGGAGAAGCTGGCGCAAACCATTGCCTTCGCAACGGAGGATAAAGACGAGGGAACCAAAGCGTTCCTGGAAAAACGCAAACCAGAATTCAAAAACAGATAGGAAGTGAGTCTGCTGTGGATTTTCGATTGCCTGAAGATATCGTCACATTAAAAAACGGTGTAAGGGATTTTATCAAGGAAGAAGTTGACCCGCATGCCAATGAAATTGAGGAGCTGGACGCCATTCCCGACAAGATCATGAAAATGTCGAAGGAGATGGGCCTGTTCGGATTGAGCATTCCGGAAGAATACGGCGGCCTTGGGCTTGACATGGTGGGGAAATGCGCGATTCTCGAAGAATTGGGCAAGACCCACAACGGCTATACCACCGTAATCGGTGCCCACGTCGGGATCGGGACGGTCGGCATCGTGGAAATTGGCAGCGAGCAGCAGAAGAAAAAATATCTGCCGGACATGGCTGCCGGTGACCGGATTGGTGCCTTCGCCCTTACGGAACCGGATGCCGGATCACAAGCCTACAACCTGAAGACAAGAGCGGTTCGCAAAGGTGATAAATACATCATCAACGGTTCGAAGCACTTCATTACCAACGCGCCGATCGCGGATGTCTTCACGGTAATGGCTGTGACCGATCCCGAAAAAGGACCGAAGGGCATTACCTCCTTCATCGTCGAGAAGGATTTTCCCGGCTTCCGTGTCGGCAAGATCGAAGAAAAAATGGGGCTGCACGGCTCCCAATCGGCTGAATTGATCTTTGAAGACCTGGAAGTCCCGGTAGAGAACGTACTTGGTCAGGAAGGCCAGGGGTACGTCAATGCTCTCAAGATTCTGACCAACGGACGTGCCGGCCTGGCGGCGAGGAACCTGGGCTCCTGCCAAAAGCTGCTGGACATGAGCATACGTTATGCGCAGGAGCGGATCCAATTCGGTCAACCGATCATTCAAATTCAGGCGGTGCAGCACATGCTGGCGGAGATGGCGGTGGAGATTGAAGCGCTCCGTTCGATGACCTATCGTGTCGCCTGGATGACCGATCAAGGCATGAATGTAATCAAGGAGGCAGCGATGGTAAAACTGTACGGCTCCGAGGTATATAACCGCGTTGCCGACAAGGCCGTACAAATTCATGGCGG
Source organism: Brevibacillus sp. (assembly GCA_017656235.1). Lineage (GTDB taxonomy): Bacteria > Bacillota > Bacilli > Brevibacillales > Brevibacillaceae > Brevibacillus_E. Next base: position 23,526 of record JACDOF010000001.1, read on the forward strand.
CATGGGTTACATCAAGGAATACCAGATAGAGCGCTATTACCGTGACGCGCGCATTACCAAAATCTACGAGGGGACGTCCGAGATTCAGAAAAACATCATCGCTGCCCAGTTGATCAAACAATACGCGATGTAGGGAGAAGATGGGGATGAGAAACGCTGTTATCATCGATTCCGTTCGGCTGCCCATTGGTCGCATGGGCGGTGCTTTGAAGGATGTTCTGGTGGATTTCCTTGCCGCCAAGGTAATCGGTGAGATCATTGTCCGCACCGGTGTTCCGCAAACCGATGTGGACGAGGTGATCATGGGCCAGGCCAAACAGAGCACAGATTCTGCCAATCTGGCACGCTTGGCGCTTCTGCGTGCGGGTTTACCGGTTGAAGTGCCGGGCTACACGGTTCACCGTCAATGCGGGGCCGGATTGCAGGCGATCAACAATGCTGCCCAGCAGATTATGTGCGGTCTGGCTGATGTGGTCATCGCTGGCGGAGCGGAAAGCATGAGCACGGCACCTTATTACATTCGCCATGCCCGATACGGATATGGGGCGGGCAACGGAGAGCTTCTTGATCCGAACACGGAAAGCCAGCCGCGTTCCCAGCCGATTGAAGTATACGGCAACCTGACCATGGGTTTGACCGCAGAAAACCTGGCGGAAAAGTACCGGATCTCCCGGGAGGAGCAGGATGAGTTTGCCATGCGCAGCCAGGAGCTGGCTCATCAGGCGATCCAGCAGGGCCGCTTTCAACGGGAGATTGTACCGTATGAAATCAAAAACAAAAAAGAGACAATTGTTTTTGATACCGACGAACATCCGCGCCGGACCAGCCTGGACAAGCTGGCCGCCCTGCAGCCGGTGTTTAAAGCAGGAGGAAGCGTCACCGCAGGAAACAGCAGCGGCAGAAACGACAGTGCATCAGTGGTGTTGATGATGTCGGAGGAGGCAGCCGAAAAACGCGGATTGCAGCCGAAAGCCAAAATCATTGCCCAAGCCGTAGCTGGTGTTTCTCCGGAGATCATGGGAATCGGCCCCGTGCCAGCGACCCAAAAGGCGCTCAAGCAGGCCGGACTTACCCTGGATGACATTGGATTGATTGAATTAAATGAAGCTTTTGCCGCGCAAGCACTTGCCGTGATCAAGCAGTTGGGATTGAAGCTGGACCGGGTAAACGTGAATGGCGGGGCGATCGCCCTCGGCCATCCAATCGGGGCAACCGGAGCAATTCTCATGACCAAACTGCTGCACGAGATGGAAAGGCGCGGGGAGAAATACGGTCTGGTGACGCTTTGCATCGGTGGAGGACAGGGCATCACCACAATCGTGGAAAATCTGCAAGTGTAGGAAGGAGGCGGGACCTCCCGTCTCCGATCTATCAGGTTATTTCCTTCGGAAGAGGTCTGGGGAATCAGAACAATTGGGACTTCTTCTTGCGGGATAACATACTTTTCCTATTTCATTCCAAACTTTGGGGGGACTGCTATGAAAAAACTGATTGCGACCTTAACGGTAATTTTCACGCTGGTTGCTGCGGGATGCTCGCAAAATGAGATCCAATCAAACGGCAATCAAACGGCTGCGGGGGATCAGGGCAGCCAGGCGAACACGGATTATCCGACCAAACCGATCGAGATCATCGTTCCGTATGCTCCAGGAGGCGGTACGGATACAGCTTCACGGATTCTGTCCACCGCAGTTTCGAAGCATCTTCCCAACGGACAATCCGTCGTCGTGGTGAACAAGGCGGGCGGAGCCGCTACCATTGGAATGACCGAGGTATTCAAGGCGAAACCGGATGGTTATAAAATCGGCATGACAACCACCGGTGCGACTTCCATCCAGCCCCATTACGGCAAGGCTCCTTACACCCATGACAGCTTCCAGGCCGTCATCCGGGTACTGTCTGTGCCGCAGGTGCTGGTCGTCAGAGCCGATGCTCCGTGGAAGACATTTGAAGAGTGGTTGGAATACGTGAAAGCCAACCCGGACAAGTTCACCTACGGAACGGCGGGTGCAGGCCATACGGCTCACATTGCAATGGAAGCGCTTAATGCGGCTGCCAATATCAAAACCAAGCACGTACCGTTTGACGGCGCCGGACCGGCTGTAACCGCACTGGTAGGCGGCCATGTGGAAGGTGCTGTTGTTCAGGTACAGGAGGCAAAGGCGCAAATCGACGCGGGCAAGATCAGAGCCCTGATCAACGTAGGCAGCAGCAAGGTCGAAGCGTACAAAGATGTACCGCTGGCAAAGGAAAAGGGGTACGATGTCCAGGTTGATGTTTACACGGGCCTGCTCGCACCGAAGGATACGCCCAAAGAGATCGTAACCATTCTGCACGATGCCTTCAAGAAGGCGATGGAGGATCCTTCCGTCATTGAACAGTTTAGGAAACTTGGCGTAGATCCTTCCTATGCGGGCCCGGAAGATTTCCAAAAGGACATCACAGACAGCTTTAACCGCAACGGCGAGATCATGAAGAAGATTGGCTTGATCAAGTAATCCTAGTGATCCAGGAAGTTCATCAAAACCGGGCATACAGGAGTATATACCTGTATGCCCCTGATTACTTGAAGAGAGGGGACGGTGCAGCTTTGTGAAAAAATGGACTGCGGATGTGTGGGCCGGAATTGGTGTCTCGCTGTTTTCACTCACCTTTTTGCTTCTTTCCCTGGAGTTTTCATATACGGGTCCGGCTGGTCCGGGACCGGGCTTTATGCCAATCTGGATTAGCGGGATCATGCTCGTGCTATCTTTGTTTTATATCTTGGAGTCGGCAAGGGACAAGGATGGAACTGGAGAGCTGATGCCGCGGGGAGCCGCCTTGAAGAGTGTCTTTTTCGTTCTGGTTTGCCTGGTGCTGTATCTGATCCTGATGCCAATCCTCGGCTTTATCGCAGCCAGCGTACTCTTCCTGTTTACGCTCTTCGTCCGACACTATAAATGGCACACCAGTATTGGTGTGGCTGTAGTCGTCACCTTCCTCTTGTTTTGGTTGTTCGGTTCCGTGTTGAACGTAGATTTGCCCGAGAGCACATTCGGTTGGTAAGGAGGAGAGGAGATGGATTCAATAGCTTTGCTTCTGGGCGGTTTTGAACACGCACTTACGCTTTGGAATCTCCTCTACTGTCTGATAGGTGTATCTATTGGCATGTTTGTGGGAGTGCTGCCCGGATTGGGGCCGGTAGCTGGAACGGCTTTGCTGATTCCGCTTACGTTTGGTATGGAACCGACATCCGCGATCATCATGCTTTCCGGGATCTTTTACGGTTCCATGTATGGCGGAACGATTACTTCTGTGCTGATCAATACCCCCGGGGAGTCAGCGTCGGTCATCACCTGTATCGACGGATACCAGATGGCCAAGCAGGGCCGTGCAGGTACCGCATTGGGTGTATCGGCCATCGGTTCCTTTATCGGTGGAGTGACGGCGATCCTCGGCTTAACCTTCTTAGGCCCGCCTTTGGCCGAATTCGCCTTGAAATTCGGGCCGCCAGAGTACTTCTCTCTGCTTCTTCTCGGCTTGATCATGCTCGTTGGATTGATGGGAAAATCAGTCATCAGGGGGTTGATTGCCGCATGTTTCGGATTGATGCTGTCCCTGATCGGCATGGATCCCGTCTCTGGCGCAATCCGTTTCACCTTCGGTCAGATGGAACTGTTGGAAGGGCTCGATTTTGTCGTGGTGGCGATGGGATTGTTCGGGATCTCGGAAATCCTGCTGAATGCCGAAAAACACATGAAGATGGAAAAACCTTCGACAATTCAAGGACTGCTGCCTGAGAGGCATGAATGGAAACCGACGCTATCAGCGATCGGCCGGGGGACAGGCTTGGGCTTTCTCATTGGCTTGATCCCTGGAGCCAACTCCGTAATTGCCTCGATTCTCTCTTATTCCCTGGAGAAGAAAGTAGCCAAGGATCCTTCCCGTTTCGGCAAGGGGGCCATCGAGGGGGTTGCCGGACCGGAGACAGCAAACAACGCGCATAGCGGCGCTGCAATGATTCCGTTGTTTACCCTTGGGATTCCCAGTTCTCCGACGGTCGCCGTGATTTTGGGCGCATTTATCATGCATGGCTTGACGCCGGGACCCGCGCTTTTTCAGAATAATCCTGATTTTGTCTGGGGCGTTATCGCCAGTATGTTCGTCGGCAATTTGATTCTTTTGATCTTTAACCTGCCGCTGGCCAGAGTATGGGCCAAGATCGCCATGGTTCCGTATGAGATTCTGTTTCCCCTGATTCTGATCCTGTCTGTCGTGGGAGTGTACAGCATTAACAGCAGTTTGTGGGATGTCGGGATGATGATATTGTTCGGGGGGATCGGTTATCTCATGAAGAAACTGGATCTGCCGATTGCTGCGACTGTGTTGACTTTCGTCCTGGGTGCGCAGATCGAATCGACCCTGCTTCAGTCCCTGGCCACGTCTCAGAATGGCCTGCTGATCTTCTTCGAACGTCCGATATCTGGAGTCCTGCTTACCCTGGGGTGCGTGATCCTGGTATTCAGTTTGATTAGCGGAATCAAGAAGAGAAGATCTACTCTTATCAACGATTTCGAATTGTAGGGCCTCTGACCAGAACCTTTTTTCGCGCTGGATGGAAGGTCTAAGGGGGCGCAAAGCATGGGAACTGTGAAGTCACTGCAAAAAATTCAGGGAATCATGATCTTTGCAGTGGCTCTGGGCTATCTTGCCTGGCAATTGGTTCAGGATGATTGGATGCAAAGAACCGTCCTTGCATGCTGCGTAGTCATGACACTTTTGTTGTTTCCTCAAGTAAGAGGAATCACCCTATTGATCAGTACCTGTATGCTTGGCGTTGGCCACCTGCTCTTTTGGATCTACGATCTGGAATGGACAGTCTGGCAGGAAGCCGTGCTGTTTAACCTGAATCTGATTACCTTGTTCGCGTCTGTCCCTTTGCTCAGTCTGCCGATACAGTACGGGGGATACATGCACAGCCTGGAGCGAGTGCTGTTACTTTATGCAGGTAAGAAAAAAGCGTTCTTTACGTTTATCTCTGCCATTACGTTTGTAATCGGTTCCATCATGAACCTGGGGGTAATCCGCCTCCTGTACGGGTTCCTCAAGAGCGTACCCTATCGCCGGGACTGGGTGGGAAGAGCCTTGCTGGTCGGATTTGTCTCCACGATTATGTGGTCGCCTTATTTCGCGTCGGTCGCACTGGTCATCAAGGCACTTCATCTAAACTATAGTGACTTCGCGCCGTTTGCCGTTTCCGAGGCGCTGCTCCTCTTTCTGGCCGGAAATTTGATGGTGACGGCACAGATGAACAGACAGTCCGCCGAGTTTGCCGCTGTTGCTCATGGGGATCGGGGGGGCGTACAAGGGCAGGTTACAGCACCGTGTACACCCGAGGACCGCAAGAAGGTAAAACAGCTTGCCGTCATCATGGCAGCGATGCTGGTTAGCCTCATCCTTCTGGAGAAATGGACCGGCATCAAGGTAATGGTTCTTGCAGCCTACGTCAGCATACTGGTGACGGTAACCTGGATGCTTTATCTGGGAAAAGCGGAGCGGCTAAAGGAGTGCGCCAAAGAATACCTGTACAAGCTTCTGCCTTCAATCGGCAACGAAGTGATTCTTTTTTTGAGTGCCGGCTTTTTTGGGGTGATCTTGCTTCATACCCCCTTTAATGCTCTCTTGGTTGAACAGCTGCAGAAGATCGATGGGCTCTGGCCGATCGCCAGGATTCTTCTGTTCGTGGCGATGCCTGTCATTTTGTCGTTGATTGGCGTCCATCAGATTATCACCGTGACCATTCTGGCCACTTCGATTGACCCGGCATTGATCGGGCTGCATCCGGTGGCATTCGGCATTCTCCTGATGGCCTCCTGGTCCATATCCACGATTGTCTCACCCGTCACCCCGGTGAATATCACCTTGGGTATTCTCCTGCGCGAAAATTCGCTTACGGTGGGGTTGGGGAGGAATTACGGATATGCATTGACAGTCATCCTCCTGACGACTGGATTTGTTTTTGCCATCAATCAGCTGCTGCGTTAAGTGATACAGCTACCGTGGAATGAACACTGTGCGGAAAGGAAGGAGTATCTGTGAAGAAGCTATTAAGCCCGGAACAGGCAGTGACATTGGTGAAATCGGGAGATGTGGTGATGGTGGGGGGATTCGGTCTGTCCGGCGCCCCCTTGACACTCATCGACGAATTAACCAGACATACCGCCAAGGGATTGACGATTATCAGCAACAATCTGGGGGAGCCCGGCAAAGGACTGGGGAAGCTGCTGCTCACCGGTGCCATCAAGAAAGCGATTGGCTCCTACTTCACGACGAATCGGGATGCGGTGGAGGCATGGAAAAAGGGCGAACTGGAAATCGAGCTGATCCCGCAGGGAACATTCTCGGAAGCGATCCGTGCCGGTGGAGCGGGTATCGGCGGCTTCTACACCAAAACGTCCGTAGGCACCAAACTGGCGGAAGGGAAGGAATTGAGGGAAATCGACGGCGAATTGTATGTATTTGAAAAAGCGCTCAAAGCCGATGTCTCTCTGATCAAGGCACATAAAGCCGATCATCTCGGCAACCTGGTCTATTACAAAACAGCCATGAACTTCAATCCTCCGATGGCGACGGCCGGAAAGATTGTGATTGCCGAAGTGGACGAGATCGTGGACACTGGAGAACTGGCTCCGGAAGAAATCCGTACGCCCCATGTCTATGTCGATTACGTGGTTCTGAACAAATACGTAAAAAAGGGAGGGCGTTATCTCATCTAGGGAAGCGGGCATATGCACCGCATCCGTCACAGCATGGAACGGGGAGAGTGATGTCATGTATTGCAAACCGGAAGACTTGGCTCGAAAGGACGTCTACAAGCTTTTGTCAGGAATCGTTGTCCCGCGGCCCATCGCCTGGATCTCCACCTTGAGCGGGGAGGGCATTCTGAATTTGGCTCCATTCAGCTTCTACACAGCCATCTCCAGCGATCCTCCCTTGGTCTGTGTTTCCATCGGGAGTCACAAGAATCGGAAGAAAGATACGATGGTGAACATTGAATCGACCAAGGAATTCGTCATCAATTCGGTAAGCGAGGAATTGGTGGAACAGATGGATCAGTCGGCGATCGAATATGAGGCATCTGTAAATGAATTCGAGCAAGTGGGATTGACCCCGGAACCATCCATCATGGTAAAAGTGCCACGGGTGAAAGAAGCCAAGATCTCGATGGAGTGTAAACTGTTTGAGTGTTTGGCTTTAGGAGTGGACTTTACTCTCGTGATCGGACAAGTCGTTAACTTTTACATCGCCGAAGAGGTGTACTTGCCAAATTACAAAATCGATCATGCGAAGGTAAAGGCTGTGGGTAGAATGGCAGGAAGCTACGCGAGAACGACGGATATTTTCCCTGTGACGAGAAGGTGAAGAGATGCACAAGATTATGCAAATTTTGTCCATGTACCATCCTGACGCTGAGAAATGGCTGACGGAGAATGCGGAAGTCATCCGTGTCGATGATCATCAGACTGAATCGATCATCTCCGCTCTTCATCATCATCCGGATGTGGAAGGGATTATTCTGCGTGCTCCGGCACGAATTACGCGTGACATTATGGATGCCGCCCCGTCTGTCAGGGTTATTTCCGGAGCGGGTGTCGGCGTAGACAACATAGACGTTGATTATGCGACGGAAAAAGGGATTGCCGTCCTGCATGCGCCCAAAGTGAATGCGGAGTCCACTGCTGAACATGCGGTAGCGTTACTATTTGCGCTCACCAAGAAAATCGTGATCTTCGATCAAAAGATGAGAAGGATGAATTTTCAAATCCGCAATCATCTATATCCCCGCGAATTGAGAGGAAAAGTGTTGGGTCTCGTGGGGTGGGGAGAGATCGCGCGGCATGTCGCCAGAATATGCAGACTCGGCCTGGGCATGAAGGTGGTCGGCTACGTCCGCAGTTATAGTGAAGACAAAATGAAAGCGGCTGAAGAAATCGGCGTTGCTTTGACTACCGATCTAAACGAAGTTTTTCGCGGTGCGGATGTGATTTCCGTTCATATTCCGCTCACGGATGACACGCGCGGAATGATTGACAAAAAACTGCTGAAGCTGATGAAACCTGATGCCTATTTCATCAATACTGCTCGTGGAGCGATTGTCAATGAAGAGGATCTCTATCAGATTCTAAAGGAGAAGCGCATCGCCGGAGCCGGTTTGGATGTGTTTACCATTGAGCCTCCCACGCCAGACATCCCTTTTCATGAATTGGAAAACGTCGTTCTTACCCCTCATGTCGGCGGAATCACCGAGGAAGCGTCCAAATTGTCCGCAGGACTGGTAGCACGCAGCATTCTCGATTTTTTAGATGGACAAACACCCAAACATATCGCAAATCCGCAGGTATTGTTGAGATCGACCTAGGGATTGGGCAGCATAGGGAAAGAGCCGTGATGGCACGAAGGAAAGGAGCAGTGCGATGAGCTGTCAAAAGGATCCGCTACTTGCAGAAGCATTGAAGAAATTTGAGGAAAGTCCGTTTTGGAATTGGCTGGGGCTTGAGGCACATCACATTGAGCCGGGAGAAGTTCAGCTCAAACTGGCGGTTCGACCTGACTTTTTGAATGTGGTTAGAAGTGTTCACGGCGGCGTCTATGCCTCCATCCTGGATACAACCATGGGCTTCACCGTTCGCAGCCTGGCTGGATGCCCGGTGGTTACCGTGAATATGAATATATCCTTTTTGAAAGCGACTAACGAAGGAAATCTCTGGAGCAAGGGGAGGATCATCAATATGGGCAGAAGCTTGGCCACGGCGGAAGCATACATCTATGATGATGAAATGAGGCCGCTCGCTCACTCCACGGGTACATTTAAAATGGTTAAAAACAAATAGCAAGCGCACTGTCTTAAGGTTCCGCGCCTTTGTCCGGATATGCCTCGCCTTCATTTGATAATGGATTCTGCTGCTGTTTTTTCTGGACCACACCTCTTCTGTAAGGTAGGGATGGCTTTGACAGCTCACTTTCCCAAACAGAGTGGGGTGTTTTTTTATTTTTTTAGAAGACTCATCGTCAGCTTTATTGTCGAAATTTGTCGAATTATTTTTTATTGTTATACTACCATACAAGTATACTAATATGTTAAAATCCTGACTGAGAGGGGCGAGAAAATGAAGAATCTTGAGTTATCGAAGAAAACGAACTACTCCATTCGGGATCATATTTATCAGGAATTAAAGAAAAACATCATAAGTCTGAAGCTTGAACCCGGTTTAAGTATCTCGGAAAAAGAAATATCCGCGATGCTAAATGTTAGCCGGACTCCGGTAAGAGAAGCGTTTGTGAAGTTGGCCCAGGAAGAGTTGTTGGAAATATATCCTCAGAAGGGGACGTTCGTTTCTCTTATTGATCTCGACCATGTGGAAGAGGCCAGGTTTATCCGGGAGCATTTGGAGAGGGCTACGGTAAGAGTGGCCTGTGAAAAAATCTCCGCTGACAGTTTGCTGGAGTTAGAAACGAATCTGGTCATGCAGCAGTTGTGTGTGAATGATAAAAATTACACAAAACTTTTTGAATTGGATGAAGAATTTCACAGCACCCTTGCAAAGGGATGTGGAAAAGAGAGGGTTTGGTCGGTCATCCAGCAAACGAATCTCCATCTAAACCGTATTCGAATGCTTAGATTGGCATCCAACTACAACTGGGATACGATCTTGTCTCAACATAGGGAGATATTGAATGCAATCAAAGAAAGAGATCCCGATAAGGCCGAGCAGGTGATGAAAGAGCATTTAACAATGGTGATTGCTGAGCAGGATGAGCTGAAGAAATCATATCCCAATTATTTCAAATGATTGACAGCGCCCCGATTGCTTGTTTTTTCAGGTAAATGAAAGCGTTATTATCGTTGTCATGATGTAGGAATTACCATATCCATTCCTGCATTTATTCAATAGAAAATCATGGTAGGGGGAAGAAAAATGAAGAGAACTGTTATGGGTTTACTGCTGTCTTTGGTCATGATGTTTGTGAGTGCATGCGGTCAGCAATCCGCAGAAAATGGTGGAGGAAGCGGCCAAGCTGATGATGGAAAGGTTTACACCTTAAAGGTAGGGACTGCCTTGTCAGAATCCGATCCAATTTATCAGGGGCTTGAGGCATTTCGGAAGGCAGTAGAAGAAAAAACCAATGGAAAAGTGGAGATTGAGATTTATGGAAGCGGTTCCTTGGGCGATGATAAAGACATTTTGGAGCAGGCCAAAGTAGGGGCGAACGTGGCTGTTCTGGTGGACAGCGGACGCCTGGCCGAGATGGTGCCGCAAATGGGGATTATGACCGCTCCCTATATCGTGGATAATTTCGATGAAGCCCGCAAAGTCGTAACGTCCGATTTGTTTAAAGGCTGGGAGGAGCAGCTGGCAAAAGATCATGGGTTGCGGGTATTATCGTTTAACTGGTACCAGGGGGAGCGCCATTTGTTAACCAATAAACCGGTATTAAAGCCTGAAGATTTGGAGGGCGTAAGATTGCGTACACCTGGTGCTCCGATTTGGTTGGAAACCATTAAGGCAATGGGCGCAAATCCGACGGGTATGGCATGGTCTGAAGTGTATGTTGCACTCCAGCAAGGAATCATTGATGGTGCTGAGGCGCAGCATCCGGCTACGTATGGTGCAAAACTGTACGAGGTTATTAAACACATCTCCAAAACAAGGCATTTCCAACTGTTGACGGGTATTGTGGCAAGCGACAAGTGGATGGCAGAACTCCCGGAAGAATATCAAAAGATTGTGTTGGAAGAAGCATTTAAAGCTGGTGACGATGCATCCAGAAAAACAGAAGAACTGTTGGGCGAATTTGAGCAAAAATTGGCTGACCAAGGTGTGGAAATTCATGAGGTTGACGTCAATTTGTTCAAGGAAAGAACCAATGTCGTGTATGAAAAATTCGAAGGCTATACAGAACTTCGCGATCAGATCAACCAACTCCTTGGTAAGTAAAGGGAGTGTTCGCCTTGAAAAGGTTAGCGGACTGGTATATTCGGGTTGAACATTTGCTTTGCCAATTACTCATGATTGGTGTCGTATTCTTTGTCTTCTTTGCAGCGGTCATGCGATGGGTGGGCGTACCCATCGCGTGGTCCGTCGAATTTGCCCAATTGTTGTTCGCCTGGCTCATTTTCCTTGGTGCCAATTGGGCATTACGGGAGGATTGTCACATTGGTGTGGATATCTTCACCAAGCGTTTGCCGAAAAAAATTGCTCTTCCCTTACAGATTGTGATGATGGTATTGATGCTGTTCTTCTTGATCCTCGTTGGAGGCTATGCGGTACTGCTTAGTATTGAAAATTCAGTCAGGTTAATCAATAACATGTCAATCAGCTACTCGTTTATCACTTTATCTGTTCCTGCCGGATGTTTGCTGATGAGCTGTACCCTCATCGCCAAGATAAAGCACACGGTCGGTCAGGCAAAGGAAAAGCATGATTCAATCTGAAGTCAAACGGGCTGATCGCTAATTGACGTGGCACGTAGTAGGGGGGCAACATGCTAACGGTTTCCATCATTTTTCTCATACTCCTGTTTCTCAACATGCCTGTCGCTTTTGCCATTGGCATAGCCAGTTTGTGCTACTTCCTAATTGAGCCTAATCTGCCAATTTCCATTACCGCTCAAAGAATGGTAGCAGGTACGCAATCGTTTCCCTTATTGGCAGTGCCCTTTTTCATCTTGGCTGGTAACTTGATGAATTCCGCGGGTATCACCTCACGCTTGATCCGTTTTTCGAATGCCTTGACGGGGCATTTGGTCGGAGGATTGGCGCATGTATCCATCATCCTCAGTACGATTATGGGGGGGATTTCCGGATCGGCCAATGCCGATGCAGCGATGCAAAGCAGAATACTAGGCCGTCAAATGATGATGAGAGGGTATTCCGGCGGATATTCAGTAGGGGTTATTGCAGTAAGCTCGCTCATAACCGCTACGATTCCCCCGAGCATCGGACTGATTCTCTATGGATATGTGGGGGAAGTGTCAATAGGAAAGTTGTTTTTGGGTGGAGTCATTCCAGGGCTCCTAATGATGATTGTTCTCATGACAATCGCCTATGTTATTGCCAAAAGAAGGGGCTATGATTCAGAGAATAACATTCGACGTGCTTCTCTAAAAGAGGTACTGCAAGCCGCAAGGGAGAGTATTTGGGCGCTGCTTTTTCCCGTGATCCTTGTCGTGGGGATTCGGTTTGGCGTGTTTACGGCATCTGAAGCGGGTGCCTTTGCCGTTGTTTACGCGCTAATCGTCGGGTTTTTTATCTATAAGGAATTGAATTGGAAAAATATGAAGGAGTGCATTGGGCAGTCGGTGCTTGACAATGCCAGGATTCTACTGATTATTTCTACTTCTTCCATCCTGGGCTACCTGATTACGTATGATCGTTTGCCGCAAACGGCTGCCGAACTGCTTGTCGGAATCACGGACAATCCCACCTTGCTATTGTTTTTGATCGTGTTGTTCCTGATTGCTGCCGGAATGTTCGTGGAATCAACCGTCCTTGTACTGCTGCTGACCCCTATCTTTATGCCCATTATTAAAAATATTGGCGTAGATCCGGTACACTTCGGCATCTTAATGATGACCATCGTCACCATGGGAGGAATGACGCCGCCAGTCGGGGTAACCATGTATACGGTTTGTTCGTTAACGAACGTTTCCGTTGAAGAGTATATGAAGGAATCGTTTCCTTTCATTGCAGGAGTTGTCGTCCTGGTTATCCTGCTCATGCTTTTCCCGGATATCGTGTTGTTTTTGCCAAATTTGCTGATGTAACCTGACTCATCACATAAGGAGGAGCAAGTTCATGTATTCATTTGCAGGAAAGGTTGTTTGGATAACGGGGAGCAGCTCCGGCATCGGACGCGCAATGGCTGTTGCCTTTGCGGAGCACGGAGCTGATGTGATCGTTCACGCGAACAAGAACATAACGTCAGCCAAAAAAGTAGTGGAGGAAATTCAGCAAAAAGGACGCAGTGCGATTCTCGTTCAGGGAGATGTGGCAAATGCCCGGCAGGTCCAGCAAATGGTGTCTGAAATCGAAAACGCTTTTGGCCGGTTGGATATATTGGTGAACAATGCCGGGAGTATGCTGCAACGATGCAGGATTGAAGAGATGGACGAAGCATTGTGGGATCAGGTGATCAATATCAATCTAAAATCCGCATTTCTTGTTACCAAAGCGATTTTGCCCATCATGAAAAGACAAAAGCAGGGAAAAATCATCAATATCACATCTTTGGCGGCACGAAACGGCGGCGGATTCGGAGCGGTTGCCTATGCTGCCGCAAAAGGAGGATTAAGTACATTCACCCGTGGGCTGGCCAAAGAATTGGTAGAATACAATATCCTGGTTAACGGCATAGGTCCCGGGGTCATCGCAACACCCTTCCACGACCGTTACACCCCTGAGCAAATGCGTCTGAATGCAATCAAACAGATTCCGCTCGGAAGGGAAGGAACGCCGGAAGAAACCGTTGGGGCCGCCTTGTTTCTCGCTTCTGATTACGCCAGCTTCATAACCGGTGAAATCATAGAAGTAAACGGCGGACAGTTAATGGATTAGTCTTTGTCATGAAGATAGGTGGGGTGGAGATAGTTGAAACCGTTTATGGATGAAGATTTTCTCCTGGATACGGACACGGCCAAAAGGCTGTATCACGATTGCGCAAAAGACATGCCAATCTTTGATTACCACAGTCACCTTCCCGCCAAAGAAATTGCCGAAAACAAGACATTCGCAAACATCACAGAGATTTGGCTGGGTGGAGACCATTACAAATGGAGACTACTGCGAAGCAACGGTGTGCCTGAAGAATATATTACGGGAAACAGAAGTGATAAAGAAAAATTTTACAAATGGGCGGAAACGGTCCCTTATATGATCGGGAATCCTCTTTATCACTGGACGATTTTGGAACTAAAGAGGTATTTTGGGGTAACAGAGGTGTTAAGCGCGAAAAATGCGGATGAAATATGGGAAAAGTGCAATGCGATGCTTCAAACAGAGGCGTTTACCCCAAGAGAATTGATCAAGAGGTCCAATGTAAAAGCGCTGTGTACAACCGATGATCCTGTCGATTCTCTGGAATATCACAAGATTTTGCGGGACGACCCGACTTTTGAAGTCAAGGTGCTTCCCACCTTTCGGCCGGACGGCGCTTTGAATATTGAGAAAGATACGTTCATCACCTGGGTGCAGCAGCTGGAGCAGGCGTCAGGAAACAAAATAAACAGCTATCATGACTTTTTGGAATCATTGGAAAGCAGAATCAAGTATTTCCACGAAGCAGGCTGCAGGTTGTCCGATCATGGAATAGAGTCCCATTTCTATATGGAAGCTGATGACGAGGAAGTCAGCAAAATCTATGAAAAAAGAATGTCTGGGGAACATTTGACAGCAGAGGAAATCGCCAAATATAAATCGGCCGTCCTTGTTTTCCTTGGAAGAAAGTATCAGGAATACGGATGGGCTATGCAGCTTCACATCGGCGCCCTGCGAAATACCAACACAAGAATGTTCCGTTCCCTTGGACCCAATACCGGTTTTGATTCGATTGCGGACTTCACCTATGCACAGGAACTCTCGCAATTTTTGGATGCGCTGGACTGTACGGATTCACTCCCGAAGACGATATTGTACTGTCTGAATCCCAGGGATAACTACATGATTGCGTCCATGATCGGGAATTTTCAGGGGGAAATTCCGGGGAAGATCCAGTTCGGTTCCGCCTGGTGGTTTAACGATCACAGGGACGGAATGGAAGAACAGATGAAAGCATTGGCAAACGTGGGGCTTCTCTCCAGATTTGTCGGTATGCTGACCGATTCGAGAAGCTTTCTCTCGTTTACAAGACATGAATATTTCAGAAGAATCCTGTGCAGCCTGATTGGAACCTGGGTGGAGAATGGAGAATATCCGGCTGACTTTGATGTGCTGGAACAAATAGTGAGAAACATTTGTTATGACAATATAAAAAATTATGTAGGAATTGAATGATACATGTAACTGGAGGAATATCACTGTGAGGATGGTATTCAGATGGTTTGGTGAGGGCAATGATCGCATTCCTCTCAGCTATATCAAACAAATCCCCGGTGTAGAGGGAATTGTCTGGGCTCTGCACGATCTGCCGGCAGGCGAAGAGTGGCCGATGGATCGAATCCTTGAAGTGAAAGAGCAGGCCGACAGGTACGGCTTGCACATTGAGGTCGTGGAGAGTGTCAACGTCCACGAGGATATAAAGCTGGGACTTCCGTCGAGAGATCAATACATCGAAAACTATAAGCGAACCATCGAGAAACTGGCCAAAGTTGGCGTCAAGGTGATTTGCTACAATTTCATGCCTGTATTTGACTGGGTAAGAACGGAACTGTACAAAGAACTGGAGGATGGATCAACGGCCCTATTCTATGAAAAGGCGAAAATAGAAAGTATCGACCCAATGGAATTAGTGGACAAGATTGCGGGCAATCCGGATTATACCATGCCGGGATGGGAACCTGAGAGGTTACAGCATCTTTCCAGACTTTTTGAAGCGTATAAAAACGTAACAGAAGAAGATTTGTGGAATCATTTGAAATATTTCCTGGAGCAGATTATTCCGGTTGCAGCGGCGAATGACATCAAGATGGCGATCCACCCGGATGATCCGCCGTGGTCTGTTTTCGGGCTGCCTAGAATCATTACCAATCAGGAAAATATTCGAAGATTCTTGCGCCTTGTGGACAGTCCGTACAATGGTGTTACGCTTTGCAGCGGTTCTTTAGGGGCCGATCCGAATAATAACGTGCCGGAAATGGTTCGAGAGTTCGCTGAACGGATTCCGTTCGCCCATATCCGAAACGTGAGAATCTATGAAAATGGCGATTTCATCGAAACCTCACACAGAACGCAAGATGGTTCCGTCGACATTTACGATGTGGTAAAGGCCTATCATGAGAACGGTTTTACCGGTTTTGCCAGACCGGACCATGGAAGGCACATTTTTGATGAAGAATGCAGACCGGGGTACGGGCTGTACGACAGGGCTCTTGGAATCATGTATTTATGGGGGATCTGGGATTCATTAGAGAGGATGAAACAGGAGGGAACACATGCTGCCAATTCATGAAAACCTGAAGGGAAAAGTTGCGGTCATCACAGGCGGTGGCGGAGTCCTGTGCGGAGCCATGGCCAGAGAGCTGGGGAGACAAGGAGTGAAGGTGGCCATCCTGAATCGTACGGCGGAAAAGGGAGAAAAAGTAGCCGCAGAAATCAAGAACGCCGGCGGTGAAGCGATTGCCGTTGCCTGCGACGTGCTGGACATCGAAAGTGTCAAGAAAGCGGAACAGATCGTTTCCAACGAGTTTGGAGACTGCAACATTCTGATTAACGGTGCGGGCGGCAACCATCCCAAGGGGGTCACAACGAAGGAAACATTGAGCCTGGAGGATCTTGAGAACAAAGAGATTACCACATTCTTCGACCTGAGTGAAGAAGGATTTCGCTATGTTTTCAACCTGAATCTGCTCGGGACGCTGATCCCCACCCAAGTGTTTACGAAGAAGATGCTTCATAAAAAAGGCGCCGTTGTGATTAATATTTCATCCATGAGCGCTCCGTCTCCGATGACAAAGGTTCCGGCATACAGCGCAGCGAAAGCCGGAATCGATAACTTTACCAAATGGCTGGCCGTACACATGGCTGATGTCGGCATTCGGGTGAATGCGATTGCTCCCGGCTTTTTCCTGACCGAGCAAAACCGGAATTTATTAATCAACGAAGATGGTTCCTTAACGGAGAGGTCCCATAAAATCATTGCACATACCCCGATGAGGAGATTCGGTTCTCCCGAAGATCTGCTTGGCACCTTGTTATGGCTCGTGGATGAGGACATGTCGGGGTTTGTTACAGGAATCACCATTCCAGTCGACGGCGGTTTTATGGCCTACTCTGGAGTGTAATCGAACGAATATCGACAATTTAGCTTGTTAGGGTGTGAACACGTGAAGAAGTGGGATGTGCTGAAACGGATTGCGGATATCGGCATCGTTGCCGTGGTGAGGGCGGGAAATGTAGCGGAAGCGAAAGAGATTTCCCATGCATGTGTAAAGGGAGGGATTTCGGCCGTAGAAGTAACGTATACCGTACCCGGTGCCACGGATGTCATCAAGGGGTTGAAGGAAGAAAATGCTGCCAGCGGGCTTGTGGTTGGCGCCGGCACCGTTTTGGATGCAGAAACGGCCAGAATAGCCATCCTGGCCGGCGCCGATTTTGTCGTTTCCCCGGGTTTTGATCTGGAAACGGCTAAGCTGTGCAATCGGTATCAGATTCCGTATATGGCGGGATGCATGACGATAACCGAAATGATTCGCGCATTGGAAGCAGGATGCGACATTATCAAGCTGTTCCCGGGAAGCGCATTTGGCCCTTCCTTTATCAAGGACATCAAGGCGCCGCTCCCTCAGGTGAACCTGATGCCGACTGGAGGCGTCAGCATGGACAACGTCAAAGAATGGATAAAAAACGGAGCCATTGCCGTAGGCGTCGGCGGTCAACTGACCAAGGGAGAGCCGGAACAAATTGCGGAAACGGCAAGACAATTTGTTGAGAAAGTCCATGAAGCGAGACAGGAACGAACCCAATAAAGGGAGGTCCATATGAAAAAGGCTGTAACGCTGGGGGAAGCCCTGCTCCGATTGACACCACCGGGAAGGAACAGGCTGATCGGCAGCAATATGTTTGAAGTCATTTATGGCGGCAGCGAAGTCAACGTCGCTGTTGCCTTAAGCCAGTTTGGAATCGATACCTCATTGATAACCAGGCTTCCCGATCATGATTTGGGAGATGCATTTATTTACAAATTAAGAGAGTTCGGCGTAGACACTTCTCATATCGCGAGAGGCGGAGAACGAATCGGACTCTATTTTTTGGAAGCCGGATACTCTGTCCGGCCAAGCAAGGTCATCTATGATCGGAAGCATTCTGCAATGGCCGAAGCGAAAATCGAAGAATTCGACCTGGATGCGATTTTTGCCGGCCGGGACTTGTTTCATGTTTCGGGAATCACCTTGGGCATCAGCGAACAAGCTTTCCAGCTGGCGAGAACATTCATGCGCAGGGCTAAGGAAAAAGGGTTGAAAGTTAGTTTCGATTTCAACTATAGAAGCAAACTATGGTCAGTCGAAGCGGCCAGGGAGAAGTTTGAGCAAATATTGGAGTATGTTGATATTGCCTTTGCAGGACATCTTGATTTTACGAACATCCTTGGAATCAAGCCTGATAAACCCTTGGAGGAAAGGGACATCCTGGACTATTATCGTGACTTGTACAGCAAGGTACAAAAGATGTATAACTTTGAATGGATTGTATCGTCGATCAGGAATGTGGAATCAGCCTCGAAAAATCAATATCAGGGGATTATCTGGAACGGAGAACAACTTTACCAATCCAAGTCGTATACAATCGACATCATAGATAGAGTTGGAACGGGTGACGCCTTT
Source organism: Brevibacillus sp. (assembly GCA_017656235.1). GTDB lineage: Bacteria > Bacillota > Bacilli > Brevibacillales > Brevibacillaceae > Brevibacillus_E. The sequence continues at coordinate 42,039 of JACDOF010000001.1, forward strand.
ACTGCGGGATTTCTCTATGCATACCTAACGAACAAAGATGACGAGTATAAGGTACAATTTGCGGCAGCCTCAGCAGCACTAAAACATACAATCCCTGGCGATATGTTAGTCGCTACGGCAGCTCAGGTAGAAAACCTTTTTCAATCAGGCAGTTTTCAGGTGCAGCGATAAAAGACATGCGGGTGAGTGATGGGCACCCCTTAAAGTAAACAATGGGAAAAGAATCGTGATAAGGGGCGTGCGATGCGGGCGCCCCTTCTTTTTTTGGATGGCAAGCCAAATTCATGCTTTTCTTACTCAATATATCGTGTTATATTACTGTCATATAAACTATATATTGTGTTCTTTGTGGTGTGCTTACCCGGGAATCCGGCAAGCGCTTAAAAGGGAAGACCGGTGAAAGTCCGGCGCGGTCCCGCCACTGTGAATGGGGAGCAGTTCTGAAAGATGCCACTGTTGATCGTATCGACGGGAAGGTTCAGAGAAGCGATGATCCATGAGCCAGGAGACCTGCCGCAAAGAAAACACCGTTGGAACCACGAGGATGGGGAGGTGTGATTGATACGGAGGGCGTGCCGCTCTTTCTTGTGCTTGTCATGCGTAGGCACCGCCATGCCTTATTCGTTGTCTACCGCAAGCATCCTTTCCCGACGAGAGAGGATGCTTTTTTTCATTACGTAAAGGAGATGAAGATATTGCAAACATTTGTTTCTGACATCGACAGACGGCTCACTTCGCTCATCAGCGAAATCATGGTTGATTTTCCGCAGTTGAATGCGGATGCCGTCATTCGCGGTGCCTCGGCGAAAGCGAAACACAAAGAACTCACGGAACAAGAACTGGCGAACGTCGCCGCCATGTCGGCCGCCGAACTGATCTCCAAAGAGGAACCGGAATGGACCTATGTCGCAGCCAGGACGTATCTCGCTGCGCTGTATCACGAAGCGGCCCGAAACCGGGCATACCCATTCAGCCTGTCTCGTCCCTACGGTTCTTTTCCCACCTTGTTGCAGCAGTTGGTTGAAAAAGGCATTTACAAAAAGGAACTGCTGACTGCCTATCGTCGGGAAGACATCGTGGAACTGGAACGAGAGATCGATCCCGAAAAGGACAAGCTGTTTACCTATTTGGGGATTGTTACGCTCGCCGAGCGGTATTTGGCCAGGGATTACACCGGCAACCTGTATGAACTGCCCCAAGAGCGGTTTATGATCATTGCCATGCACCTGATGATGCAGGAGCCCACCGAAAAAAGACTGGCTCTGGTGAAAGAAGCCTATTGGGCACTGAGCCATCAGTACATGACGGTGGCAACGCCCACCATGGCCAATGCAGGAAAAGCAAGGGGCGGACAGCTCTCGAGCTGCTTCGTGGACACGGTCGACGACTCTCTGCAGGGCATCTACGATTCCAACACCGATATTGCCCGGCTGTCCAAAATGGGCGGCGGCATCGGCGTCTATATGGGAAAAGTGCGGGCGCGCGGCTCTTCCATCCGCGGGTACGAAAACAAATCCAGCGGGGTCATTCCGTGGATCCGCCAACTGAACAACACAGCGGTAAGCGTCGACCAACTCGGAACACGAAACGGCAGCGTTGCCGTTTATCTCGATGTGTGGCACAAGGATATCCTGGCTTTTCTGGATCTGAAGATGAACAATGGCGACGAGCGCATGCGAGCGCATGACGTCTTCACGGGTGTGTGCATTCCTGATCTCTTCATGGAAGCGGTGGAAAAAAGGGGAGAGTTTCACTTGTTTGATCCGCATGAAGTTCGCAGCGTCATGGGCTTTTCCTTGGAGGATTTCTATGATGAGGAGCCGGGGCGAGGCAGCTTCCGCGAACGTTATGAAGCGTGCGTCCGCCATCCCCGCTTGAGCCGCGTGACCTTACCGGCCATCGAGATCATGAAGCGGATCATGATCTCGCAGCTGGAGACGGGAACTCCGTTTATGTTCTACCGGGATACCGTCAACCGCGCCAATCCCAACAAACATGCGGGAATGATTTACTCCAGCAACCTGTGCACGGAAATTCTGGAGAACATGTCTCCCACAACGGTGCGCGAAGAAGTGCTGCAGGACGGAGAGATTGTGATTCGGAAAACACCGGGCGATTTCGTCGTCTGCAACCTCTCCAGCATCAACCTGGGTCGCGCCGTACCCGCTAATGTGTTGGAGCGGCTGATTCCCATTCAGGTGCGCATGCTGGACAACGTGATCGATGTGAATCGGATCGACGTTTTGCAGGCCCACCATACCAACCAAAAGTACCGGGGCATTGGGCTTGGCGCCTTTGGACTGCATCATCTGCTCGCCCTCCATCATATCAGATGGGAAAGTGAAGAGGCGGTCACCTTCAACGATCGTCTGTTTGAGCGGATCAATTATTTGGTCATTCGCGCTTCATTGGAATTGGCCAAAGAAAAAGGAGCCTATCCGCTCTTTTCGGGCAGCGAGTGGGAAAGTGGGGAGTATTTTGTCCGCAGGGGCTACGATTCTCCCGAGTGGAAGGCGCTGGCGAAAGAAGTGGCCGAATACGGCATTCGAAACGGGTATCTGATGGCCATTGCACCCACCGGCTCCACGTCGCTGATCGCCGGTTCCACCGCTTCCGTCGATCCGGTTTTCGAGCCGGTCACCTACGAAGAGAAAACAACGTACAAAATCGCCAATCCCGCTCCCGACCTGTCTCCCCGCACGATGTGGTACTACAAGGGAGCGCATCATCTGGATCAGCACTGGTCGATCAAACAGGCTGCCGCCCGCCAACGTCATCTCGATCAGGGACAAAGTGTCAATTTGTATGTCCGCCCAGACATCCATGCCAGGGATTTACTGCGGCTGCATATGGAGGCCTGGAAACAGGAACTGAAGACAACCTACTACGTCCGCAGCCGCGCGATTGAGATCCATCAATGCGAAGCCTGCACATAACAGCGGAAAGGAGAACGGAAATGCTGCAGCAGCAGAAGGTGTTTCAGACAACTGCGCCGAACAGGTCAAACAAAATCATTAACGGCAATTGTTCCGGGGTGTTAAACTGGGATGATATCCGCCACCCGGCGATGTATAAGCTGTACAAGGTGTTAATTGCCAATCACTGGATCCCGTCCGAGATTTCCATGAACAAAGACAGGCAGCAGTTTCCGGAACTGACGCCGACCGAACAGAACGCCTTTAAGAAGATTATCGGGCTGTTGGCTGTTTTGGACAGCATGCAGACCAATTTTGTGGCCGATGTCGGATCGTACTTTACAGATTCCTCTCTGGTGGCCATTGCTGCCATTATTAACCAGCAGGAAGTGATTCACAACCAGTCGTATTCCTACGTACTCTCCAGCCTGGTCGATTACCGGACGCAAAAGGAGGTGTTTGAATACTGGAAACACGATGAGGTGCTGCTGGAGCGAAACCTGTTCATCGCCGACATGTACCAGCGCTTTCGGGACGAAAAAACCCCTCAGACATTTTTTGAGGCGCTTGTCGCTGACATGATTCTGGAAGGAGTTTTCTTCTACAGCGGATTCGCTTTTTTCTACAATCTGGCCCGTCATCAAAAGATGCTGGGAACCAGCCAGATGATTAGCTACATCCAGCGCGACGAGGCCCAGCACACGTTCTTTTTTGGAGAAGTGTTTCAGCTTCTCTTGACCGATTATCCCGAGCTGGATACGGACAGCAACCGGGCCTTTGTGTATCGCACAATGAACGAAGCGGTTGAATTGGAAATGAAATGGGCCCGCCATGTTCTGACCGGCGTTGAAGGCATTGATTTTCATGAATTGGACCGTTATATTCGGTTTATTGTCAATAAGCGCTTGGCGCTGATGGGGCTTGAGAGAGCGTATGAAGGAGTGGACAATTGCATGCCGTGGATTCGACCGTTCTCCGACGAAGCACTGAATCAAACAAAAACGGACTTTTTCGAGGGAAAATCCCGCACCTATGCCAAAGTAACGAACGAGAACGGTTTTGACGAGCTGTAAAGGATAAAATGTGAACGCAGCCTGAGCCTGGTTTTGTACCGGGCTCAGGCTGCTTAACCGGCAACAACTGCACTCTTTTTGTACACATTCGATAATTTTCGGCATTGACAAAAAAGACTTGAAATTTAAAAAATGCGTGGTATATTGATTGGCAGGGAAACGATTTCATATTCGCAAATTATTCAATATTGAATATATTATTCATTATTGAATATAATAAGCAGTCATCAAAAGGGAAGAGAGGTAAAATAAAGCGATGAGTACTCCAACCAGAAAGTTTATTCAATTGAAGACATCGATCCCTGGCCCCAGAGCACAGCAAATTCTTGCTCGCAGAGTAAACCATGTACCGCGAGGTGTGGGGAACACGGTTCTCTCATTTGTTGAAAAAGCTGAGGGAGCGCTGTTGACCGACGTAGACGGCAATACCTTCATTGATTTAGCTGGTGCGATTGGAACGATAAACGCAGGGCATTGTCCGCCAAAAGTGGTTAAAGCGTTGAAAGACCAGCTCGACAAATACATCCATACCTGCTTTCACGTCATGATGTATGAACCATACGTGCAGCTCGCGGAGAAGCTGAATGAAATTACTCCAGGGACACATGAGAAAAGAACATTCTTCTTGAACAGCGGCGCAGAAGCAGTGGAAAATGCCGTGAAGATTGCTCGCAAACATACCGGGCGCAAAGCAATCATTTCTTTTGAAAGAGGATTTCACGGCAGAACCTTAATGGGAATGTCACTAACAAGTAAAGTGAAGCCCTATAAATTCGGTTTTGGTCCTTTTGCTCCGGAAACATACAAAATGCAGTATCCGTATTATTATCGCCGTCCCGAAGGAATGTCTATCGAACAATATGATGAAGAGATGCTTCGTCGTGTGGAAGATTTCTTCTTGTCAGAAGTTCCGCCAGAAGATGTGGCGGCTGTAATCATGGAGCTTGTACAGGGTGAAGGTGGTTTTGTTGTACCTTCGAAAACCTTTGTGCAAGGCATCAAGAAACTATGTGAGAAGTACGGCATCTTGTTTATAGCAGACGAAATTCAAACCGGGTTCGGTCGTACAGGCAAACTATTCGCTTCTGAGCATTTTGAAATTGTACCTGATCTCATGACGATGTCCAAGTCTCTCGCTGCCGGTTTGCCGATCAGTGCCGTGACAGGACGGGCAGAAATCATGGATGCAGCCAACCCTGGAGAAATTGGTGGAACTTACGGAGGCAGTCCGCTCGGTTGTATTGCTGCGCTCCAAGTAATCGAAATGATGTTACATGACGGCCTGGTGGAACGGAGCAATATCATTGGCGAAACGATCAAGGCGCGATTCCAAAAAATACAGCAGAAAACAAGCGTCATCGGCGATATTCGCGGACTTGGAGCAATGTGTGCCGTGGAAATCGTCAAAGATCAAGCAACAAAGGATCCTGATAAAGAATTGACAGCGAAAATCATTTCGGAATGCGCGAGACGTGGTGTAGTTGTGCTAAGTGCAGGATTATATGGAAACGTATTGCGTTTCTTAAGTCCACTCGTCATCACGGATGAGCAGTTGAACGAAGCTCTGGATGTCATTGAGGAAGTCATTTTGGAGAATGCCCGGAGGAGTGGGACATGATGAAAAAACATCTGCTGATTCATGGACAGTGGGTTGAAGCAAAAAACTATACATCATTAAAGTCTCCCTATACGGGAGAAGAAATAGCCCAGATTCCTGCAGCCACGAATGAAGAGGTTGAACTGGCAATTCAGGCTGCTTATGAAGCGCGTAACGTCATTGCAAAAATGCCTGCACATCAACGTGCTTCAATTCTTGAAAAAGTAGCTCGGTTGCTTGAGGAGCGAGCAGATGAAGCTGCAAGATTGGTCGCTTTGGAAGCAGCGAAGCCGTTTTCCACGGCAAAAGCAGAAATTGCACGTACGATTCAAACCTATAAATTTGCTGCAGAGGCGGCAAAAAATATTCATGGTGAAGTACTGCCATTGGATGCAGCGCCAGGGGGCGAAAATCGCATTGCTTATACAGTACGTGAACCATTAGGCGTGGTAGGTGCCATTACTCCGTTTAACTTCCCGTTTAACTTGGTTGCACATAAGCTTGGCCCTGCGGTTGCGGCTGGAAATGCGATTGTGTTAAAGCCAGCGTCACAAACGCCATTGTCTTCCTTCTTTATCGCAGAATTGTTCCAGGAAGCAGGACTGCCTTCGGGGGTTCTTAACATCGTCACAGGCAGCGGACGTACGGTTGGTGAAAAAATCGTCACTGATCACAGGATAAACATGGTGACGTTTACCGGAAGCCCAGGCGTAGGGATCGGTATTCGCAATAAGGCAGGACTGAAACGCGTTACGTTAGAGCTGGGTTCCAACTCTGCCGTAATTATCGATCAAGGTGTGAATATTGAAAAAATTATTCCGCGCTGCGTCACAAGTGCATTCGCCTTCCAGGGACAAGTTTGTATTTCTTTGCAAAGAGTATACGTACACGAAAGCGCTTATGAAGCGTTTGTTGAAAAATTCGTAGAAGCAACAAAGAAACTTAAGGTTGGAGACCCCCTGGATCCGACGACTGATGTTTCTGCAATGATTTCTCCTGGAGACGTAAAACGAACGCTGGATTGGATTGAGGAAGCAAGGCAGCACGGTGCGGTTGTAGCAACAGGGGGGGAAGCTGAAGGCAATGTACTTCTCCCAACTGTATTGTTGCAGGCTGACCATTCGTTGAAAGTGTCCTGCCAGGAAGTGTTCGCGCCTATTGTGGTCATCAACAAGGTGAAAACGGTTGATGAAGCGATCGAATTCGTAAATGATTCTCGTTACGGGCTGCAGGCAGGAATTTATACAGATAACATCCATACTGCCCTCCATGCGGCTGAAAGGCTTCATGTAGGTGGAGTGATGATTAACGATACACCGACATTCCGCGTGGATCACATGCCTTACGGTGGGGTTAAGGAAAGCGGTACAGGACGGGAAGGGCTGAAATATGCAGTGGAAGAAATGACGGAAATGAAGCTTGTCATATTCAATCGGAACTAGGGGGGGGCGTGCAGTGTCCATCATTGACGTGTCGATCATCATCATTTACTTTATTGCGATCTTGTTCATCGGGTATTTAGGTTCAAAGAAAGCAAGAACAAGTGAAGATTATATTGTGGCAGGACGGAATTTGGGATTTTTCATGTATTTGGGCTGCCTTGCCGCCGTCATATTAGGTGGCGCCTCCACTATGGGCACAGCAAAAGAGGGGTACACCAACGGGTTCGGTGGGATATGGATCGTAACCATGCTGGGACTCGGTATCGTAGCAATAGGTTTGTTTCTGATTAATAAGCTGACTGGTTTAAAAGTTCTTACCATCTCCGAAATGCTTCATAACCGCTTTGGCAGTGGATCACAAAGTATTAGTGCGATCGTTGCGGCGATTTATGCCATGCTGGTTACCACTACACAGGTCATTGGAATAGGGAAAATTTTACACATTCTTGTCGGCTGGGATCTGGATCTTTCCATGATCATTGGAGGCGGTATCGTACTTGCCTATACCATTTTGGGCGGCATGTGGTCTGTAACCATGACAGATATCGTGCAGTTTGTTGTCATGACAGTCGGTATTTTCTTCATCTTCTTTCCCATCAGCCTTTCCAAAGCTGGTGGCTGGAGCAGCATTACGGCAACGTTACCAGCCGAATACTTCAGCATTGCGAATATCGACGGAGAGCTGTTTGCGGCTTATTTCCTGGCATTTTGTTTAGGAATGGTTGTTGCGCAGGATATATGGCAGCGAGTGTTTACAGCAAAGAACGTAAAGGTTGCAAAAGCAGGAACGATTGGAGCGGGTATATACAGTTTCTTGTATGCAATCGCAATCGTCATGATTGGGATGTGTGCATTTATCGTAGTTCCCGACCTGGAAGATCCCGAGAATGCCTTTGCTGCGATGGCACTTGAAATTCTGCCAACCGGAGTGGCGGGTATCGTGTTTGCAGCTGTCATCTCTGCATTAATGTCCACAGCTTCAGGTACATTGTTGGCATCTTCTACACTGATTATAAATGATCTCATCAAACCTAGAATGCCGGCACTATCAGATGAAAGAAGATTCTTACTAGCATCTCGTTTCACTACATTCGCCATTGGGATTATTTCCATTGTATTCGCATTAACGATTAGCAGTGTTACAAAAGCGCTATTAATAGCCTATGCGTTCTTGGCGGGAGCCATTTTCTTCCCTGTCATTCTGGGATTTTTCTGGAAAGGCGCCACTGCAAAGGGAGCATTCTACTCTATTTTAGCTAGTTCACTTGCAATCGGGGTTTCCTTTTTCTATTACCCGTACTATGCGAATGAACCAATCTTCGTAGGTCTTGGGGTAAGCTTTGTAACCATTATCATTGTTTCCCTGCTTACTGCCAAACAACCTGAGAAAGCCTGATACGTCGGGAATTCACTCTTTTTATACATGAACAGATACCAGATGGATCAGACAGGAGGGTAAACCATGCCTAAATATCAACCCAAGAACTCATTCGAATCTCCAAGATTCAGCGGTCCTCGCACCTTTATGAGACTGCCGTACGTTGAACAATTGGATGAGCATATGGACTTTGTCATTACAGGGATTCCATTTGATTCAGGTCAATCCTTTCGAACGGGGGCTCGTTTCGGTCCTGGTGCAATTCGTGATTTTTCCATTTTACTCCGTCCATACAATCCGGAACAGGACATTCATATCTTTGATTATATTTCTGGCGTTGATTTTGGTGATATCCCGATCATTCCGGGATATATTGCGGAGACGTATGACAAAATTGTTGCTGGTTTAACACCAATTCTGAATCGCGGAATTATTCCGATTATCCTTGGCGGAGATCATTCCATTACATTGGGTGAACTTCGCGCTGTCGCCAAGAAGTACGGCCCTGTTGCACTCCTGCAGTTTGATGCCCATTCCGATACGTGGGACAGCTATTTCGGTCAAAAGTACAATCATGGAACGCCGTTCCGCCGTGCGTTGGAAGAAGGCCTGATAGATGTTTCCCGCTCGATTCAGATTGGCATGCGCGGAGGATTGTATGGACCAGAAGATTTAAATGATGCACGCAAGATGGGGTTTGAAGTATGGACAACGAATCAAATGAAGAAGGCCGGAGTCGAACGCATGCTGGAGGTTATCCATCACAGAGTTGGAAGCGGCCCCGTATTCGTGACGTTTGATATCGATTTTCTTGATCCGATCTATGCGCCAGGAACAGGGACTCCGGAGGTAGCAGGGGCAAGCATTGATGAGGCCTTGGCTTTGGTCAGAGGTCTGCACGGATTGGATTTTGTCGGATTTGATCTGGTTGAAGTTCTTCCCGCATTTGATCATGGCCAAATAACATCTGCATCCGCAGCCAATATTGTATATGAGTTCATTACCTTGATCGCATTGAAAAAGAGACAGCAGCTTCAGCAGCAAAAATCATGGTGAAGGAGTGAACAAACGATGCATGGATCCCTTCACTTGTACATTGACGGACGATGGATACATGGAGAAGGGGGCATTCGCCCCATTCTCGACCCGTCGAATGAAAGCGTTTTGACTACGGTAAGGGAAGGGTCTCCGCAGCAGGTAGACCAAGCAGTGCAAGCAGCAAAGAAAGCTTTTGAAACCACGGATTGGTCTACAAATGCAGCAAAAAGAGTTGAAATATTGCGGAGAATTGCAGAACTCATGGAAAAATCGGCTGAAGAATTTGCGAGGCTTGAAACCCAAAATACAGGAAAGCCGATTCGTGAATCCCGGTTAGATGTAGCGGATTCGATTGCATGTCTGCGCTATTATGCAGATTTGGTTGAATCACGCCAAGCATGGGAGAAAGACATGTCTGACGGAACAACAAGCCGCGTCACAGAAGAAGCGATCGGTGTTTGTGCGTTGATCGTTCCGTGGAATTTTCCTTTGTTGCTAGGCGTCTGGAAGCTTGCTCCAGCACTTGCAGCAGGAAATACGGTTATTTTTAAACCATCTGAATGGACACCGTTGACTTTTCTGAAATTATCGCTGCTCATGGATGAGGTTGGAATTCCAGCTGGTGTATATAATCTGGTACTTGGCGATGGACAACAAGCAGGAATGCCGTTAATATCCCACCCTGACGTAGACAAGGTATCTTTTACAGGAGGGTCTTCAACAGGACGGACCATATACACAGAGTGTGCAAAGCAGTTGAAGCGGGTGTCACTTGAATTAGGCGGAAAATCGCCGCTCCTCATTTTTGAAGATGTCGATATCGAAACAGCAGTCGATTGGACCATGTTCGGTGCTTTTTTTAACCAGGGACAAGTATGTGTCGCATCATCAAGAATTCTCGTCCATCAAAATCTTCACGACGAGTTTCTCAATAGGCTTTGTGCAAGAGTGTCTCAAATTCGTATCGGTGACCCGTTGGATGAACGCACGGAAATGGGCCCCATCATATCTGAACCGCATTTGCGAAAAATTCATCAGTATGTCGAAATCGGACTGTCCGAAGGAGCAGTATTAGCAGCGGGAGGAAACAGGATTTCGCGCGTAAAAGATGGAGCGAATGTAAGCGGTTACTATTATCAGCCGACCATTTTTACACACGTTACCCAAAGCATGCGGATTGTCCAGGAAGAAATATTCGGCCCCGTTATTACGATCCAAGCTTTTTCCACCGAAGATCAAGCAATCGAGCTTGCGAATGGAACCAATTATGGATTGGCGGCAGGAGTTTTAAGCCGGGATTTGGACAGGGCAAAACGGGTATCGGGTCGTCTGAAGGCTGGTACGATTTGGATCAATGGATACCATACCCCTCATGTGGAAGCACCTTGGGGAGGATTCAAGCAAAGCGGTATCGGCAGAGAGTTAGGGCCGCATGGACTTTCTGCATTTACTGAAGTGAAGCATGTCAATACGAACCAGCGGCTTCAATTAAATGGTTGGTATTCCTTTTCTCACTCGTGAGAAAGAATGCTAAATACATGACATTCACTCAAGGGAGGTATGCAAATGGCCAATCTTACAAATGGATTCGGATTGGACAGTGTTCAACCGGTAAAATCAAATGATCGGACAATGAATTTGTTCTCCACGTTTTCACTCTGGTTGGGAGCCAACGTTGTCGTAACAACTGTCCTTACAGGGATGTTCCTTGTGCCTGACCTTACGTTCTTACAAGCAATGTTTATCATCCTTGTAGGTTCCTTACTTGGTGCCATTCCGCTAATTTTAACCGGGAATATAGGTACTCGTACAGGCCTGCCAACGATGATTTTAACTCGCGGTGCGTTTGGACATTACGGTGCTGTATTGCCCTCTGCAGTCAATATGCTCATATTAATAGGTTGGACCTGGATTCAAGCCTACATGGCCGGATTGAGTTTAAACCATGCCGTAGAATTCATGACAGGTTACAGCAATGTTAACTTGTTTACGATATTGACCGAGATTGCTGTTGTAGCGATCACGATTTATGGTCACCGTGGCATTGAAAAAATGGAAAATATCATAGCATCATCCATGTTGGTACTTTCTGTTATTGTCTTTGGATATATGTTTATTACCTTCGATGTGGGTAACTTGATCACGATGGCAGCCAGCAAGGAGCCGGCAATTACTGCCATGATTGGTTTCGATATTGTTGTTGCTACGGCGTTTTCCTGGATGCCTACGGTATGTGACTTTAACCGTTACTGCAGCAATGAGAAAACAGGTATGTTGGGTACCTACTTCGGTTACGTACTAGCTACAGTTGTGGCAATGGGGTTGGGGGCAACTGTTTCCGGTTTTTCTATCATGAACAATATGGAACAAACGTACGACCCGACCGTGTTGATTGGTCAATTTAACCCAATATTAGGCTTTGTTGCAGCGATTGTCATCTTCTTCTCAGTACTGTCTACCAACGTGATGGCATTATACAGTGCAGTGATGTCCTACCTGGTCCTTGCACCGAAACATCGTTTCTGGATTCCGGCTATTATCTTGGGTATCATTAGTATCATTGGTGCATTGTTGAAAGATTGGTTGATGGATCATTTTTTTGATTTTGTGTTGATGATTGCTACGTTGTTTATTCCGGTCATTGCCGTGATGTTAGTTGATTATTACATCATAAAGAAAGAAAAGTACGATCCTGAGGAAATAATTGAGGGAGCGAGGAAACAATACTGGTATCATGGTGGAATAAACGTAAAAGCATATCTCGCGTATATCATTGGCGCAATCTTTGCATATTTCTTTACTTACAAGGTGCCATTGGCAACAGGTTCAACCATTATTACATTCTTCGTCACTGCCAGTGTGTATTATCTGTTCATGAAGATCGGAAAAGATATATCTGTATCCGACTCTTCCGGTCATGTGAGTGAAGGTTGATATGAAACGGGCTTACCGGATTGCCGTTGTACAAGCAAAATTTCCACGTGGAAATACAGAGTTGAATACGGTCCTGATGAGACGGTTTGTTGATCAATGTATGAAGCAGTATCCAGATGTGCAGCTAGTTCTGTTTCCGGAACTGGCTGCCACAGGGTACTTTTTGTCTGAGTCTTTACGAAACCTGGCACAGCCTGGAAATGGAAACGTATACCAGTTGATGGCTAAAGCAGCTTTGCAATATGGAATTTATATTGGTTATGGTTACGTAGAAACGGGGATTGACGGCTGTATTTACAATTCCTTTCAATTGATTGGCCGCGATGGTGGAAGTGTTGCGAACTATCGCAAAATACATTTGACCCCATTGGAAGTGGGACTGTTTGAACCAGGGGATCAAGTAACGCTCGTGCAAACTGATCTCGGTAAAATCGGGATGATGATTTGTTGGGATATTGCATTCCCGGAAATGTCCCGATTGCTTGCTGTGCAAGGAGCGAATCTTATCATCGTTCCCAGTGCATGGGAAAAGCCCTATGACGCTCCCTTTTGCAGGTTTGCCATGTCGAGAGCACTGGACAATACTGTTTTTTTGGCGATTAATAATCATATCGGTAAATATGCTGATCTTTCCTTTTTCGGAAAGTCGCAAGTCTTTGCACCGGATGGCAGCTCGATTGCGGCAGCTGGGGAGGATGTCGAAACGATCCTCATTGCTGACATTGATTACAATCAGACAGAGCAGTTACAATCTGCCTTTTACACCATGATGAATGAGAGACGAACCGACTTGTATGATGTAATATGGAAAAAAGGCGGTGTACTTGCTTGTAGGGGGGAATAGCGATCGAAAATCTTTCATTTGATTGGGCCGAACTTTTGGATGCATTGCATAATAACGTGTTCATCACCGATCACACCGGGACCGTTTTGTATGCCAACAAGCAAACGGAATCACTGTATCTGGTTCCAAGGGAGTATTTGGTTGGAAAAACGGTGGAAGAACTGGAGCGCAATCGAATCTTCAACCCTTCGATTACGAAACAGGTATTAATCGAAAAGAAGAAGAAGACAATTATTCAGGAAACCAAAATAGGGAAAAAAGTACTTGTTACAGCAACCCCTGTTTTTGATGAAGTCGGTCAAATTAAATATGTCATCAGTTATTCCCATGATGTGACGGAATTAATTCATCTTAGACAATATGTCACGGAAATGGAAAAAGAGATGAAGAAGGTGCGGAATGAACTGCATGATTTACGATTTCACAAGCATATGGATGATGGAGTCATTGCCTCCAGCTTGTCGATGAAAAAAGTCACCTCGTTTGCGAAGAGGATCGCCAGGTTTGATATTCCCGTACTCATTACAGGTGCATCAGGCGTAGGGAAGACAACAATTGCCAAATTTATACATCATCATAGCGAACGGGCTGCAAAACCGGTAGTAGAAATTAGCTGTTCGGAATTACCGGAAGCCCTGTTGGACATAGAACTATTCGGAATGGCAGATTCCTCTGATGATGACCCGCTGTCAACGAAAAAACCTGGTATGCTGCATGAACTGGATGGGGGCACTTTGATATTGGACAAAATTGAGCATTTACCCGATTCTCTACAGGTAAAGCTGCTCAACCTGTTAAGAGATAGAAAGTTCGTTCCGGTAGGAGGCAATACCCCTGTAGATACTAATGTACGCCTCATCGTAACGACAAGTGCAGATCTTGAAAAAAAGGTTCAAGCGGGAGATTTCCGTCAGGATTTGTATTCCCGATTGTCGGTCGCACCCATTCACATTGCCTCATTGCAAGAAAGACCGGAAGATATTTACGTTATGCTGATGGAGTTTAACAATCGCTTTAATGTCCAATATCAACAAAACAAAAGGTTTCAGCAGCGTGCGATTGATCAATTGGTCAAGTATCGTTGGCCAGGCAATGTCAGAGAGCTCGAAGACTTGGTGGAACGCATGATCCTGACCACTGACGTTCAAATGATCGGAATCGAGCATTTGCCGGACAAAGTAGTAGACGACAATGAATCTATTGATATGTCAAAGAAAACTTTGACTGAGTTGCTTGAAGAATTTGAAGCGAAAATCATAAAGAATGCTTACATGAAAACAAAGAGTACGACGAAATTGGCAGAGGAACTGGGGATTAGCCAGCCGACAGCCACTCGCAAGTTGCAAAAATACAAACATTTGTTGGAAGAATAAACCTGCTCTTAAACGATTGCCCCCCATGTGTCATCCATTCCATTTGATATGCCGCCACCTAGTGACCATCTTGTACCAACAAACTGGAGGAGGAAATCGATGAGAACATATGAAATCGCCGTCATCCCCGGCGACGGGATCGGCAAAGAGGTAGTACCGGCTTCGCTTGAAGTGCTCAACACCATCGCTGACGTGCATGGCGGAATCCGCTTTTCCTTTACGCAGTTTCCATGGAACTGCGACTATTATCTGGAGCATGGCACGATGATGCCTGATGACGGTCTGGAAATCTTGAAGCATTTCGAAGCTGTATTCCTGGGGGCGGTTGGCGACCCTGCCCGCGTACCCGACCATGTCTCCCTTTGGGGATTGCTGATCAAAATCCGCCGTGAGTTTGAGCAGGTCATCAACATACGGCCGGCGAAGTTGATCAAGGGCATTGCCTCTCCACTGGTCAATCCAAACGACTTTGATTTGATCGTAGTCAGGGAAAACAGCGAAGGGGAATACAGTGAAATCGGCGGCAGGATTCATCGTGACGCAGACGAGATCGTCGTGCAAAACGCAGTCTTTACCCGAAAAGCGACGGAACGGGCGATCCGGTTTGCGTTTGAGCTGGCCAAAAAGCGGCGCAAGCACGTCACCAGCGCGACAAAATCGAACGGAATTGTCCACACCATGCCGTTTTGGGATCAGGTGTTTCAAGAGGTGGCAGGCGATTATCCCGACATTGCGACCGCTTCTTACCATATCGATGCCTTGTCCGCCTTTTTTGTGACCTCGCCGCAGCGGTTCGACGTGATTGTCGCAAGCAACCTGTTCGGTGATATTCTTACCGATCTGGGTGCCGCCATTATGGGCAGTATCGGGATTGCTCCGGCTGCCAACATCAATCTGAACGGAAAATATCCCTCGATGTTTGAACCAGTACATGGTTCGGCGCCCGACATTTACGGGCGGGGCATTGCCAATCCGATTGGACAAATCTGGACAGCCAAAATGATGCTGGATCATTTCGGCCAGGATGAATTGGGCGCATTGTTGCTGGACGTCGTTGAAGAGGTAACGAATGACGGGATCAAAACGCCTGACGTCGGCGGTACCGCTACGACCATTGAGGTGACCAAAGAGATTTGCCGTCGGTTGAGCGAAAAATCGTGACGAACGCCTTCGAAATAACGTGATTTAGCGATAGGCTGCCTTCTGGAACCGCTGTAAAAGCCAAATCATCAAACCTGCTTGAAGGACGATACCGACGACCAATGCGGCCCACCACCAACTGCTGCCTTCGAGAGCCATCCAAAAGGACTTGCTGATCCAAAACGGCGGGAACAATCCGATCAGCCACTGCAAGGGTTCCGGAACGAACCAGCCGAACAGGACCGTCCAGCCTGCGATGCCGCCGAACTTGGCCAGCGCGAACCCCTGTACCTTGTTTTCGGCAAAGGTGGCAAAGAACAGAGCAGCAATTGACGCTGTCAGCGATGCCCCGCCTGTAATCAACAGCAGCGGCCACAGCGGCAGAAGTGCCTGATTGATCATGAGTACCATGGTTGTGCTGGTCAGAAATGCAAGAATTGCCGGCACTCCGGCACGATACATCGCATATCGTTTGAATGGAACGGGCGTGACCAACATCGCTTTGATGGTGCTGTCTTCTTTTTCATCGAGCAGCAGAAAGCCAAAAATCATCCCAACCAGCAGCGCTCCTTGAAAAAGGGCAAAGAAGGCCACCAACATCGGGTAGACATCGGCCAGGCTGATGGGAACCGCAGGATTGGGGAGGATGCCATATTCAGCCAGGTAGTCGTTCAGCCACGGCAGGGCAAAGCGCAACATGACCGCAATGGCCAGCGTAAACAGGAACATCCCGATGAGAAAACGGTCGCGTCCGATCAGGACAACATCGTTATGCCCGAGCCTGCGTACCAGTTTTGCCAATTGCATGGCGTTACCTCACTTTCATAACGATATGCGTATGAAAGGCGCGCTGTGCCCAGATGGTCAGGCCAATCAACAGCAGGAGCGTGCAGCCCGCTGCATAAACCCATTCCCATGCTGCCAAATGCACGTAGGCGCCCCGGATCAACAGCGTTGGCGCACTAGTCGGGACGAGGAGAAAGGCCGGATGGACCACCCACCCTATAAAATACAAGAAAGGCAGTTGCAGCACCATCGCAATGGCCGAGAGCGGCACAAGAACATCCGTAATTTTTTCGTATCGGACAACGAGGATGATGCCGATTAGTGTGTGGAGGACACCGATTGCGATGATGCCAAGCAGCAAAACCGGAACATCAGGCAGGGGTACTTCATGGGATCGGCTCATCATCAGCATGGCGCCGCCAATCATCACCACCGATTCTACCGCTGCCAGAAGGGTCAATGTGATCATCTTCGACCACAGATATTCGGATGTCCTGAGCGGAGAGACGATGACTGCATGGAGCGTTCCCTCTTCTTTTTCGAAAATGATGACGCCCGCAACATAAAGCAGCGTGGATCCACCGATAATCAGCAGGACCGTCGCCGGAACAGCGGCGGCCAAACTATCGGGTGTGGATAGTTGCGACAATGCCACAGCAAGCATGGTCCCAACGACAATTCCGATGGCATACAGCTTGTTGCGCACCTGTATCGTCACATCGGTTTTCATGGCTGTTCGCAATCGGTTCATCATGGGCTTAACTCCTGTCCGGTTACATTGATAAAAATATGGTCAAGCGTTGTTTCCTGCGAATGGATGGATTCAATGCGACAGGCGGATTGGAGCAGGCTGAGGAATTCCTGATTGTTTCCCAGCCCATCCAAAGGGAAATCCTGTCGTTGGATGTTCTGTGCAGCATCCAGGTATTCAATTTGTACGTTGCGCTTGCCATATCGTTTCTTCAGGGCTGACGGTGCGTCAATCATGCTGATCTTTCCGGCTGTGATGAAGGCCACGCGGTCGCACAGTTCATCGGCTAACATCATATTGTGCGTCGTTACGAAAACGGTCGTGCCGCAGCGGCGAAGTTCCCGGACCAATTCTTTGATTTTCCGCGCATTCACCGGGTCAAGGCCGCTTGTCGGTTCGTCCAGGAACAGCACCTTTGGTTTGTGAATAATGCTTCGCGCCACATTCAAGCGAATTTTCATCCCTTTGCTGAACTCGGCTACTTTCTTGTTGGCGTCATCCTGTAGTCCGACCCATTCCAGCACTTCCATCGGATCGTATGTTTCGCCGCTGTATAGAGACCTGAAGTGATTCAGATTCTCCAGAGCCGTGAGCTTTCCATAGTGGTTCGGCAGTTCGAAGGAGACGCCGATATGCTCGTAGTAGTCCTGCCCCCATGTGCTGACCTCACGATTCATCACCTGCACATGGCCGCCGTAATCTTTTATCAGCCCGATGAGAATTTTCTGTGTGGTTGACTTGCCAGCACCTGATGGACCCAGAAAGCCAAATATTTCTCCTTCGGCAATCTCAAAGTTCAGGCCTTGCAGGGCTGCATGGTTGGCCATCGGGTAAGTGTATGATACATTCCTGACGGATATCAATGTGACCTCACTCCCGGTCCGATTCCGATTTTGTCGAATCCTCCAGCTTTCGACGGGCCGCCTCCAGGATGTGCCGGACAACCGCTTTGCCTGCCTCACTGCTGCCACCGTCCTCAGGCGTGAGCGCCCTGTCCATGATCTCGGCAATGCCCTCAATGATGTCCCGAGTAGGGGGGAAATCTTCCCTGTCCATCACCTCGCCCAATCCCACCAAACCGTAAGCCAGCATATTCATAATGTGTGCTATGACCTTGGGATCCATGTCCCGTCTAACTGCGCCCGCATCCTGCATCATCTTTACGAATTCGTAGCGTGCAGCCTTGTTTCGTGTGTCACGAAAGAAGTTGTCGGGTTTGCGGAGATAGCTCCCGAGGACCCGCCCATCCTGCCTGAGCATGGCAGACATAAAGGGACTGCCCTCAAGCGCGTACAAACTGTTTTTGTACATGCTTCCCAGCGTTCCGCCATTGGGATCGGCTTCAAGGAGTGCCAGCCATGTCTCACTGTAGGCGGCCATTTCTCGTATGAGCAGGCTTTTAAACAGTTCATCCTTGCTCTTAAAGTACAAATATATTGCGCCCTTGCTGATGCCGGCTTTCCGTGCAATATCGTCCACCGTCGTCTTGTCGTAGCCGTAATGTATGAACAAGTCGGCGGCCGCATCGAGAATTCTTTGCTCGCGTTCATCTGACTTGGACATGAAAGCCCGCCTCCTTCTTGACCAAATGACCAAATGACCAAAATAATTGATTTGGTCAAATAGTATCAGGATTGCTTAGCGAAGTCAAGGACGGTCGGGAGAAATCAGCTCGTCGATGCTCAACAATATCGAAACCGAATGCAACAACGAATCTCTGTAGAGGAAAACGCAAACAGGCGTGTGATCCAACTGTGGATTCACACGCCTGTTTCCTGCGACGGCATGCCTTCTGACCGTTTGAAATATCTCTGCTCGAACCGGGCGACGTACGGCATGAATAACTTGATGATGGCGCCTGTGCAAAGAGCATTCACAATGGTACCGATGCCGATGGGGCCGTGAAACAGCAGGGCCAGAAAGACAAGGATAAGGCTGATGACGGCTCTTGAAGCCGCTACATTCCAACCGGTTAACTCTCTAACCACCAGCATCGAGCGATCCATTGGATTGGGGGCGAAGTTGGCCTGTAAGTTGATCGCGATGCCCATTCCTCCGAGTATGGTGCCAAGACCTAGAACAACGATTTGAGCAAAAATCGTCTCGGGCCGAATCCAGTCGCCCATGACGAACAGCCAGAAGTCGATGGAGACTCCGGTAATCAAAGACGTCAGCAGGGCAAAGTATTCCGGCCGCTGCCGCTGTGCGTACGCATTGCAGAGGACCATTGCCAAACCGACAACGATTTCCCAACTTCCAATGGTAAGGCCGAATGTTTTGTACAGGCCCACAAGAAGGGCGTCAAAAGGAGAGGCCCCCATCTGGGATTGTATGGTTAGCGCAATGCCCAACGTAAGAATCAGGATACCTGCCGCATAAAACAGGAACCGTTGTTTTGTCACATTTCTTTCCCTCCTGTAACGAAAAAGCGGCCTGAAGAGATGCATAACCCTTTTGCCTGATGATCGTCAGGCAAAGTATCTCACGTTTTCCCGATCCATTCAAGCATGCTTGGATCGGTCGAACTTTTCCGGCATCCTGACGATTATAACGGTGCTTTTCCAAACGACAAAAAATATCGAATTGTATTGACAATTGTGGTGTAGACGATTATATTCTGAGGTATATGGTATACCAGATACCTCATACCACATACCTTACACCAATATGAGGGTGATCATGATGGCTTTTTCCAAAATCGAACAACCCCAACTGTTCAAACAACAAGTTTACGAGGAGATTAAAAACGCGATCATCAATCACCAGATTCTCCCGGGTGAACCGCTGTATGAGCGGAACTTGAGTGAAAGCCTGGGAATCAGCCGTACGCCGATTCGGGAAGCCATTCAGCAGCTGGAACTGGAAGGGTGGGTCAAGTCGATACCGCGAAAGGGCACCTTTGTCAACAACATCTCGGAAAAAGACGTAGAAGAGGTGCTGCAGTTACGCCGTGCGATTGAGGGACTGGTCATGGAACTGCTGATTCCGACGATTACAGACGAGCAGTTGGAAAAGGTGGAGCAAATCTATTTTTCCCAATCCGCACAGCGGGAGGACAACAAGCGCTTTATCGCCATTGACAAGGATTTCCATAATTACCTAGCTGAATTGAGCGGGAACAGTCGGGTTGTACAGTTGATGCAGACCATCAGCGATCAGATGCGATGGTTCGGAATTCGCGCCTTGAATCAGTTGGGGCGGGCGGAACAGACGCTGCGGGAACACGAAATGATCCTGACGGCTCTGAAAAAACGCGATCTGGCAGCGGCCAAAGAAGCCATCTTCACCCATATTGAACATACGCGAATCGCGGTGCGAAAAAGTCTACAAACGTGAGCAGGAGGACAGCATGATACACAAAATTGTAAGCGTTCAACCCCGCTGCGGCGAAAGCCAGGAGATGGAGATTCAGATCGAGCGGGTACTTGTCGTCGGGTACGGAGGAAGAGACATGCAGAAAGTCATGGAACATATCCATGAGCTCGCCGAGATCGGGGTGGCGCCGCCGAGTACCATTCCGGCACTCTACCCGCAGCCGCTCACCGGCTTGTGCTTCGATTCGTCCATTACCGTAAGCGGCAGGCAGACGTCAGGTGAGGCGGAGTACGTTTTGTTTCACAACGGTGAAGAGTGGCTGGTCACGGTTGGCAGCGATCACACAGACCGTCAGGTGGAAAAAGCGGACATCCAGAAGTCCAAGGAGATTTGTCCCAAACCGCTGGCCAGTACGTTCTGGAGGTTAACGGACCTGGAGGATCACTGGGACCAGTTGATGCTCCGCTGCTGGGTGACCGACGCGTCGGGCAGAAGGCTGTATCAAGAGCACGATTTGACCGCTCTGCTTCCGGTCTCGCAGCTGCTGGCCAAGCTGGACGAATTCGGCTGCAAGGATTTGAAGAACACAGTGATCTTCTCCGGCACGGTTCCAACGCTGGAGGGGTTCGTTTACGGAGACAGGTATGAGCTGGAACTGGCCGACCCGGTTTTACAGCGGTCGATTACGATGACTTATTCAGTAGAAGTAAAGGAGGGGTAATCTATGAAAATCGCGTTGATTCAAATGGATGTGAAGATTGGTGAACCCGAGGTCAATTTCGCCCATGCGCAGCGGCTGGTAGAGCAAGCGGCCGCGGGCAAACCCGACCTGATCGTGCTGCCGGAGATGTGGAACACCGGATACGCCTTGGAACAAGCAAAGGAACTGGCCGACGTGGACGGGCGGCGGACGCGGGAATTGTTTTCCCGATTGGCCCGTGACTGCCAGTCCACCATCGTCGCCGGCAGCGTATTGTATCGCGATTCGCAAGCAGACGAAATCACCAACACGATGCTGGTATTCAACCGGCAGGGACAGGAAGTGGTTCAGTACAACAAACTTCACCTGTTTCGCCTGATGGACGAGCACCTGTACCTGACGGCGGGCAACTCCGTTCAAGGGTTTGAACTGGACGGAGTGAGATTTGGCGTGATGATCTGCTACGACCTGCGCTTCCCGCAGCTTTCCCGCAAGCTGGTGCAGCAAGGAGCCAAGGTGTTGATCAACGTGGCACAGTGGCCGACGGCGCGCGTCGATCATTGGCAGACACTGCTGCAAGCGCGGGCGATTGAAAACCAGTCGTACATGATCGCGGTGAACCGCTGTGGCGAAAGCCGCGGTACGGCTTTTCCCGGCAGTTCGATGGTGATAGATCCATGGGGTGAAGTACTTCTGGTCGGAGAGTCGGCAGAAAAAATCTATCACCTCGATATCGACCTCGACCGTGTGGACGAAATTCGCAAACGCATCCCTGTTTTTGACGATCAGCGATTCGATATCTACTAAGCCGCGTCGTTGATCGAAACATAACTACAATGACAAAGTCAACAGGAGGGTTTTTACGATGAAAAAGAGGAAATGGTTTTTGCAAGTTCTCAGCGCCGCTTTCTTGCTCGCTTCCCTTGCCGCTTGCGGTAGTGACGGAAACGCGCCGCAAAGCCAGGCGGGTGAACAAGACAAGGAAGCACTGACCATTAAATTGGCGCACACTGGTTCGGAAGCACACCAGTATCACATCGCTTCGGAGATCTTCAAGAAAGAACTGGAGTCGCTCAGCGGCAACACCATTCAGGTAAAAATCTTCCCCAGTGCGCAGCTGGGCGGTGAAAAAGATGCGGTTGAGGGTGTCATGAATGGCACGATTGACATGACCACCGTGGCCGCCGACAGTTCCCTGGCCAATGTCGTTCCGGAAATGAACGCATTTGGCATCCCGTTCTTGTTCAAGGATGCGAACCACGTCTATGCGGTGCTTGATGGAGAAATCGGTAAAGAGCTGCTGAAGAAAGTGGACGAAAAGGGCATGAAAGGGCTCGGTTTCTGGGAAGTTGGATTCCGCAACATGACGTCCAAGGACAAGCCAATCGAAAAACCGGAAGACCTGCAGGGCATGAAAATGCGGGTACAACCAGCACCGGTATGGCAGGAATTCATGAAAAGCCTGGGGGCCAATCCAACTCCTGTGCAATTTAGCGAGCTGTACAGCGCGCTGGAACAAGGGGTGGTAGATGGCCAGGAAAACCCCATTGCAACGCTGATGTCGATGAAGTTCTATGAAGTGCAGAAGCAGGTTGCTTTAACGGCACACACCTATACGCCTGCGGCCGTACTGATGAGCAATAAAATGTACAATTCGTTGAGCGATGAGCAGAAAAAATGGGTGGAGGAAGCCGTCCAAAAAGCGACCCAGGAACAGCGCAAAGTACTGGCGGAAAATGAGGCCAAAGCACTGGAAGAACTGAAACAAAATGGTGTGAACGTCACTCAGCCGGACCGTGAAGCGTTCGCGGAAGCAACCAAAGACGTTTACAAAGCAGTTGCTGACAAGGTACCACAAGAGTTGATCGACAAAATGAAGGCAGCAGCGAAGTAACCATGGACAAGGACTGCTCTGCAGTCCTTGTTTTACGATGCGGGGGGAGTCAGGATGAAGGTAGCCAAAAACTGGTTGGAATTGCTGACAGGCTTTAGTTTAGTGATCCTTGTACTCGCTACGTTTTTACAGGTTGTGTTCCGATTCTTGTTGAAAATACCTGCTCCGTGGACGGAAGAAGTGACGCGTATCGCCTTTGCCTATCTGGTGTTTTTCGGCGCTGCGCTTGGCGCAAAGTACCAACGTCACCTCAGCGTCGATGTCCTGACGACAGTACCGGCCGCGGTGCGCAAATGGGTGGTGGCCCTGGGCTACCTGTTGAGCATTTTGTTCGTGGCTGTTTTTGCCTACTTTGGCTGGGTTCATACCGTCAACTCCAGCATCCAAACAACGCCGACGCTGGAGATCTCCCTGTCCTATCTCTATATGGTCATGCCGCTTTCCGGGATTATCATCATCTACTACCTGATCAAAAACATGATGCTTGAGTGGCAGGGAAGGGATGTGAACAACTGATGCTGTGGCTGATTGCCGTCATGTTTGTTTTGTTCCTGTTTCGGATCCCGATCGCCTTTGGGATCGGAATCACCTCCCTGCTCGGATTGTGGCTGAGCGGCACGGACCTGGTTGTTATCGCCCAGAAGTCGTTTTCCGGAATCGATTCGTTTGCCTTGGTGGCCATCCCGCTGTTTGTACTGGCGGGAGAAATCATGACCGCAGGCGGTATTTCCAAGCGACTGGTCGATTTCGCCTCACTGCTGGTCGGACACCTGCCAGCCGGGTTGGCGATGGTGGTCATCCTGGCCTGTACCTTTTTTTCAGCTATCTCCGGGTCGGCGATCGCCGACGCTGCCGCCATTGGCGGAATTCTCATTCCAGCGATGATCAAACAGGGATATGACCGCCGTTTCGCTTCGACGCTGGTTGCTTCCGCTTCCACCATCGGACCGGTGATTCCTCCTTCGATCCCGTTGATCCTGTACGGGGTGATGGCAAGTGTTTCGATTGGTGATTTGTTCCTGGCCGGTTTGGGCCCGGGACTCTTGATGGCCGTCGCCCTGATGGTTTACGTGTATTACTACGGCCTAAAACACAACATCAAAGGGCGGGAGAAAAGAGCCACCTTCCAAGAAGTGGCGGCGGGGGTCAAAGATGCGTTTTTGGCACTGCTGCTGCCGGTCATCATCATCGGCGGATTCCGCACCGGCGTCTTTACTGCGACGGAGTCGGGCGTGATTGCCGTTGTGTACGCTCTCGTGGTGGGAGCCTTTGTCTACCGTGAGCTGAAGTGGAGAGCACTGCCCAAAATCATTGTGGAGACGGTGGTCAGCTCCGCCACCATCCTGTTTGTGATTGCCAATGCGACCCTGTTTACCTGGCTGCTCTCCTATCACGAAATACCGGGCAAGCTGGGGGAAATGGTCTCCTCGATCTCGTCGGAACCGTGGGTGCTGCTTCTCATCATCAACGTCGTGCTGTTAATCGCAGGTTCATTTATCGATACCATCAGTGCGCTAACCATCTTTACACCGTTGTTCCTGCCGCTTGTTCTGGAGGCGGGTATTGACCCTGTCCACTTCGGCGTGATGTTGACGGTGAACCTGACAATCGGCATGATTACACCTCCGCTGGGGGTATGCTTGTTTGTCACATCAGCCATTGCCAAGACGAATCTGGCAGAGATGGTAAAACCGCTTATGCCGATGCTGGTCACGTTACTTGCCGTTCTGGCTTTGGTCACTTATTGGCCTGATTTGAGTATGTTCCTGCCGAATCTGTTAAGAGAATGACCGTGCTGTTCGATTCTCGAATGGGGATAAACGCTCGTACTGTGTACTGCGCAGAGGAGAAAATGTCGTATCCCGCAAGAAGTCAGGAAAAACAGAATGTTTCACGACATGGCGATCACTTCTCGATACGCAATCGGGGAGTGGTCGCCATGTTTGTTTGCATAAAGCTGTTACGTCATGTCGAACGAGATGTTGTGTTCATCAGCAACTCCGGCTGTCCAAAGTTTTGCCGTCAGTTCGATTAAAAACAGGTCATCCGGATCGGTCAGCGAACGGCCGGTAAGCGATTCGATTTTCTTTAAACGGTAGAGCAGCGACTGTCGATGAAGATTGAGAGCACGTGCCGTTTGACTTACATTGCCGTGGTTGCGAATGTACGTCGTTAACGTATGCAGCAATTCCATGCCGCGGTTTTTGTCATGTTCAAAAAGTTTTCCGATCGTTTGAAGCGTGAGCTCGCGCAGTTCTTCATGGTGGATAAGGGTGCGCAAAATGCGGTAAATGCCGGTCTCGGCGTAAGTGGTGACAGCACCGTCGCCCTTTTGGCGCGTCCCAATCTCAAGAGCGGTGCGTGCGTCGTGGTAGCTCGCCTGGAATGAATCTTCTCCGGTGTGAACTTCACCAATCCCCCACGACATAACGAGATCCGGAAGATACTGCTTGATCTTCTGGTTAACACGCTCGATATAGTCGCGGGCTTGTCTGCCGGCCTGATCGGCGTCTGCTTCGTAATACACGACAAACTCATTTCGCTGGAAGGTGATCATGATCTTTTTGTTTGCGGTTTTGGCTGTTTGCGCCATCATCTCTTCCAGGTACGTTGTTACCTCCTGGACCCAGCTCTCAAAAGAGATGTGGTCGTTTTTTTGCTTTTTGTAAACAACGCGCAGGTTGGTTGGCACGCCGATCAGGCACACGTAAGTGGCATGCATGTCATACCCGAACGATTTGGCACGGATCAGCACCTGTTCCCAGGAGTCAAACTCCCCTTTGGCCAGACTCCATACAAAATCACCGCGAAGGCGCATTTCTGTCTCCATAATCGCTGTTTCCCGTTGGAACCAAAGCGCCGAGGCCATGGCGGCCTTTTCGATCAGGTGTATCATCGCCATGCGCAGCAGCGTTTCCACATTCGTATCAGGGGGAAAGGCGATCACCAAATAGCCCTGGATCTGGTTGGCGGAACGAATGGCGAACAGCGCGATCAAATGGTTTTCGATCAGGCAGCTTTTCAGCTCGTGCTGTGTGTAGGAATCATGCAGCGTTGTCGGATTCCATAGAAGCAGATCCGGGTGCTTCTCCAAAGTCCGGTACCATTGCTTGGTGAGAAGACTGGCCTTGCTGCTCTCCCCCTTGATGCCGCCGTGCTGATCTATGATCACAACGGGGTGGTCAATTTTCTGCTGAAGAGCTTGGGCCACAGCGGAAAAATCTTTTCCATGCAAAAACAAATGCAAGATGATCTGCTGCATTTCTTCCGACTGTTCCAGTATCCGGTGCTGCCAATTGTTTATTTCGTGCAGCACGGCATGTGTGATATCGGAAAAACGGACTTCCCACGGTATCTCAATGATCGGGAAGCCCTGTTCAGATGCAAATGCAATCACTTCTGCCGGCACTTCCCGGACGTAGTGCCCTTTGGCCAGAACCAGTGCCGCCGCTTCCGAGCGGATGATATCCTGTACAAACTGTTTTAATAACGCAGCATCATGACCGCAACCGATGGCTGTGCTGAGTACCAACTCGTTTTTGCGCACGAAATTTTCAACTGGAATCTCAATTACCGAAACCCATTCGACCGGTCGATGCTGTATCGTATGTGCTGCTGAACAGACTTTGGCTGAATTCATTTCAGGAAGTTCCAGTATCTCTTTCAAGGTACACCCCATCAAGCACACCCCACCATTGTCAAGCACCACGTTATGAAGTTTGCTGGTTTGCGTATTTTTCGGCTATCTCCATGACCAGGGACAAATCAACGTTGCAGCCGCTCATGATGCAGGCGACATGTTCCCCCGGCTGAACGATTCCGTGTTCACGAATCGCGGCTATGCATGTTGCTGCTGCTCCTTCCACAATCATTCGGTGATTTTCCAGCATATACGCCATGCCTTTGGCAATTTCTTCTTCGGACACGAGGTACACTTCATCCATAAGCTGCTTTGTCATCTGAAACGTGTATTGATTTTCAAGGCCGATACCGCCAAGCAGGCTGTCGGCAAGCGTATCTTCTTCTGGAAGCAGAAGAGGTTTGCCGGCTTTCAAACTCTCATACATCACGGCTGCTTTTTTCATGGAAACCCCGATAACCTTTATCTTCGGATCGATTGACTTGACAGCGAGGGCAATCCCGCTAAGCAGTCCGCCGCCGGAGAGCGGGATAATGATTTTGTCGAGGCGCGGCAGGTCTTCAATGATTTCCAGGCCAATCGTGCCTTGTCCGCTAATGACATGCGGGTCATCAAAGGGATCGATGATCGTGAGGCCCTGTTCGCTTTGCAGTTTCCTGCAGTGATCGCTGGCTTCATCCTGGCTTTGACCGATAATCTCAACGCGCGCATGGTAGCGGCGAATGCGCTCCACTTTTGCTTTGGGTACACGATTGGAAATGCAGATCGCTGCAGGAATCCCCAGTGTATTTGCCACGAACGCTACGGCAAGTCCGTGGTTTCCGGTGGAAAACGTGGTCACGCCCCGTTGGCGTTCTTCAACCGTCAAAGAGAGTATCTTGTTTGCCGCCCCACGTACTTTAAATGCGCCAATGTCCTGCAGGTTCTCCAGTTTCAGGTGAATGGAAGCTCCGGTATCCGCCGATAGGGCATGGGAAAAGACGAGGGGGGTTCTTCTGACGATGCGGTTTATTCTGGTTCGTGCTTCGTAAATATCCCGGATCGAGAGCGTTTTGTGAGCGAAAGTTGCTGGCATGTCGGATATCCTCCTTATAGTCGGGTATCAACACGGCAAGAATAAGTGGGAATTTACAGTATACAGAAAAAATAATAAAAAATGCAAAAATTTACGCGGCATTATTGCACGAGCACACATTCTTTCCTATTTTATAGAGCGGAATAACGGGAGAATTATGTTTGTATCAAGAAGACAGGGGCCAGGGCAGACTTTTTTGCATTATACATAACGGTCACATTATCGTCAATTGTATAGATTGCAAAAAAGGAAAGGGGCCATCTTCATACATTTTATACATTGCGGAAAGGGACGTGTTTGTTTAACTTTTTGAATACATACATTATTAAACAATTTCAAAAAATTTGAACGATCGTCACGGGAGGCCGCGTCCATGATCTACAAAGCAAGAAAGGGTCAAGTCAATTACGGTGAATCGATCGGCATCATTCTGTTGGATACGTTTACCCCATTTATTCCAGGAGATGTAGGAAACGCAACCACGTACTCCTATCCGGTCCGTTACAAAACCATAAAAGGATTCACATTAGACAAAATGTATGGAATGGACTATGGGTTTATCGAAGCGTTCAAAGAGGCCGGCAGAGAGTTGGTACAAGACGGCGTTCGTGCGATAACGGGAGATTGCGGTTACATGGCATTGTTTCAGGAGGAATTGGCGAACGACCTTGAAGTTCCGGTATTTATGTCCAGCTTGCTGCAGATTCCGTTCATCTCCCGCATCTTGGGCAATGGCGAAAAAGTGGGGATTATCTGTGCCAACTCCAAAGTCCTGGATGAATCTTTGCTGCGAGCTGTCGGTGTCACCACTGAGCCGTATGCGATCATCGGGTTGGAAAACAAAGAATATTTCTACAAAGGCGTGATTGAAGAAGTAGGCGAATTGCATGCTGACAAAGTGGAAAGGGAAGTTGTGGAAGCAGCCGTAGAATTGGTCCGGCAAGATCCAAAAGTAAAAGCGATCCTGTTGGAGTGCAGTGTACTTCCGCCGTATGCGGCAGCTGTACAGGAAGCGGTTAACCTGCCCGTTTTTGACTTCATCACCATGATCGATTATGTGCACAGTGCGGTGGTGAAAAAGAGATACCATGGTTTCATGTAATGTACGGAACGTCGATACCGCGGAAACAGAGATTTTGGTAGTGGGTTCTGGAGCTGCGGGTCTGTCAGCTGCGGTTCATGCGGCAGTTGGCGGCGCCAAGGTACTTGTCATCGACAAGGGAATGGTGGGAAGAAGCGGATCCACCGTATCGGCCGTGCAGTCTGCTGCCGCCGGAAAATGGTCAAGCCCGGAAGACAGCGTGGAAGCCTACTACAATGACATCATTGTGTCGGGGAAAGGGTTAAGCAATCCTGAGCTGGTTCGAACGTTCGTTCAATACCTGGAGCGATTGATTGATCAACTTGTCAGCTGGGGATTCAAAATCGACTCCGACGCAAATGGAAGTGTTCTCCGCACAGACGCGTCCGGACATGCATGGAACCGATCGATCAGTGCCGGCAAAGGGCATACCGGCCTTGCCCTTTTAAAAACCCTCATACGTCAAGCCAATCAACTGTCGAACATTGCGGTTTTGCCTTTTACCATGTGCGTTCGCCTGCACGTTCACCGTGATCAGATAAGTGGTGCCCTCGTATTCGATCTCATCGAAAACCGTTTTCTCTTTATTCGCTGCAAATCGCTTATTCTGGCTGCCGGTGGAGCAGGTCAATTGTATCAAGTTACGACCAATCCCGTGCAATCAACTGCCGATGGCTTTGCGCTTGCCTTGAAAGCAAACGTTTCACTCATCGACATGGAGCAGGTGCAGTTTTACCCTACCAGTTTGGCTGTCCCACATTTTGTAAAAGGATACTGTTTAAGTTTTTATCATTTGTCCAAGCTCTACAACTCCAGAAAAGAGCGATTCATGCAAAAATACGACCCCGTCAAACTGGAAAACGTTCCGCGAGATGCGATTTGTTATGCAATAGCCAGAGAAATCATGGAAAATCGCGGCTCGGCAAATGGGGGCCTGTTTCTTGACGCGACGGAACACGTGGACAAAGTGAAAGCAGCCTTTCCGCACGAATACCGCTTTTTGCAAAAAGTGGGGATCGATCTGGCTGCTGATCAGGTGGAAGTCGCTCCCGCAGCACACTTTATGATGGGCGGAGCGCTGATCAATTCATCAGCCATGAGCAATATCGAACAGCTGTATGTCATTGGCGAAACAGCCGGAGGGCTGCACGGCGGGAATCGCCTGGCCAATAATGCGCTGCCCGAATGTCTGGTATTTGGTGCGATAGCGGCGGAATCCGCCTCCCGCTATGCTGCGGCAGCCAAATCGTACAACGACATGGATGAAAAGGAATTGATCGCTGCCGTCCATCGTTACGGCTCGATCATATGCGGAAACGGCGCAGGACAGCAGCGCTCGACCCGGCCTTACGAGTTCAAAAAGCAGCTGCAGCAAACCATGACGAAACATGCCTCCATCTTACGGGAGCGGAATGGATTGCTAAAGGCGGAAAAACATCTCCGTTCCTTGACTGAAGATTTTGAACATATTGCCGTGATGGGGTTCCCAAACAAATTGTCAAGAGACATTCAGGAAATGTTTGAAGCAGAAAACATGTTGTTGACATCGCGCGCGATTATCGCTGCGGCGCTGGCCAGAGAAGAGACGAGAGGCGCCCATGTCCGTCTGGACTTTCCGAACCGTTCACCAACGCTGAGCCGAATGGTGATTCAGCACGTGGGCGGTACGCTTCACGTTGAAAGACAGTCACTGCGGGGGGTGCAGCTGGATGAAGGTGATGGTGGCCAGGTCGGCGGATAAAGGGAACGTGCTGCAAACGTTTGAGATTTGTGCATCAAAGGAACAAACGGTTGTTGAAATACTGGAAACCATTCAGCGGCAGTACGATCCGACGGTTGCTTTCTCTTATTCCTGCCGCAGCGGATTGTGCGGGACATGCATCATGCTGATTAACGGAAAGCCGGCGCTTGGTTGTTTGACCAAACTATCGGGGGAGCAGGAGGAGACAATAACACTCCGGCCGCTGCCTGGAAAGACCTTGATCAGCGACCTGGTTGTCACCTGAAAGAGCTGCAAAAAGGGGGGAATTCCTTGAACCTGTTGGCCAAAATCAATGCTGCGGTTGAAAAAGCAGAGAAGTTTGTCATTTCCGTGTCTGTGATCATCATGGCGGTTCTGTTGATTGGTAACGTGATCATGCGCGTCATCGTGAACGACAGTTGGGCCTTTACCGACGAAGTTGGACGGTTTCTGGTGGTCACAATGACGTTTATCGGTTCGGCATATGCCGCTCGCATCGGCAGACATATTCGTATGTCGGCGATTTACGACATGCTCCCGGCTCGGGTGCGCCGTGTCCTGATGACGCTGATCAGTTTCGTTACCGCGCTCGGTTTGTTTGTGGTGACGTATTACTGCTTCGAGTACGTACAGTTTCTCTATGAAAGCGGCCGTGTCAGCAACTCGCTGCGCATTCCCATGTACCTGGTGATGATTTTTGTTCCAATCGGAATGTTTTTGATGAGTGTTCAGTACCTGCTCACGGCTGTGACCAATCTGGTCAGGAAAGACGGACCGTACGTTTCTCCCCTTAAGAAAGACACCGAAGCGGAAGATTCTGATCAACTGTACAGTGCGTAAACAAGGAGGTGAGAGAAATGGTAGGCATCCTGGGCATCACGCTCTTTTCGCTCCTGTTGATCGGCTTTCCGATCATCATGCCGCTGATGGCATCAGCCATAATTCTGTTGTACATGTTCATGCCTTCCGTCAACACATCCATCTTTGCCCAACAGCTGATTCAAGGGATCGATTCCTATGTCCTGGTATGTATCCCCATGTTCATTTTCGCGGCGGAAATCATGTCAAAAGGTCAAACGGCCGACCGGCTGGTTAACTTCGTTCAGGCCTTTATCGGACATGTTCGCGGTGGACTGGCGATGACAACGGTAGGGGCATGTGCGGCCTTCGGGTCGATTTCTGGTTCCACGCAGGCGACCGTTGCCGCAATTGGGAAACCGATGCGCGGCCGTATGTTAAAGGCGGGGTACCGCGACAACGACATTATGGCGCTCATCGTCAATGCGGCGGATACGGCGATCTTGATTCCGCCCAGTTCGGTCATGATCATGTACGGCGTTATTACCAAGGTAAGTATCGGCGATTTGTTTATCTCCGGTATTGTACCCGGTTTGCTCATTGTGCTGCTGTTCTCGATCTACTGTTATTTTGATGCGAAGCGGAAAAACGTGCCCGTGACGGAAAAAGCAAGATGGGCGGAGCGCAGGAAGGCGACAAAAGAGGCGCTCCTTCCATTCGGATTTCCGGTTCTGATTCTTGGCGGCATTTACTCCGGAATACTTAGTCCGGTCGAAGCTTCCGCGGCATCCGTGCTGTATGCCTTGCTTCTCGAACTCTACATTTTCCGTTCCATCAAGGCTGCCGACCTGTACAAACTGGCCCTCAACACAGGGGTCGTATCAGGAGTGGTTTTCTTACTCGTGGCAGCGGGACAAGTGTTTTCGTGGGTGTTGTCTTACGCGCGCATTCCCCAGGAATTGACGGCCTCACTGCTTGGCGATAACCCGTCCGCGCTGCTGGTGTTGATTGTGGTCAACATCGTTTTGTTTATCGGGTGCATGTTCGTCGACTCACTGGTGGTAATCACGATTGTCGTTCCCATTTTCTTTCCTATTGCCATGCAGGCGGGAATTGATCCGATTTACCTCGGCGTTATTGTCACCATGCAAGCGGCCATTGGAGCGGCGACCCCGCCATTCGGCGCCGACCTGTTTACTGCCACTGCGGTATTTAACAAGCGTTATGTCGATATCGTCAAAGGGACGCCCCCCTACATTCTCATCCTGCTGTTAATCGTTGTGCTGATGACGGCGTTCCCGCAGCTCGGCATGGTGTACAAATACCTATGACTGAGCAGATTGTGATGTTGCCCCGATGAGAAGGAGGTGAACGGAAAAAGAAAAAGGGGGTTTCCATAGATACAGATCAGTCTTTCACACGTGCACAACATGATAAGGGGGAATCAAGAAATGAAAAAGTTGAAAACACTTCTGGTACTCTTTTTGGTCCTCGGTCTAGCAATTGTTGGTGCAGCATGTTCTTCAGGGTCAAACAATGCGGACGGCACTGAGCAAAATGGAAACACCGCTGGAAGCGAAGAAAAAATCGAGATCAAGTTTGCGCACGAAGAAGCGGAAACCGACCTGCAAGGAATGTACGCAAACAAGTTCAAAGAGATTCTGGAAGCAAAAACGAATGGGAAAGTAGAAGTTAAGATATATCCGGTTGGAACGTTGGGAACCGACCTGAACATAGCGGAACAACTGCAGCAAGGCGTTGTTCAATTCGCAATTTCTTCCCCCGGGACGACAGGCAGCATCGTTCCCGAAGCGCAGATCGTGGCATTGAAGTTCCTGTTCTCCGACGATCCGAAAGTCAACTACAAAGTGCTGACAGAGGGAAAAGCGTTCAACGAAATGATCGCAGGCGAATACGAGAAGCACAACATGAAAGTGCTGCACTTCTGGCCTGAAGGCTTCAATAGCTGGACCTCCAACAAGGTGATCAAAACGCCGGATGATTTGAAAGGCTACAAGATGAGAACCCAAACGTCACCGCTGATGGTCAAATCTTATGAAGTGTTTGGTGCAAACCCGACTCCGCTGGACTTTTCCGAGGTTTACACCGGTTTGCAGTTGGGGACGATTGACGGACAGGAAAACCCCAACTTCTTTATCGAGAGTACGAATCTGTACGAGGTCCAAAAGTACCTGATCAACGCGCGCCACTCCATATACGTCACCTCGACGGTCGCCAACAAGGAGTATTACGACTCGCTGCCGGATGACGTCAGGAAAGCGGTTGAAGAAACCATCAATGAACTGAAGCCGTACGCATTCGAAATCGAGCAGAAGGCAAACAACGAAGCACTTGAGCGGATGAAGGCCACCGGCAAGATCGAAGTGATCGAACTGGATGAATCCGCACGGGCCAAGTTTAAGGAGTTAAGCGTACCGGCTCACCAGCTGTACGTAGAAACGGCTGGCGGGAAAGCGCAAGAAATTCTGGACACATTGAAAAAAGAAATCGAAGAAGCTGAAAAAGAAGCGAAATAACCAACAAGCGACTGTTCAACATCAGTCAGGGACTTGAACCGTTCCTGACTGATGTTCACGGTCAGCCATCGGAAAGCATCCATCTTGGGAAGCGGTTCCCTAGCACGTGTAAGTGGGAGGTGTACAATATGGCAACTCCAGAATTGTCATTTGACATTGCGGAATACAAGGAACGGCTGCGCAAAACAAAAATTCGCATGGAACAAGAGGGAATTGAGGTCCTCCTCGTTACAGACCCGGCAAACATGTGTTATCTAAGCGGCTATGACGGTTGGTCTTTCTATGTGCACCAAATGCTTGTCGTGTTTGGCGATGAAGAGCAGCCGGTATGGATTGGCCGAAAAATGGATGCGAAGGCGGCGGAATTCACCACATGGCTCAGCCATGAAAACATTCTCTATTATTCTGACGACTATGTTCAATCGAAGATCAAACACCCGATGGATTTTGTGTGCGACTTCCTTAAGGAAAAAGGACGGGCCAACAAAACCATCGGTGTCGAGATGGATAACTACTACTTTACTGCCCAGTGTTATGTGAGCCTGATGAAAGGCCTCCCTAACAGCAGGCTGGTTGATGCCACTTCACTTGTCAACTGGGTGCGTGTGATTAAATCCGACCGGGAAATTGAGCTGATGAAGCGGGCAGCCAAGCTGGTGGAGAAGGCCATGCAATCAGGGATTGACAAAATAAACGCGGGTGTTCGCGAGTGTGATGTCGTGGCGGACATTTACCATGCGGAGATTACCGGGACAGAAGAGTTCGGGGGAGATTATCCCGCCATCGTTCCCCTTCTGCCTGCCGGTGAAAAGACCAGTACGCCGCACATCACCTGGTCAGATAATCGCTACAAAGAGGGAGACCTTGTCATTTTGGAGCTGGCAGGGTGCTGCAAGCGCTATCATTCTCCCATGGCTCGTACCGTATCGATTGGAAAGCCCTCGCAGAGAGTCCTCGATTTAACAGAGGCGGTTGTGGAAGGGATTAACGCCGCATTAGACGCGGTAAAACCGGGTGTAACGGCGGAAGAAGTGGAGGCGGTCTGGCGGAGCACAATCGCGAAACACGGCTTCGTAAAAGATTCGCGGATTGGATACTCCACAGGCTTGAACTACCCGCCGGACTGGGGGGAGCATACGATCAGCCTGCGTCAGGGAGACAAGACCGTGCTTCAACCGAATATGACCATTCACATGATACCGGGAATCTGGCAGGACAACTACGGCGTGGAAATCAGCGAAACGTTCCGCGTGACGGAAAACGGATGCGAAACATTAGCGAACTTCCCGCGCCAGTTGTTTGTCAAGTAAAAGGTCATGTTTCTCATCAGCCTGATTGCAGCCGTATCCGCCATCAGTCGTGTCAAACACTCGTTTTCCCGCTCCATTAAACACACCACCTCTGTGCGGGAACTGTTTGGCGAGATAAAAAAAATTTGGCCAATCGCCTATCTCGGATTTGCCTATTCCGGGTTTTTGTTTACAGTGTGGGCGTTTTTATCATTGTTCGCGCAGCACTTCGCCATCAACTTGCTCGGAATCGGCATTTTATATGCCTTGTTTTGGTGCTGTCGCCTTGTATCATTTTTGTTCATTGATTTCTTGGCGTTCAGCTACCAGCGCAAATGCGTGCTCATGGCAGGAGCATGCCTGACGATGTAACGGACGTATAGGTTGCACAAAAAGGTTTGTTCCAACTTCATACATGTTGAACATTGTTGCGGTATCCCCACTTTTTTTATGATGCGAATAAGGCAGTGGAATCCATCAGTCGTGTAATTGTCATCTCGAGGAGGAAACCCAATGGCGATTGCGGAGTTGAATTTTGACATTTCAGAATACCGGCAAAGGCTGCAAAAAACAAAACAGCGCATGGAACAGGCCGGGATCGAAGTGCTGATCGTGAGCGATCCGGGGAATATGAATTACCTCACGGGTTACGATGGTTGGTCATTCTATGTTCATCAATGTCTCGTGGTGTTCATTGATGAAGACCAGCCGCTTTGGATCGGGCGTGGTCAGGACGCAAAGGCTGCCGAATTCACCACGTGGCTGCACAAGGATAACATCATTCCGTATGCAGACGATTACGTTCAGTCCACCGTAAAGCATCCCATGGATTTTGTCAGCGACATCATCAAGAGCAAAGGGAAAGCGGGCAATACGGTGGGGGTTGAGATGGACAGCTACTATTTTACGGCCAAGTGTATGGAAAGCCTGCAAAAAGGACTGCCCAACAGCTCATTCGTTGACGCAACCTCGCTCGTCAACTGGGTCCGCATCATCAAGTCCGAGCGGGAAATCGAGTTCATGCGAAGAGCGGGCAAGATTATGGAAAAAGCGATGCAGGTCGGTCTCGATTCGATTGAGCCAGGCATACGCGAGTGCGATGTGGTGTCCAAGATTTATGAAGCACAGATCCGCGGGACGGACTCGTTTGGGGGCGATTATCCGGCGATCGTACCGCTGCTGCCAGCGGGGGAAAAGACGAGTACACCGCACATTACCTGGTCGGACAATCGCTACAAACAAGGAGACCTTGTCATTCTGGAACTGGCCGGATGCTATAAACGTTATCACGCACCGATGGCCCGCACCCTTTCACTGGGCACACCATCACAAAAAGTGCTCGATTTGGCGGAAGCTGTCCTTGAAGGTATCGCGGAAGCACTTGCAGTCGTAAAGCCGGGTGTCACTGCCGAAGAGGTGGAAGAAGCGTGGCGAAAATCGATCAGCAAGCGGGGATTTGTGAAGGATTCGCGGATCGGATACTCCATCGGTTTAAACTACCCTCCGGATTGGGGCGAGCACACCGTAAGCCTGCGCCAGGGAGACAAGACGGTGCTTCAAACCAACATGACCCTTCACATGATCCCGGGCATCTGGCAGGACAACTACGGGGTGGAAATCAGCGAAGCGTTCCGTGTAACGGAAAACGGCTGCGAGCCGCTGTATGATTTTCCCCGCCAGCTTTTCATAAAGGATTGAGAGGTCCAATCGCCGCATCTTCGGGAGCTCAAAGGGGAAAGGAGGCTGTCCATGCTTATCTTTCGGGAACAAGAGATTCGCCAATACATCGACATCGATCTGGAGGCCATATCCGTCGTTGAACAAGGCTTTACCAGCTTGTCGAACAAAGAAGTGAGCATGCCGCCGATCATGCGCATTGACGTGTCTGAGTACAACGGCGAAGTGGATGTAAAGACGGCCTATATCAAAGGGCTGGAGATGTTTTGCATCAAAATCTCTTCCGGTTTCTTCGATAACCATAAGCTCGGGCTGCCGAGTGGCAGCGGCATGATGCTGCTGGTTAGCTCCAAAACCGGCATTCCACAGGCCGTTCTTTTGGATAACGGCTATCTGACCGATGTTCGCACCGCAGCGGCCGGCGCGATTGCGTCCAAGTATTTGGCGCCGCAGAACATCGAGACAGCGGGTGTGATCGGGGCCGGTTCTCAGGCGAAATGGCAGATGAGGGCACTCAGCAAAGTGCGTCCTGTACAAAAGATCATGGTCTATGCACGAAACGAGGAGCGCCTCGCTGAGTTTGTCCAAACGATGAAGCAGGAACTGGATGTCAATGTGATTGTGGCCAAAAGTGCCGAGGAAGTGGTGAAAGAAAGCAACGTGGTCGTGACCACAACACCCGCCACCTCGCCGGTGATCAAAGCGGAATGGCTGCATCCCGGTCTGCATATAACGGCGATGGGTTCTGATGCCGAACATAAGCAGGAACTGGAACCAGAGGTACTAAAGCGGGCAGATGTCTACGTTTGCGATTCCGCTGCACAGGTTGCGCGTCTAGGTGAACTGCACCACGCCATTGATGCGGGTGTGATGAACATGGCGGATGCCAACATCGAGCTTGGTGACATAACGGCTGGCAAAAAAAGAGGCCGGGAACACGAGCAGCAAATCACCGTTTGCGATTTAACAGGTACGGGCGTGCAGGACACCGTCATCGCCCTGCATGCCTACAAAACACTGGTCAAGAATGGATTGGGATTGGAATTGTAATGCGAACAGCAACTTCACCTCCGGTGAAGCTTTCAGGAGATACAGCTCTATCACGTATTGGCAAAGGAGATGTTTACAGTGAGGGTACGTGCAGAAAACAACGTGAACAAGGTGTTTGATCGCAACGAAACGATCGGCACACGCGCAGTATGGGCGGGCGAAGGTGAATACCTGGTAGAAGGTGCGACTCAGGTACCTGTTGTGCACAGCGTCTCGTTCGGATATGACGACATCGACTACTGGCTGGAAGTCGCTCTGGAAAAGAAACCGGGGCACATCTACAGCCGCAACACGAACCCAACGGTTCGCGCATTTGAAGAGAAGGTTCGCATCCTGGAAGGAGGAGAAGCAGCGACCAGCTTTTCTACCGGGATGGCAGCCATCAGTGGAACATTGTTCACCCTTTTGTCTCCTGGTGATCGGGTTGTAACCATTAAAGACACGTACGGCGGAACCAACAAAATCTTTACCGAATTCCTGCCACGATTCAACATCAACGTACAGCTCTGCGACACGACAGACCACGACCAGATTGAAGCAGAGATTCGCAAGGGGGCCAAAGTTGTATACCTGGAAAGCCCAACGAACCCCACGGTAAAAATTACTGACCTGGAGCGGCTGATTCGTGCCGGTCACGAAGTGGGCGCCGTCTGCGTGGTTGACAATACGTTCGCGACACCAATCAACCAAAACCCGATTGCACTGGGTGCAGACATCGTGATCCACAGCGCAACCAAATTCCTGGGCGGTCATGCCGATGCATTGGGCGGCGTGGCGGTAGGTCGCAAGGACTTGATCAAGAAGATCTATCACTTCCGTGAAATCAACGGGGCAGCGCTTGACCCAATGGCGGCCTACCTGCTGCTTCGCGGGATGAAGACGCTGCACCTGCGCATCAAGCAGCAAAGCGAAAGCGCGATGAAGATCGCCCGTTTCCTGCAAACACAACCACTTGTAGCCCAAGTGTTCTATCCCGGTTTGGAAACCCATGTCCACCACGACATCGCGAAAAAACAAATGAAAATGTTCGGGGGCATGTTGAGCTTCAGCCTGAAGGGAGACATTGACGCAGTCCGCCACTTCCTGCCCAAACTGAAATACGCTCACCTGGCAGCCAACCTTGGTGCCGTGGAGACGGTTGTCGGGCCTGCCCGAACGACCAGCCACGTAGAATGTACGCCGGAAGAGCGGGCCGCAATGGGAATTCCGGAAAGCTTGATCCGGTACTCCGTCGGCATTGAAGATACCCAGGACTTGATCAACGACTTGCAGCAGGCATTCGATTACCTCGCTCAGCAGATGCCGGAATTGCTTCAAACGAAGTAATGCGCATTCCATGGAGATGTCCCCCGACATCTCCATGGCTCTCCTTTCCCAGAAAAATAAATGATAAAAGAGTCAATCGCAGGAACAGAGGTGGAGCGGATGACGGTCAAAAATGAGACGATGGCTGCAAGAGCGGAAGAGATATTCCCTTTATTGCAGCAATGGCGGAGACATCTCCATCAGTTTCCAGAGTTGAGTTTTGAGGAATATGAAACGGCCAAGTTTGTCGTGGAACAACTGAGCCAAATGCCCGGCATGCACATCCAGACAGGTATCGCCAAAACGGGTGTGGTCGGCACATTGTCAACCGGCAGCGGTCCCACGATCGCGATTCGTGCGGATATGGACGCCCTGCCGATTACAGAAAAGTCAGACCAGCCTTATTGTTCAAAAAATAACGGAGTCATGCATGCTTGCGGGCATGACGCTCATACGACGATTCTACTTGGCGCGGCCAAACTGTTAAGTGAACAAATGGCGGAAGGCAAACTGCAGGGTACGGTGAAATTCCTTTTTCAGCCGGCTGAAGAAAACGCGGACGATAAAGGGCTGACCGGCGCTCCCTACATGATCCGCGAAGGGGTGTTGGACGGCGTCCATGCCGTCATCGCCCTGCACATGAATCCGGAGAATCCTTACGGAGAGGTACTTGTGCATGACGGATACAGCATGGCCAACGTCGATACCTTCCAGGCAACGGTCATGGGTAGGGGCGGACATTGCGCCTACCCACACCTCGGCTCTGACCCGATCTGGATGCTCGGGCCGGTCTTTCAGGCCTTGCATGGAATCGTCGCGCGACGTGTATCACCGCTTGAACCAGCAGTCATCAGCATCGGGTGTGTAGAAGCCGGTTCAACCTTCAACGTGATACCGACCGAAGCGACAGTGAAAGGGACCCTTCGCAGCTATGATCCGGCCATTCGTGAACTGCTCATTTCCGAATTGGAAAAGGCGTTCAGCATCGTCAAAAATCTGGGCGGAAATTACACGCTTCATGTTGTGCGGGGGGAACCTGCGTTGAATAATGATCCCCGAATCAATGGCTGGTTTCGCCAAACCATAGCGGAATTATGGCCGGAATGCAAGATTATCTCGCGGCCTTTCGGGTTGGGAGGCGAAGACTTCGGCTGGATGACCCATATTGTACCAGGGGCCATGATTTTCCTGGGGGCGGCAACACCTGACGGCATCATCCGTGACTTGCACACGCCGATTTTTGACATCGACGAACGCGCTTTGTCGATGGGGGCAGCCATATTTGCAGATACAGCGAGCAAGTTCCTGCAAGGTATTTATCAGCTCTAGAAGGTGGTTCACATGGCACACAAATTAGCGTTAATCGGTTTTGGCGTAGTAGGACAGGGATTGGCAGAAATACTTGTCAACAAGAAAGAAGAGCTGAAAACGCGGTATGGTTTCGAAGGGAAAATCGTAGCCATCTCCGACTTGCACAAAGGTTCCTTGTATGATCCCAACGGTTTGGACATTGAGACCTTGCTTTCCATCGTACGCGAAACCGGTAAAATCGACAGTTATCCGGACACCCCGACGCTCGTACGCGGTTGGGACAGTTTCAAGACGATTTGTCAATCGAATGCGGATACCGTCGTCGAAGTGTCCTATACCGACGTGAAGACGGGACAGCCGGCAATCGATCATTGCAAAGCGGCTTTTGAAAGCGGAAAACATGTGGTCATGAGCAATAAAGGACCGGTCGCTCTGGCATATCAGGAACTGTCGGAATTGGCCAGGAAGCACAACGTTCGCTGGGGCTTCGAAGGCTCTGTGATGAGCGGTACCCCGACGATCCGGCTGCCGCTTGCCTGCCTGGCAGGCAATGAGATTCGTGAAGTGAAAGGGATCCTGAACGGTACGACCAACTTCATTCTGACCAAGATGGAAGAAGGCATGACGTATGAAGACGCCCTGTCGGAAGCGCAGCGTCTCGGATATGCCGAAGCAGATCCGACAGCCGATGTCGAAGGGTTTGACGCGCTGTATAAAATCGTGATCTTGGCGAATGTGATCATGGGCGTTCCGTTGAAGCGTGAAGATGTCTCCCGTCAAGGAATTACCGCCCTTACACCGGAAGATATTGCCCAGGCCAAAGCGGAAAACAAGCGTTGGAAGCTCATCGCCCGCGCAAAAAAAGAAGGAGACAAAGTGGTTGCAAGCATCGCCCCGGAAAAAGTGCCGTTAACGGATGCTCTGGCTGGAATAACGGGGGCGACCAATGCCATTACGTATGACTGCGATCTGGCCGGTCCGATTACGGTTGTCGGAGCAGGTGCAGGGAAAACCGAAACAGGGTACTCGATTTTGATCGATTTGATCAACATCTCTCGAGGGCAAATCTAATGCGCGAAGGTGGTGCCAACATGATGCTGCTTGAAAAAAAGAAGA
The DNA here is from genome assembly GCA_017656235.1 of Brevibacillus sp. Taxonomy (GTDB): domain Bacteria; phylum Bacillota; class Bacilli; order Brevibacillales; family Brevibacillaceae; genus Brevibacillus_E. The sequence goes on from JACDOF010000001.1 coordinate 83,839, forward strand.
TGAAGATGTACGTAGCTGGCGAGTGGGTGGAGCGTGACAGGGAAATCGACGTGCACGACCCGCAAGACAACAGCGTAATCGCCACGGTTCCCGCAGCTACAGCGGAAGACGTCAAACGCGCAATTGAATTGGCCAAGGAAGGGAAAGAAATCGCAGCGAATATGCCCGTACACGAACGCATTGCGGTATTGAATCGTGCGGCAGACTACATTCAAGAACACGCCGAACTGTTTGCGACGACGATTGCCCGCGAAGGAAGCAAAACGATTCGCGAAGCGCGAAAAGAAGTAAGGCGCTGTATCGAAACCATCAGGATCAGTGCGGAAGAAGCGCGCCGCATCAACGGTGAAACGATCCCGTTTGACCAAATGCCCGGCAGCGAAAACCGCATCGGCTATTACTACCGTTTTCCAATCGGAATCATCGCCGCGATCACCCCCTTCAACGATCCCCTGAACCTCGTGGCACACAAAGTAGGACCAGCGATCGCATCGGGAAATGCCATCATCGTAAAACCGGCCACCGTTACACCACTGAGCGCTTTACTTCTGGCTGAAGCCTTCCATGCTGCGGAATTGCCGGCCAAGGTGCTGTCCGTCATTACCGGCTACGGCAGTGAAATCGGTGATACTCTCGTAACAGATCCGGCGATACGCATGGTGTCCTTTACCGGTGGGGTTGAAGCCGGGAAAGAGGTCGCACAAAAAGCTGGATTAAAGAAAATTGGCATGGAGCTTGGTTCCAACTCGCCGGTAATTGTGTTAAAGGACGCGGATTTGACAGACGCGGTGGAAAGCACCGTGTCCGGCGCGTTCTGGGCAGCCGGTCAAAACTGTCTCGGTGTGCAGCGCGTATACATTGAAAAGGACATATTCGATACCTTTACAGAACGGTTCGTGGCGCGAACAAGGAAGTACGTGGTTGGCGACAAGCTGAATGAACAGACGGACATGGGGCCGCTGATCACGGAAAAAGAAGCGATTCGCGTGGAGCAATGGGTAAATGAGGCGGTTGGCAAAGGGGCGAAGCTTTTGTGCGGCGGCAAACGCAATGGCGCTTTCTATGAACCAACGGTTCTCATCGATGTGCCCGCAAGTGCCAGGATCTACCGGGAAGAAATATTTGGTCCGGTGGTTTGCTTGTACCCGGTCACCGATCTCGAAGAAGCGATACAGAAATCGAATGACGTTCAGTACGGGCTGCAGGCAGGCATTTTTACCAACGACTTGCCCAAAGCGTTCGCAGCAGTGCTCAAGTTGGATGTCGGCGGCGTCATGGTCAATGACAGCAGCGATTACCGGATTGACGGCATGCCGTTTGGCGGTGTGAAGCAGTCCGGGTTAGGCCGGGAAGGGATCCGGTTTGCCATTCAGGAAATGACGGAACCAAAGGTTGTATGTTTCCGTTTCAACAAGTAGGAACAAGAAGTGGGAACGAGTTAAAGCACACTCCCTGTGGCCAAGAAACACATGAGTGTGCTTTTTTCGTACGCAGAGCGGGAGGATGGCGGTTTCCTCCTTGCGTGAGCAGATTTTTCTCGTTTTTTCGGTTATGATGGGATTAGGAGGGATGAGCCCATGTGCGGACGTTTTTCCCTGGTTACCGAAGTGGACAAATTACGGAAGCGGTTTTTTCTGGATGAGATCACGTTCGATCTTCAACCGCGGTACAACATTGCGCCGGGGCAGCCAGTGCCCGCCATCATCGCGGACCGCGGCAGGAGGCGCATCGGTCAGCTGAAGTGGGGGCTGGTGCCGTCATGGGCGAAGGACGGGAAGATCGGGTACAAGATGATCAACGCCCGCGCGGAAACACTTGGGGAAAAGCCGGCGTTTCGCAACCTGATTGCCCGAAAACGGTGCATTATTCCCGCCGATGGTTTTTATGAGTGGAAGCGGGAGGGGAAAGGCAAACAGCCGATGAGGATTACGCTTTCGGACGGAAATCCGTTTGCCTTTGCCGGTCTCTACGACACCTGGATCTCACCGGATGGACAGAAAGTTTCAACCTGTACCATCATCACCACACGACCCAATGAGCTGGTCGCCCGCATTCACGATCGGATGCCGGTGATTCTGCGGCCAGAAGACGAGGAGGTTTGGCTCGACCGGGATCGCTGCGACCCTGATCTCATCCGAACGCTGCTGGTTCCGTACGATGCGGCGGCAATGCGAGCCTATCCCGTGCCTTCTCTGGTTGGTAATCCTCAAAATGACATCCCGGAGTGCATAGAAGAAGCAGGGTGGCAGTAGAAGCCGTTTTGTCAGCCAGCGTAGTGGGTAACCGTAAGCGGGTTACCCACTTTTTCTGTTTTCGAACTAGCCAAAAAGACTAAAAATTCAAGTTGATTTTATGGGTAAAGACATAGTCGTCCCATTTCTTAACCGTTATAATAGATTTCAATAGGTGTTAGCATACGTCACATAGCTGGATTCGCTCGCGGATCTCTATCAGTACCTTCCCGGAAATGCAGATACAGCGGCTCTCTTATTGTTATTCTTTTCAAAAAATTTTAAAGGTAGTTTATTTGAATTAATATCTGTTAAAATGGGAAATGAATTTTCGGGACGATTCCGCAAGATTTCACGCAAGTCAGCAATGTCCATTCCTTCCCATTCCGAAAAGCAGCACGGAAGAAATAGTTTTATGCACAAATAAAACCGGGTAAGTAACAATGGGGAGTATGGAACAGGCAAACATTCCTATGCTTTGCTAAACCATTTCCTTGAATAAGCAGAAGGAGGATTGGCATGAGAAGAGAGAAAAAGAAGGGAATGCTGTATCTCATTGCTGTTCTTTGCATCGGAATGGCAATGATCGTGGCAGCGTGTGGAGGAGGAAACCAGACCTCTACTGGCGGCACCGCCGCTGATCAGGAGCAGGGTGCGACGAATGAAACCAGTCAACCGGCAGAGAAGAAGGTTATTCGTTTGAGCCACAACATGCCCACTGACAGCGGAGTGGACAAAGCCGCCAACAAGTTCAAGGAAATCGTGGAAAGCCGCAGCAATGGTGCGCTGACAGTAGAAGTGTTCGCCAACTCCGTACTGGGCTCGATGAGGGAGCAGACGGAAGCTGTCCAGTTTGGTTCTGCGGAAATGACGATTCAACCGATTGCCACCATTACGCCCTTTGTCAACGACGTGCAAATCGTGGACTTCCCGTTCCTGTGGCCGAACGAAGAAGTTCTCTGGAAAGTGCTGGACGGCGATGCGGGCAAGATGATGCTGGAATCGATGGAGGCGGCCGGCTTCAAGGGACTGGGCTTCTGGGCTGGCGGCTTTAAATCGATTACCGGCAACAAACCGTTTACCAGTCCGGATGATTTGAAAGGGGTTAAAATGCGGGTGATTCCGTCTCCGCTGCTGATTGCGCAGTATGAAGCATGGGGAGCCAACCCGGTACCGGTCGATTTTGCCGAACTGTACAACGCGCTGCAGCAGGGAGTGGTAGATGCGCAGGAGAATCCCCTGGAGACCATTTACCTGCAGAAGTACTATGAGGTGCAAAGTCACTTGAGCGTGGCCAACCAGGGATATCTCGCCTACCTTTCCGTGATGAACAAAAACTTCTTCGACAGTTTGTCTCCTGAACAGCAGCAGATTGTCATCGACGCGGAAAAGGAAGCAAGAGAAATGGAACGTCAGCTGGCAAAAGAGGCCGAAGCTGATTATCTGAAGAAACTGGAAGAAGCGGGCATGCAAGTGACCGTTCTGACAGATGAACAAAAGGCCGCTTTCCGTGAACTCTCCCTGCCGGTGCATCAAGAGTTCAGCAAGACGGATCGCCAGAAAGAAATCCTGCAGGCTGTCTACAAAGCCGTTGAGGAAGCTCAAAAGTAAACAGAGTTGATCTAAAAAAAGAGTTAGTGATTCTTTCAAACTAACTCTTTTTTTAAATCGTTGGGGGGAGGAACAATGTTAAAGGTATTAAACAAAATCGAAAATATTTTTGTGGTCGTCACCATTTTCCTGGCCACCGTTCTCGTATTTGTCAATGTCGTCCTGCGCGCTTTTGGCGCGGGGACGACCTGGTCCGAAGAGCTGATTCGCTATTTGATCATCTGGCTTACCTTTATTGGCGGGAGCATCTGTGTCAGAAAAGGGGAGCATGTCGGGATTGAACTGCTTCCGGAGTTTCTTCCCAATCGGTTCAAACGGGTGCTGCGCATCATCGTGAACGTCATTGTCATTTCATTTTTGCTCTTTCTCCTCAAATACAGCGTCGAACTGACTCAGTTTAACTTCCAAACCGGACAAACCGCCCCAGCGTTGGGGATACCGATGTATATCGTATATTTGTGCCTGCCGATTGGCGCCCTTTTGATGATAATCCGCTATGCGGCGGATATTGTGGAGGCGTGGAGAAACACGCAAGAGGCTGACCATGACATGAACGGGAAAGAAGGTGAATGACGTGACGCTATTCCTTATTGTCCTTTTATTTGTCCTGCTATTGATCAGTGTTCCCATCTTTGCCGCTGTCTCCTTTTCCACTTCGCTTGCGATGATGCTGTTTACCGACACCAACCCGTTGATCATGGTACAGCGTCTGTTTGGCGGGATCGACAGGTTTACGTTGATGTCCATGCCGTTTTTTATTTTGGCAGCCAATGCGATGGATGTGGGCGGGCTGTCCTCCCGGATCTTGCGGTGGGCCCGAGCGCTTGTCGGCCATATTAGCGGCGGGGTGGCGATGACAACGCATGTGGCGTCGATGTTCTTCGGTTCTCTGTCAGGTTCGTCGCCTGCCACTGTAATCGCGATCGGGAAGATCATGTATCCGGAGCTTTTGCGCCAGGGATATTCCAAAAACTTTGCCAGCGGCTTGATCACGTCCACAGGCTCCATTTCGCTGATTATTCCGCCAAGTCTTACCTTGATTATTTATGCCACCGTCACCAATACTTCGGTCGGGGCGCTGTTCATGGCTGGATTGACAGCGGGGATCGTGTTTGGGTGTGTGGGCCTCCTTTACATCTGGTTGTACGCCAAAATGAACAAGCTGCCCCGTCAGGAGCGGGCTCCCTTGCCGGAGCTTTGGGAGAGCACGAAGAGTGCCAGCTGGGCATTGCTGGTGCCCATCATTATTCTGGGTGGAATTTATCTCGGTGTGTTTACAGCTACGGAAGCTGCCGGTGTCTCCGCCATTTATGCCATCTTCATCGGAATGTTTGTATACAGGGAGATTGATTTGAAAAAATTGTATCAGCTGTGTCTCTCTTCGGCTGTCACATCCGCCCAGGTGATGATCCTGGTAGCTGCGGCCTCCACTTTTGGGTGGCTGTTGACGGTGGGCCAGGTACCGCAGTCCCTTGCCCATTTTTTAACTGAAAACTTTACGACTACGTGGTCGTTCCTGTTGTTTCTCAATGTTCTTCTCCTGCTTGTCGGCATGTTCATGGAGGGGACGTCCGCCATCGTCATCCTGGCGCCCCTGCTCTATCCTGCTGCCGTCGCGATGGGGATTGACCCGATTCACCTGGGGATTTTGATTATTACCAACATGGCGATTGGCATGTATACGCCGCCGTTTGGGCTGAACATCTTCGTCGCCAACAGCATAACCAAGATGAAGATGGTCGAATCGATTCCAGGAATTACCCGGTTTTTGCTTGTTTCCCTGATTGCTCTGCTCCTGATCACGTACGTCCCGCAAATCAGCACGTTTTTGCCTAATTTGGTGTACGGGACTTGAAATGATGAATATTGCTCATGTGAAAAAAGAGAAAAGGGATTTCGCTCTTGATTGTTGAAAAGCTCAAGGAAAACTGTCGTTTTTCTTGAGCTTTCCATTATGTAGAGGGGGGGAGGCATCAGTGGGGTAAGTGTAAAGGAAGCCATGTCCATCGGGGGGTTGACCAAGTGCAGGATCGTCGCTGGAGAGCAGGGAGTGGATCGGCAGATCAAGCATGTAACGGTGATGGAGGTGCCGGATACGATCCAGTGGTTGAAGGGACAGGATTTGCTGTTAACCAGCCTGTACCCGATCAAAGACGACCTGGAGGCGCAGCAAAAGCTGGTGAGCCAGTTGAGCGAAAAAGGCAGCGCCGCGTTGGCCATCAAAACGCACCGCTTTGTTGACCAGGTTCCGGAAGTGATTGTGGAAGAAGCCAATCGCTTGCATTTCCCCGTTATTGAAATCGAACGGGAAATCTCCTATTTGGACATTATTACGCCGTTGATGAATGTAATATTGGAGAACACCGCGCCCAAACAGGAAGATTATGGGGAACTGCTGCAGTGGATCACCGAACTGGCTTTAGGGGGAAAAGGGCTGGATGCGCTCGTTCAGGCATTGGACAAGGTGATGGAAAACCTGGTGACACTGGAGGCCGAACTGCCGTTCATCGAAGTCCCCGATATACCGCATGAAATCACGCCGCTGACAGGAAGGCAGATCAATGAACTGCGCAAGTCGAAGCGCCCCCTGCGCATGGTCAGAAAGCTGAACGGTCAGAACACGCCGTGTATCGTCAGTCCCTTGATGTTGAACGAAGAAATAAACGGTTACATCACCTGTTGGCAGACGACGCGCGAGTTCCGCAAAATCGACTTTGATGTGTTGGAAAGAGCGATTCCCTTGTTTGCCCTGGAGTTTCTCAAAGTCAAGACGAAAATTGACGTGGAGCAGAAGTACAGGAATGACTTTTTATCAGAAGTGCTTCTCGGAAATATCAAAGGGGAACAAGAAGTCATTGAAAAAGCAAAAATCTACGGTTGGGATCTGTCCAGGGACTACCAGGTGATGGTGCTGGACGTGGATCAGTTTTCCTCCGTTGTGGAAGCGTACAAGTACGATGAAGTGATGATTCAGGAATTTAAGCGGAACCTCGTCGGGATTGTGGAGAACGCGGTAAAAAAAATGGAGCCGTCGTCCATCGTCGCCTTCTGGAGTGACAAGATCGTTGTTCTCTTTCCCATCAGCGTCCACATCGGATGCGAAAATATGAAAGAACACTTTTTGCGCACGGCCAACCAGTTGAAGCGGGACCTGCAAAGACACATTTCAGAAGTGACGTTCACGATCGGGATTGGCCGCTTCTATCAGGGGTTGGCGGGAATCCATCAAGGATATAAAGATGCGCTTCAATCCATTCAGGTAGGCCGGAAAACATGGGGGAGGGACAGCGTCATCCATTTCGACTTCCTGGGGATTTACCGAATACTGGGGCAGTTTCACAATGACAAGGAACTGCTCGCCCTCTACCAGGAAACCATCGGGAAGTTGGAAGAGTATGATCAAAACCATCATGCCAGCCTGACGGAAACACTTCAGCAGTATTTTGCGTACGGCGGGCTGACAGAAACGGCGGAAAAGCTGTTCATTCATGTCAATACGTTGAAATATCGCTTGCGAAAGATTGAACAGCTAACAGGTTTTCAGCTCAATGATGCTGAAGGCCGATTCAATCTGTATCTGGGGCTCAAACTGAAAGCAATGCTGCGAAACCGGTTGTGATCCGCCGCACATTGCTGCAGATGAGCTGAATTCCCGGCAATCAGGGTAGTAGGCACGCTTCTGAAAAGACGGTCACTTGACTCCAAGTAAGGTGGGGCGGTGACCGTTTTTTATTCATACCACCAATAAAACAGGCGTGTATTTGTCTTAACCGATGAAGAACTTCCAGCCGCCAACCAGTATAATTTCTAGTAAACCACAGCTTCACATGAAGGGGACAGATCGTTCATTGCCGTTCCGACTGGCCGATTTGCCTTGTCGTGATGATACGGACAAGAGACTTGGAAGACAAACGCACGACGAGACGAAGGGGAAGAGGGGTTTGAACCAAGCGGACATGATCGCCAATTACTGACGGAGGAGAACATCATGAAAGCAGTACGACTTCAGGTTATAAGCAATAAGCAGGTGAGTCAGCGTTACTGGCATATGGTCGTTGACTCGTCCCTGCTTGGCGAGACCGTAATGCCGGGACAATTTTTTCACATCAGGTGTGCGGATGAGTATTACCCCTTTTTGCGCCGGCCGCTAAGCATTTACCGAATCAACAAAAGGGAGCAAACGCTCGAATTTTTGTATCTGGTAAAAGGGCTGGGGACCAAACGCATGACAGAGATTGCTCCCGGGGCCGAGGTGGACGTATTTGGCCCGTTGGGAAAAGGATTTACCTTGCACGACAGTTGGGACACCATCCTCTTGTTGGCCAGGGGAGTGGGGATTGCAACGCTTGCTGCCTTGGCTCAAGAAGCGGCCGAAAAGGGGATTCGCTGTGTTGCCGTTTTAAGCGCAAGGTCGCGTAATGATTTGTTGGCGACCGAGACCTTGCAAGGTTTTGGCGCTGAAGTGTACAAAGTGACCGAAGAAGAAGGAACCAGTGACGTTGAACATGTACGGGAGATCATCCATGCGATCATGGCGAAGAACGACATAAAAGCAGCGTATGTGTGCGGTTCCAAACGGCTTTCCTTGCTGCTTAAAGAGATTGTGCGGGAAAAGCGGATTCCTGCAGAAATTGCCCTGGAGGAGCATATGGGGTGCGCAATGGGAGTCTGTTTCGCTTGCGTTTGTGATCTTCAGGAAGAAGAGGGGCTTCGTACCGTCAGAGTGTGCCGGGAAGGCCCGGTGTTTCCATTGGAAAAGGTTGTGATTCCATGAGTGTGACGTTCAACTTGGAGGTATCGATTGGCAAGCTGCGCTTAAAAAATCCGATCATGCCCGCCTCTGGTGCTTTCGGGGAAGACATGGAAGAGGTCATTGACTTCAATCGGTTGGGAGCGGTCGTGCCCAAAAGCATTACCAAATATCCGAGAAGAGGAAATGCCACGCCCCGGGTTTGTGAGACACCGGCTGGCATGATCAATTCCATCGGCATTCAGAGCAAAGGCCTGGAGTACTATTTGGCCAAAACACTTCCCTACTATACCAAATACGAAACGCCCTTGATCTCCAGTATTTCCGCGGACTCGATTGACGAGTTTGCGGAAATGGCCGAAATCATCGCCAGAGAAGAGGTTGTCAAGGCACTCGAGTTAAACATCTCCTGTCCCAATCTGAAAGGAAACGGCGTCGCTTTCGGGATGGACGCCGACATCACTCATCAGTTGATTCGCAAGGTAAGGACGGTGACAGACAAACCGATCATCGCCAAACTGACTCCGAATGTAACGAGAATCCAGGATATTGCGATTGCTGCGGAGGAAGCAGGAGCTGACGGTTTGAACGTGGCCAACACCATCCTGGCGATGGCGATTGATGTCCATACGCGCAAGCCGAAGATCGGCAACGTCATGGGCGGCATCTCGGGACCTGCCATCAAGCCGATCATTGTCCGCATGATCTATCAGGTGCATCAGGTGTGCAAACTGCCGATCATCGGATGCGGCGGGGTAATGACGGGAGAAGATGCAATTGAAATGATGCTGGCCGGGGCCACCGCGGTCCAGGTCGGGACGGCCAACTTTATCAATCCCACGGCGATGCTGGATATTCTCGAAGAGATCAAAGCGTATATGAAGACGTATCAGATCCAGAACATCACCGACATCATCGGCCAGGTGAAGATTGACGCTTAAAAGAGAGTTTCCGGGAGAATACGTGAGAGGGAAGGGGAAGGAGGGAGAGGCATATGAACGTCTCACGCATGGAACAGACTTTGCAAGAAATAAATCGCATCGGCCGGTCGACAAGGGGAATGATCCGGCTGGCCTACTCGCCGGAAGAACAGGCGGCACGAGACTATTTGGTTACGCTATGTAAACAGGCTGGTCTGCAGGTGAGAATAGACGCATGCGGCAACGTCATCGCTCGCAGGGAAGGTCGGAATCCCGAGCTTCCCGCTGTGGCCTGCGGGTCCCATCTGGATACGGTGATTCAGGGCGGCAGATTTGACGGCACAATGGGTGTCGTCGCCGCGTTGGAGGTGGTCCGCAGCCTGAACGACAAGGGGATCGAGACGGAGCATCCCATCGAAATCATATGCTTTGCCTGTGAGGAATCCTCTCGTTTTGGTGTTTCCACAATCGGCAGCAAGGCAATGGCCGGGCTGTTGAAAAAAGAGCAGATCGCCCACTTGCGAGATAAAGACGGCGTTTCCATTCAAGAGGCATTTGCGGCATGTTCCCTTGACTTTTCGCAGATCGAACAGGCTGCGCGGAGGAAAGAGGAACTGCGCGTATTTTTTGAGCTGCATATCGAACAGGGGCCCGTCCTCGAACAAGAGCGAAAGCAAATTGGCATCGTGAACGGGATTGCTGCGCCTACCAGGCTGCAGGTAGTTGTACAAGGGAAAGCGTCGCACTCCGGTACGACTCCGATGCACCTGCGCAAGGATGCCCTGGCCGGGGCCGCAGAGATCGTTCTTGAGCTGGAACTGGCGGCAAAAGAAGAGGCGCATCACGGAACGGTTGCCACCATTGGCGTCTGTGAAGTGAAGCCTGGTGCCATGAATGTGATCCCCGATTCGGTGGAATTAAAAGTGGATATTCGCGGTTGTTCTCCAGCATCCAAGGCAGTCGTGTTGAAAAAGCTGATGTATGCGTTTGAAGCGGTCAAGGAGGAACGTGGGTTGGAGATTGACTGGCACCTGCTCAGTGAAGAACATCCGGTTCATCTCGATCCGGCCGTAGCCGCATCGATCGCGGATAGCTGTGAAAAACTGGGGTTCTCTTATCTTCACATGAGCAGTGGAGCGGGACATGACGCGATGAATATGGCCAAGCTGTGTCCGACAGGCCTGATCTTTGTTCCCTCAACCGATGGACTTAGTCATCATCCGGATGAGTATACGGCGATGGAGGATATTGCAGCAGGAGTTGCCTTGCTGGAAGAAGAGATCATGAAATGGTCAGGTGCGCACGTGAAAGAGAAAGTGGGAAAGGGCTGATGCAAGTGCAGTGGGACCACGTGATTCGCAATGGCATGATTGTTACGACTGACCAGATTTTCCAGGCGCATGTCTATGTGAAAGATGGAAAAATTGCGGCTGTCACGGCTGAAGCATTGGGCGGAACGGCGCGGGAAGAGACGGACGCTTCCGGGTGCTACGTCCTGCCCGGCCTGATCGATGTACACGTCCATTCCCGCGATCCGGGGGCGACACACAAGGAAGACTTTTTTCACTCCACGCAGGCGGCGGCAGCCGGCGGGATTACCACCATTTTTGAAATGCCGAATACCAATCCGCCGCTGAATAATGTGGAAAACTTCCACAGACAGGTAAAAAACCTGCAGGAAAAGGCACACGTCGATTTTGGCATCTGGGCGATCTGCCTTGGGCATCTCAACCTGCGGGATATTCAGGCCCTGCATGAAGCAGGTGTGATCGGGTTTAAGTTTTTCTGGGGATATGCAGTGAACAGCAAAACCTATCAGCTTGTTTACAACTACAAGGTGGGCATGGAAGATGTCATCCCTCCATTTACGGACGGGGAAGTGCTTGAGATCTTCCGGGAAGTGGCCAAGACCGGACAGATTTTGGCCATTCATGCCGAGAGCAGCGATATCATCCACCATTTGACGAAACAGGTGGAGCGGAGCGGACGGCGTGATTACGAGGCATTCCTGGAAGCACGCCCCAATCTGGCAGAAGTGGTCACGGTCCAGACAGGTATCGCCTTTGCCAAACATACCGGCGCACGCCTGCACATTCTGCACGTCAGCACAGGTGAAGCGGTTGATCTGGTGAAACAAGCCCAGGCCGAAGGCTATCCGGTTACGGCAGAGACATGTCCGCACTATCTGTTTCTCAGCAACGAAGACTACCCCAGGATTGGTCCGGCCATGAAAGTGTATCCGACTGTCAAGTATAAGAAAGATCAGGAGCGTTTGTGGCGCGGCATTGCGGAAGGCGTGGTCTCTGTCGTCTGCTCCGACCACGCGCCGCACACGGAGGAGGAAAAAGACGGCGATCTCTGGTCGATCCCTGCCGGCATGTGCGGGGTGGAGACGCTTGCACCACTGCTGTTGAACGCCGTTCATGAAAAGAAGCTGACCCTGCAGCAAGTCGTCGCGGTCCTGTCCGAGAATCCAGCCAAACTGTTTGGCATCTACCCGCAAAAAGGTTCGCTGCAGGTAGGAACAGATGCCGACATTACGATTGTCGACATGGAAAAGCGCTACACAATCAACCGGGAAAACCTGCGCAGCAAAAGCAAAATCACAGCGTTTGACGGCTTTTCAGGCACCGGCATGCCGGTAGCCACGATCGTGCGCGGCCAAACCGTGATGAAAGACGGAGTCATCATCGGCTCTCCAGTTGGCCGTCTGGTTACTCCTCTGTAAATCATCTATAATGAGAGAGGAGACCAAGTGTGCACAAGCGGCGACGGCTTTGCGGCCACGTGGCAGCTCCCTGTCGCCGACATCTGGGGAAGGGTGATGGCTTGCATGGATCGAGTGCATAGGGTTAAGATCGTGTCCGAGCTATTTGACTTGCTGAACGTGTATTCCTTTAAACGGGATCAACCGATTGATGAGGATACGGCCAATTTTTTTGAAAAAGTGAAACATTGCTGTGATTTGCTGGAGCTGGATTACGATGCGTTTAAAAAAGAGTTTGGATTAATGGATTCCCAAGATTTTTCAGGAAAATGACTCAGAGCACCCATGCGGGTGCTCTTTTTCATCTGAACAGATGGCCGTCATTAACCCGATCCCCTGTCTGACGCGGATAAAGCAGATTGTACTTCTTCAGTTTGTAATTGAGATTTTGGCGTGAAATGCCCAGCCGCTCACTTGCTTTGGTGATATTCCCCCGTGCCTCCTGCAGGGCTTGTTCGATCAAGTGCCGCTCCAACTGTTCGATTTGCTCCGGCAGCGTACCGGTGAGGCGGGCAGGTGATTTTATTGGCGGCTGTGTCTGCACCTGCTGGATCATTTTGCTTTTGAGCGCAGGCGGCAAGTGGTTGATCGTAATGAATGCTTCGTCGTAGACCAGATTGAGGGCTCCCTCCAGGGTGTGCTCCAGCTGCCGGACATTTCCCGGCCAGTGATACTGGAGGAAAAACTGATAAACGTCAGGGTCCAACCCTTTCACGTCCACGTCAAGGGCTCTGGCGTGTTTTTTGAGAAAGTAGTCGATCAGCACGGGGATATCTTCTTTCCGACTGTTGAGCGGGGGGATGACAATATGGACCACACTGAGCCGATAGTACAAATCCTCCCTCAGTCTCCCCTTGGCGATGGCGTCCAGTGGATCTTCGTTTATCGTCGCGATAACCCGCACATCCACATCGACCACTTTGGACGATCCCAACCGCTGCGTTTTCCGTTCCTGCAGCACTCGCAGCAGTTTGGCCTGCAAGTCGGTTCCCATCGAGTTGATTTCATCCAACAGCAGCGTTCCGCCGTGTGCCTGTTCAAACAAACCGGCTCGGTCCACCGCTCCGGTGAAGCTCCCCACTGTTGTGCCAAACAGCAATCCTTCCAGCAGGGACTCCGGCAGAGCTGCACAGTTTTGGGCGATGAACGGTTTATGTTTGCGCGGACTCTCGTTATGAATGCTTTGCGCAAACATTTCTTTGCCTGTTCCCGTTTCTCCAACAATCAGAATGTTGGATCGTGAACGTGCGGCCCGTCTCGCTTGCTCTACGGTATGCGCCATCTCCCGGCTCTTATAGACGATGTCGGAGAACAGAAACCGCGTGCTGCTGTTTTTTACGGCGGCTGAAGGTTTCTCTGTCCCTTCTGTGACGTTCTGCTTTTGCAGATGCATGATCGTTTCGGTCAGCTTTTTTTGTTCGGTGATGTCCTTGGCGATTTCCATCGCTCCCACCTTTTTGGGTCCAAGGAAGAGCGGAATCGTGCGTGACAGGGTGGTAACCGCTTTTCCGTTGCGGGTAAAGTGTGTTTCCCGTTGGCTTAATGTCTTACCCGTTTTGAAAGCTGTCAGCAGCGTACTGGCAGTCTCATCCAATGACCAGACTTCCGTTACCCGTCTGCCCCTTACCGCTTCCGGTTCCAACACGTCAATCTCTCCCATTTTCCGATTGTAAAAAAGAATCTTTCCCTGCTGGTCAATGACGCAAATCCCTTCATCGAGCTGGTCAAGCATCGTATCGTACAAGTGATTGATTTCGTTCATCTGCTGAAGCTGCTGGTGAAGCAGTTGGATCTGCGTGATGTTTTTCAAGATCAGCAGCAAAAAAACGCAATCTTCAGATATTTTGACCGGCAGGATGTTGGCGATCAACTGCTGTGTTCCGAGAGAGAGCGCAATCCCTGTTTTGCTGGTTCGGGTCTGACAGCATTTTTTCAGTTCCTCCGAGGGGATCAGTTCGAAGATGGAACTGCCCAGAAGTTTGCCCGGATCGGATGAGAACAAGCGGCGCGCGGAGCGGTTTAATGAGAGAACCTCCCCCTGGATATCAGTAAGAATCATGCTGTCGAAACAGGAATGCCACACTTCCTGAAGTTTGAGGGCAGGAATGGCGTCGAACAACGAGTATCACCTCCGCATCGCAAAAAAAATAAGAAAAATATTTTTCGGTACAGGGGTGGGAGAGTGCTGCTTTCTGCTTTCATCATACCAAGCAATTGGGCTGACGAGAAGAGCTTTGTTTGGTAGAGGTAAGGGAGTGAAGTTGTAAGGGGAAAAAATATTGCGAAAAAAATCTTTCGTTTGCAAAATATTTTGCATTTTCTTGATACTGCAAAATGGGATGAGATGAGAGAATGCTTGGACGATTCCTGAAATAGGTGGTTGGCATCAATATTGCTTGTAAACGGGTGACAAATATCGAACAAGGGGGTCATTCATGTCACACGTATCGTTACAGGATGTGCAGGTCGTGGATGTGCACTGCCACCCGTATGTGGCCAATGAGGAGCCGTACCGTCCGGAGGAATTTGTGCGCAAGCTGTCGCTGGCGGTTATCCCGTTCCTGCCGGCACCATCTTCCCACTCCGGTCGAAAGCCGTTTCCGGGTACGAACATGTGGATGCAAATCCTGATCAACCGGCTCGCCCGATATTTTGGTTGTGACCCGACTGTGGAGGAGGTGGTTCGCCAGCGCAACGAGCGGGCGGAAGACTTCCGTCAGTATACGCGGGCGCTGTTTCAAGACGCCCGGATTAGCGGTCTGGTCGTGGATTTTGGTTACCCCGTGCCGATGCTTGACAAAAAAGCGTACGCAGACTTGTGCGGGGCGAGAATCTGGGAGGTTTACCGAATTGAGCCGGTGATGGTGCGGCTGCGTACAGAAACGGCCAGTTTTGGTGAGTTCCTGGAGCGTTTCCGGGCTGATCTAAGGGCTGCCCTGAAGCGGGAAGAGGTAATCGGGCTCAAGTCGATTATCGCTTATCGCAGCGGACTTCAGATCGGGGAGAAAGATGAAGCCGCGGCCAGTGAGCAGTGGCCGTTGTTTCAGGCTAATGAGCGGGCGGAAGTGAAGGCGATCCGTGACTACTGTCTGCACGTAGCGCTGGAAGAATGCACGGAGGCGGACAAGGCGATGCATATCCACACCGGAATCGGCGACGGCGATGTGGTGCTGCCGAAAGCCAGTCCCGGCTTCCTGCTTTCACTTTTGCGGGACAAAAAATACGTGGAAACCAAAGTGCATCTGGTCCACGGCGGTTACCCGTGGATCGAAGAAGCTGCGTTTATCGTCAGCGTCCTGCCCCGGGTTTATCTCGATGTTTCTTTGCAGAATCCGTTTGCCGGTCACGGTGTGCGGCGCATTCTTTCGCAGGTGTTTGAATTTGCGCCTTTTGACAAGGTGATGTACGGTTCCGATGCGTTTACCGTACCGGAGATGAACTGGTTGGGCGTGCACTTGTTCAAGGAATGTTTTGAACGGCTGCTAAACGAGTGGGTTGCCGCTGATTACATGGATGCCGAGACGGCGCGCTGTATCGGTGAGATGGTCCTGTACGGCAATTTTCAGCGCGTATACCAAGTCAGCTAAGGAGGGCGGAACATGAGCGACAAGAAAGACATGTTGGCATTGGCTCCGGAGCGAAAACTGGGCTACCGGCACATCTGGGCCCTGGGGGTAGGAGCGGTTATCGGAGATGGCATCTTCCTTCTGATGGGACAGGGAATCGCAACGGCGGGTCCAGGAGCAATCCTGGCCTATCTGGTGGCAGGGCTTTCCCAACTGTTCTTGATGCTCTCTCTCGGGGAGATGGCAGTCGGTATGCCCAATGCCGGCGCAATGTCCTTGTGGGTGGAGCGCATGATGGGGCGTTGGTGGGGGTTCTTGTCCGGCTTCACGTTTGCGGTCGGCTGGGTCATTGCCGGCGGCAGTACCGGACTTGCGCTGGGGAAGATCACGATGTGGTTTTTTCCGCAGTTGGAAGGAGAGGGGTGGGTTGTGGCCTTTTCCGTCTTCTTTCTGACGTTGTTTGCACTCCTCAATATTCTCGGAACCGAAATTGCGGCCAGAACCCAACTATACCTGGTCCTGATCATGACAGCTGTGATGGCGATCTTTTCACTAGTCGGGTTAAAAGATTTGCAGCCCGCCAACTTTGCGCCGCTCTTTCCATACGGGTTGGAAGGCTTTTGGGCGGCTATACCTCTGGGAACCTATGCTTACCTGGGAGCAGTTACGCTGGCAACAGCCGGAGGTGAGTGCAAAAACCCGCGTGATTTGCCAAGAGCGCTGATCTGGTCAAGCATCACCTTTCTCGTGCTCTATTCATTGGCCCAAATTACCCTGCAGGGGCTCATTCCATGGGATCAGATTTCGATGGATGATTCTCCGTTTACGCAAGCTGCGGGTCAGGTGTTCGGTTTTGCGGGCGCATTCGTTATGAACCTGACGGCCTGGATCGCCGCCGCCACCTGTATCCTGATGGGGACGCTGTACGCATCCTCACGCATCTTTTTCGCCCAGGCCCGGGAAGGTTATCTGCCGTCGTTTTTCGGCTACCTGCACCCCAGGACGAAGACACCGGTTTACGGAATCATCGCGGTCTGGGCATGCTCTGTCGGTATGGTCGTGCTGGGCATCGTGAACCCCGACCTGTTGTACGTGGAACTTTCGACGCAGTTGGTGCTCGCCTGGATGGTCTCCTGGTCGCTCGCGTTGATTGCCTCCCTGCTCTATCGCAGGCATCACAAGCAGGAAGTGGCCAGTCTGCCGTGGCGGCAGCCGCTCTACCCGCTGTTTCCGGTACTGGGGTTCATCGGGATCGGCATCATTTGTTATGGAACATTTGTCGGCACGCCGATGTCGCTCGTCCGCGGGGCGATCTGGATGGGGATTTTGTACCTGTTGTTCAAGCGATTCAGCAAGGCACAACCACAGAACGTTTCTAATGCGCAAGCAGACCGTTCATAAACACATCGAACATGGCGGAGGCAATCTGCGCAGTAGTGGCTGGGAAGGGGAAACGGGATGAAAGCGAGCGAGAAACTGGTATTGAGCGAAGCGTTTGTCCGCAGACTGACGGAAATCCGTCAGCAGCTGCACATGTATCCGGAACTGTCTTTTCAAGAGTACAAAACTTGTGAAACGGTCACAGCCTGCCTGACGGAGTGGGGGATTCCATACCGGCGGGTTGGAGAGACGGGAGTCGTTGTGGAGATTGTCGGAGAGCGGGGAGAGGGGCTTGCGATCGGACTGCGCGCAGATATGGATGCGCTTCCCATCCAGGAGCAGACGGGGCTTCCCTTTTCCTCTCGACATCCGGGCGTGATGCATGCCTGCGGACATGACGGACACACCGTCATCTTGCTTGGAACCGCCCGCGAACTGTTTCAACGCCGGCGGGATCTTCGCGGCCGGGTTCGCTGTATCTTTCAGCCGGGAGAGGAGGCAAACGGTGCTGCCAAGCGGCTGATCAGCCAGGGAGTGCTGGACAATCCTCGTCTGGACGTGATGCTCGCCCTGCACTTGTGGCCTCACTTGCCGTTTGGAACAGTGGGTGTAAGGTACGGAGCAATGACCGCCTCTTGTGACGATTTTACCATCGAAATCGTCGGCAGAGGGGGACACGGCGCCCGCCCTCATCAAGGCGTTGACGCCATTGCAGTGGCCGTACAAGTCTTACAGGCCATCTCCTTTCTGGTCACCAAGGAGAACAATCCGACCGAACCGGTGATTGTTCATGTCGGACAAATCCAGGGAGGGGAGGCAAGCAACATCATCGCGGACCGCGTCATCCTGAGAGGAACCGTGCGGGCCGTAGCCGTCGAGACCAGGCAGAAGGTGAAGGAACGGCTGGTCGAACTGGTCGCAGGTGTCGCACGGTCGCACGGAGCACGCGCCAGCGTCAGTTATACGGACGGCATCCCGCCCGTGATCAACGATGAGCGGTTGACTCAATGTGTAGAAAAAAGTGCGCAAGAATTGCTGGGTATAGATGCGGTACACCTGCTGCAGGCGCCTTCGATGGGAGCGGATGACTTTGGCGATTTTGCCGATCTGGTGCCGAGCACTTACTTCCGCCTGGGCATCCGCAAGGCGGATACACCGTGCTATGACCTGCATCATCCGCAGTTTAGCTTTGATGACGCCATTCTGCCGCTGGGTGTCAAACTGCTGACCTGGACCGTCCTGAGCAGGCTGCAAAAAAGGAGTGTTGAGGAGCTATGATGACAAAAGAACAGGTGCTGGAAACAGTCGAAAAAGAGAACATCGAATTTATCCGGGTTGAGTTTCTGGATTACGCGGGGGTCACAAGGGGAAGAACCGTACGCCCAGCCCAACTGAAAGAAGCGATGGAGCGCGGGATTAACTTCAGTACGGCGATCATGAGCTTCGACTGTTTTGACGAGTACATTCCCAATCCCGGTTACGGACCGAATGACGGTGATTTTTTTGCGGTTCCCGATCCGGCGACGTTTGCCATCGTCCCCTATCGGAAAAAAACAGCGCGCATGCTGTGCGACCTGGTAGACGTTCACGGTGAACCGTGGCAGGGGTGCCCGCGCAGCGCACTGAAACGTTTGCTTAAGGAAGTGGAGTCGTTAATCGGAGGAAAACTGTACTTGGCATTTGAACAGGAGGCCTACCTGTTGAAAGAAAGTGAAAACGGTCTTTTGCCCGCCGATCCCAGTCACTGTTTCTCCACTGATGGCGTCGACATTCAGGAGGCGTTCATCCAGGAATTCGTCTACGCGCTGGAGGCGATGGGGGTCAAGACGGAACAAATCTCCAGCGAATACGGACCCGGACAGCTGGAGATCAATCTGAAGTACGCGCCGGCTTTAAAGGCCACTGACGACCAGGTCACGTTTGCCCACCTGTACAAGCAGATAGCGAGGGACCACGGGATGATCGGGACCCTGATGCCCAAACCCTTTTCGCACCTGGCCGGCAGCGGACTGCACGTACACATCAGTCTGTACGACGAATCTGGCGAAAACCTGTTTGAAGATACCGCCGACGAGCGCGGGTTGGATCTGTCTGAAAAAGCGTATCACTTTATCGGCGGCCTGTTAAGACACGGTGCTTCTCTGGTGGCAATTGGCGCCCCGAGTATCAATTCGTACAAAAGAATGCAGCCAGGGTCGTGGGCACCAGCCCATATTTGCTACGGTGCCGGCAATCGCTCGGTGCTGGTGCGCATCCCGGAGAAGCGAAGGGCCAGAAGGTTCGAATACCGTGGTGCAGATGGAACCTGCAACCCATACCTGCTTTCAGCCTGTTTGGTCGCTGCTGGTCTTCACGGAATCCAGCACCGCATGGATCCGGGCGAGCCGATCGATGGGGACGTCAGCAAGATGAGCGAGATCGAGTTGAAGGAAAGAGGCATTTTCTGGGTTCCGCGAAACCTGTACGAAGCGATTAACCGTTTGGCGGAAGATACGATTCTGGCGGAGACGATTGGCCGCTCGATCTGGGAAGAGTTCATCAAGATCAAGCGGACCGAATGGGACAAATACTGTCTGTACGTAAGCGACTGGGAACGAAAGTTGTTTTCATCCAGATTTTAACGCAGTGTGGACGAGCACACAAACCTGCCATCGTTCGGACTCTGACCGGGCGATGGTTTTTTGTCGCTCGTCAGCAGGCGACTTGCAGCAGATATATATTTTGAATCATTCGATTAGTAAATAAAGAGGGAATATTCATAAAGAAGGAGAAGTAGTTACGAAATCAACAAAAGGAGGGGTTCAGGTGTTTAAGGAAGAGAAGCCGGCAGTTGAGCAAGTTGCGTTGAAAATACCTGATTATTACAATTTTGCGGCACAGGTTGATGAATACGCACAGGCTCATCCCGACAAGGCTGCGCTGATCGTGGCAAGCGAGGAGGACTCATCCATCACATTGACCTATGCCGAATTGGCCGCTTACTCCAGCCGTATCGCCCATGCACTGCATTCGCTCGGCATTGAGCGTGGAGACAAGGTACTGGTGCTGGTGCCGAGAGGGCAGGAGGCCTACGGAATTTACCTGGCCCTGCTCAAGCTTGGTGCCGTGGTGATGCCTGGTTCGGAGATGCTGAGAAGTAAGGATATCGAATACCGCGTCAATCATGCCGGTGCCAAGGCGGTGATCGGTTTTTCCGGTGTGATTGGCGAGGTGGACGCGATACGCTCCACATGTCCGACACTGCGTCAATTCATCGCCTGCGCTGCCGAGGCAGAAGGCTGGCTTTCACTGGAAGGGCTGCTGGAACACGCGGACGACACGTTTCCCAACGCCAACACTCGTTCCGATGAACTGGCCTTTTTATCCTATACATCGGGGACGACAGGCGGACCGAAAGGGGTCATGCACGTGCACGGCTGGCCGCTGGCCCATTTGGCGGTGGCAGCGACGCACTGGCTGGACGTGCAGGAAGACGATCTTGTTTGGGCTACCGCCGGACCCGGCTGGGCCAAGTGGGTCTGGAGCCCGTTCGTCTCCGTGCTGGGCAGAGGGGCTGCCGCCTTCGTGTATCGAGGCAGGTTCTCCCCGGAAACGTACCTGAAGCTGCTGGAACAGTACCCGATCTCGGTTCTCTGTGCGACTCCCACCGAATACCGGCTGATGGCCAAGGTCTCTGATCTGGAACGATTCCGTTTGAAAGCGCTTCGCTCGGCCTGCTCCGCCGGAGAGCCGCTGAACCGGGAGGTGATCGACAGGTTCCGGCGGGTGTTTGGCGTGACGGTGCGGGACGGGTACGGACAAACGGAAAATACCCTGCTCGTCGGCACCTTCGTCGGAATGGAACCGCGTCCTGGCTCGATGGGCCGCCCTTCTCCCGTGGTAAAAGTGGCCATCATTGATGAAGCGGGGAATCCGCTGCCGACTGGAGAGGTCGGCGACATCGCCATTGACCGGAACATGGTAGCGCTGTTCAAAGGTTATTGGAATGATCCGGAGCGAACAGCCCGTGCCTTTCGCGGCGACTGGTACGTGACCGGAGATCAGGGGCGGATGGATGAAGACGGCTACATCTGGTTTGAGGGGCGTGCCGACGATATCATTATCTCCGGTGGCTATACCATCGGACCATTCGAGGTGGAAGACGCGCTGGTGAAGCACCCGGCTGTCGCCGAGTGTGCAGCCGTAGCCAGTCCCGATCCGGAGCGTGGACACGTGGTCAAAGCATTTGTGGTGCTGAAAAAAGGGCACACTGGCTCCGAAGAGCTTGTACGCGAGCTGCAGGACCACGTAAAACAGCTAACGGCTCCGTACAAATACCCGCGAAAGGTGGAGTTTGTGGCCGACTTGCCCAAAACCACTTCCGGCAAAATCCGCCGCGTGGTGCTCAGACAGTGGGAAAACGAACAGAAAGCGTGATCACCAGCAAAGAAGCAGTCCAGGATCGCTCCACAGGGGCAGCGGCAAAACGATGTCCCGCAGCGACGTGATGCTGTTGCCGCTGCGATTTCCCTGCGGATACGCCGTTTCGCCGGCAGGTTGGCCAAACCCGTTCGCTGGCGAAAAAACGCCCACACTCCGTCCCATGCGAGAGCTTTGAAACTGGGTCAGCACCGTTTGCTGTCCTTTTTACCCCAAGATGCGCTCGACATTCTTCAAATTGAATCCAAAGCGAGTTCGGACAGGAGAGCAGCCATTTTCCGAATGAACGACTTTGCCAACCTGCCAAGCGGAGCAAGACCGAAGCGGAGGCATACGGGCTCAACCTGGACAAACGGCGCAGCAGCGCTGCTTTTGCGCCCGTCCGCTTCGGGAGAGCGACGCGGACAGTTCGGCTCCGTGAAGAGGAAAATGGCTGCTTTTCCCTATCCAGACACCCTTTGTCTACACGCTGAGAGGGAGGCGGGTGCCGCCCTCATTTTTGTTTTAGGGAAAGAGAAGAGAGCCTTGACACTGACAAGCGGGCAGGGGTATAGTAGAGACATCAGATAGGTAACCGGTTACATATAATGATTATCAGGTTTGTACATTATTTTTTTGTCTGATGTGTAACCGGTTACATATGGACGTGGTGATGAAAGGAATGGCGACGATTCGCGATGTGGCCAAGCTGGCCGGAGTATCGGTGGCAACTGTCTCCAGAGTACTGAACAAAAACGGCTATGTGAACAAGGAAACGGAACAAAAAGTGGTAAAGGCAATGCAGCAGCTCCAGTACGAGCCAAATGCGGTCGCCAGAGGACTGGCCGGAAAGCAGACGGGGACGATCGCCTTGATCTTGCCGGACATCTCCAATCCGTTTTTCCCGGAGCTGGCCAGAGGGATCGAAGATGCTGCCCAGCGTTTGGGGTTTACTGTGATTTTGTGCAATTCCGACGATCAGGGGCAGAAGGAGAAGTCGTACATCGAGGTGCTCCGGAAAAAGTACGTGGATGGCATCATCTTTGCTTCCAACACGCTTGGTCAGGAAGAGGTTGTCCAAATGAAGCAAAGCAGCCTGCCGTTCGTGATTCTTGACCGCGCTGTGGCCAACCAGGTGTGCACCGTGATTCGATGCAACAACTACGAAGGGGCCAAAATGGCTGTGCAGCACCTGCTCGACATCGGCTGCCAGAAGATTGCCCACATCTATGGGCCGCAAGAGCTGATCACCGCCAGAGAGCGCTTGCGCGGCTATGAGGAGACGGTCAAGGGCTTTCCATGGTATTCTCCCAGCCTGATGGTCCCCGGATCTTTCCGCTTTGACGGGGGATTGCAGGCAGTCGAGGAACTGCTTCGTTTACATCCTGATGTCGACGGCATCTTTGCCGGCAACGACCTGATGGCGCTGGGCGTGCTGAAGGGATTGAAGCGAAAGGGAATTGCCGTACCGGATCAAATCGCCGTTTGTGGGTTCGACGGCATCTCGCTAACCGAGATCGCCGAACCGGAGCTGACCACGGTTGCCCAGCCCATTTACGAAATGGGGGCGATGGCCGCCGAGGTCCTGATCAAAAAGATTAAAACCGGTGATACCAATCCAGGCTTGTTCGAGTTGGAGGTCCGGTTGATTCAACGGGATTCAACGAGAAAGAGGGTGAGAGGATGAACGCAGGTCCCCGCATTGTTGTCGTGGGCAGCGTCAATATGGATATTGTGGTGGAGGCAGAGCGGCCGCCGAAGATGGGGGAAACCGTATCTGGCAGCAATGCCCATTTCATCCCCGGGGGGAAAGGGGCCAACCAGGCCGTGGCCGCTGTCAGGCTGGGCGCTGAGACAGCCATGATCGGTGCCATTGGTGACGACGCTTTTGGCAGCCAACTGCTGCAGGCTCTCCGGCAGGAGGGCGTCGACACCAGTGCCCTGAAAATTGTGGAAGGTACTCCGACTGGGATTGCGTCCATCCTGCTTTCGCAGGGGGACAACTGTATCGTCGTGGTTCCGGGAGCCAACGCTCGCTGTCGTTCGGAAGATATCGATGCCCATCAATCGCTGATCCAGGCCGCTGACGTCATGCTGCTGCAGCTGGAGATCCCGCTGGAAACCGTGGTGTATGCGGCTGAGGCGGCCAAGCGGCATGGAAAGCGGGTCATCCTGAATCCCGCTCCCGCCCGGGAACTGCCTGATCGGCTGCTGGCCAACGTAGATGTAATCATTCCCAATCAGTCGGAACTGGCGCTACTGTCCGGGGTGGATGCGTCTGATGAGCGGCACTTGGAAACAGCGATGAGGGCCTTGTTGGACAGAGGGGTGGAGACGGTAATCACGACACTTGGCGCGAAGGGGTCCGCCTTTCTGACGAAGGCCGGAGGGCTTCAGGTCGTGCCCGGCTGCAGCGTGCCGGTGGTGGATACCACCGGTGCCGGCGACTCCTTCAACGCTGCCGTCGCATACTCGCTTGCAACGGGGAAAACCGTGGCCGAGGCAGTATCTTTTGCCAACAAAGCAGCCGCTTTGGCCGTGACCAAACTGGGGGCACAGCAGGGGATGCCCACAAGAGAAGAAGTGGAACAGTTTCAACAGAAGCAAGGGTGAAAACAGTGAAAAAAATAGGAATCTTGAACAGTGAAATCTCCAGCGTTATCAGCGAATTGGGCCATACGGATCTAATCGTCATCTGCGATGCGGGCCTGCCGATTCCTTCACATGTGAAGCGGATCGATCTCGCCCTTACCCCGGGGACGCCATCGTTTTTGGAGACCCTTGCCGCCGTACTCACGGAGATGCAGGTGGAGAAAGCGTATTGGGCCCACGAGGCAAAGGAGAAAAACGGCCTGCTGCTGCAAAGCGGCCAGGAATTGCTGCAGGGCGCAGAACAGAAATTTGTCTCTCACGTCGACTTGAAAGAGATGACCAAGCAAGCCAGGGCGGTCATACGCACCGGAGAATGTACGCCATATGCCAACGTGATCCTGCAGTCAGGCGTTATCTTCTGAAAAAGGGGGGAGGATCGTGACACAATACCTCTTGGAAATGAAGGGGATCAGCAAATCATTTGCCGGTGTAAACGTCCTTCAAAACGTTCAGTTTACGCTGATGCGCGGTGAAGTACATGCCTTGATGGGCGAAAACGGAGCGGGCAAATCCACCCTGATGAAGATTCTGGGCGGCATCTACAGTCGTGACAGCGGTTCGATTGAGGTAAAGGGAGAAGCTGTCCCCAACATGACGACGTCTGCTGCCGCCAGGTTGGGAATTGCCATCATCCATCAAGAGCTAAACCTGGTCTCCGATCTAAGCGTGGCCGAAAACATTTTTCTTGGTCGGGAATACCGGCTAAAGGGGACGCCGTTTGTCAACTGGCCGCGGATGCGAAAAGAAGCAGGCCGCGCGTTGGCACAGTTGGGTATCGAGATTGATCCCGATAGGCCGGTCGGGCAGCTTTCGGTCGGGCAGCAGCAGATGGTGGAGATCGCCAAGGCGCTGTCCATGCAGGCGGACATCCTGGTCCTGGACGAACCGACCGCCGCGCTGACCAACCGCGAGATTGACGCACTTTTTCAAGTAATCGCTTCGCTGAAGAAAAAAGGTGTCGGCATGATTTACATCTCTCATCGCATGGAAGAGATTTTTCAAATTTGCGACAGGATTACCGTGCTGCGCGACGGGCAGTATGTGGGAACAAAACAAGCCCGGGAAACGAACATGGACGAACTGGTCCGCATGATGGTAGGGCGGGAGATCACGGAGAGGTTTCCCAAAGTGAAGGTGGACCCCGGCCCGGAAAGGATACGAGTGGAAAATCTTTCGGTAAAGGGAAAACTGCGCAACATTTCGCTCTCTGTTCGCAGCGGAGAAATTCTCGGCGTTGCCGGGCTGATGGGGGCCGGCCGCACGGAACTGGCCCGAGCCCTCTTTGGTGTCGAACCTCTGGAGCATGGGCGAATCTACGTCGACGACCGGCAGGTAACCATCAGGCGGCCGATCGATGCGATCAACGCCGGTATCGCCTTGGTGACGGAAAATCGCAAGGAGGAAGGCCTGGTGCTCTCCTTATCCATTCGGGAAAACCTGGCGCTGCCGAACCTCGGTTCCCTGTCCGCATACGGGTTTGTCAAGGGCGGAGAAGAAAGTCGACTGACCGAGCACACAATCAGGCAGTTGTCCATCAAAACGACGGATGGGGAGAAAACCGTCGGTTCACTCAGCGGCGGTAATCAGCAAAAGGTGGTAATCGGCAAATGGTTGGCGACCCGTCCCAAAATCCTGATCCTGGACGAACCGACAAGGGGCGTGGACATCGGCGCGAAAAAGGAACTGTACGAGTTGATGAACCGGCTGGTTCAAGAGGGCGTGGCCATTATCATGATCTCGTCGGAACTGCCCGAAGTGCTGGGGATGAGCGACCGGATTATCGTGATGCACGAGGGCCGTGTCACGGGTGAGTTCTTGCGGGAAGAAGCGACACAGGAAAACATTATGTACGCTGCGTCGGGAGGAGGGAAGCTCAATGCAAGCTGATCGGCTCGCTTTTTGGAAACAGGGAGGAAACATCCTGCAGCGGATGGGACCGTTTTTAGGGCTGGTGCTGATCGTGGTCGTCCTCAGCTTTCTCAGCGACAACTTTTTGACGATCAGCAACATTTTCAATGTGCTGCGGCAAATATCCATCAATGCCCTGATCGCCTTCGGCATGACCTTTGTGATTCTGACCGGCGGCATCGACTTGTCTGTGGGCTCCATTCTGGCGCTGTCTGCCGCATTGACGGCCGGACTGATGACCGGCGGTACGGATCCGGTTCTGGCCGTACTCGCGGGGCTTGCCGCCGGGGGACTGATGGGCGCGGCCAACGGAATTCTGATCGCCAAAGGAAAGGTGGCTCCGTTTATCGCCACCCTGGCGACGATGACCCTGTTTCGCGGCTTGACGCTGGTCTATACCGAAGGAAGGCCGATCACCGGGCTTCCTGATGGCTTTGCGATGATTGGCAAAGGGTTCTTTCTGGAGATCCCCATGCCGGTCATCTGGATGCTGATCTCTTTTGTCATCTTGTGGATCATCCTCAGGTATTCCACCTTCGGCCGGCATGTCTATGCCCTGGGGAGCAATGAGGAGGCGACCAGACTTTCCGGCATCAACACCGGCCGAGTAAAGATTTGGGTGTACGCGCTCAGCGGCTTTTTTGCCGCACTCAGCGGCATCATCCTGACTTCCCGGCTCAACTCTGCACAACCGACAGCCGGCACCTCCTACGAACTGGATGCGATTGCAGCAGTCGTACTGGGCGGTACCAGTCTGGCCGGCGGAAAAGGTTGGATCGCAGGGACGCTGATTGGGGCGATGATTATTGGCGTGTTGGATAACGGTCTCAATCTGCTCAACGTCTCTTCCTTTTACCAGCTTGTCGTAAAAGGTGGAGTGATTCTGTTGGCGGTATTGCTGGACCGATCCAAAATAAACAAGTAGCAAGTGCAGAAGGGGGAAAAAAGATGAAAAAGTTGTGGAAACTTGGATTGGCTTCGCTGCTTTTGTTGGGAGCTCTGGCCGGCTGCTCGACCGAGTCCAGCCTGGAATCCGGCAGTGATGCCAAACCACAGGGAGAAGAAACCAAAGCGGACAAGGTAACCATTGGCTTGGCGATTTCCACCCTGAACAACCCGTTCTTTGTCACCTTGAAGGAGGGGGCGGAAAAAGCGGCAAATGAAGCTGGTGTTGATTTGATTGTCGTGGATGCACAGGACGACACGGCCAAACAGATCAGCGGCGTGGAAGACCTGATCCAGCAAAAGGTCGATGTGATTTTGATCAACCCGACCGATGGCGCGGCCATCGTAACGGCGGTAGAATCGGCCAACAAGGCCAATATTCCGGTTATTACCGTGGACCGTTCGGCAGAAGGGGGCGAAGTGGCTGCCCATATTGCCTCTGACAACGTGAAAGGCGGTTTGTTGGCAGGCGAGTACATCATCCAGAAGCTGGGCATGAAGGGGAATATCGTGGAACTGGAAGGCATCCCGGGAACCTCGGCGGCCCGTGACCGCGGCAAAGGGTTCCACTCCGCCGTTGACGGCCATGAAGGGATCAAAGTGGTGGCGCAGCAGCCGGCTGACTTTGACCGCGCAAAGGGCCTGAGCGTGATGGAGAACATTCTCCAGGCACAGCAGGACATTCAGGCTGTCTTTGCCCACAATGACGAGATGGCCTTGGGCGCTCTGCAGGCGATCGAGGCAGCAGGGTTAACGGACGTGCTGGTGGTTGGTTTTGACGCCACGGATGACGCCGTGAAAGCAGTGAATGAAGGGAAAATGGCGGCCACCGTTGCCCAGAAACCCGGCTTGATCGGGGAAACGGCGGTTAAAACGGCGATCCAGGTAAGCAAAGGGGAAAAAGTGGAAGAGTTTATTCCGGTTGAACTGGAACTGGTGACGAAGCAGTAAAACTGCCGATCTGGGGAAAAGCGGGCTGATGGCCCGCTTTTCCTTTTATTACCTGGCACACATAACATGATTTATTGCAAACTGCTGTACCATGCTTTAAACCCTGACAGGCTTTCCAGGACCTCATACATGATTTGATCTTTTACAGAAGACGCATGTAGCGATGGTCGTTCCAAACACGCTTGGGTGTTCGCCAGGTTTTTTCATTTACATACCGAACGTGTATTCTTACAATAGTGGAAGGAAAGAAGGTGATGACGATGAAACAAAAGCGGCAGATCGCCGAGGTACTGGAACGGCTGAAATCAGACGAACGGTTCGGCAAGCAGATTGTCCACTGGCAGACGATTCCGCCGCGAGAGGCGCGATTGGCTCCATTTCCCGACGATCTCGATCAGCGCATCCGGCAGACCCTGTCCAAACGGGGAATCAACTCGCTGTACATCCACCAGGCGACGGCGTATCGACTCGTACGGGAGGGAAAGCACATCGTGGCGGTGACGCCTACCGCTTCCGGAAAGAGTTTGTGTTACCATCTGCCGATCTTGCAGGCGCTGGCCGAAGAGCCGCAGGTACGCGCACTCTATTTGTTTCCGACGAAGGCTTTGGCGCAGGATCAGAAGAGCGAACTGGTGGCATGGACCGATGAGATGGGACTGCCGATCAAAACGGAGACTTATGACGGCGATACCCCGGCCAGCATTCGGCAGGTGGTCCGCCAGGCAGGCAGCATCGTCATTACCAACCCGGATATGCTTCATTCCGCCATTCTGCCTCATCACACCAAGTGGGTTTCTTTTTTTGAACATCTGCGCTATGTGGTAATCGACGAACTGCACACCTATCGGGGCGTGTTTGGGAGCCATGTGGCCAATGTCATCCGCCGCCTGAAACGGATCTGCGCTTTTTACGGGAGCAGCCCGCAGTTTATCTGCACTTCCGCCACCATCGCCAATCCCAAGGAGTTGGGCGAGCGTCTGACGGAGGAAGAGATGGTTCTGGTTGACGACAATGGTGCGCCTTCCGGACGCAAACACTTTCTGTTTTACAATCCCCCCGTTGTCAACCGTCAGCTTAACATCCGCCGCAGTGCCACGCTGGAGGCGCGTGATGTGGCGGCTGCCTTTCTGACCAGCGGGATTCAGACCATCTTGTTTGCGCGCAGCCGGGTACGGGTGGAGATTTTGCTTACGTATCTGCAGGAGTTGATCAAAAAGAAGGTGGGGGCGAAGACCATCCAGGGCTATCGCGGCGGTTACCTGCCCAGTCAGCGGCGGGCGATAGAACGCGGGCTCAGGAACGGCGAGATTCTCGGTGTTGTCAGCACCAACGCGCTGGAATTGGGGGTGGACATCGGTCAGCTGCAAGCCTGCGTGATCACCGGTTATCCCGGTTCCATCGCCAGTGTGTGGCAGCAGGCGGGACGTGCCGGCAGACGTCAGGACGAATCGGTCGTCGTGCTGGTCGGCAGTTCGTCACCGCTGGATCAGTACGTGCTTCAGCATCCCGAGTACTTTTTCGGGCAAAGTCCCGAAGCGGCGCGGATCAACCCGGACAATCTGATCATTCTGGTCGATCATCTCAAGTGTGCTGCGTTCGAGCTTCCTTTCAGGGAAGGGGAGCGATTTGGCCGTGCCGAAGTGACGGAGATTCTGCAGTTCCTGACGGACGAACAGATTCTTCATCACGCCAGAGGGAAGTGGTTCTGGATGAATGAATCGTTCCCCGCTCACGAAATCAGTCTGCGCTCCGCTTCTCAGGAAAATGTGGTGATTATTGACATCAGTGAACAGGGAAATGAACGCGTGATCGGGGAGATGGACCGCTTCAGTTCGCTCACGCTGCTGCACGAAGAGGCGATTTACCTGCATCAGGGCGTCCAGTATCAGGTGGAGAAACTGGACTATGCGGAAAAGAAAGCGTATGTGCGGGAAGTACAGGTTGATTATTACACCGACGCCAATCTGGCGGTGCAGTTGAAAGTTCTCGAACAGGAGGAATCGGTTGGCGGGGAGCAGGTGGAATACGCCTACGGCGAAGTGTCTGTCCATGCCATGGCAACCATCTTTAAAAAGATCAAGTTTGAAACGCACGAAAACATCGGCTCGGGTCCGATTCACCTGCCGGAAGAGGAGCTGCATACCAATGCCGCGTGGATCAGTTTCCGCGAAACGCTGCTGACTAAAATGGGCAAGGCGGAAGCGGAACGGGGGTTGGCAGGATTGGCTTACGTCCTTAAGCACGTCGCACCGCTGTTTGTGATGTGTGACCCGCAGGATCTGCACGTCGTCGCGCAGCGAAAAGCGGTCCATTCCGGTGAACCGACCATCTTTCTCTACGATCGTTACCCGGGGGGAATCGGTTTGAGCGAGCAGGTCTTTCAGGAGATGCCCACCATTCTGGCCGAGGCGGAAAAGCTGATCTGCTCCTGTCCGTGTGAAAAAGGGTGTCCCTCCTGTACCGGTGCTTCGGAAGAGGGAGAAAAAGAACTGGCCCTGACCTTGCTCAGAGCTGCATGGGGAGGAAGCCTGCATGTCTCTTAAAGCAAAACTGCAGCGCCTCAAAGGACATCTTACCCGGGAGGTGAAGCAGGCAGCGGAGGCCGTACCGCAAGAATGGCAGCAGGAACCAGGAAGTGCCAACCGGACGGGCCTGCCTGTTGAGTCGACTGTTGAGTCAACCACAGTCGAACGCATGTCGGACGGGTCCATACCGTTTCTCCCCGAATGGACAGCACTTGCGGCAAGACCGTATATCTACCATGACCGGTACGTGATGGTACGTGAGGTGCGCTATCCTCTTTCACAGCGGCACGGACGGTACCGGTTTGCACAGCTGTACGAGGTGATCGAGGACTGGGAACGGGCTTCGGCAGACCATCCGTTATCGGCGGCAAATCTTGCGGCTGACGCACTGCTGTTCTTTGATACGGAGACGACGGGGCTAAATGGAGGAGTGGGCAATACCGTCTTTCTACTTGGCTACAGTCGGGTTGAAGGGGATGAGGTGATTGTCCGCCAGCATTTCCTGGCTGCGCCCGATGCGGAGGTCGCGCTGTATCAGTCGTTTCTCGATTCGGTCAGGGAATTCAGCCATCTCGTTACGTTTAACGGCAAAGCGTTTGACTGGCCCCAGGTGAAAACGAGGCATACCTTGATTCGGGACGAGGTTCCCCAACTGCCGGCGTTTGGTCATCTCGATTTGCTGCACGGGGCAAGACGTTTGTGGAAGCACCACCTCCCGTCCTGCCGTCTGTCGTTGATTGAGCAGCAGAAGCTGGGCGTGTGGCGAGAAGAAGATGTGCCGGGGTACATGGCGCCGCTCGCCTACTTCGACTACCTGAACGAGCGGGACCCCCGCCTGATACAAGGAGTGCTGAAGCACAATGAAAGGGATGTGCTGTCACTGATCACACTGTACATTCATCTTTCCAAGCTGCTGCTTGCGCACGAATCTTCCGCTGTCTCACCCGAGGAGCTGTTTGAGACTGCCCGCTGGTACGAAGCGCTCGGCCAGTGGGAGCGGGCCATCCAGCGGTACCGGGCCGTTGCGGAAAGCTGTACCGGGAGTGGAACGCAGGTAGGGGTAAACGCGCTGATCGCACTGGGCCATCTCTACAAAAAACAGAAAAAGTGGCAGCAGGCGATCAGCATCTGGGAGCAGTGCATGGCCACATGTTCCTATTTGCCGGAAGAGGTGTATCTGGAAGCGGCCAAAATCTGCGAACACCAGCTAAAAGATTATGAGAAAGCGCTCCACTATGCCAAGCAGGCCTTGTCGCTGCGGAAGAAAAAAAGCAGCCTGCTGCGGCACAAGTTCAGCGCAGAGCTGGCCGCCTACCAAAAACGAATCGAACGTCTGGAACAGAAGCTGTTCAGATTGGTGTAGCTTCAGGTCTACTCTTCGTTCCAGGGGACGGGACGGGCGGAGGGAATGGGATACTGCCCGTCTTCTTCAGCCGTTGGCATTTTCGATTTGTCGATCGAACCAACCGGGACGCCCCGCTCAACGCTGTAGATGACGTCGGCTTGTTTTCCTTCTTGGTTTGGCATGGACCTGCTTCACCTCCTCGATTACTGGAGAGGGGGTTCTCCTCCATATCCAGCACTTGTGAATAAAATCTGGTTTGCAGGGAAAGGCTAGGGGTAGCGTACTATCCCCCTACTTTCCCCTCGCGTTAGCGGGGGATTTTTCTTTTGCCATTAGGAGCTGTCATCGGCACCAGCAGCGTAACGTTTTTCGTCGGGGAAAACGGATCGGGCAAGTCCACTTTGCTGGAGGGGATCGCCCGCCAGTGTGGGTTTCCCCTGGGCGGGGGCGGTCGCTATAACCATTACGACCTGCATAAGGCTGAGTCCACTCTCGGTGAGTACTTGCGCCTCTCCTGGCTGCCGAAAGTGACGGATATTGACCAGGTATCCGGTGACTACCGGGCTTACGGCGGCAAGTCGCTGCTTGAACAATCGCATGGAGAGTCGTTTCTTTCGTTGTTCCTGCACCGCTTCGGAAGAAAAGGCATTTACCCGACAGTTCCTGGAAAACCAAGGAATTGTTCGAAGAGTCATGACTTCAGATGTCGAACCAGCGGAAAAGAGGTGTCCATGTCATGTCAGCTTGGAAAAGAACCGCAGCCGTCACCATCGCTGGTTTGTTTGTTCTGCTGTTGATGGGATGCGGAGGGCAGCCATCCCTCGTAACCGATAGGGAGAAGGAACCAGCAGGTCAGACGGCAATAGAACGCGATGATTTGTCTCATCCCGAACGATTGCAGGCGGAACTGGTGGAGGTGATCGACGGAGATACGATCAAAGTCAATATCGACGGCAAAGAGGAGACTGTTCGACTCCTGTTGATCGACACACCGGAACTGCACCACCCGCGACATGGGGAGCAGCCGTTTGGCAAAGAAGCCAAAGCGTTCGTGGTTGAACTGCTCGAGGGCGCGACCGTGGAGTTGGAACAAGATGTCACCAATGGCCCGGACAAGTACGGGCGGCTGCTGTACTACGTCTATGCCAACGGTGTCTCAGTACAGGAACAGCTTTTGCAGCAGGGATTGGCCCGCGTCGCCTACATCTACGTGCCCAATGTGAAGTACGTGGACCGTTACCGCGCCATACAAGAGCAAGCGCAAAAGGAAGGGGTGGGAATCTGGTCGATCGAAGACTATGCCCGCGATGACGGGTATCACGTCGAAGCAGTTCCGCCCGATTTTGCTCCTGGGAAAAACCCGTCGAAAATACAACAGCCGCAGACACAGCCAAACCCATCATCCGTGCACCCGGCACTGCGTTACGATCCTGCTGGTCCGGATCGTGATTGCGCTGACTTCGCCACACAGGAGGAAGCACAAGCGTTTTTTGAGGCGGCTGGCGGTCCCGCTGAAGATCCTCATCGCCTGGATCGGGATCGTGACGGGCTGGCTTGTGAGCAGAACTAAACAAGAATGCGCCTGGCCACCTTACCAGTACGCATCCCAGTAAAATTGATCCATCTCTTCTTTTACCGCTTCTTTTTCTTCCAGAAGTACCCGGCGAATCAGCTCCCAATCGGGCGTGTCCCGATCCACGCGCACATTGCGCGCATCCAGAATGTTTTCGATGACTTCCCAATCATCCGGAGAATCATAACGATCCCTTCCTCCACCAATCAGCCTGATGTCGTGCAAGAGTTGTCTGATCTCTTCCGGGATCATCCCATCGACTCCTTCCTCAATGCTCTCGTTTTAAGCATGTCCGATCCGATGGCAAATATCCGAACAAAAGGAACCACGTATGGGAACATCACTTCTGGTTTCGCTGACTGCGCCGCAGGAACGAGATGCAGAGGCAGTCGGAAGAAAAGCGCTGAAACAGAAAGCGTGCAGGACTGATGCTCAGTACCTGCACGCTTTTGTTCAATCCATGCACTATTTAAAACGGGCCATCTGGGATATTTCTGCAAAGATTTCGACCACTGCCTTTAGTCCCTCCGCAGTTTGAAAAGCAAAGAGCGGTAAGCTCACGAAGGCGATCAGCGCCTCTCCAATGTATTTGAACAGCACGCTGCATTCTCCCCCTTCCGAATTGTATGTCAATCACATGATTGTATGTCAATCAGAGGGAAGGGTAAGATGCGCATTTTCACCGTCTTCCTCTGGTCCAAGCTTTCTGTGCGGGAGGTTGAGAGAGCTGACGGGTATTCCTGTTTCTGGGTAACATTCAATCCGCAAGGGGTTGATGTTGGCCGTTCTGAGTTTGGCCGCAGGCAGCTGTATGCGAAACAGGCCGGGAACAGTACAGGGGCCCATGGAACGAACAGTGCCAAAAACCCCTGCAAGAACGGTCAACAAGCAGGAGAGTTCGTAATATTCAAGCGCTGAGAACAGCTCTTCCACAGCCAGATCCCTCCCTTTTCTCCCCATTGTATCGAAAGACGAGTTTCATCTGCAATCCAAGGATGACACAGTATAAAGAACGGTAAAACCTGTCACTGCCCTTGCGTTCGTCGGTGAGTGCAAGGGCAGTGTCTAGCGGGGAGTATCAACCTTCCGATGGTCTGAAAAGAGGTCAGGTTACGCGAGGGTTTAATGTGTAAGTGGTCTTTCCGTGTCCATTGCTTGCTGCTCATGAATGGCAACGTTTACCTGGCTGAGCATCTTTTTCATCTTGTCGCATTCCACCTGATAATCTTTGATGATCCGGTTCAGGATGTCGATTGAATCGGTTAGTTCCTGCCTTTCACTTATGTAGTCGATCGCACGCCGCAGGTGGGCGATTTTGTTCTCCGCCTCCTTCAACCGGTCGGCGAGGTGTAGTGCGTTCACCCTGAATCCCTCCTTTTGTTTTGGTTTATTTTGTCCAAACCACCGGGGATTCTATGTCTATGACTGACAAAAACCGTGTTGATCCAAAGAAACTGACCGGCTGCTCACCAAAGGGGGTATAGTTGTTTCCGCCTGTCGAAGAATAGGTAAGGAGGAATCAGCCGATCACAAACAGATGGGGGAGTGCCGAATGTTTGGAAGATACAGCCTGTACTTTACCGCGTTTGCCGTGGTGGTATGTTTGCTCAGCCTGATGGGAGTGGAATTGGGGCATGCGATATTGTACCTGACCAGTCCCACCAGTTGGGTTCTTGAGATCTTTTACGACAGGATGTCGGTCCCGGCCAAGATGGGGTGGATTTACCTTACCACCATCGTTTTTTGGTACGGAGTGGGCCGCTTGACTGATTATCTGGTGGCGAAACAGGCCAGTCAAGAGACCGATTAAGGATGTGTGTATAACAAGCGCGGCCTGGGTAATCTTCCTTCCTGCATGCCGCCCTGTCTGCAGCGGAGACTCCCGGTTTACTGGATATCTGCGGTGAAAGGAATGTTATCAAGGATGGCTGGATGATTCTGTTGAGCGGAGATGCCCGTTGGCCAAGGCTTCATGCGAGAGCTTTGAAACTCGATCAGCACCGTTTGCTGTCCTGTTTACCCCAAGATGCGCTCGACATCCTTCAGATTGAATCCAAAGCGAGTTCTGACAGGAGAGCGGCCATTTTCCGCACGAACGACTTTGCCAACCTTCCAAGCGGAGCAAGACCGAAGCGGAGGCATACGGGCTCAACCTGGACAAACGGCGAAGCATCGCAGCTTTTGCGCCCCCCCGCTTCGGGAGAGCGACGCGGACAGTCCGGCTCCATTGGGGGTTGGCAACGGAGTGAAGCGGAAAATGGCTGCTTCTCCGAAGAACAGAGGGCGAATCTTCGCGTAGAGATGAAGCGGAATGCGCGGCAGCACGATGGCCAACTCGCCTTCCGCCAGCGGCAGTTCGCCCCCGGCCGATTCAATTCGGTACGCACGCTCCTTGTTTTCCAGAGCCACTCATCACAACATTCGGGTTCCATTCGCGTGTTTTCGCTAGCTGTGCTTCTCCTTTTCCTGTGAGGCAAAGATGTCGACGCCCAGGCCGCGCAGAACCTCTATCGCATCTCTAAGCGGCAGACGAGGGAGACGGAATTCGTCAGCCAGCACCTGCTGTATTTCTTCACAGGTTCCCAGCACGATCTGCGAATCGCTTCCATCCTCGTAGCGGATCGTAAAAATGTTGTTTGTCAGCGAAAGACTGCGCCGTTTGTCCAGCTGAAACAGTTGACAGCGAAGCAGTGACATGAATGGCGCTCCCGGCTGGTTGGATTGCTCGATGATCGGCGCAAAGTCTGCGAGCGATTTCTTTTCATCGGGATGAAACACCCATTGATTGCTGATCAGTTCGTTGCGGCGGTAGCGGAGATAACGATAATACCCGGGCTGCTTTTGATCGGGTATGATTCGAACCTGCTCGCTGCCGAATGACGAAAGATTTTGTCGATCGTGTTCAAAACGGACCGGTTTAAACAGCGGAGCAGCAGAACCGCAATCCACATAAACCCGCTCTCCGGGAAGATCGGGAAGCGTAACCAGTATGGCCATGTGATCATTGCCCAGAAGCGTATAATCGCACTGAAACCCCAACGCTTTCAACAGCAGCAGCAAGCGAGAGTTCAATGTATAACAGGTTCCGCCAAAATCGTAGCGGAAGATGTTTTCCACGTACAGTTCCACGGGCGGCAAGGAAGAACCGGTGTGCCGCCGACTGCGGTAATAGATCAGCTTGCTGATGTTTTCAAAAGGGATTGTGACCAGATGTGCACGACAGATCGCGTGCAAAAAGGCAAATGAAGGAGGGGCTGGAGAAAGCTCCAGACGATCCAGGTATCGCCATACCCAGGTAGGAAACTGACTGTGATTCATGAGGCAATCCCTCCATCTTTTCTTTTCATTATACAACTTACCGCCAAGTTGTGGCGCGAGAGT
This sequence comes from Brevibacillus sp., assembly GCA_017656235.1. Classification (GTDB taxonomy): domain Bacteria; phylum Bacillota; class Bacilli; order Brevibacillales; family Brevibacillaceae; genus Brevibacillus_E. Next base: position 120,742 of record JACDOF010000001.1, read on the forward strand.
CGGACGCGGATGGTTCAGATGGACGAGAACGAGTCCCTCTGCTGTTGTCTCCGTCAGTGGAATCTGGTAGAGTAAAAACAATTACATATCGTCATGAAATTAGAGGTGCGCTGCGGATCAGTATTTCTTGTGCCTTAAGGGAGATGGGGGTCCTGGCAAAGAAAGAAAGGCCAATGCGCCGAAGTTTGTCCGGCCCCCCATGCCGCACAAGCTGGGGTGTGCGTGAACAACGTACATCCTGTCATGAAAGGGAACCTTTCGTGGAGCGCTATTTCATTGGTGACCCCCCGGCTTTTTCGGCCGGCAAACATCCGCAATGAGAGGCGAGCCGCTCATTGCGTTTTTTATAAATCACCGTTCATGACGATTGGAAAAGCTATCAAGCACACAGGAGGAATCAGGCATGAACATGATGGATGCCAACGAAATCATCAAATTTATTCAAACGAGTGAAAAGAAAACACCGGTTAAGGTGCACATCAAAGGAAATCTGGAGGGCATTGATTTTGGCCCCTCAACCAAAGCGTTTCTTGCCGGCAGCGTCGGGATTCTGTTCGGCGAGTGGAAAGAGATTCAACCCGTACTGGAAGCGAACAAGGACAAGATCGAAGACTACGTCGTGGAAAGCGACCGCCGCAATTCCGCCATTCCGCTGCTCGACACAAAAAATCTGCAGGCACGGATCGAACCAGGCGCCATTATCCGCGACCAGGTCTCCATCGGCAAGAACGCCGTCATCATGATGGGAGCGGTCATCAATATCGGGGCGGTCATCGGTGAAGGTACGATGATCGACATGAACGTCGTCGTCGGTGGACGAGGCACGATCGGCAACAACTGCCACATTGGAGCGGGTGCGGTCATCGCCGGCGTAATCGAACCCCCATCGGCCACCCCTGTCATCATCGAAGATGATGTGGTCATTGGCGCCAACGCCGTGATTTTGGAGGGCGTGCGCGTAGGGAAAGGATCGGTCGTCGCTGCCGGTGCCGTCGTCATCGAAGACGTTCCGCCAAATGTGGTCGTAGCCGGTACGCCGGCGCGTGTGATCAAGCAAATCGACGAGAAGACCAAGGCAAAAACGGAGATTAAACAAGAACTGCGCCAACTGTAATCGACCCGCGGAGGAGGAGCAACTTTGGAGGACTGGTGTTCGCTTGATCAGAAATACCTGATGTCCACCTACAACCGGCTGCCAATCGCCATTGCAAAAGGAGAAGGCAACTATTTGTACGATACGGAGGGGAAAGCCTACCTGGACTTGTTTACCGGTCTGGCCGTCAACCTGCTGGGCCATTCCCATCCGGCGATTGTAAAGAGCTTGCAAAAACAGGGATCGGCATTCCTGCACATTTCCAACATCTTTTTAAACACGCCGGCCATTCGACTGGCTCAACGGCTGGTTGAGCGCACGATTCCAGGCAAAGTGTTTTTCACCAACTCCGGTACGGAGGCGACGGAAGCGGCGATCAAGCTGATCCACAGATGGATCACCCGGGAGGGGCAGGAGAGAGCGGGCATCGCCGTACTAAAGAACAGCTTTCACGGACGCACCCTGGGTGCCCTTCGCCTGACCCGGCAGCCTCGTGTCTACCAGGATTTTCCCACTCCGGACATTCCCGTCTACGAACTGGAGGCCAACGACCTGGGGCAGCTTGAGCAGGTTTGTCGGGACAAGCGGCCAGTCGCCATGATCATGGAGCCGGTGCTTGGTTCCGGCGGGATCGTTCCGCTCACTGAGGAGTATCTGCGCCAGGCGGAGCGAATCTGCCGTGCGGAAGGGATGCTGCTCGTGATGGACGAGATCCAAACCGGCTTTGGCCGGACCGGAGAACTGTTTGCCTACCAACACGCGCACATCCAACCTGACCTGATCTTGTTTGCCAAAGGAGTAGGCGGCGGTTTGCCGCTTGGCGGGATCATTGCCGGCGAAAAGCTGATGGATCTCTTTCAGCCGGGCGACCACGGCAGTACCTTCGCGCCATCTCCGCTTAGTGCCGCTCTGGGGAACACGGTACTTGACGTGCTGGAAGAAGAGGGATTCCGCCAGCACATGGAACGCTCCTCGGCATATCTGTGGACATCGCTCGAGCGGCTTGCCGCCGAACGGCCCGGCCTATACCGAGAGGTGCGGGGCAAAGGATTGATGATCGGCATTGTGATGAATGCTTCTGCCGAAGAAGTCAGCACGCTGCAGAAACAACTGTTGGCAGACGGCGTTTTGGTCGATGTCACCCAGCGAACGATCGTACGCCTGCTGCCTCCGCTGACGATCCGGCAGCCGGAGATTGACCGCTTTATTGAGACGTTTCGCCGGGCGGCGGCCAAACTGGATCAGAAAGGAACAGGACGATGACGGTGGCAAAATTTGTACAAATCCGGCGTGATCTGCACCAAATTCCAGAACCGGGGTTTCAGGAGGTTAAAACACAGCGGTACCTGCTGGACTACCTCTCCACCCTGCCGGCAGAGCGTTTGGAAGTCAGAACGTGGCGTACCGGAATTCTCGTGAAAGTGCACGGGACCGATCCCAAGCGGATGCTGGCCTGGCGAGCTGATATGGATGGGCTGCCCATCACGGAAGAGACCACCTATTCGTTTCGGTCCACCCATCCGGGATACATGCACGCTTGCGGCCATGATCTGCACATGGCAATTGCACTGGGCATTCTCAGCCACTTTGTGTATTCTCCCATAGAAGACGACCTGTTGTTCCTGTTTCAGCCGGCAGAAGAAGGGCCGGGAGGGGCGCAGCCAATGCTTGCCAGCGAGGAGTTTGCCGCCTGGCGCCCCGATGCCATTTTTGCCCTGCACATTGCCCCCGAATATCCGGTCGGCACGATTGCGATCCGACCAGGCGTGCTGTTTGCCAACACGTCCGAACTATTTGTGGAGCTCACTGGGCAGGGAGGGCATGCCGCCTATCCGCACAAGGCCAATGACATGGTGGTAGCGGCCAGTCATTTGGTGACCCAATTGCAGACGATTGTCGCGCGCAACGTCGATCCCCTCGATTCGGCCGTGATTACGATCGGACGAATCGAAGGTGGCACTAGACAAAACATCATCGCAGAAAAAGCGCGGATTGAAGGAACGATTCGCACGATGTCAATGGAGGCGATGACCAGGGTAAAGGAGAGAATCGAGTCTCTGGTTCGCGGGATTGAGTACGGCTTCTCCTGTCAGGCAGCAATTGATTACGGCTGTTCATACTGTCAGGTGTACAATGATCCGGTGCTGACCGACCAGTTTATGCAGTGGGCGCGCAAACAGGACGACATTCGACTGGTGGAGTGCAGTGCGGCCATGACCGGGGAAGACTTTGGCTACTTTCTGGCGGAGATTCCCGGGTTTCTGTTTTGGCTCGGTGCCGAAACCCCCTACGGATTGCATCACGCCAAAATCGAACCGAGTGAAAAGGCGATAGACGTGGCCATACGACTGGTGACGAGTTACTTCACCTGGATATCGTCACAGCGTTGACGGGGGTACGTTTCGGACCGTCTCGGAAAGACAGGTCAAGCCCTGTTCCCGCCGCTCCTTTTGCATACAACAGACAAAGGCATCCGCACCGGATGCCTCAGCATGTTGACAAAGGCGTTTTGATAGGAAAATGGCGCTCTCCTGTCAGAACTCGCTTTGTATTGATTCTGAAGTATGTATCGGCACTTCGGGCAAACAGGGGACATAGGGTGCCGAGAGTGAGTTTCAAAGCTTTCGCATGGGACGAGTGCGGGCGTTTTTCGCCAGCGAGCGGTTTGGCCAACCTGCCAGCGAAACGACGTATCCGCAGGGAATTTGCAGCGGCAACAGCATCACGACGGCAGCGGGCGGCGTTTTGCCGCTGCCCCTGCGGATCGTCGTGAAGCGGTCCTGGACTGCTTCGTCGCTGGTTGGCCACCAGGAGTGAGCGCGAAAAACACCCACTCGTATTCACGACACTTTGTCAGCAATCTAAGGCATCCGCACCGGATGCCTGTTCTTGTGGATAAGTTTTTGGTTGCTGCAGGGATGAGCTGTGGATACTGTGGATAGTGTTGAAAAAATATATCGGAAGTCCCACAACTATTCCCGGTTTCGCGCGTATAAACAAAGAGAACATGTACGAGGGTTTAGCATGCAGGCATACGCTGAAACCCTCCGCTTCGGAATTCTGCATTTGGAGGAACTCGCCATGAGGAAGAAAGCGCTGGGAGCCCTCACTGCCTTGATGATAGCCGGCTTGACGACGACAGCAAACGGAGACGGCATCGTGAAAGTGTCGATTGGCGGCGAAGTGCTTGGAGTGGATCTGCCGGCCTCAACTGTTCGTTCCGTTCAGGAAGTCGTGAGCAAAATGGGCGGATTTTCTGTTTACGATAAAGAGGCAGGAAAACTATCGGTAGAGAAACCGGATGTCAATATCCTGATTGTAGAAGCAATCCAGAAAACGGCCAAAGGCGATATTGTATTCAGCAATCCGATCGAGGGATGGCTGGACAAGGACATTCCGCGTAATTTTGGCGTTTTCGTGGAGGTTGACAACGCTCCCCCCTCGAAAGAATTAACCCTGAAACTGGTGTTGGTCGGACCGGACGGGAAAATCGTGGACGCCAAAGATCCGCGTAAGTTTGACACCAGTAACAAGCGAAGCTTTTATATTTCTCAACCGTTTATTTCCACAAAACTTGATCAATACGGCACGTACAAGGTGCAGTTGTTTATGAAGCGGGATGAAGTGTCTCCGTTTGTCATCGTTGGAGAAAATAGGTTTACGGTTGGAAGGTAATCGGCTGACAACGGTTTCATCGGCTGCTGATCCGTGGTATAATGTAGGGGAAAGGATTTATCTTGGAAAGGAAAGATGAAGGCGAATGAAGAAAAATCCCGCGCGATCATCGACAGATGAGGGCCCGAGTATACGGATCACTTGGCGAGACGATCAGTCAATCGTGGCCAAGTGGGAGATGACCGACGATTTCAGGCAGGTTGTAGAGCAGCATTTTTCGATGCCGTTTTCGGAACTGCCGCTGGTGTTGAGGCTGTACGACGTGACGGATCGGGGAGAGATTCGGGAAGATGGGACCGACCTCTACACTGACTTTGACATCAACCATCTCTCGTCCGAATGGATTCTCTACGGCGTCTCTGCTGGTTTGACGTACCGGGTTGATCTTGGAATTCGCATGCTGGACGGAAGATTTTATTCGCTGACGCGTTCTGAAGCAATTTCGTAATCCTGCATGACCACTACCTTACAGAAGCAATACTGGCAGGCTCTGATTGGACAGGGTCTGCCTTTTTTGTCTTTTATCGCTTGGGGCCAAAAACGCATCCATACATGCAAAAGACGGTCGATGCATGCGCATGGACCGTCCGCTTTATGAGATCGATTATGGCTTCCGTGGCTGAAAGTATTGAATACGGCCATTGAAGAGGTGAAGTTCTGCCTTAAACTCTTTCGCCAAAAAGCGACAAAACTCGTTCGCCTTGCTCTTGTCCCCATGCGTGGCCGATTCCGGCAGGGAAACCTGGATGTAGTGTCTTTCGGTACCGTCTTCAACCTTGCTGCCTACACCCATGATCATGTATTTGTAGGACTTGGGGTCTTTTCCCTTCAGGAGAAACCAGGAATCTTTCCCTTCTTCCGTTTCCTCGATCGTATAGGGAAATGCTGCTTCGGCGTATGACCATCCAAGTTGTTCGCCGGTTTTTTTGGTCATTTCTATGTAGCGCCCCAGCTTGGCTTTCACATCGTCTACGGTTGCCCGGGAGATGGTTGAACCGTCTACAAAGTAGATGTAGGCTGATTGCAGGTTCACGATAAGGTCACTCCTAATCTGACGAGATCCAACGTAATGCCTCAGTAAGAAGTGTAGCACTCCCCATCTGCTTTGACAACTCTTACCTGCCTGTTGGAAAGGAGCGGGATTGCGAGATAGTGGATGGATAAAGCATTTGCTTGTGTTTTCAGAAAAGTGTACAATGTAAAAAAATGTTTAACCTGTTTTAATAGAGAGAGAACTACGTGTGGGGAGTGTGCTGTATGTCGGAGTCGGATGTACGACAAGTCTATGAAGCGTTAAACACGCTGCGAGCGATTTCTGTTGTCAACAAAGAAGATTGGGAACGTGCCGCAAAAGCAGTCGATCTCGATTCTTCCGTACAGGTAAACATCCTCTGGATCGTTTGCTGTTACGAAGGTGTACGGGTCACGCAAATTGCGGAGTGGACCTTCTGGCACCCTTCGTCAATCGTGATCCACATCAAAAAACTGATGGACAAAGGCCTGGTTACGATTGAGAAGTCGGATCTCGACGGAAGGGTGGTCAATGTCTACCCGACGGAGAAAGGCCGGCAGGTAATGGCGGCCAGCCGCAGCAGCGCGCCTTCCGTTTTCCGTCTGACGGCGGCGCTGGAGCAATTGCGGCAGCGATACAGCGATGGCGTGGTGGCCCTCTTTTTTGAATGCCTCGCGTTCCTGGCCGAGTCGTTGCATGGCAAGGAAAAAGTACGCTGGATCAAAGAAAGCGAGTGGCGTCTGGAGAGGGAAGCGGAAGTGCAGCCGCAGCAGTCGGCCCGAGGATAAGGGAAGTATCACCAGTATAGGGCAAAGGTTGGAAATGACAGCCGACCATCTGTTATGGTAAACTTAAAAATAAGTGAATATTCCAAATTCAGATGGGAGGGGTATTTCATGGACCGTTTTGAGAATCTGTATGACTTGAATGAAACGGCGAAGGTTCGTTTCATGGGATTCGCAACCGATAAGACGCGGTACGACTTTGGCATCGTGTTCACGCACCGTTTCGATGGAAAACCGCTTGTCATTTGCATGCAAACGGGGCGGTCTACCCTTCTCGGTTCAGAAGACGTGGGGAATCCGTCATACTTGCAGCAGGTCTTCCGCCTCTCCTGTCTTGAGGAAGCGGATCAGTTGTCAGAATATCTTCAGGAGCATCTGCCGCCGCTGCCCTATGAGGAACAATACTAATCGAATGCAACAGATGGTGTGACAGGAGCAGGAGTATGTTACTTCTGCTCTTTCACTATGCTCTTCAATCATGTCCTTCCCCGTTTTTTTACAGCCTGCAAGCAGATGGGATGTTTAGGAGGAGACAAAGTTGGGTGTATTTCGTCGCAATTGGCCGGTGGCCGATGCAAAAGGTATTGTTGTATTGGTCCATGGAACGGCAGAACATTCCGGGCGCTACGAGCACGTGGCCGCGTATTTGAATCGCTGTGGTTACTCCGTGTATTCCGGAGACTTGCCTGGGTGGGGGCGTTCTACCGGACGAAAGGGTCACATTGCCGTGTTCCAGGATTATCTTGACGTTGTGGAAGGCTGGGTGAGCGATGCAGAGGGAGAAAAAAGATCCACCGGTTGTTCTGTATACCTGATGGGACACAGTTTGGGCGGACTGATTGCAGTCCGCTTCATCCAGCGGTACGGCCAAAGGCACCTGTTGGATGGTTTGATTCTTTCCTCACCCTGTCTCAAACTGCGAATTGTTCCTCCCGTCTGGAAGGTGCGGTTGGCTCAGACACTCAACCGGCTGTGGCCGACACTTCGTTTGTCCAATGAGATTGCACCTTGGCAGGTAACCCGCGATGAAGCCGTACGCGAGGCATATCAGACTGATCCGTTCGTTTACAACAAAGTGAGCGTGCGCTGGTTTTGCGAACTTCAGCAGGCGATGCAGGCTGCACTGGCGGAAGCAGACATGGTGACTCTGCCCCTGCTGGTTGTCCAGGCAGGGGACGATCAACTGGTCGACCCCGGCGGTGCGGAGCACTTCGTCAACCGTGCGGCAGCGGGTGACAAAACGTTTCGCCTGTTTCCCGAATTGTACCACGAAGTACTGAATGAACCGGAGCGGGAAATGGTGTTGGCTGAAATCGCGGACTGGCTGACCAGGCAGGAGAGGCTCCTTGGTAAATGTGACATACAATATGACTATTAAACAGATTTTTATTATCCTATTGACTTAAATAGTATGTCATATTATCATGAATACAGTACAATCATTTGGAATTGAGGGTATGAAGGAATGGCAGATGGGGGGACCTTGATGGGAACGATCGTATGCCAAAGCTGCGGTGTCATCATCGACCACTTTGAGTCGCAGCAGGTGAAAACCCTGTACGGCGTATGCGACTGCACCTGCAAACAGACAGAAAAGAACGACAAGGACGAATAGACGCGCTGTGTGGCGCGTTTTTTTATTGCGGCCGTTCGTAAACATTGGCTTTTCAGTAAAAGTCAGTTATTATGAATAAAGAGTGAGGGGACAGTCTTGTTGCTGTGAAAGCGCGCCCTGACAGAAGAAAAAGACCTTACATAGATGGATGATACGGGAATGAACTTTGCTCAGGAGAGCGTGCTACCAATAATGGGAGGGGAAATCTGACATGCTGAAAAAGAACGTCCGTGGATGGCTGACGGCAGCGCTGTTGGCCTCGTCGTTTTGGATTGCGCCGGCAGTACAGGCGGAGTCGATCGGTCGGGAAGTAGAGATTAAACCCACTCTGCCGATACCTTCAAACGACGGCATCGACCTGTCACGTGATTACGCTGTGTGGCTTTACGATAACGACGAGAGCCATGCAATCATCGTCTACGACCTGGACGACGAGCAGGTATTGACAAAAATCGCCGCAAGCGGCGCTCGCAAGGCATCACCCAAAGTAGACGGCGATTATGTGGTCTGGATCGATTATCGTCGGGGCGACGGGGATGTGTACCTGTACGATCTGGATGACGATCGGGAGACGCGCATCACAACTGGTGATATCAAACCGGTTGAACTGGAGATTGAGGGAGATACGATCGTTTGGACAGGCGAGCATGAGGACATGAGGGATGTCTACGCCTACAGCATGAAATCAGGCAAGACCAGACAGCTTTCCTGGAGCGGATCAGCCAGTCATCCCACCGTGTACGGATCCTATGTGGCCTGGGAAGACCATCGCAATGGACATGCTGACATCTACGCGTACGATTTGTCCGCAGACAGGGAAATGCGCGTCACGACCAACTCGGATGATCAGACAAAACCCTCGCTCTACGGCAGCGAGGTTGTTTATGAGGATGATCGGCACGGCACAATTGAACTGTACATATACGATTTAAAGAAACAAGATGAAGACCGGTTGACAGACGGCAATGACGACAGGCAAAATCCCAGGTTTTACGGAGATTATATCGTATACGAAAACGATGGAGACTTGGAATACATCGAAGTGGATGACGACAGATCGGAACGGATCGCACGCAATTTTGAAAGCAAGATCGGGTTCGGCCATTATGATGAATTCGTCCTGTTTGCCAAAGAAGATTCGGAAGGAAACCCGCGGCTGTATCTGTACGACATCGATGAAGACGAAACCCTGACGCTGGAAAGAAACGGCGAGCCCAGTGAACCGGACGCTGACGACTGGCATGTGGTTTACATAAGCAAAGGCGAAGGAGTCGTCCTGTACAATGTGGAGACAAAAGAATCGGAGGTCATCTCTGCGCCTGAACAGGACCCGTCCCGTCCACTGGTAAGCGGGAACTGGGTGGTGTACTACGATGAAGACGAGGACGCCCTGTACTCGTACAACATCACGACCGGCAAGCGGAAACAGGTGACGGACGAAGACGAAGCGTCTGACACCTTGTACGAGCTGTATGGAAACCAACTGGTCTGGGTGGATGACGACAGGATTTATCTGACCAATCTGTCCACGGGTGACACCATAAAGATTGACGATTTGTCAAGAGCACCGCGCAATCTGGATATTAACAGCGAGTACATTTTGTGGACGACGAATGAAACCGGGTATGATAGCGAGATCTATCTCTATGACCTGAAAAAGGGAAGAGATACACGAATCCATCGTGGACAAGCGCTGGATGCACATTTGGGCGACGACTTCGTCATCTGGAGTGAACGGGAAAGCGAAAGATGGAATCTGTATTATTACGACCTGGATCGGGAGAGAATCTACTCGTTGTTTGGAAACGCGCCCGGTGACCAGGAAAAGCCGCAGGCATCGCGCAACGCGATCATCTACCAGGACAACAGCAGGGCTGATAAAGGGGAATACTTCTATCAGCTTTACGATATGGAAGAACATGATTACATTTCAACCCTTTCCGAAGAGGCGAAGCCGAGTGATCTGCGAATGGGCGGCAACCGTATTGTCTGGGTGGACGAACGGGATGATACGGAGACCCTTTACATGATGGCTTTTGCCCAACCCAGCAAGGAGAAGCCGGAAGAGGAGCCGGAAGGGCCGGGGGATGGCGAAGAAGGAGAGTACAAGTTCTGGGATGTTGTTGCCGGCGGCAAACTGGTTGACATCGTTAACAGCAACCCTTGGGACAAGATCTATTTTGTGTTCTATGCAGATTCCAAAGATGAGTTTGAGATCTCCCTATACCAGTTCATCGATAATTCCAAAACGTATATTGAACACATAAATGACACTCCGAGAGACAACTTGTTGATCCGCGTTTACAAATAAGTTTAAAGCAGGCAGGAGACGTTCTCCTGCCTGCTTCTTAGCTGGTGCCATCGAGATAGAAGGTGACCCCCCGTTCCCAACGATAGGGAATGGCATCAACTGCTACCGTCAGTTCGTGGACATGCGTGCAGTCTGTCAGTCTGTCCAAATAATTCCAGGAGGCGTGTTCCTGGACCAGCGGATGCTCATGCCAGCGCCGCTCATCCCGTATCACTTTTACGACATTGACCGCGTGCCTGCGACGGTCGTAGGCCAGCCCGAACGGCTCGTAGCGCAGCACTTCCATCGCTTCTGAAACCGAGGAGAAACAGGAGTGTTCGCCCAAGCGGGCAGGGGAAGCCGTGTCAAGAACGGCGCACATCTCTGCTTCTCCCCGATGGGTGTCAGTCGCGGCCAGATGAATCCGCCCGGGGCTCTCCTGCCAATGGATATGGGCATAGTGGAAGCGAAACGTCGAAAGCATGTTTCCGGCCGCTGTCATGAGACGGCTGTCGGCATCGCTGCGCAAAAAGTAAAGTCCTTCAATCGGCTCATGGCCCTGTGGGGCAAACCGTACGTAGACGCGATAGGCGATATGCCGATATGTAATGCCAAGCCAGCGGGGGGCCGGCCAGGGGCGCATCTTGCTCAATTGGGAGACGACCACCCCGATGATCGCCTCTCCATCCCGCGTCACCAGTTGGAAACAGTCGGGTACGTGGGGACGCACATTTGCCGCTGGGCAGCGGTACATGAACAGCAGGCAGCGCTCAAGCGTGCCCAACATCGTCAGCGGATTGGCCGACACGCACATCACCTCCCGCACGATGATTCTCCTTATCCGTTACGTAGGGTTTCATCCGGCAGTTCCGGGCCCGCGGAATCTGCTGATCCAGCAGCAGCAGAAGGAGTGAGCACACTATCAGACCTGCATTTTTGCTTAGTGCGCCAAAGGGATGGTAGAGCAATTCAGGAGCAAACCACGGCAGGACGGCAGTGAAAAACAGCAGCAGGATAAGTGACAGGAGCGCGCACAGACGGGGGAGCAGTCCACAGAGCAGCATCGTCCCCAATACCATTTCACAGATGCCTAGAAAGGGGACAAACGAAGCAGCATCCCACCAGGCCAATCCGGTGCGATCTACCAGTGCCAGCTCTTCCGCTGACGGGTACATCAGCTTGGGAACCACCCCTTCCCACAGCCATACGAATCCAAGTGCCATTTTGGCGAGCATGTAGATCAGCCAGAATAGCAGTGAACTTTCCGGCAGTATCCCCCGTTCCAGCCAAAGGCGCAGCCGGTCAAAGCTCCAGGCGGTAGCCCAGCGCATCAATGGACGAAACATGAGGCGGTCGACAAGCTGTCCAGCCCATCCATAACGAGGCTCGTAATCGTATACTGTGCGAAACAGGATGGTCTCAGACTGCGGCAAGTAAAGCCAACAACCGCTTCCCCTGGCGATCAACGACTTCCAATCGTCCGTGAAAAACTGCAATGCGGAAGAGCGGCCATCCTTTTGGCCTGTGCTGATCCCGGTGCCGGCAATCTTGATCCCAAACCCCAACCGTGTCTCATAGTGGAACTGTACGGGATCGGAAGGGGTTTTACGTGGCAGATAGACAATGTCGGTAAAACGAAGATCCCAGCGGACGTGTTCCTCAGGATTTTGCGTCCGCTGCCATAGTTTGTCCAGCGTCGTCCGGATTGGGATTTCGACAAAGATGGGAGATCGTTTCATAACGCCCTCCTCGTAACGGTGAAACGGCCTCGATAACCAAAGAAAGGACCGAGCCAGGGGTGGGTCAACCGTACCTCGACCCTGATCTCGTCGACTGCCAACCCTGGTTCCGTCCATTCCCGGATCAAGGCGTGCACGGCAAGCCAGCGAGGCAGACCAACGCGCAGACTGCCGATTCGAATACGGTAGCGATCGGATGAAATCTGCAGACCTCGTTTTCCTTCCTCGCGAAACGGCTGGACCTGCAAATCTGCTTCCAACCAGCCGTTTTTTCCAAAATAGTCGACGATGATCCGGCGCGTCGGATCGTACTTCATCAAGGCGTTGAAGTGACGGACACGGCCCGGAAAGGTAAAGCGCCGCCGCCATTCCATGCAGATCATGCCCCGCCTGTCGCGGTAAGCGTTGTTTTCCAGATAAAGCGGAACGTCAGCACCTGTCTCCGGAAAAAGCGTATCTGTCTTGGCGAGCAGCCATAGAAGCGGTTTGATCCAGCGGGGGCGGTGCCAAATGTACTCCATTGTGCCGTCCATCACAATTTGGTACGGCTCGTCCGGAGAGAGGAAAAAATGGCTTTTGACCGAATCCGGCAGAGACTCCGCCTGATCGCCCAAGGCCAGCTCGAAAACGGATTGATGCACGTTGAGCCCTCCCATGTTTACGTCGGCGGTCTGTAACTCGTAGCTAAAGCGCCACAACTAAACTATAGCATCCTTTCCGGGATAAGGACACCCGTACTGCGGAAAACGTGTCGTAAGCACGAGTGGGGCGTTTTTCGCGCTCACTTCCGGTGGCCAACCAGCGAAGAAGCAGACCGGGACCGCTTCACGCCGATCCGCAGGGGCAGCGTCAAAACGAGGTCTCGCTTTCGAGGTGATGCTGTTGCCGCTGCGATTTCCCTGCGGATACGTCGTTTCGCTGGCAGGTTGGCCAAACCGTTCGCTGGCGAAAAACGCCCGCACTCGTCATCCTGCAGATTGAACACAAAACGAGTTTTGACAGGCGAGCGGCCATGTTTCGAATGAATAAAGCCAATGCAGCCCGCTTCGTAGCGAAGCAGGCTGCATTTTTTGATGTCGTCAGCATCAATGGTGGATATGAACCCGGTTTTAAAACAAGAGAGCAGGTTTGTTGTGCTCCCTTTACGAAATGGACTTAGGGAACGTTAATCCGATATGGCAGCTTGTCGCTTGACCACTTTGATGGTCCGGATGGTCTCGTCTTCCGGTCCTTGGACAGGCAGTCCGACGCGCAGATTTTCTTCAATGTAGGCAATGTTTTCCTCGGTGATAACCTCACCGGGGAGGAAGATCGGAATGCCGGGGGGATAGACCATGATAAATTCCGTGATAATCCTGCCTGCAGCCTCACGGAGCGGGACTACCTCCGTTTCTGCGTAAAAGGCGTCACGAGGAGAAAGGGAAATAACCGGTATTTTGGGCAGCTTCACTTTTACCGGTTCGGCAGCCGGCATGTGCGAAAACTCAACCGCCAAATCCTGCAGGGCTTGGATCAGAACAGAAATGGTTTCCTCGGTATCGCCTGCTGTCACAAAGCAGAGAATGTTGTACAGGTCGCTTAATTCCACTTCAATGTTGTACTTCTCACGCAGCCAGTTCTCCACTTCCCAACCGGTAATCCCCAGTTCGCGCACGTGGATCAGCAGCTTGGTCGGATCCATGGCGTAAGTGGCGGGCTGACCAAGGATTTCCCGCCCCAGACAGTGCAGACGGGGGATCTCGTTGATCTTCCTGCGGGCCAACTCGGCCAATTGAATCGAACGTTCCGCCATCTCGCGTCCGTGCAGGGCCAACTGCTGCCGTGCCATGTCAAGGGAAGCAAGCAGAATGTAGGAGGTAGACGTGGTGGTCAACATGCTGAGTACCGTTTTGACCCGATTGACATCTACCAGTCCTTCACGAACGTTCAGGATGGAGCTTTGTGTCAGCGAACCACCCAATTTGTGCATACTGGTTGCCGCCATATCAGCACCAGCCTGCATCGCCGACAGCGGCAGCTCGTCGTGAAAGTGGATGTGTACGCCATGCGCCTCATCAACCAGGACCGGAACCCCGTAGCGGTGGGCCGTCTTAACAATCTGTTTGAGATCGCCGGCGATACCGAAGTACGTCGGGTTGATTACCAGCAAAGCGGCTGCGTCAGGATGGGCTTTCAGAGCTCGCTCCACTGCTTTGACGGTGATGCCGTGGGAGATTCCGTATTGTTCGTCCATTACCGGGTGGATGAAGACAGGCATGGCCCCGGCGAAAATGATAGCCGACATGATCGACTTGTGTACGTTGCGCGGGACGATGATTTTGTCGCCCGGCGAGCAGGTAGCCATGATCATCGCCATGATTGCGCCGCTCGTCCCCTGCACGGAAAAGAATGTGTGATCAGCTCCAAACGCTTCTGCTGCCAACTCCTGTGCTTCCTTGATAATTCCCTTGGGATGGTGCAAATCGTCAAGCGGCGCAATATTGATCAAATCTATGGAAAGCGCATTATCCCCGATAAACTGCCGGAAAGCGGGGTTCATGCCAGCTCCTTTTTTGTGGCCGGGGATGTGAAACTGGATCGGGTTACGTTTGGCGTGTTCAAACAGACCGCTGAACAACGGCGTTTTCATCTGCTTCATTGCGCTTCACCCTCGCTTTGCCTACAAAACTAATCATGAAATAAACAAATTGAGTATAGCAAAAAAGGGGGGGAAAGCAAGTAGTTTTTTATACCTGTGTTCGGGTGGCGGAGCAAATTGGTCTGGTATAATGGAATTCAAATGACAAGTCTGTCAGGAGGAAAAGGAGGCGAGTGAATGAAGACGAGGGTGACCGAACTGCTGAAGATCCGCTACCCGGTGGTTCAAGGCGGATTGGCCTATCTGGCCTATGCAGAGTTGGCGGCGGCGGTATCCAATGCCGGGGGATTGGGGCAAATCACGGCGATGTCGCTGCCATCGCCGGAGGCGCTGCGTGAGGAAATCCGCAAGGTGCGCCGGATGACTGCCAAACCGTTTGGTGTCAACTTTGCAATCGGTCAGCATGATCGGCCGTATGAGCATATGTTGGACGTGGCTATCGAGGAACAGGTCGACGTGGTGAGTATCACGGGGGGCAATCCGGAGCCGCTGATCCGCCGATTGGAGCCGTATGGCATCAAAAAACTGGTGCTGGTTGCCTCTGTACGCCAGGCGCAGAAGGCGGAAGCGGCAGGAGCCGATGCCGTGATGGCCGTGGGGCAGGAGGGAGGCGGTCATCTGGGTCGTGACGATGTCGGCACGATCGTCTTGATTCCCCGTGTCGTCGATTCTGTTCAGATTCCGGTACTGGCCAGCGGTGGCATCGGTGACGGGCGGGGCGTGATGGCGGCGCTTTCGCTGGGAGCGGAAGGCGTAGAGATGGGGACCCGCTTTATTGCTACTCAGGAGTGTGTGCATGCCCATCAAGTCTACAAGGAGGCCCTGCTGAGAGGAAAAGAAACAGATACGGCCGTGATCAAGCGGACATTGGGGACCCCGGCACGCGTTGTGCGCACACCTGGGGCGGACAAGATTTTGGCGATGGAGCGGGAAGGGGCTGGCTATGAAGAGCTAAAACCGTACATAAGCGGTGAGCGCAATCGCAAGTTTATCTACGAGGGAGACGAACAGGAGGGGTTCGGCTGGGCCGGCCAGGTGATTGGTTTGATCGACGACGTGCCAACGGTGCAGCAGTTGTTTGACCGCATGTTTGGGGAAGTGGAAGTGATTCACCGTCGGCTGGAGGGTGCCATTTTCAGCACGTGACCGGCCGCGGTCAGGAAGCGGTCCAAAAAGAAAGAACAGGTTTCCGCCGTTTTGCAACGAAAGCGGACCTGTTCTTTTGCATATACGTAAAAGTACCCGGCTCATCAGGAAGAGGGTGACAAGGCTGCTGATCTGCCGAGGATGTACAGTTGGCTTAGTACCTCAAACGTCTGTTCAATTTTCCCAAGCAGCTGCGCTCTGTCGGCGAGGAGCGGATCGTGGCGATCAATGGTAATGCCGCACAGCAATTCTGCCTTTTTCACGGTCTGCAGCCGGTCAATCAAGCGCAGCACTCCTTCACGTCCCAATTCGGACTGCGGAGTGCTGTCCGGTTGGGTGTGGTCAGGAGACCAGCGGAAGTCGTCCGGTACGATCGTCAGGATCTGATCAATGTTGTTCTGGAACGCCTGACCAATCGCTTTTTTGTACGGCGATTCGTAGATCAGCGCATACCAGACGAACAGATGGGTCCGCCAAATCCCGACCTGGAAATGTGGATGTTTTTTGTAGCCGCGCTTGTCGCTTGCCCAGGCTACCCAGGTATCGTCGGGAGGATTCACCGTCCGGCGGGCGTGCTTCGCGACGTGGAAAAACATCTCCTCACCTGTCGCATGAGCCAGTTGGGGAGAAAAATGTTCACCCAATGACACCAGCTTTGGGCGGACAATGGTTTTGATCGCTTCCATCCGCGCATCCAGACTGTCGACGGTGAAAACATCAAAATCTGCTTCTGTAAATCCGCTGAAGCTCGTCAATGCAGACGCTCCTTTCCAGCCCATTGGGGTAGATTGCTGCCGACTGGGGAAATTAGGTCAGCAGTTGATGAAACGATAGCCGTAACTTTCCATATGATAACACAACACCGATAAAATGACACGCTGCAACTTGGGCAACAAATCCTCTGGAAAAAACGCAAAAAAAATCGGATAATAAAGATAAGCCGCACTTGTCTATCGCTGCCTGTTCCGGCTGGTGCAGACAGAGCGGGCGATGAATAGCAAAACAGCCGCCTGAATAATATGATATACCACTCGCACAAACGGCCGCCGCATCTGTCTGAGTATTCTGTTAATAACTGCACAAGCGAGGTGAAGGGTGTCAGTGGGCGAAGTTGGTGGAGAGTTGACAGATTACTTCTTGGCCGCGGCTTCCTTCATTGCCAGCGACAAAAGCGCGATCCCGCGCAGGGAAAGACCGACATACCTTCATCCCTGACAGAGCCGACTGACATGGGCCAATGAGGAGGCTGCGAGCATTGTAAGAACAAAGGAGTTGAGTAACATGATATACGAAAAGGCGTACAATGTAACCATTGATCAGGTGATGGCAGCGTTGAAACGGCGAGACGCGGAAGAGAGGATTCCGGTCCTTCGCCTGGAACTTGATTACGAGTTGGCCACGTTGTATGACGCGCTAAAACAACGGGATACGGAACAAATCAACCAGTCCAAACAGCGGCTCAAGCAGTTGCGCAGAGAAATGCTGCTTCTTGAAGCGTAAGCGGCGCGAACAATTTGAACGGAATGGCAGGGTGAAGATGGAACAGATGGAATGGCATACGGGATAGAAAGCGGCGTACTTCAAAGATGGGAAGTACAGCCGCTTTTTTCACTGATGCGACATCGCTGCGTCCGGCCCGTTTTTGCTATGATAAACCCATGACATGCAGGTACGTTTAGAGGAAAGGAGGGGGGAAGCGTGTGGCGCTGGATTCTGGAGCGCCTGGACGAGCAGTTTCCCGCTTTTGACGTAGACCGTTGGTGGGGAATCGACGATCCTTTTGAACGAATGATCGGGTCAGTCCTGGTTCAAAACACCACATGGAGCAATGCTGCCAAAGCGCTGGCAGGACTTCGCGAACGCAGTTGGCTGACTCCGCAGGCACTTGGCAGCCTGAGCGCTGATGATCTGATTCCGGCCATTCGCTCTGCCGGTTTTCAGCAGGCCAAAAGCAGGACCATCCTGCGTCTCGTTCACTGGCTGATGCAGCATGGGGGAGTGGGCGGGATCATCGAGCGGCAGGCCACGACAGAACAGCTGCGCAGTGAACTGCTTTCCCTGAAGGGAATAGGTGAAGAAACGGCCGATACAATCCTCGCCTACAGTTTCAACCGGCCGACCATATCAGGCGATGCATATGCCAGACGGCTGTACCAGCGGGTCTCAGGCGAGTCCTTGCGATACAAGCAGATTCGGCATGCGATTCTCGACGAAATCAAGACCTGGGCTGACCTTGCCCGACTGCACGGTTTGATTGTGGAGCATGGCAAAGTGATTTGCCGCAAACGCAGTCCGCGTTGTGAAGGCTGCCAACTTCGGCCGCGCTGTCTTTTTTTCGATCATGCTAAAAGATTGTCGTGATGGTTCCACTGCGACGAGCAGATGACGTGTCGCAGGAATCCTTGTACAATGAGGAAAGGGAAGCCATCCCCTGTGAACATGGAGGAGAAAGGGAGACAAAACGATGGAACAAGTATTGGCGGCACTCGATTCACCCGTGATTACACTCGCTTTGCTTTTTGTCTTTGTTCTTCTGTTTCTGTTGAACCTGTTGACCATGCTGCAAGTTAGGCGCCTGCGCAAACAACTTCGTCGATTTATGAGCGGCGGCAGCGGTGAAAGTCTGGAATCAAGTTTGCACCGCCTGCTTGATGAAGCAGACGCGATCAAACAAAAGCAGAGCGACCAGCAGTTTCAGCTCAATCGGCTTACGCAAAAAGTGGCCGCTCAGTGCGGCAATCTGGCAATGATCCGCTACAATGCGTTTGGCGACATCGGCAGCGATCTGAGCTTTTCGCTGGCGCTGTTGGATGATTCCCAAAACGGAGTGGTGGTGACCAGCATTTACGGTCGGGAGGAAACGCGCGTATACGCAAAGCCAATTCAGGGTGGGACATCCTCCTATCATTTGTCTGATGAAGAAAAAGCCGTAATCAAACAGGCACTCAACCCAACAAAATAAGAACAAACAAAAAGTCGAGAGAAACCAATGATTCACAATGATGTCAGGAAAAAAACGCACCTGATTTGAAATAATTCCGGTATTTCGCAAAATCCTCTGGCTTCTAGGCAGGATTTTTACGGCTGCTTGGTGTATAATTGGTATGAGGCAAAATGTCTACACTCTTAAAGTAGGTGATACGCCTTCTATACCCAATATGAGTTTCGACTCACGGGGCAAGGTCAGGTTGTACAGCGATCATTTGCCGATACTTAGCTTCTCTCCATGACGTCGGTTGTCGTCGCGAGGCCACGAAACCATTCAATCCAATGCCTGATGGCTTTGGAAATCATGGAGAATTGAGGAGATAAGTATGGCACAGCGTTTGGCTACCAACTACGCGAGCGCCTATTTTGCCATGAACGAACAGGAGCTTGAACAATTTGTCAAGCTCTTTGCCAGTGAAAAGATTGACGTCAAAGTAAAAATCTGTGATAACGGAGACCGCGATATCATCATCGAGGATAAAAGCGGTGACATTCAGCTCACCTTCCGTCGCGTAGGCGATCGCTACTCTTGTGAGAGTTCATACGTCATCAAGGACCTGACTCTCGCCAATGCGATGAGGAAAGCAATGAAGACGTTCAAGGGACACGGGGTTGTCCATCGGATTTACGAAAGCTTCACAATTGTGTATCACTATGATGAAGGAGCCGTGGTCCGCATTCACGAGCTGTCGGACGATGGAGAAGAACCCATCTTTGAAACAGACGCGCAGGCACAGGTGAAAGAGCTGGAGGCGCTGTTTCAGAAAACTGGCTCGGAGTTGGAGATTGAGAGGATTCGCGAAAGGACGGATCGACTGCTCGATCTGCGAAACTGGGCGAAGCGGGCTACACCAGAAAGAATCGCGGCCATCGACAAGAAGCTGGCTGCGCTGGCCCACCGTTTGTTTGTCCTGGAAGCTTGAACCGGCAGCGGGCGCATGACGCGCCCATTTTTTTATTTGCCAGATTTATTTTTGGAAAAGGTATTGTCATTTTGCCCGAACCATGTTACCTTTATTGTCGTTGGATAAACAGGATTAGGAACCAGGATTCACTTTAAAGGGTGGAGTATGCGAGAAGAAACCGCCCCCGTTAGTGAATGACGCAGGTCCTAGCGATGTTTCAGCATTACACTTGCTAGGAAGGGGGAAACCGAAAGATGGAATACTCGACTTTCGGAAGACATGTTGCCATTGACACTTGGGGAGTACAGTTTGATCTGTTGAACGACGCGGAATTTTTGAAGCGACAGATGGTTGAGGCGGCTGAAGCTTGCGGAGCAACTGTGCTGGGTGTACAAGCGAAGCAGTTCTCTCCTCAAGGAGCTACCGTTCTGGTTCTTCTCTCAGAAAGTCACTTGTCCATCCACACCTATCCTGAGCGCGGCTTTGCGGCTCTGGATTGCTACACTTGCGGAGAGACGGTTGATCCGCAAATTGCAATCGACTACTTGATCTCCGTATTGAAACCGGAGAAAGTGTACGCCAAAAAGCTGATTCGCGGTATTGGCGAACTGGAAGTGTCGGAGCCTGAGTGCAAAGTGCTGAATGAAGTGAATAAATAAGCAGTCAATTAAAGAGGTGCAGCGTTATGCACCTCTTTTTAAATACGCCATTCTGTTCCCGCCCGACGGTTTTGAACAAGCCGGGCGGGCTTTTTGTTGCCCGATGGAATCACCGGTTTAACGGAAGGGGGCGGTTACCGTTCGACCCAAATCACGCAGCAAGGCAGCAAAGTCTTCCCCAGCGTTGTCCAGGTTGCCACCCACGGTGGTCGGCGCGGTGGTGACACTGTTGTTGCGCAGGGTCTGATCCATGTTGCGAATGCGGGAGAGCATGTTCTTGTCTGTTGTCACGCGAATGTTCATCATCGGATACATGGATTTGGCGACAGCGTGAACACGCCGCTCCAGTGCCTGACGTTGGCGTGGATTGTTGGCGGTCATGCTGCTGTTGATCCCGATGACAGCATCATTGCCGCGTACGATTGCTGTCGCACCATCGACGCCTGTCACGTTATTGGCGGCTCGAGCCAGGCGGTCTGCCTTTTGACGGTTAAAGGCATAGTCTCTCCTCGCCATGTAGCGATTGTCAACATAGCGATCACCGATCATGTCCCTGTTATACATCGCTCCACCTTGCAAGGTGCGATCGTACACACCAGGCGCGGCAGTAGGACCGTACGACCTGTCATACCTCATGTCGTAGCCGTAGGGACGCACCTGGTTGACAGTCGGGTTCTGGCGATCGGCATTGGGTCCGGCAGCGTTGTTTGTAGCACAGGCAGTGAGCGTGGAGACAAGGACCAAACAAGACAGAGGGTAGAGCCACTTTTTCATTGGAATCGCCACCTCCGTTAGCTATTGTGTGACGGAGAGGCTGTCACTAGTCAGGAATCATCCCCCATCTCCCCAATGGGAACGGCCACGCCTGTGCCGTCCCAGCCGACTCGCTTGACTAGCTGGAGGCGATTGGACGACAGCAGGGTACCCAGGCAGCAGGGGAAGGCAAGCGCGCCCTGTTGAACGGGTCGGCCGCAGTGAAAGCGAACTGCTTTTAGAGACCAAGCCGTGACAGGAGCGAACGGGGAAAAACGCTCCGGCAGGTACAGTTGGCTGACCAGGTACACGTGCTCGGCAGCCGCCAGAAACCGGTGAAAGGCCACCTCCTTGTCACTTTGCCAGTGCAACGATGAACGGTGGTAATGGTTTGCGATCGTTTCGAGGGGGGCGGCCTGAGTGCCGGTCAGTTTCACCGGCAGGGCCGGACTGCCTGATTCCGTAAAGCGGCGGCTGCCCAGCGACCAGGGGCGGAGCGGATCAAGGCTGATGGAGATCGTCATGGATGTACGGAACAGATCTCTGCCCGCTTTCAGCAGGGAACGCCCTTGGGTACTGCCAAGGTGAGCGCCCAGACCATGATCGATCAATGTGCGAAACGCATCAGGAGAAAACAGCATATACCCATTCTGGCGGAGCGAAACCTGGGGAACCTGTACCGGGGCACAGGCATCGTACCATTCTGTTTCCGCCTGCAGATATTCCAGCTCCCCTGCTGTGGGATACCTGCGGCTGCTGTACGATATCAGCATGCCATGGCGGACATGCTGCATCTTCACCTCTGTCCCTTCCGTTTGCAGGAAGAGTCCGCGTGAGTTGGCCGCCCATTGCCGTACATGGGCCAGCCGGAGGGAAAATGGTGTCGGAGCAGACGGTCGTTTGTACTTCGTTACCCATGCCGCTACTTGCGGATCAAGCATGCTGATTTGGGGGTAAGCGGAGGCATCATGGGCCATCCCGGGTACGGGAGGCCGGTCCGGGCAGCGGACCGAGCGCCATTCGTCCAAAGGCAGTTCTGTCCAAAAGGGGAAAGGGTGGCGAAGCAG
Organism: Brevibacillus sp.; assembly: GCA_017656235.1. Classification (GTDB taxonomy): domain Bacteria; phylum Bacillota; class Bacilli; order Brevibacillales; family Brevibacillaceae; genus Brevibacillus_E. The sequence goes on from JACDOF010000001.1 coordinate 143,107, forward strand.
ATGGACGGAATGGCTGCCGTCCCGCCAATACAGGATGAGCCGGCCCCGACCACTTTCCTTAAGTCCTGTCTCGTCGCCAAGATGCTTCTCCTCCGAGTAGAAAAGCTGAAAATCGGATATCCCACAGGAGGTACTGTCGTCCAACAACCTTTGACAGAACTGTTCAACAAAAGGTGCTGCACCAGACATGACGTTCTTCCTCCTTTGATACGGCATCCATCTCCAACAGCGCATACTGCGGAACCGACATCGTCCAGCCGGTGCCTGCTTGGGGCCATGTGAGCACCGTTGAGCCAGTTCCACCGAGACAAGCAGCTACATAATGAGCGAGAGAACCGTGCAACCAGCAAGGGGGCTGTATGCTCAATCTGCGGCTGCTCCATCGGCAGTGCTGTTTCGGCAGCAGGATGAACAGCCCGGAGCGGGGATCGTGATGAAAACGTTCGATCCCCTTAAATATGGACAGTTCAGCGATAAGGCCACGGTCAGCCAACGTTTGGCAGGTCTCATGAAGTGATTGATCCCGCTGCCCGTCCAGTGTCGGCAGTTTCACGGTGAGGTGAGAGCTGATCTGATCGGCGCAGGTGCGCAGCGCATGCAGGTAGGCCTGGTCGACTTTTTCCGGTGAACAAATGGTTGCCGGAGCCAGCGGATAGCCGTACGGATGAAGCGGATGGTAACCGGGAAGTCCGGGGCTCGGTTCCACGATCAGTGAAGCTGACGACGGAGGTCTGTGGTCAAACGTTCCTGCCAGGAAAGCAGCGAACATGATGGCAGCCGTGATATCGGCATCAAGCAGCAGGGAATCGCCAATGACGCCGCTCTGAGGCAAATGGCCTGCAAACATCGGCTTTTGGTCCGTCTCACACAGTTTGGTATCGACATAGTAAACCAACGACTCCGGCGAGAGCTGGGAAGCGGTTTCCGCTGTCGTTTCCACAAAGAGGCGGTGTCCGATGTTCCGGCCCCATTCATGCAGGCAACCTGCTCGCCATACGGCTGTCTGGTAAAGTGCTCCGTCGCTTCGGGCAGCTGTCAAGAACTCGTAACGAACCGTAGAAGTGGTCAGCCATGGGATAGCGCCAAACCGTTCCCTGCATTGGCGGTGATGTTGTTCGATCGCACGATAGAAGGAGCTTGGCCACTCCTCCTGTCGCTCACCGGCAGGGGGAAACGGTGCACAGCGGGCCTCCAGGTCGGCTAACCGCCTGATCTGGGCGAATCGGGAATGGTCGGACCGTGCACGCTCTCTGGCCAGGTGGAAGGCGCGTTCTGCCGCTGCGAGAGACCAATCGGTGGTGCTCATTTGAGCCAGCTCACCCTGCTGGGTGATTACCGTGACGGAAAATAGCCGCTCGGATGATGACCAGCGCCGGGTGAAGCTGCCATTTCTCCAGCAAACAGTCCGCCCCTGACCAGCCGTGGCGTAGACAGAAGCAAACACCCCGTACACATCGGCCAGTTCCAACACAGCGTCTACCAGCTGCATGACAGTGGGAGAGAGAGTCAGGCTCATTTTTTCACCCTTTCAACCCAGATTATTTTCTACACATCGTCGCTTTTCCATCACCTGCAATTGTCGTGCATACGTTTGCCTGCTATCATAGGAGGTATGCACCGACAGAGGAGGAAACCATGAAACGTCAAGATATACGCAACATTGCGATTATCGCCCATGTCGACCACGGGAAAACAACCCTGGTGGACAAGCTGTTAATTCAGTCCGGCACGTTTCGCAGCAACCAGCAGGTAGAGGAGCGTATGTTGGACTCCAACGACCTGGAGCGGGAACGAGGGATAACCATCCTGGCCAAAACGACATCGGTCAAGTACGGCGGGTACACGATCAACATCCTTGATACACCCGGCCACGCCGATTTCGGTGGAGAAGTAGAGCGGATCATGAGCATGGTGGACGGAGTGCTGCTGATCGTCGACGCCTTCGAAGGATGCATGCCGCAGACGCGGTTTGTCCTGAAAAAGGCACTGGAAGCAAAGGTGACACCGATTGTCGTCGTGAACAAAATTGACCGTGACAATGCTCGTCCACAAGAAGTGATTAATGAAGTATATGATTTGTTTATCGACTTAGATGCCACCGAAGCGCAGCTTGATTTTCCAATCGTCTACGCCTCCGGATTGAAAGGGATCGCCGGTTTGGCACCGGACAGCCTGGAAGAAGATCTGCGTCTGCTGTTTGAGACGATCATCTCCACGATTCCGGCCCCTGATGCCGACGAAACGGCACCGCTGCAAATGCAGGTGACGATGCTCGACTACAACGACTTTCTCGGCCGAATCGGAATTGGCCGTATCTACCGAGGGAGGATGCACGTAAACGACCAGGTGACGGTTGTCAAGCGGGATGGATCAATCAAACGGATGCGCATCCAGAAACTGTTTGGTTTTTCCGGGCTGCAGCGCGTGGAGTGGACAACGGCACGCGCCGGTGATATCGTGGCTGTGGCCGGGCTGGAGGAAATCAATGTCGGCGAGACGGTTTGTGATCCAGAACATCCGGAGCCCCTGCCGCTGCTGAAGATTGACGAACCCACCCTGCAGATGACCTTTCTCGTCAACAACAGTCCATTTGCGGGCAGGGAGGGCAAGCACGTTACTTCCCGCAAGCTGCGTGATCGGCTCTTGAGCGAACTGGAAACCGATGTCTCGCTTCGGGTAGAGGAGACCGAATCAGCGGACGCTTTCATCGTCTCCGGACGGGGCGAACTGCATCTGTCCATTCTCATTGAAAACATGCGCCGGGAGGGATACGAGCTGGCTGTCTCCAAACCGGAAGTAATCATTCGTGAGATTGACGGACAGAAGATGGAACCGACCGAGCGGCTGATTATCGACATTCCGGAAGAGTTCACCGGTGCCGTGATGGAGACGCTGGGGGCCCGCAAGGCGGAGATGGTCAACATGGTGAACAATGGGTTCGGTCAAGTTCGTCTGGAATTTCTCATCCCCTCGCGTGGTTTGATCGGGTACCGCACCGAGTTTCTGACCATTACGCGCGGGTATGGGATCATGAACCACTCGTTTGACAGTTATCGTCCGCTGATCCAGGGGGCAGTTGGGGGACGCCGCGCTGGTGTACTCATTTCCAGCGAAAGTGGAACGGCTACCACCTATGGATTGATGTCAGTGGAAGACCGCGGCGTCATGTTTATTCATCCCGGCACGGAAGTATACGAGGGAATGATCGTCGGGGAGCACAATCGTGAAAACGACCTGACCGTCAACGTCTGCAAGGAGAAGCACGCCACCAATGTGCGCTCGTCAACCAAGGAAGAGACGGTCAAAATGAAGACACCGCGCCAGCTTACGTTGGAGGAAGCGCTGGAGTATCTGAACGACGACGAACTGTGCGAAGTGACGCCGCAGTCGATCAGGCTTCGCAAAAAATACCTCACCAAATCGGAACGGGAACGATACGCCAAACAGAAACGCTGGGAAACAAACACCCAGTCGTGACGATTCAGCTAACCAGCCGCTTTTGCCGCAGGACAGAAGCGGCATTTCCTTTTGACAGCCAAGATGGCAATTGATACAGTATGGATAAACGTACAGCAGCTCGTACCGAATACGATGTACATAGACATAGAGGTGAAACAGTGAAAATAGGATGTCACATTAGTGTAGGCAAAGGATTGGAATACGCTGTTCAGCGGGCAGTGGAACTTGGGGCGGAATCGTTTCAAGTCTTTACCAAAAACCCGCGCGGCCTAAAACCGAAAAAACTGGACAGGGAAGATGCCGCAAAAGGCGTAGCTTTGATGCGGAAACACGATTTAACATTAGTATGTCACACTCCTTACATTACCAATCTGTCGACTCCCAAACCGGATTTGCAGGAAGTGACCATTCGCTCGATCCTGGAAGATCTGCACATTGCGGAAGCGTACGGTGCGATCGGTGCGGTCGTTCACTGCGGCAAACACGTTGGTGAAGGGGAAGAGTACGGCATCCGACGGATGGTGGAGACGCTGGACCTGATTCTGGAACAGTACGACGGACCGGTCAAACTGCTTTTGGAAAATACCGCCGGTCAAGGCTCCGAGCTGGGCTTGACCATCCCGTCACTGATGGAGATTCGCGCAGCCACCCGCTATCCGGAGAAGTTGGGCTTTTGCTTTGACACCTGCCATTCGTTTGCGGCCGGACAGTGGAACCTGGAATCGTTTGAGCAGCTTGTGGAACAAATGAAAGAAAGCGGCTATCTGGAACATCTGGCAGCGATTCATTTCAATGACAGCAAGGCGCCGTTTGCCAGCCAAAAGGACAGGCATGAGAAAATCGGAAAAGGGGAGATTGGCAGCGAAGCACTGGCCAAGTTCCTCACCGCGGAAGAGTTTGAGCACCTGCCTGTCGTTTTGGAAACTCCGGTTGATGACGAACAGGAATACGCCGACGAGATCGTCTACCTGCACGAGCTGCGGCAGGCCGGCCGGAACGGCTGACGAGGGGGATGGATGGTAATGGAATGGTTTGAGCTGGCCTCCACCTATCAACCGGCCAACCCAGATGCGCTTTTGGCGTATGACCAGTTTCGGCTGTGGGCGGATCAGAACCGCTTCTACATCATTTTCGTCTACCTGATCATCGTCTACCATTTGGGCTTTGCCACCCGGCATCGCTTGCCGCTGCTCAAGATGGTGCTGCTGTACGTCCTGTTGTTTGCCGGCGCGATCGTGTTCAGCTTTTTGGACGTGCGACTGCCGGTCAAGGCGGCGCTGATGACGGCGGTTGTGATCCTGGTGATTGTCCGCCTGCGGATAAAACCGGGTGCCAATGATTAAAGGGCCATCAGGCCGACGCGATGGCCGACAGAAAGGGAGTGTCGCGATGAAACTGGGTGATGCCCTGTTCAACTGGCTGCAGATCAAGGTGGTGGCCGATGCCAGACCGGACGATCGTTCAGCAGCGGAGACTGTCCGTTTCTTTGAGGAGATCTTGAGTGAAGATCATCAGGTAGGTCAGCTCTCCTACAGCAAAGACGCCGCCATGTACACCATTCGCTACCAGGCAGACGGCAGGCCGCGCATGCAGATGTATCCGATTGATGCGGTCGAACAACTGCTGGAGTCGATTCAAAGCGAACCAAAGTACAACCAATAAGAAGCAAGCAGGGGTTCCCTACTGGTCCAATCTATCAAACAGAAAGGATGAAGCACATGGCGGAACGAACAGCTTACGCTTACTTTGAAGGAAAAGTGGTACCGGTTGAGGAAGCGAAGGTAAGCATCATGACCCATGCCCTCAATTACGGCACAGGGGTGTTCGAAGGAATTCGCGCATACTGGAATCCTGATCACAATCAGCTTTATTTGCTGAAAGGGCCGGAACACTATGAGCGAATGCTGCAATCGTGTCGAATCATGAAAATCCGCCTCAGGGAGAATATTGACCAGATGATGAACGTCACGCTGGAAATCCTGCGCAAAACGGGCTACCAGGAAGACGTATACATCAGACCGCTGGCCTACAAGGCGGATCCGGTGATCAAGGTAAAGCTGAGCGGGCTGCGCGACGAATTGGCCATCTTTACGGTTCCGCTCGGTGACTATCTGGACGTGAACAAAGGCCTGCACATCGGCATTTCGCCCTGGCGCCGGCTTGATGATAACGCCATTCCGACACGGGCGAAAGCGACTGGCAGTTACATCAATACGGCACTCGCGGTAGACGATTTGATGGAGAGCGGCTTTGACGATGGTGTCATGCTGACGCCGGACGGACATGTCGCCGAGGGCACGGCAGCCAATCTGTTCATGATCCGCGGCGGCAAGCTGGTGACCTCTCCCGTGTCCGATGCCATTCTGGAGGGAATAACGCGATCCGCCCTGCTGGATCTGGCCCGTGACGCGGGGTTTGAGGTGGTCGTGCGTCCAATCGACCGCACGGAACTGTACGTGGCCGACGAGCTGTTTCTGTGTGGTACGGGGGTTCAAATCGCTCCGGTCACAAGGGTGGATCACCGACCGGTTGGCGATGGACGTCCCGGCGACAAGACACTTACCCTGCAAAAACTGTACTTTGATGCGGTTCGTGGCTGCAATCCAGCCTATCAGCACTGGCTGACTCCGGTTTATGCCGAGAATCGCTGACCCCTGCAGGTTCCTCCTCCAACTGGGAAGAGGGACCTATTTTTTTGTCTGCTGCAACCTTTCGCTGGCCGTACCCGTCTGTGGCGGTGAACGGCCGTTTCAACAATAAAGAGCGAAAGGGGAGATCAGACCATGAAAAAATCTTGGAACAAGCCGGCAGTCGCCGTCTTGGCGGTTGCCACCATCGCTGGAGGATTAACTCCGGTTTGGGCCAGTGGCGATCAAGGAGAGGCAAAAGCGGAAGCGAAAACAAAGGTAGATCAGCAGCATAAAATTGTACTGGGAGCAGAGGGAGAGGGCTACACCCGATACGAGTTACAGGACTTGCTGGAAAACGAAGCATTGTTTAACCTGCTGCTCGACACGCATGCAGAGGACTTGTACCTGATTATCGATGAAATCAACTTTGAAATAAAACTGACCCAGTTTATTGAAAGATTTGAGGAGAACTGGCAGGAACTCCTGGCCAAGTACGACGGTAAAATCCATGTCGAAGTTCGCTTCGAGGAGGAAGAGGGCTTCATCAAACTGGAGCAGGAAATCAAGGACGGCACGATCTACATAAAGGGGACAGTGGCCGAGGATGTGACCAAAGTTGTCATCAAGAAACCTTCGGGCGACAGGATCGAGATTGTCAACTTTCAGGATGACTCGTTCAGCGTCAGCTTCCCGGCTTCCGCGCATGATGATGAGCAATATGTGACGCTCGAGGCGTATGTGGACGAGACATTGGTTGAGACGGAAAAGCTGAAGCTGATCAACGACGAACAGGTGGAAGAAGCAGAAGCGCTGATCTACGCAATGGGACTGTACGATCAGAGCAAAGGGGAAGTAAGGGTAAATGGACTGGTCTCAAGTGAGGCCGATCAGGTGTACGTTCGTTACGGGGAAGAAAGAAAAAAAGCGAAGCTAAAAACAGTCTGGAAAGGCGCAGCCTCCTTTTCCGCCACGTTTGCGGCACAAGAGGAAGAGGGTATGGATGAAGTCATTGTTGAAGTGTACAAGGACGGAGCCAAGATTGATACGGAGACGGTCGACCTGCTCCATGTCACCCGGCCTGATGACAAGGAAGACGAGGATGAGCTGAAAACAGAATTTGACATTGATGCCGCTGCCACGATCACGCCTCGTTCCAAAACGGTTCATGTTGCAGGCAGGATCACGATGAAAACGGAACGGGACGAGGACGATCCCGAGGCAGAGGAGCTAAAGCTGTTTGCTATTGTACCGGACGGAACACGGCATCAGATTGAACTTGACAAGGACTATTCCTTTGAAGCCGATCTTTCCTATCACAATCGCTCGTACAGCGCCAAATCGGTCTTTCTGCAGCTGTACAGCGGCGGCAAGCTTGTGGCGGAAGCAGAAATCCCGCATGGAAAACCAGTCAATCATCCCGGGCCTGCCAAACCAGTGCAGCTCAACGGGCACGGCAAAATCGTTGTTGATGTAAAACGTGATGCTGAATCCAAGGAGAACGGAAAACCTGACAAGAAGCACGGCAAGTGGCATGTGAAGACGGAAGACGATCTTTCGCCGAAATGGAAAAATAACGAAGATGACGATGATAATGATGACGATGATGGTGACGATGATTGATGATGGTTTGGCGGCAAAAAGAGATGATCTGCCGTGCGCGGAAGAGACCTGATGGACGTCACGGTTGGTAGGCATTCACATAGTCAATCAACTGCTTCACGTACTCGCCAATGATCGGGATGGACAAAAACGGCTTGAGAAACCACCCCAAAATCGCAAGTACGATGGCCGTACCGATCGTTAACCCAAGACCCCTCGCGAGACCTGCCAGGAAATTTGTGTAGAGCAGTCTGCGGGGGGTCGTGTAGTTTTGCAGCACGTCAAGCAGTTGGATTTCCTGCAAAAAATGGGCGATTTTGTCCATACGCTGGTTCAACCTGCGCACTTCCTGCAGCTGGTCTAGCAATTGGTCCAGTTTGACAAGGAATTCTTTGGTTGGTGTTGAACGTTGATCCATCAGCCACCCCTCGTTTTCACACTGCCTCCTTACTGTTATATGCAAAACAGGCGCGGACAAACCAAGGGGATTGAATCGTGTTTGCCTAATCGGCGCGGTCGACGGTAAAATAGACGTACCACGTGTGCAAAGGGGGGCATTGGCATGGCTGAAACAGTCGCTCAGTCACTGTCAGATGAATTATACACCCTTCTCCAGCAGGAGAGGTTCCTCTTGCTCGGTACGATTGACCATGAGACGGGAGCGCCGGCGACCAACGCAATTTCCTGGGTGTATGCACCTTCTCCGGAGCGTATTCGCCTTGCGGTGGACAGTCGTTCGCGGATAGTCACCAACCTGCGCAAGGAACCGCGGGTGGTATTGACACTGATCGGTGCAGGTTCTTCCTATGCGATCAGCGGTACGGCGGTTATAGCGGAAGAACGGATGGAAGATGTACCGTTGAAACTGACCAAGATCGAAGTAAGCATTCAATCGGTTCGGGATGTCATGTTTTACGGGTCCAGAATATCGGTCGAACCTCAGTACGAAAAAACGTACGATAAGCACGCGGCGGCCAAATTGGATCATCAGGTAATGACCGCCTTGCGCGGGTAAGCAGCAACACGTGAGGCCGTACACCCCTCTCCTCATTTTGCCGATTGTGCTGCACGTAAAGGTTTCCCATTGTGGGAGGGGTGGCTTCAGATTGCCGACAAAGAGTCGAGAGCACGAGTGGGGCGTTTTTCGCGCTCACGTAAGGTGGCCAACCAGCGAGGAAGCAGACCAGGACCGCTCCACGACGATCCGCAGGGGCAGCGGCAAAACGAGGTCTCGCTGCCGCCGTGATGCTGTTGCCGCTGCGATTTCCCTGCGGATACGTCGTTTCGCTGGCAGGTTGGCCAAACCGTTCGCTGGCGAAAAACGGCCCGCACTCGTTCCATGCGAGAGTTTTGGGATCCGACCAGCACCGTATGATGCCCTGTTCGTCCCAAGACAGCGAGTTCTGACAGGAGAGCGGCCATTTTCCGAATGAACGACTTTGCCAACCATCCAAGCGGAGCAAGCCCGAAGCGGGGGCATGTGGGCGCAACTTGGACAAGCGGCGGAGCAGCGCTGCTTTTGCGCCCGCCCGCTTCGGGATGGCGGAGCGGACAGTCCGGCTTCACGGGTGGTTGGCAACGGAGTGAGGAATGGAAAATGGCCGCTTCCCCTATCCAGACACCCTTTGTCTGCACGCTGACGCCGCTCCTAGAGAAGCGGTGATCAGACTGCACGTGAACACGAGTGGGGCGTTTTTCGCGCTCACGTAAGGTGGCCAACCAGCGAGGAAGCAGACCAGGACCGCTCCACGACGATCCGCAGGGGCAGCGGCAAGTGTGACATGCAAAGTAAACATCCCGTCCCACTTTTCCTGTGAAACGGGATGTTTTTTCATCTCATTTTTGGGCTTCGCTCATTCGGGATTCCCCTTTGGGGACAGCCCCCTTCACTCTTCGTTTACTTCGTTTGATGCAGAACGGGTGTCGGCTTTGTTTTGCTGTCAGCCAAGGGCTGTTTCAAGCGTTCATTGTAGCCGTTTACCCAAAGAGATTCCAGCGTGTCAAATTCTTCTTTGGTCAGCGGAGCGACTTCTGATGCAAGCGCAAATTCACGCAGGTTTTCTTCATTGGTGAAGTTGGGCAGCACTGTCACCACACTGGGGCGGTACAGGGAAAACTGTATCGCCAGCTGTCCGATGGTGCGTCCCGTGCCGTCTAACAAGCCTTTTGCTTTCATCTCCCGCACTACTTCTACGCCAGCCTGCATCCACTCAATTGGACGGTGACTGCGGTGGTCGCTTTTGTCAAAGTGCTTGTCGGGATCATAACTGCCGTCAAGCAGGCCTGACGCGTGAGGAACACGGACAATCAGGCTGCGGTTTTCTGCCTCGGCTATCGGGAACAGTTCCCGGGCCGGGTCCTGTTCGACAATGTTGTTGATAATCTGGATCGCTTTGTAACCCGGACGCTTCAACGCGGCAATGGACTCGTCCCGCCAGCCGAGGTCGGGACCCATCGCAGCGCCGTAGTAACGGATTTTTCCTTCTTCTTTCAAGCGCTCCAGCACCTCGTGGATTTCGTCGTTTTCGATTGCCTCCATGCGCGGGTTGTGCAGTTGATAAAAGTCGATGTAATCTGTTCCCAACCGCTTCAAACTTTGTTCGCAGGCATAGCGGATGTGCTCCTTGCTCCAGTTTTGCGGCAGCTCGGAATGTCCCTTGCGCTCGCCTGGAAGATTGTATATATCGTAGCCAAACTTGGTGGCAATTACGATTTTGTCACGGACATCTTTTAAAGAGTCTGCCAGGATCGTTTCACCCAATCCATTGCCGTACACATCGGCGGTATCGAAAAAGTTGATACCGTACTCGTCATAAGCGGAGCGGAGCAGACGCTTGCCCACTTCCACATCAGTCACGCCCCACCATTTTGTCGCGACCGACCATACACCAAACCCGACTTCCGACACCTTCAGTTCGGTTCCTGCGAGGGTTCTGTACTTCATCCCGCTTCTCTCCTTCGACTGATATTGTACTTTCGTCCCTATCTTATCACGTCTGATCGCTCAGAAAAATCGAATCGCCGGGTTGTTTCTTACAGCTTTGTGACGATAGCAAGAAAAAACCTTTTGCCCAGCTCGTACTGGACAAAAGGCCGTTTATTTTCATCCTTAACGATTGACCGGGATTTTTTGGTTTCCTTCCGGTCGGGATTTGCCGTCCTTGTTGATTCTCTGCTCATTTTCCGTGGTAGTTGGCTGTTCGCGCCGCTCCACATCGCGCGGCATTTGCGGCATGATGCGTCCGACGATATCAGCCAGTTCCTCGGCGAAGCCGGCCACCGGACGTCCTTGGCGGATGTCCGCAGCCATCTCCCTCAGCCGCTGCACGATGTCTGGATCGGCCGTTACCAGTGCGGTCGCACCCTGCGGATCTTCTTTCAATGCCTCTGCCACCGAGTACTTGATGACGCCTACATCAGGACGATCCAGGTGAGCGTTGACGTCAATCCCCACAACTGCCCAACGGCCGATTACGACAGCGGTAGCGTCATTTACGTTGGGGACCTTGCTGGCCAATTCCACCAGTCGATCGGCTTTTGCCTGCGGCGACTGATCGCGCTTCGGCGAAGGCGCTGTTTGCTTTACCCGCTGTGTCTCCGGGGCCGATTGATCCGGTTGTGGTGCTGCCTGGTTGGCTGGCGGGTTGTTTTGGGTGTTGCAGGCCGCAAGCCATATGCACAAACTGATCACTGCCAATGTCCGCTTCACGTGTTACCCCATCCTTTCATCTTGTCTATTCGCCGCTGTCATCCCCCGTTTCACCAACACATAAAACGGGAATGGGATAAGTAAAGAGTATATGTTACCCGTAGTGTTTGCCTCATTGTCTGTTTTCATTCCCAAGCAGAAACCGTCTATCTTCGCTTAAGACGACATAAACTTTTCTATGGCAACGCTGATTTGACAGACCAAGCAAGCTCACTGTCGCTGCATAAACTGTATGAAGATGGATAAATTAGGAGGCGAAACTTTGAAAAAAATCTACGTTCTGGACACTAACGTGCTCTTGCAGGATCCGCTGGCGATGTTCACCTTTCAAGACAACGAAATCGTCATTCCGGCTGTTGTTCTGGAAGAGATCGACGCAAAAAAGCGGTACATGGACGAAATCGGACGTAATGCCAGACACGTAGCGCGTTTGCTGGACAGCTTGCGCAACCCCGGCCATCTGCATCAGGGAGTACAATTGGATACGGGAGGGGTGGTTCGTGTCGAACTGAACCATTCGTCCATCCATCGCTTGCAGAAGCAGTTCCATGAAATGACCAACGACAACCGCATCCTCGCAGTCGCCCTCAACCTGCACGAAGAGGAAAACCTGTCTCCCCATCCGCGACCGGTCATACTGGTGAGCAAAGATGCCTTGATGCGCATCAAGGCAGATGCCTTGGGATTGAGGGCGGAAGACTATTTATCTGACCGCGTGGTCCGAGAAGATTCCAGTATATATTCCGGGTACGAAAAGTTGTCCGCAGCCTCCGAGGTAATCCAGGCCTTTTACGCCGGCCGCAGACTTCCCATCAGGAAATTCTTTCCGAACCGCTCCTTTTATCCACATCAATTTCTCATTATCAAAGACGAATTGAATCCATCCATTTCTGCCATCGGCAAAGTGGATGCTGAATGCAAAATGTTGGAAATGCTGTTGGTGGACGATGACCCTGTTTGGGGAATCAAAGCGCGCAATGCACAGCAGAGGATGGCGTTTGAACTGCTGCTGAATGAGCACATTCCGCTGGTCACGATGACAGGCAAGGCCGGAACAGGTAAAACGCTTCTGGCGCTGGCGGCCGGTCTTTTGCAAATCGAAGACCTCCAAATGTACAAAAAATTGTTGGTGGCCCGTCCGATCGTACCGCTTGGAAAAGATATCGGGTATCTGCCGGGAGAAAAAGAGGAAAAACTGCGTCCTTGGATGCAGCCGATATACGACAATCTGGAGTATTTGTTCAATACGAAAAAGGCGGGTGATCTGGACAAGATACTGGCCGGGATGGGCAGCATCCAGGTAGAAGCGCTCACCTACATCCGCGGCCGCTCCATCCCGGAACAGTTTATTATTATCGATGAAGCGCAAAACCTGACCAAACATGAAGTCAAAACCATTTTGACGCGTGTGGGGGAAGGAGCCAAAATCGTTCTGATGGGGGATCCGGAGCAAATCGACCATCCCTATCTGGACGAAAGCAACAATGGTTTAACCTATGTAGTCGAAATGTTTAAAAACGAAAAATTGGCTGGCCATATTCGGCTGGAAAAAGGGGAACGAAGCGTGCTGGCCCAACTGGCTGCCGATCTTCTCTGATTGACGTTGGCAGCAGGGGGAGGCGGTGTATGACGTGAATAAAACCAGGCAAACTGTTCATACTAACCCACGTCGAGCCCGGTGATCATTCCCTTGCGTTTCCACGAGTCATGGCACGAGTACAAGAGAACACGCCGGATGGCCGGATGGCTGCCCGGTGCATGCTTGTAGGAGGCGAACTACCGTGGATCCTGATGATCACAGGCTGACATCACTCAGCCCTGCGGGAACCGGATCTCTTTAAGCGTCTAACTCTAATGTGGAGGTAGAACAGCCAAAGAGCAGCATCGGTAACACCCAAACAACGGGCTCGATAGCGGCCGCTTCCTGATGGAGGCGGCCTTTTGCATGTGATCCGGTTCAACTGTGCACCCAGTTGATTTCAACTTTGTACGCGCGAGCAATTCCTTCCATCAGATCCATCTGGCTGCGGCCGACGACATAGAGGGATTCCCCGTCTGCGGTTGTCAGATGTGTCACGAGATACTCTTCCATCTGCTGCAGCGCAGCCCAGCGGTCCTGGGCTGTTCCTGTCTGTGGGGCAAAGCGGAAAAAGGCGACATGCGTGTCGTACAGGTACGCATGTCCGGACAGACTGACAAAACCGCAATCCTCGACGTTAGCGTTCCCTTCCGGCAGTAGCCACAGGTCGAAGACGTCCCCCAGCATGTTTCGCTCTTTCAGAATCTGCATCAGTTTTTGCCGCTCTTCCTCACTCTCCACGATAAACAACTGCTGATCGCGGTCAAATACGTTCACCGCATCTCCGATCTTGTGGATCACTTGTGCGTAGAATCCGGGCAGCTTGCCGGCGGGGTTGTCCATTTCCACACCATACATGCGTTTTGGCATTGTATCGCCCCTTTCTTCTCTGCTACCATTAAGGAAATCGCATGTATAATCTTACCGTATGTTTCCATCGGCACACAAGAAAAGGAGTTGGATGCGTGTGAAAATACGTTCCTTTTGCTTGGGACCGTTTCAGACCAATGCCTATTTGCTGACAAATGAACAGACAGGTGAGTCCCTCGTCATCGATCCCGGGATGCAGCCGGAGCCTCTCCTGGAAGCGGTGGATCAGGAGAAGGTGACGGCGATACTCTTGACGCATGCCCACCTTGATCACATCGGCGGTCTGAACGAACTGCGGCAACAAACAAAGGCACCTGTCTACATCCACCCCCTGGAGCAGTCCTGGCTGCGTGATCCCCAGTTGAATGGATCTGGCTACTTCGGCCTGGAGCCGATTGTGTGCGAACCGGCCGAACACGAACTTTCGGACGGACAGACCTTGCACGTGGCCGGCTTCAACATCCGCGTGCTTCATACGCCGGGGCACTCACCGGGAAGCTGCTCCTTCGTCATTGGGCAGCACTGTTTTGGAGGCGACGTGCTGTTTGCCCAGTCCATCGGCAGAACCGACCTGCCGGGAGGGGATTACGAGACACTGATGATCAGTATTCAGGACAAACTGTTTGAGCTTGATGACGATACCATTGTATATCCCGGTCACGGGCCCAAGACAACGATTGAAGCAGAGAAAATGTATAATCCTTTCGTCACGGGTTTGCTGCGATAAAGCAATTCAGAGACGTCTGCCCTACGAGGGCAGGCGTTTTTTTCTGCGGCGGGCAAATCTGCGCTGATCAGACAGCAGCGCGAGCAGGACAAAGGTCCCCTTAAATCGGCAGATAGGAGCAGGAATGGTGACGGAGGCTGTAGAAAAGGGAAACGCAGCCTGCGCAAAAATCATAAAAAAATCATAAGGGAGTCTTTCGCGTGAAACGAGCACAAATCCTTTTTCCGGTACTGCTGGCGGTAGTACTCCTTACCGGTTGTTCACTTGTGCCGCCGTTACCAAAGGACCAATCCGGAACTGACCACTCTGCTCCTGCCGTACGAGCGGTTGACATGAAGACACCGTCTGCAGAAAGCAGCCAAAAAGCAGCATCCGTGACTGCTGACTCGTCCCCTTCAGAAGAGACGGCGCCGCCAAAGGAACAGCGGGTGACGCTGATGGCGGTGGGGGACATCATGGTACACCAGGAGCAGTTGGAGGCAGCTTGGGACCCGGAAAGTGAATCGTACCAATTTGATCCGTTTTTTTCCGAGGTAAAGCCGGTGCTGAAGGAAGCAGATCTGGTGATTGGGAATCTGGAAACAACGTTGGCCGGTGGTGATCTGCGCTTTACCGGGTACCCTCAGTTCAACTCGCCGCAGTCTCTGGCAGAATCGCTGAAAAAAGCAGGATTTACCGCGGTTACTACGGCCAACAATCACGCCCTTGACCGGCGCGAAATCGGCGTACTGCGAACACTGGAGCACTTGAGACAGGCCGGGTTGGCCCACACCGGCACCTTTCGCAGCCAGGAAGAGCGGGATCAGCCCTTGCTTTTGGAGCATAATGGGATCCAAGTGGCTTTGCTTGCCTACACGTACGGGACGAACGGGATCCCGCTGCCCAAAGACAAACCGTATCTGGTCAACCTCATCCAGCCGGAGCTGATCGCCCAGGACATTGCCAAAGCAAGGCAGCAGGGAGCAGACCTGATAACCGTGTCGCTTCACTTTGGAAACGAGTACCAGCGCTTGCCCAACGAGGAGCAGCGAAAGCTGGTCGATCAGTGCTTTGAGTATGGGGCCGATCTGATCATTGGACATCATCCGCATGTGCTGCAGCCCTATGAATGGAGAACGCTGACCGATGAATCCGGGCGCACCCGCAGGGGATTGGTCGTTTACTCGCTCGGAAACTTCATATCGGCACAGCGCGGCGATTACAAGGACGTCGGCGCCATTTTCGCCGTAACCTTGCTGAAGCGGGGGGAGGGGGATGCCGTCCTGGAGGAAGCGGAGCTGATTCCCACTTACGTCCATTATTACCGCAGCAACGGGAAGCGTCATTACGTCATTTATCCGCTGGCCAAGACGCTTGCGATTCCCGAGGAAGAGCGCAGCCCTCTGATCAATCCGGCACTTTATCGAAAGATGGAGCGGCTGTACAATGAAATAACCACGCATACTTCTCGATATGTGACCAAACAGCCGGCGGTACGCCAGTAGGTGGCAGCGTCTGCTATCACAAACGGATATCGCAGAAACGGCCGTCTGTCGAACGGCCATGACGGCAAAAGGCTGGAGGACCGGGCCTTTGGTTCAGGAGGTAGGTGCAGAAGAGGAAGAGCCGCCTTTCCCCAGCTGAAATGGCAGGTCAAAGGACAGTTTCAGCTGCAGCTGCTGATCGTCAAGCAGCAGATCTTCTACCCGGATGTTGGGATTGATCAGTGCCGGATAAAAGCCCAGATCGTACTCTTTTTCCAACTCTTCAACGGTGGATGTTGGCAATTCAAACCCGTCATAAAGCAGCTGGTTGATGTGAAACTGAAGTTCTGTCGGCGAAACCAGCTGATACTGGCCGGTCAGCCGCAGGTTGACTTGATCATAGGAGCCTTCCACGATCAAATGGTTGTCGTTGAACTGAAAATAGGCTTGCTTGAACATTTCGTTTTTCGAAGTGAGAAACTGGTTGAACTCTTCTTCACTGATTGTCAGCGTGTGGGAAAACAGCCCCTTGGACTTGATGCGATCAGGTGTGGCCAGTTCCGGTATTTGGGTCATCACGTTGGACAGGACGCCGAAAAACTTGCGAAAAGCTGGAAGGCCGCGTTCCCGCCAGTCGATGATCAGGTGATCCATCAACGCCTGCACGGATGTCGGATCATCCAACTGCTGCAGGTTTTTTTCCTTTTCCCGCTGGATGGCGATCATCTCCTCCAGCCGTTCTTCGTATTGCTGGCGAATTCGTTTGATCTGCTGCAGTCGATCCCGCTTGCTCGTGCGCATTTGCTCCGCTTTGAGCCGTTCGTCTTGAAATGTTTGCAACTTTTCCATGTCACGCCGAAATAGCAATTGCAAGAATTCTGCGGCCAATAAAAAATCGTTAAAACTGCGTGCCTCCAGCAGCAGCACCAGCAGGGAGGCTCTCTCGCCGCTGTAGTAGGCGCGGACCACTTCCCCGGCATGACGCTTCTGCGCCTCAATGATCAGTGCCTGGCGACTCAGGTCCAGATCCAATTGGGCAATATCCGACAGCAGCTCTTTCTCTTCCTGTTTCAAAAGCGCCAGGTTGCGTTCCAATTCCTTTTGTGTGAAATGCTGCTGGAGAATCAGCTGCTCCAGTGGCAGCTCCTTCTCCGCCCAGGCAGGGAAAAGCTGAACCGCCATCAACAGGATGATGCAGATACTTATCAACCATCTATGCATATGGGTTCACCTAATTGTTAATTTTGATGTGGAAGACCGTGACAGGGCAGCCATCTGTTTGTTACAGTTTCATTATAGCGGGAACCTCAAGGATTGTGGCTGAAAAATATTCCTGAAAACGGGCAGTTTACTGATGTACCAGACTGTGAAACGGGAGTCGAAAGAGAATGGGACGAGAGTTGGAGCAGATTATCCAAAGAGAGATTGCGGCAGCGGGAGGTGTCCTCCCGTTTGTCCGTTTTATGGAATTGGCCTTATATCATCCACGTCATGGCTATTATATGACGGATCGGCCAAAAGTAGGCAAGGAAGGAGACTTTTATACCAGCCCCACGGTTCATCCCGTGTTTGCCGAAACAGTGGCTGATGCGATTATAGCGATGCTCGCCGGCAGCCGCTGGGAGCGTCCCGCGCTGGTGGAAGCGGGAGCGGGAACAGGGAGCCTGCTCGCCTCAGTTCTGGAGCAAATCAAACGTGCGGCCCCAACGCTGTACACCGCTTTGCAAGTGATCGTGATTGAGACCAGTCCTTACCACCGCTCGCTGCAGCAGCAGGCGCTTGCGTCCTTTTCCGGAGAAAAGCGTTGGTATGCTTCCATCGAAGAGGCAGCCGAACACGAGAGAGTCGACGGTGTGCTTCTTTCCAACGAGTGGTTTGATGCGTTTCCCGTCCATTTGTTGGAGAAGAGCGGGAACGGTTGGCAGGAAGTAGGAGTGGCCTGGGATGCGCAGGCTGCGTGCTTTGTGAAACGTTATCTGCCGCAGCTTACCCCGGCCGCGGCCGCCTACTTGCGGGAGAAGGAGATTGACCTGGCTGCCGGTGCGCGAATGGAAGCCAATCCGGCTGTCCGTCAGGTAATGCTGGCCATTGCGCGGCTGCTTCGTGAAGGGTACGTGATCACCATCGATTACGGAGATACGGACGAAGGCATGTATCACCCCAGCCGTCACAATGGTACGCTGCTCTGTTACCGACGCCACCAGGTCCATGACAATCCGCTGCTGGACCCGGGGGAACAGGACATTACTGCCCACGTCAACTACTCCGATCTGATGCGCTGGGGGGAGCAGGCGGGGATGGAGACGGTAGCGTTCATGAGCCAGGAGCGGTTTTTGCTGGGAAGCGGCATACTGGCCAAGCTGGTGGAGCACACGGACCGTGATCCTTTCACCAGTGACGCGATGCGCCGCAACAGGGCCATTCTGCAATTGATCGATCCCGGCGGCATGGGCGGCATCTTTCGTGTGCTGATACAGCGGAAGGGAAACCCGGCCGCTCAGTCCCTCCCATTCCTGAAAGAGTCACAAAAAAAAGATGCCCGTGTGTAGCGGAGCATCTTTTTCGCTTACAGCAGCATTTGCAGGACCATCGAGTGTTCTGCACTGCCCGGAGCGGGCATCAGGAAGAAAGTGTAGTAGGTAAAGCCGACAAAGGAAACAAACATAAAACCAAAGAAGAGCTGAATGTACGTCTTCTCGGACAGCCCCATGTAGCTCAGGGCCACAAATACGGCAGTGAGGCTGAAGAACAACAGAGCCATATTCATCAGCGAACCCCAGTAGGCCATGATGGCGATCATCAGGGTCCAGAAGCCAAGCACGCGATACATGCGATCCATTCGTATCCCCCCTTTTGAAGCTGGTCACGAGCCTGTTTTCCCTTTCCAATTATAATGGACACAACCCGTTGTGTAAACGGGGGAGGTATGGCGGTTTTATGACGTCGGAATGTGGCAGGGGTAAAGCAGATGTTTCATCCCGTCTACCCTTGGCTGCTCACCAACCGGACCACGGTGTAGCTGCAGCAGCGACAGCCCGACTGCATCGACTCCTGTTCCTGTAACTCAATCTCCCCAAAGTACACCTCGAATATTCCCGAAAGCATCGCGTTGTGCATCTTGCAAATACTGTTGGGATAACGTTTGGCTATCTCAGAGAAGGTACAGTTGTACACGCGAAAGCGAATGCTGCTCTCATCAATCTGCTCGATCTCCGGGTTAAGTCCCTGAGCGACGATTAACCGGTGGATGCTGTCCATCGCTTCCGCAAAGGTGAGTTTTTCGGGGGTGGCGCCGATCTGGTGAAGCGCTCTTTTTGCTGCCTCAACGCCGATGCGGCGGCCCATGCGGATCAGCGCCGCTTCTCCCGCTTCGCCAAGAGAGAGAAGGCTTTCGACCGCTATATCGGCAATCAACTGATAGTCCCGCGGCGGGAACTGCAGACTTACTACTTGTTCGGAAAGCGAGTACAAGCGGCTGGGACGTCCCCCTCTGCCTCTCTTGTCCGATTCGGACTGCAGCAGATTGACATCCTCAAGCTTGCACAAGTGCAGCCGGGCCACGTTGGGATGAATGGAGAACTGGTCGGCAATTTCTTGTACAGTGACCTGCTTTTTACAATTGGCTACATACTGATAAATGGAAAAGCGGGTGGGGTCGGCCAGTGCGGTGACAAGTTTGTGTGCTCCGTTATCCATAAGCTTCCCCCTGTTCATAAGCATTTTGTTCTTAGTGTAGCGGATTTTATGCGCTTTGTTAAGCGAAAACTGCAGTTTAGTGAAAGTTATTCTCAATATAGATTCTATATTTAATACTATTGACATAGTGTTAATAGAGGGTCTATAATTTACTTGAAAAAAGTAAGGGCATAATGTTTTGTATATACTTGGTGTGGAGGGAATGAGCATGGCGACAGCAACCGCTGTACAAACCAAAAAGCTTACATTTTACACATATCCTAGCTGCACTTCCTGTCGCAAGGCAAAGGCGTGGTTAAATGCAAACGGTGTGGATTACGTGGAAAGACACCTGTTCAAGAATCCCCCGTCAGTTGAAGAACTGCTTGATATCGTCAAAAAAACTCACAACGGCATGGACGAGATTTTGTCAACCCGCAGTCAACTGTTCAAGCAGTTGGAGGTGGATATCAACGAGTTGACCGTCTCCCAACTGCTGGAGATGTTAAGCGAGGAACCGCGTTTGTTGAAACGTCCCATCATCACAGACGGGGAAAACGTGATCGTTGGGTACAACCAGCAGGCGATGAAAAGTCTGTTGGCCTGACCGGACGGAGGCGCCGCATTCACGGCGTCTCTTTTTTTGCGTGTAAGACAAAGGGGGTTGGATAGGGGGGAGGCGGCCATTTTCCTTTCCTCACTCCGTGGCCAACGACCAATGGGGCTGGGCAGTCCGCTTCGCCATCCCGAAGCGGGTGGGCGCAAAAGCAGCGCTGCTCCGCCGTTTGTCCAGGTTGCGCCCACTATGCCCCCACTTCGGGCTTGCTGGGCTCGGATGGTTGGCCAAGTCGTTCATGCGGAAAATGGCCGCTCTCCTGTCAGAACACGCTTTGTATTCAATCTGCGGACCGGGGACCATACGCTGCTGATCGAGTCTCAAAACACCCCACTCAGCTGTGGGGAACCGAAGGATTTCCCCGGTCATTTGTTGTGGGACAGACAGGTTGGCGGAGAGTCGGTACAATGTAAACAGCAGGAATACGACCAGGACCGCCAGTCATGCATGGCGGTTCCAGGATAAGTCACGGTGACGGGAAAGGTGGAGGACATGGAAACGATTATCACGGAACAGATGGACGGCGTGGCCGTCATCACGCTGAATCGACCTCATGTGCATAACGCGCTCAACATGCAGATGATCGAGGAACTGCGTGACAAGTTGGGCGTCTTTCGGAATGACCCCACGGTGCGGGTAGTGGTGTTCACCGGTGCCGGCGATTCGTTTGTCTCCGGAGGCGACCTGGAACAGTTTGGTGCCGCCCGCGATCGAGACAGCGCGCTGCCGCTGCTTGCCAAGGCGGCTGAACTTATTATGGATATTGACAGCTTTCCCAAACCGACGATCGCCATGATCAATGGTACGGCCGTAGGGGGAGGTGCTGAATTGGCCATCGCCTGCCATTTTCGCTTTGCCAGCGAGACGGCACGCATCGGTTTCGTCCAGATCGCATTGCATATCACCACTGGCTGGGGGGGCGGCAGCCTGCTATTGAACAAACTGGGCGAGTCCCAGGCGCTGACCATGCTGTTGAGCGGTGAACGTTTTAAGGCCAAAGAAGCAGAGCAGCTCGGGTTTTTAAATGGGGTTAGCCCGTCGGAGCGGCTGCGCGACGATGTCCTCAGCTTTGCCCGCAAACTGGCGGCTCAGCCGGAGGAAGGAATCCGCTCCTACCTGCGCCTGTTAGCCTGGAAGCGTTCGAGAGAGGAGATGACGGATCGAATCAGGCGGGAGATCGAACAGTGTGCCGGGCTGTGGGGATCTGAGCGGCATGTTGCTGCAATCAGCCGCTTTTTGCACAAAAGGTGACCCGTACAAGGCCCAATCGAAAGGTCCCTTCCGTTTAAATTAAAAAGGGCTTGGAGATACTTTTCTAGTAGACGGCGATTCTATGAGAGTTGACAAAAGCATAGAATGAAGTACACAAACCCAATAGCTGACGGGAGGGACCCCAAAAATGGTAGCTTCAAGACAAGATGCCTGGACGGAAGACGACGATCTGGTACTAGCCGAGGTGACACTTCGACATATACGGGAAGGCGGCACACAACTGGCCGCATTTGAAGAAGTGGGACAGCGTTTGGGGCGCACAGCTGCCGCATGCGGATTTCGCTGGAACAGTACGGTGCGCAAGCGATACGAACAGGCGATCGCCATCGCCAAAAGTCAGCGGCAGCAGCTGAAAAAGACGGGAAAACTGCCGCAAGGGGAGTCTCATCTGGGATTCGGCAATGCTGCCGCTGGCCAGGACGACAAAGGCGGGCAGGCAGTCGCGCAGGACGAGGAACAGCAGCTTGAGACCGCCATTCGCGTATTGACCAACCAGAAGGAGCTGCTTCGCAGGTTGAAGCAGTTGGAGAGGGAGTTGAGCAGCAAGCAGCAGGAATTGAAGGAGTTGAAAGAAGAAAACAGCAGGCTAAAAAAAGAATTGCAGGATATCAACGGCGTAAACGAAGATTACAAGGCTCTTATCCAAATCATGGAGCGTGCTCGCAGACTGGCGTTTTTACAAGACGAGGAGACGGTCAAACCCGTTTTCAAGATGGATGCCAACGGGAATCTGGAGCGAGTGGAGTAGGCGGGAATCCCCGCCTCTTTTTTTGCCGTTATTCCTGCAGGCCGACATTCTCCGGCAGCCAGACGTACGGATTTTCACCGCGGTCGCGGATAGGGTTGTACTTTACTGGCTTGAATCCCATTTTTAACCAAAATTCATCTGCGCGGCAGCGGGAGTTGGTTTTGATTGGAAGACCGAAGCTTTTGGCATGGTTGACCAGAGCCGTACCGTAATCCTTGTTGCGGTACTCCGGCAGTACCTCCAGTTTCCAGAGCTCGAGGTAATCCTGCGGCGGATCGAAATAACGGTCGTACTTCCCGTCGATTTTGTAAAGGCTCATTCTCGCGATCAGGCGGTTGTCGTCATAAATTCCGTAAAAAGGAGACTCTGAATCGTTCTCAATAATGTTGGCTTCCAAATCTTCCTTCATGGACAATTCTTCCAATCCGTACTCGCGGAACTTTTGAAACTCTTCCAGCGTCTTGTAATTGATCTGCAGTCGTTTCACTTCGTACATGAATGTGCCGCTCCTTTCCAAGCAGTTGCCCAGGGATTCTCTTTTCTATTATACACAACCTGATTGCAAATTCTCCACCTTGTGTTTGAGGGTTCAGACAGGGATGAGGAAATGATTTCGTTTTCCTGAAAGGATTTTGCAAATTCCTTCTAGAACATTGCCGGAAAGCGTGGCAAAATAGTGGGTATCAGGGACAGAAGGGAGAGTCGCCATGCGCAAAGTGCTGGTTGCCAACCGCGGCGAAATAGCCAGACGAATCATTCGTACCCTGAAGGCGGAAGGAATTGCTGCGGTTGCTGTTTACTCCGAGGCAGACAAGGACATGCCGTTTGTACATGAAGCGGATGAAGCGGTGCTGATCGGACCGCCGCCTGTTCCGCAGAGTTACCTGAATGTGGAGGCGATTCTTGCCGCCGCCCGCCAGACGGGTGCCGATGGCGTCCATCCCGGCTATGGACTGCTGTCGGAAAACGCCGCATTCGCGGAACGATGCCGGGAGGCGGGACTCGTGTTTATTGGACCTGCTCCTGACGTGATTGCCAAAATGGGGGACAAGGTAACGGCCCGCGAGATCATGCGCAGGGCGGGGGTGCCGGTCGTACCTGGCTGCGAAGGGACGCTTGCGGATGCGGAGGAAGCAGTCGCCCGCGCCCGTGAAATCGGTTATCCGGTCATGCTGAAAGCGAGTGCCGGCGGCGGGGGGATCGGAATGCAGGTGGTCAACAACGACGAAGACCTGCGCCAGGCTTTTCAGTCGGCCAGGGGGAGAGCCAAAGCGTACTTTGGCAACGATGCCATGTTTTTGGAGAAGTACGTGCAAAATCCGCATCACATTGAAGTGCAGATCGCAGCTGACCATCACGGCCAGATCCTGCACATCCTGGAGCGGGAGTGTTCGATTCAACGACGGCACCAAAAAGTGCTGGAGGAGAGTCCGTCGCCATTTCTCGACGAACAAACCCGTCAGCGCATCTGTCAGGCGGCGGTAGAGGCGGCTCGTGCGGTCGGCTACACCGGTGTAGGAACAGTGGAGTTTATCGTGGACGAAGCAAAAACCTTTTACTTTTTGGAGATGAACACCCGCCTGCAGGTAGAACATCCCGTCACGGAGGAGATTACCGGTCTCGATCTGGTGAAGCTGCAGCTTGACATCGCCCGAAACGAACCGCTCCGTTTGCGTCAAGAGGAGATACAGGCCCATCGGCACGCCATTGAAGTTCGCATCTGCGCCGAAGATCCAAACACTTTCCTTCCTTCTCCGGGCCGCATTGAGGAGTACCGGCCGCCGCAGGTAGAGCACGTGCGCATCGACGATGGAGTGGAGGCAGGTATTCAGGTGACGCCGTATTACGATCCGATGATTGCCAAGGTAATCGCCTCCGGTGAGACAAGGGAGAAGGCGGCTGCGCGACTGTCCGACGCTTTGAAAGCGTTTTACATCAGCGGCATCAAGACCAACATCCCCTTTCTGCTCGAGGTTCTGGACGATCCCGTATTTCGCGCAGGCACCTACACCACCCATTTTGTGCAAAACAGGAAAAAAGCACAGCATGGATCATAATCTAAGGAGAGTGGATGACGATGAAAAAGGTAACGGCCAATATGGCCGGAACGGTAATCAATCTGTTGGTCAAGGCAGGTGACAGTGTTCAGGCTGGTCAGGATGTGATCGTGCTGGAGTCGATGAAGATGGAAGTACCCATTCAGTCGGAGGCAGCGGGCACAGTGACGGATGTCAAGGTAAACATCGGCGACTTCGTCAACGACGGAGATGTGCTGGTCGTATTGGAGTAGCGTGATATCTTCGCGGGCTCATGCTGAGCGCCCGCTAGATTTGGCAGAGAGGGGGAACTGAGATGGATGTGCGTGTCTATGAGGTGGGGCCGCGGGACGGTCTGCAAAACGAAGCGCAGATTGTACCAACGGAAGTGAAGATCGGTTTGATCGAACGTCTGGCCGATGCCGGGCTGCGCTGGATTGAAGCCAGTTCGTTTGTCAATCCCAAGTGGATTCCCCAACTGGCCGATGCGGGTGACGTGTTGGCTGGTCTTAGACAGCGGCCGGAAGTGACGTACAGCGCATTGGTTCCCAACATGCGCGGCCTCCAACGAGCAAGAGAGGCGGGGCTGCGGGAAGTCGCCGTATTCATGTCAGCGAGTGAAAGCCACAACCGAAAAAACATCAACAAGTCAATTACCGAGACTCTTCCTGTTCTGGCTGAAGTGGTCGGGGAAGCCTCCGCCTGCGGCATGCGTGTTCGCGGTTATCTGTCCACTGTGTTCGGTTGCCCCTACGAGGGAAAAGTGGACCTCAATCGGACGCTGAGCGTGGCGGAAGCACTGCTTTCCATGGGGGTCTACGAACTGTCTATAGGGGATACCATTGGCGTGGCCACGCCGAAACAGGTACGTGAGGTATTCTCTGCACTTGTGAAAGAATTTACGACTGAGCGCTTGGCCGCTCACTTTCACGACACGCGCGGGACTGGTTTGGCCAACGTGACAGCGGCACTGGACGAAGGAATCCGCACCTTTGACAGCTCAATCGGGGGAATGGGCGGATGTCCCTACGCTCCCGGAGCGGCCGGAAACATTTCGACCGAAGATCTCGTCTACATGCTGACCGGCATGGGTTACGACACCGGTGTCGACCAGCAAAAACTTGCCGAAGCGGGCCGCTACATTCAACAGCAGCTGGGGCGTCAGCTTCCGTCCAGGGTGCTTAAGGCACATTGCGCAGATGCCGGAGTACCGCTCCAAAGGAGGGAGCAGGCATGACGCTGGGTTTTCGTGCAGAGGGGAATATCGCCGTTCTGACCATCGAACGACCGGAGGTTCACAATTGTTTGAATCTGAGTACGCTTACGCGGATGCGTGAACGGATCAACCAGATTCGCAGTGACCGGGAGATTCGGGTCGTCATCATCACCGGACAGGGGGACAAGGCGTTTTGTGCCGGTGCCGATTTGAAAGAGCGAAGTGAGATGACGGAGGAGCAGGTGCAGCACTTTATCCTAACCATCCGTGACACGTTCACCGAACTGGAGCGGCTGCCCAAGCCCGTGATTGCCGCCATCAACGGGGCCGCATTTGGCGGCGGAACCGAGCTGGCGCTGGCCTGCGATTTGCGCATTGCCAGCGAGAGCGTACAAATGGGATTGACCGAGACGTCACTTGGCATCATTCCCGGGGCGGGGGGAACCCAGCGGCTGCCCCGAATCATAGGCAGAGCCAAGGCAAAAGAACTGATTTTCACGGCACGCCGCATTACGGCAAGGGAAGCGTTGGAGCTGGGACTGGTCAACCGGGTCGTTCCACCTGAACAGCTGATGAGTACGGCGCTGGCGCTGGCGGAAGAGATTGCGGCCAACGCCCCGATCGCCCTGGCGCAGGCCAAGTATGCGATTGACACCGGCCTGGAAGTGGACTTGTCAACTGGTTTGGCCATCGAAACCAATGCGTATCAGCTGCTCATCCCGACCAGGGACCGGTTGGAAGGACTGGCCGCATTTCGTGAAAAGCGCAAGCCGACATACCGAGGAGAATAAGGAGGGTGCCCCAATCATGAAGCAGTTGGAGCAAACATTGAGAGAAAGAATCGATCAGGTAAAGCGGGGCGGTGACGCGAAGTATCACCAGAAGGCGAAAGAGCAGAACAAGCTGTTTGTCCGGGACCGCCTGGCGCTTCTCTTTGACGATGAAGATTTTGTACTGGAAGACGGTCTGTTCGCCAACTTTACGGCCGGGGATCTGCCGGCCGACGGCGTTGTAACCGCAATTGGTCGTGTCAATGGTCAAACGGTCTGTGTGATGGCCAATGATTCCACGGTGAAGGCGGGTTCCTGGGGGGCACGAACAGTGGAAAAGATCATTCGTATCCAGGAGACAGCGGAAAAGATGCGCGTACCGCTGATCTACCTGGTGGATTCTGCGGGCGCCCGCATTACCGACCAGTTGGAGATGTTTCCGGGCCGCCGCGGTGCAGGCCGCATTTTTTACAACCAGGTCAAGCTTTCCGGCAAGATTCCGCAGGTCTGCATCCTGTTTGGACCATCAGCCGCTGGTGGGGCCTACATTCCGGCGTTTTGCGACATCGTGATCATGGTGGAACACAATGCCAGCATGTATCTGGGCTCCCCGCGGATGGCGGAGATGGTGATCGGCGAAAAGGTGACGCTGGAGGAGCTGGGGGGCGCGCGCATGCACTGTTCCGTCAGCGGCTGCGGTGACGTGTTGGCAGCCAATGAGCAGGAGGCGATTCAGGCAGCCCGCCGCTACCTCTCCTATTTTCCGTCCCATTACCAGGACGCTCCGCCTGCAGCGGAACCCAAACCTCCTCTACCTGCGGCCAAACCGATTGCCGAGATCGTGCCGGAGAATCAGAATGCGCCGTTTAACATGTACGAGCTGATCGATACACTCGTAGACGAAGGTTCCTTTTTTGAGGTGAAGAAACTGTTCGCTCAGGAGCTGATCACCGGATTCGCACGGCTGGACGGAAACCCTGTCGGCATCGTGGCCAATCAACCGCGGGTGAAGGGCGGGGTACTGTTTGTTGACTCCGCTGACAAGGCGGCCCGCTTCATCACGCTTTGTGACGCGTTTGGCATACCGCTTCTGTTTCTGGCCGACGTGCCTGGCTTTATGATCGGTACGGCGGTAGAGCGGGCCGGCATTATCCGGCACGGGGCAAAAATGATTGCGGCGATGGCGGAAGCGACCGTGCCCAAGATTTCCGTGATCGTCCGCAAAGCGTACGGGGCCGGACTCTATGCCATGGCCAGCTCCGCTTTTGATCCCGACGCCTGCCTGGCGCTGCCCACTGCCCAAATTGCCGTAATGGGACCGGAGGCGGCGGTAAATGCCGTCTACAGCAACAAAATCCAGGCAATTGAAGACCCCGCAGAGAGGCAGGCATTTGTCATGGAAAAACGGCGCGAATACCAGAAAGACATCGACATCTACCTGCTCGCATCCGAGTTGATCGTCGATGCGATCGTGCCGCCAAGCGAATTGCGCCGTGAACTGATCAACCGATTTGCTGCGTACGCCCACAAGCGGCAGTATTTCTCCGACCGCAAACACCCGGTATATCCCGTGTAGGCCCGCCTACCCAAACACCTTTGATTGCAATCTGAAAGCTGCTGCCCGAAGAAGGCAGCAGCTTACAGTTTTTTGGGAACATATTGAAAGATTTCGTGGGACTCCAAAAGATCAATCAACCGGGAAAGCCAGTCGTAGTAATCCAATGCATTTTGCAGTTTTTCCAGATCGGTTTCCACGCAGCGCTGCAGTTCTTCCGGGAGGTCATCCTTCTCTTTTAACAGGGTCAGATCGTTCATCGATCGCCGCAGCGCCTGTACGTTCAAATCAATTGCCTTTCGCCATTTGGTTGAGAAATAATCGATAAAATTCTGGTACCAGTCCTGATCCACCTCGTAGTGATCCTTGCGTGCCCCTTTCATCCACACCTTGTTTACCATCTTTTGCTCCATCAACTGGCGAACTCCGGTGCTCATGCTGGTTTTACTCATGCCCATGGCAGCGCCCATTTCATCCAGTGTCATCGGCTTGTCCTGAAAAAACATCGTTCCGTACAGATGACCCACTGAGAGGGTAATGCCGTATAGATCCATATTTTTGGCGAGCGCTTCGATTACGCGATCACGCGCTTTTTTTATAATCATCTCGTACTGGTTCACAGTTGCTTCATTTGGTGAGTTCATGGGGGGACAACCCTCCTGATATTATTGCTGTTTCACATTCTACTGGTTCTGATCGGGGAAGTAAACGGACAAATCAGGAGCGATATGGGCGAAATCCTGAGGATATGGAATGAAAAGTTTGTAAAGTTTTTTCTTAACGTATTATACGTACGAATATTACTGTTTTCCAACTTTGAGGAAAAAAGACGTCTCACGTTACAATTTAATAGTCAATGAACAGCAGGAGCAAAGAACGGGAGGTGAACGCATGTCGAAGATAAAAGTGGAGGCAGTGACCAAGATCTTTGGCCGTCAGCCGGAAAAAGCGGTTGAGCTTCTGCGCCAGGGGTGGAGCAAACAGAAGATCGTCGAAGAGACTGGCATGACGGTCGGCGTCAACCAGGTCAGCTTTGAGGTTCAAACCGGAGAAATTTTTGTGATCATGGGATTGTCGGGAAGCGGCAAGTCGACGCTGGTGCGGCTGCTGAACCGGCTGATTGAGCCCACTTCGGGGCGCATTCTGATTGACGGGGAAGACATCGTCAAGATGAATGCGGAGCAGCTTCGCAATGTGCGGCGAAAGAAGATGAGCATGGTCTTCCAGCGTTTTGCGCTGTTCCCGCACCGGACCGTGCTGGAGAATGTGGAGTACGGGCTGGAAGTACAGGGAGTGGACAAACAGGTTCGCCGCGAAAAGGCCAAAGAAGCGCTGGCGCTCGTCGGGCTGAAAGGATGGGAAAACAGCTATCCAGACCAACTGAGCGGCGGGATGCAGCAGCGTGTGGGATTGGCGCGGGCTCTCGCCAACGACCCGGACGTGCTGTTGATGGACGAGGCATTCAGTGCGCTTGATCCGCTGATCCGCAAAGACATGCAGGATGAACTGCTGGAACTTCAGGAAACGATGAAAAAAACGATTATTTTCATCACCCACGATCTGGACGAAGCGCTCAAACTGGGCGATCGAATTGCCTTGATGAAGGATGGTGCGATCCAGCAGATCGGAACGCCGGAAGAGATTTTGACCAATCCGGCCAACGAATACGTCGAGCGTTTTGTCGTCGATGTCGATATGTCCAAGGTGCTCACTGCCGAGCGCGTAATGAAGCGGGCTGAGACGATTACTCTGGACAAGGGTCCGCGCGTAGCCATGCAGTTGATGCGGGAGCGGGGTGTGTCCAACCTCTTCGTGGTCGACAAGAAGAAATCTCTTCTGGGTGTACTGACCGTCGATGCCGTGAAGAAAGCACATTCAGAAGAGGTGTCTTTGGAGTCGGTCATGGAAACCGAAATTCCCACCGTGGAACCTGATCGTATTCTCCACGAAATGTTTGATCTGGTCGCTTTTTCGCAGTTTCCGGTAGCGGTTGTCGGCGAAAACCGTCGGCTGCTGGGGGTCGTGGTCAAAGGAGCGGTACTGAGCAGTCTGGCTGGAAAGACGGAAGCCGATTTTCACCGGCAAATGCGGGTAGCCGAAGGACAGGCAAGGGAGGGGCAGCCCGATGACCGTGCCGCTGCCCAACAGGGGGAGGTGACGCAAAATGGGTAGCCTTTTGCCGAAACTGCCCTTGGATCGCTGGATTGACGCATTGGTTGATGTGATGAAGGATTCGCTGGAGGGACTGTTTGATCTGATCTCCGCGATTATCGGAAACTCCGTGGCGGGATTGTCGACAGGATTGACGGCGCTGCCACCTTGGGGCTTCATCATTCTCGTCACCCTGATTGCCTGGAAGATCAGCACCCGTTCGATCGCGCTGTTCACGTTCGCGGGACTGTTTTTGATCGACAATCTCGGCTATTGGCAGAATACGATGTTTACCCTGGCTCTGGTGCTTACCTCGGCCTTGATCTCCATTATCCTGGGCGTGCCGATTGGCATCCTCTGCGGCAAAAGCGACAAGGCGCAAAACGTTGTGACCCCGATCCTGGACTTTATGCAGACGATGCCGGCCTTTGTCTATCTGATCCCGGCGGTCACGTTTTTCAGTCTGGGGGCGGTGCCAGGGGTAATCGCTTCTGTCATTTTTGCAATGCCGCCAACCATTCGTCTGACCAATCTGGGAATTCGCCAGGTGCCCAAAGACCTGATCGAGGCTGCGGATTCATTCGGTTCAACCGGCGGCCAAAAACTGATAAAAGTGCAGCTGCCGATGGCCAAACCGACGATCATGGCCGGGATCAACCAAAGCATCATGCTCAGCCTGTCCATGGTCGTCATCGCTTCGATGATCGGGGCCAAGGGACTGGGAGCGGACGTGTACCGGGCCGTCACCCAGTTGAAGATTGGCGAGGGGTTTGAAGCCGGGCTGGCGATTGTCATTCTGGCGATCATGCTGGATCGGCTTACCCAACATATAGGAAAGAAAAAAGAATCAAGGGGGAGGATCTGAATGAAAAAATCATGGAAACAAACGATGGTGGCTTTGCTTGGGTCGACACTTCTGATGGCAGGATGCGGCAGCGCGTCGGAACCGGCAGCACCGGCGGACAATCCGGCCAACAGCGGTTCCAATGGGGAAACGGCACAACCGGCGGCAGAGTCGGTAGGGGAATCGGTTGACTACAAGATCATCGGGATTGATCCCGGGGCTGGTCTGATGAAAGCAACGGCCAAGGTAATCGAGGAATACGGATTAGACAAGTGGGAACTGGTCGAAGGGTCTGGCGCGGCGATGACTGCTGCTCTGAAAGATGCCTACGAGGACCAAAAACCGATTATCGTCACCGGCTGGACGCCTCACTGGAAGTTCTCCAAGTTTGACCTGAAATACCTGGAAGACCCCAAAGGAATCTACGGAGCCGCCGAGCAGATTCATACGATCGTCAAAAAGGGGCTGAAAGAAGAAAAGGCGAGTGCGTATGCCTTTCTCGATAACTTCTACTGGGAGCCGTCCGACATGGAAGCGGTAATGGTGGAAATCATGGAAGGCAAAGAGCCGGAACAGGCGGCTAAAGACTGGGTTGCCAGCAATGAGGAGAAAGTAAGCAAATGGATTGAAGGCATTGAACCAGCCAATGGAGACACGATTACGCTGGGGTATGTGGCGTGGGATTCGGAAATCGCCAGCACCAACGTGGTCAAAGTGGTGCTTGAAGAGAAACTGGGCTACAAGGTGGAAATGAGCCAGGTAGAAGCAGGCCCGATGTGGGTCGGTGTAGCGGAAGGAGACCTTGATGCCATTGTCGCCGCCTGGCTGCCGACTACACATGCCGACTACTATGAGAAATACAAAGACAAGTTCGAGGATCTCGGTCCCAACCTTGACGGGACCAAGATCGGTCTGGTTGTACCGGCATACATGGATATTGACTCGATCGAGGATTTGAAAGAATAAGCTGAGAGAACCCAGGGACGGAGCGGCGGCTCCGTCCTTTTTGCTGTCTGTCAAAACGCTTCTTCTATTCTCAACGTGGCAGTGTTTTGATATCCTTGAAATGAGAACAATTGTACGCTTGTGATATTTTTCCAGGGATCAATAACAGGGGGGCGGATCGGATGAGAGTTGTAGTTGTTGGGGGAGGTGCAGTGGGGTTGTTGATGGCCGGCCGCCTGGCGCGTGCTGGCCTTCCGCTGACGCTGGTCACACGTGAGCCGGCACAGGCGGATGCGCTGCGGGCGGATGGGTTGAAATTGCAAACACTGGACGGACATACGGAGCTGATTAGAATAGAAGCGGTACCGTTTTCCAGTAGATTTCCGGAGGCTGACGTGTATATGTTGGCTGTCAAACAGCCAGCCCTGCCTCAGCTATTGCCAGCCCTTTCCTCCATCTCCTCCTCGTCTCGTGTGATCGCGATGCAAAACGGCATGGGACATGAGGAACTTCTTTCGTCCGCACTGGAAACCGACCAACTTTACTTTGCCGTAAGTACGGAGGGAGCATGTCGGCACAACCCCCTGCACGTGGAGCATACCGGGAAGGGGCAGATGCGGTTAGGACCGCTGGACAGGCAGGGTGAGCCTGACCCGCTGCTCCGTCGTCTGATACACTCGGCCGGGGCGGCGGGGATCCGTATTTGTTACGAACAGTGCATGCGCCCGGTGATGTGGCGCAAATTGGTGGCAAATGCACTGATCAATCCGCTTACTGCTCTGCATGAGATACCAAACGGAGCCCTGGTTGAACAGCCATACCTCCTGGAGATGATGCGGCAGTTGTTTGATGAGGCGGTACGGGTCGCCCGAGCCGAAGGGGTGAAAATCGGCCCTGTCGATTGGGAGGATATTTTGACAATTTGCCGAAATACTTCCCGTAACCATTCATCCATGCTGCAGGATTTGCGTAACGGGAGGCAGACCGAGATTGAGGCGATAACCGGTTTTCTGATCAAAACAGGACAACAGTACAGAATCGCCATGCCCGCACACGAGACACTCTATCGGTCCGTTCTTCTGAAAACCAATCTCAGACAGGCGAGGAGAGGGGCATTTCATGACCATTCTGGCTAATCTGTGGGGACTGATAATCGTCTTGCCTTTTGTCGGTTTTGCACTGGTGTACACCGTTTTGCGTCTGTGGACCAAAGATCGACGCCGGTCCCTGCAATGGGCTGTCAACATCAGCAATATTTTCCTGATCGAAGCCGTGGTCGTTTACCACGGCGCGATTTGGCCCGACGCCTGGTCAGCTTGGTGGTGGATTATCCTTCTGTTTCTTTTGATCGCTTCTCTCTTGGGATGGCTGCAGCTTCGGCTGCGCGGCAAACTTTCCCTTGTCAAGATCGGTTTTTCCACGTGGAGGCTCTCTTTTGTCATCTTGTGTCTTGCCTATTTTCTGTTGTTGACGACCGGGATTTTGCAGGAGATGCAGAATGGATGAAGTTTTGTTCCGGCGTTCGGAAGCGTTGGCTTTGTTCAACAGCCAATACATATAGAGAAAGAAGGTGAAGACATGCGGCTGCCTATTGAAACAATCGGTCAAAAAATTCGTACAATCCGCAAAGAGAAAGGGTATACACTGGAAATCCTCGCTGTCAAGACCGGGCTCAGCAAGGGGCTGCTCAGTCAGGTGGAGCGCGGGATTTCCCAGCCGTCGCTCGATTCTCTGTGGAAGATAACCCGGGCACTGGAAGCTTCTTTTGTCCACTTTTTTGAAGATATCGATCAGAAACACGTTCATCTGATCCGCAAGGAAGAAAGGCGGAAACTGTTGTTTCCCCATTCGAGCGGAATCTACTCTTTGCTGGCTACCGGTGGAAAAGCGAAGCTGGGGATGATGGAAGTGCGGCTCATGCCGGGGGATCAGGCACGGGATCAGTTTGTGCAGGCAGAAGGGGAAGAATGCCTGTTTGTGACGAAGGGGACGGTCAAGGTGTACGTGAGCGACGAAGTGTTTGAGCTTGAGCCAGGGGACAGCTTGTACTTTGACAGTTTTCAGCCGCATCTCGTCGCCAACGAAGGAGAAGAAGAGGCTGTTATTTTGTGGGCGCTTACTCCTCCACAGTTTTAACATGATTCTGCCCTGACGCTGGCATTACCTGGATATGCAGAACAGCCACTTTACAGCCGGTTGTTCTGTTTTTCGTTTGCCGACAGCATGCTATAATGCTGAAAGGTGACGAAGAAAGAAGGAACTGACGATGAAGATCGAAAACATCTTGCTGCCTGTAGCCAATCGATTGACGGACGATTATCTCGCGGGTGATCCCCAGGTGATGCGGCTGTTTACCTACCAACCTTTCCAGCCTTCGTCGTACCGGAAGCGGTTAGCCTGGTTGAAAGAGCGGAACTATCCACAGCGCGAACAATTGGCAGAGGGACTTCTGGAATACAACCGCAGGATCGGCAATGCTCCTGCTGCGCTGGAGGCAATTGAGAAGTTGCGGGAAACCCATACATACGTGGTTGTCGGAGGGCAGCAGCCTGGCGTCTTGACTGGTCCCCTCTACACCGTCCACAAGGCCGTCAGCCTGATTCAGACGGCGCGCCGCCTGACCGCCGAATTGGGATGCGAGGTCGTACCGGTGTTTTGGATTGCCGGCGAAGACCACGACCTGGACGAAATGAATCACCTCTACATACCGATTGATGAGACGCGGATGAAAAAGCAAAAACTGGATTTGCCCGCTCAAGGGCGCGTGTCGGCAAGCATGCTCCAGGTAGACCGGGATGCGATGCATCGCTTTGCTGCCGCTTTCTTTGCAGAGCATGCGGAGACAACTCATACGGCTGAGCTGCGTCGCTGGGTCAGCGAAGCCGCAGAGATGTCGACGACTTTGGCTGACTGGTTTGCGCGCCTGATGGCCCGCCTGTTTGGGCGGCATGGTTTGATCCTGCTTGAATCTTCCCTGCCGTTCGTGCGAAAGCTGGAGCAGCCCGTGTTTCGCGATGTGCTGCTGCACAACAGACGTATCGGTGAGCTGCTGCGCAGGGCGGAAGAGGAGATCAACCGCCTTGGTTATCCGTCACAGCTTGAGCTTGCCTCCGATCAGGCCCATCTTTTCCTCTACGACGGTGGGGAGCGGCAGCTGCTGCGGACCCATGACGGATATTTTACGACGAAAGACGGCGGCCGCCGGTACAGCCTGGACGATCTGCTGATGCTGCTTGAGGCTGACCCCGAGCGGTTTAGTGCCAATGTGGTGACGCGCCCATTAATGCAGGAACACCTGCTGCCCACGTTGGCGTTTGTCGGCGGACCCAGTGAGATCGCCTATTGGGCCTTCTACAAGGCGTACTTTGCCCATTTTGGCGTACAGATGCCCGTGGTGCAGCCGCGGTTTTCCCTTACCTTTCTGGACGGCGCGGCGGCTCGCTTGCTGGAAGGGTTTGGGCTGCGGGCGGAAGAGGCCCTGCGTGATTTCAAGGGATGGAAGGAGTCGTGGTTCAACAGCCTGCCGCCTTCTGGGATCAGCGAACGTTTTGAGCGGGTGCGTCAGTCCATTCGACAGCTCTATCAACCGCTGGTGGATGAAGTGAGTCAGCTCGACCGCGGTCTCAGCAGGCTCGCGAACAAAAATCTGCGAATCCTGCTTGATCAGGTTACGTTTCTCAAGCAGCGGACAGAGCGCAGCATCCTCGCCAGACATCAAACGTCGCTCAAGCGTATCGAGCGCATTGAGACGGTGCTGCTGCCGTTAGGCGCTCTGCAGGAGAGAACCTACAACATCTTTAGCTTTCTCAACAAGCATGGCAGCGACCTGATCGATCGACTGCTGGAGGTGGAACTACCGTTTGATGCAGGACACAAGGTGGTCTACCTGTGATCGGCAACCTGTTACAACTCTGCTCACTTGGGACGCAGCAGTTCCGGGGAGGGGAGGAAGGCGACATCTGGAAAAAAGAAGCATCCCGTACTCGATGAAGAGTGCCCGGGATGCTTCTATCTTTTCATTATAGGTATGATTACCTACATGCTCTGTATCCTTCAATGCGCATACAGCTCTCAGCCCTTCTAGATTTGGTTCCATTCTTTCCAAGTCTTCTCTTGAGCCACCATACACTTCTATTGTTGAGTCAGACTTATCGTCCTGCCCTGTGGTATCAATACCTGCTTCTTCCCACTCGTCTCTTGCATGATCGACATAGCTGTCAAAATCATCTGGAGGAACATCGGAAAGCTGTATGAGGGAAACCTCACGTATAGTTTGATAAGGGGGAACGCGACCCAAAGGTCGCACGATTCAGTTCCTACTCTACCTTGATTGCCAGTCAAGGTGGATGAAGACAGGAACAAGCTCATGAAACGCGACAGCGCGCACGTGAGACACGCTGTCTGAAAAAAGCGAGCAGGATGACGATGACCAGAGGATACAGGGCTGCCCACCCGAGAAATGGGTAGATGGACAGGGTGACAACGAGCGAGATCCAGGCTGCCCATCTTCCTGCTTTGTGATCTGAGAGCAGGCGTATTCCGGCAAAACAGCCGCCAATATAGGTGGCAAAGAACGTGGCATTGGGTAATTGGATCAACTGGGCCAGGGTAATGGTGTCTGTCATCAGGACCCCGATAACCAGAGCAAAACAAGCGGCGAGAAAGGCGAGTCCTCCGACCGGTGTACCGTACTTCCGATGCAGTCGGCCAAACCATGTCGGGGCAAAACCAGCCTGTGCCAATGCGTAAGCCGTACGGGCAGCGGCACTGACGTAGGAGTTGGTCGACGCAATACAGATAAACAGTGCTGCTCCGGCGGCTGACCATCCCCCCACCGGTCCGAAAGAGAGCTGAATCATGATGCTGAGTGATGCTTCTGACATTCCACTGCCATAGCTGCCTGTTGCGACCGTCATAAAGGCGACGGCGAAGTAGAGTAAGGCGATGATGCCGGCACTCCACAATACACCGCGGATCGCGTTTCGTTCCGGATTGACGAATTCCGCCGAAAGATGGGTGACCGCTTCCCAACCGATAAAACACCAGAACAACAAGCCGGCTGCTTTCACCACGCCAAGCCAGCCGTGCGGCAGAAACGGCGTAAAGTGGTCGGAGGAGACATTCGGCATGGCCGCAGCTACGGCCAGCAGGATAATCACCAGGATCATCGAGACGACCAGGGTCTGAACGCGGCCGGCGACCCGCAGTCCGTACAAATTCATCATAAGCACGGCGAGCAAAAGCAGGGCGGCCAGCGCGTATGCGTGCATGTTGCCGATGCCGAGCAGACCAGCCAGATACGTTGTGCCCGTAACCGCTACAATCGGTGCACCCAACGGCACGGAAAGAAGAAAGAACCATCCTACCAGATTGGCGAGCCAATCACCGTAGGCCAGTCGGACAAAGTGCGAGACTCCCCCGGCGTGAGGATAACGGGCAGCCAACAGCCCCATGGTGACGCCCATGGGCAGAACGAGAAGAGACATTCCAGCCCAGGCGATGACAGAAGCAGGACCGGCGATCTCGGCGGAAAGACCGGGGATCAACAAGATGCCTGAACCAAGCACGGCTCCGATGTAGAGGGCGATGATTTGTGGCAGGGAGAGTATCCCTTTTCCGACAGGTTTAGAGACAGTTTTAGAGGTCAGATCAGCCATCGTTTTTCTCCTTTGCGAATCTGTGTGACCAAAGTGTAGCATAGACACTGTCATCATAAATAACTATAATTATTGATTAACACGATCGGAATTACCGATGGAAAGGAAGGAGAGGAATGGATACCCAGCTTCTGTTAACATTTCGTGAAGTGGCAAAATGGCAGAATTTTACCAAGGCCGCTGCCGCTTTGGGCTACGCGCAATCGAGTGTCACAGCACAGATCCAAAACCTGGAGAACATCTTTCGCGTCGTCTTGTTTGAGCGGTGGGGGAGGAAAATCAGACTCACCCCGGAAGGGGAACATCTGCTGCGATACGCCGAGCAGGTGTTGGCGCTTTTGGAAGAGGCCAAGGCCAGATTGGCCGACAGTGCCCATGTGCCGGCGACAATCACCATGGGTACCGTAGAATCGCTGGCGGCCTTTTATCTGCCCCCGTATGTCCAGCGGTTTCGCCGCGCCTATCCCGAGATCAAACTGCTGCTTCGTCCGGGGATCTGCAGTGATCTGCGCCAAGGAGTAAAAGAAGGAAGTTACGATTTTGCGATTATTCTGGACGAACTGCAGAAACATCCCGATTTGGAGGTCATTCCGCTGAAAGAAGAGGAACTGGTGCTGATCAGCTCTTGTGATCATCGCTTGGCATCTGCCAAACAGGTGCAGCCGGAGGACTTGGCTGAAGAGACGCTGATCGTGACCGAGGCCGGCTGCAGTTACCGGGCGATGCTGGAAGCCGTGCTTCGCAATGCTGGTGTCGTGCCGGAAACTTCGCTGGAATTCGGCAGTCTGGAGGCGATCAAACAGTGTGTTGCTCATGGAATGGGGGTAGCCCTTGTCCCCCGCATTTGCGCGGCAGACGAAGTGAGCAGGGGAGAACTGCGAGAACTGCCATTTTCCCACGCGGATATTCGGGTGTGGCGGCAGTTGGTCTACCATAAAAAGAAGTGGATTCCGCGCGCGATGCACCACTTTTTCGAACTGCTTATGGCGGATGCCGACGAAACACTGACGGCCTCGCATAGAAGCGGCAAA
Source organism: Brevibacillus sp. (assembly GCA_017656235.1). GTDB lineage: Bacteria > Bacillota > Bacilli > Brevibacillales > Brevibacillaceae > Brevibacillus_E. Next base: position 181,659 of record JACDOF010000001.1, read on the forward strand.
CTGCTACAAAATAGGTGAAGCAGAAGTGAGCATGTGTTAAGATATGGGTTGTAGCCTGTAAACAAAGGAGGAAAATCTCGTGAATGCAGCGGCGGAAAGCAGCATTAAAGATATTGGACTCGCTCATAACGGTCATTTGAAAATTGATTGGGTCAAGGAGCACATGCCGGTGCTCAATCGGATTCGCCAACGCTTCGAGAAAGAACAGCCGTTTGCCGGGCTGAAAGTAGCCATCTCGCTGCATCTGGAAGCGAAGACGGCCTATCTGGCCAAAGTTATTCAAGCTGGCGGTGCGGAAGTGACGATTACGGGCTCCAACCCGCTGTCGACGCAGGACGATGTCTGCGCGGCCCTGGTGGAAGACGGCATCCGCGTCTTTGCCAGGTACAACCCGTCTCCCGAGGAGTACAAGCAGCACCTGATCCAGACCTTGGAGACAAAGCCTGATCTGATCATTGACGACGGGGGCGACCTGGTTACGATCTTGCATAGCGAACGGCGCGATTTGCTGGCACAGGTACGCGGCGGTGCGGAAGAGACAACCACCGGGATCCTGCGCCTGAAAGCGCTGGAGAAAGAAGGAAAACTGGAGTTTCCGATGGTGGCCGTCAATGACGCCTTTTGCAAATACCTGTTCGACAACCGTTACGGAACAGGTCAATCGGTTTGGGACGGCATCAACCGCACAACCAACCTGGTCGTGGCCGGCAAAACCGTTGTCGTCACCGGTTACGGTTGGTGCGGCAAAGGAGTGGCGATGCGGGCCAAGGGGCTTGGCGCCAAGGTAATCGTCACCGAGGTGGACGCAATCAAGGCTGTGGAAGCGTACATGGACGGCTTTGAGGTCATGCCGATGAGGGAAGCGGCCAAACACGGGGATTACTTCGTCACCGTGACCGGCAACCGCGACGTCATCACGAAAGAACACTTTGAAGTGATGAAAGATGGCGCCATCCTGTCAAATGCCGGACACTTCGATGTCGAAGTGAACAAGGTGGAACTGGAAGCTCTCTCGACAGGAAAGCGTGTGGTTCGCAAAGACATCGAAGAATTCCAGATGAAGGACGGTCGCAAAATCTACCTGCTTGCCGAAGGGCGGCTGGTCAACCTCGCCGCGGGGGACGGCCATCCGGCAGAAATTATGGACATGACCTTTGCCCTGCAGGCGGTGGCACTGGAGTATGTCAACAAGAACTACCAGCAGATCGGCAAAAAGGTGCTGAACGTACCGTACGAGCTGGACGAGTCCGTGGCTCGTTACAAGCTGGAAGCACTTGGCATACAAATCGACAAACTGACGCCGGCGCAAAAAGAGTACCTGGAAAGCTGGGTCGAATAATCACCAAAAGGGATGCCGGATAACCGGGAAAGATGCGGAAAAAATCCTGCTTAAAAAAGCAGGATTTTTTTTTATAATAGCAAATAGGAGTTTATGTGGGGAAAAGTGGGGGAAAGTGGAGAATAGCGGAGGGAAAGTGGGGGAAGCGGCATGTTCATGGGTGAATATCAGCACAGCATCGATGACAAGGGCCGTTTGACAATCCCTGCGAAGTTCCGCGATGGTCTCGGCTCTTCCTTCGTGATGACCCGCGGCTTGGACAAGTGTTTGTTTATCTATCCGATGAGTGAGTGGAAAGTGATTGAGGAAAAGCTGAAGAGCCTCCCTTTTACCAAGGCTGACGCGCGTGCGTTTACCCGCTTCTTCTTTTCCGGTGCCACGGAATGTGAATGGGACAAGCAGGGAAGGGTAAACATACCGCCTAATTTGCGGGAGCACGCCCAGTTGGCCAAGGACTGTGTGGTCATAGGTGTCTCCAGCCGCGTTGAAGTCTGGAGCAAAGAGTTGTGGGAACAATATTGTGCTGAATCGGAAAGTTCCTTTGGCGAGATTGCCGAAAAGCTGGTCGATTTTGACTTGTAATCAGGAGGTTCCGGCGATTGTTTCATCATGTCACGGTTTTAAAACAAGAAGCGGTCGATGCGCTGGCGATTCGACCGGACGGCGTTTACGTCGACTGTACACTTGGCGGTGCCGGGCACAGCAGCCTGATTGCCTCCCGGTTGGGAGAGGCAGGGCGCTTGATCGCCATTGATCAGGATGATTTTGCACTGGAAAACGCCCGCCGGCGCTTGGCCGAATACGGGCAGAAAGTGAAACTGATTAAGAGCAACTTTCGCCGGCTGCGAGACGTTCTGCGCGAAGAGGGGCTGGAACAGGTCGACGGCGTGCTGTACGATCTGGGAGTCTCCTCGCCGCAGTTGGATGAAGCCGAGCGCGGCTTCAGCTATAATGCCGACGCGCCGCTGGACATGCGGATGGACCGGGAATCGGAACTTAGTGCCTACGACATTGTAAACGAGTGGGACGAAGCGGAGCTGGCCAAACTGATTTGGGAGTATGGAGAAGAAAAATTTTCCCGGAGAATTGCCCGGCAGATTGCCATGCACCGCAAACAGGCAGCGATCGAGACGACCGGACAGCTTGTCGAGATTATCAAAGAGGCAATTCCGGCGGCCGCTCGTCGCAGCGGGCCGCATCCGGCCAAGCGGACGTTCCAGGCACTGCGGATTGCGGTCAATGACGAGTTGGGCGCGTTTCAGGAGAGCTTGCAGCAGGCCATTCAGCTGCTTGCATCGAGGGGGCGTGTCTGCGTGATTACCTTTCATTCGCTGGAGGATCGCATCTGCAAGCAGACCTTTCAGGAATATGCGAGAGGCTGTACCTGCCCCCCATCGTTTCCGCAGTGTGTCTGCGGTAGCCAACCGCTCTTGCAGATCGTTACCCGCAAGCCAGTCTCCCCTTCGGAGAGGGAGTTGAATGAAAATCCCCGCGCCAGATCGGCAAAGCTGCGCGTGGCCGAAAAGCTGTAATTGGGTCCAGCCGTCTTCTGCCGGCTGTGAACATGCAGTCGTCCCGAAAGGAGGATATTCATGGCCTATTATTACCGAGGAAATCTGGCTGTTGACGTAGACAAGTCACGTTCTTCCGTCATCAAGAAGAAAAAGACGGTTATCGTCCGCCCGGCCATCCCTACCGGGGAGAAACTGCTGTATTTGTTCATGATCATGCTGCTGGTCACTGGTGCCGGATTTGTGGGGCTTCGCTACATCCAGATTTCTGAGTACAATTACCAGATTCAAAAAGCCAAGTCGGATATGGCCAGCCTCCGAAAAGAAAATGATGCCCTCCTGCACAAAATCGAGCAAATGAGCAGTCGTGAACGGATCATGCGGGAGGCAGAGCAGATGGGGATGACCCACAGAAGGGAAGCAGTGCGGATCATCGGCTCCTCGATAAGCGCTTCCAGTGAGCAGACAGGACAATAGACCCCATTGGCGGATGGAACTGCGTTACACCTGCTGGGCGGGGTAACGTTTTTCTTTTTCGTCGCGATGATCATGGCATGAAAGAGGTGAAGCACGGATGGAGACAAGACGGCGGGTCAACTGGCGGACCTTGTGGTTGGGTATCAGTCTCATTGTGCTCTTTTCCGGCTTGATCGCGCGTCTGTGGTGGATACAATCCGTCGATGCCGCCTGGATCATAGAAAAGGCCAAACGGCAGTGGGAAGTGGAGCGTGTACTTAACCCCAAGCGCGGCTCTATTCTCGACCGTAACGGTCACGTTCTCGCCTATGAGGGGAAGGCATACCGGGTGGAGGCGCAGTTGAGACAGAAAGGAAAAGAACCCCCGGTCTGGATGGGGGATAATTACGTGCGCGACCCGTACGGGACAGCGTTAAAGCTGGCTCCGATTCTGCATACCCCCGTTGAGCAGTTGGTCAAGTACATGACGGTGGAGGATGCCAATGTCGTCGGTCTTGGTCCGTCCTCGCAGAAAATTACCGAAGAACAGAGAAATGCCATCTACGACCTGCAGTATCCGATCGGACCGGATGGCAAACGTTCGGAAGTGAATCAGCTTCCCGGGATCGTGCTGATTGAAACAACACGCCGCTACTATCCGAACAATGCATTTGCCTCTCATGTCCTGGGCTATATGACGTTCGAGGATCAGGCGATGATGGGCATTGAGCGGCAGTTCGACCAGCAGCTGCGCGGCGAAAAAGGGGAGCTCCAGGTGATTCGCGATGCTGCCGGCTACCCGCTGCCACAGGGTGAGCAAAAATATAAACCGGCCAGGGACGGGTACAACGTCGTGCTCACCATTGATCAGCAGATTCAGGACTATGTGGAGCAGGCGTTGGACACCACCGTTCATCAGTTTAAACCAAAGGGAGCGACCGTTATCGTCGCTGATCCCAACAGCGGGGAAATTCTGGCCATGGCTACCCGGCCGCAATTTGATCCGAACAATTACACCAAGATTGAAAACCACCTGAATTACGGCATCAGCATGAACTTTGAACCGGGTTCCACGTTTAAGATCATTACGCTGGCCGCCGCTGTGGAAGAAGGATTGTTTGATCCGGAGGCTACCTACCTCTCCGGTTCGTACACCAACATCCCGGGGAAACCGATCAACGACCACAACAACGGTGTCGGCTGGGGGACGATCACCTTCCTGGAAGGGGTGCAGCGTTCCAGTAACGTGGCCTTTGTCAAGCTCGGGTACGAGGGTCTTGGGCAAGAACGCCTGTATGACTACTTCCAGCGTTTCGGCATCGGCCAGAAGACGGGCATTGACCTGCCGGGCGAGGAGGAGGGAATCATGCGGGACCTTCTGCATCCCAACTCCCAGCGGGACGTGGCCGTAACCACCTTTGGCCAGGGGGTGGCGGTGACGGCGATTCAGCAGGTGGCTGCCGTGGGGGCGATTGCCAACGGCGGAGAATTGTTGAAACCGCTGATCGTCAAGGAGCTGCGCGACCCGCACACCGGACAAGTGGTGAAACGCTATCAGCCCGAGGTCGTGCGGCGGGTTGTGTCGGAACAAACCAGCAAGCAGGTTCGCGACGTCCTGGAGACGGTAGTGAACGGCGAACATGGGACAGGACGTGCGTTCCGGATTGAGGGCTATCACGTCGCCGGCAAAACGGGAACGGCACAGAAGTACGATCCCAAGACCGGAGAGATTATTCCAGGGCGCTATATCGCATCATTTATCGGGTTTGCGCCGGTTGAGAATCCGCGGTTGCTGGTCTACGTCGTGATTGACGAACCGGATGCTCCTTATACGTCCCTGACCAACCTCGTGGTGGCACCAGTCTTTAAATCGGTGATGGTAAACAGCCTGCAGTATCTGCAGCAACAGCCCGATCTGGACCAGCCACAGCCCGCTCCCACCGTGCAAGAAGAGCGGATGCCCAACTTTGTTGGGATGGCCGCTTCAGTGGCTGTCCAAAAGGCACAAAAAGCTGGTTTTCAGACGGAATTGGTGGGGACAGGGACAAAAATTGTCAGTCAGTCCCCGGCCGCGTATGAAAAAGTCCTGCCCAACTGCAAAGTGATGCTGGTAACAGATCGATTGGAGGGCGTACGGATGCCTGATTTCAACGGGAAATCGCTGCGGGAAGTGATGGAATTTGCTTCCCTCACCGGTCTATCGGTATCGGTAAACGGCAGCGGGTTCGTCAGCGAGCAGAGCATCAAGCCCGGGACAGTACTCTCAGGAAAAGAAACGCTGCTTGTCACACTCGTTCCTGCATCGGTGCCCAACGTCACGACGCCGGAGAATACAGACGAGTCCAAGAACCAATCGACCTTGGGACAGGCTGAAACGAAAACAGGGGACGCTTCGTCAACAGATGAGACGGGGGCGCCTGCCTCGGATCTCAGCGAGTCCGCAGCACAGTAGCCGACACGGAAGGCGGCGACGCTCCACTGCGAAACCCTTACCCGCTAGTTCTAACCCTTCCCTGATTCGAATAGGGTAAAAGAGACAAACTATTGCAAAGGGTATATCAGATTTGACGAGGGAGGGTGTGCTGTGCGGGTTTCCAATGTTACCGTGCGCCGCCGTGTCTTTCTCACCTTGGTGGTTGGCGTTGTGCTGTATGCGTCGCTGATTACACGGTTGGGCTACATACAGCTTGTCGAGGGGCAGTGGCTGCTGGACAAGGCGAACGATTTGTGGGCACGGGACATCCCTTTTGAAGCGAAACGGGGCAAGATTCTGGACCGAAACGGCAAAGTGCTCGTCGACAACATCAGCGTCCCTTCCGTTTTGGCCATACCAGCCCAGATCAAGGATCCGCGAGAAACGGCAAAAAAATTGGCGGTGATTCTCGGAGAATCAGAAGCCAAAATTTATGAAGCGATAACCAAACGGGTCATGATTAACCGCGTGCCGGGCGGCCGCAAGATCTCGGCAGAGAAAGCGCGTGAAATCCAAAAGCTGGGGCTTCCCGGGATTGAGGTGGCCGATGACTCCAAACGGTTTTACCCCAATGGTTCGGTTGCTGCCCACATTCTCGGATTTACGGGAATTGACAATCAGGGGTTGACCGGGTTGGAGCGGGTCTACGACCCATTTCTAAAAGGGACAGCGGGATACGTTTCTTTTCCTGCTGATGCCGGCGGCAGAGAGATGCCGGGCGAACCGGAACGGTACGTTCCGCCCATTGATGGCATGGACATGTACCTGACCATCGACAGCACGATCCAGACCTTTCTTGAACGGGAACTGGATCAGGCGATGATCACCTATCAGCCAGATGACGCACTGGCCATTGCCATGGATCCGAACACCGGAGAGATTCTTGGCATGAGCAGTCGTCCCACCTACGATCCTTCCAGGTACCAAGACTACCCGAGCGAGATTTACAACCGCAACCTTCCGATCTGGAAAACCTACGAGCCTGGTTCCACGTTTAAAATCGTAACCCTGGCCGCTGCTCTCAATGAGGGTGTCATCACGCTGAACGAAGGTTTTCATGACCCCGGTTATATCATGGTGGCGGGGGCGCGTCTGCGATGCTGGAAGCGCTCCGGCCACGGCCACGAGACGATGCTGGAAGTGGTGGAGAACTCCTGCAACCCCGGCTTCGTGACGATGGGACAGCGCCTTGGCAAAGAGAGGCTGTTTGACTATATCGACAAGTTTGGCTTCGGCCAAAAAACCGGCATCGACCTGATCGGCGAATCGACCGGGCTTTTGTTTAAACCGGAACGCGTTGGCCCGGTAGAATTGGGTACTACCTCGTTTGGACAGGGTGTGTCAGTCACGCCGATTCAGCAAATGGCCGCGGTCGCCGCTGCCATCAACGGCGGTCATCTGCTGAAGCCCTATATTGCAAAAGAATGGCGCAACAGCATCACTCATGACGTGATTGGCCGTGCCGAGCCGACCGTCATCAGACAGGTGATCTCTCCGGAGACATCAGCAAAGGTCCGTTACGCGCTGGAGAGTGTGGTCGCCAAAGGTACAGGGCGCAATGCCTTTATCGACGGCTACCGCGTAGGAGGAAAGACAGGGACGGCACAAAAGGTGAAAGGCGGCAGGTATTCACAAGGGGAATACATTGTCTCATTCATTGGCTTCGCTCCTGCCGACGATCCCCAAATCCTCGTCTACGTTGCGGTTGACAATCCCAAGGCGACTGCGTTTGGCGGGCTGATCGCGGCGCCGATCGTACGCAATATCTTGGAGTCTTCGCTTGCATACCTGGAAGTGCCCAGGCGAGCAAACCAGATTGAGCGGGAGTACAGGTACGGTGACAAGAAATACGTTGAAGTGCCCGACTTGACCGGATTAAGCATGCGCGAGATTACGGGTACCTACTATACGATGCCGCTGGAAGTGGCCGGTGTCGGCACTCACGTGATCAAACAGTCGCCCGAAGCCGGCAGCAAAGTGGAAGAGGGTTCAAAAATTCGCGTATATCTTGGTGACAAAAAGTCCGATTAGCTATACAATGGTGAGTCGGAGGAGAGAAAGCGGTGAACGATGCCTCCTCCGACAGTTTTAAAACCGGATGCGATTCGTCTATACTAGAGGAAAGATTGGGGTGCCATTGTCATGTTGCTGAAAGAGTTGCTCGCTCCGCTGTTGACTGTCCGCATACGCGGCAGGGATGATCTGGTGATTGGCGGACTCGTGACGGATTCCCGCCAGGTACAGCCGGGGGATCTGTTTGTCTGTCTGAGCGGATTTACCGTGGACGGTCACGATTTTGCGGCGGAAGCAGCGGCACGCGGCGCGGTGGCCGTTCTGGCGGAGCGGGAACTGGATGTGCCGGGTACGGTGGTAATCGTGCCCGATACACGGCGGGCACTGGCGATATTGGCAGATCGGTTCTACGGATCACCGACGCAGCAGCTCAAGCTGATCGGTGTTACCGGAACCAACGGCAAAACGACGACAACCCATCTGATCGACAAGATCTTGCGGGATCAACAGCAGAAAACCGGATTGATCGGTACCATACACATGCGTATCGGCGAGGAATGCATAGAAGTCAAAAACACCACTCCCGACATTCTCGATTTGCAGCGCAGTTTTCGCCGCATGTGTGATGTGGGCAGTCAGTACGCGATCATCGAGGTTTCTTCGCATGCGCTCGACATAGGGCGTGTCCGCGGCTGCAACTTTCACACCGCAGTCTTTACCAACCTGACGCAGGATCACCTGGACTACCATCAGACAATGGAAAACTACCGTTTCAGCAAGTCGTTGTTGTTTGCCCAATTGGGCAACTGCTACGATCCGGAACGGATGAAGACAGCGGTTTTGAATGCGGACGATCCTTCTTCCGCCTTGTTTGCCCGGGTCACGTCGGCGCGGGTGATTACCTACGGAATCGAGCAGCCGGCCGACGTCAGGGCGGAACAGATTCGCGTAACCAGCCGCGGCACGTCCTTTACGGTTCATACGTATGCCGGGTCAGTGGAGATGAATCTCCGCCTGATGGGAAAGTTTAATGTCTACAATGCGCTGGCCGCTATTGCGGCTACGCTGCCCGAGGGGGTGCCGCTCGACGCGATCAAGGAGAGCCTGGAACAGGTGACCGGAGTAAATGGACGCTTTGAGCCAGTGGACGAGGGGCAGCCTTTTACGGTCATTGTCGATTATTCCCACACTCCGGACAGTCTGGAAAACGCCCTCATCACGCTGCGCGAGTTCGCGCAGGGGAGAGTTTTTTGCATTGTGGGCTGTGGTGGTGACCGCGATCGGAGCAAGCGCCCGATTATGGCACAGATTGCAACAAAATACGCCGATATCAGCGTCTTTACTTCAGATAATCCCCGCTCGGAAGAACCGTCAGCCATTCTTGCCGACATGGTTGCAGGATTGACCGATGTACCCAAAAGCCGCTACCTGCTGGAAGTGGACCGGCGCGAAGCAATCCACACGGCCATTCGTCTTGCCCAATCGAACGATGTGATCTTGATAGCCGGCAAGGGGCATGAGACATATCAGACGGTTAATGGTGTCAATTATCCGTTTGATGACCGCGAAGTGGCGCGGGAAGCAATTCGGCAGTTCTGTACATAGGACGCTGGCAAATACCTCGCCATTACAAACAGACCGCTGCACGCATGACGTCGAGGAAAGGAGGATGGGGGCATGCCTTTTGACAATGTACTATTGATCACCATCATTGCCTCGTTCTTGATTGCCGTATTGATTGGACCGTTGTTTATTCCTGTTCTTCGACGTTTGAAGTTTGGCCAGAGCATACGTCAGGAGGGACCACAATCCCATCAGAAAAAAGCAGGTACCCCGACCATGGGCGGCACGATCATTCTGCTTGCCCTGATCTTTACGGTACTCAAGTTTGCCAACACCACAGTGGAAGTGATGTTTCTTTTGCTGGTGACACTTGGTTACGGCCTCATCGGATTTCTTGATGATTTTATCAAGATCAGCAAAAAGCGGAATCTTGGGCTGACCGCCCGGCAAAAGTTTTTGGGACAGGGTTTGCTGGCCGTTCTCGCCTATTACCTGCTGCTCTATATGGAACATGACACTTCCCTGCAGTTCCCGGGCACGCCGTGGGAGATCGAATTGGGCTGGCTGTACTTCCCGTTTTTGCTGTTCTTGCTTGTGGGTACGACCAATGCGGTGAACATTACCGACGGCCTTGACGGACTGCTCGCCGGAACGGGAGCAATTGCCTTCGGGGCTTATGCGATCATCGCTTGGCTGTCAAGCCAGCCGGATACCGCCATCTTCAGCGCAGCGGTGGTGGGAGCGGTGTTGGGCTTCCTCGTCTTTAACGCCCACCCGGCCCGCGTCTTTATGGGCGATACCGGTTCACTTGCTCTGGGCGGAGCGTTGGCCGGAATTGCCATCATGACCAAGACGGAATTGCTGCTGGCCGTGATCGGTGGTGTCTTTGTTGTGGAAACCTTGTCGGTGATCATGCAGGTGGTTTCCTTTAAAACCAGAGGGAAGCGCATCTTTCGGATGAGTCCGCTGCACCACCATTTTGAATTGACCGGCTGGTCGGAATGGCGGGTTGTCGTTACGTTCTGGCTGGTCGGAATGGTGTTTGCCGGCCTTGGGGTTTATCTGGAGGTGCTGCGTTAGATGGAGTGCTGGAAGGAGAAACAAGTCGTCGTACTCGGTTTGGCCAAAAGCGGTGTGGCGGTTGCAAAACTGCTGCACCGCTTTGGTGCTGACGTGATAGCCAACGATCAGAAGCCGCGCGAACAGGCGGTAGGAGCAGACGAATTGGAAGCGCTGGGCATTCAGGTGTTGACCGGGGGCCACCCCGATGAACTGATTCATCCCGGAGTCGATCTTGTCGTCAAAAATCCGGGCATTCCGTATGAAGCAGCTCCGGTGGCCAAAGCGATCGCCCTGGGCATCCCGGTCGTGACGGAAGTGGAACTGGCGTATCACCTGTCTGCGGCTCCGCTGATCGGGATTACCGGATCAAACGGGAAAACCACCACCACTACCCTGGTCGGTCGTATGCTGGCGGAAGCCGGAATGGATGTGCTGGTCGGGGGCAACATCGGCACGGTTCTGTGCGAACTGGCTGAAACCGCCCGTGCCAACCAATGGCTGGTTGCCGAATTGAGCAGTTTTCAACTGCTGGGCACTGAGCGCTTTCGGCCCAGAATTGGTGCCATTCTGAACCTCTACCCTGCTCATTTGGACTACCATCACACGTTGGAGGCGTATTTTGCGGCCAAGCAGAAGATGTTCGCCAATCAGACGGGAGAGGACTTCGCCGTACTGCCCTACGATCAACCGCACGTACGGGCACTGGCTGATCAACTGGCGGCCAGCGTGTACTGGTTTAGTCGGACAGCCCCTGTTCAACCGGGGGTGTATGTTCGAGATGGACGGATTTATTACGCGGACGAACAGGGAACGGAAACAGAGGTGTTGGCCGTAGAGGAAATCGCTCTGCGCGGCGAGCACAACCTGGAGAACGCCCTGGCTGCGATGTTGATCAGCCGCTTGGCTGGGGCTGACTTTCCGTCGATTGGCCGCGTGCTGGCTTCATTTACCGGATTGGCACATCGCCTGGAGTTCGTTGCTGAGATTAACGGAGTAAAGTATTACAATGATTCCAAAGCGACCAATCCGGTGGCAACGTCCCGCTCGATCGGCGCTTTTCACGAACCGGTTGTGCTGATTGCAGGGGGACTTGACCGAGGGATTGACTTTCGCGACCTGGTTCCCGTGATGAGACGCCACGTAAAGGCGATCGTTGCCTACGGGCAGACCAGGGGAATCTTGCTGGAGCGGGCAGCGGAAGCAGGGATTGACAAGCGTGTGAGCGTCGATACTGTGGAGGAGGCCGTTTCTGCCGCCGCCATGCTGGCTCAGGCGGGCGATGTGGTCCTGCTGAGTCCCGCTTGTGCGAGCTGGGACATGTTTCCTTCCTATGAAGTGCGGGGGAGCATGTTTAAGGATGGCGTGCATAGACTGAAAACAAGCCTAGTATAAAGGGTCGTCCTCCGGCTGGAATGAGCGGATTTCCTGCGCATAAAAGTCAAACCCTGAGGGGGCGGTGACCGCTCTTCTGCTGCGGGCAGGACGGCAGCAAGAAAGGATGGCTTGCATGAGTAAGACTCGCTCCGCTCCTGACTTCCTGATCATTTTTACCACCCTTTTTCTCTTGGGAATTGGAATCGTCATGGTGTACAGCGCCAGTGCGATTGTGGCGCTGAAGCACGGAGACCCCTATTTTTTTACCAAGCGTCAGTTGATATTTGCCATACTGGGCATCGCTTCGATGTATACGGTGATGAATATCGATTACTGGGTATGGAAGCGGTGGGCCAAAACCGGCTTTTTGATCAGTGCCGGACTGCTCGTACTGGTGTTGCTGATTGGCGTGGAAGTGAACGGATCCAAGAGCTGGCTCGGATTGGGGGCGTTTGGCATCCAGCCGGGGGAGTTCGCCAAAATTGGCGTTGCCATCTTTCTCGCCAAATGGCTGTCCGAGAACCAAAAGATCATTGTGCTGTTTAAAAAGGGGCTCCTGCCGGCCCTGGCCATTCCAACCAGCTGCTTCGCTCTGATCATGCTGCAGCCTGATCTGGGAACGGGCACCGTACTGATGGGGACAGCGCTCCTGATGATCTTTGTCGCCGGGGCGCGCATCAGCCACTACATCTGGTTTGGTCTGCTCGGACTCGCCGGCTTTGCCGCCCTGGTCCTCTCCGCTCCGTACCGGATCAAGCGGATTACGGCTTTCATAGATCCTTGGCAGGATCCGCTCGGTTCAGGCTATCAGATCATCCAGTCGCTCTATGCGATTGGCCCGGGCGGCTTGCTGGGACTGGGACTGGGGCAAAGCAGGCAAAAGCACTTGTACTTGCCTGAACCCTACAACGACTTCATTTTTTCGATCATTGCCGAAGAATTGGGGTTCATCGGCGGTTCCCTGGTGCTGCTGTTGTTCCTCCTGCTGCTGTGGCGCGGCATGCGTGTGGCGATCACCGCCCCCGATCTGTTCGGCAGCCTGCTCGCGCTGGGGATTATCGGCATGATCGCCATCCAAGTGGTAATCAACGTTGGTGTTGTCACCGGCATGTTTCCGGTAACCGGCATTACCCTGCCGTTTTTAAGCTACGGAGGGTCGTCCCTGACCCTGATGCTGACGGGTGTGGGAATTCTGTTAAACATCTCCCGCTATGCGCGGTAACAGAGAAGAACCGCCCGCAGCCCCATCAAAAGATACAAGGTGATCAAGATGCGCGTGGTCTTATCCGGAGGAGGGACAGGGGGACACATTTACCCGGCCCTGGCCATCGCGGCGGAACTGAAACGACAAGAGTCACAAGCCGCCTTTTTGTACATAGGAACAAGCAAAGGTTTGGAAGCTTCACTGGTGCCTCGACAAGGGATTCCGTTCGAGGCGATTGACATTTCCGGCTTGAAGCGAAAACTGTCCATCGAGAACGTGCGGACGGTGTGGAAGTTTGTTCGCGCCGTCGGGCAGGTAAAAAAACGATTGCAATCATTCAAGCCTGACGTGGTGATCGGGACCGGTGGTTATGTTTGTGGGCCGGTGGTTTTTGCTGCCAGTCAACTGGGGATTCCTACCCTGATTCACGAACAAAACGTCGTGCCCGGCCTGACGAACAGGTTTCTGTCCCGCTACGCCACCAGAATCGCTGTCTCATTTGAAGAGTCGCTTGTTCACTTTCCTCGCGGGAAATCGGTCTATACAGGCAACCCGCGGGCGACCGAAGTGAGCCGCAGCAGCGCTGATGCGGGTCGTCAGTCCCTTGGGATTCCGGCGAACAAGAAGATCGTCCTGTTGGTCGGCGGAAGCCGCGGAGCGCGGGCGATCAACGAAGCAACGCTTGCTTTTTCGAAATGGATGGGGAATTACCCTGATTGCCACTTCGTCTATGTGACCGGAGAGGTGCACTACGAAGCGGTTTGCAAAACACTTCGGGAGCGGACAGGCATCCCGGATAATCTGACCTTGCTGCCGTACGTCCACAATATGCCTGACGTGCTGGCGGCCACATATGTAAGCGTAAATCGGGCAGGAGCTTCTACCTTGGCCGAGCTCACCGTGCTCGGCATTCCGTCCATCCTGATCCCGTCTCCATACGTCACCAACAACCACCAGGAAAAAAACGCGCGCGGTTTGGAGCAGGCAGGAGCTGCCCTGGTTCTGCTCGAAAAAGAACTGAACGGTACGACGCTGAGACAAGCGCTGTCGTCCATCCTCGAAGACGGTGACAAGTGGCGCAGGATGCACGAACAGTCACGCAAGATGGGAAAACCGGACGCGGCCAACCACATTGTCCGGCTGATCGGGGAAATCGTCTGACGAAGCCGCTGGGCGTTTGTCACGCCGCCATCTTTCTTCGCATAGGATGGAGCAAACACGTGATGAGAGCAAGTTCCGACCTAGCATTCGTGTCAGGAGGTTCATTCATGAAAGAGATCGCGGAAATGCTAACTGAAGCAGGAATCGGAAAAGTATGGATAAACGAACCTCTCGCCAATCATACGACTTGGCGCATTGGGGGTCCCGCAGACCTGTTAATCCAGCCGAAAGACAAGGCATCGCTGCTTTACGCTGTCCAGTTGATCCATCGTCACAATATTCCTTGGAGTGTGATTGGGCGCGGTTCTAACCTTCTAGTGAGGGATGGAGGGATTCGAGGAGCTGTGTTCAAGGTGGCTGAGGGCTTGAGTCACTGTGAGTTTAGGGGTGAAGAGGTACGTGTTGGTGCCGGGTACTCGATGATCCGCCTGACGGTGGAAGCAGGAAAACATGGATTAACAGGGTTGGAGTTTGCGGGAGGGATACCCGGCTCAGTTGGCGGTGCGGTCTACATGAATGCAGGGGCGCATGGATCCGATCTGTCACGTATTATCAAAGAAGCTGAAGTCCTCTTCGAAGATGGTGAGACAAAGGTGTTAACCAACGAGGAATTGAAGTTCAGCTACCGAACATCGCTCTTGCAAGAGAAGAAAGGCATTGTCTTGGAAGCGGTGCTGCAGTTGCGCAAGGGTGATCGGAAAGCGATCTCGCAAGCTCTGGCTGCTTATAAAGACCGGCGCCGCCGGACGCAGCCGCTGCAGCTGCCCTGTGCGGGCAGCGTGTTCCGCAACCCGCCTGGCGATCACGCCGGCAGACTGATCGAAGCAGCCGGTCTGAAGGGGTACACCTGCGGGGGCGCGCAAATCTCGGAGATACACGCCAATTTCATCGTCAATCGGGGAGGTGCCTTGGCTACCGACGTCCTCACCTTGATGGAGCATGTACGGACCGTAGTCAAAGAAACATTTGGAGTCGACTTGCATCCAGAAGTACTGGTGGTGGGCGAGGGGTAAACGGAGGTGAAAGTTTGGAGGCTTTTACTATCGAAGGTGGAAGACCTTTGTCCGGAACTCTTCGAATACAGGGAGCTAAGAATGCTGCCCTTCCGATTCTGGCGGCAGCCGTACTGGCAGAGGGGCATTTCCATATCTACGACGCACCACACCTGAAGGACATCGAAGTAATGCTTCAAATCTTGACGGCGTTGGGAGCGAAGGCCGTTCATGTGGATGGGTGTGTAAGCCTGGATACCACCTCCATTTCGGTGACACATGTTCCAGACGACCTGATGGGCCAAATGCGATCTTCCATTTTTCTGATGGGCCCCTTACTCGCACGTTTCGGTGAAGTGACCATCTCCCGGCCGGGTGGCTGTGCCATCGGTGAGCGGCGCATCGATTTACACCTTAGTGGACTCTCCGCGCTGGGGGCAAAAATTGAAGAGGTGGACGGATACATCACGTTCCGTGCCAAACAGCTGCGGGGTGCCAACATCTTTTTGTCGTTTCCCAGTGTGGGGGCAACTGAGAACATTATGATGGCAGCCGTTTATGCCAAGGGAACCACACGTATCTACAATGCGGCGCGAGAGCCGGAAATCGTCGACCTGCAAAACTTTCTCAACGCAATGGGAGCGAGGATTCGCGGAGCCGGTTCGGATACGATCGAGATCGATGGGGTGACGCGTCTGCGTACCGTCAGCTACCGGGTGATTCCCGACCGGATTGTCGCCGGTACACATTTGTTGGCGACGGGAATTGCCCAGGGACACATCGAACTCACCAACACGATCCCCGAACATCTCACGGCTTTGATTGAAGTGGCACGAAGCTGCGGTGTTGAAATCAAAACGCACCATGATATAATGGAAGTAAAAAGCACGACACGTCCGAGAGCGATTGACAGAATCATCACTTCGCCGTTCCCGGGGTTCCCGACCGATCTGCAGGCGCAGATGATGGTATTTCTGGCACAAGCCAGGGGAACGAGTGTAATCAAGGAAACCATCTTTGAAGGAAGGTTCAAACACGTCAACGAATTAACGCGAATGGGAGCATCCATTTACGTCGATCTGGGGACAGCGTTTATCCGCGGCGTCAGCCGGCTGACCGGTGCCACCGTAGAAGCGACAGACCTTCGCGCGGGGGCTGCACTCGTATTGGCCGGTTTGGGCGCCGAAGGTACAACGATCGTGGAAGAGGTTTGTCATATCGACCGAGGATACGAACGACTTGATTGGCAGCTACAGCAACTGGGAGCTGACATTACTCGCGCCAGCCGATAGACTGAACGGCTTTGACAGCAGCACATACGTGACACCAAACAGTAAGCGGCATATGGATGTATGCCGCTTTTCACAATCGTAATGACCTGTTCAGGCGCCAGGGTTACGGAGGAGTGGACATGACGGCTTACGACGAACGGATACCGCAGATCAAACAGCCGAAGCCAGGAAGGAAAGGGAATCGCAAACTGATCGCCCTGCTCTTTTTATTCTTTCTAACCCTGCTGGCCGTTTTGTTCTTTCGCTCTCCGTACAGCAAGGTGGCGAAAATCGAGGTGTATGGCAACGTTCTTTACACCAAAGAGGAATTGGTAGCTGCTTCAGGCCTTACGATCGGCATGCAGTTTTTGAACGTATGGGAAAGCAGGGTACAGGAAAACATGAAACACTTGAACGGTGTGCGGCAGGTAAGCCTCGTCAGGGAGTTTCCCGGCCTGATCCGGCTGGAAGTTGACGAATACGAACACGTTGCCTTTTTGATGGCACCCGATGGCGAACTGTACCCGCTCCTGGAAAACGGGCATGTGCTAAAGGATACAAAGCGCAGTCAGCAAGTGGTGGACAGGCCCCTGATTCGCTCCTGGAATGCACCGGAATTGCTGCCGGCTCTCTCCAAGGCGTTGTCGCAGCTCTCTTCGGCTGTGCGATCGCAAATATCCGATATCTCGCTTACGCCTACCCCTTATGACGACCAGCGAATCACGCTGTACATGAGGGACGGAAATGAAGTGCGCAGCGTGATCCATCAGTTGGGACGCAAACTTGCCTGGTACCCCTTGATCGTCAAGGAGATTCCAAAAGGAGAAAAAGGGATCATCTACCTGTTGGAAAGCGCCTGGTTCAGCAAGTACAACCCCGAACCGCAGGAGCAGGAACCATCCCGGCAGAAGAAGGAGTCAACAGAGGATGAAAGTGCGTAAAGATCACCTGTACTTGGCCATTGTGACCCTGGTGACCGGGTTTTTGATTTCCCATTCGATCGAATTGACCAAACTGCGTGCGATCGAACGCGAAGGAGATCAGCAGTGGCAGCAGGAGACCAAACTGAACGAGCGGATTGTGAAGGAGAAAGAACAAAACCGCATTTTGGAAGTGCAGCTTTTGGCCCTGCAGCGGCAGGTGGCCAAAGTAGAAGAAGAAGTGGCCCAGCATCAGTCGGAGGCGGCAGAAGTATTGGCTGAACTGGAAGCGGCCAGGATGATGGCAGGGGTGATTCCGGTGGAAGGGCCTGGCCTTGTCGTGTCTCTGCAGGATCATCCCAATGCCTCCCAGTCCGAGAATGTGATGAAAAACATCGTCCACGAACAAGACGTGACGTTGGTTGTAAACGAACTTCGCGCCGCCGGTGCGGAGGCGATCAGCATCAACGGACAGCGGTTGGTGAGCAATTCAGCGATACGCTGTGTAGGACCGACGATTATCGTCAACGGTGTCAAGTCCGCCACCCCGTTTGTCATTACTGCCATCGGCGATCCGGATACGCTCGAACAGGCATTGCGGCTCCCCGGAGGGGTTATAGACACGCTCAAGGATTTCGTGCAAATCTCCGTTGAGAAAAAAGATGTGGTAGAAGTGCCCGCATTTGTGGGGGATTACTCCTTCGATTCCTCTTCCTCCTGAACAACGGGGACCGCTCACCGTTCCAGCTTCCCAAATTCCTTGATAGGCAAATGTTTACGTAACAAAGAAGGATGCGTGTCAAATGACAGGAAACGACCGTAAAATCATGTTTATTCTGGCTGCCATAAGTGCTATCATAGGTGTTATGTTGGCTACCCAACTGCGCAGCAACTTGTACCCGCAGCAGGCTGAATCACGGAGTATCAGCGAGCTGCGCAGCACCCTGCAAAAGGAACTGGAAAAGCACAAAACCTTGCTGGCCGACATTTCCAAATACGAACTGCTCTTTTATCAGTACGAAACGGCGCTGGATGAGGGCGAGAGCGTCGAGGTGATGAAAGAGGAGCTGGCCAGGGCACGTAAGTTGGCTGGTATGGTCAGCGTGGAGGGACCAGGTGTCACTGTCCGCATCGTCGATCTGGACCGCAGGCCATCTTCCCTGCTTACGGAGCAGGTCGAGCCTGCCGAAGGAGATGCGGGGCGTGAGCCGGGTACATCGGCAGGCGCGTATCCAGACGAAAGCACGTTTCCCGTGCCGGCGGGACAAGTTCCGCAAACGAACAATGATTCAGTGGAATCATTTGAAAGTTTTGAGCTAGCAGAAAACGGGAATGTTACCATAAGGACGGAAGGTAACAGCACGCAAGACGGGGGGAAGGAAGGTACGGGAGACATCCACGTGGAGGGACCTCCACCGCTCGTGATCGACCAGGATTTGCGCATGGTGGTTAACGAACTGCTGGTCAACGGAGCCAAGGCTGTATCCCTCAACGGCCATCGGCTGATAGCAACCAGTTCCATCCGCAATGTCGGTTCCAGCATTCAGGTGGATACGAAGTTCATCAAGCCTCCGTATGTATTCAAGGCGTTGGGCGACCCGGAAACGCTGATTTCGGGATTGAAGTTGGCCAACATAGAAGGGATCTTTCAGATTGCCAACAAGGCGGTGTTGATGGAAAAACACGACCACCTGGTTATTCCCGCCTATCAAGGAACGCAAACCGTACGGTACATGAGACCGGTAAAAGCAAAAGGAGAATCGTAACACATGTGGCTTCCACTAATCGGGCTGATTGCTGGTATTGTGCTCGGATTTGTGCTGGACTTGCGCGTTCCGCAAGAGTACAGCAGTTACGTTTCGATCGCTCTGCTCGCTGGCCTGGACACCATATTTGGCGGGATTCGCGCCTACCTGGAACGGATGTTTAATGTCCGCATCTTTATGTCCGGGTTCTTTTTCAACACGCTGTTCGCTGCAGGATTGGCCTTCCTGGGCGCATTTCTGGGCATCGATCTGTACATGGCGGCGATCGTGGCGTTTGGCGTCAGGTTGTTTAACAATCTGGCCGTCATACGCCGCATTGTGCTCTCCAAGTGGCTCAGCCAACGTATGTGACGTTTTAGTCCAAACGTACTTTTTTTAAAAAAATCATAACAGAAAAAAGGGAATGGTTGACCTGTGTGGAATAGATTATGCAGGTGTTTTCGTGATCAACTTGACAGGGCAGAGGAGGTGTCAGCGGTTTGGTAAGCAACCACAATGAGCTGATTGTCAGCTTAGATATCGGAACGTCCAAGGTACGCATCATGATTGGCGAGATAGATGGCGGGACGATGAACATCATCGGCGTGGGACAAGCCCATTCCGAAGGGATAAAAAAGGGTGCCATCGTCGATATCGACCAAACCGTGCATGCCATCCGTGAAGCTGTTGACCATGCCGAGCGCATGGTGGACGTGTCAGTAGAAGAAGTGTTTGTCGGCGTGACTGGCAATCACATAGAATTATTCGATACACAGGGGGTTGTCGCCGTTTCCAGCGATGACCGGGAAATCAAGGATGAAGACATTGATCGTGTGATTCAGGCGGCAAAAGTGGTGGCCATTCCGCCTGACCGGGAAATCATCGAGGTCGTGCCCAAGGAGTTTATTGTGGACGGCTTGGGAGGCATCAAGGATCCGCGGGGGATGATCGGCGTCAGGCTGGAGATGGAAGGGACGATCGTCACCGGTTCCAAAACCGTTATCCACAACATTGTGCGATGTGTGGAGCGGGCCAACCTGCGCATCGGCGGCATCTTTTTGCAGCCGCTTGCGGCTAGCCACGTCGCCCTGACCAAGGATGACAAGAACATGGGTGTCGTTCTTGTCGACATTGGGGCCGGGTCGACGACCATCGCCGTTTTCGAGCATGGGCAATTGGTTGCTACTTCCGTCATCGGTATCGGGGGAGACCACATTACCAACGACATCGCCCTTGGTCTGAGAACCCATACCGAAGCAGCGGAAAAGGTAAAGCTGAAACATGGCTGTGCGTTGGTTGACGAGGCCTCGGAAGAAGAGAAGTTTAAAGTAAGCCGAATCGGCAGTGAGGTGGAAAAGCAGTTTACCCAGGTTGACTTGGCGACCATTATTGAACCAAGGGCGGCAGAGATCTTTCAATTGATCGAGGAAGAAGTACATAGACTCGGTTTTGATGAGATAGCCGGCGGATACGTCCTCACTGGTGGTACGGTTTCTATGCCAGGTATGGTAGAGTTGGCGAAGGAGGAGCTGGATGCTCCCGTACGCGTCGCCATACCAGATTACATAGGCGTTCGCGACCCGGCTTACATGACCGGCGTAGGACTGATCCAGTACGCAGCGGCACGAGCCGGACGCCGCAATGAACGCGCCGTCGCAGCAGCGAAGACAGGATACAAGCCGGCGGCGGCAAACCGACAGAAAGAGTCGGGTACATTCCTGGAGCGAGTCAAAAACTGGTTTAGCGAGTTTATCTAAGAGCGCACAACCATTCGACACGTCACCTGGTGAGCTTTCGTACGCTCGAGTGAGGAGGAACATGCAAGATGTTGGAGTTTGACCTGGATCTGGAACAATTTGCACAGATTAAAGTAATCGGCTGCGGCGGTGGAGGAAGCAACGCCGTCAACCGAATGATTGCCGGCGGCGTGCAAGGTGTTGAGTTTATTACGGTGAATACGGACGCTCAGGCTTTGCAGCTTTCCAGTGCCGACATCAAGCTGCAGATTGGCGAAAAACTGACCCGCGGACTGGGCGCTGGTGCCAATCCGGAAGTGGGCAAGAAGGCGGCGGAAGAAAGCCGCGAGATGATAGAGAACGCGCTGCGCGGTGCTGACATGGTGTTCGTCACTGCCGGAATGGGCGGCGGTACCGGAACGGGGGCGGCACCGGTGATTGCTGAAATCGCCAAGGAACTGGGAGCCTTGACGGTTGGCGTGGTTACCCGTCCCTTCTCCTTTGAGGGGCGCAAGCGGTCGATGCAGGCAGAGGCCGGGATTGCCGCGCTGAAGGAAAAAGTAGATACGTTGATCGTGATCCCCAACGACAGGCTTCTGGAGATCGTGGACAAAAATACGCCGATGCTGGAAGCGTTCCGCGAAGCGGACAACGTACTCCGACAAGGTGTACAGGGGATTTCCGATCTGATTGCCGTACCGGGTCTGATCAATCTCGACTTTGCCGATGTAAAAACGATCATGACCGAGCGCGGTTCAGCCTTGATGGGCATTGGCGTGGCCAGCGGCGAAAACCGGGCGGCGGAGGCGGCCCGCAAGGCAATCTCCAGCCCGCTGTTGGAGACGTCAATCGATGGTGCCCGCGGCGTCCTGATGAACATTACCGGTGGTACCAACCTCAGCTTGTACGAAGTGAATGAAGCAGCCGATATCGTTTCTTCGGCAGCGGATGCGGACGTAAACATGATTTTCGGTGCAGTGATCAATGAGGAACTGAAAAACGAGATCATCGTCACCGTTATTGCCACCGGTTTTGAAGAGAACCAGAAGCAGATGGCCGAAGTGCGCCGCACAGGGCAGGGAGGCAGCCGCACTTCCCCTGCGGGTGGTTCGGTGCAGCCGTCCCGTTTACGGGAAGAAGAAGACGTCAAGTCGATGCTCTCGATGAGCAATCTGGACAACTTGGACATACCGGCGTTTTTGCGCAATCGGCGGCGGAAGAAATAGTAACTGCCGGTAAAGACAGAATTGACATCATTGTATTCCTGTCCATCCCTATCTGGAGCACGTGCGCGCTGGATAGGGATTTATTTATACAGACAACCTCGGCTGGGGAAGGTATTCCGCCACCATCAAATCTGGCAAAGGAATGAGAGCGATGATCAAACAGATCGACCACCTTGTCCTGACGGTAAAGGACCTTGACGTCACCTGTTCTTTCTACTCGATGGTACTGGGGATGCAGATCGTGACCTTTGGCCAGGGACGCAAAGCGTTGCAGTTTGGCGAGCAAAAAATCAACCTGCATCAGGTGGGCCAAGAGTTTGAACCCAAAGCACTGCATCCCACACCCGGTTCGGCAGACCTCTGTTTCATTACGGATGTACCACTCATTGAGGTGATCGACCACCTGCAGGCGTGTGCTGTGCAGATTGAAGCGGGTCCAGTCAAACGGACGGGAGCAAGAGGAGAGATCCTTTCTGTCTATATCCGGGATCCCGACCAGAATCTGATTGAGATTGCCAACTACCTGTCGTAATGCTTTCCGGGAATGACGATCGAAACCATTGAAACCACCAACTCCTTGTGGAGGTGGTGGTTTCTTTGTTCTACAAAAAAAGTGAAAAAAGCAGTCAAGATGCGACAGACTTTACATACACATTAAGATATACTGTTTTTGCCAAGCGGGGGGTGAAGACGGTATGGTGGTTTACCTTGATATCATCATACTCCTCAACTTCGCGATTGATACCTTGTTGCTGTGGTTCACCGCCTACTTTCGCAAGGTGACGATCGCCTGGTGGAGGCTCCTGGCCGCAGCTGCTTTCGGCTCCGCGTATATCGCCTTCTTTTTCTTGCCGTCGTTTGCAGGCATGTACCAGTGGATGACGAAGCTCCTTTTTTCCATCCTCATGCTTTTGATCGCCTTCGGGTTCGGCCGACTGCTTACATTTGTCCAGCATTTGTGTATCTTTTACTTCGTTGCGTTCGTCTTTGGCGGAGGAGTATTTGGCCTGAACTACCTGATGGCTTCGCAGAATGAAGTGATCAACGGCATACTGGTTACCCATAACGATGGCTTTGGGGTGGGCTCCAGGCCGACGTTGATCGTGCTGGCTGTCGGCTTTGCGCTGGTATACATACTCAGTCAGAGCAGTTATCGGGCCATTCAAGGTCCGCGTCAGATTGCTTCGTATCTGACAGAAGTCCTGATTCGAATAGAGGGAGAGAGCGTTATCTGCCGCGGCTTGATTGACACCGGAAACCAGCTCAGGGAGCCAATTACCCGCATACCGGTGATGGTGGTGGAAAGCAAACTGCTGGCTCACCTGCTGCCCGCTGGCATAACCGCCCGGCTGGCTGAAACACAGGGGACTGCTGCCGGACTGGATGAGCTGTTTCAGACGCTGCCGGATGAGTGGCAGAGTCGTCTGCGGTTGATCCCGTACCGCAGTGTCTCACGTGGCATGGATTTTCTTATCGCCGTGAAACCGGATCAGATCGTCGTCACGCATCAAGGGCGGCACTATCCATGCTCGCGTGTCTTGTTGGGACTCAGTCCCCTTCCCTTGTCGGCCGCCGGGCATTATCAGGCAATTGTTCATCCAGCCCTGGTGCAGGGTGAGGAAGACATTGCGAAATCAATCGAACAGGAGGGTTAGCGTTGTTCGTCAAAATCCGTCTCCACTTACAATTGCTTTGGTATCGTACCTTGATTGCCATCGGAGCAAAGGCTGAAGAGATCCACTACATTGGTGGCAGTGAAGCCCTGCCCCCACCGCTGACAAGAGAAGAAGAAGAACTTCTGCTCGCCCGCCTGCCATCTGGCGATGCTGCTGTGCGCAGCATGCTGATTGAACGCAACCTGCGCCTTGTGGTCTATATCGCAAGGAAGTTTGAAAATACCGGGATTAACATCGAGGACCTGGTCAGCATCGGGACAATCGGCCTGATCAAGGCAGTCAACACCTTTGATCCGCAGAAAAACATCAAGCTGGCCACGTACGCATCTCGCTGCATCGAGAACGAAATCTTGATGTATCTGAGAAGAAACAACAAAATCCGTTCTGAAGTATCGTTTGACGAGCCGCTGAACATAGATTGGGACGGAAACGAACTGCTGCTGTCCGATGTGTTGGGCACGGAAAACGACACGATTTACCGCAACATTGAAGATGAGGTAGACCGAAAACTTTTGAAAAAAGCACTGGATAAGCTGTCAGAACGGGAACGGACGATCATGGAATTGCGCTTTGGCCTGAAGGGGGAGGAGGAGAAGACACAAAAGGATGTAGCCGATCTTTTGGGTATCTCCCAATCGTACATCTCCCGCCTGGAAAAGCGAATCATCAAACGGTTGCGCAAAGAGTTCAACAAAATGGTCTGACGCATATTTTCCCCTTCCCAGGAGATACTGTACCTAGACCGTATCCAGAAAGTGGATGCCGCTTTTGGCTCCCTTCCTGCGGTTTGGGGACGGAAGCTTTTCATACTCCAGAGGAGGGGAAGGACATGACGCGCAACAAGGTGGAGATCTGTGGAGTAGACACGTCGAAGCTTCCTGTATTGACCAACAAAGAGATGAGAGAACTCTTCGAGCGACTGCAAGGCGGGGAGTATCAGGCAAGGGAAAAACTGGTCAATGGAAACCTTCGCCTGGTGTTGAGCGTGATCCAGCGTTTCAACAACCGGGGCGAATACGTTGACGATTTGTTTCAGGTCGGTTGTATCGGTCTGATGAAAGCGATCGACAACTTCGATTTAAGCCAGAATGTAAAGTTTTCAACCTATGCCGTCCCGATGATTATCGGAGAGATTCGCCGTTACCTGCGCGACAACAATCCGATTCGCGTCTCCAGATCGCTGCGCGATATCGCCTATAAAGCTCTGCAGGTACGAGACAACTTGACCAACAAGCATTCCCGCGAGCCTACCATTACGGAGATTTCCAATGAGCTCAACATCCCCAAGGAAGATGTCGTCTTTGCACTCGATGCGATCCAGGACCCTGTTTCCCTGTTTGAACCGATTTACCAGGACGGAGGAGACCCGATCTACGTCATGGACCAGATCAGCGACGAAAAAAACAAGGATGCGCTGTGGGTGGAAGAGATTGCCCTCCGCGAAGGGATGCAGCGGCTTGGCGAACGGGAGAAAATGATTTTGTCCATGCGCTTTTACGAAGGCAAGACACAAATGGAGGTGGCAGAAGAAATCGGCATCTCCCAGGCCCAGGTTTCCCGACTGGAAAAAGCGGCGATCGCCCATATGCAAAAACACGTGCAATCGTGAGCGGAAGCTTCCCATTTGGGGAAGCTTCAGTGTATAGACAGGTGTCCCGAAGTGGCCAAAAGTCCTGCTCAGTTGTTTCCTGACCAGCAAAGATGCAGGACTCGCTGCAAAACGATCCGCGGGGGCGCCATTTTCCCTTCCTCACTCCGTGGCCAACCACCATATGGGGCTGGGCTGTCCGCTTCGCAACCCCGAAGCGGGCGGGCGCAAAAGCAGCACTGCTGCGCCGAATGTATGGGACGAGTGCGGGCGTTTTTTCGCCAGCGAACGGTTTGGCCAACCTGCCAGCGTAACGACGCATCCGCAGGGAAATCGCAGCGGCAACAGCATCACGTCGCAGCGAGACATCGTTTTGACGCTGCCCCCGCGGATCGTCGTAGAGCGGTCCTGGACTGCTTCATCGCTGGTTGGCCACCGGAAGCGAGCGCGAAAAACGCCCCACTCGTGTTCACGACATGTTATCAGCAATCTGAAGCTTCCCAAGTGGGAGGCTTTTCGTATCACGGAAGGACATAAACCCTGCAGCTCACATATACATAAAAAGAGGGGAGTAAAAAAAGTGGGTGAGCAGGTGTGGTGAAGATATCAGACTTTCAGACGAAGGAAGTGGTCAATATCCTGGACGGCCGCCGACTGGGGCAGATAAGCGATCTGGAGATTGATCTTCGGCTGGGGCGGGTTGATTCGATCGTCGTACCGGGACCGGGCAGGTTTTTGGGGTTGTTCGGTACGGGAAATGATTACGTCATTCCGTGGCGCAATATCGTCAAGATTGGAAAGGACGTGGTTCTCGTTCGTCTGGAAGAACCCGTTCGGATCGAAGGCAAACAGCATACGACAGAAGACGATTACAGTTCGTAAGACACGGGGACCGTGTCTTTTTTAAAATGGGCACGTCAACCCATGCACTGCTGACGAACAAGCCATGATTGCAAGCAGGACGAGCTTCCCGTTCCTGCAGTCGGGTTTCCCCTGTTGCCCGCCGGGGGAAAAAACCGGTAAGATGTAGATAGCTGGCGTGGGATGGGAGAGGACAGAATGGAAGCGTTTCTTCGCGATGAACACTCGCAAACACTCCACTTGAACGAATGGGAAAAGCGATTTTCCGGTTTGGCCGCCGGTTTCACCATGCGTGGCGGTGGTCATAGCGATCCTCCTTACGATTCACTTAACCTGGGGCTGCACGTAGGGGACGACCCCGTGCGTGTCCGGCAAAATCGACAGGTTCTTGCCAGCCGTCTCGGCTTTCCCTTTGACGCGTGGACATGCGGCGAACAGTTACACGGCACAGCGGTTCGGAGGGTGACCAGTACCCAGCGCGGTGCAGGCCGCGACCTGCTGGATACGGCGATTCCCGCCGCGGACGGTCTCTACACGGACGAACCGGGTGTTTTGCTAATATCGTACTACGCCGATTGCGTGCCCATCTACTTTCTAGACCCCCGCTCAGGAGCTGTCGGACTTGCTCACGCAGGCTGGAAAGGCACGGTTGGCCGGATCGCCGTGGTGATGCTGGAGGAACTGACCAAAAGCTTCGGTACCTCACCGGACCAACTGCTGGTGGCGATTGGTCCGGCGATCCGAGCCTGCTGCTACGAAGTGGATGAGCGGGTGATGGAGCGGGTCCGCGGGATCACCTCCGGTTGGGAAGAGAGCGTCATGCCGGGGAATGAGGGCCGATACATGCTGGATCTCCCGCAGCTAAACGTGCAGATGCTGACCGACTGTGGCGTGCTTGCGGAACACATCAGCCGCAGCGGCTATTGTACAGCATGCCGCACCGATCTCTTCTTTTCTCATCGCAGGGATGGAGGGAAGACCGGACGAATGGCATCATACATCGGCTGGAGAGAGGAAGGAGCGATCAAACAAGGATGAAGGCAGCCGTATCGATGGAAATGATTCAGAAACAGCTGGAACAGGTGGAACAGCGCATCCGGAACGCTTGTGCACGCAGCGGCCGCAAGCGTGAAGAGGTCCGCATCATCGCGGTGACGAAGTACGTCGATACAGAGACAATCGGCGAGATTCTGAAAACCGGCATCACCCATATCGGCGAAAACCGTGTACAGGATGCGCTGCCCAAATACGAAAGGTACAAGGAACAGGCTACCTGGCACTTCATCGGCCATTTGCAGACCAACAAGGTGAAAGACATTGTTGGCCGTTTTGATGTCATCCACTCACTGGATCGTCTGTCCCTGGCCAAGGAGATTGAAAAGCGGGCTGCTGCCCTGGGGATTGTGGTGCCCTGCTTCGTCCAAATCAACATAGCCGGTGAAGAGACAAAATTTGGACTAAATCCCACGGATGTCTTGGCTTTTGTCAAAGAAACAAGTAATATGAAACATATAAGGATTGCCGGATTGATGACGATGGCACCGATTGTCGAACATCCGGAAGAGGCGCGTCCCGTGTTTCGTGAACTGCGCGCATGGCAGAAACGACTTCAGGATCTGCGCTTGCCCAATGTTACGGCCGAGGAGCTGTCGATGGGCATGTCGGGAGATTTTGAAGTGGCTGTCGAAGAGGGAGCCACGTTTGTGCGGCTCGGTTCTGTGCTGGTTAAACCGGAAGGGACGTAAAACATATGGAATCATACCCGCTGGCAATCAAGGAGGGTGAAAACGATGGGCGTAATGCACAAACTGATGGGGTTTCTCGGTCTTGACAATGAAGAAGTGATCGAGGAAATGGTCGAGGAGGCGCGAGACGACGAGGAAGAGTACCACAGCAGACGTCGTCATTCAGCAAAGTCCAACAATGTGGTAAGTCTGCATGCTGCTCGCGAGCAGTCAGGAATTCGACTGATGCTGTTTGAACCGCGCAGCTACAACGATGCTCAGGACATTGCCGACAACCTGCGCCACCGCCGTCCAGTCGTGATTAACCTGCAGCGCGTTGACAAGGAGCAGGCCAAGCGGATTGTTGACTTTTTAAGCGGTACGGTCTACGCCTTAAACGGGGATATTCAAAAGGTGGGCGAACATATATTCGTCTGCACTCCGGATCACTTTGACATTCAAGGAACAATATCAAGCGTGGTGGAGGAGTAGTCGACTGCGTATTTCGTTGAGGTGAATACATGAATTACGTAATAATGATCATTGATTACGCATTCAGAATCTATCAGTTCATGGTAATTGCCTATGTACTGATGTCGTGGGTTCCGCAGATGCGCGAAACCGCGATCGGACAGATGCTGGAACGACTGGTGGAGCCGTATCTGGCACCGTTTCGCCGTCTGATTCCACCGCTCGGCTTCATTGACATTTCGCCAATCGTCGCCCTGTTTGCGCTGTATTTTGCAGAACTGGGGCTGTATTCTTTACTTGACATGATTTTCTGACAGAGGCGTGTGCTGGCAGATGAGTTTGTTTGATCACTTTCGCAAGGAAGAACACCCTTTCGCGGAGCGGGCGCTGGAAATGCTGCTGCTGGCGGAGCAGCGGCAGACCATGCGCCTCACTGACTTTTTGGACCCACGGCAGTTGTTCATCCTTCAGAGCCTCACTTCCCAGGTGAGCGATGTACGTGTGGAAGGGTACGGCGGATATGAAGGAGCGGAGCGGGTGCGCGCCTTGATCCATCCCGGCTACATCGTTCCGGAACCGGACGACTTCAAGCTGACATTGGCCGAGATCAAGGGGGATCAACGCTTCGTCAAGCTCTCTCACCGCGACGTCCTGGGAGCACTTTTACACATCGGACTGAAACGGGAGAAGTTTGGAGACATCCTGATGGATGACGAGGGCTGTCAGATAATCGTGGCCAGCGAAGTGTTTCCGTATGTTCGCATGCAGGTGACACAGATTCACCGCATTCCGGTGGAACTGGTCAGCGTAGAATGGGAGCGGCTGCGGTTGCCAGTACAAAAACGGCGGGAGAAAAGCTTTACCGTTGCCTCGCCGCGGCTGGATGCGGTGATCGGAGAGGTGTTTCGCCTGTCCCGTTCCAAAGCGCTGATCCCGGTGCGTGCCGGCAGGGCCAAGGTAAACTGGAAGGTGGTAGACGATCCCGCCCATTTGCTTCAGCCGGGTGATGTTGTCTCGCTCAGCGGATTTGGCCGTTTTGAAGTGTACGAACTGACGGCGGCGCGGAGCGGCCGAATACGCATGACGGTCGGCGAATACGCATGAACAAGCAAATTTTTTGTGGATATTCGGCAGGAAAACAGGGATTTTTTGTCGAACATTCACATTGGCTCTTTTCCAAAACATTGTTGCTTTTCCGTTAATGACAGTCTTCAACAGCAGGAAGCTGTCTGAAACGAACCATTTTACCCAGCGCCACAATTTTTGCGAAAAGAGCGAAAAACGACTTGAGGTAAGGTGGGGTGTTCTCGTGCCGTTAACGCCACTAGACATACACAACAAGGAATTCAGTACCGGATTTCGCGGCTACAACGTGGATGAAGTAAACGAGTTTCTCGATCAAATCATTAAAGATATGGAACTTCTGATCAAGGAGAAGAAAGAACTGGAAGAGCGCGTTACCCTGTTGAACGAACGGGTAGAGCACTATAAAAACATGGAAGAAAACCTGAGCAAGTCCATCCTGGTCGCGCAGGAAACGGCGGAGGAAGTGAAATCCAACGCCCGCAAAGAGGCTCAATTGATATTAAAGGAAGCGGAGAAAAACGCCGACCGGATTGTCAACGAAGCCTTGGCCAAATCGCGCAGAGTGGCGATTGAAATCGAGGAGTTGAAAAAGCGGGCCTCTGTGTACCGGATGCGCTTCCGCACGCTGTTGGAAGCCCAGCTGGAAATGCTGGATAACGGCGACTGGGACGATCTGGAGAACGCCGAGACGGAACTGGAAACGGTGTAACCAGATTGGTTTATGACATGTTTCTTCGCTGCCAAAGCCGCTGTCAGTTGACGAACGGACGTAATACATCTATAATAAATACCAATCTTTTTGGAAAGCAGCCATACATGACGACGATGAGCGGGACGAGTACGCGAAAAGGGTGAACTGCCTAGCGAGCCGGGGATGGTGGAAGCCCGGTCGGTGCCGTCGCGGAAAATCACCCGTGAGTCCAACAGCTGAACGCGACCGTTGGAGGTTGCCAGTAGGTGCGCGTCTCATTCACGTTACGAATGGCAAAAGCGGACAAATGACCGGCGGAGCGACACCTCTGCCGTATCGTTTGCTCCAATAGGGTGGTACCGCGGGAGTTCCTCTCGTCCCTACAGGGATGAGAGGAGCTTTTTTTCTATTTCAACCAGGTTGAGGTGAACAAAGCGATGACGATTGATTACAGCAAGACTCTGAACTTGCCCAAGACAGAGTTTCCCATGCGGGGCAACCTTCCGCAGCGGGAACCTGAGATGCAGCAATGGTGGGATGAGGTGGACATCTACCGGCAGGTACAGGAGCGGACGAAAGGACGCCCTTCTTTTATCCTGCATGACGGACCACCGTACGCCAACGGCGACATACACATTGGTCACGCCTTGAACAAAATCCTTAAGGACATCATCGTCCGCTACAAATCGATGGCAGGTTTTCACGCTCCCTATGTCCCCGGCTGGGACACGCACGGTCTGCCAATCGAGCAGGCTATCATCAATGCCAAACAGCTTGATCGTCGGGCAATTGAAGTAAACGAATTCCGGGCCCGCTGCGAGGAATACGCCTGGAGCTACATCGAAAAGCAGCGTAAGCAGTTCAAACGTCTTGGGGTCCGCGGGGATTGGAACAACCCGTATGTCACGCTAAAGCCGGAGTACGAAGCCCGGCAGATTCGCGTGTTTGGTGAAATGGCCAAGAAGGGCTACATTTACAAGGGGCTGCGCTGTGTTTATTGGTCGCCCTCATCGGAAACAGCGCTGGCAGACGCCGAGATCGAATACAAAGACAAGCGTTCTCCATCCATCTACGTATCTTTTCAAGTGAAAGACGGCAAAGGAAAGCTTGATACGGACACCGGTGTCGTGATCTGGACGACCACGCCGTGGACCATTCCGGCCAACCTGGCCATCTGTTTGCATCCCGAATTGGAGTACAGCCTGGTTCGAGCAAACGGCAGCAAGTACCTTTTGGCATCCGGACTGTTGGAAGCGGCCAGCAAGGAAATCGGCTGGGAAAACGTTGAGGTTCTTGCCACCTATAAGGGCGCTGAACTGGAAGGGGTCGTTACCGCGCATCCGTTTTACGATCGCGAATCGCCGATCCTGCTCGGCGAGCACGTCACGCTGGATGCCGGAACCGGCTGTGTTCACACAGCACCGGGCCACGGGGAAGACGACTTCCAGATCGGCATGAAATACGGTATAGGGGTACTCTGTCCGGTGGACGGAGAAGGGAAAATGACCAGCGAGGCTCCAGGTTTTGAAGGACTGTTTTACGATGACGCCAACAAGGTCGTCACCGAAAAGCTGCAAGCAGCAGGCGCTCTGTTGAAACTTGGGTTTATTACCCATAGCTATCCGCACGACTGGCGGACGAAAAAGCCGGTGATCTTCCGCGCGACAGAGCAGTGGTTTGCTTCCATTGATGGATTCCGCCAGCAGCTGTTGGATGCAATCAAGGACGTAAAATGGATTCCCCACTGGGGGGAAGTGCGTCTGGCCAACATGGTCGCCGACCGGGGAGACTGGTGTATCTCCCGGCAGCGCGTCTGGGGTGTGCCCATTCCGATCTTCTACTGCAAATCGTGCGGAGAAGCGA
This sequence comes from Brevibacillus sp., assembly GCA_017656235.1. Classification (GTDB taxonomy): domain Bacteria; phylum Bacillota; class Bacilli; order Brevibacillales; family Brevibacillaceae; genus Brevibacillus_E. Next base: position 213,665 of record JACDOF010000001.1, read on the forward strand.
TTATTAACGATGCCACGATTGAGCACATTGCCGAACTGGTACGCAAGGAGGGCTCCAAAGTCTGGTTCTCGCGCGAAGCGGATGAGCTTGTACCGCAGGGCTTCACATGTCCGAACTGCGGGCATGACCAGTTCCGCAAAGAGACGGACACAATGGATGTCTGGTTTGACTCCGGTTCCAGCCACGAAGCCGTGCTTCGTGAACGGGAGGATCTCAGCTGGCCTGCCGATCTCTATCTGGAAGGTTCCGACCAGTACCGCGGCTGGTTTAACTCTTCGCTGTCAACAGCGGTCGCCGTACACGGCAGAGCGCCTTACAAGGCAGTCTTAAGCCACGGTTTTACGCTGGACGGTGAAGGCCGCAAAATGTCCAAGTCGCTTGGCAATGTAATCGATCCGCAGCAGGTAATGGATAAGTTGGGGGCGGACATCCTGCGTCTCTGGGTGGCCTCCGTCGACTATCAGGCGGATCAGCGGATTTCCGATGCGATTCTCAGCCAAATCGCGGAAGTGTACCGCAAGATTCGCAACACCTTCCGCTTCCTCTTGGGGAATCTGGACGGTTTCGATCCAACCCGCGATCAGGTTGCCTACGATCAGTTGGGAGAGCTGGATCGCTACATTTTGTTCAAGGAAGCACAGGTCGTGGGCCGTGTGCGCAAGGCGTACGACGATTACCAGTTCCATACCGTCTTCCACACCGTTCACAACTTCTGCACGATTGATTTGTCCGCTTTCTATCTGGATATCTGCAAAGATCGCCTCTATGTGGAAGCACCGAACAGCCAAAAAAGACGGGTCGCACAGACCGTGATGTATCACTGCCTGCTGGATCTGGTAAGGCTGGTGGCACCGATTATTCCGCATACGGCTGAAGAAGTGTGGCGGCACATTCCGGGCGTAAGCGAGCCAAGCGTGCAGCTTACCGACATGCCGGAGGCGAGCCAGCAGTTCCTTGCCTTCGAAAAAGAGGCCCAAGCGAAGTGGGAAGCGTTTCTGAAAGTGCGTGACGAGGTGCTGAAAGCGATGGAAGAAGCCCGCCGTAACAAAGTGTTTGGCAACTCTGTCGACGCCAAACTGGCACTTTATCCGGCCGAACAGGCATACTCCGCGCTGAAGCAGATGGTCGATCTGGCTGATCTGTTTATCGTCGCCCATGTCGATCTGCACGCCCCCGGAACAGAGGTACCGGCGGAAGCGGCCCGACTGGAAGGGATTGCTGTCGTGGTGGCGCCCGCAGACGGCGGCAAATGTGAACGATGCCGTGTCGTTCGGACGGACATCGGCGTCGACCCCAACCATCCGCAGATTTGCGGACGCTGCGCCTCCATTGTCCGCGAGCATTTCGCCCAAACCATGGAATCGTGATTCCGGGCACATTTGACCAAGTAAACATAATGGCTCCCAATAATAAATACGGCTCTCCGCAGGGGCTCTCGTGCGGAGAGTTTTTTTCTGCCTGTCTTCCCCGCTTCGGGCTTGCTCCGCTTGGATGGTTGGCAAAGTCGTTCGTGCGGTAACTGGCCGCTCTCCTGTCAGAACTCGCTTTGTTGGCGAAGCATCTTGAGACGAACAGGGCACTATACGGTGCTGATCGAGTCGCAAAACTAATGTATGGGACGAGTGTGGGCGGTTTTTCGCCAGCGAATGGTTTTGGCCAATCCGCCAGCGAAACGACGTATCCGCAGGGAAATCGCAGCGGCAACAGCATCACGTCGGCAGCGGGACATCGTTTGTGTTTTCTTATCCGGCTTGTGGCATACTAGCTACTGCGATGAAAGGAGAGATGCATTGACGTGGATCAGCGCAAGTTATCCCGGTTTCGGCAGCGACTGATGGATGAAAAGCGGAGCATTGAGCAGCGGCTTGCAGATTCCGACCACTACAGCCTGATGGATCAGATGAGCGACTCGATTTCCGAGTTTTCCATGTACGACAACCACCCGGCTGACGTTGGCAGCGAGATGTTTGAACGGGAAAAAGATCTGGCCTTGTACAATCTCGATCGCGAGACGCTGCGCGAGATCGACCAGGCACTGAAGAGGATGGAGGCGGGTAAATACGGGATTTGCACCGTTTGCGGCCAGCCGATTGCTGCAGAACGGCTGGAGGCAGTCCCGCAGGCTGCTACCTGCAAGGAGCACGCACCGGCACCCGTGATCAACCAGCAGCGGCCGGTTGAGGAGGATTTCCTGCAGCCGCCGTTTGGCCGCACCTCTATGGACGAGCAGGAGGACAAGAATGCGTTTGACGGTGAGGATGCCTGGCAGATCGTAGAATCCTGGGGCACGTCCAGCACGCCATTCTCTTTCGCGGACAACGACAAGACCAGCTATGAGGACATGTACATCGAGGCGGATGAACCCGACGGATTCGTCGAGCCGGTCGAACAAATCGGTTACACCGATATCCACGGCGGGACAAGTCCGGAGCACGTCCGTTTTATGCGCAGCGGCACCTTCGAAGAATACATGCGCAAGGGAGAAGGAGTAGGAAACTTCCTTGATTGGGAGGATTATGAGAACGAACGGGCTGAGCGGGAAGGTCGGGAGGATTTGCTGTAGGAGGGATGTGTGTTGCAGATTGAACGTGTTGAGACGTATCCCCTGTTGTACCAGCTTCGGGAGCCGTACGGCGATGCCAACGGATACAAAAAATACCGCACCTGTTTTCTGCTTCGCATTGTCACCCGTTCCGGGCTCGACGGATGGGGAGAGTGTATTGATTGGCTGCCTACGTTGACGGTCGGCTTCGAACAGCGAATCATCCCCTTCCTGATTGGCAAAGAAGCAACAAAACGGCTGCAGTTGGTTAAGATAATAAGCAAGTGGCATCAGCGGGCGGCAGCGGGAGTGAGCATGGCTTTGACCGAGATAATGGCGAAAAAGGCAGGTGTTTCCATCTGCGAGCTGTGGGGGGGACGACAGCATCAGACACTTCCCGTTTACGCTTCGTTTCAGTCATACAGCCAGGGAACAGAGTGGCCGAAACAATCGGTAAAACGAGTGGAACAAGCCATTGCCGACGGCTTTACCCAGCTGAAAGTAAAAATTGGCGGCCGTACGATCGCAGAAGATCAGGCCCACATTTCCGCTCTGCAGCACCTGATTGGAGAGAAGGTTCATCTGGCGCTGGATGCCAATCAGAGTTACGACGCCGCTGCTGCGCTTAAGTGGGAGAAGCTGTTTCGCAACTGGTCCAATCTCATGTGGCTGGAAGAACCGCTGCCAATGGACCGAACCGCTGATTACAAGCTGCTTCGCTCCGCGTTATCCGTCCCCTTGGCCGGTGGTGAAAACCTGCAGCACGGCAGGCAGTATTTGCCGCTTCTGACACAAGCGGCACTTGATCTGATTCAACCGGATACGATGCATCATGATGGTTTGGATTCCTATCGAGATTCGCTCCAGTTGGCTCGTCAGTTTGGTATACGCGTATCGTCGCACGCCTTTGACGGAACATTGTCACGGTTGTATGCCGTGTTTGCACATGCCTGCCTCCCCCCTTGGAGCAAGATGGAAGGAAACGGGATGGAGCCGGTAGAGTGGGATGTCATGGAGAATCCGTTTACCGGCTTGTTTTCGCTTCGACCTGTAAAGGGGGTTGTCCATGTCCCCGAAGGGGTGGGACTGGGTGTGGAAATGGATGCCGAGATATTGAAGAGATATCGTTGGGATGGTCGCACTTATCAATAGGAGACGAGGATACCAATGGCGCAAAATACTAAGAACCTGATCGGTTTAATTGGGGTACCGCTGGTGATGGTTCTGGGAAACTCGATGTTGATTCCCGTCCTGCCGACGATGAAGGCGAAGCTGGATTTAACTGCCTTTCAGACCAGCTTTGTCATAACCGCTTTTTCCATTGCCGCCGGTCTGGTGATCCCGTTTGCGGGTTTTTTGTCAGATCGGTTCAGCCGAAAGGTGGTTATTTCCATCGGCCTGGCTGTATACGGATTAGGCGGATTGCTGGCTGGTTTGGCGGCACTCTGGTGGGACGATTCGTATACGATGATCCTGATTGGACGAATCATGCAGGGGATTGGGGCGGCGGGAACGGCGCCGATTGCGATGGCTCTGGTTGGTGACCTGTTTACAGGAGCATCGGAAAGCAGGGCACTCGGTCTTTTGGAGACGTCCAACGGGCTTGGCAAGGTGTTAAGCCCGATTGTCGGTTCCTTGCTGGCGTTGATCGTCTGGTATGCCGTTTTTCTTGCCTTCCCGATCATCTGTGGTGCGGTTCTGCTTGCCTTCTTGCTGTTTGTCAAGGAGAAAAAGCGGAAAAAAGCGCCGCTTTCAGCCGGACAGTACGTCCGTTCTATCTCCCAGGTGTTTCGCCAGCACGGCAGGTGGTTGATTCCCGCTTTTTTCATCGGCAGTATTTGTTTGTTTACCCTGTTTGGGGTATTGTTTTACCTGTCTGATTTACTGGAGGAAAAGTATCGGATTGACGGGGTAATCAAAGGCGGATTTTTGGCCATTCCGCTTCTGGCGATGAGCATTACTGCTTATTTTACCGGTGCCGTCATCAAGAAAAAGCTGATGTTGATGCGCATGTTCATCATCGTCGGGCTGCTGTTGCTGACCGCTTCATACGTGCTCGCCAGTTTCAGCCGCAGCGTTTACGTGCTCGTTGCCATCCTGGTCATAGGCAGTGTCGGTACGGGGTTGATCCTGCCCTGTCTTAACAGCATGATTATCGGTGCGGTGAAAAAATCGGAGCGCGGCATGATTACCTCACTCTACAACGGCGTGCGGTTTATCGGGGTGGCAGTGGGACCGCCCGTCTTTACCTGGCTTCTGGACATTTCCCGAAATGTGATGTTTTATTCGATTGCTTCGCTAACGGGATTGTTTGCGCTAATCGCCTTTTTCCTGGTCAAACCGCAAAAGAAGCGGCGTGCGGCAGATGCACACAAAGAACAGCAGAAGCGTGCGGATGACAATGAAGCATTGCAGCAAATGTTGGAAGAGGCGGAAGAGAGGGAGAGCCCTCCTGCCGGAGAGGAAGACGAGGAGGAGCGAATGAAGCGGGAGATGAAAGAAATCATGGGCTTTGATCCGGAGAAACCGATCAGTACCTTTTTGCGGCGCGGCCGTGCGAAGGGATGAAGCCAGGCCTTGTGCGGCATCAGGGCCTGGTTGCTTTTTCGGGGATCAGATTATGGGAGCGCAGGTAGGAAAGGGTAAGAGGATAAAGGTCATCGTAGAGAAATGGGCTGAAACGAGGGTTGCCTCTCACATCCTCCGGAATCTCGTCGAAGAGGACGGTTCCGCCCACTGTTCCCCCGCGCATTTCCGCCACTTTGTCCTCTACTTTGGCGACGTAAATGTCTTTTACCAAGGTGCCATCAACCACGTACTGGCCAATCTTTTCAATAGCGGAAAGTGTACAGCCCGTCTCTTCATACGTTTCCCGCACGGCTGCGGCGATGCTGGTTTCACCCGGCTCCACCTTTCCGCCTGGCAGTTCAATGCCTCGCTCGGTATGGACGGTAAACAGCAGTTTCCCGTTGTAAAACGGGAAGATCAGTACGTGTTGGGCCGGACGTCGCCTGTAGATCTCTTCATCGAAGGTTAGTGACACCGGTTTGCCGAAGTGATCCTCAAAGATGTACATTGGTTTCCCCCTCCTTTTTTCTCAGGGAAATGTGTTTCACGGCTTTCATCGCTTGCCCCGCAGCCAGTGCGAGGCTGGCGTAAGCGGCACCGTTGGTCAGATCGCCGACGGCGTATATCCAGTCGGTGCTGGTCACCTGAAAGGAGTCTACCTCCACGAACTGTTGGCCGTACGTTTTCAAAAAAGGGACGGCTTCACTGTTTCCCCTGACACCTATCCGCGGCAGAATCCAATCCACCGCAAGGAAGCGCTCGGATGGCGCTCCAGCCGTACGCAAAAAGACGCCTTTCGGCTCGTGCTCGCTGGTGCGCGCAAGTTCGGTATTGAGCATGATCGTTACATTCTCACAGGCAGACAGCCTCCTGACCCACTCGGGTCGTGCCCGCAGGCGGTTGCGGCGGACAGCGATAAAAATGTGACGGGCGTACGCGGCCAGGTTGTATCCGCTCTCCATGGCCCTGTCGCCCCCGCCAATAATCAGCACGTTTTTTTCGCGCAGCACCTCGCCTTGGGATGTGGTGGAAAACCAGGGGGCCAGCACCATATTCGACCGGTGCAGGGCAGGCAGTGAATTGGGTCTGACGCCAGTACATAATATCACGTATTCCGCTTCGTATGTCCTTTTATCCGTATGGATGCGTCTTTTGTTATCGTCGATGGACAACAGCGTCTCCCCCAAACGGCAATCCAGCCTGCCTACCTGTTCGTTCTCCTTGAGGGCGCTGAGAAGCGCCAGGCCGTTCTCGTAGACGTACGGAGGGTAGTCCCAAATCTCGTTTTTGATATGCTGCAGTTGTCCCCCGATCTCTCTTTCCCTCTCGACCACGACAGCGTGAAGTCCCAGCCGTTTGCACCAGATGGCGGCAGTCAGCCCTGCCAGGCCGGCCCCGACGATCAGCACCTCTACCTTTTCCACGCTTGGAATCCCCATTTCTGCAGACGTTGATTATGGGTAAAGTATTCCATGGCAAACACCGATATTCCTGCCCCGTTAAAACATTCGGGCTAGTGACGCGCGTGCACCCTTGTTTGTTTTCGTCGTCCCGCCAACAGGACGGCGGCTACCGCAACCGCCTGAAAAATCCATGGGGTCAACGGGTCTGCGGTCAGGAACGGACGTATTCTGGGCTCGTCCACAATCATGCTGGAAGCAGTCCAGGCCAGTACGCCGGCACCAAGATAGCTGATCTGCGGGTAGCGTTTGAGCAGCTTGAGAATCAGGGTACTGCCTGCAACCATGATCGGCACGCTGACCAAGAGTCCCAGCACAACCAGTAACAGGGAACCATGTGAAGCACCGGCGATTGCCAGCACATTGTCCAGTCCCATCACCACATCGGCGATGACAATCGTGCGGATCGAATCGAACAGAGTTCCGGTGCGATAAACCTCTTTTTCCTCTTCGTGCTTCTCGGCGAGCAAATGGTATGCGATCCAAAACAGGATCAAGCCGCCGGTTAAGAGCAGATACGGAATCTGCAGGAGCGAAAAGACGACCAGGGTTAGGGTGGCTCTGATCGCGATGGCTGCGATTGTGCCAAACAGGATTGCCCGTTTCTGCAGGGCGGAGGGGAGACTTTTGGCGGCCATGCCAATCACCACCGCATTGTCGCCAGCCAGCACGAGGTCAATGATGACGATACTTGCCAGGGATGCCCAAAATGACGGGGTAAGCCATTCCACGATCAAAATCACCTCGCGTATAGCATCCCCAAAGCCGTTGATTTTTTGAGCGGCGTGTCCTTTTTTCTGCATCTTTTCAAACAACCGCACCGCCGAAACAGCAGGGAGAAAGTCCGGCGATGCGGTGGTGCTCCGCCTGTTCGGGCACGCTTACAGAATGGAGTCGGGCCGCAGCGGTTCAACTTGACCGGTGTAGTGGGCGTTGACCACTTCTGTCTGTGCTTGTTCCAAACGCTGGGTAAAGTTGTGATCGGGGAGGTTGTATTCCTGCGGGAGGCTGCTGACGATGATCGACCAAATACCAGGATCAAACGGGTGGTTGTCCGTAAAGGTGAAGATGTGGTTGACGCGTTGGGTTTCCGCAGCGGTTGCGCTTACCTCTTCGGTCAACGGCGCCGGTTTGTTAAGGTCAAGGGCGAGGACCGGCGGGACGGCCGGTGCCGCTGTTGTCACGAATGGTTCCGGGGCAGGTTGAGTTGTGGACAAGTCAGCCTGTGTGATGGAGGTTTGCTGCATATCGAGAAAGGTATGGGAACGCTGCCGCTTCCTGCGCCGGGAAACGATGCGGGAACGGCTCTGCCTGCGTGCACGCGCAGGTTGTTTGACCACACTGCGGACGATAGCGGGCTGCTCAGGCTGAGGACGAGACAGAAGATCGCCTGATTGGAAACCGGGGAATCGCGCTGCCCGAATTTCTTCCCTGGGGTATACGCGTTCCAGCGGCATGTATTTGGCAACAACTTCCTGAGAGAAATGAGTCCGGATGTAGGCAAGCGTCCTCTTGAGGGGGACCTTCTTCAGTTGTCGCAGCGACACCTTGTATCCTTTGAGCAGCATCAGCTTTTGGATCGGACGATAGTATCTGGTGGTGAGCAGGTCCGTTCCGGGGCTCCTTCCCCTTTGCTTGCTTACGCGGAGACCTCGTTTACCGGACGGACCGCGGCTGCGCTGCTTCCGGCTGGCTGACCTGCGCAGCAGTTTGAGGACATACAGACGGTGTTTACGGGAGAGCAGGCTCCTTCTCCTCATGACTACCTCCTTGTTAATACGTCGTGATTACGTCGACACAGCCGATTTATAGACGGCAAATGTTTTGGCAAACAGCGTTTGCGGTGACCACTGTTTCAATCCCCATTTCTGCCCTTGAGCAGCGAGTTGTCTGCGGCGCTCCGGGTTGGACAATACCTGCTGCAGCTTAAGGGCCAAGTCGTCGCTGTTTTTGCTGGCAAACAAGATACCGGTTTTGCCGTCGCTGACCATTTCCGGGATGCCGCCGGCATCAGAGGCGACGACCAGTTTGCCTGCTACCTGCGCTTCCATGATCGAGAAGGGATGGTTATCCTGAACCGACGGAAGTACCAGGATGTCGCTTTTTTTCAAGAGCTGCGGAACATCATTGCGATCTCCGAGAAAGTGGACGACGTCGTTCAGCTGCAGGGCATGGCTAAGCGAGAGCAGTTCGTGGTACAACTTGCCGCTGCCGACCAGCCAGCAGACAAAGTCGTTTCGTCTCTGTTTCAGTTTGCTGAGCGCCTCCAACAGGTAGCGGTGCCCTTTAACCGTTACCATGCGGGCCGGACAGATCAGTACCGTTTTGTTTGGTTCGGTAAAGGGGACGTAACCGGTTGTCGCGGCATGGTACTGGCTCAAAAAGTGATTCGTGTCCATCCCGTAGGGGATGGTCAGCAGCTTTTGTTTGGGAACGCCAAAACTTTTCTGCGATAATTTGTTCTTCAACCAGTTGGTCGGCACGATCGTTTTATCGGCCGATGTCGCCCCGTAGTATTCTTCGGCAGAGACGTATTTCCAGGCGATTGACTGCTTGGTTGTGATGTCGCCGGCGATGATGTGCTCGGTGGCCAACAGCCCGTGAATCGTCGACACGAGCGGTATGTGAGGTGGTTTTACTCTGGCCAGCGCGCGCGTGGAGACAATGTCCTGCGTGTGGATCAGATCGTACTGACCCAGGTTGAACGAGGCGGCGATCAGTTCAAAGGTGTAGCGCTCGATTTCCCGCCAACGTACCCATGGTTCGACGTAGGGCTGATTTTTTTCGTAGTAGTCAAAAATCTTGTCGTACACGATTTTTTTGACTTTTTGCTTTTCCACGAATCGTCCCCGGTTCACGATATAAATTTTTTCCATATCGGGATGGTGGGCCAGTACATCCACTTGGTGTCCGGCGCGGATCAACTCGTTTCCCAGTACGTTGATATACGTATTAACCCCCCCTACGTGCGGAAGGTACCAGTAGGTTGCCATCAGGATGCGCAATGAGGAACCTCTCCTTCTCTTGGGTATTTTGTCATCGCTACCGTATCCTATGCGGTTCACCTATCACGAGGAAGGGGATGAAAGACTATTTCTGTTTCTCTTTTGGGATTCGGAATGAGCGGGGAACTGTTCATGCGCCCGCTTTTGCATGTGTGGCGTCAATCTATTTTTGCTGAAGATAGTTTACTTGACCATGCCGCCAATCGCTGCATGCACATACTGTAGCAGGGAGATCAGGAAAGGAGGAGCCATGTTGAAAGCACCGGTAGGGAAAGCCGAGATGAAGGTCGGCATTGTCGGCCTGGGATACGTCGGTCTTCCTCTGGCCATGCTTTTCGTTTCGAAGGGCTTTCAGGTCCGGGGAATCGACATAGATCACAATAAGATAGAGAACCTGCGGCAAGGGATCAGTTATTTGACGGATGTTGCCGATGAGGAAGTCAAGCAGCTTGTTGCTTCCGGCCGGTTTGAGACTGCCTCGCAGTATTCAGTGGTAGGAGAGGTGGATGCAGTAATCCTCTGCGTTCCAACCCCGCTGCGAGACCATGCCTATCCCGATCTCAGCTACATTCAGTCGGCGGCATCGGCGATTGCCCCTTTTCTGAAGCAGGGGCAGTTGGTTGTGCTGGAGAGTTCCACCTTTCCTGGCACGACAGAAGAAGTGCTGCAGCCGATTCTGGAGAAGCACGGAAAAAAAGCAGGCAGCGATTTTCATCTGGGTTATTCTCCGGAACGAATCGACCCCGGCAACAAAGACGTCACCCTGGAGCGCATCCCCAAAGTGATCAGCGGTGTGAGCCAGGGGTGTTTGCTGAAGCTGAAGCAGTTGTACGGACAGGTGTTTGACACCCTGGTTCCTGTCACCACGCCGCGGGCTGCGGAGATGACCAAACTGCTGGAGAACTGCCAGCGGTTTGTCAATATCTCGTTTATCAACGAGATCGCCATGATCTGCGAAGCGATGGGGATAGATGTCTGGGAAGTGATCGAAGCGGCCAAAACCAAGCCGTACGGATTTGCGCCCTACTACCCAGGACCCGGCGTCGGCGGCCACTGCATCCCGGTGGACCCGCTCTACCTGGAATGGAAGGCCAAACAGTATCAGTTGGACACGCGATTTATTCAGTTGGCCAAACTGGTCAACGATCAGATGCAGGATTATGTGCTGGAGCGGATCAAAAAGCTGCTGCCGACGGGGAAAACGCTGGTGAATAGTCGTTTGCTGCTGATTGGGATTACCTACAAAAAGGACGTAAACGACGTCAGGGAATCGACACCGCTGGGCATCTTCGGGAAACTTCTCGAGTTGGGCGGAGTGGTCCTGTATCACGATCCGCTGGTGCCCAGGATCGAGTGGAACGGGCGGATTTACCAGAGTGTCGCGCTTACGCCACAGACGTTGGCAGCGTGTGACTGTGCCGTCCTGCTGACCGACCATACTCAACTTCCATACGACATGATCGTCAAACACGCGCCGCTGATCTTTGACACGCGAGGCGCCATCAAACGAGCGCATCCGCATGTGGTGCGGTTGTGACAGGGGGAGCTGACATGAAAATTCTCGTCACCGGTGGTGCCGGGTTTATCGGTTCGCATCTGGTGGAGCGGCTTCTTCGCGAAGGACATCAGGTTTGGACCGTTGACGACCTGTCAACCGGCAAAAAAGCGTTTCTGAATGCAATCATTTCCCACCCCCGCCATCATTTCGTGCATGGTACGGTGCTGGATCGGGCGCTCCTGAAGGAACTGATACAGCAGGTAGACCTGATCTACCACCTGGCTGCCGTGCTTGGCGTAAAAAACTGTGTGGAGCATCCGCTCAAAGTGATCGAGGGCAATATCGACGGTACGCGCAACGTACTGGAGTTGGCCTATCCGGAGCGCAAAAAAGTGATTTTCGCCTCTACTTCCGAAGTGTACGGCAAAAACAGCCGGCTGCCGTATCGCGAGGACGACGAAAGGGTCCTCGGTTCGACAGCAATCCATCGCTGGTGTTACGCCACAGCGAAAGCATTGGACGAACATCTCTGTTTCGCCTATGCCAAACAAGGGCTGCCGGTTACCGTTCTGCGGTACTTCAACGCCTATGGGCCCCGTGCTACAGCCACCGCCTACGGAGGGGTTATCCCGCGCTTCGTCACGGCAGCCCTGAAAGGAGAATCGCTGGAGGTATACGGTACGGGTGAACAAACACGCTGCTTTACGTACATTGCGGATACAGTGGAAGGCACATTCCGCGCCATGAGTCCAACCGCCGACGGTTTTGTCATCAACATCGGCAGCAACCGACCGATCGCGATCAAAAGAATGGCAGAAATGGTAAAGCAGTTGGCCGGATCTGATTCGCCGATTGTCACCATTCCCTATGAAAGGGCGTACGGCAGGGGATATGAAGACATGATGCACCGGCAGCCTGATCTGACCCGTGCCCGTCTGCTGCTCAAGTACGAACCAAAGGTAGATTTGGAAACAGGGCTGACCGAGACGATACGTTGGTATCGGCAGCTTTTGACGGATGGGAGGAGTGACCGATGAGAGTGGCCGTCACCGGGGGAGCCGGGTTTATTGGTTCCCACATCGTTGAGATGCTGCTGGCCGAAGGTGCGGAGGTGGCGGTGGTCGACAACTTCTCCACGGGAATACCCGAGCAGGTGGCTTCTTCCGCGCAGGTGATCGAAATAGACGTGGTGAGTGAGCGGTTGGAGCAAGCCTTTCTCCAGTTTCGCCCGGAGGTGGTGATCCACCAGGCAGCCCAGGTAGACGTCCCCCGCTCACTGGCCGATCCACTCTCCGACGGCATGGTCAATGCAATGGGAACGCTCAATGTATTGGAAGCGGCACGGAGAAGCGGGGCACGCAAGATCGTGTACGCTTCTTCGTGTGCTGTCTACGGGGAGCCTAAGCAGGAGCGGATCAGCGAGGACCATCCAACGCTGCCGATTTCTTTCTACGGCGCTTCCAAGTGGATCGGTGAATCCTATGTCCAGCTGTACCACCGGCTCTACCGGTTGGACTATACCATTCTGCGCTATGCCAATGTGTACGGTCCCAGGCAGGGAGCCAAAGGGGAGGGGGGAGTGGTTGCCGCTTTCATCCGTCGGCTGATGGACGGAGAGGCCCCGGTTATTTACGGCGACGGCAGCCAAACCCGTGATTTCGTCTATGTCAAGGATGTTGCATATGCCAATGTGCTCGCTGTGCGAAAGGGATCGGCCCAGACTGTCAACATCAGTACAGGACTGGCAACCACCATCCAGTCGCTTTCCGAACAGTTGAAGTCGCTTACCGGCATTCGCCTGCCTGGCGAGTACCGACCGTCCAGACCGGGGGACATCATGCGAAGCTGTCTCGACCCGCGCCGCGCCCGCCAGCATCTGGAGTGGACAGCCACGTACACATTGGAGGAAGGACTGGAAGAGACAGTTCGCCACGTCCAAAAAAGAAGGTGATACAAGAGTGAACATCCTGCTTGTCACCTATGGGGCCTATCCTCGATTCAGCGGGCGCACCACCTATATCACGACACTCCGCGACTTGCTGGAACAGCGGGGACACAAGGTAGACATCCTGGCCCATGCCCCCGGCCTGAATGAGGTTTATATCGTTGGCGGACAGCGCGTGCAGAAGCTGCCGCTTCGAAAACGTGTGGAGCAGAGAGTGGTCTCACTCTTGCGAGAACGGTATCCGCTGCTCACTCCCTGGATCATCTGGCGAGAGACGGAACGGTATTTTTTCGAAGAGGCAATTCGACAGCTTGACCTGTCACGCTATGATTTGATCCATCCCCAGGATTTCCTCTCTTCACTGGCATGCCATCGAGCCATCCGTGAAAAGCCGATGATCGCTTCCTTTCACAACTGCAAAGCGGAGGAGTGGCGGGTTAACGCCGATAAGGGCCGGAATCTGCCGATCGAAATGGCATATATCGCACGCGAAGAATACCTCAGTGTCGTGCGACAGCAGAGGGTGATCGTCCCCTGCAGCTGGTTGAAAGAGGCCTTTGTCCGTCTCGGAGCGAAAGCCGAATCATTTGCGGTCGTGCCGTATGGGATGGACTTCGCCCGGTTCCGCCGCCAAATGAGGCAGCCGACGGAGCTAATAAAACCGTCAGATCGGCCGTTAATTCTGTGCCCGTCCCGGCTGGTTCCGATCAAAGGGCATACGTACCTCTTTGCGGCTCTTAAAAAACTCAGGCAAGCGGGGTGTCAATTCACGTGTTGGGTTGCCGGAAACGGCGTGCTTGAGCAGAAGTTGAGGCTGGAAGCAGGCAGGTTGGGACTGGACGATGTCGTGACCTTCATCGGAGGAAGAGGCGACATTCCGGCGATTTTGGCCATGACCGATATTGTTGTGCTGCCTACCCTGCATGATACCCTGCCCCTTGTCGTGATGGAAGCGCAGCTCGCCGGTGTTCCGGTTGTCTCAACCTGGGTTGGCGGGGTGGTGGAGATGATCAAACATAATCAGACCGGACTGATCGGTCCTCCACGAGACCCGGACTATCTCTGTCGATCCCTTCACCGTCTGATTGAAAACGAAGCGGAGCGGACGCGCCTGGCCAACAACGCCAGAAAGGCAGCGCTAGCCACGTACAGCGACAAACGGATGGTCGAGCACACACTTCAACTCTACGCAGAGACAATCCGCAATCACCGCTACCATGGAGAAACGGCTTGTGGTCCAATCGACGATGAACTGCTGGCGCCCATTCATCGGCTCGCAAAAAGTGATCTGCCGCGGACGGGCGCCATTGTCGGTTCGGTCCGCACACCTTCCGGACGGCCGCTTCCTACTGCAATCGTCCACCTCATGGACATATCCTGGGTGACGCTCTCCGTTGTCGCGTGTGATGAAACGGGCAGGTTTGCTTTTGAGCGAGTACCGCCCGGCAAGTACGCCATCATGGCCGCTGTCGGTCAATCGTGGAATTCCTACCATCTGGTCGTCAAGGAAAACGAGGTGACGTTCTGCCATGCCGAAGTGGAAGCAGGGTAAACCACAGACCACCTTTTACCTGATTCGACATGGTGAAACAGACTGGAACCGCCAAAGGCGCCTGCAGGGACAAACCGATGTTCCTCTGAATGCTTCCGGTCAGCGGCAGGCGCGGGCAGTCGGTGAAACGCTTTCGATGTGTCAGGTGGATGTGATCTACTGTTCAGACTTGCGCAGAGCAAAGGAGACGGCTGATACGATCGGGCGGCTTTCAGGGGGCTTGGAATGCAAGGTGCGGCAGGAATTACGCGAACGCCTTTTTGGGCCGTGGGAAGGAATGACTCTGGAAGAAATACGGCTTCAACACCATGATTTTGAGCGGTTGGAACAGCTCCCTGGGATCGAACCATGGCCAGACCTTAAGGCGCGCGCTTACCGCTGGCTGATGCAGACAGCCAGCCTGCATGCCGGGCAAACCGTGGCTGTGGTGACGCACGCCGCCTGGATGAAGGCGCTGCTTGATATCCTGCTGCCCGATACGACCGCCGTCATAACCATCCCCAACGGAAGCTGCTGCAAGCTTGTTAACCGGGATAAGCAATGGCTGTGGTCAGGTTTCGTGTTCCATCCACCTTCACATATATTTCAAGATGTCTAAAGGAGGTATCGGGATGAAGAGGAGAAGACCAATCCAAGGACTTCCGCCGGAGCTCAGGAGAAGGAAAAAAAGAACGCCGCGGATTGCGGAGATTCCTGTACAGAGTAAACCGCTGGGCCTCGGCACCGCTCCCAACACCGGCCCGGGTACCGCACCGTTCACCGGCCCGGGAACAGGACCTGGAACCGGCCCGGGAACGATTCCGGCAGAAGGATTTCGTATGAAGTAGGCAACTAGTTAACAAACGAACAGGAAGATGAGGTAAAGGGGAAGTCCCAAAAGTCATTTTCTGATTTTGATTCCCCCCTTTACCATCAAAATGACAGCAAAGCAAACATCCCGTCCCACTTTTACTGTGAAACGGGATGTTTTTTTGGGGGGCTTGGGTTATTCGGCATTCCCCTTTTGGGACAGTCCCCGTTTTTCGTGGCGGAGATCAACAGAAGAGGGGTTCTTCCCGCGGTGTCCAACAGTTTCGCAGCGATAAATCGGCTATACTCTAGTTGGGACAAGCTGTGCAACCTCGGTCCGCTTTTCACCGCTGAGTGGAGCAGGAAGCCTGTTCTAAGAAAGGGGGACGAACAAGTGGAGATCAAATTCGGAACAGACGGTTGGCGTGCTGTGATGGCAGACTCTTTTACGATGGAGAACGTACGAATCGTGGCGCAGGCGATTGCTTCTGACACGTGCGAAAACAACCGGGAGCAGGACGGGGTCATTGTCGGTTATGATACACGTTTCATGGGACGTCGTTTTGCAGAGCAGGTCGTACAGGTACTTGCGGCCAACGGCATTCGCTGCTGTCTGGTCAGGGAAGCAACGCCAACCCCGGTCGTTGCGTTTGGGGTGAAGCATTTTGCCCTGAGTGGTGCGGTGATGATAACGGCAAGTCATAACGCTCCTGAATACAACGGGATCAAGTACATCCCCGATTATGCGGGACCGGCTGCTCCTGCTGTTACGGCTGGACTGGAAGAGCGGATCAGAGAAATCGTCCGAAGTGGACACGTCAAACGGATGACGCTGGCCGAAGCGGAATCATCCGGGCTTGTGGAACCGTTGGATGTGCGTCCGCATTATGCAGACCATGTGCGCCGGCTCATCCGGTTTGACGTGCTGAAAGAGGCTGGGTTGAGCATCGTTGTTGATCCGATGCACGGCGCTGGGATTGGTTATGTAAGCCAACTGCTCAAAGAAGCAGGGGTTCACACGATCGGCATCCGCGAAACCGTCGATCCCCTGTTTGGCGGAGCGGCGCCGGAACCGATTGACAAGAACCTGACAGTGTTAAAGGCCAAAGTGCTGGCCAGCGGAGCCGATCTGGGCCTGGCCAACGACGGGGACGCAGACCGCTTTGGCGTGGTCGATCACCTGGGAAGGTATATCAGCCCCAACAAGGTTTTGGCTCTGTTGGCCCGCCATCTTGTCAAGAATCGAGGCTGGCACGGCCGCATCGTGCGGACGGCGGCCACGTCCCACCTGCTTGACCGGATCGCTGAACGGTACGGGCTGCCGCTGACGGAGACAGCCGTCGGCTTTAAGTACATCGGAGCGGAAATGCTCAAGGGGGATGTCTTGATTGGCGGGGAAGAGAGCGGGGGGTGCAGCATTCAACGTCACATTCCGGAGAAAGACGGCATCCTGACCAATCTGCTGATTGCCGAGATGTGTGCCTGGGAACGGAAAAAACTTGACCAGATTCTCTCCGACATGCACGAAGACGTGGGCGAATTGTTCGATCTGCGCATGGATCGGCCGTTCTCTATGGGAAAGGGTGCATGGGAGCGGACGATGGAGTGTCTACCCGATCGGGTCGGTCCGTTTCGCGTCCTGGCAGTTGACCGCAGAGACGGCGTCAAGCTGCTGTTGGAAGGCGGCCGCTGGATGCTGCTTCGCCCTTCCGGCACGGAACCCCTGCTGCGCATTTATCTGGAGGCTGCAAGCAAGACGGAGCTGCAGATCCTTACGGAAGCGGTGGACGCGTGGTTTACGGGAGCTGCCGACATGCCCTATAATGGGAATATTATCCGGTGAGCAGTTTACATGGCTACATGGTGCAGGGATCCAGTCAGGGGTGCGTATGGCGCCTCTTTTTTCTGCGGTGACCTGTCGATCGTTTCGCAGGGGGGGCAGTCCTGCTTCTTTTAAGGTCAGGCAGCGGCGAGCAGGACTTTTGGCCCTTCGTGACATTGGACAGGAAGAGTCATTGGCTGCATTCCGGTTCAGTTGCCGCCCGCTCTTTGGTACAATGAACATGCAGGAGGTTTTGTGGCGAGCCAAAAGAGAAAGTGAGCGACAGTATGAACATTGATCCGCACGTTTTACAAAACTTTTTGGCTGAAGTACAGCTGGAAAGCCTGTCCCCTGACGATCCGGTTGTCGTTTTGCATACGCCCGCACCGTGGGAATTGGTGGGAACGGGCAACTTCGCCGGTGTTTTCGGTCACCCCGACTATCCCGATGTGGTGGTCAAGCTGTACGCCCCGGGCCGTCCCGGTATTGAGCGGGAGCGGGAAGTTTACCGCAAACTGGGCCAGTCGCGTTATTTTCCGGTCTGCTACCAGTGTGGAGAAAACTATCTCGTCCTTAAGCGAATGCGCGGCATTTCCCTTTATGATTGTGTTCTGTACGGCATCCCGATACCGCCGCAAGTGATCGAAGATGTGGAGGAGGCGCTTGCGGAAGCACGCGCGAAAGGACTGTATCCGCACGACGTTCATGGCAAAAACGTGCTGATGTACCAGGGGCGCGGCTATCTGATCGATGTCTCCGATTACTACAAGCAGCAGCTTGATACCAAGTGGCGCGATCTGCGCAGGGCGTATTACCGCATTTATCTCCCTTTTCTGAAGGACCGCGGCTGGAAGGTACCCCGCTGGCTCCTGGAAGGAGTGCGAAAAGGCTATCGCCATTACGGCAGGTGGAAGCGGTTTGCCGAAAAGCTGTTCTTATCGTGAGTCGACGCTGTTTGTTGCTTCTCTCCGACGTGCTGTGATACAATGTCGGATGTTCTTTACACGACAAAATACATATTTGTGCTCCATGCGTGAGGAGGACCGCGAATTGCTCTACTATTTTCTTGCTCTGGTCATTGTCGTTGTTGATCAATGGACAAAATACCTGGTTGTAAGCAGGATGGAACTGGGCGAGTCCATTCCGCTGCTCCCCGGTGTCTTTCATCTTACGTCCCACCGCAACATGGGGGCGGCTTTTGGCATTCTGCAGAACCAGCGGGCACTGTTTATCATCATTACGATTGCCGTCGTAATCGGCATCGTCGTCGCACTCTACCGCATCGGCCGCAAGCAGCCGCGCGTCTCCACAGCGCTGGCACTGGTGCTCGGGGGAGCGGCCGGCAACTTTATCGATCGGCTTCTGACTGGACAAGTGGTCGATTTCCTCGATGTTACCCTGATTAACTTCCCGATCTTCAACATCGCGGATATGGCCATCACGATCGGAGTGGCGTTGCTTTTGCTCGATGCCTTTCTCGATGCGCGGCGCAATCGTAGTGAAGGGGAAGCGTAATCTATGTGGTGAACAGGAGACAGCGAATGAGTGAGCAAACGTCTTTTGAACGATTCGATTGGACGGTGGAACGAGCCGACCAGAGCGTACGCATTGACAAGTACATCACCATGCAGCAGGCCGACTGGTCGCGATCCCAGGTGCAGAACTGGATCAAGGAAGGGCGCGTTACCGTAAACGGTGTGCCGGTCAAGAGCAACTACAAGGTGGTTGAAGACGATGAGATTACCCTGCGTGTTCCGCCGCCGCGCGAGCTGCACATCGCGCCCGAACCCATTCCGCTCGAGATCGTTTACGAGGATGAGGATGTCGTGGTAGTAAACAAACCGCGCGGCCTGGTCGTACACCCTGCTCCCGGTCACTACAGCGGCACGCTGGTCAACGGCCTGCTCCATCACTGCAAGGATCTGTCGGGGATCAACGGCGTACTCCGACCGGGAATTGTGCACAGGATTGACAAGGACACCTCCGGCCTGCTGATGGTCGCCAAGAATGACAGGGCCCACCTGAGCCTGGCGGAACAGTTGCAGAAACATACGGTGAATCGGAAGTACGTGGCGATCGTGCACGGCGTCATTGGGCACGAGATGGGGACCATCGATGCGCCGATCGGACGCGATCCCAAGAATCGGCAGCAAATGGCGGTGGTCTTTGAAAACAGCAAGCCTGCCGTCACACACTTCGTCGTGCTAGAGCGCTTCAAGCAGCATACAATGGTGGAGTTGAAGCTGGAAACGGGACGGACGCACCAGATTCGCGTCCACATGAAGTACATCGGCTTTCCCTTGGTCGGCGATCCGAAGTACGGTCCAAAAAAAACAATCGACTTTGAGGGACAGGCCTTGCATGCGGCCACGCTTGGCTTTCACCATCCGAAAAGCGGCGAGTACCTGGAGTTTACCGCCCCGCTGCCGGAGGACATGCAGAAGCTGATTGCAGTCATCAAGGATTGAAAGGGTTGACAGCAGACAGCGAAGCATGTCATAATGCGAAGAGGTAAATAGGCGCCTTTAAATCCAGTCCCGTGAGGCTGGCAAGGAGTACGGATGACGATGGGGAAAGAGGCAGATCACTCTTTCTTCCATTCGACGCGCGCACAAGCTTCTTGTCAGCAGACAAGAAGCTTTTTTTTGCGGGACCAGACCCCGCCACTCTCCGTTACGCAGCCGACAAAGGAGGGGAGTTACGTGATCGAAAAAAGTGTGATTATGGACGAAGCGGCGATCCGGCGAGCGCTGACACGGATTGCCCATGAAATCCTGGAGAGGAACAAAGGCGTGGCCGACTGCGTGATCGTCGGCATCAAGACACGCGGGATCTACCTGGCCCGGCGGCTGGCCGAAAAAATCGGGCAGATTGAACACGCAAAGGTTCCCGTTGGGGAGTTGGACATCACCTTGTACCGCGATGATCTGACCCATAAAGCGGAAGATGCCGTTTTGAAGGGAGCCAAACTGCCGGGAGACATTACGGGCCGCACAGTGATTCTCGTCGACGACGTGCTGTACACCGGCCGAACGGTGAGAGCGGCGCTGGACGCCTTGATTGATAACGGGCGGCCGAAGATGATCCAGTTGGCCGTTCTCGTGGACAGAGGGCATCGTGAACTGCCGATCCGCCCTGATTTTGTCGGCAAAAACGTCCCCACCTCCCGCAGTGAAATCGTCGCGGTTCAATTGAGCGAAGTGGATGGGATCGACCAGGCG
The DNA here is from genome assembly GCA_017656235.1 of Brevibacillus sp. GTDB lineage: Bacteria > Bacillota > Bacilli > Brevibacillales > Brevibacillaceae > Brevibacillus_E. The sequence goes on from JACDOF010000001.1 coordinate 234,067, forward strand.
ACGATCCGTCAGCTGACTGACAGCTGATCTTTTGAGATGCTTGCCGAATAAAGGAAACAACTGAATCGTCCTCTTTAACGCTGATCCCGTGAGGTCGGCAAGAGGAGACAGCTTCACGCTGGGCAGGAGACTGCCCGGCAGAAGACGTGTGCCTCTTTGCGGACTCGCAAAGAGGCTTTTTAAGTGGCTAACAAACCCACACCAGCAAGGAAAGAAGGGAAAACATGAGACAAAAGGACTTTATCGATGTGGATCAAACTCCTGCGCTTCACCGTTTGCTGCCGCTCAGCATCCAGCATTTGTTTGCGATGTTCGGCGCAACCGTGCTGGTACCGATCCTGACCGGCCTGGATGTGGCCGTGGCGCTGCTCTCCAGTGGGCTTGGCACCCTGCTGTTCCTTTTCATCACCAAAGGAAAAATTCCCAACTATGTGGGTTCCTCGTTCGCTTTCATCGGACCGATCCTGACGGTTAGCGCCAGTCATGGCGTGGGCACGGCACTGCTCGGCTGCCTGTTGGCGGGACTGGTCTATGTGCTGGTCGCGCTGATGGTGATGAGAAGTGGTGTCAACTGGCTTCACCGTTTGCTTCCGCCGGTGGTGATTGCTTCTGTCATCGTGGTCATTGGATTGAGCCTGGCCGGTGTCGCCGTCGAAATGGCTACCATTGTTCGCGTGGACGGACAGCCGGTCATCTCGCTCACCTCGGTTGAAGTTTCGCTGGTGACGATGCTGGTTACCGTACTGGCCGCGGTCGTGCTGCGTGGATTCTTCGCCCTGATACCGATTCTGATCGGGATCACAGCAGGCTACCTCTACTCCCTGCTGCGCCATCCGGAATTGATCGACTGGACTCGCGTAACGACGGCAGATTGGTTTATCACTCCTGGGAAAATGTGGTCTGAGCACCTTTTGACCGCAGACCTGTTTGCAGCGATGGGAAGTTCCGGAGCCTGGCTCACCGCGTTGATTCTCGCCCCGGTGGCGTTTGTCACGCTGGCGGAACACCTGGGCCATCTGCTGGTCACGGGACGGGTCATGGAGCGGGACCTCATGAGAGATCCCGGTTTGCACCGCAGTCTGTTGGGTGATGGGCTGGCCACCTCGCTGGCCGCGCTGCTGGGCGGACCGCCAAATACGACCTATGGCGAAAATATCGGCGTGTTGGCCATTACGCGCGTCTACAGCCGGGTGGTGATCGCCATTGCAGCCGTGTTTGCCATCCTGTTCGCCTTTGTCGGCAAGATCAGCGCGCTGCTGATGACCATTCCAACTCCGGTACTGGGGGGTGTGTCCATCATCTTGTTCGGGATTATTGCCGCCCAGGGTCTGCGCATGTACGTGGAGAACAACGTAGACTTCTCCGACAAGCGGAACATGATCATCGCCGCAGCCATCCTCGTAACCGGCATCGGCGGGTACAAAATAAGCTTCCAGGAAGCAAGCATCTGGCAGTCATTCTTGACCAATCTGACGATCGACAACATCGCCTTCTCCACCTTCCTGGGAATGCTGCTGCATGCCATTCTGCCCAGGAAGCAGGATAACCTCCAAGAAACGAACCAACCGCAGCAACAACCAGCGTAAACACCTTTAAACCAGTCCTGTGAGGCTGGCAAGGTGAGCAGGGGACCCGCTTCCGGGTCAAGCGCAGATCCGTCATTTTCGGGGGTACGGATCTTCACGCCAGCTTCTCACCTGACCTCCTCACAGGGCCGGGTGAGAAGTTTTTTTTACGGCTCATCCGGGAAAAGTCACATCCCGGATTTGCACAAGATGACGGGAGGCGAAGGAGAATCATGGAGAACAGAACTCATCTGACCGGAATCAAAGAGTTGACTGTGGAGCAGATCGAACAGCTTCTGATGCGTGCCGACTACTGGGCGAACAGGCCAGGGGAGTTCACGGGGACGCTCGCCGGACGCTTTGTTGCCAACCTGTTCTTCGAGCCGAGTACACGGACTCGCTTCTCGTTTGAAGTGGCGGAAAAGCGGTTGGGGGCACACGTGCTCAATTTTGCGGCGGAAGCTTCTTCGACGACCAAGGGAGAGACGGTCTACGATACCATCAAAACGCTGGAAGCGATGGGCGTGGAGGTGGCGGTAATCCGCACCCGCCACAACGGGTTGGTGCGGCACCTGGCCTCTCAGGTAGGGCTTGCCTTGATCAATGCTGGTGACGGGACCAACGAGCATCCCACCCAGTGTTTGCTCGACCTGCTGACGATGAAACAGCAGTTTGGCCGCATCTCTGGCCTGAAGGTGGCGATCATCGGCGATATTCGGCACAGTCGTGTGGCCGGTTCCCATCTGCATGCACTGCCCAGGCTGGGGGCGGAGCTGCTGTTGGCCGGTCCTCCGGAGTTGATGCCGGACATCAGCACGCTCCCGCACGGCGTCAAAACGGTCGAGCTGGAGGAAGCGATCACCACTGCTGACGTGGTGATGATGCTGCGCGTCCAGTTGGAGCGGCATGACCGGACGCTGTTTGCCTCGACGGACGTTTACCACGCAGCGTACGGACTTACCCTGGAGCGAGCTGCACGGATGAAGCCGGAGGCGGTGATCATGCATCCGGCGCCGGTCAATCGAGGCGTAGAAATCCACAGTGATCTGGTGGAAGCCAAGCCATCGCTGATCGCCAAACAAGTCTCCAACGGTGTCGCGGTGCGCATGGCTGTGCTGGAATACGTACTGCATGGGGGTGGGACAACATGGGCATCTTGCTTGCAAACGGCAGCGTGCTGAACCGGGAAGGTGAGCAGGTGCAACGGGATGTGTTGATTGAGAATCGGCGAATTGTGCGGATTGCCGAGCGAATCGAACCGTTCGGTCATGAAGTGATTGATTTGAGCGGTCTGTTTTTGTCGCCCGGTCTGATTGACATGCATGTTCACCTGCGGGAGCCGGGCTTTGAGGCGAAAGAGACGATCGCTACGGGAACGGAGGCGGCGGTACGCGGCGGTTTTACCACAGTCGCCTGCATGCCGAATACGCGTCCGGTCATCGACAGCGTGCAAACCGTGGAACTGGTTCGAAAAAAGGCACGGGAGGCCAAGCGGGCTCGGGTACTGCCATATGGCGCGATTACCGTGCGCCAGTTGGGACGGGAGCTGACCGACTTTGCCGCACTCAAGCAAGCCGGGATTGTCGGAGTGACGGATGACGGCGTCGGCGTACAGTCCAGCGGGCTGATGAAACAAGCGATGCGGCGCGCCAAGGAACTGGGACTGCCGGTGATCGCCCACTGTGAAGACGAGACGCTGCTCGTGCCGGGGGCGGCGCTGCATGACGGCATCGTCGCCGCGCGGCACGGACTGCCGGGGATTCCGGCAGAGTCGGAAGCGGTTCACGTTGCCCGGGATATCCTGCTGGCGGAGGCGACCGGTGTCCACTACCACATCTGCCACATCAGCGCCAGTCAATCGGTCCGGCTGGTTCGGGACGGCAAGCGGGCAGGAATCAGGGTGACGGCTGAGGTGACGCCGCACCACCTGCTCCTGTGCGAGGAAGACATACCGGACAACCTGGATCCGCGCTGGAAGATGAATCCGCCCCTTCGCAGCCGCGAAGATCGCGCGGCGCTGATAGCCGGGCTGAAAGATGGAACGATCGACATCATTGCTACTGACCACGCGCCGCACACGGAAGAAGAGAAGGCCAACAGCATCGACAGGGCTCCGTTTGGCATCGTCGGCCTGGAGACAGCCTTTCCCCTGCTCTACACCAATCTGGTGCTGACCGGCGAGCTGACCCTGGCCGAACTGGTTGACAAGATGACCTCCAAACCGGCCGAACTGTTCGGTTTGCCCTACGGACGGCTGGCGGAAGGGGCTCCGGCTGATCTGGTGGCGATAGACCTGCTGACAGAACGTACGATCGACCCGGACACCTTTGCGAGCAAAGGGCGCAATACACCGTTTGCCGGCTGGAAATGCAAGGGCTGGCCGGTGCTGACAATGGTCGACGGCGAGATTGTTTACCGACAAGAGTGAAGGAGGAACAGAGCGATGCGGGCGAGACTTATCCTTGAAGACGGGACGGAAGCTGTGGGTACGGCTCTGGGAGAGGCTGCCGAACGGGTTGGCGAAGTGGTCTTTAACACGGGGCTGACCGGATATCAGGAAGTGCTGTCCGACCCTTCCTACTGTGGTCAAATCGTGGTCATGACCTATCCCCTGATCGGCAACTACGGGATTAACCGTGACGACTTTGAAGCGGTACGCCCGTTCATTCACGGCTTGGTGGTGCGGGAACACTGTGATCTGCCGAGCAACTGGCGCAGCGCCCAGACACTTGACGATCTGCTCAAAGAGTATGGGATTCCCGGCATAGCCGGTGTTGATACACGGATGTTGACGCGAAAAATTCGCCATCACGGAACCCTGCGCGGAATGATTACGACTGCCGATACGCCGACGGCTGAATTGGTGGAGCAGGTGAAACGCACTCCATACTTGACCGATCAGGTTGCGCGTGTCTCCACCAGAAGCGTGTTCAGCTGTCCCGGAACCGGCCCGCGTGTCGTGTTGGTAGACTTTGGTGTCAAACACGGCATTCTGCGCGAGCTGACCAAACGCGGCTGCGACGTGGTGGTTGTTCCCTACCATGTATCAGCCGAGGAGATTCGCCGCCTCCGGCCGGACGGCGTGCTGCTGTCCAATGGTCCCGGAGACCCCAAGGACGTGCCGGAGGCTGTTCGGACCATCCGCCAACTGCTTGGCCAATACCCGCTGTTCGGGATCTGCCTGGGTCATCAGTTGTTTGCGCTTGCCAGTGGTGCCGATACGAAAAAGATGAAGTTCGGTCATCGCGGCGGGAATCATCCGGTAAAAGAGCTGACCAGCGGCCGCACGTACATCACGTCCCAAAATCACGGCTACGCGGTTACCCGCGAATCAATCGTCGGTACCGGTCTGGAGATTACCCATGTGGCCCTCAACGACGGGACGGTGGAAGGACTGCGTGACGTGCAGAAGCGGGCCATGTCCGTCCAGTACCATCCGGAGGCGGCACCTGGGCCGTACGATTCCAGCTATCTGTTTGATCAGTTTCTGGCGATGATCACAAGCGCAAAGGGAGGAGCTGTCCATGCCCAAGCAACCTGATTTGAAAAAAATCCTCGTCATCGGTTCCGGTCCGATCGTGATCGGTCAGGCTGCCGAGTTTGACTACGCCGGGACGCAGGCCTGCCAGGCGCTGAAAGAAGAGGGATTGGAAGTGGTGTTGATCAACTCCAACCCGGCGACGATCATGACGGACACCAACATGGCCGATAAAGTATATATCGAGCCGCTGACGCCAGAGTTCGTGGCCCAGGTAATCCGGCGGGAGAAGCCAGACGGACTGCTGCCCACGCTGGGCGGGCAGACTGGTCTGAACCTGGCAGTGCAGCTGGCCGAATCCGGCGTGCTGGAAGCGGAAAACGTCAGGCTGTTGGGAACCAACCTGATTTCGATCAGACAGGCGGAAGATCGCGAACAGTTTCGCGCCCTGATGAACGAACTGGGGGAACCGGTCCCGGAATCGACGATCGTCAGCACGGTGGACGAAGCAGTCAGTTTTGCCGCTGATATCGGCTATCCGGTAATCGTGCGACCCGCTTATACGCTGGGAGGCACCGGCGGCGGCATTTGTGAGGATGAAACAAGCCTGCGCGAGATCGTGGCCAATGGGTTGAAGTATTCGCCGATTACCCAATGCCTGATCGAAAAGAGCATTGCCGGTATGAAGGAAATTGAGTACGAAGTGATGCGCGACAAGAACGACAACTGCATCGTCGTTTGCAACATGGAGAACATCGACCCGGTCGGCGTGCACACCGGGGACAGCATCGTCGTCGCTCCCAGCCAGACCCTTTCTGACCGGGAGTACCAAATGCTGCGTTCCTCCGCGCTCAACATCATTCGCGCCCTCAAGATCGAGGGAGGCTGCAATGTCCAGTTTGCTCTTGATCCGCACAGCTTCCAGTACTACGTGATCGAGGTCAATCCGCGCGTCAGCCGCTCGTCTGCGCTCGCTTCCAAGGCGACCGGCTATCCGATCGCCAAGATGGCAGCCAAGATTGCCATAGGCTACACCCTGGACGAACTGAAAAACCCGGTCACCGGGCAGACCTATGCCTGCTTTGAACCGACCATTGATTACGTGGTCAGCAAAATCCCGCGCTGGCCGTTTGACAAGTTTCAGGCAGCGAACCGACGTCTTGGCACGCAGATGAAGGCGACCGGGGAGGTAATGGCAATCGGCCGTACCTTTGAGGAATCCCTCCTGAAGGCGGTTCGCTCTCTGGAGATCGGGACGTACCACCTCGAACTGAGGGGGACGAACCGGTTGACAGCGGAAGAGTTGAAGCGACGTCTGCAGGTACCGGATGACGAACGCTTGTTTCTGGTAGCGGAAGCCCTGCGCCGCGGCGTCTCGCTGGAAGAACTGCATCGGTTGACCCGGATCGACCTGTTTTTCCTGCACAAACTGGCCAGAATTATCGAGCTGGAGCGGGAACTGCAATCGGGTGAGCTGAGCGTGGAGCGGCTGCACCAGGCCAAGCGGATGGGCTTTACGGACCGCAAGATTGGCGAACTGACCGGGCGTACGGAAGATGAAATCGGTCAGCTTCGCGAAGCAAACGGGATCACGCCGGTCTACAAAATGGTGGATACCTGTGCAGCCGAGTTTGAGGCCGAAACGCCTTACTACTACTCAACGTACGAGCAGGAAGACGAACGGGTCGAAACCGGCAGGAAGCGGATCGTCGTGCTTGGTTCGGGACCGATACGGATCGGACAGGGCATCGAGTTTGACTATGCCACGGTGCATGCGGTCTGGGCAATCAAGGAAGCGGGGTACGAAGCGGTGATCATCAACAACAACCCTGAGACGGTTTCGACCGATTTCAACACGTCCGACCGCCTTTACTTTGAACCGCTTTACATCGAAGACGTGATGAACATCATCGACAAGGAACAGCCGGAGGGCGTCATCGTGCAATTCGGCGGCCAGACAGCGATCAACCTGGCGGAAAAACTGGCTCGCCGCGGCGTACGCATCCTCGGCACCAGTTTGGAAAGCATTGATGCGGCCGAAAACCGTGAAAAGTTTGAAGCCCTGCTGCGCAGTCTCAACCTGGCGCAGCCTCCGGGCAAGACGGTGACGTCGGTCGAAGAGGCGGTAGGGGCCGCGGAGAGTCTGGGCTTCCCTGTTCTGGTCCGTCCATCGTACGTGTTGGGCGGCCGGGCCATGGAGATCGTCTATACCCAAGAGGAACTGCTGGCCTACATGGAGCAGGCTGTCAAGGTAAATCCGGAGCATCCGGTTCTGATCGACCGTTACATGATGGGGGTTGAGGCAGAAGTTGATGCGATTGCAGACGGAGAACATGTACTGATCCCCGGAATTATGGAGCATATCGAGCGGGCAGGTGTCCACTCCGGCGATTCCATAGCCGTCTACCCGCCGCAGACGCTGTCGGAAACAGTTAAACAGGAACTGGTGGAGATGACCACCAAACTGGCACGGGCGCTTAAGATCAAGGGACTGATCAACATCCAGTTTGTCATCTGCAACAACCGCCCGTACGTGATCGAGGTGAATCCGCGCTCTTCGCGTACCGTTCCGTTCTTGTCCAAGGTGACCGGCATCCCGATGGCCAATATTGCCACCAAGGCGATTCTCGGTTACTCGATTCGCGAGCAGGGGTTTGTGCCGGGCCTGCATCCGGAGGAGGCGATGGTGTCGGTAAAAGTGCCGGTGTTTTCCTTTGCCAAACTGCGCCGCCTCGACATCACGCTGGGACCGGAGATGAAATCGACCGGCGAAGTAATGGGACGGGAGCGGACGCTGGCCAAAGCGCTGTACAAGGGTCTCCTCGCGGCCGGGATGAGTATCCCGACACACGGTACGCTATTGGTAACGGTGGCGGACAAGGACAAGGCGGAAACCGTCGAGATCGTCAGCCGCTTCCGCCGTTTGGGCTTCAAACTGCTGGCCACCTCCGGCACGGCCGATTATCTGGAGCAGGCCGGATTTGCCGTCGAGCGGGTACAGAAACTGTCTGAAGGCACACCCAATCTGCTGGATGAGATACGGACCGGGAAGGTAAACATCGTCCTCAACACGCTGACCAAAGGAAAGACGCCGCAGCGCGATGGATTCCGCATTCGCCGGGAAGCGGTGGAGAACGGCGCTGTCTGCCTCACGTCGCTGGATACGTCCAGAGCGCTGCTGCACGTTCTGGAGACGATCACCTTCTCGACGGAAGCAATGCCAAAGCAAAAGACAAGCAAGCTTAGCGTGACCGCCTGACGGCTGTCGCAGGGGCCAGAGGAGAGCCCTGAAGATTCGGGTGGAACAATCTCTCCACTTCGGGTACCATGCAAGATGATGGGATTTGAAGGCAATGACAGAAATAAAGAGGTGCAGTCGCATATGGAGAACAGCAGGACCCGCATCATCCTGGCACTCGACTTTCCCGGAGAGGAAGCGATGAATCGCTGCCTGAAAGAACTGCGCGGTGAAATCGAGTACGTCAAAGTGGGCATGGAACTGTATTACGCGGCAGGTCCGCGCATCGTCGATGAACTGAAGCAGCGCGGCCTGAAAGTGTTTGTCGATCTGAAAGTACACGACATCCCCAACACGGCGCGGGGCGCCATGAAAAGTTTGGCCCGCCTCGGTGCCGATATGGTAAACGTTCACGTTGCCGGGGGACGGGCGATGATGGAGGCAGCACGCGAGGGTCTGGAAGCTGGAACGCCGGCTGGTGCTGATCGACCGCTGTTGATTGGGGTGACGATGCTGACCAGTACCAGCCAGCGGGTCATGAATGAAGAACTCCTGATCCCCGGCCATGTGGAGGGGGTAGTCGTCCATTACGCCATGGAGGCCAAGCGGGCTGGTCTGGATGGGGTCGTCGCTTCCCCGCGGGAAGTGCCGCTGATAAAAAAGACGGCGGGAGCATCCTTTCAGACGGTCACACCGGGGATACGTCCTGCAGGTACGGCGCAGGGTGATCAGGTTCGCGTAACGACACCGGAAGAAGCATTTCGCCTGGGCAGCGATTACATCGTCGTAGGCAGGGCAATCACGGCAGCAGAAGAACCACGTGCGGCCTGGCAGGCGATGCTTGCAGCAGTAGAATCCGCTGGCGAGCGGTAACCAGTGAGGAGGGACAGTGAGTGGAAACCAAAAGCAAGGAGACGACAGCGTTGGCCAAACAGATTGCGACCGCACTTTTGCAGATCGGGGCGGTTCATCTGCGTCCCGATCAGCCCTTTACCTGGACGTCCGGCATCAAGTCGCCGATCTACTGCGACAATCGTGTCACCATGTCGTACCCAGCAGTGCGCCGCAAGATCGTGGATGGTTTCGTGAGCGTCATACGTTCCCGCTTTCCCGATGCCGAATTGATTGCCGGGACGGCAACGGCGGGGATTCCGCACGCAGCCTGGGTGGCAGAGCGGATGGATCTGCCCATGATCTACGTGCGTGACAAGGCGAAAGGTCACGGAAGACAAAATCAGATTGAGGGAGTGCTTGCTCCCGGTCAGAAAGCGGTGGTGATCGAGGATTTGATCTCCACTGGCGGCAGTTCGTACAAAGCGGCACAGACCATACAGGCGGAAGGAGGCATCGTGCTGGGAGTAACTGCGATTTTTACCTATGAGTTTCCCAAGGCTGAAGCGTTGTTCCATGAGGCGGGGTTGGAAATGATCACGCTCTCCTCCTATACCGCCCTTTTGGAAGCGGCGCGAGAGATGAAGGTGATAACGGCGGAGCAGGAGCGTCTGCTGGCGGCGTGGAGCGAAGCGCCGGAGACGTTTTACGAATAAGGGCCGAAAAGCGCTGTCTTTCGACCATCAGTTGGGGAGAGCGACCAGACATGAAACAAGCATCCCGTCTGTAAGGTACGGGATGCTTGTTTTTTACCTCATGTCGTCCGATTCCTTGCGATCTGACGGTACATGACGTACATGGCCAGACGCCAGGGCACAATCATGCCGAAGGCAAGAACGAAAAACAAGCCGGCCGTCTGCAGGGGAGAAAACGCGTCCCCTACTTCTGCCTTGACCACCAGCCGGATGACGACGAGCGCAAGCAGAATCCCGACAAATGCTTTTGAGCGCTTCAGGTAGACTTGGTCGCCGATCACCTCAAACTTTGAAGAGAGGATCAACGGAACAGAAAGCAGCATACCCAGCAGGAATGCGATCAGATCGTAATGAAACGGTGTCATCGTTCCCGGCAAGAGAAACATCGCAAACCCGGTCGACATCATCAGGGGCGGCAGCAGAATCTTCTTCGCCGAGACAGGTTTCTTTGCCGCCCGCAGTCGAAACAGAAGAACCAGAATGGCCATGATGAGGCCTGCGATCGTACCGAGAACTACAGGGGAAAAAAGCTGGTTCATGGTACGACTCTCTTCACTCCTTTGCTGTAAGCATACGCAGCGCTAAGACCAGTGTACATCAATGCAGGCCGGCAGGGCAATTGAAGCCGGCAAACACGTATACAGAGCAGATGTGCTCTTCCAATCGTCGGCCCTGTCTTTTACGCAGTGGCCGACTGCTGTTTCGTCAGTTGGCGCACGTCCAGCGAGCGCTTGCGGGCGAAAACGAGAGAATACAGACCGCAAAGCGCCGTCAGCGCGGCCAAGAGCAGCATGTACCACGAGATGCCGAACAGGTCGAGACAGGCACCGGTAATGAGCAGAGCCAATTGAAACATCACCCTGTCGAGCAGCCCTTTAAAGGAAAAGAAGCGCCCATGTGCATCTGGCGGCAGCTGCTGCTGAAAGATGGTCGTCACCATTGGAAAAAAGAAGGCAACCGTCAACCCGAACAATCCGTAGGAAGCCAGTACCGTGTAGCGCTGTTCAGCAAACGACATGCCGACGTGAGAAAGGGCGAAGACAAACAGCAGCAGCGTGGATGTCAGCACCAGATTTCGCGAGCCCACCCATCGTTTGGCCAAAAGCCCTCCAAACAATATGCTGGTACCTTCCACAGCGTAGATCCAGCCCATCACACCAGGATCTTGCTGTACTTCGCTATAGGAAAGCACCAGAAGATTGAACCCGCCGAGGAACAGGGTGAGGACACCCATGTTTACCATCCCGACCAGCACGCTTGGCTCGTTTTTAATCAGGGAAAACACTTCGCTGAATCGAAGGTTTTGCGGCTGCTGGGCGGTTGCCAGGTCGCTCCCCGGGATCTGATTGACCAGCGATAATCCAATCAGCAGGACGAAAGCGATCAAGGCGGTAATGTACAGCATCCACAGATCCATTGCAGCCACCATGATCCCCCCGACGGCCGTACCGCCAATTCGGGAGAGCGTGGCAATGTTCAGGTAAATTCCGTTCGCTTCCAGCAATTGTCCCGGCTGCACGACAGCGGGGATTGCCGCCTGGATGGTCGGCAGGTAAACCGCGCTGGCCGACTGCAAGATGATCAGCGACAGCACCATCCAGCCAATTGATTCGTAGGCGAGAGCGGGAAACATGCAGATTGGCGCCAGGCAGCGAACAAGACTGGAGAGGACCAAAATCAACCGCTTGTCGTAGCGGTCGATCCAGATCCCGGCCTTTGGCGCCAACAAAACGCCGGCAGACAGGCCGATCATCAGCATCAGTCCCTTGAGAAAATCGGATGATATCAGGTGCTGCATAAACTGCAGGTTGGCGATTACGCCCACCCACAGGCCGGTCCCGGCGATCATCTCTCCCGTCATCAGGAGCAGAAAGGCACGATTACGTAGCAGAATATCACTCAGCCTCCCACAGTCAACCAGAGATGTGAATCCATTGTGAATCGCACATATTATAGCACGTTTCGCATGATGGGCACACACGCTTAGGGACCTCCGTTTTACCAGGCCGGTCAAGCAAGGGGAATCTGAATGCCCGCCTGGATGGCAGCGCAGACGGCATCAGAAGAAAAGGGAGAGGGAATACTAATGGCGCTTTGACCGGAAACGGGGGTAATGGCGATGCGTCCTCGGCTTGGGTATCACCTGCTCTACATCGGTTACGGGTTTTCCGCCAGCCTGGCCGTTTACTATGGTCTGATCTGGAGAAATAGCCTGCTCGTTGCCTTTTTCTGGTTTCATCTCATGGTCTGCCTGGGGATTCCGCTCCTGCAGGGGATGTGGGAAGGTTCGATTCGAGAAAACTGGAGGCGGTTGTGGGAGCCAAAGAAGAGGGCGCGGGGGGAGGCGGTATTCGTCGGACTGGTGACCGGAGTACCGTTGTTTGCAGCCGTTCTGGCAGGGTCCTGGTTGTTGTTTCAGAGTGGGGTTGAGCCGTCCGCCGTTCGGATGAGATTGACAGCATGGGGGCTTGCTCCCGAATGGTTGGTCCCGTTTGCCTTCTACATCACGGTGGTTAACTCATTTCTGGAAGAGTGGCTGTGGCGGGGGTTTATGCTGGATCGGCTGTTTTTCATGTGGGGCCGCCGCCAGGCGCTGTTGTTCAGCAGTGGTTTTTATTCCCTGTACCATCTGCTGGTCGCTTCAGCCCTGTTCGGGCAGATGTGGGCGATCCTGATTACCGGCCTGATCTTCCTTGTCGGTTTATTGTGGGGGGGGCTGAAACTTCGCTACGGCACCCTGTACGCTCCTTGGCTGAGCCATCTGCTGGCTGATTTGGGGTTGATGGTTGTGCTGACCAAATGGATTTACAGCTAACGCCATGCCCTTCATGCACCTTTGATGGGACAAACCATCACGAATTCGCGTTCCGTTTTTGATCGGGGTTGGCTGTCTCCGCACGGCGCTGCTGCTTTTTCTTCAAACTCTCCTGCCGTTCGCGGATGACGCTGCTGCGGTCGCGCTGGCGGTGCTTGTGAAGCAGATATTCATCGTCCATCCGGCTTGGCTGCCCGAAGCAAAACCCCTGTTCAGCGCACCGTTGTTTGCACTTGGCAAGCAGGTCGGCATCGACAATCGGCAGGTTGAGACTCCGATAAGCTTCCCCCGCTTCCAGTTCGGTCAGCCGCTGTGTCAAAAGATCCAGCAGCGCTGACGGGTCCAGCCCCAGCGCAGCCAGCCGCTGCTCTCGATCCTTCAAGATGTGCAGGGCACTGTTCATCATCTTGATTGCCCCCGGATAATTGCCTCGCCGCTGGTGGTACAGGGCAACGGCGATCTGGATCAGCCCGACCCAGATGATCTCCCGAGGTGGATGCTGGGTTTTCCAGTATTCCTCCAGGATTTCATGACATTCAAAATAGTCGCGGTCACCGTGAAAGCGACACAGATATTGCAAATAGGCTTCAGGGTACGGGTTTGGCATGTTCTGTCTCCTGTTCGTGATCGGCCAAGGGACAACCATGGACGTCCCCGGACGCTTTTCTATATTATAAAGGGGAAACGACCAAAAATGGAACCGAACAGACGAAGCGAGGTGGCCTGTGTGGATAAACAACAAATTCTCGACATCCTGCGGCAGCGAGACATGACAGAAGTGATTGAACTAATCGAAGACGCGGAGGCAGGAGAACTGGAGGAACTGGAACTGGTCGAACAGCTTGGACTGCTCGCCGACGAGGAGTTAAACCGGGAAGTACTGGGGCTGCTTCAGCAGCTCGGGGTGACAATCACCTACGTGACAGACGACGGGGAAGAAGTGGAAGGGGAGTAAGTCCTCCCCACAGTGCGTGAGGACAGGGGCCAGGCGGTATGCCTGGCACCTTTTCGTATCATCGAGGAAAAAGCTCACTTCTGGGTCCAGACGCGGTTCTGGTTGCGGGTGGCGGGAAAACGCTCCCCCTTTTTTAATTCTATGATCATGGGATCTTGCACACTTGCCCCTGTTTCGCCGATTTCCATATAGACAGCGTTTTTCGGCGACTTTTCACCAGGTTTGAAACGGCTTCGTTCGCCCACTGTGATTCACCTCATTTCTGGTTTCGTCCATGTCATGCGTTAGTATACCCCGTCCAAACAGGTTCCGAATCAGCTTGTCTGTCTGAATTGACGCTTGGTACCAATGGCGATAGCATGAAATACATAAAGAAAAGATGGAGGAAACCGCGGTGATTCGCTTTACGCTACAGAAACATTCGTCGTTATCCTATCACGAACAGTTATATCAGCAGATTGCGTCATTCATTCGCAGCGGCCAATTGGCGCCCCATGCCCAACTGCCGCCGGTGCGGGTACTGGCCGCACAGCTTCGTGTCAACTACAATACGGTGCGCAGCGTATACCTGCGGCTGCAGCAGGAAGGATTGGTCGAATCCAGGCAAGGACGTGGAACCATCGTCAGCAATGTGATTACCGATCCACTGCTGACGCGCAATCAGGCCCAGCTTACTCTGCTGGCCAAACAGACCCTGCACCAGGTGCAGGCCATGGGTTACACCTGGGATGAGTTTATTCGCGTGCTGACGTCTGTTTCCCGGGAGATCAATGAACTTCCCGTCTTGTTTTTGCGCTTTACCGAGTTGGAGCTGGCCGAGTACTGCCGGTTGGTTCAGCATTATCTGCCCAACGTGAGGGTAGAGGGTGGAACCCATGAAGGGTTTTGCGAGCAGATGGCGGCGGATCCACAGTTCTTGGAGCGGTACAAAGCCATCGTGGTTCATCCGTCGATGTATGCAGAGCTCGAACCATTGCTGCCATCGGGTGCGCCGCCAGTGGTATGTCTGGACTTCATCCCGGATCCGGCGGTGGTGATACCCGAACTGGACGCATACCCCGGCCAGACAAAAGTAGGGCTGATCTGCGCCACGGCACAAGGGGTGAAGGGAATGGTGGAGGATCTGGTCAATGCCGGCATCAACCATCTCGATTTGCACACCGGGGAGGCTCACCACCCGGATGTGTTTGACCTGATCGCCCGCTGTGACGTGGTCTACCTCTCCAAACCAGGGTACATGACCCGCCCGCAGCTGCTCACCCTGCCAAAGGTGAAGGAATATCGGGAAATCCCCGATCATCACGGGATTCACCAGCTTCGCAGCATCATCGGAGTGCGATAACGATTTCATCAGGTCAGATGCTCATTTTCCTGGGTTTAGCCAGGTGTACCATTCCGAAGCCCCAACTGCGACATACGCTGTAACTGTACCTGATAAGAGGGGGTGAGCGAGGATGGGATGCAAATGCAAGCGAAAGTACTACAAGGGTAAATATCACTGCAAAACGTGTTGCAAGAAAAAGTACTACAAGAAAAAGTGCTATTACAAGCCGTATTACAAAACCCACTGCTATGATCACTACAAGCACGACCGACACCACCGTTACCACGACTCATCTGCTTCTTCCATGTATGATTCAAGCTCTTACAGCTACATGTATGGTTGATAGGTATGTACGGAGAAAAAGCGCCCACTTCGGCGCTTTTTCTCCGTACATGGCCCTTGTGTCTCATACGGGATTTTTGGAAAGAATTTTCAGAATATCTGAAGGAGAAGTGCCATCCAGCGGAGAAACAAAGTGAAAAGTGCTGCCTCATAACAGGGGGGATGGGATGTGCTGTCGGGAATTACAGTCGTCGACTTTACCCGCCACCTACCGGGACCGTACTGCACCATGCGGCTGGCTGACATGGGCGCGGAGGTGATCAAGATCGAGGCGTATCCGTCCGGAGATCCGGGACGCAGCATGGGACCGATGTTGGGCGGGGACGGTTTGTTTTACCTCGCTTCCAACCGGAACAAACGAAGTGTGGCACTTAATCTGCGTACCCCGGCAGGGCGGGAGCTGGCCTTTGCCCTGGCGGCTCAGGCCGATGTGGTGGTGGAAAGCTTCCGGCCCGGCGTCATGGGTCATCTCGGATTGGATTACGAGGCGCTCGCCGAGGTCAACCCGGAGCTGATCTACTGCTCGCTCACCGGATACGGCCAGACCGGAGCGATGCATCAGTTGGGCGGCCACGATCTTAACTATCAGGCAGTGAGCGGTTTTTTAGCCGCCAATCGGGACAGCCAGGGGCGACCGGTGATCCCCGAAGTACCGCTGGCCGATTACGCTGGCGGCCTGTACGCCGCGGAACAAATCTGTGCCGCACTGGTACAGAAGGAAAGAAGCAGAAAAGGTACGTACCTGGACATCGCATCTGTGGATGTGATGGCGTCCTGGATGAGCCTGAATGCCCTGCTCAGCTGCGCCGGTCGGGAAGGGGAACTAAGCCAGTTCCTGGGCGGTCTGATCAACTACAACGTATACGAGACAGCGGACGGACGATATGTGGCACTGGCAGCACTCGAAGAGAAATTCTGGCACAACTTTTGCCACGCCGTGGGAAGGGAAGATTGGGAGGAATACGCCGGTCAGCGTGTGCTCGATCAACCGGATGTTTTTGAAGAAATCAAAGCGATGTTTCTCACCCGGACGCAGGCTGAGTGGAACGAACTGGGGATGGAGGTGGACTGCTGTCTGACAGCGGTGGAAGAAATGGATACGTGGCTGTCCAGCACCTATGTCACAAGCCGCCAGCTCGTATTTTTTCCGCCGCATGCCGACAACCTGCTGCAGGTCAGAGGAGAGCGCAAAAAACCGCTTGACACCATGCAGCCCCCGCCCGCACTGGGGGCTGATACGCACGATATTTTGCGCTCCCGGTTGTCCATAAGTGACCAACTGTTGCGGCGTTATGCCGCATCGGGCATTATTCCGGAAGGAGCGAAACAGGATGAACCAACCAACGGATAACAGCCTCGTAACCACTTATCATGAAGACGTGCTCACCATTACGCTGAATCGGCCTCACGTGATGAACGCGATGGATCAATCGATGTTTGCCCGCCTGGGCGACGTGTTTGAGCAGGCCGCTTCCGATCAGGCAATCCGTGTAGTCGTACTGCGCGGGGCGGGCGGCAACTTCTGTTCCGGCGCCGATCTCAACCTGCTGTCCAGGGTATCCGACCCCGCTGAAGCCGACCGGTATCTGACGTTGATCAACAGTTTCATCACCCGCTTTCACCACCTGGACAAGCCGACGATTGCCGTGATCGAGGGAGTGGCAGTCGGGGCCGGCCTTAATCTGGCTCTCCATGCCGACTTTGTTGTTGCCAGTGAGGATGCCCGCCTGCAGGAGCCGTTTGTCCAGATTGGCCTCACCACCGATTTTGGCGGCACCTATCTGCTGCCTCGTTTGGTGGGGCTTGCACGGGCCAAGCGTCTGGCCCTGCTCGCTGAGCGGCTGAGCGGAAGGGAAGCGGAGCAGATCGGTTTGATCTACAGGGCGGTACCACAAGCGGAGTTGGATCAGACCGTCGACCAGCTGATCTCCTTGCTGCGTCGTATGCCGCGGTTGGCGTATGCCGCGACCAAAGCAGGCCTGAACAAGGGAATGAGCGCCTCCCTGTCGGAAATGCTGGTCTGGGAAAGAGAGCAGCAGCCGAGGTTGATTGCTTCAGAAGAGTTTCAGGCATTGATCGCCGCAAGGGCCAAACGGTCTTGATCCGCGCGCGGCTGCGGTGAAGGAGCGCAGGAAACAATTCACGTTGCGTTTGACTGGCGGCTGTGCTAGTATGGAAAGGAACAATCCTGCGATGTACGTTCGGCCATTAATGTTTTTAACCTTGAGTGTTTCGAGGGAGACAGAACTCTGCGATGTATGCCAGGCCCACCTCCCCTTGAGGGACGCATGGGAAGGCAGAACCGTGGACGGGTCGCCCACCTGTTGGAGAGCAGGTTAAAGAAACATGAGGTTGGACGGCAGAGCGGGGCCATGTCGGATAAGGCAAGCCTGGGTCAGGCAGGACCCGGGTTTTTTTGTGTCTGGATTCGAACAGAAAAAACCGCCAGAGAGAGCAGCTCTGACGGATCGCTGTCCTGAAATGACGTAATGGCAGGTTACCAGCGGTTCCCGTTTCCTTGCTGGTTTTGGTCGTCTCCATGTTGAACGATGGTCAGGCTTCGCTCCAGATCATCCATTTTTCGAGCGTCCTGAATGATCTGGTACATCTGCAGAAAGGTGGCCTTCTGTCCCTCCGGCACTCCCTTGATGCGGACGGTCATCTCTTGGTAGTTTTGTCCATTTTCCTGCCCCCTTTGCTCATCGTCCCCGAAGGAGAAGAAACCGCCTGTATCTTCATTTTCCCGTTTCCGACTGTCGTCTTCAAACAGGATGTTAAACTCGTTCAAATCCGTCTGCACAATGCCAATTACGTTCATCGACGAGTGTCCCTCCGTCCGTATAAGATTAGCGAACGTTTACCCAGGATGCCTGGAATGATGAGGCCCGTGCCGCTGCAGGTAATCATGAAAAAAGAATTCGACAATCGAAATGGCAAACGCCGTCAGAAACAGCCCCGCCAACTGATACGGCTGCTGAAAGATGGCGGCGGCAGCCCACAAAAAGCCGAAGCTGAGCAGGAAATCGAAACTGCTGGCAAACGTGTTGTTGGTCTTGGGCAGGATCAAGAAGTCTCCTGTCGCGTAAGAAATCAGCCCCAACAGCAGGCTGGCAAGTACGGCAAAGGTAAGGGAAGTACCAGACCAGAGCAGACCGGGAACGGCCACGATGCCGTTGACCAAGAGCTTCCACAAGATGTTCACGGCGACGATGCCTCCTTTGCTCTTAGTATGGACCGGGTCTGCTCAGCTATGCGGACCACTCGCTGCCGGTTTGTTACCTTTCAGCTGAAAAACCAGCTCCTCGTCCGGAGTGATGTAGATCGTGCGCTGGTTCTCGTAGATGCAAAAGCCGGGCTTGGCACCACTCGGCTTTTTGACGTGTTTGACCAGCGTGTAATCGACAGGCACCTGGTTTCCGTGCCGTGCCTTGCTATAGTATGCGGCAAGCACGGCCGCTTCCCGCAAGGTCTGCTCGGAAAAGCTGCGGCTGCGGATGACCACATGCGATCCGGGTATGTCCTTGGTGTGCAGCCAGGTGTCCGTCGGGGAGGCCAGTTTGTTGGTCAAGTAATCGTTTTGCCTGTTGTTGCGGCCGACGTAAATGGGGATGCCTTCGCTGGAATAGTAAACGGAAAGCTCCGGCAGTTCCGCTTTTTTGCGCCTGCCTCCCTGTTTGCTGCGGTTTTTTGCGTAGCCCTGTTCGACCAATTCTTCCCGTATCTCTTCCGCCTCGCGCAGGCTGGCGTGTTCAAGCTGGACGAGAATTCCTTCCAGATAGGCGATTTCCTCTTTCGCGTTCGCGATTTGTTCTTCTACGATTTGCAAACTGTTTTTTAATTTATTGTACCGCTTGTAGTACGCCTGCATGTTTTCGGAAGGCGACTTCAGCGGGTCGAGCGGAATCACCACCGTTGGGGCCTGGGGATCATACCAGTTGACAGCGGCGTATTCAATATCGCCTCGCTTGATCTGGTGCAGGTTGGCTGCAAGCAGTTCACCGTAAAGACGGTAGCGCTGGGCTTCCTGTGCTTCCAAGAGTGTCTGTTTCAGTTTTTCGATCTTTTTTTCATTTTTGTTCTTTTCACTCGTCACGAGACGGAACAAGTCATGTACTTTCTGTTTGACTGCGTCACGCTGCGCCTTTCCCTGATAGTAGGCTTGCAGGCAGGCGCTGATTGATTCGAACTCCTTCTGCTCCCCGCTGCCCAGGTGAGTCAACTTCGTGATGGAAAAAACAGTCTTTTCCTTGGTTTGAACGATGGTTGGCTGGTACTGGTGTGCCGCTGCCTTCGCCATCAACTGGCGAAACGAACGCCAAAGATTTTCGCGGGTCGGGATGCCGGAGCGATGGACGATTTCTTTGGCCAAGAGCGGACTGACACCACTGTAGGCGTCGACGAGCTGCTTGTCCAGCTTGCCGCTGTTCCAGTTGAGTGCCATGTAGAACTGCTCTTCGCTGGCCAGGAGCGGGCAATGCTTTCCCTGATCCGGCGGAGCGACGTAGGGACGGCCCGGAAGCACCTGACGATACTGGCTGATGGCGTGGGAGACGTGGTGAGCGCTGTCCAGGATCATGCTGCTTTCGGGATCGATCAGGATGATGTTGCTGTGACGCCCCATGATTTCCACGACGATCCGCTTGTGTGTGGTGTCCCCCAATTCGTTGCGTGACTTGACCTCGATGTGGATGATCCGTTCCATTTCCACCTGTCTGATCGCTTCGATCGTACCGCCTTCACAGTGTTTCCTGAGCAGCATGCAAAACACGGGCGGTTCGGCGGGATTAACGAATTCTTCCGTGGTCAGGTGCATCCGGGGATACGTTGGATTGGCCGAGAGCAACAGCTTGTGGTTTTCGCCCTGGGCCCGTACGGCAAGCACAATGTCGTGCGAATGTGGTTGGTGGATACGCGAGATGCGGCCGCCTGCAAGCTGCTGCAGTTCCTGCACGACCGCTCGCGTCACAAATCCGTCGAATGCCACGTCTCTTCACCTCGGTGAGGATTTTTTTCTCACACAGTCTACCACATTCGGTTCGCGAACCCAAGCAGCAAACCGTGCGGCAGTCTCGTCGCTTCGGTTGACACTGATTGTGAATGTTTCCTATAATGAATTAACGATTTTTTCGGTGATACGTAACAGATGTCGCTCCTTACGGAAGTGGTTCATGATGATACGCAGTATGACGGGATACGGACGAAGTGAGGCCGAGCAGGACGGATTGCGCCTGGTCGTGGAGATGCGCGCGGTCAACCACAGGTTTTGCGAGGTCATTGTACGGCTGCCCAGGATGTGGGCGTACCTGGAGGACCAGGTAAAAAAAGCGGTAACCCGAAACGTGCGGCGCGGCCGTGTGGAGGTTTACGTCAGTGTAGAGTCCGCTGCCCGACAAGGTGTCGGCTTTTCAATCAACCGGGAGGCGATCAACCAGTATTTGCAGGAGGTGAAGCGGCTGGGCGAGGAGTATCCTCTATCCGGTGAACTTGGCATCAAGGATTTGTTCATGCTGCCGGGTGTGATCCTGACGGGGGAAGAGGAATTGGTCCATTCACCGGAACAGGCGGCCCAGCGGCTCCTGCCGCTGGTTGAAGCGGCGGCGGGTGACCTTCTGCTGATGAGACAGACTGAGGGCGGCGCGCTTGAGGCCGACCTGCGAAACCGACTGAACAAGGTGAAGAGCTGGAGCGAAGAGATTGCTACGCTTGCCCCCGAAGCGGTGAGAGAGTACCGGAAGCGATTAACCGAACGGCTGGCCGAGTGGGCTTGTGACGTACAGGTCGACGAGCAGCGCATTGCCCAGGAGGTGGCTTTGTTTGCCGAGCGGGCGGACATCTCGGAGGAAGCGACACGCCTCGGCAGTCACTGCGCGCAGTTTGCCGAACTGCTGGGTGCAGACGAGAGCGTCGGAAGAAAGCTTGATTTTTTGCTGCAAGAGATGAACCGTGAGGCGAATACCATCGCGGCCAAAGCCAACTACCTGCCGGTCCAGCGCCTCGCCGTAGAAATCAAAACCGAATTGGAGAAGATGAGAGAACAAGTCCAAAACGTAGAATAGGAAAGGAGGGGGCTGGTACCGTGGGAATCAAACTGATCAACATCGGGTTTGGCAACATTGTCAACGCCAACCGCATCATCTCCATCGTCAGTCCTGAATCAGCGCCGATCAAGCGCATCATCCAGGAAGCGCGTGACCGCAGCATGCTGGTGGATGCGACTTACGGACGGCGAACGCGCGCCGTCATCATCACCGACAGCGATCACGTCATCTTGTCGGCCGTTCAGCCGGAAACAGTCGCACAGCGATTACATACCAAAGAAGACGTATCTGATGAATAGACCAGGAGTTGAAATCGAGGCTATGGGGAATGACAACGGGCTGCTGCTGGTTCTCTCCGGTCCCTCTGGAGTGGGAAAAGGGACAGTCTGCTCGGCACTGCGCCAGCGAATGAAAGACATTGTGTATTCGGTATCGGCCACAACACGGGCACCACGGGCCGGTGAAGTAAACGGGGTCAACTACTTCTTCAAGACCAGACAGGAATTCGAGCAAATGATCGAGCAGGATGAACTGCTGGAGTGGGCCGAATACGTGGGCAACTACTACGGTACCCCACGCCGTTTTGTGGAGGAGACGCTGGCCAGCGGGCGTGACGTAATTCTGGAGATCGAGGTGCAGGGTGCCATGCAGGTGAAACAGAAGTTTCCGCAAGGTGTCTTCCTGTTTCTCGCCCCGCCTGACCTGACCGAACTGCGCAACCGTATCGTGGGACGCGGTACCGAGACCGAGGAGTCAGTCCGCAAGCGTCTGGAGGTTGCCAAGGCAGAGATTGAACTGATGAACCAGTACGACTACGTGGTTGTAAACGATGAAATTGAACTTGCATGCAAGCGGATTGAAGCGATCATTACCGCCGAACATCTGCGGAAAGAGCGACAAATTCACAAATTTCGCCAATGGTTGAAGGAGGAGTAATCCAACATGCTGTATCCGTCTATTGACAAGCTGACCGAGAAGGTGGACAGCAAATACGTGCTGGTAACCGTTGCGGCAAAACGAGCCCGCCAGCTTCGGGAGAACAACAACGTACAGGTGGAAAAGCCAAAGTCCAAAAAATTCGTGGGGCTGGCTTTGGAAGAGATCATCAACGATCAACTGATTTACATAGAAGGCGATTCCCGTCAATAAAACAACCTCACGGCAGGTTGTTTTTTTCATCACGATAACTCGTTTGGAGAGGAGCGTATCCCACCGTGCAACCGTTAAGCGGAAAAACCATTGTGCTGGGAGTATCAGGCGGCATCGCCGCCTATAAAGCGGCCGCGCTGACCAGCAAGTTGACGCAGTTGGGTGCCAAGGTCCACGTCATCCTGACTGCCCACGCACAGAAGTTCATACAGCCGCTCACATTTCAGGCGCTATCCCACCTGCCGGTTTACGTCGATACATTTGCCGAGCCGGATCCACACACGATTGCTCACATCGACCTGGCTGATCGGGCGGATCTGGTGCTGATCGCTCCGGCCACAGCCAATGTAATCGGCAAACTGGCCAACGGCATTGCCGACGACATGTTGACGACAACCCTGCTTGCGACCCAAGCGCCTGTACTGATTGCCCCGGCCATGAATGTGAACATGTACCATCATCCTGCCGTCACAGCCAACATGCGCCGCCTTGCGGAGTATGGATACCGCTTTATTGAACCGGGAGAAGGGGTTCTCGCCTGCGGATGGATCGGCAAAGGGCGGCTGGCGGAACCGGAAGATATTGCCGAAGCGGTATTGCGCTGGTTTGCCGAAGAACACGCTCAGCATGCCGCCGGGGAGACGGGGGATACGGCGACATCCGGACATGGCGTCGCGCCAATGAAACAAGATTCCTCTCCGAAACGGGATTTGACAGGACTGACCGTGCTGGTGACAGCCGGACCTACGCGGGAGAAGATAGATCCCGTACGGTATATCTCCAATCACTCATCCGGCAAGATGGGTTTTGCCATTGCCGAAGCGGCCCGCGACCGGGGAGCTGATGTCATTCTGGTGAGCGGCCCGGTTTCCCTGCCACAGCCAGAGGGGGTGCGGCTGATCGGGGTCGAATCGGTGCAGGAGATGTACGATGCGGTGATGGCACACCTGGCACAAAGCGACATCATCATCAAAGCGGCGGCTGTTTCGGACTACCGCCCCAAAACGACATCCAACCACAAACTGAAAAAACAGGAGAACGGCCTTACACTGGAACTGGAAAAGGCACCGGATATACTGAAGGCCGTGGGCGAGCGGAAAACACCAGCCCAGTTCGTCGTCGGATTTGCCGCCGAAACGCGTGACCTGGCTCATTACGCCATCGAAAAATTAAGGCGCAAAAACGCGGATGTGATCGTGGGGAACAACGTGCTGGCCGAAGGAGCGGGGATGGGGACGGACACCAACCTGGTCACCTTTTACAGCAGAGATGGAGAAGTGCGGGAGTTGCCCTTGATGAGCAAACGGCTGGTGGCGGACAAGCTGCTTGATCTGGTGCTGGAAAAGTGGCAGCGCGGCAGGAAGGAATGAGCAGGATGCTGGCACAAGTGATTGTGGACGTTCCGACTGCCCGCACCAACCGGCCGTTCGACTACCTCGTCCCGGCAGCACTCAGGGAACGTATTGCGGTGGGCAGCCGGGTGATTGTCCCGTTCGGGCCGCGCAAGCTGCAGGGGTACGTGGTCGGCCTGAGCACGGAGGAGCAGCCTTCCTCTCCTCTGGAGGGGCACCGATTAAAGGCGGTTGAACAGGTGATGGACGAACATCCGCCGCTAACCCCGGAACTGGTCAGGTTGGCGGAATGGATGAGCAGGCAGTACCTCTGTCCCTGGGTGACAGCCCTGCAGGCGATGATACCGGCTGTTCTGAAAGGAAAGACAGAAAAGTGGCTGGCGGGGACTGATCGTCTTGTGGAAACGGATGCTGCCCGTTCTCCGCTGCTGCGCGAGTTGTGGCAAGGACGCCTGATCGCCCTGTCGGATGCGGAGAAACGGTATCCGCAAGAGGTTGTGTTTTTGCCAGGGTGGCTTGAGGCAGGATGGGTCTCGCTGGAGCAGCGCGTGCAGGACCGCGTCACCCGCAAACAGGTGTCTCTGGTTACCCTTTCGGTTGAAAGCTCGACGGTGGAAAAACTGATTGGCCAGCTCCCGCCGCGGGCGGAAAAAATGATTCAGGCGCTGCGCTATCTTGCCCGGCAGGAGGAACCAGTCCCGCTGCAGACTCTCCTTGACACGCTTGGAATCAGCCGCTCCACCCTGAACAGTTTGGAGAAAAAGGGATGGGTGCAGGTTGTACGGCGGGAAGTATACCGTGACCCCTACGAAAAGAAGCAGTTTCAGCAGCCGACGAGACACGCGCTGATGCCGCAGCAGGTGGAATGTTTGCGTAACATCGAACAAAAGCTGGCTGCCGCTGAGTATTCCGCTTTTCTCCTGCACGGCGTGACCGGCAGCGGAAAGACAGAAGTGTACATAGAAGCGATAGAGCGGACCATTGCCGCCGGTCGGGAAGCGATTTTCCTGGTGCCGGAAATCTCGCTCACCCCGCAAATGGTGGAGCGCTTCAAGGCTCGCTTCGGAGAAAAAGTGGCGGTGCTGCACAGCGCTCTCTCCCAGGGAGAGCGGTACGACGAGTGGCGCAAGATCCAGCGACAGGAAGTGCAGGTGGTGGTGGGCGCCCGTTCGGCTATCTTCGCTCCGTTTCGCCGTCTCGGTCTGATTGTGATTGATGAAGAACACGAAAGCTCGTATAAACAGGAGGAGACGCCCCGCTACCACGCACGTGATGTGGCAATCTGGCGGGCCAGGGAGAATGGCGCCGTGCTGGTGCTGGGCAGCGCCACCCCGGCATTGGAAACGTACGCCCTGGCGACACGCGGACGCTACCAACTGCTTACAATGAAAGAGAGGGTCGGCAGTCGGCCCATGCCAACGGTTCATCTGGTCGACATGCGCGAAGAACTGCGTTCCGACAACCGCTCGATGTTCAGCCGGACCCTGCATCAGATGATCGAAGAGCGGTTGGCGAGACAGGAGCAGATCGTACTGTTTCTCAACCGGCGCGGATACTCCACGTTCGTGATGTGCCGCTCCTGCGGCTACACGATGCGCTGTCCGCATTGTGACATCTCGCTTACCTATCACCGCACCAACCACACGGCGCGCTGTCACTACTGCGGCTATGCCGTGCCGCAGCCGAACCACTGTCCGGACTGCCAGAGTCCGCATATTCGCTTCTTCGGTACGGGTACGCAAAAAATCGAACAGGAACTGGCCCGTCTGTTTCCCGGCATTCGGGTCATCCGCATGGATGTGGACACCACCTCGCGCAAAGGCGCGCATGAAGCACTGCTTGGCAAGTTTCGCCGCCATCAGGGAGATGTGCTGGTCGGCACGCAGATGATTGCCAAGGGGCTTGATTTCCCGCGCGTCACGCTTGTCGGTGTAATCGCCGCCGATACGTCCCTTCACCTGCCCGATTTCCGTGCGGCGGAAAAGACGTTTCAACTGCTGACGCAGGTAGGCGGGCGGGCCGGCCGGCATGATCTGGCCGGCGATGTGGTGATCCAGACGTATGCGCCGGACCATTACAGCATTCGCCACGCCACCCGGCACGATTACGAATCGTTTTATCAGATCGAACTGGCCCTGCGAAAAGAGAGAGGGTATCCGCCATTTTACCGGTTGGTGCTGCTTACCTTTGCCCACGAAGAAGTGCCGGTGGTGATTCGCGCAGCGGAGCAGTACGCCAGCTATCTGCGGCCCCGACTCCAGCCCGGAACGCAGCTGCTGGGTCCGGTGGCTTCCCCCATCGCCCGTTTGAAAGATAGATTTCGCTTCCAACTCATGATAAAATATCGGGATGAGCCAAAACTGACCAATCTGCTGGCCCAGATGAGTGATCACTTTGCCGACTGGATTAGGCAGCATCAAGTTGCGGTGACAATCGACGTCGACCCGCAGATGTTAATATAGGAGGACAATCAAATGGCGATACGAAAAATCGCGAAACACCCCGATCCGATTCTTCGGGAAAAAGCAAAACCAGTCACCAAGTTTAACGCGAACCTGCACAAGCTGCTCGATGATATGGCCGATACGATGTACGATGCCGATGGTGTAGGCCTCGCTGCACCGCAGGTAAGCATCCTGAAACGGGTCATCGTAATGGATTGCGGGGACGGATTGATCGAAATGGTTAACCCGGAAATTGTCGCCTGCGAAGGTGAGCAGTACGATTATCCGGAGGGCTGTCTCAGCATCCCCGGACTGCGTGGGGATGTGCGCCGCTACAAATGGGTGAAACTGAAAGCACAGGACCGCTACGGTCAACCGTTTGAGATGGAAGCGGAAGACCTTTTGGCCCGTTGTGCCCAGCACGAAATAGACCATTTGGACGGCATCCTGTTCATCGATCGAGCGGACCGGGTCTACCCGATCGGCAAAGACGAGGAAGGAGAGCAGGCGGATTGAGTGACGTGCGAATCTTGTTTATGGGAACGCCGGATTTTGCGGCGACCAGTTTGTCTGCCCTGCTGGATGCCGGACACCGTGTGGTCGGTGTCGTCACCCAGCCTGACCGTCCGGTAGGCCGCAAGCAGGTCCTGCGTCCTTCGCCGGTGAAAGAACTGGCACTCAGGCACGGATTGCCGGTGCTGCAGCCGGAGAAAATAAAAGAGAGGGCGGCCCTTGACGAAGTGCTGGCATGTGAGCCCGATTTGATCGTAACGGCAGCTTACGGCCAGATTTTGCCCAGAGAGCTGCTGGAAGCGCCTCGTCTCGGTGCGATCAACGTACACGCCTCGCTCCTGCCCAAGTATCGCGGCGGCGCGCCGATCCACAGGGCCATTATCGAAGGCGCGGGCGAATCCGGCGTCACGATCATGTACATGGTCGAAGAGCTGGATGCAGGCGATATGCTGAGCAAAGTAACCGTGCCGATTGAGGAGCGGGACACCGTCGGGACACTGCACGACAAGCTGGCGGCAGCCGGTGCCGCCCTGTTGGTTGAGACGATTCCGCGCCTGGCTGCCGGTAAAATTACGCCGGTGCCCCAGGATCATGCTGCAGCTACGTTCGCCCCCACGATCAAACGGGAGGACGAGCGAATTGATTGGGACAGGCCGGCACGGGCCGTCTACAATCAGGTACGGGGTCTGAATCCCTGGCCTGTTGCTTTTACCCGATTTGATGGTAAGATTTGGAAGGTTTGGTGGGTGGAAATGGTGTCAGCCACAGGCCGTGCCGGCGAGCCCGGCACAATCGTGAGACGGGAGCCGGACGGGGTGGTCGTCGCCTGCGGCGAGGGCAGTGTAAAACTAGTCGAGATCCAGCCAGAGGGGAAAAAGCGGATGAGCATGCGTGACTTCCTTGCGGGGGCGGGTGCTTCGCTGAAACCTGGCGCCAAGTTGGGAGACCGGTAGATGAAAAAGACCGGAATGGTGACGGCACGGGAAGTGGCCCTTGATGTCCTCACCAAAGTGGACGAGCTCAAGTCATTCAGCAATCTGGAATTGAATCACGCCTTGAATCAGGCCCGTCTGTCGGGGCCCGATGTCGGGTTGGCGACGGAGCTGGTATACGGTACGACTCAGCGGCGCGGTACACTTGACGAGGTGATCGGCCGTTTTGTCAAGGGAGGGAGCGGCAGACTGCAGCCGTGGGTTCGCAATCTGCTGCGGATGAGCTTGTACCAGATTCGTTACCTGGACCGGGTGCCAGATCGCGCGGCGGTGCACGAGGCGGTTGAAATCGCCAAGCGAAGGGGACACAAAGGCGTGGCCTCACTGGTTAACGGTGTCCTGCGCAACGTTTTGCGCCATCCCCACGTCTGGACCACAGTGCCGAAAAGAGGGACGGCTGCCGAAATTGCCTGGACCCATTCTCATCCCGAATGGTTGGTAACGCGCTGGCTGAAGCAGTACGGTGAAGAGACGACGCGGGCGATTTGCGAGAGCAACAACAGGCCGCCGCTGCCAACTGTTCGCGTCAACCGGCTCAAGGGGCAGCGGGATCAGCTTCTGGCCGAGATGAGGCGGCAGTTTCCGCAGGCGGAAGCTTCCCGCCTGCACGAACAGGGAATTGTGCTGCACAGCGGTCATGCTGCCGGCAGCGACTGGTTTGCCAACGGCCTGTATACCATTCAGGATGAAAGTTCGATGCTGGTCGCCCCCGCCCTTGCCGTACGTCCCGGAATGCGGGTGCTGGATGCCTGTGCCGCACCAGGCGGAAAGACGACCCACATCGCTGAACTGATGGACAATCAGGGCGAGATCATTGCCTGTGACATCCATCCCCACAAGCAGGAGCTGATCGAGCAAAACGCGAGGCGGCTGGGGATTACGATCATCCGCACGATGATTGCTGATGCGGCTGATTTGCCAAACTGTGGTCTCGGCCTGTTTGACCGCATTCTCCTGGATGCGCCCTGCACCGGGTTCGGAGTGATTCGACGCAAACCGGATCTGAAGTGGAACAAACAGCCGGAGGACATTGCCCAGATTGCCCGCCTGCAGGCGCTTTTGCTGGAGCGGTTGGCATCGATGCTGGCTCCCGGCGGTCTGCTCGTCTACAGTACGTGTACAATTGAGCCGGAAGAGAACCAGGAGTTGGTTACACGCTTTGTCAGTGAGCATCCCGGCTTTGAGCTGGACGGCTCGCTTGCATCCGATTTGCCGCAGGTGGTCCGCGAACGCTGCGATACGGATCACGGGTACGTGCAGATTTTGCCGCACCAATTTTCAAGCGACGGTTTTTTCATCGCTCGCATCAAGCGGACAGAGGCGTAAACGGGAGGGGTGGAGTGGCGCTTTCGCGGCGACCATCCACTCCTTTCTCTTGTCGTCTGAGACAGGCGTGATGTACCTTTTCCTTTTGCCAGGCAAAAGGTACAATGTAGATTGACGTACAGCAGACGGCACCCACTTTTTCAGATCATAAAGGGTGGTATGTGATGATTGCGAATACAGCGAGTGAACAAAAACCTCTCCTATACAGCCTGACGATGGAGGAGCTGAAGACGTGGCTTGCCGAACAGGGGGAGAAGGCTTACCGCGCACAGCAAATCTTTGACTGGCTGTACGCGAAACGGGTACATTCCTTTGACGAAATGAGCAATGTGTCCAAGGCGCTGCGTGAAAAGCTGAGCCGCCATTTCCGGTTGGATGCACTGACCGAGCTGACCCGTCAGGTCTCCAAGGATGGAACGGTCAAGTTTTTGTTTCAACTGAGAGACGGACACGCCATTGAAACGGTGATCATGCGTCACAACTACGGAAACAGCGTCTGTGTCACCACCCAGGTAGGATGCCGGATCGGCTGTACTTTTTGCGCCTCTACGCTGGGAGGGCTGAAGCGAAACCTGGAGGCTGGTGAAATCGTCGCCCAGGTATTGGCCGCGCAGCGGGCCCTGGACGCGGAAGGAGGCCGCGCCAGTCATGTCGTCGTGATGGGTATTGGTGAACCGTTTGAAAACTTTGAGGCGCTGCTTACGTTTCTGAATGTGATCAACGACAACCGCGGCCTTAACATCGGGCAGCGCCATATCACCGTCTCGACCAGCGGGATCATCCCCAAGATCTACGAGTTTGCCGAGCGCGGCGGACAGGTGAATCTGGCTGTCTCCCTGCACGCGCCTACCAGCGACCTGCGTTCCCGGTTGATGCCGATCAACCGCGGCTTCCCCCTGGAGAAGCTGATGGAAGCGTGCCGCCGTTACATCGCCAAGACGGGTCGGCGGATTACCTTTGAGTACGGGTTGTTCGGGGGAGTCAACGATCAGCCTGAACACGCCGAACAGCTTGCCGATCTGGTGGGTGACATGATGTGCCATATTAACCTGATTCCGGTCAACTATGTGCCAGAACGAGACTACGTACGAACGTCACGTGACGACATCTTCCGTTTTAAACGCATCCTGGAGAACAGGGGAATCAACGTCACAATCCGGCGTGAGCACGGCAGCGACATCGCCGCTGCCTGCGGCCAACTGCGGGCCCAGCACGCCAGGGAGACAGTGGGGTGACGACGATGGAGATTGCAATGAAGTCGCACGTCGGCTGCGTGCGGCAGGTGAATGAGGACTACTTCGCCTGTACGATTGACGAGCAGGGACGGGTGCTGGCGGTGGTGGCCGACGGCATGGGCGGTCATGCCGCCGGCGATGTGGCCAGCCGCATGGCGGTGGAGCTGATCTTGGAAGAGTTGAAAAACACCTCCACCCTGACCCGTGATGAAGAACGGGAAGTATTGATGGACGCGCTGCTGCGCGCCAACGACGAAATCTACCGCTACGCCGAATCCCATCCCGAATGCGACGGGATGGGGACAACGGTGGTTGCCACCATTCTCACCCCAACGGGGGGGGCGACGGCACATATCGGCGACAGCCGTCTGTACCTGTTTGGCGAAAACGGTCTGTCCCAGCACACCGAGGATCATTCACTGGTTCAGGAATTGGTCAAGAGCGGGCAGATTACGGTACAGGAAGCGTCGCATCATCCGCAGCGCAACGTCTTGATGCGGGCGCTGGGAACGGAACAAAACGTGCGCATCGACCTTGGGCAGATCACCTGGTCAAAAGGGGATGTCGTCCTGCTTTGCTCGGACGGTCTGAGCAACAAGGTGCCTGCAGATGTGATCGAAATGTGGCTTAGGAAGCCGCTCAGCCTGCAGGAACAGGTTGATGGCCTGGTTCAATACGCGTTGGATGCCGGTGGAGAGGACAACATCACGGTAATCGCGATCCGCAACATGGATAAGCCGACTGACGACAGTCAGGTGTGGGGGTGAGAAGAATGGAGGGAAAACGTCTAGGCGGACGGTACCAGTTGCAGAAGCGGATTGGCGGCGGAGGCATGGCCATCGTCTACAAGGCGACCGATCTGGTCTTGAATCGGACTGTGGCGGTCAAAGTGCTGCGCTCCCAATTTGGCACCGATGAAGATTTCGTGCAGCGGTTCCGTCGGGAAGCACAGGCGGTTGCCAGTCTGTCTCATCCCAATGTGGTCAGCGTCTACGATGTCGGGCAGGAAGACGATACCTACTACATGGTGATGGAGTACATAGAAGGGTCCAACCTCAAGGACGTGATCAACGAGCACGGCGCCCTGCCGATCCCGGAAGCGGTGCGGATTGCGCTGGAGATCTGCGATGCCCTTGATCACGCCCATCAGAACCAGATCATTCACCGCGACATCAAGCCGCAGAATATCCTGATTGGCAAAAACGGCCGGGTAAAGGTGACGGACTTCGGGATCGCCCGTGCCGTCACCTCGGCGACGATCACCCACACCGGGTCCGTGCTCGGCTCCGTCCATTACTTTTCCCCGGAGCAGGCGCGGGGTGGCGTTACGGCGGAGAAGTCGGACATCTATTCGCTGGGAATTGTCTTGTACGAGATGGTGACCGGACAATTGCCGTTTTCCGGAGATTCCCCGATTACCGTTGCGCTCAAGCACTTGCAAGAACCGCTTCCCGAACCGCGCCAAATCAATCCGGACATCCCGCAAAGCGTAGAGAACATCATTTTGAAAGCACTGGTCAAAGACCCGCATTTGCGTTACGGATCGGCCAAGGAAATGTTGATGGATCTGAAAACCTGCCTGGCTCCGGAGCGAATCAACGAAGAGAAAATCCGCTTTTCCGTCGACGACGAAGAGACCAGGGTCATTCCTGCCATTACCCCGGAAATGCTGGCGCAGTACCAGGGCGGCAAGCAATCACACACCACCGATCAGGAGGAGCAGCTCCCAACGGGGAGGGCAAGGTGGTGGACCAAAGCACTTGCCTGGGCGGGGACGGTCAGCTTGTTTGTCGTGCTGTCTGCGATAGGCATCATTTACGTGTTAAATTACTTTGACGTGCCGGAAGTAAATGTGCCGCTGGTCACCGGCACGCAGCTGTCGAGAGCGCTGGAAAAACTGGAAGAAGCCGAACTGAAGGCGAATATCATCGAGCAGCATCACCCGGAAGAAAAAGGAACCGTGTACAAGCAGGATCCTGCGCCACCGATGCGGTTGAAGAAAAACAATACGGTCACGCTCTACGTCAGCAAAGGGCCGCAGCAGGTGTCGATGCCTGATCTGACCGGGCAAAACGGCAGTGTGGCGGAGCAGCAGTTAAAACGGGAGCAGTACAAGGAGGTTATCATCGAGGAGCGGGAACATGATGAGGTTCCGGCGGGACATGTCATTAAACAAACCCCACTGCCGTCGACCATGGTGGTGCCGGCGGAAACCACGGTTACGCTGTACGTCAGCAAGGGGAAAAAATACGCCATCATGCCGAATCTGATCGGAAAAATGCTGGCACAGGCAAAGATTGAACTGTACGAAGCAGGGCTAAAAGACGGAAAAATAGAGGAACAAGCATCCTATGAGGTACAAGAACCCAACATCGTCCTGTCCACCTATCCGTACGAACCCGGGATGGAAGTACCTTCGGGCACGGAGGTGCCGCTGGTTGTCAGCAGCGGCCAGTATCCGGCCGAAGCCAAGGTGGGAACCTATCCGATCCTGATCGATGTACCGGATGGTGAGGAAGTGGACGTTAGAATCGTGCTGAGTGACGCACGGGGCGACAACCAGGTGGTGGTGAAAGAGAAGATCGCCCAGCCGAGGGAATACGCTCTGTCGATCGTTCTCTCGCCGGACAAGGATGCGACAATCGAAGTGTTCAAGAATGGCGTTTCCGATCAGAAACACCATATCGCATACGAAAACCTGCCGTAATGTTGGAGGGACGTCAATGCCGGAAGGGCGCATCGTAAAAGCATTGAGCGGATTTTATTACGTAGCGGACGGCGAGCGTGTCATCCAATGCCGCGCGCGGGGGCTGTTCAAGAAAAAAGATGCCAAGGTGACGCCGCTGGTTGGCGATTGGGTCCGCTACGACGTGATCAGCGACAAGGAAGGCTACGTGATGGAAGTGGCGGATCGGCAAACCGAACTGATCCGACCGCCGATTGCCAATATTGACCTGGCCGTACTGGTCTTCTCCATGCGGGAGCCGACGTTCTCTTCGGGGCTGCTTGACAAATTTCTGGTTCACACCGAGCATGCCGGGATTGATGCGGTGATCGTGCTGTCAAAAGCCGATCTGGCATCGCCTGAAGAGGTAGAACGGATTGTTGGCAAATACCAAAAGGTAGGCTATCAGGTGATACCCACCTCTACCCTGACAGGAGAGGGACTGGATCAGGTGCGGGCCGCCCTGGCTGGACACATTTCCGTATTCGCCGGCCAGTCGGGTGTAGGCAAATCCTCCTTGATCAATCACTTGTTTCCGGGGATGAGCCTGCAGACGGGTCAGGTGAGTCACAAGCTGGGGCGCGGCCGACACACCACGCGTCACGTGGAACTGCTTCCGCTGGACGTAGGGGGATATGTGGCGGATACGCCCGGATTCAGCTCGCTCGATCTGGTCGACATGAGCGAACTGGAGCTGGCACAGGCGTTTCGCGATTTTCAGCGGTATGCGGACAGCTGCAAGTTCCGCGGCTGCCTCCATCTAAGCGAACCGGGGTGTGCCGTGTTGGCAGCGCTGGATGCAGGTGAGATTGACGCAGACCGCTTCCGGCATTATCAGCAGTTTTCCGAAGAACAAAAGGAACAAAAACGGAGGAACAAGTCATGGTAAAGATTGCCCCTTCTATTCTGTCAGCCGATTTTGCCAGGCTGGGAAGCGAGATTCAAGAGGTGGAGCGAGGAGGAGCGGACTGGATTCACGTCGATGTGATGGATGGCCACTTTGTACCCAACATTACGATTGGTCCGTTGGTCGTCGAGGCCATCCGGCCGGTAACCAAACTGCCGCTTGACGTGCATCTGATGATAGAAGAACCGGACCGCTACATCCCGCAGTTCGCCAAGAGCGGGGCCGACCTCATCAGCGTGCACCAGGAGGCCTGCCGCCATCTGCATCGAACCGTCCATCTGATCAAGGATCAGGGGATCAAGGCAGGTGTGGTTCTCAATCCGGCTACGCCGCTGGTGACCATCGAATCGATCCTGGAAGACGTGGACCTGGTTCTGTTGATGACCGTGAATCCCGGATTTGGCGGGCAATCGTTTATTCCCGGTGTACTCCCCAAAGTGCGAGAACTGCGCCGACTGCTTGACCAGCGCGGATTGGGGCATGTCGAGATCGAAATAGATGGCGGCGTCAATCCAAAGACGGCCCGGTTGTGCGAGCAGGCAGGTGCTACCGTTCTGGTCGCGGGCTCCGCTGTCTTCAACGAACCGGATCGGGCAAAAGCGATTGCCGCCATTCGCGGATAAGTGCGAGCTGATTTCATTCAGCCAAGGGAAGGAAATGCCTTCGGATTACCGGGGCATTTTTCTGTTGCACGTACCGGGACACTGCCCCGCCATTTCCCGCAGGAACGATTTTCCCCGTACTGCATATACTTATCAAGGTAATGGTGTCGTGACACGATCAACCTGTTCTTATTTTTATCCGCCGGCCGGGCTCATCTTTCCGAGGGTATGGAATATGATGTAATAATCATGTTTTCGGTCTGCCCTTGGAGGAGGTGCGATAGGTAATGGGGTTTCGTCCCTACCGGATGCGACAGGGGTTTGCTGTCAAACGAGTGCTTGGCATCGTTCTTGCCGTTGCCGGACTGACCATTCTGCTCAGCACTGCACCTCAGTGGGTCTGGTACGCTGTTACGGGAATCGCACTCATTGCGGCTGGTTGGTTGCTCTTTCACCACAAGTAACTCATTAAGGAGGGGTCAGGATGCGGTTTTATACGATCAAGCTGCCAAAATTTCTAGGCGGTATGATCCGCATGGTGATTGAGGCGTTCAACAAGAAGAAATGAAGCAGATGCGCTGGCTTCCGGGCGGATGAAAAAACAAAAAAGCACCTGCTTGGGTGCTTTTTTTACGATGCTTGCCGCATTAAAAAGCATCTGCTTTATACGCGAGTCACCAGACCGGACTTCAGCGCTCTCGTGCTTACATAAACCCGCTTCGGTTTGCCGTCGACGAGAATGCGCACTTTCTGTACGTTAACACCCCATTTGCGGCGCGTAGCGCGCATGGAGTGGGAGCGTGCGTTGCCAGCTTTGGCGGATTTGCCGGTAACGAAACATCTGCGTGCCATCAGTTTCCACCTCCTTGAAACGTTTGAAACGAATGCGGTGAATAGAAGCGAACAAACACTTGAATATAGTAGCACATCCCTTTGTCAATTGCAAGACTTGACACAAGATGGCGCCTTTTGCCTTCGTGGCGAAATCACTTCACATTCGCGGAGCTGATATAGTAAAATTGACAGAAGGCGCAAAAAAACACGCGGTTGTTGCCTGTTCCGTTGTATATGGATCTCAAACGTTTCCAAAGGGAGGTTCCTTGCATGGCAGTGGAATTGAGTACTCCTCTGGGCAAGATTGATGTGACGGAAGAAGTGATTGCAAGAATCGCTGGCGGTGCGGCGATGGAAGTGTTTGGACTGGTGGGCATGGCATCCCGCAAAGCGTTTAAAGACGGAATCGCCGAGCTTTTGCGGTTGGAAAACCTGAGCAAGGGAGTCGTCGTTCGCAGCGAAAACGGCGAGGTCAGCCTGGACATGCATATCATCGTCAGCTACGGGACCAAGATCTCCGAAGTGGCTGGCAACGTACAGCGGAGAGTCCGCTATACGCTGGAGCAGATGGTGGGCATTGAGGTGTCCGCAATCAACATCTTTGTGCAAGGCGTTCGAACAGATCGGGACGTGTAAGGAGGAACATGAGTGATACATAAGCTTCTGGGTGGCGAACTGTTCAGCCAGATGGTCTACCAGGGAGCAAGCCACCTGAAACATCATGCCAAGACCGTTGACTCGCTCAACGTCTTTCCCGTGCCGGACGGCGATACGGGAACCAATATGAATCTGACCTTCAGCTCTGGTGTGGACGAGCTGGCTCGCCAGCCTCACGAGGGGGTTGGCGATGCTGCTTCCGCCTTGGCCAAGGGGCTGCTGATGGGAG
This sequence comes from Brevibacillus sp., assembly GCA_017656235.1. Classification (GTDB taxonomy): domain Bacteria; phylum Bacillota; class Bacilli; order Brevibacillales; family Brevibacillaceae; genus Brevibacillus_E. Next base: position 270,373 of record JACDOF010000001.1, read on the forward strand.
CGCGCGGCAACTCCGGCGTGATCCTCTCGCAGTTGTTCCGCGGTTTCTACAAAGCGGTGAACGGAAAGAAAGTGATCAGCGCCCGGCAGTTTGCCGAAGCGTTGAAAGCAGGGGTTGATACGGCGTACCAGGCGGTCATGAAGCCGGTTGAAGGAACGATCCTGACCGTCGCGCGGGAAGCGGCGGAGATGGCCGTGCGCGCCGCACGAACCAGTGACGATGTGACGTACGTGATGGAGAAAACCTTGAAACAGGCCCGGGAGACGCTGCGGCGTACGCCGGAGATGCTGCCGGTACTCAAGGAAGTAGGCGTGGTCGATTCCGGTGGACAAGGGCTGGTGTTCATCTACGAAGGCTTTTTGCGTGCCCTGAAAGGGGAAGAGGTCTCCTCGCAGGATCAGCAGCCGCAGAAGCCGGTCGATCCGCAGGAGCTGGATCGGCTCGTCAGCGAGGAACACCGCGCCCAGGCTCATCTGAAGACGGAAGAAATCACCTACGGTTACTGTACGGAATTTATGATATGGCTGACCAACAGCACGGAACCGGATAAAAAGCCGTTCGTGGAGTCACTCTTCCGCACCCATCTCGACGGGATGGGAGACTCGCTTCTGGTCGTGACCGATGATGAAGTGGTCAAGGTACATATCCACGCCGAAAACCCCGGTGAAGTGCTGAACTACGCCCAGCAGTTCGGCAGTCTGCACCGCATCAAGATAGACAACATGCGTGAACAGCATGCCGCCATCGTGCAGGGAGGGACAAGCCATAGGCCCGAAGCGGCAGAAGCCAATCCCCACGCGGATGGAAACGGACAAGCGCCGACTGGGAAGCCGTTGAAGCCGTACGGGATTATTGCCGCCGCTGCCGGCACCGGCATTGCCGATGTCTTTCGAAGTCTGGGCGTGCACGTCGTGGTGGAAGGCGGGCAGACGATGAATCCCAGCACGGAAGATTTTATGAAAGCGATAGCAGAATGCGAGGCAAAACAGGTCATCATACTGCCCAACAACAGCAACATCATCATGGCCGCGCAGCAGGCAGCCTCTCTATCCGAAATCCCCGCAGGCGTCGTCCCCACCAAAAGTGTGCCGCAGGGAATGGCAGCGTTGGTTGCGTTTAATGGCGGAGCCGATCTGGAAAGCAACCTGCTGGCGATGGGCGAGGCCAGCAAACAGGTGAAGACGGGAATGGTCACCCATGCCGTGCGGGACACCCAGATGGGCGACGTTCAGATCAAAGAGGGGGATTTCATTGGCTTAGCGGACGGTACGATTGTAACCGCCGAGCGCGAACTGATGAAAAGCGCGGAAGGTCTGCTCAAGATGCTTGTCGACGAAGAAACGGAGATCGTCACCATCTTGTACGGTGAGGATGCCACCAAGGAACAGGCTGAAGAGCTGCAAGCCCTGCTGGCCGACGTATATCCGGATGTGGAGGTGGAGGTGCTGCCAGGCGGACAACCTCTCTATCCGTTCATTATTTCCGTAGAATAAGTTCGCATAAAAGAGGTGCAGGCATGAAGCCAATCGTGATTTTGACCGACAGCGCAGCGGACATCGGCGAGTCTTACCGCCAGCCGCTCGGGATTGAAATGGTACCGCTCAAAGTAATGTTTGGGGAGGACAGTTATCTCGACGGCGTGACGATTCGGGCGGAGGATTTTTATGTGAAATTGAAGAATTCAGCAGTTGTGCCGACTACCTCGCAGCCGTCGCCCGCCGAGTTTGCTGAAAAGTACAAAGAGATCGTGGACCGTCATGGGTCCGATGTCCAGATCATTGGGATTTTCCTGTCAGCCGTGCTTTCCGGCACGTATCAATCGGCGGTGATTGCCAAATCGATGTTGGACGGCGATATTGACATCACCTTGATCGATTCCAGGAAGGCGTCCTTCGCGCACGGCATCGTTGCCGTGGAAGCGGCCCGGGCTGTACAGGCAGGAAAAAGCAAGCAGCAGGTGCTTGATTTGATCGCTCGTTTGCTGGACGAGATACAGGTCTACTTTATGGTGGATACGTTGGAATACCTGCAAAAAGGGGGACGGATCGGCAAAGCCTCGGCGCTGCTGGGTTCCCTTCTGAACATCAAACCCATCCTGACGCTTGATTCCTCCGGTACGGTGGCGCCGTTTGAGCGGGTGCGGGGCAGCAAGAAAGCGTTAAACCGGATGTTGGAGGAACTGAAAGCATACGCCAAGGAGGATCCGGTGAAAGTGGCGGTTGTGCATGCCGATTCCAGGGATGCCGCCAGCGCGCTGATGGAGCGCATCAAGACGGAGTTTCGCGTGACGGAATCGTTTGTCACCGACATTGGACCGGTAATCGGCACGCATGCTGGCCCCGGCACAATGGGCTGTGTGATGTTTCGCGATCTTCAACAAACATAAGCAATGCCTGATGTGGAAAATTCTACCCTCTCTGCCTGGCGGGGAGGGTCTTTTTGTCCGATGACGCGGCCTTTTTGGATAATCCGCACCGCATGCACGGCTTTCTGCCGGCGGTTTTGGGAGCGATTTGATGTAGCGCTTACATAGGAGCTGCGATACAATAAAATATGGTTCCGGAGTCAGCCGGAACAAGTTGTTCCCGAATAGACGGGAGGAGAGCACAAGTGAAGTACAAAAGTGTTTTTGACATTATCGGGCCGGTCATGGTTGGACCGTCCAGTTCCCATACAGCCGGTGCTGCCCGGATCGGCCGGGTGGCACGTTCCGTGTTTGGGCGGGAGCCGAAACGGGCGGAAATCACGTTTTACGGTTCGTTTGCCAAGACGTACAAGGGACACGGATCGGATGTGGCTACCGTGGCCGGCATCCTGGGCTTCGATACCTACGACCGGCGCTTGAAGGATTCCTTTGCCATTGCCCGTGAGCGCGGGATTGAGATCGTGCTGCGCACGTCGGATGAATTGACCGATCATCCCAACACCTCGCGGATTCGCCTCATGGATGAACGAGGAAGCGTCGAAGTCGTGGGGATTTCAATCGGCGGGGGAAAGATAGAGATAATTGAAATCAACGGCTTCCCGCTGAAGCTGTCCGGCAGCGCTCACACACTGATGGTGCTGCACGAAGACCGATACGGCATGATTGCTGCGGTCTCCAATGTGCTGACCAAGTACCAGATCAACATCGGCCACATGGAAGTATCACGCCGCGAGCGCGGCCATCAGGCGCTGATGGTGATCGAAGTGGATACGGTTGTCGGTGAACAGGCTGTGCAGGAGATCGAGCAGATTCCGCACATCCTCGGCGTATCCGTCTTGCTGCCGACGTAGCCGTATTACAATGATCGAAAGGAGTGGACTCCGTGTTTCGCAATGTGGCAGAACTGGTGGAACGGGCCGAATCACAGGGGATAAAGATCTCCCAGGTGATGATCGAAGCCGAAATGGATGTTTCCAAGCGCACGCGGCAGGAGATTATGGACGAGATGTACAACAACCTGGATGTGATGGAACAAGCGGTCAAGCGCGGCTTGACAGAAGACATGCGATCACACAGCGGACTGACCGGCGGAGATGCCAAGCGGCTGCAGACCTACATGCGGGAAAAGCCGTACTTGTCGGGTGAGACGCTGCTTCATGCAGTCAGCATGTCGACGGCGGTTAACGAGGTGAACGCCGCAATGGGGACGATCGTGGCCACGCCCACTGCTGGAGCGTGCGGAATCGTGCCAGGGACATTGTTTGCCGTGTCAGGGAAGCTGAAACCGACGCGGGAAGAGATGGTCAACTACCTGTTCACAGCGGGAGCAATTGGCTATTGCATCGCCAACAATGCGTTTATCTCCGGAGCGGCAGGCGGCTGTCAGGCTGAGGTAGGCTCAGCCACGGCAATGGCGGCGGCGGCAATCGTGGAGATGGCGGGCGGCACGCCGGAGCAGTCGGCTCAGGCAGTAGCGATCGCCCTCAAAAACATGCTCGGTCTCGTGTGTGACCCCGTAGCCGGACTGGTGGAGGTGCCGTGTGTCAAGCGAAACGCGATGGGGGCGGCGATTGCGACAGTGGCGGCGGACATGGCGCTGGCCGGGATCAAGAGCGTGATCCCTACCGATGAAGTGATCCAGGCGATGTACCGCATCGGCTGCACCATGCCGACCGCGCTGAAAGAGACGGCACAGGGCGGTTTGGCGGCTACCCAGACCGGGCGCCAGATCGAAGCCAAAATCTTTGGAGTGCCGCTCAACCAGTAAGTTATGAGGGAAGGGTTGGCAGCGTCCGTCACCTGCCTGTACGGGGTGGGCGAGGAGCGGGCGAACGATCTGAAAGCACTGGGCATCGAGACCATCGGCGACTTGCTGGAGTATTATCCGGCCCGCTATGAGGATTACCGTGTTCGCGATTTGAGTGAAGTAAGAGACGGGGAGAGGGTTACGCTCGTGGCGACGGTCTACAGTGAACCCTCTGTCCGTTTTTTCGGGAAAAAGAAGTCGCGGCTGACAGCCCGCCTGGTGATTGGCCGGGTGGCGATAACCGGTGTCTGGTTTAATCAGCCGTTTGTCAAACAACGGCTCTCTGTGGGCAAACAGATCATGGTGACCGGCAAGTGGGACAAGCACAAACTGCAAATCGTCGTCTCCGAGATGATCGAGGCCGATTCGCCAAAGGCCCGCAAACGTTCTGATTTGGCAGCCGTGTACCCGCTGGCGGGGAGTGTCTCGCTTTCCTTCCTGCGCAAGCTGATCGAGCAGGCTTTGGACAAATACGGTGATCAGATTGAAGAGATCCTGCCGCAGCCGCTGGTGGAACGCTACCGGCTGATGCCGCGTGCGCAGGCGATCCGCGCCATTCACGCGCCGCGTGACGTTGAAGAGGGACGGCAGGCGCGGCGGCGCATCATGTTTGAGGAATTGTTTTTGTTTCAGCTCAAAATCCAGGCGCACCGCCGGATTGCAAGGCGCCAGGCGGAAGGGGTGGCGCAGCAGATTCCGCTTGAGGAGGTGCGTCAGTTCGTTCGTTCCCTGCCGTTTCAACTGACCGGGGCACAGAAGAGAGTGGTCAAGGAAATCCTGGATGACATGCAGGCCGCGTATGCAATGAACCGGCTGCTGCAGGGGGATGTGGGTTCCGGCAAGACGGTCGTGGCGGCGATCGCGCTGTACGCCACGGTCAAGGCGGGCAGACAGGGGGCCTTGATGGTGCCGACAGAAATTCTCGCCGAGCAGCACGTTCAGTCGCTCCGTTCCCTGTTGGAGCCGTACGGCTTGCAGGTGGCCCTGCTTACCGGGTCGCTTTCGGCCAAGCAGCGTCGCGACGTAATCGACGGGCTGCAAATGGGCTTGATCGATATCGTCGTCGGCACACACGCCTTGATCCAGGAGGATGTTTTCTTCCGCAGTCTGGGCCTGGTGATCACAGACGAACAGCACCGTTTCGGTGTGGAACAGCGGCGGGTTTTGCGCAGCAAAGGATTCGCTCCCGACGTGCTGTTTATGACCGCGACGCCGATTCCGCGCACGCTGGCGATAACCGCCTTTGGCGATATGGACGTCTCCACAATTGATGAGCTGCCTGCGGGACGCAAGCCGGTCGTGACCCGTTGGGTCAAGCACGAACAGTTCCACTTGGTGTTGGAACAAATGCGCCGCGAACTGGACAAGGGACGGCAGGCGTATGTCATCTGTCCCTTGATTGAAGAATCAGACAAGTTGGACGTGCAAAACGCAATTGACGTCCACGCCCAGCTTGCCACCTACTTTCCGCAGTTCCGGATCGGTTTGATGCACGGCCGGCTGCCGGCCAGGGAGAAGGAGGAGGTCATGCAGCAGTTTGCTTCCGGCAGGCTGCATGTACTGGTCTCCACAACCGTGGTGGAGGTAGGAGTAAACGTGCCCAATGCCACCTACATGGTGGTGTACGACGCCGAACGATTCGGATTGGCCCAGCTCCACCAATTGCGCGGTCGGGTCGGACGAGGGGCGGAGCAGTCGTACTGTGTGCTGATCGCCGACCCAAAAAGCGAAGTGGGACGGGAGCGGATGCGCGTGATGTGTGAAACCAACGACGGCTTCGAAGTGTCGCAGCGCGATCTGGAACTGCGCGGTCCCGGCGATTTTTTCGGCACCAAGCAGAGCGGTCTGCCGGAGTTTAAAGTTGCTGATCTGGCAACCGATTACAAGGCATTGGAGGTAGCCCGCCAGGAAGCGGCATCGCTGATTGGCAGCGAGATCTTCTGGAGAGCCCCGGAGTACGAGGCACTGCGCGAATACTTGCGGCGGGAGGGGATTCTTGAGGGTACTGTGCTTGATTGACAATCAGGTTGTCGCGATCCTTCCGACAACCTGTTCTTTTTTTTTTCGGTGGACCTTACCGGACACTTTACCGGTTCGAAAAAGCAAGAGATACCCGCAAGATGATTTATTTACCAGTTGAATGAGAACGTATATTCCCCTTATAATGTGCGTATCATAAGAACGAGTGTTCTCGTTTGGGGTGACGCACCGTGAAAAGTCGAATCATCTTTCTCGCTGACATGCAAAGCTTTTTTGCCAGTGTGGAAAAGGCGGCCGATCCATCGCTTCGCGACAAGCCGATCGTCGTCGCCGGCGATCCCGAACGGCGCAGCGGAGTCGTGCTGGCGGCCTGCCCGCTGGCGAAAGCGTACGGCGTGACCACCGCGGAAGCGCTTTGGCAGGCGCAGCAAAAGTGCCGTCATCTGGTCGTGGTGAAGCCGCGGATGGAAATGTACGTTCGAATGTCGCTGCAGATCACCCGGATATTTGAATCGTTTACCGATCTGGTGGAGCCCTACTCGATTGACGAACAATTTCTTGACGTTACCGGCAGTCTGGCTCTGTTTGGCGATCCGCTCTCCATTGCCCGGCAGATACGTGAACGGGTCTGGCTGGAGACGGGGATTGTCTGCCGGATCGGCATCAGCGAAAACAAAGTGCTGGCCAAGATGGCCTGCGACAACTTTGCCAAAAAACAGCCGCAAGGGGTGTTTTGGCTGAAGCGGAACGAATTGGCGGAGACGCTGTGGCCGCTGCCTGTGGAAAAGCTGTTTGGTGTCGGGTCACGGATGAAGCGTCATTTTCACCGCATCGGTGTCTATACGATCGGACAGTTGGCCCGGCTCTCTCCCGAGGTGCTGATCCGCCGCTGGGGAGCCAATGGCGAAGTGTTGTGGCGGACGGCCAACGGTCTGGACGATTCTCCGGTCTCCCCGCGGACACACGCGACGCAAAAAGGCATTGGCCACCACATGACCCTGCCCCGCGACTACTACACGGCCGCGGAGATCAAGGTCGTTCTGTTGGAACTGTGCGAAGAGGTGTGCCGCCGGGCCCGCAGCAAGCGGCTGATGGGATCGGTTCTTTCCGTCGGCTGTCGCGGCGCCGATTTCGAGGCTGCGACCGGTTTCTGGCGGCAGATGAAGCTGTTTGAGCCAACCCATGACGCGATGACCCTGTTTGCGGCCGCCTGCCGCCTGTTTGAGCAGCACTGGCAGCATACGCCGGTACGCAGTATCGGGGTCAGTCTGAGCCAATTGGTTGCCGATGACACGTACCAGCTCAGCTTGTTTGAAGACAAACCGCGGCAGCGGGCGTTGGCCGCAGCGATTGACGGGATCCGCGCCCGTTACGGAAACGCTGCTGTGCTGCGGGCCGTCTCCCTGCTTGATGCCGGCCAGGCGCGAGAGCGGGCACGCAAGATCGGAGGTCACTACAAGTGAACCGGCAGGGTGACTGGCCGCAAGCGACCGTCGGAAGCGGACAGCATGCTGCCGACAGTACGGAAGATGACCGAGTGGGCGAACAGCCGGAAAGCTGGCAAAAGACGCTGCAGGAGTGTGTGGTGTTTGGCGTTTTGTTCAAGGCGCTTATGGCCGATCTGAGCGCCCTCAAGAAACTGCCCCTCAAGCTCTCTTATCACCTGCTGTTTGAGGAGTTGTCGCGCTGGGCGGAGCAGCGCCACCACCAATTGCGCCGGCGTCTGCGTGAACAGGGCTGCATCCTGGTAAACAGCGAACGGCTCGATCAGTTTTACCGGATCGAACTGAAATATGGTGGCTATCTGCAGGAAGCGCTCTATTCGATAGAACTGGTGCGGGCAGAATGTGAGCAGCAGATTCGCATCTGGTTGATGCAGCGTGGAGGAAAAAGCTGGTGAGGGAAAAACTCGTGTCCCAAAAGGAAAACCTGTTTGTAATGGAACAAGTGACACGACGGATCAAACTGAGAGTGGGCGAGCAGGCGAGTAAATTCCTGCCATCGGCTGCCGGACGTCGAACTGGGGGACTCTTCCTTGAACAGCGGCACATAGTTGGCACGCTGTCGGGACATGATGAGGGGAAAAGGGGGAATGGTCGTGACAACCTTCTCGATACGCCTCATCGCAGCAGTCGTGGCGGCTTCTCTCTCTTTGGCGGCGGGATGTTCCGCTCCCCCCTCCGATCAGGGCCAACGACAGCAGGATTCTGCACAATTGTCGGGAAAGCCGGTGGAACCAGCCCGAAAGACGGCCCCCGCGGCGGAACGGGTGCAGCAGGAAAAGCCGATGAGCGGGAAACTGTCCCCACAGGCTGAACAACCGGAATCGCTCCCGTCCAAGCGGATGCTGGACGTGCCGCTAATCAGGCAAAATCCGGAACTGAAGTACGGCTGTGAGGTAACCAGCCTGGCAATGCTGCTGCAGTATGCGGGTTATGATGTGGACAAACTGACACTGGCGAGGCAGGTCCCGAAGGATACCGAGCCGTTGGTGCAGAGAAAGGGAGACATTCGCCAGTGGGGTGACCCCAATGTGGGATTTGTTGGCGATATCACCGGCAAGCGAAAAGGGTTTGCCGTCTACAACAAACCGCTGGAAAAGCTTCTTCGCCGCTATATGGGGGAACGCACGCTCAACTTGACCGGACAACCGTTTGAGCGCATCCTGCAGAGCGTAGGGCAAGGGCGGCCAGTTGTTGTCTGGACGACGGGAGATTTTGCGCCGCCGACAGAGTGGAAAAGCTGGCAGAAAGACGGCAAAAAGGTCGTGGCACCGTTTGATGAACATGCCGTGCTGCTGGTCGGGTATGATCAGACACACGTCTACGTGAACGATCCGCTCAGCGGGGTCAAACAGCAGCGCGTGAGCCGGGAAGCGATGAAAAAAAGCTGGGAAGCACTGGGTAAACAAGCGCTGACGTTCAAATAAAGGAAACAAGGAAAAATGCAAGTGTCAAAACAACAAGAACAAGAGGAAAAAAGCAGCGCGCGAGAGCGAATGAGAGACCTCATTTTCTTACAATACAGCGCATCGCTTGTTTTTTGCGTAATTGTTCGCAAATGCCTTTTGCCTGAAAGGGGAACCATCGCGTAGGATAGACACAGAATTCCAAAGCAAGTTTGCAGTGTGTGAAAAGGGGACTCCAAATGTTAGCACAGGAAATGGGCAAGATCTTCACGAAACATGCGGAGGTGATGACGCCCAAGCGCTGGACTGAGTTTCTTGAGCAGTTGGAGAGGAAAGGCTTGTACGTCGTCATCGAAACCGAGACCAATGGAAAAGTGATGAGCCCATTGGGAGGATTAATGCCAATGCCGTGCAAAAACGAGACGTTTTCCATTCTGAGTGCCGAGGAACTGCAGGCCAAAGGGCTGTCAATCGGCCATCACGTCTTAAGCAAGCCAAAGGAAAAAGAATAACACGGAAGAGGCAGTAACAGCTCTTTTCCCAGCGAAGGGAAAAGGGCTTTTTTTGTTGGAAATTATCTCGGGGAGATTCGTGATCTCTATTTCTCGAAAAATGGGCAGGGACAACAGGGACGGTCACCTGCCTACCTGCATAGGCTGTAGCGTAATCTATACGAGAGGGAGGATTAGCATGGAATGCAGTGATACGCTGCGCAAATTTCAGGAAGTGCAGTTTGGGCTGGTGGAACTGCAGCTGTATCTAGACATGAATCCGGCTGATCAGAGAGCGGTCCAACAGTACAATTACCTGTCTGACGAACTGCACCGGTTGAAGCATGAATACGAAATGCAGGCTGGTCCGCTCATGCAGTATGGATTTTCCAGATCACCAAAAAGATGGGTTTGGACCAGTACGCCCTGGCCGTGGGAAATCGAATACTGAGGTGAGATCAGATGTGGATTTATGAAAAAAAATTAGAAGTTCCTGTACGAGTCAGCAAGCCAGACCTGCAAATGGCGAAGTTTTTGATTACACAGTACGGCGGGCCTGATGGAGAACTGTCTGCGGCGCTGCGCTACCTGAATCAGCGTTACTCGATGCCCAACGAGCGGGCCAAGGCACTCTTGACCGATATCGGTACCGAGGAATTGGGCCATCTTGAAGTAATCGCCACCCTCGTCTACAAACTGGTGAAAGATGCCACACCACAGGAGATGCGCGCCGCCGGACTGGGCGCCCATTATGCGGACCACGACAAGGCCCTGTTTTATACGGACGCGAACGGCAACCCCTGGACCGCTTCGTACATCCAGGCAAAGGGAGATCCGATTGCGGATCTCGCCGAAGATATTGCCGCCGAAGAAAAGGCGCGCGCCACCTACCAGTGGTTGATCAATTTGACCGATGATCCGGATGTGATCCAGGTGCTGAAGTTCCTGCGTGAACGGGAAGTGGTTCACTCGCAGCGTTTTCGCGAGGCGCTTTACATTGTGGAGGAGCACTATAACACGCGAAAATACTTTTGAGGAGGGAAGGCGTGATGAACAGCAGTTACTATCAAGGTGGGAGTTCAGAGATGGACAGAGCTTATGGACGGAGAAGCCACCGCCGGGAGCAGGAGTATCACCGCGGTTACCCGCCCATCAATCTGCCTCCAGTCAAAGCGTATCCTCCGGACCCGTACATCGACCAGTTCTCACTGCCCGAAGCATTGCGGAAGGGAACACTATTTCGCTGGTTGTACGATCCATACGTAGATCCGTACAGGTGTTAAAAATAGGCAGACGGCGCAGGCGACAACAAAAAGCCGGAAGGGCGCCTGAAGGAGGTGATGCCCTTCTCTTGGCAGCGTCACCATTCCAGACACGAGGGAATCATGTTCTGCGAGCACAGATCGAACGGGAGAACCCAGGGCGGCGGTTCTCCTTTCTTATCGTACAGGACACCACACGGTGCTGGTCGGGTCTCAAAGCTCTCGCTTGGGACGAGTGCGGGCGGTTTTTCGCTTTGCACAGCCGGGCAGCGAAACGGCGTATCCGCTGGAAAATCGCAGCGGCAACCGCATCACGTATCGCGACGTAACTTGGCCGCTTTGCGGCATGGGGAGTCTACACGCTGATCGGTCTATCCAAGGGGAACCGGTTTTTCGGTTGACCACGGTTTATTGTACGGTTGGGAAGTACCGGTTCGTACTGGAAATCCATTTACAATCTGCTGGATAGATGCGGAATGGATTGCCGGTTGCTGCGCCATGGTTTGCTCCAAGGCAGTTTCATCCCCAACCGCGAGCAACGGGAACTGCGGTATCGCCGAAGCCTGATCGAAGAACGCTCCCGAGAGGTGAACCGGATTCAAAAGGTTCTAGAAGGGGCGAACATCAAACTTTCTTCCGTTGCCAGCAAAGTTCTGGGCAAATCGGGCCGCGCCATTCTCGAAGCCATGATCGCAGGCGAAACGGATGCGGTGGTTCTGTCGGAATTGGCCAAGAAACGGTTAAAAAACAAAAAACTTGAACTGATTAAAGCCTTAAATGGTCTCATGGGTCCGCATCAACGTCTGATGCTGGAAGCAAGAAAGTTCACCAATGAAAAGGAAGCACGAAATGCAGTCTTCGAGTACATCGAAATGTTTTATAATACGAAAAGAATGCATTCCGCATTGGGTTATATGAGCCCAGTGGAGTATGAAAAACAACATTCATAACCGATTAGTCTTAACTCCGTGTAAAGAGGTTTGATGAAAGTCCATTGGTATTCAAATGAAAAGTACAGCATGTTCATTGAATTAGCCAGTTACTCTATCTGTAGGACTTCATGATGAATTTGCAGCAAGCTTTTCTCGAACTGCTCATAAAACACAAGGGTATCTTCAATAAATGATTTTTGATATTGATCATTCATTCCGTCAGCGACCTTATTTATATCAATAAAATTAATCAATACCAGATATCCCTCCATTGAAAGAAGGTATTCGTCAAAAAAAGGGCGAGGAATCTTGCGATAGTCTTCTAAGATATTGGAATTCTGTACGGGAGAAATCGAGTTGATTGTAACGAATTGTTTTTCTTTACTGGTAGGAAAGTAAATAAAGTTCACCTTCACTAACAGGCTACTATTCTCTGATTTGTAATACGCTTCGTATCTGGCCGGAAATTCAACACTATGATCAATGATATCTGCCCCTCTTGCATCAAGGTTATTTTCTGGAAACGAAGCAGTAATAATTGCAAGGTGTTCAGGAGAGATTTTGTCAAATTGGCCAGGGTCAAATTTTTCTTTAAAAGTGGAGAACGTCTTTTTGAAATCATCATAAGCAAGAATGCGAGATTTAGTGGTAGTTTCATTTGCACATCCTGTAATCCATAACATCACTACTATAAATAACAGCATCTTACTTCTCATACTCGTAATTCACCTCATGTGTGAAGAGAAGAGTCAAACGACTCTTCTCTAATCAACCAATTTTATTCCTGCCATGCTTCACTGAACACATCCATATGGTCTGCCACAAATACAGTCGCATCAATAGCCTTGTCAACATAAGTTCTGTTACTTGGATCTGCAGTATTATAATAGTAAACTCTTACCGTACCATCCGTCGTACGACCTTTGTACCAAAAGCGGATGAAACCTGTTTTTCCGGGATCGACCTCCATATCTCCCTTCGCACCAACCGCTTCATTTGTTGCCCGGGTGGTTTTATGCTCAACACCAACAGTAGAATTAAGTTCAGCAAGAATTCCAGCTTTAATTTCTCCCGTAAACTCTAAACTTCCGTTCCACTCAGAGCCCTGGGATTCAGATCTTGTAACAGTAACTGACATATTATATGGCTTTGAGTTTCGAGTGTTGTCGTGTTCGAAGGTGATGATTTCTCTAAATTTTTTGACAGTAACATACCCATCGGGATCATAACTATGGAAGACTGGGCCAACTATAACGTCTGTTGGTCTTACCATATCAGCAAGTTCGGATTCGGGTATACCATTTTGTGTCGTTTCGGTTGCCGGGGCAACAGTCACCTTGGTTTGGGGTTGCTTCGGGTAAGGGGCAGCACTTACCATTGCAGGAACTACTAGTAATAACGTGAGAATACATAAACCCACTTTCTTCCTCATAAAAATTCACTCCTTAAAGTTTGGTTTTTTAAGGAATAGTCTAGAGGTTACTTCTATACTAACTGTCAGGTTATTTTTTTGTCAATATTAACTATAAAATCCTTTTTGTGTAAACTCCGACTTTATTTTGACCCACCATCGCCGGTTTAAAATTGACCCACCCGGCGATTTTTTGTTGGTTAGGTGGTAGAGGGGGAGCCGTAGGCTCCAGTCCTCATCTTCTCACGAAGTCGGTAACTATTCCCCCTAATGTTGACGATGTGGGAATGGTGTAAGAGCCGTCTAGAATAGCCGTAGCAAGTATCGGATCACCCAGCAGTTCCCCCATTCACCAAAACTCTTGTTGCTGGTGAGCAATATACTTCCTCGCTCATATCTGGCACTGACAACCTGAAAAAAGAGATTGGCTGCCAGGCTGTCAAATGGTAAGTAACCAATTTCTTCAATGATCAGGAGCTTAGGGCGAAGATAGATACGGAGGCGTTTATCCAGCCTGTTTTCCGCGTAAGCTTTTCTCAGATCCTCGATGAGTTGCGAGAGACGGACAAAGTAAACGGATATCCCTTGCGAGATGGCTTCTATCCCCAACGCCACCGCCAGATGACTTTTTTCTACTCCGGGAGGCCCTAAGAACAAGACATTCTGCTAGACATTGAAAAAACGCAGATGTTCCTCTATCGTGGGAGTTGTCCAGACAACCACTGAAAAGGAGGAAATCTGCGTTGTGCCTTGATTTTAACACAGACTTCATCAGCCTTCCATCGTTTCATCTGTCCCACTGGCAGAAAACGTCCAAGATGGAGTGGGTTGCTGTACTCGATCCTCTCCCCTCTTGCTATCTCGGTCATATCTGGCAAGTCACAGAAGGACGTTCACGTGAGCAGGTACTTGATGAATGGGGATTTGTTCTATTTATTATTTACTATTTCGGAGGGTGCTATGGAAACGCTAATCATAGAAGCAGGTCACTCAATTGGCGACATCAAACTTGGAATGAGCAAGGAAGAGGTACAACAATGCCTGCGTAGTTACGAAGCTAAATGCAATAAACCACCTGGTTCGTTTACCAAATATTTTCGAGAGGAGTACGATTCTGCGGGAATGCTTGAATTTATTGAGATCGCTAGTGTCAGTAGCCGCTACTTCAACTGCTTATTCCGCGGCATCGACGTATTCAAGACGAGAGCAAGTACGCTTGTTGCCATGATTGATGAGATTTCACCGTATGTCAGAGATGCAGATGCGTGTCGGGGCTTCGCGTACACCTTTCCCAAGTTGGGTTTAACTCTCTGGCGAGGCAATGTACTTAATGAGGCTGATTTAGAAGAAGAATGGTTTAAACAACTAGATCCTGAAATTCAAAAAGACGAACTGAGAAATTTGTACTTTGAATCGGTAGGGATTAAACACATTGAGTGAGGGTGGAACATTCAGTCGAGTCCATTTATTGTGTAACAACGGCTTTTGAAAATTATTTTGAAAATTAATAGAGCCATTTTCAAATTCCCTCGGTTAGAAGGTGAAATGGGAGAGAGGCGGCATAATTCCAACTTCTTAAATCATCTGATGTCGAGCGCATCTAGGGGTGAACAGGACACCACACGGTGCTGGTCGGGTCTCAAAGCTCTCGCTTGGGCCGAGTGCGGGCGGTTTTTCGGTTTGGACAACCTGGAAACGACCGTATCCGCAGGGAAATCGCGGCGCAACAGCATCACGTCGGGACATCGTTTTGCCGCTGCCCCTGCGGATCGTCACAAGCGATCCTGAACTGCTTCTGCACTGGTTGGCCACCGGGAGTGAGCGCGAAAAACGCGCCACCCGGTGTTCACTTTCTCTTTGCCCACCACGATGTTTCCTTTACCTAATCTACCAATCTATAAGGACTAAAGAACTATTTTTACAAATAGATAGTAAAATTCCAATTTTTTAAATTGAAATACTTTTTTACATATTTTATTATTGTATTGGGTACCCAATATTTTCTAATAAAGGAAGTGTTTTAATGAAAGGGAAGAAGTTGCTTGCTGGTGTCGTGCTGTCTGCGACGTTGGTGTTGGCTGCTTTTTCGGGTGGTGCAGGGGCTGTTGGGAAAGAGGCCGGCAAAAATGCGGACAAGGTTCGGGTCCTGATTCAGGCGAACGATCTCGGAGCCAGATCGGTTTTTGCGCAAAAGTTTGGAAAACGGCATGACTTTGGTGAACGAGGCTTTACCACGGAGGTGACCAAGGAACAACTGAAAGCATTGCAAGCAGATCCGTCGATGAAGGTCAGTTTGGTTGAAACCCTGACAATTGCCGAGTATGAGAAAGGCGAGCGCAGCGAGGTGATGGCAATCCCGTCTGATCCGACGCCTTGGGGCATCGAGGCAATCTATCAGGATCCCGGAATCACATCAACCAGCGGCGGAGCCGGCATCCGCGTTGCCGTCCTCGATACCGGCGTCTACACCAGCCATCCGGACTTGTCCGCCAATGTGGAGCAGTGCTACAACTTTACTTCCTGGTCATCACCTGTAATCAGCGGCTGCGCGGACGGTCACGGGCACGGCACACACGTCGCCGGTTCGGTTCTGGCCAACGGCGGAGGCGGCAGCGGGATTTACGGAGTGGCCCCGGAAGCCAAGTTGTGGGCTTACAAGGTGCTGAGTGACAGCGGCAGCGGTTATGCCGATGACATTGCTTATGCGATTCGTTACGCCGCCGATCAAGGCCAGAGCAGAGGCGTAAACGTAGTCATTTCGATGTCGCTTGGCTCTTCGACGAAAAGCACACTGATCGCCGATGCCGTCAGCTATGCGAATCAAAGAGGGGCGCTGGTGGTTGCGGCAGCTGGCAATTCCGGGCCAAATCCCAATACCATCAACTATCCGGGAGGATTACAGGATGCTGTCGGCGTGGCTGCCTTGGAAAACGTACAGCAAAACGGAACGTATAGTGTGGTCTACTTCTCCTCACGCGGCAACCCGGCTACCGCAGGTGATTACGTGATCCAGGAAAGAGATGTGGAAGTAGCCGCACCGGGAACCGCCATCGAGTCGACGTGGAACAACGGCGGGTACAGATCCATCAGCGGAACTTCGATGGCCACTCCGCACATCTCCGGATTGGCAGCCAAAATCTGGGCCACCCATCCGTCATGGAGCAACAATCAGGTACGGGCTGAACTGCAGCAGCGGGCAACGGCCAATGACATCCGGGGCGGTCAGAGCGCTGGCGCAGGCGACGACATTGCTTCCGGCTTCGGTTTCCCGACCGTACAAGCGGGAGATCAATAAACCGTGGTCAACCGAAAAACCGGTTCCCCTAAGAGGGGGACCGGTTTTCTTTGCGGAAAAATTGGCCTGGATGGTGACGCTTGAAAAAGGGCGGTCCGATGGGACATGTCTCCAGAACCGATTATACCAGCAGTGAATATCCTTTAACAAAATCAAAACGTGGGGGTACGAGAAACGGGTGATCATCATCCAGGATTTTATTCCGGAAGGCCGCCCCAACCGTCCCGGAACCAGGATTACCGGACCACGGTATATCACCGTGCATGACACGGCCAATCCAAATAACGGAGCCGACGCATTGGCGCACGCCAACTACCTGAAAGGCGATGATGCTGCCAGCCGTCAAGTCTCGTGGCATTTCACCGTTGACGACATTCGCATCGTACAGCACCTTCCCCTGGATGAAGTGGGTTGGCACGCCGGAGACGGAAACGGTCCCGGAAACAGTTCTTCCATCGGCATTGAGATTTGCGAAAATGCGGACGGTAACCGTGCCCGGGCGGAGGCCAATGCTGCGGAACTGGTGGCACACCTGCTCATGCAATTCTCGCTTGGCATCAATGAGGTGGTGCAGCACAACCACTGGTCCGGCAAAAACTGTCCCCATGTCCTGCGTGAACGACCAAACGGTTGGAAGGGATTTCTTAAGGCTGTCCAGTCCCATCTGCAGGCAGCAGGAACTCCGATTGCCGGAGCAGCCCAGGCCACGCTGGGGCAGGCACTGGCATGGGCTCGGAGCAGGAATGCGGATCAGTCTTTTCTAAAGGTGGCGCCGATTTATTGGGAGATCGCCGGAGAGATGGGCATCCGGCCGGAGGTTGCCTACGCCCAGTCGGCAAAAGAGACTGCATTTGGTCGATTTGGCGGGACTGTCGATCGCAGCTACCACAACTGGTGCGGGTTGAAGACAAGAGAAGGCGGAGCCAGTGGCGACCCCGGCGCCCACGCCCGCTTTCCCGATGATGAAACCGGCGTACGTGCCCATTTGCAGCACCTGGCCCTCTACGCCGGATTGGAGGTACAAGGTGACATTGTTGATCCGCGCCACTTTCCCTGGCTCAAAGGTACAGCGGTCACGGTAGAAGCATTGGGCGGCAGGTGGGCTCCGTCTGCTGATTACGGCGTCTCCATTGTACGCGACTACCTGGAACCGTTGCAAAACACGGAAGCACCTGCTGACGATCTTGTCGACAAGGAGGCTGCCCAAAAGGTAATCAACCTTTTGGGAGCACTCTGGATGGCAAGTGCGGACGAGCTGGTACAAGCTGCCGCACACTATGCCGCCAATGCACTGCGGGATGCGGCAGGAATTCCAAGAGGAGAGGAGCGCTGATTTGTGCTGCTCCTTTGTTTTTGCAGGCTTGATTTGCCTGCTGTCAGTTAGCGTGCTTGGGCCATACAACCAGCCGATCGGCAGCCGCTTGTACCGGATACGATTCTGCTACAGGGCCGGTAAAGGTCACTTCGACCCGCTGACCAACGTGCAGCGCTTCGAATGCAAGCGAACTGCCGTCGGGGGAAGAGATCCGCGTCCGGTTGGTGATGGTGATGTTGGCCTTATCATATTGTGTGTCGGCATCGAGCCGTCCTTCTACCAGGATAGAACCGAGTACGTTGCTGTCCCGGTCAGTCCGCGGTACAATGTCTGTTATCGTTCCCCTGATATCGATGTGCCATCGGTCCGACTCGGTCCCGAAAGCGAAAAAGGCCAACGCTGCCAGAATGGCTGTGAGGCCAGCTATCAAATAAATTTTGCCGTTCGCCGTGCACCAATTCCTTTCTCCGCCACCTTTTCTTATCCGACGCCCGCGCATGATGTTTCGTTTCAGTTGTTTACCGTGCATAAAACCGTTTGGCACCAACCAAAATAGACATCGTAAATACTGGATGGGAGGATGAGACTATGGCGCTAGTCCCTTTTGAACCATTTCGGCAGCTGGAAAGAGTACGCCAGGAACTGGACCACCTGTTTACGGGATTTCCGCTCGGTTTCGAGCGGGAAATGGGAATGCCGCGAATCGATTTGTACGAAACCGACAATGAATTGATCGCTTCGTGTGAGATTCCCGGTTTGGAGAAGAAAGAAGACGTATCCATCGACATTGAGGACAATGTCCTGACCATCACGGGCAGCATCCATAGGGAACACGAGGTAAAGGAAGAGCAGATGCACAGGCGGGAACGCTTTGTGGGACGCTTTCACCGTTCCGTCACCCTGCCGGCCAAGGTAGCGGCGGAAGGAGTGAAAGCAACCTACAAAAACGGAGTGCTGGAAATCCGCATGCCCAAAGATCGCACTGTTCCAAAACGGAGAATCGATTTGGAGTTTCATTGAGCAGGTGCCAGGAGAGCCTTTCTGCAGCCCGGGGAGTGTCCCGGGCTTTTTGGCTGCCGTAAAGCGCTTTGTAGTGGGAAGGCGAAAAAGCCGTTTGAAGCTGCGGCCGCTGATTCGCAGAGGGGAGCAGTACCTGGATTTGCGCACCGAGCGTTCCTTGTTCATTGACAGATTGATCGTATGAAAAAGTTTCCTCGCCTTCGTCGAGGATTTTTTATTTGCATGTTCCCCTTTTGTTCGCATATAATACAAACAAATGTTCTCGTTTCGGAGGGGTGACGATGCAGCGTGATCTGGAGCGTTGTCTGGCAAATAACCAACTGGTGGAGATCATCTACATGGATCGGCGGGGACAGACGAGCAAGCGGGTTTTGCGGCTGTATGCGATCGAGGGTGATAAAGTGAAAGCGTACTGTTTTACGCGCAGAGCGAATCGCGTCTTTACATTGACCAATATCCTGGCAGTTCTGCCGGTGAGAATGAATGATGCCGTCTAGTCGGGAAGAGGAGCGGGTGTTGACCTGGTTGACGTGGAAGCAGGCCGTTTCGTTTCTGCGTGGTGATGCCACTCTGGTTGCGGGGAGCAGGCTGCGATTTCCCCGCGCGTACAAGCTGCTCTGGCGATTCCTGACTGATGCTGCCCAAGCGATGGAAGAGGCTGCTTACGCCGATTTGCGTCGTCTGGACGTCCGCCTGTTGGGAAATCAGCTTGACCGGGGGGAACATTTTGTGGTGTGGCAGCATCGCGGAAAGATCAGGATTCTACGCGTGCGCAAGGAACAGCTTCGGGCAAACGTTCAACGGAAGCTGGCAGAACTGATGGCAGGCAGTCCATCACGATGAGGCGGGGGCAGTCACACATTTTCTCCGGCCGCTGGTTACCTATCCAAAGCGTTTTTTCCCCCTGCACATATGCTACTTAGGAAAACAGCAGAAGGAGGGATCAGGATGTCCGGGAAGTTTAACAAAGGCTTTACGTTGGCGTTGGTATTGTTTGTCCTGCTCGTGATTGTGTTGGAGGTACTGGACAACTAGGTATCGGCCGGTCAGGATGGTGTCAAGGCCCCCGCCAAGGCGGGGACTTTTCCTTAGCTGGTGTGGACAACCCTACCTCCCTTGTCTGCTGCCGCTGCAAAACGGGATCATCGTTACATCACTCGACGAAGTCGCGGATCAGCTTGGTAACCGGAGTATAATCGCCTTTGCGGATTTCCTCCGGGGTGGCTTCTTCCTCCAACTCATCCATCTCCATTCCGGGTGCAATGGTCGCTTCCCTTTGATCAGTGTGCCGTATGTCTGTCCTTTCTTCCATAAAAGAACCGTTCCTCCTTTGGACTAGTGAATCCCCTGCTTGCTTGGCAATCTCTTTTCCGGGTGTCCGTAGCCCTGATGTTCTTTGTTCTCCCGGTCTTTTTGCTGTGCCTCCTTAATCCTTTCAACAAACTCGGTCGTGTTCATTTCATTCAGATCCATTTTGGCCATCCTCCTTAACATGTAGGATGAGAATTAGTGTCACCTGAAACAGGGGAGGGCATGATGGGAAAATCTAACGGCCGTTGGTCTGGTGAAGACACGTTTCCAAATCATAAACGGGAATGGAGTGGGGCACGTTAGAAAAAACGTGACAAGGACTGGGAGGACTTCCGCATGTTTCGCAAGTCGCTGATCGTGACGGCAGTGTGTCTGCTGCTGCTTGCATTGATTTTCGGCTGCTCCCGGCTAGCCGGGGAGGGAGCGGACGAGAATGCATCCATACTGGCGAAGCGTAATTCTGCCGGAAAAAAAGTGATTGTTCTGCTTATTGATTCACTGCTTACCGAGGCATTGGAACAGCTGCGTTCCACCAATCAGGTACCGGCCTTGTCTTTTTTTATCGCCAACGGTTCCTATCGCCGTGATGTAATCAGTTCGTTTCCAACCATGTCTGTCACCATCGACAGTTCGTTGTTGACGGGAAGCTACGCTGACCGACACGGCATTCCCGGACTGGTTTGGTATCACGAGGGGGAGCGGCGGATTGTTAACTACGGAGACGGGATGCGGGTGGCCTGGGATCCCGGCTTGCGTCGATGGCTTGGGGATGTGCTGTACGAGATGAACCATGCTCACCTGTCCACACAGGTAAAGACGCTGTACGAAGAACTGCACGAACGAGGTTTCACCAGTGGATCCATCAATGGACTGATTTACCGCGGCCCTGCCGGTAAACAGCTCCAACTGCCGATCTACCTGCGTTTTGCGATGGGAGGCCAGGCCTCCCTAAAGGTGAAAGGACCGGATGTACTGGTTTTGGGAGCACTGGCCGCGGCCGCCCCGGAGCGGCTTCCGACCAGTACTGTTTCTGCACTGGGCATCAACGACGAGTACTCCATTGACAGTCTGATCCATCTGATTCAAACCAACAGTCTCCCTGATCTGACCCTGGTCTTTTTACCGGATATGGACGGGGAACTGCACCGCCACGGTCCCACTCACTTGTCCAGTCTGGTCAAAGTGGACCGCCAACTGCAGCGGCTGCTCGATTCGTTTGGCGATTGGGAGCGGGCACTGAAAGAGCACATTTTCGTCGTCATGGGAGACAGCGGCGTTGTCCCTACAGGCAGGGATAAACAGTCGGTGTTGATTGACCTGGAGAAAAGATTGGCGGATTATCAACGGGCCGAAAGCGGACGGCAGGTGCAGCCGTCTGACGAAGTTGCCATCGCGATCAACGGCCGGATGTGCTATATCTATGCGCTCTCTCCACGTGTGCCGCTTGAGGCACTGGCCGCAAAACTGAAAGACGATCCCCGCATCGACCTGTTGGCCTGGAAGGAGAACGAGTGGATTCATGTCATGCGGGGGGGCGGCAGTGGGGAACGGTTACGCTACAGGCCGGGACGTGAGGACGCAAAGGTGTACAAACAGGGGGCGGCTGCCCCCCGCCGACGAGAAGTTGGACCCGGACTGCACGTGACGAATGGCTATCGCTTGTGGGAAGACGAGTATGGACAGCATTGGGAAATCCATGGCGACTGGCGGGTGATGGATTTGCGGACCCGTACACCAAGCGGCAAGATCGCATCTGATTTGTATCCGGATGGACTTCGACGCTTGGCCAGCGTCTTTTCATCCCACCGCGGCCGATTCCTGGCCGCCACTGCTGTTCCCGGAACGGAGTTTGCAGGTGGCGGGACGCCCAACCATCCCGGGGGCGGAAATCACGGGTCGCTTCATCGTCTGGATACGCTGATTCCGCTGATTGTATCCGGTGCCCCACCGCTGCCTGAACCTCCACGACGGGTTGTCGATCTGAAAGCGTACCTCCTTTCTCTTGTGAAACAAGCAGCCGACTAATGCTGGACACTGATGCCAGGCTTGGGTGCGCGTTTGGAGTAGGACGCCGTCCTTTTGAGAAAATGCACTTCCAAGAGTTTGGGATAAACAGCGGCGGGACGTCTTCGTCTTTCGTCCGTTGTTTTTGTTCTTCTGTATACCGACTCAAATAAGCAAGATTGTGCCAAAAATCTGCGTCAAAAACTTCATGCAGGCGGCTGACCGTTTTCCAAGGATCATCATGGTCAACCTGCAGTTTTGCCAGGGATTCTGTTGCTTTTTGCAAGTGTTTCATCATCTCCGAAAAGTTTTTCATGCTTGCCACTCCTTTGTCATCCCTTGTACCAGGGCTGTGCTTGGCAGGTATCACACCATTGTCTGCCCTGCATATGATGGAACGAGGTAAAAGGAGGAAAGGGTATGAGTGCGTTTGTCTTTCTCGGAGCTTTCAAGGTAAACAACATGCAGGGAACGTCATCGATTAACGTCGGCACACAAGTATTGATCGGGTTGGAAAGCGAGAGTACGACAAAAATAGGAGGCAGCAAGATAATTGGCGATGCAAACCCGGTGAATGCTCCGGTCGGAATCGGACTGAACACCGACATCAACAAAACGAGCGACGTCCTTTCCCCCCAGGTGGACGTGGTATAAAGACAGGAGAGCAGGACTGTTTGGCGGTGCAAACAGTCCCTTTATTTTGACCGGGAAAGAAAATCGACGGTTTTAAGCTGCCGAAGCTTCTCTTCCAATGTGTCCATCTGGTCTTCCAGCATGTCTACCTGTTTCGACAAGTGGTTAATGGATGTTCTCAATTCCTCGATTTGTGTTTCCAGGGAACGGCCGGATTCTGCTTGCTCGCCGCAGACAGCAGCCTCCGCGGTATCCGGGGTGCTGTCCCGGCATGGCGCGGCCCAGGCAGCAGGAGATCTGCCGGAAAAAGGCGGACGGCAGCCGTGCAGCACCTGGTTGGCGGGATGAAACGGGTGCGGTAGATAAGGGTGTGGGTAGATGGGATGGGGAAAATTCATGTCATCTCCTCCGCAGTTCTTTGATCTTCCGCTTTGGGTTTGTGCAGGCGCAGGTTACAGGTTTCGCCTATGTTAACCGAGCCCACCCCTTGGATGGAACTGATCTCGATTTGGCCGATCGTGATGGTGATCGGTGAGTTTGTTACTACGTTTCCCATTTTTGCTCCCTCTCTTATCATCCCTGGCGGGCAGGGATGGACTGTATTCCGAACGTAGTTGGTTTCGTACGGTATCAGTCAGGTCTTCTGCTTGTTCAGGGGGCGTTGATTGACCAGCCTGCTGATTTGCTGTCCGTTCTTTGGAGGGCGGTTTGTCTGGCTGTGCTTTAACCCGGGTATCGCGGATCAGCTCTTCCACCGTTTGATTCCCTACTTTGATCTGATCGGCGTCGATGGCGCCCGACTGATTGAGGGCGATGCCAATACTGAGGATTCCGTCCAACGTTGACACGTGCAGTTGCTCTATGTTGTTTTCCAGCTGCTGAATCACGAGTTGAGTCGGCTGTGTTCTTAACTGCTCGACTTCCCGCTCAAGATGAAGCAGTTGTTTCCTCAATGCATGTACCCGGGAGTCCGGGTTAAGGAAATCAGTTGAAAAAGTTTTCATTCTTCTATACAATATGACATGATATGACAAAATTTCACATCTTTTGAGAAAAAACGACATCGCCTGCTACAAGTGAACGAGAAAGGCAAACTTATCGAAAGGTAAGGGCGCAAAGCCACGGGTCTAAGGTTCAGCGGAACTATGACAGCCGGGTTACCGAAACGTAACAGATCATGCTGTGCAAGAAGGTAATTGGTGGCTATTTCCGGTTTGACGAAATAGCCTTTTTCTTTTGATGGCAGAAGAGACCGGCTGGAGGCACAATGCATAAAAAAGGGAGAGTTGTGGAGATTCGAAATGATCAATCAACAATTGGAAGCTGTGCTTCACCATATCACAGATGCAGTGGACGTTGTCGACACAGAGGGGTATGTGATCAAGGTAAACCGTTCCTTTGAACGGTTATACGGCTGGCGGGAAGAGGAACTGGTTGGCAAGCCGTTACCCATCATACCGGAAGAACGTCAAGAAGAGATGCAAAAGTGGAAACAGCAAGCGGCAGCCAGGCATCGGACGCAAGAGTACCAAACGGTCCGTCGGAGAAAGAACGGGCGCAGCATCCCCATCTTGCTGCGGGTGGCGGCGATCAGGGATGAGCAGGGAAATATCCTGGGATATCTGACGCTGTCTCGCAAACGGGCAGCAGATGACGCAAGCGGGGTTTTCTCCCTCGATTCCGTGACCAATCTGCTCAACCGCAGCACCGGTATCTCCCGCTTGAAAAAAGCGCTGCGGGCAGCCCGGCGGCGGGATGAGCCAGTGTCCCTTTTATCGATTGATGTGGACCGATTTAAAAATCTGAATGATACACTGGGTTACCAAACCGGTGACAAACTGTTAAAACTGGCTGCCAGACGGCTGGTCAAAGCGGTGGGGACTCATTTGATGGCGCGTGCCGGTGCAGACGAATTCTTCGTCCTGCTTGTGGGCGAGGGCCAGCCAGATGAAACCCGGCGGGTGACCGAGCGGATTCTTTCCGCTTTTTCCAAACCGTTTACTCTGAACGGCCATGAGGTGATGGTTACCGTGAGCATCGGTATCAGTCATTTTCCGTATGATGCTGAAGATGCCGAGACGATGCTGCGCCACGCCGACGTGGCCAGACAAGAAGCCAGACAGCAATGGGGCAACAGCTTTCAAGTGTACACCAGCGGCATGGGCAAGAGTCAGTGCGAGCGTTTTTTTTTGGAAATGGAACTGCGCAAAGCACTGGAACAAAAAGAATTGGAGATCTATTACCAGCCGATTGCGGACATTCACAGCGGACGGATCGTCAGCCTGGAAGCTTTGCTGCGCTGGAACCATAAGGAGCGGGGAATGATCTCCCCTGCTTCATTTATCCCGCTTGCTGAAGAGACGGGGTTAATCGTGCCGATCAGTGAATGGGTGCTTCGTCAGGCTTGCACACTGAACAAGACGCTGCAGGAGAAAGGCCTGCCTCCGATTCGGGTGGCGGTCAATCTGTCGGCACGGCAGTTCCAGAGGCGCAGTTTCCCCGAGGTCGTGGAGCACATCTTGCGAGAGACCGGTCTCCATCCTCGCTTTCTGGAGCTGGAATTGACAGAGAGCGTGCTGATGCAGAATACGGATGAGACGGTATCTGTCCTTTGTGAATTGAAGGAGATCGGCCCGCTCATCTCCATTGACGATTTCGGAACCGGGTATTCTTCCCTCAGCTATCTGAAACGATTTCCGGTGAACAATGTCAAGATTGACCGCTCCTTCGTCCGCGATATTCACCTGAACCGGCATGATGCGGCGATCGTGAGAGCAGTGGTTGCACTGGCTCAGGAGCTGAAGCTCAAAGTGATCGCAGAAGGCGTGGAAAAAATGGAAGAACATACCTTTTTGCGTCAATGCGGCTGTGACATGGTACAGGGCTACCTGCTCAGCAAACCGCTTCCGCAGCGAGAGATTGAGATATTCTTGCAAAATGGCGTGGCCCAAGGCGGTTTTCCTGATTCCTGCAAACGTGGTAGTATGGATAAGGGATAAGGATATGGAGGGAGAAAAACGTGGAACTGACAACTGTGTTGGTGCTGACTGCACTCATGACCATCGCGATGATCGGAATTGTCGTCTGGTACATCACAAAAGCCTACGCGTACAAGCACACCATTGACAAACTGCCGCAGGACATGAATGCGGACAAGGTGCCTGAACAGTCAAACGAGTAGACGAGAGGAAAAAATCAAATCATTTTGGACAGGTGGGAGCCAGCTTGGATTCTCTTATGGTTGTACTGAAGTACGCGTTTCTCGGGCTGCTGCAAGGCTTTACGGAGCCGATTCCGATCTCTTCGAGCGGTCATCTGGTGATAGCGGAACATCTGCTCGGTCTGAGAGTGGAAGGTCTTGGGTTTGAAGTGTTGGTCAACTTTGCGTCTCTTATTGCTGTGCTGCTGGTTTACCGTGCTGATCTGATTCGACTTGCCGTCAACAACCTGGCCTATTTGCGAACTGGAGAGAAGCGGTACAAGGAGGACTTTCGCTTTGTCCTCTATCTGGTTGTGGCCACCATCCCTGCCGGTATACTGGGAGTGGCGTTCGGCGACTTGATTGGCGATTACTTGAAAGGCGTGCATGTCATTGGTTTTACCTTGTTGATTACCGGTCTCGCGCTTTGGCTGATCCGCAATATGCGCGGCCGAAAGGGAGATCACGAGCTGCGTTTGAAAGACGCGCTGGTGGTTGGACTGGCCCAGGCACTGGCCCTGGTCCCGGGTATCAGCCGATCGGGTGCGACGATTGTGGCCGCAATGGGTCTGGGCATGCGGCAGGAAACGGCATTGCGATTCTCGTTTTTCCTGTATATTCCCGTCAGTCTGGGCGGAATGATTCTGGAAGGGTCCGATTTGGCCAAAGACCCCGCGCTGGCTCAATTGGCACTGCCATACGCGACAGCGTTCCTGTGCTCCCTAATCGCTTCGTACTATTCGCTTAGGTGGTTTATGGGCGTGATGGCCCGCGGCGATCTCAGGATCTTTACCTATTACTGCGCAGCAGCCGGATTGTCGGTGCTGTTCTTCTTGTAACAAAGGAAACATCCCGTCGCACATGTCCTGTGAAACGGGATGTTTTTTCATTCCTTTTTGGGCTGGGGCCGTTCGGGATCCCCCTTTTGGGCCATTCCCTTGGTTGGTATGGAACAAACAAACCGTCAAGGAGCCGCCAATCACTGTTGGGTGCGCTGCTTTTTCCCCGGCACCGAGTCGATGAACGCTTCCAGACGGCTCGCAGCCAACGCCGGATCCATATTCACCTGAAACAAAAAGTTCAGGTTGCTCGTCATGGTAAGCGACAAGCGGGTGGCGTGATAGAGGGTTGGCTTTTCATGTTTGATCAAGGCCATGATTTCCATAATCGGCGGAGTGAAAGCTTGAATTCGCATGAATTTATGCAGCAGGGCGACGAATTGGCGGATGTTGGCCGGGTGGTCATCATCTTCGACCTTCAACAGAAAGGTTTGCAGGTCTTTCATCATCTGCTTCTTTAATTCCTGAACATTGATGTGTCCTTCTCGCATGCTGATCACCTCACGGTTGCGTATAGACGGACAGATAAGCTTCCAGCGGGTGACCAAACAATACATAAGCTGCTCGCGCACGAGAGCAGCCAAATAACTCGGCAGTCTGTCGTTCGGTAACCCGGCTGTCATAGTTCCGCTGAACCTTAGACCCGTAGCTTTGCGTCCCCATCTTTCGGCTGGGTTTGCCCTTATCGTGTCAGCCGCTTTTTTTTAGTTATCGGAGAAATATTATTTTTTTTTGAAAATCGCATCAACTGGGTCATTGAATGGACGCAACTAATTATAAGTCATGGGAAACAGGACGATCAACCTAAAAATGAAGTGCAGAGCCATTTTGAATTGTGATGAAGAAACAAGGAGGAAGAATCCGGTGAAAGTGACAGGCTTTAATCACGTGACTCTGGCCGTAACGGATCTGGCGCGGTCACTTGCGTTCTACAGAGAGGTTTTGGAGATGAAGCTGGTTCATTTGGGCAGACGGGACGCCTATCTGGAATGGGGCTCCGCTTGGGTGTGCCTGGTGGAGAAAGCGGCAGCAGGCAGCGCTGATTCCGTCTCTGGGGTTGACCATGTGGCTTTTTCGATAGGTGAAGACGACTTCGATGAGGCGGTAGAAAAGCTGCGGGAGGCACAGGTACCGATCGTCAGAGGTCCGGTTGAGCGAGGGGTGGGACGAGCGGTTAACTTTCTGGACCCGGATGGGATTCAGCTGGAGCTCTACACCGGCAATCTGCACCGCCGCATGACCGTTTGGAAGTAGCTGACCAGGGAAGGGGGCGAGGAACGGAACTTCTGTCCGAAACCAGCAAGAAAAAAATTTACCTTTGGTAGCTTGTCAGCTATAATCGTAGGGGTGTCCATCATATAGAAGGGGTGACAAGTTACTTTATGTTAAAAGCACGCAACCAGATTTTTTTCGACTTGTTCGAGCAGCAAGTCGCCAACGTCCACAAGGGGACCCATCTTTTCTATGAGATGGTCGGGAATTACCAGGAAGTAAAGGAAAAAGTGGAGGCGATCAAAGCGGTCGAGAAAGAAGGGGACGAGATCGTCCGCAAGATCATGAACGAGTTAAACTCCACCTTCATCACACCATTGGAGAGGGAAGATATCCACGCACTGGCCCACACCTTGGACGATGTGTTGGATTACATTGACGGAGTTGCCGACCGTCTTTATCTGTATCAGGTAAAACAGCCCGATCAGCGTATACTGGCCCAGGCCAATATTCTGGTCACCTGTTCAAGCAAGTTGATCGAGTTGATTCGCACACTGCGCAAGCTGGATCACCGGCAGGTGACCATGATCGCCCAAGAGATCCAGCAGTTGGAGCGCGAGTCTGATGCCAACTACCGGAAGATGGTTTCGGAACTGCTCAATTCTCCTGATACCGATCCGCTGGAAGCGATCAAGCTGAAAGAGATATACGACAAACTGGAGGACTGTGCCGACTTTGCCGAGGACGTCTCCAATCTGGTGGAAGGGATCGTGCTGAAGAATGCTTGACGGACTTACGCCTGATTTGCTCTTGTTTGCCTTGGTTGTGGTCATGGCCCTAAGCTTTGACTTTATCAACGGTTTTCACGATACGGCAAATGCGATTGCAACCTCCGTCTCGACACGCGCTCTCAGCCCGAGAACCGCGATTGTCATCGCATCTCTCTTGAATCTTGTGGGGGCGCTCACCTATACCGGGGTGGCCAAGACAATCGGGAAAGGCATTACCGACCCGTTTCAGTTGGAGAATGGACTGGTTGTGGTTCTCGCCGCACTGTCGGGAGCGATCTTGTGGAACCTGATTACCTGGTGGTACGGCATTCCCAGTTCATCTTCCCATGCCCTGATCGGAGGAATAAGCGGCGCGGTTGTCGGTGCCGCCGGCTTCAATCAGATTAACTGGAGCGGCTTTTCCAGCATCATTCAGGCGCTGATCGTCTCGCCGATCGTCGCGTTTCTGATCGGATTTATCATTATCAAACTGATTTCGTACCTGGTGGCCAATGCTCCGTACCACAAGACCAATCAGCGGTTCCGCTATTTGCAGATTCTTTCCGCTTCCTGGCAGGCATTCAGCCACGGGGCCAACGACGCACAGAAGACGATGGGGATCATCACCCTGGCCATGATCAGCGGCGGCCTGTTAATGCCGGAAAACGGCGAGATTTACATCCCGCTCTGGGTCAAAATCTCGGCGGCGGTTGCGATGGCGCTCGGTACCTCGTTTGGCGGGTGGCGGATTATCAAGACCATGGGTGGAAAGATCATGAAGATCAAGCCGGTCAGCGGGTTCTCCGCCGATCTGACTTCTTCCATCGTCATCATGACCTTTACCACGCTGGCCCTGCCGGTCAGCACGACGCACGTAATCTCTTCGGCGATCATGGGAGTTGGCGCTTCGCAAAAATTTTCCGCGGTGAAGTGGGGCGTGGCCGGACGGATTGTGTTTACCTGGGTGGTGACGCTTCCGGCAACCGGACTTTTGTCCGCGGCCAGCTACATCGTCTTTGACGTGTTTCTGTAACACAATGGCGGCTATATGAAAAAACAGCCACGGTTCACGCCCGAACGGGTGTGCCCGGTGGCTGTTTTTTTCTTCGTGTGGCCGGAAGCGTCCGGCTTACAACGGCAGCCGGGAGTTCCGGCGGTGCGGGTGGACGGGGGAGTGGTGTCAGGGCTGCGCCGTATGGCGAGCTCGTCTGCCCCTGCGCCACCCCCATACGTACAGGAACATGCCGAGCAGGATTAACAAGAGGCTGATCAGTTGGGCAACCCGGATGGTGTCGCCGATCATCAGGCTGTCTGTCCGCATCCCTTCGATGAAGAAACGTCCCAGGGAGTACAGGATCATGTAGCTGAACAATACTTGTCCGTCAAACTTCTTGAACCGATAGAGAATGGCCAGCAAAATGCCGAACACGAGAAGATTCCACAGCGATTCGTAGAGAAAAGTAGGATGGTAATACTGGCCATCTATGTACATCTGATTGCGGATGAAGGCCGGAAAATAAGACATGAATTCCGCGGACACTTCTCCGCCGTGCGCCTCCTGGTTGATAAAGTTGCCCCAGCGGCCAATGGCCTGGCCGAGAATGACACTTGGAATCATAGCATCGCCAAACAGCAGGAACGGCAGGTTGTGTTTGCGGGCGTAAAGCGTACCGGCAACGAGACCGCCGATCAGCCCGCCGTGGATGGCCAATCCTCCTTTCCAGACCGCAATCACGTCCGCGAGGTGGTCTTTGTAATAGTCCCATTCAAAGATGACGTAGTATGCGCGGGCGCAGACAATGGCAGCGGGAATAATCCAGACCACCATGTTCAGCACATGGTCCGGATCGTACCCGATGCGCCTGACGTGGTAACGGGCCAGATAAGTCCCGATAAAAAACGCGGTCCCCATGATGATGCCGTACCAATGTACGCTCAAGGGGCCAATGGTAAAGGCTACCGGATCAATCAACGAAAATTCCCTCCTCCAAAACAGTCTGGGGTCAGTATAGCACAAAACGTCAGCCGGTACGTCCAACAAAAGAATGAACGCTTCAGGTGAAGTCATCTCAGAAAGGAGAGGATGGGATCAAGCGAAACCCGCTGTGTGTCAGAGAGCAGGGGTGAAAACAGGTCTCCCTTTTCTTTAAGCCGCGTGATCATGTTGTGGATCGTAAAATGTGTCGGGTGAATAGAAGGAACTTCCTCCCAGGAGACAGGGGCGGAGATCGTCGCCTGTGGTCTGGCCCGGGTGGAGTAGGGGGCAGGAAGCGTTTTGCCGCGCCAGTGCTGCAGGTAATCGATGTACAGTTTGCTCCCCCGTTTTTTGACCAACCGTTCGATCGTCAACGAACGCGGATGTTTGTTTACGAGATAGGAGGCGATAAAAGCGGATACCTGTCGGGTTTGTTCAAAGCGGTACTTGCGCTCAATCGGCACATACACCTGCAGCCCGCTGGCCCCCGATGTTTTTACCCATGAGGGGAGGTTGAGTTCCTTAAGCACCTCTTTCAACAGGAGGGCAGCCTCTATGGCATCGTCGAAGTTGGGGGTGGAGGGATCGAGATCGAACACCAGTTCGGTAGGGATCTCATCACCGATTTCGTGAAACGAGATGTGCCATTCCAAAGCTGCCTGGTTGGCCATCCAGACCAGTGTGGGCAAATCATTGAGCACAGGGTAGCGGGTACCCTCCCACAGGCAGACGGGAATCCAGTCCGGGGCGTACGACGGCAGGTTCTTTTGAAAAAAATGTTTGTCGTCAATTCCGTGCGGATAGCGAATCACCGTCAGCAGTCGATTGCGGGTGTGGCGCAGCAGGTATGGCGCTGCTTCAATCAGGTACTGGAGGTAGGCAAGCTTGGTCACACCCGCTTCCGGCCAAAGCAGTTTGTCCGGGTTGCTTATGGTGATTTCCCTGCCTTCGATCTCAAGGACGTATGAAGTCGCCGTTCCCATGTTTCTCCTCCTGTTCAGGTTTGCTGCGTTTCCGCGCGAAAGGTACATGCCTCGGGCGCCATCTCGACCAGAGCCTGGAGCGTGGGTTGGCGCAAGGACCGGCCCGCTGTCCACTCGGCGTATTTGATCTTCACAGGTATCATTGGTCTGACCCAGCGGACATTTGCCTGCCGCTTGGGTTTGTTGACGAAGGGCGACTCTGGAATGACGCTGAGCCGCAGCACCTCCCCCAACGCTTTCCACTCTTGTTGGGTCAGCGTGCCCGCTCCTGTCTGCCCGATGAAGTGCAACCTGTGAGCCTCATCGTACAGACCCAAAAGTACCGCGCTCATGCCCCCTTCTCTAAACGTAAACCCGCCAATAACCGCGATCAGGTCGCGGTAGTTTTTTATCTTGAGCCACGCGTCGTGCTTGACGCCTATCACGTAAGGGGACATCACCTGTTTCAGCACGATGCCTTCCATCTCATGCTGCTTGACCGCTTCGAACAAGCCGTGAGCATTGGCATGGGAGGAAACGGGCTGAATGTGATCGGTGGGTTTGACAACCTCGGCGAGAATGGCCAGTCTTTCCTGCAGGGGGCGGCTGTGCAGCCACTCGCCGTTGCGAAAAAGTACGTCGAAAATCATGTAGGTCACAGGGACCAGTTTCTGCATCCGCGGCACCTGTTCCAGCCGCCGGATGCCATCGCGGCGCATCACTTCATGAAAGGACGGTTTCGCGTCTGATCCCAGTGCAATCACTTCGCCGTCCAGAATAACGGATCTGGCATCGCAGTAAGCGGAAACTTCGGTGATTTCCGGATAATGGTGCGTCCGTTCCCGCAGCCTGCGGTTGTACAGTCGGACCTTATGTCCCTCGAAGTAGGTTAAAATCCGCACGCCGTCCCACTTGATTTGGGCGATCCAATCCGAACCCTGCGGGATGATGTCACTGCTGACTGGTTCCATCGGGATGATTGGCTTTAACATCGGTGACTTGCCCTTTCTAGGTACCGCTCTTTTTTCGCTTCAGTTTTTTGGTTGTCGTTTTCTTTCGGCCAGCCGGTTGATCCGTACCTGCCGGGGCAGCTGACGGTTTGTTCCCCGTTTGATCAGCGCCGGTCGGGTCGGTCTTAAGCCTGGCTGGTTTGTCGATTCCTGCTTTTTCTGCGGCAGCGATGCTTTCTTTTAATGCCTGCATCAAGTCAATCACATTGGCTTTTGGCGCAGCGGGGGCAGCAGCCACCTCCTGCCCCTCCAGTTTTTTCTCAATCAGTTCGTGCAGTTCCTGGCGATACAAGTCGGTGTATTGGGACGGATCGAATGTGGTGCTCATGTTTTCGATCAACTGGCGAGCCATCGACAGTTCGTTCTCTGCCAGTTCCACATCGTCCGCTGGCAGCGCGGGAACTTGCGCGACAGACCGCACTTCATCCGGGTAGAAAATCGTTTCCATGAGAATGGCGGGGCCATAAATGCGAATCACCGCAAGGCTTTGGCGGTTGCGCAAGGTCAGCCGGGCGATGCCGATCTTTCCGGACTGCCGCATCGCTTCGCGCAGCAAGGCGTATGCCTTCTCGCCAGTCTCCTGTGGGGAGAGGTAATAACTTTTTTCAAAGTAGATCGGATCAATTTCCGACAGTTCAACGAAATCAAGAATCTCAATCGCCTTGCGTGTTTCCGGGGTGATCCTCTCCAGATCTTCGTCCTTCACGATGACGAAGTTCCCTTTTTCATACTCAAATCCGCGCACGATCTCGCTGGCGTCCACTTCACGGTCACATGTGGGACACGTCTTGGCGTAACGGATTGGCGTGCTGCACACGCTGTGCAATTGGCGAAAACGAACATCCCGGTGCTCGGTGGCGGTAAACATGCGAATGGGTATGTTGACCAAACCGAAGCTGATTGATCCTTTCCATACGGTGTGCATCGTGAATACGCCTCCTGTGACAAATGCTTGCCTATAGTATCGACCGGTAACGGTGAATCCCGGCAAGCAAGATTTGGTGGCAGGCGTACTGTGTCGGCCGGTCCATGAAAAAAAAACCTCTCCGCCCCTGGCGGAGAGGAGGCGTCTCATCCCGTTCCCGTTCGGGAAACACGACCGCAACGTTCCTATCAGACGTATGCCGGCCTGGGAGAGAAAGCCTTGCAATTATGGGAGAGGAGAAACCGGAGGAAGAGCTTATGGGGAAACGTAAGTCTTCTCCGCGGTTGTCAGCGACACACTGCTGCGTCGCTAGTCCTATTCTTTGCCAGGTCACGTTTGGTTTATACATCCCCCAACCACTTTTTTCTGTGTTTTACCAGCAAACGTCGTTTGTGATAGTATGATCTTGTTACGGATCCAAACAGGTACGATTTTCTCTCAGCAGGTGAGGATATGCGAGTAATTGCCGGAGAATACCGGGGGCGACCGCTGACTGCCGTGCCGGGCAAAGGAACGCGGCCAACCACTGACAAGGTGAAGGAATCTGTCTTTAACATCATTGGCCCCTACTTTGACGGCGGTTGGGTGCTTGACTTGTACGCCGGTACCGGTGGATTGGCGATCGAAGCGCTGAGCCGCGGTATCGAGCGGGCGGTCCTGATCGACATCGATCCAAAAGCGATTGCCGTCATCAAGAAAAACCTGTCCTCGCTCGGACTTTCCCGTCGGGCCGAAGTGTACCGAAATGATGCCGTACGCGCACTGCGGGCTCTGGCCAAGCGAAAACTCCCGTTTAACGTCGTCATGTTGGACCCCCCGTACGCCCAACAAAAGATCGCCGAGGACATTGCCCGGATGGTCGAGTACGGTTTGCTGGCCGCCAATGCATGGGTGGTTGCCGAGCACGATGCATCCGTATCGCTTCCCCGGCGATTGGCCGGCTGCGAGCTGGAGCGGACAGCGACTTACGGTGACACCGGTATCTCGATCTACCGCTTTACTGCAGAAGGAGGGGAATAAAGATGCGCATCGCTGTCTGTCCGGGAAGTTTTGATCCAGTAACTTACGGGCACCTTGATATCGTGAGACGTGGCGCCAAGATTTTTGACAAGGTGATCATCGCGGTATTGACCAATGACAAAAAACAGCCGCTCTTTACCAAGGAAGAGAGGCTGGCGCTGCTGCGTGAAGTGACGGCTGACATCTCAAATGTGGAAGTAGACGCGTTTGACGGGCTTTTGATCGACTACATGCGCAAAAGACAGGCGAAAGTGCTGCTTAAGGGACTGCGTGCCGTCTCAGACTTTGAGTACGAGATGCAGATGGCGTCCATCAACCGCAAACTGGATGAAGAGGTAGAGACGTTGTTCATGATGACCAACAACCAGTATTCTTATTTAAGTTCAAGCATCGTCAAGGAAGTGGCCAAATACAAGGGGCCGGTTCACGACCTCGTCCCTCCGCAGGTGGAACAAGCCCTTCGCGACAAACTCGCACGGTGATGCAGGCTGCTTGGGGATCGGCTCTGCCGTCACACTTAGCGATATGTGCGGACAAATGCCTTGCGTACCAGGCTGCTCACAAGAGTCAAAACGGTGAAGATCGTGAAGGCGGCCAGCGCCGACTGGCTGAAGTGATGCCACCAGACCTGCGGAACCGAAACAGGCTGAGGTGCGATAAAGACCGGCACCGTTTCAAGCTGTCGATGAACCAGCAGCTCCAGCGGCCGCCAGGCCACAATCGTCAGCAGCGCGGATAGGATGGCATGAAGGACTCGTGCCAGCATGTAGGGACCGACGCGGATGTCCGTCTTGCTGAGAATGCTGGCCACCTGAGCGTGAACACTTAGCCCGCCCCAGGAGATGATGGCGCTGGCAATCGCCACCTTCCACATCATCGAGATTGGCACGGTTACCTCACTGGCTGACTGTGCTCCCAGCGTCACCTCGAAAAACCCGATGACGAGTGATTGGGAAAAGGCCGCGGGAAAGCCGAACGGGCCCATGATGACGGTGAGCATCGTGCCCAACGCCTGGGTCAGGTTGATCTTCATCAACAGTTCCATCACAACCGAAAAGACGATAATAAAGCCACCAACCATCAGCAAGGTTTGCAGTGCGGAGTGGACGGCTTCTCCCATTAATCGCCCCAGCGGACGACCGTCGCGCAGGCGGGCGCGGTGCATGGCCTGAAGAGCGCGCAGCATGAGGGGCAAATCTTGTTTATACAGGGATTTGCTCGCCGGCTCTGTCCGGGCGTGAAAACGGTACATAAGGCCCAACAGAACCGCTGAAACATAGTGGGTAAGGGCCAGCATAAATCCCAATTGTTCACTGTGAAAAAAGCCGACGGCAACGGCTCCGATTACAAACAGCGGATCCCCGGTGGTAGCCAGCGAAAGAAGCCGTTCTCCCTCTGCTCTTGTGATGTGTTTTTGTTCCCGCAGACGGGCGGTAATCTTGGCTGCGACAGGGTATCCTGACGAAAATCCCATCGCCAGCACGAACCCTCCCGTGCCCGGAACGTTGAAAAACGGGCGCATCAGCGGTTCCAGCAGTACGCCAACGAAATGGATGACACCAATCCCCATCAATATCTCCGACAGCACAATAAAGGGAAGCAGGGCCGGAAAGACGACTTCCCACCAGATGTTCAAGCCGCGAAGCGCGGCTTGGAATGATGTCTCCGGGTTTGCAACGAGCGTCACGACCAGGCCGATTGAAAACAGCGCGAGAACGAAGGTTAGCATCAAAGAGCGATAAGACATCCTATTCCTCCTGGACGTACGAGATAGTACATGTCTACGTCCGTACCGAACAAACTATGCACCTTCCCTCCGCTTTTGCCGCTCTTTGGCCGGGCGGTTCCACATACGTTTGAGTAGGGGGGATCGACAGTGGATGCGACGAAGCGACCAACGGTAGGGCTGGCCCTCGGCGCAGGCGGAGCTCGGGGGCTGGCTCACATCGGTGTCCTGAAGGCTTTTGAGGCGCACGGCATACCGATCGACTACATAGCCGGGAGCAGCATGGGCAGCTTCATCGGTGCGCTGTACGCCAATGGCATTCAACCGCACATGATGGAAAAACTGGCCCTTCATTTAAAGCGAAAGCACTGGGTGGATCTGACTGTCCCCAATCTCGGTTTTGTCGCCGGTCACAAGGCAAAACAGTTGATCCACTTGCTGACACACGGGAAGAACATCGAGGAGCTGCACATCCCGCTGGCGGTGGTGGCCACCGACATTGAGAGCGGCGAGCGCGTGGTGTTTCGGGAAGGGCCGGTCGATCAAGCGGTTCGGGCCAGCATCTCCATTCCAGGAATTTTTGTTCCGGAACGGGTCGGGGATCGGCTGTTGGTCGATGGCGGTGTGATCGACCGCGTACCTGTTACGGTGGCGCGGGAGATGGGAGCAGACATCGTCATCGCCATCGACGTCGCCCAGTTTGATGTCAAGATGAAAGTCAGTTCCATCTTTGATGTGATCGCCCAGACCATCGATGTGATGGAAAGGGAGATTCTGCGCCACCGAATCCTCTCGGCGGACATGGTAATACGCCCGAATGTGGGACACTATAGCAGTATCGCCTATGCGGCCGTGGCAGAGATTATTGCGGAGGGCGAACGCATGGCTTTGGAACACATCGAGCAAATCAGGCAGCTGATAGACAAATGGGAGGGAGAGGCGTGACGGACAGAGCCAAAAACACAAAAGATGACCATTGGTACCGGCGGCATCGCCTGCGCCTCCTGCTTGTCCTGCTGGCGGGAATGGTAATCGCGATGGCGGTCAACTACCCGCTGCCCTATTACGTCACCAGGCCAGGCTCGGCAGTCGAATTGGGAGCAATGATCGAGGTGGAGGGAGGCGAGAAGAACAGGGAAGGTGCCTTTATGCTCACCACGGTACGGATGGGGCAGGCTACGCCTTTCTGGTACCTGTACGCTCAACTGTCTCCTTCAGCGGAACTCATTGAGCAGGAGAAATTTCTCCTGCCCGGAGAGACTGGTGAAGAGTTTACCCAGCGGGAACTTTTGGCGATGGAAAACTCGCAGCTTTTGGCCAGTGCGGTTGCCTTTCGGTTGGCGGGACATGATGTAACAATTGAAAACCGGGGTGTTGAGGTTGTGCGGATCACGGAAAACTCTCCGGCGAAACACGTGCTGAAGCCGGGAGATGTAATCGTCCGGTTGAACGAAACCGAAATCCGGACCATGCAGGAGCTGCTGAACTACCTGTCAACCAGAAACCCGGGTGAGCGGGTTGAGGTTACATACCTGCGCGGACAAACGGAAGAGACCCGCCAATTGACCCTGATCGACCTGGCTGCCGGAACAGAGGAAGCCGGCCGCGCCGGACTGGGGATCAGCGTGAGCAACCATCAGAAGATTGAGGTGCCCAAAAAGGTGACTGTTTCTTCCCGCAACATTGGCGGTCCTTCTGCTGGCCTGATGATGACCCTGGAGATTTACGACCAGCTTACCAAGGAGCTGAACCTGACGCGTGGTTATCGGATAGCCGGAACAGGGGAGATCCTGTTTGACGGTTCTGTGGGCCGGATTGGCGGGGTCAACCACAAGGTTATCGCTGCTGACACTGCCGGTGCCGACATATTCTTTGCCCCCGCCGACGAAGAGGCAGAAGGCCGTTCCAACTATCAGGAGGCGTTGGACACGGCTCGCCGGATCGGAACAGACATGCGGGTTGTCCCGGTAAAAACGGTGCAGGATGCCATTGACTACCTCACGAAGCTGGAGCCGAAGTCATCCTGAGTGGATGGAGGCGATATTCGTGAGTGAGAACGAAACCATCCGTTTCAGCCTGCGGCATGGCAAGTTGATAGAGGGAACTGGCGGCAATATCCAGGTCAAGCATCGGATGAAGGCCGTCACGGGCATTGCTGATCAGCGGCAGTGTGCCAAGTTGTTTGGCCCGATTGAGCAGCTGCTGCCCTTTTTCGTTAAATCCAAGGATGCGCGCGTAGGGAGCGCCCTCTTTTAAGCGGAAGTGCTGGATTTGCGGCTTGGTCAGGTCGAGCAGGACGGCCAGGAGCATCCGCTGCAGCCGATTCCAGGTAAAGCGGCGCGTCTTGACCCGGCTGATCAATTCCTGCACGCTGCTGCTGTTTTTGGCTGCCTCCATCAAGCGGAATTGAACGCCTTCCTCCACTTCATGATAGGCAGCCAGCCGATCGGGCGACAACTGCAGCAGACGATGGAAAAGGGGGTGCCGAAACCTCTCCCAGTGCATGGGCCCCCTCTTGGCGGCGAATTCCCTTTGAAGAACCGCGAGCGTCGTCCGCGGGACAAACGGAGCCAGCTCGTCCAGCTCGGTTCCTTGTGAAAACAACAGCTTGCGCAGCGCCGTGGCACTGGCGATTTGCTGGTCGGTGATCGTCTCCTGGTGATAGCCCGCCTTCTGCCGTTTGATCGTCACCGCTTCCATTCGGCTGCCCAACCGTTCCAGGGCAAGCAGGTAGTTCAGACCCAGAATGTTGTTTGGTTGATCGATTGGCACCTGGTCGTACCCGAGCCGGCGCATGTATGCCTGGGCAGCACGGGCGTAAGCGAGCGGGTAGGAAAGACCGGCCGACAAACCGGCTTTTACACGCTCGGAAAAAACGGGCGGTTCTACTGCCAGCGCTTTGGCCAGCTCCCGCATCCACCCGATTTCGCCGCTTTCGCTGCCAAAACAGACAGCGTCCACCACTCCCAACCGGTCCAACAAGGAAATCGCGCCGAGCGCAAATATCTCGGCATTGGCAGTGGCAAAGGGGACGGGCAGTTCAATCACCAGATCAATGCCCATGTGGAGGGCCATCTCTGCCCTGGCCCACTTGGAGACGAGTGCAGGCTCACCCCGCTGCAAAAAGTTTCCGCTCATTACGGCCACACAGGCATCGGCATTAGCAGCCTGTTTTGCTGCACGGAAATGATACTGATGCCCATTGTGCAGTGGATTGTATTCTACGACGAGGCCGACGGTTCGCATGTGAAATCCTCCGCTTTTTCGATAATCATCCCTGCAGGTGTAAGAAACGGCGCCACAGCGCTCATCAACACCGGCAGCGCCTCTTTTCAGTGTAGTGGAAGCGAGTCCTTTTTGGCAAACAGGTCGCGGCGATCTCGTGTGCCTGTCAAGGAAAAATGGTTGACAAAGCTTGAGAAAAACAGCTATAATCATCCTTGTTGTGTTCGAGGTGAAACCAATGAACTTGAAGCTGACTGAATTAGGACAGCGGAAGGGCGAACCGCTGCCTTTTCGGACCACCCTCGATCCTATTGAACTGAAACATCGGCACCAGGAGATCCGCGGCTTAAGCCCTGTGGAGGTAAACGGCGAAGCTGTCAAGCTGGGGGATCTGTACTACGTCAAGGGCGAGATGAAGGCGGAAGTGGACTACGCCTGTGCGCGCTGCCTGAAACGGTTTCGCAGCCAGGTTTCCATTCCGTTTTCGGAGACGTTTGCCCCTGCTGATGCGGACGTCGAGTTGGACGAGGACGCCGAGATCCATCTGGTGGAGGATGACGAGATCGAGCTTGCTCCGGTATTGCAGGAGGACTTTTTGCTCGCCATCCCGGCTTTTCCGCTTTGTGCGGACGACTGTCGCGGGCTGTGCCCAACCTGCGGCGTAAACCGCAACGAAGAGACCTGCTCGTGTAAGAATGAGCGGATCGATCCCCGTCTGGCGGGACTTGCCGATTTTTTCAAGGATTCGTGAATCTGTTTTCAAGATGTGGCCAAGATCACGCTGGTGATCGAGGGCTTCATTTTTGAACGCCATTTGAAGGAGGTGTTAGAAAATGGCAGTACCTTTTCGGAGAACGTCCAAAACCCGCAAAAGACTGCGTCGTACGCACTTCAAACTGGAAATCCCCGGCATGGTCAAGTGCGACAACTGCGGCGAGTACAAACTGGCCCATCGCGTTTGCCCGAGCTGCGGAACCTATAAAGGGGAAAAAGTTGTGAAGTAAGGCAGAAAGCAGGGTGAATCCACCTTGCTTTTTTATTTTTTCTACGATGGTCAGGCAACAGCGCGAGCAGGACATTTGGCCCCTTCAGCATGTGAACACGAGTGGGGCGTTTTTCGCGCTCACTTCGGGTTGTCAAACAAAGACGGTTATCCTATACTAAATTGGGACCAGGTATTATAAACTGCTAGTAATGGTGCCAGCTCGGTTCGCTGCGTTCATTCTGCAGAAATAGGCATCGCCGCCCGCCTACGGCCTGGCGCATGCCGCGTTTCAACTTGCCGGTGGGGGTGTCGACTATCGCGCGTTTATCCAAAAAAGACCGCCAGACGAGTTTGGTACAAACGTTGAGAGAAAATCCGTTTGCGACTGACGAGGATTTGGCCAACCTGTTTGGCGTGAGCATCCAGACGATTCGCCTCGATCGGCTGGAGTTGGGGATACCGGAATTGCGTGAACGAATCAAGTCGGTTGCGGAGCGTAATCTGGACTCGATCCGCTCACTCGACATCGACGAAGTGATCGGCGAGGTGATCGAAATCCAGCTTGACTCGCACGCATTCTCTGTGCTCGAAATCAAGCCGGAACACGTCTTTGCCCGCACGAAAATTGCCAGAGGGCATTACATATTTGCGCAGGCCAATTCACTGGCTGTAGCGGTGATCGATGCCGAGGTGGCGCTGACCGCCTCAGCGCGAATTCGTTTCGTCCGCCCGGTCAAACTGGGCGAGAAACTCGTCGCCAAAGCGACGGTACGAAGCCGTAACGGAGAGGAAAGTAAAGTTCGCGTCGAGACCAAAGTGCAGGGAGAGACCGTGTTTACCGCCACATTTCGCGTCTTTCGCGTCTCCTGAAGGCCAACAGTTGTGAAACAGTCACTGGTTACACAGAGGAGGATATACGTTTGAGAATTGCTTTGGATGCGATGGGGGGAGACCATGCTCCGCGCAGCACCGTTCTCGGAGCGGTGGAAGCGGTGCAGGAAAACCCGGTGTTACAGGTTGTATTGGTCGGAGATGAGGCGGAAATACGCAAGCATCTGCCTGCTTCCGCTCCTTCAGGCATAGAGATTCATCATGCGTCTGAAGTGATCGAAGCCGAAGACGAACCGGTCCGGGCAGTCCGCAGAAAAAAAGATTCGTCACTGGTCGTGACGGTTGAGATGGCCCGCGACCTGAAGGTGGATGCAGCGATTTCCGCCGGCAATACAGGTGCCCTGATGGCAGCAGGTCTGTTGATCGCTGGACGAATGAACGGCATCGAGCGTCCGGCGCTGGCGGCCGTAATTCCCAACACCAAGGGAAAAGTGACGCTGCTCCTGGACGTCGGTGCCAACATGGACGCCAAACCGCTTCATCTGCTGCAGTACGCGATTATGGGCAGCCTGTACGCAGAAAAAGTGCTCGGCTACGAAAAACCTGCCGTGGGACTGCTGAATGTGGGAACAGAGGAAGCGAAAGGCAACGAATTAAGCAAAGCGGTGTTCCCGCTGTTGAAACAGGCCGGCA
Source organism: Brevibacillus sp. (assembly GCA_017656235.1). Lineage (GTDB taxonomy): Bacteria > Bacillota > Bacilli > Brevibacillales > Brevibacillaceae > Brevibacillus_E. The sequence goes on from JACDOF010000001.1 coordinate 312,539, forward strand.
ATATCAACTTTGTCGGAAATGTTGAGGCTCGCGATATCATGCGCGGCCCATGCGATGTCCTGGTGTGTGACGGATTTGTGGGAAATGTGACACTGAAGGCACTCGAAGGGGCTGCCTCAACAATCTTCTCCCTGCTCAAGCAGGAAATGACGTCCACTCTCTTGAATAAAGTAGCGGCATCCATTTTAAAACCCAGTCTCAAACTGTTTAAGGAGCGGATGGATTATGCCGAATACGGCGGGGCCCCGCTCCTGGGACTCCGCCGGCCGGTATTTAAGGCACACGGCTCATCGGATCAGCGGGCGATCAAAAACGCCCTTCAGGTGGCCGCCCGTTTTGCCTCCCAGGACGTCAACGGCTGGATTCAAAAAGTTTTGGAAACGGAATTGCGGATAGAAAGTGAGTGAAAGCGATGAGGGAACTGCGTCCGGTGGGAATCTACGCAACTGGTTCCTACGTACCGGAGAGGGTGCTGACCAATGCCGATCTGGAAAAAATGGTGGATACCTCTGACGAATGGATTGTGACGAGGACGGGAATTCGCGAGCGACGCCTTGCTTCTGCTGACCAGGCGTCCTCGGATTTGGCTTACGAAGCGGCGGTAAAGGCGCTGACGAAAGCAAACATCAGCGCTCAGGAACTGGACATGATTATCGTTGCAACGGTCACGCCCGATATGATGTTTCCCTCCACGGCCTGCCTCCTGCAGGACAGGTTGGGCGCCAGCAAGGCGGCGGCCCTGGACGTTTCCGCTGCCTGCACCGGTTTTATTTACGGCATTGCAACAGCCAGCCAGTTTATCGCCAACGGTCTGTATCGTTACGTATTGGTGGTTGGCGTGGAAACACTCTCCAAAATTACCGACTACACCGACCGCAACACATGCGTGCTGTTTGGCGACGGCGCTGGGGCGGCGCTTCTCGGTCCGGTGCCGCAGGGGTCCGGATTTCAGGCGTTTGAACTGGGGGCGGAAGGTTCCGGCGGTCCGCTGCTGAGCCTGCCGGCAGGTGGTTCACGCATTCCGGCTTCCACTGATTCGGTTGCCAATCGCCTGCATTACATTTCCATGTCGGGCAGTGAAGTATTCAAGTTCGCCGTCAGGGTCATGAACTCGTCTACGGAAGCCGTGCTGGAAAAAGCGGGAGTGAGTCGGGAGGAGCTCGATCTGCTGGTGCCGCACCAGGCGAACCTGCGCATTATTGACGCGGCAATCAAGCGGTTTGGCTTGTCGGAAGAAAAGGTGGTCGTCAACCTTGACCGCTATGGCAACATGTCTTCCGCCTCCATTCCGGTCGCGTTGGATGAAGCACTGGAAGCAGGCCGGGTAAAGGAAGGCGATCATGTGGTTCTGGTCGGGTTTGGCGGCGGGTTGACATGGGGGGCAACCCTGTTGAAGTGGACATTCCAAAGGGCGTAAAGGAGTGGATAGGTGATGAGCAAAGTGGCATTCGTCTTTCCCGGCCAGGGATCACAATTTGTCGGGATGGGAGCGGAACTGGCAGAACACTCGGAGATGGCCGGGCAGATATTTCGTGAAGCCGACCGCGCTTTGGGCTTTTCGCTCTCCTCACTCTGTTTTGAAGGACCTGAAGACGAACTGCGCCTGACCGCCAACACGCAGCCGGCGATTCTTGCGGCCAGCGTGGCTGTTCTCGCTGCGCTGCGTGAGAAACTGCCTCAGGCCGTCCCCGACTTTGTCGCCGGACACAGCCTGGGTGAATATTCCGCCTTGGTGGCGGCAGGAGCGCTCGATTTCGCCGACGCGGTCAAAACGGTACGTTTGCGCGGTCAGTTCATGGAAGAGGCGGTACCGGCCGGTAAGGGCGCAATGGCTGCGGTACTTGGCCTGGAGCGGTCGTTGCTGCAGGAGGTTTGCGATGCGGTAAGTGCCGGCGGCCACCCTGTCCAGTTGGCCAATCTCAACTGTCCGGGGCAAATTGTCATCTCCGGCAGTGCGGAAGGCGTCAAACTGGCCGGAGATCAGGCCAAAGAAGCGGGAGCCAAACGGGTCATGCCGCTGAATGTCAGCGGTCCGTTCCATTCATCGTTGATGACACCGGCTGCGGAAAAGCTGGCCGCCGTACTGGCGGATGTGACCATTCGGGATGCGGATGTTCCGGTCGTTGCCAATGTAACAGCCCGTCCCGTGAGGCATGCTGCTGAAATCAAAGACAGTCTCGTGCAGCAGGTGGCCTCTCCGGTGCTGTGGGAAGATTCGGTTCAGTACATGGTTGCAGCGGGGGTTACGACCTTTGTGGAGATCGGCCCGGGCAAGGTGCTGACCGGTCTGATCAAAAAGATTGCGCCGAAAGAGGTGGCGGTCCATTCTGTCCAGGATGTGGCCGCACTTGAACAACTGGTGAATGGAGGGGTATTATGCTGACGGGTAAAGTTGCGCTTGTCACAGGCGCCTCGCGGGGGATCGGCAAAGCGATTGCGATCAGACTGGCAGAGGCCGGCGCTGACGTGGTGGTCAACTACGCAGGCAGCGAAGCAGCCGCCCAGGACACGGTGGAGAGTATTCAGGCACTCGGCAAAAAGGCGATCAAGATTCGCGCCAATGTGGCCAACGCGGAAGAAGTGAACGAGATGTTCAAGATGGCGCTTGACCAGTTTGATCGCATCGACATTCTCGTCAACAATGCGGGGATCACGCGTGACAACCTGTTGATGAGGATGAAGGACGAAGAGTGGGATGAAGTGATTGACACCAACCTGAAAGGTGTGTTTAACTGCATCAAGGCGGCCACCCGGCCCATGATGAAACAGCGTTCCGGCCGCATCATCAACATCACCTCCGTCGTCGGTGTCCTGGGCAATCCCGGTCAGGCCAACTATGTGGCCGCCAAGGCCGGCGTAATCGGACTGACCAAGACTGCGGCCCGCGAGCTGGCATCCCGCAGCATCACGGTCAATGCGGTTGCGCCCGGTTTTATCGAGACGGACATGACCGATAAACTGGCCGACGACGTGAAAGCGAACATGCTGACTCAGATTCCGCTGGCCCGTTTTGGCCAGGTTGACGATATCGCCCAGGTGGTTTGCTTCCTCGCCTCTGACGCGGCGGGGTACATGACCGGTCAGACGCTGCACGTCGATGGCGGTATGTACATGGGCTAAATGGTGTTTGGCAGGGACATTCTGTATAATACTGGAGAGGGGGTGAACAAAGATGGCAGATACTTTTGAGCGTGTGAAAAAGATCATCGTTGACCGTCTCGGGGTTGACGAGTCCAAGGTTACGCTGGAGGCATCCTTTAAAGAAGATCTGGGTGCCGACTCCCTGGATGTCGTGGAGCTCGTCATGGAACTGGAAGACGAGTTCGATTTGGAGATTTCCGACGAAGACGCTGAAAAAATCTCGACTGTGGGTGAAGTTGTAAGTTACATAGAATCCCACAAGTAAGAGTAGTCAGGAGTCTCGCCTCGCGCGGGACTCCTCCCTTCGCTTATGCGGCACCGCTATGGGAACACGAAGCCCTTCAGCCAAACGTCGGTTTTTCCTTATGGAGATGAACACGGGGCCAACGGTCCGATCATGAATAGATGCAGATGCCCAGTCACACACGATACAGAGGTGAACAGAATGAGACGAAGAGTGGTGATAACCGGTGTTGGCGTAATATCACCGGTAGGTAACGACGCGACCACGTTTTGGAACAACCTCCTTGCGGGCAAATCCGGCATCGGCCGCGTCACGTCGTTTGACGCCTCCGACTATCCGACGCAAATAGCAGGTGAAGTGAAAGACTTTGCCCCTGAGCAGTATCTGGACAAAAAGGAGATTCGCCGTACGGATCGGTTCGTGCAGTTTGCCATCGCTGCTGCGAAGATGGCGGTTCAGGACGCCAGGTTGGATATCAACGAACAAAACGCTCACCGGGTCGGGGTCTATATTGGTTCGGGGATTGGCGGATTGACAACCTGGGAAGAACAGCACAAGGTACTGCTGGAAAAAGGCCCCCGTCGGGTCAGCCCGTTTTTTATCCCGATGATGATTGCCAACATGGCGACCGGACAAGTGTCGATCGAACTGGGAGCCAAAGGCCCTGCTTCCTCTGCGATTACCGCCTGCGCAACCGGAACCAATGCGATTGGTGACGCTTTTAAGTTGGTGCAGTACGGCAAGGCAGACGTGATGATCGCCGGTGGAGCGGAAGCGACCATAAGCCCGATGGCGTTTGCCGGATTCTGTTCGGCAAAAGCCATGTCCACCCGCAACGACGAGCCGGAAAAGGCAAGCCGGCCGTTTGATCGGGATCGCGATGGCTTTGTCATGGGTGAAGGCGCGGGAGTGCTCATTATGGAAGAACTGGAGCACGCCCAAAAACGCGGGGCGCAAATTCTGGCCGAAGTGATCGGCTATGGCATGAGCGGCGATGCATTCCACATCACTGCTCCCTCACCCGGTGGAGAAGGAGCGGCGCGCTGCATGAAGGACGCGCTGCAGGATGCTCAAATCGATTCCACAGCGGTTGGGTATATTAATGCCCATGGCACCTCGACGGGACCGGGCGACGTGGCCGAAACCAGTGCGATCAAGATGGTATTCGGTGACCATGCGTATCGCATGGCGGTCAGCTCGACCAAGTCCATGACGGGTCACCTGCTCGGCGCTACAGGAGCGGTCGAGGCAATTGCAACTGCATTTGCCCTGCGCGATCAGATCCTGCCTCCAACAATCAACCTGGAGAATCCCGATCCCGAGTGTGATCTCGATTATGTGCCCAACCAGGCCCGCCGGGCAGACGTTGAGGTGGCGATGTCCAATACCTTTGGTTTCGGCGGACACAACGCCACTATCGTCCTGAAGCGTTATACACCGTAACAGGCAAAGCAGGGATGAGCGGACAAGGTGCGGGAAGGTGGTGAAGGCGATTGGACTTTGCGCAGTTGCAAGAAGAAATCGGTATTCGCTTTCGAGACGAAAGCGTCTTGCGGCAGGCGTTCACCCATTCTTCCTACGTGAATGAACAAAAAGGGAAACGGATCAGCGACAACGAACGGCTGGAGTTCCTCGGAGATGCCGTGTTGGAGTTGACCGTCTCCCAGTTTTTGTACAAGTCGTTCCCCAAGATGAGCGAGGGAGAGATGACGAAGCTTCGCGCAGCAATCGTGTGTGAACCGTCTCTTGTCAAGTTCGCGCAGCTTCTCCGGTTTGGAGATCTGGTCCTTCTCGGCAAAGGCGAAGAGCTGACAGGGGGCAGGCAGCGCCCTGCTCTTTTGGCAGACGTTTTCGAAGCGTTTATTGGTGCCCTGTATCTCGACCAGGGGCTGGATGTCGTTTTCCGTTTTATGGAGAAATACGTCTACCCGCGAATCGACAAGGGAGAGTTTACACAGATCACGGATTTTAAAAGTCAGCTGCAGGAGTTCGTCCAGCAGGAAAATTTGGGTGAAATCCAGTATCGGATCATACAGGAGAGGGGACCGGCCCATAACCGGGAGTTCGTCTCGGAAGTGCTCTTGAACGACAAACCATTGGGAACCGGCGTGGGCCGTTCCAAGAAGGAAGCGGAGCAGCGAGCCGCCGCTCGCGCGCTGATGGAACTGGGGACGAAGTAGTCAGGAACAAACAACATCCCGATTCTTCTTGTGCAGGCAGAAGGGTCGGGATGTTGTTTGTGGTGCAGGCTGTCACTTTGGTGCTTCGACAACGGCACCACCTGTGATAAAATAAAACAGTTGTTGAACCACACTTTTCAGATCGTTTGGCGAGGATACATAGGGGGTTGGAGGATGTATTTAAAGCGCTTGGAGTTGATCGGATTCAAATCGTTCGCCGATCGAACGGAGTTGGAGTTCGTACCGGGCGTAACGGCAGTGGTCGGCCCCAACGGCAGCGGCAAAAGCAATGTTTCCGATGCGATTCGCTGGGTTCTCGGCGAACAAAGTGCCAAATCGCTGCGCGGCGCCAAGATGGAAGATATCATTTTTGCCGGCAGTGATACGCGAAAACCGGTCAATTTTGCGGAAGTCTCGCTCACCCTGGACAATACCGACCAATCCCTCGGTGTTGAGTATTCGGAAGTAACGATAACCCGGCGGGTATACCGTTCGGGAGAAAGTGAATACTCCATCAACAACCGTTCCTGCCGGTTAAAAGACATCATGGAGCTGTTTATGGATACGGGTGTCGGCAAAGAGGCGTACTCGATTATCGGACAGGGACGAATTGAGGAAATCCTCAGCACCAAACCGGAAGATAGACGCGGCATTTTTGAAGAGGCGGCTGGTATTGTCAAATACAAGACGAGGAAACGGGAAGCGGAGAAAAAGCTGGACGAGACCGAACAGAACCTGGTGCGCATCCACGATATTACGAGCGAACTGGAAGAGCAGGTGGAACCCTTGGCGGAACAGGCCGAGAAAGCGAAGGCGTATCAGGCGCTCAAGCAGCAGCTGACCGAACATGAAGTCGCCCTCTATGTCCAGCAGATCGAGGCGGCCCATGCCAGGTGGCAGGAGTCGTCCGAGCGGGTCAATCAACTGCGCGAGGAATTGGCGGCCCTGTCCGCCAATGCGGCAACCCACGAAGCCAACCTGGAGGAGGCGCGGTACCACGTCAGTCAGATCGATCAGTCGATCGAGGAGCTGCAGCAGGCACTGCTGGCCGTAAGCGAAGAGGTGGAAAAAGCGGAGGGGCAGCGGGAAGTACTGAAGGAACGGCAGCGCAACCTGGCCGCCAATCGACAGCAGACGCTGGAAGCGATGCATCGGCTGACCGAGAAACAGCGGGCAGTGGAAGAGCAGCTCGCTGAGGAGCAGAAGCGGCTGGCAGAAGCGGAGGCCCGTTTGCAGCAGGCAGAGGCCTCTCTGGTTGAAGCGGAAAACTCGTACGCCGACATGCTTCAGGCGCTGACCGATGACGTAGAGTCTTTGAAAAGCGACTACTTTGAGACGTTAAACGAGATGGCCAACCTGCGCAACGACGTACGCCACGCAGAGCAGCTGCTCGCTGCCCATCAGACGCGCGTGGAACGCCTGCTCAAGGAGCGGGACCGGCTGGTTCAGGAAGAGCGGGACCGGCTGGACAAGCTGGAGATGTACCAGCGGGACGTGGCCGCTCTGCAAAAAACGATTGAAGAGACGCTGAATCAGTATCACCGGTTGATGGATGGGGTTCGCGAGAGGCAGGACCAGGCAGAGAGCGCCCGCCGTCAGCTCCATCAGTACGAACAGCGCCGCGAAGCGCTCAAGTCGCGCCTTGATCTGCTAAAAGAGATGCAAAGCGAGTTCGCCGGATTCCAGCAGGGTGTAAAGGAAATCCTGAAAGCGCGGGAAAAGGGGTTCCGGGGAATTCACGGAGCTGTGGCCGAACTGGTCAAAGTACCGGAAAAAGTGGAAACAGCTATTGAAGTTGCCCTCGGCGCCGCGCAGCAATACGTCGTAGTCGACGATGAAGCAGTCGGCCGCAAAGCGATTGCCTATCTAAAACAGAACAACCTGGGCAGAGCCACCTTTCTGCCGCTCGACGTGATCCGGCCTCGTACCCTGCAGGAAAGTGACCGGCGAGCAGTCGAACGGTCGGCCGGTGTGGTCGGGATCGCCAGTCAGCTGGTTTCCGCGGACTCTCTCTACCGTTCGATTGTAGACTCGCTGCTGGGCAATGTCATTGTCACCGAGACCCTGGAACAGGCCAATCAGGTTGCGCGCACCTGCAGCTATCGCTACCGGGTTGTCACTCTGGAAGGCGATTTGGTCAATGCCGGCGGCTCGATGACCGGTGGCGCCCTGAAGAAAAATACAGCCAATCTGCTGGGGCGGAGCCGACAGGCCGAGGAACTCGAGACCTTGCTGGCGGAAACGGACAAGGCGATCGACGAACAGCGTGCGAAGATAGAGAAGTTGACGGCAGAAATCAGGAACATGGAACAACAGCAGGAACAGCTGCGCAACCAGGGAGAAACCCTGCGCGTCAAGGAGCAGGAGCAGAAAGGGCTGATCCAGCAGACGGAAGCGGAAGGAAAGACAATTGCCGAACGGCTGTTTGTTGTCGACCAGGATTTGGAGGGCTACCGGCGGGAGATGAAGGAAGCCGAGCGCAGCGCGAATGAACAAAAGCAGCGGTTGGAGCAGCTTGTCCAGGTAGAGCGCCAGTTGACGGAACAGATTGCTGCAGCCGAAACAAAACGGCAGCAGCAGCTCTCCAGCAAGGAAGAGATGAACGAGCGAATCACCAGCCTGAAAATACAGGCTGCGCAGGTGAAGCAAGAGCACCAGTCCCGCAGCGAACAGGTGGAACGGCTCGGACAGCAGCTTGAAACGCTGAAACGGGAATGGGCAGAAGCAAACGAAACACTGGCCCAGTTGGACCAGCAGGATGAGGAAAGCAAGGAATCCTTAAAGCAATTGGATGAAAAGATCGCTGAGCGGCGGCAGGACAAGGAACGGGTAACATCGTTGATTCAGGAAAGGCGCAGCGAGCGCGCGACGCTGTACGCCCGCCAGGAACAGTTGGAAGCAGATGCGAAAGAAGTGCTGAAACAGGTGAAAAAACAAGAAGAGCACCTGCATCAGGAAGAGGTAAAGGCGAACCGTTTTGATGTAGAACTGGATCACTTGCTGACCAAGCTCTCGGAAGAGTACGAACTCAGCTATGAACTGGCCAAACAGCAACATCCGCCCCGGGGAGACATCCAGGAACAACAGCAAATTGTCGCTCGGCTCAAAAAAGAAATGGCCGCCTTGGGGACGGTAAATCTCGGTGCCATTGAAGAGTACGAACGCCTCTCCGAACGGCTCACGTTTCTCAAAACGCAGGAGGCGGACCTGAACGAAGCCAAGGAGATGCTGTACCAGGTCATCGCGGAGATGGACGAAGAGATGTCCCGCCGCTTTCGGGAGACATTTGAAGAAATACGCGTCCAATTCCAGGAGGTGTTCGTCGAGCTGTTCGGCGGGGGAAGGGCCGATTTGGCCTTGTCACAGCCTGACAACATCCTGGAGACGGGCGTTGACATCGTCGCGCAGCCGCCCGGCAAGAAACTCCAAAACCTGGCCCTTCTGTCGGGGGGTGAACGGGCCTTTACTGCGATGGCGCTGCTGTTTGCCATTCTCAAGGTGAAGCCGGTGCCTTTCTGCGTGCTGGACGAGGTGGAAGCGGCACTGGACGAGGCCAACGTGACCCGTTTCGCCGAGTACATGCACCGCTTCAGCAAGCAGACTCAGTTTATCTGTGTCACCCACCGCAAGGGAACGATGGAAAATGCCGATGTGCTGTACGGCATCACGATGCAGGAAGGCGGTGTCTCCAAACTGGTTTCGGTAAAGCTGGAAGATACAAAAAAACTGATGGAAACGGCATCATAGGATACCTGAAGGACGATAGGAGGAGCGCTGGTGAGTTTTTTCAAGAAGCTGCGCGACAAGATCGTGCAAAAATCAGGAGAGGTTACCCAAAAGTTTACGGAAGGGTTGACCAAAACCAGGGACGTCCTTGTCGGCAAGGTGGAAGAACTGGTCCGCCGTTACAAGAAGATCGACGAAGATTTTTTTGAAGAACTGGAGGAAATCCTGATCGGCGCCGACGTCGGGGTAACCACCGTGATGGAACTGATTGACGGGTTGCGGGACGAGGTGCGCAAGCAGAAGATTGAGAGTGCGCGCGAGCTGCAGCCGATTCTCTCTGAACGGCTGGTGGCGCTCTTGCAGCACGACGGTGAGCAGAATACCGGTCTCTCCATTGAAAAGGGACGACTCAATGTGATCCTGTTCGTCGGCGTCAACGGGGTTGGCAAAACGACAACAATCGGCAAAATGGCCCATATGCTGAAGCAGCAGGGTTACAAGGTGCTGCTGGCTGCGGGCGATACGTTTCGTGCCGCTGCCATCGAGCAGTTGGAAGTATGGGGAGAGCGCGTGGGAGCAGAGGTAATCCGACACGCCCAAGGCGCCGATCCGGCGGCCGTGATCTACGATGCGATGCAGGCGGCCAAATCGCGGGGAGTGGATGTGCTGCTCTGCGACACAGCCGGGCGTCTGCAGAACAAGGTCAACCTGATGGAAGAGTTGAACAAGATTTATCGCGTCGTACAGCGGGAAGTGCCCGGAGCACCGCACGAAGTGCTGCTGGTTCTCGATGCCACGACCGGCCAGAACGCCCTCTCGCAGGCCAGGACATTCGGCCAGGCAGCAGGCGTGACCGGTATCGTCCTGACCAAGCTTGATGGGACAGCCAAAGGCGGGATCGTGATTGCCATCCGCAACGAGCTGAATCTGCCGGTGAAGTACGTGGGCCTGGGTGAGAAGATGGACGATTTGCAGCCGTTTGATCCAGAGCAGTTCGTACACGCTTTGTTCGCCGGACTGATCGAGCAGGAAGAGACAGCGGAGCAGGATGTCAATAAAAATCCTTGACAGCACCTGCGGTTTTGGGTAGTATTAGTTATGGTCTTGTAAAGGCAAATTCCTTTACAGCGTCGCAACCGAGGAAACGGCAAAGGATTGGTTCTTCATGTTGGAAAAGACCAATCAGGTGAATCTCTTGTTCGACTTTTACGCGCCTCTGTTAAAAGGGAAGCAGCGTGAATACCTGGAGCTTTACTACCTGGATGATCTGTCGCTGGGCGAGATTGCTGAGATGTACGAGGTCAGCCGGCAGGCGGTGTACGATCACATCAAGCGGGCGGAGAAGCAGTTGTTCGAGTACGAGCAGAAGCTGCAGCTTGCGGCTCGGCACGAACTGCGCAAGAAGCTGTACGCCCGCATGAACATCCTGGCGGAAGAGCTCCCCGCTGGCGATGCAAGAGATGAACTGCTTTCTTTGCTCCACCAACTCTCAGAGATGGACTAGGAGGGGCGCACATGGCATTTGAAAGCTTGGCAAGTCGGTTGCAAAGTGCTTTTGATAAACTGCGCGGCAGAGGCAAGATTGACGAAGCTGCCGTAAACGAAGCAATGCGCGAGGTACGCCTCGCCTTGCTGGAAGCGGACGTCAACTTCAAGGTGGTCAAGGAGTTTGTCGCCCGTGTCAAGGAGCGGGCCGTCGGCCAGGAAGTGTTGAAGAGTTTGACGCCTGGTCAGATGGTGATCAAGGTGGTCAACGAAGAACTGACGCAGTTAATGGGCGGTGACGTCGCCAAGATCGCTGCGGCAGCCAAGCCGCCAACCGTTGTCATGATGGTCGGTCTGCAGGGCGCAGGGAAGACGACCACGACGGGCAAACTGGCCAAATACCTGCTCAAGCAAAACCGCAAACCGCTGCTGGTGGCGGGAGATATTTACCGGCCAGCGGCGATTAAACAGCTGCAGGTGCTGGGGGAGCAGGTTGGTGTACCCGTGTTTGCGCTTGGCGATCAGATAAGTCCGGTCGACATCGCGCGGCAGGCGATTGATTACGCCAAAGAACAGCACCTCGACTATGTGCTGATCGATACGGCAGGCCGCCTGCACATCGACGAAGCGCTTATGGATGAACTGCAGCAGATTCGCGAAGTGGCCAAGCCGGACGAGATCCTGCTCGTTGTCGACGCGATGACGGGTCAAGATGCCGTAAATGTGGCGGAAAGCTTCAACAACCAGTTGGAGATAACCGGTGTCATTCTGACCAAACTGGACGGTGATACCCGGGGAGGTGCCGCTCTTTCGGTCAAGGCGGTTACCGGCAAGCCGATCAAGTTCGCGGGCATGGGTGAAAAGCTTGACAGCCTGGAGCCATTTTACCCGGATCGGATGGCCTCGCGGATTCTCGGCATGGGGGATGTGCTGAGCCTGATCGAAAAGGCCCAGGAAGCGGTCGATGCCGAAAAGGCGAAGCAGATGGAACAGCAGATGCGCCAAGGGGAGTTTACCTTCGACATGTTCCTCGAATCGATGGAGCAGATGCGCAAGCTCGGACCGCTGGAGGACCTGCTGGGGATGCTGCCGGGGATGAACCGAAAGGCGATGAAAGACCTTAAAGTGGACGAGAAACAGCTTGCCCGTACGGAGGCGATCGTCAAGTCCATGACCAAGGCGGAGCGGGCCAACCCCGATCTCCTGAATGCCAGCCGCCGCAAGCGGATCGCTGCTGGCAGCGGCACAAGCGTGCAGGAAGTGAACCGTTTCATCAAGCAGTTTGAAGAGATGAAAAAGATGATGAAGCAGTTCTCCGGGGCAGCTGACAAAATGATGAAAAAGGGAAAGAAAAAAGGCTTGAAACTGCCGTTTGCAGGCAAGGCGCCGAACAATTTTCCCTTTAACTTCAAACCCCCATTCAAGTAATGAATTTGTGAACTCTCTTCGCGGCAGTGCCCGTTGGGCTTAAGCCGCGATAGTTCAGATAAAGTGATGACTGGCGACGCGAAAAGCGTTGATCATAACAGGAGGTGAGACACGATGGCAGTTAAGATTCGTCTGAAGCGGATGGGTTCCAAGAAGAATCCGTTCTACCGCGTAGTGGTGGCAGACTCCCGCTCCCCGCGCGACGGCCGCTTCATTGAGGAAATCGGCTACTACAATCCAGTAGCGCAGCCGGCTGTTGTCAAAATCGATGAAGACAAGGCTGTAAAGTGGATTCTCAATGGCGCCGCTCCGACCGACACAGTGCGCAACCTGTTGTCCAAAGCGGGTGTACTGGCACGAGTTCACGAAGCAAAATACAGCAAGTAATCGCTTCTTGCGGGGGGTCATGTGATGAAAGAGTTGATCGAAACGATCGCAAAGGCTCTGGTTGATCATCCGGAAGAAGTGCGCGTAAACGCAGTGGAAAAAGAGCGACTGCTTGTATTTGAACTGTCCGTGCACCCTGACGACATGGGCAAGGTCATTGGCAAGCAAGGCCGCATCGCCAAGGCCCTGCGCACCGTGGTTGCTGCCGCTGCTGTGCAGACGGACAAGCGGGTTGCGGTTGATATCGTATAAAAAGGCTGGGAGCGTGTGCATCCCGGCTTTTTTGATATGGGGTACATAGGGAGGAAGAACCGTGATTACCATTCTCCGTCCTGTACAGGTTAAGATGATCATAACCGAGACGTCCCGCAAACTCCTCTTGTCCGAATACAGGCAAAAAATGAAACAACTGCAAAGTGAATTGCAGCAGTGGCAGTTTCAGGGCCGAAAACTGCTTGCGGAAGCACAGAAAAAACCGGGAGATGCCTACAAGCTGGCGGTGGAGCGCGTGGCACGGGAAGAGCGGGTACGCCGCGAAAAGCTGGAAATGCTTCACTTTCAGATCAAGCAGGTGGAAAACCTTCCGCTGGGCAGCGAGATTGCCTATACGACTGTGGAAAGCAGTGTGCAGGTGAAGGTGGGCGATGTTTGGGATGAAGTCATGGGCGGAACGGAAATCATTTTAAAGGATGGAGTAATTGCGGAGATTCGCCAAGGAGGTCGGACGCGTGAGTGAGAAACGTTACTTTGGCGTGGGCAAGTTGGTAAACACACAGGGATTGCGCGGCGAGGTACGAGTGATCTCCACCACCGACTTCCCCGAGGAGCGGTTTAAAAAAGGCAGCCGTCTGTATTTGTTTCATCCGACGTTGGCAGAACCGCTTGAGGTTACCGTGGCATCGTGGCGGAAGCACAAGGGATTTGAACTTTTGAAGTTCGAAGGGTACGATTCCATCAACGACGTAGAGAAGTTTAAGGGCGGCGAGCTTAAAATAACAGAGGATCAGTTGATGGAGCTGGAGGAAGACGAATATTACATCCATCAACTGGTCGGCTGTGAAGTGGTGACAGACGAAGGGGAAACGTTGGGTAAGATTGTTGACGTGCTTACACCGGGGGCCAACGATGTCTGGGTGGTCCGGGGACCTAAGGGCGAGATTTATCTCCCTTTTATTGACGACTGCATCAAACAGGTCGACATCGAAAACAAGCGTGTCGTCTGCCACCTGATGGAAGGGCTGCTGTAAAAGGAGGCCATCATGCGGATCGACATACTCACCTTGTTCCCGGAGATGTTCACGGGCGTGCTCGGCTCGAGCATTCTTGGCAAGGCGGAGGAAAAGGGGCTCGTACAGTATCATGTGGTCAACTTCCGCGAGTATTCCAGGAGCAAGCACGGAACCGTGGACGACGTGCCGTACGGCGGCGGTGGGGGGATGGTTCTGAAACCGGAACCGCTGTTTGACGCAGTGGAAGCGATTGTCGGCGAGGAGAAACCGCGGATTATCCTGCTGTGCCCGCAGGGAAGACCATACACCCAGGCCCTGGCGGAGGAGCTGGCTCGTGAGCAGCATCTGGTTTTGATCTGCGGTCATTACGAGGGTTATGACGAGCGAATCCGGCAGCATCTGGCCACCGATGAAATATCGATTGGCGATTATGTGCTCACAGGCGGTGAACTGGCAGCCATGGTGGTCGTCGACAGTGTGGTCCGGCTGCTCCCGGGAGCGCTTGGCAATGAGCGTTCGGCTGTCGCCGATTCGTTCTCCACCGGACTGCTGGAACACCCCCATTACACGCGGCCGGCGGAATATCGCGGCTGGAAGGTGCCGGATGTTCTCTTATCGGGCCATCACGCCAACATTGAACGCTGGCGTTTAAAGGAGTCGCTGAGACGGACGATGGAGCGGCGGCCGGATCTGCTCGCACAGATGGAGTTGACACCGCTGATGAAGGAACTGCTGGACGAACTGCGTCAAGAACAAAAAAACAGCGGACAGGCTGGCGAATAGACTTGTCGAGACATTCCAGGTGTGGTAATATGATTCTTGTGGCATTTTGCCCGCTGACTAAGGCGGTCCGCTACTCGTACGTCGGCAGACGTCCGGCTGGGCAAAGGCGAGTATGAACGTCTGATCGGAAGGAGGGAGACAGATGAACCAAGTTATCCGTGAACTGGAAAAAGAACAGTTGAGACAGGATCTTCCTGCGTTCCGGCCAGGTGATACCGTACGTGTACACGTAAAGGTAATCGAGGGTCAGCGCGAGCGTATCCAGGTTTTTGAAGGCGTCGTGATTCGCCGCCGCGGCACCGGGATCAGCGAGACATTTACCGTGCGCAAAGTATCGTACGGTGTAGGTGTTGAGCGTACCTTCCCGCTGCATTCGCCGAAGATCGACAAAATCGAACTTGTACGTCAAGGTCGCGTTCGCCGCGCGAAGCTGTACTACCTGCGCAACCGCGTCGGAAAAGCAGCGCGCATCAAGGAGATTCACCGTTAATCAATACGGGTATTCCCCCTTTTCCTTTCTCACAACCCCTCACCTCCTCTTTCAACAGAGGACGGCACAGGCGGGTAAACACATGGGTGGGGGGAACACATACCCATCAAGGCGAAATAACACACCATCATTCTTTCATGAAGGGGGGCCTGGGATTCCAGTCCCCCTTTTTTCTTCTTAACAAGGGTGAGGAAACTGAACGCCACGGAGCAGGAGGACAATGACATGAGCGAAGAAAAAACCTCCATCACAGGCAGAAGCGAGGTGTGGGAGTGGATCAAGGCTTTGGCGATTGCCATCGTGTTTGCCTTCCTGATCCGAACCTTCCTGTTTGCCCCGTTCATCGTGGAAGGGGAATCGATGGAGACAACTCTGCACAACAACGAAAAACTGGTTGTGAACAAAGCGATCTACTACCTTAAGGAACCTCAGCGCGGTGACATTGTCGTTTTTCATGCCGAGGCTGATCGAGACTACATCAAGCGCGTCATTGGTGTCCCCGGCGACACGGTGGAGATGCGCGACGACACGCTGTATATAAATGGGAATCCAGTCCCCGAACCATATCTGGAGGAAAACAAGGAAAAAGTAAAAGGGGCCAATGAACCGCTGACCGAGGATTTTGGTCCGGTAACCGTGCCGGAAGGGCAGATTTTTGTGCTTGGTGACAATCGGCAAAACAGCCGGGACAGCCGCGCGCTTGGCTCCGTGGACATTGAAGCAGTGGTAGGGCGCGCCGAATTTGTTTTTTGGCCGCTCAGCCATATCCGCTGGACAAGGTAGGTGACATCTATGACGATTCAATGGTTTCCGGGGCACATGGCCAAAGCGCGCCGACAAGTAACGGAGAGATTGAAGCAGATAGACGTGGTGATTGAGCTCCTGGACGCCCGACTGCCTCTTTCCAGCCGCAATCCGATGATTGATGAGATCGTCGCCGGGATGCCGCGCCTGATTCTGCTCAACAAGGCTGACATGGCCGATCAGGAGGTAACTGAGCAGTGGGTGCAGTACTTTCGTGAAAAAGGTTTGCGGACGCTGCCGATAGACGCGCTGAGCGGCAAAGGCGTCAATCGCCTGCCTGGAATATGTCAGGAACTGGCAGGTGACATGCTCGCCAGGCGGGCCGAGAAGGGCATGCAGGCTCGTGCCGTACGGACCATGATTTTGGGAATTCCCAACGTGGGCAAGTCCTCCCTGATCAACCGCCTGGCCAAACGATCCGTTGCCAAGACGGGAGACCGCCCCGCTGTGACGAAAGCACAGCAGTGGGTGAAGGTGGGGGATCAACTGGAGCTGTTGGATACACCCGGCATTTTGTGGCCGAAGTTTGAGGATGAGATGGTGGGACTCCGTTTGGCGGCCAGCGGAGCAATCAAGGACGAACTGATTGATTTTACCGAAGTCGCCCTGTACGCCATTGCTTATATGATGCATTACTATCCGCAGCGGCTCCTCGAGCGGTTCAAGCTGTCCGCGCTGCCAGCCGACCGGATTGAGATGCTCGAACAGATTGCGGCCAAGCGCGGCTGTCTCATTGCCGGCGGTGAGGCGGACTACGACAAGGCGGCTGAAATCTTTTTGCGGGAGCTGCGCTCCGGAAAAATGGGAACGATATCTTTGGAGAGGCCCATCGACTGGGAGCTGGCCGAACCGATTGGCAAGCCCCTTTCTTCGCTGCAGGCGGAACAAAACCCATAGGCAGCCGGAAAAAGAATTGCATCGGCGGTAAACAACGTCTACCATTAGCGGTAGGCGATTTTTTATTTATACATAGGGCAGAGGAGATTCGGTTCAATGAAGATTGCGGATATGTCGATAATGGAAATACGAGCGTACGTTGACGGCCTGGAAGAGATACCGCGCCAGCTGCTGGATGAGCTGCTGGCTGACCGCAGGAAGGGAGTCGTCGCGATCGGGAGGCAGTTGGAAGCGCAAATTGCCCGCCAGGAGCAGGAAAAGGCCCGCTGGCTGGCGATGACACAGTACGAACGTCATTTTCGTGAACAAGGCAAAAAGCTGGTTTTCGGGATTGACGAGGTGGGAAGGGGGCCGCTGGCCGGTCCGGTCGTCGCCTGTGCCGTGGCGCTGCCGGAGGACTTTTACCTGCCGGGACTGAACGATTCCAAAAAAGTACCGCCTGCTCTTCGTCATGCCTTTTACGAAGTGATCATGCGGGAGGCGCTAAAAGTAGGCATCGGAGCGGTGCCGGCAGAGCGGATCGATGAGATCAACATCCTGGAAGCGACCAGAGAGGCGATGAAACTGGCAATCTCCAACGCCGGCGGGGTTCCTGACATTTGCTTGATCGATGCTGTGCACATACCCGACCTTCCTTACGAACAGCACGCGATCGTTGGCGGTGACGGCAAGAGCATCTCGATTGCTGCTGCATCGATTGTGGCCAAAGTGACAAGGGATCAACTGATGGCCGAATACGCCAGGATTCATCCCGAGTACGGGTTTGACAAGCATGCCGGTTATGCCACGGAGGAGCATCTGCGGGCATTGGCTGTACACGGGCCGTGTTCGATACACCGCCGCTCGTTTGGCGGTGTAAAGGAATGGATCGGCGAATAGACCGATGAAGAGAGGGGGAGCTTCCCTTGTTTCAACCAGCGCAGTTGTTGCATTCGTTAATGAACCGGATTCAGCCTGGTGGAGGGATCCTGCTTGAGTTTACCCCCGGACAGGTGCTCAAAGGCACGGTGCAAAAGCTGTATCCTGACAACATGGCACTCGTCCAAATCGGGGGCGCACAGGTGCACGCCAGGTTGGAGACTGAGCTTCAAGCCGGACAAAAAGCGTGGCTGCAGGTGCAGTCGGGTGCCAATCCGGTTACCTTTAAAGTATTGACCTCACCAGACAGTCCCCGGCAATCTCAGGATGCCTCCCTTGAAAAGCTGATCCGCTCACTCGGCATCCCGGAGAGCAGAGAGGCCAAAACCGTCGTTCAGGCCATGATTCGAGAGGGGCTTCCTGTTACCAGGGAGGCAGTCGAGGCCTATGTCAGAATGGCACAGGCAAACGGCAAGAGTGATCAACTGCTGCAGACCTTCTTGTTTGCTCAAAAGCGGAATCTTCCGCTCACCCAAGAGGTCCTCATGGCAATGAAGGCATTCTTTTCTTCCACACTTTCAGACAGTATGCACCTCTTTCTAAAAGAGGCAGACCAATTCCTGCGATCAGGCGGTGGACAGACGGGGCCGCTGCCCCAACTGCTCACCTCATTGAAACAGCAGCTGCTCAATCTGCCCCTGTCGATGAGCCAACCGGCTGAAAGGCAGGTCGGTTCGGCCCGTCACCAGCCGACTGCTGCCTCGGAACCGATGACACTCACTTTGACAGACGCCAAAGGTACAGCCTCTCTGAGACAGGGCGGGACACCTGGAATGCAGTTCCCTTCAGCTGGCGGAGCCCGGATACAGGCTGCATCTGGAGCGCCAGGACAACATCCGCCTTTCATCGCAGGCGGTCACCAGCAGGAAGAACAGGGGAACGCGACAGGTAACCAGAGGAACGGCATTCCCTCGTACCCAACTGGCCAGTCTGCCGGCGACTTCCCTGACGCCCCCGGTGCCCCGCAGCCAGTCCCAAGCGGACTGCCCCGTACCATGTTGTCTGCTCAAACTGGCACAGCGATGCTTGCGAAAGGACATCGCGGCTTTGAACATCAGGCCGAACAATCGGCAGGAGCGGGATCGCGGGGTGAATCGTTGGCCAATTCGAATCCCGGGGGAGCGGCAAGGAACAATGCGCTGCAAGGCGGCCAAGGCGTGGGTGTTCTGTCAAATGCACAGCAGAGCGGCTCGCACGCTCCATTACCCGTTTCTTCTGGCAGTGCGGAAGGAACTGATACAGTCCGGCAAATGCCGGGGCAGGCCTTTGCCGCGATTCGGCCCGACACTGGCGGAATCGTGAGCGGGAATTCCAGCAATCTCAACCTGTTAAGGGGAGAGTCCCTTCCGGCCGGGAGCGAAGGAGAGACCGTATGGCGGCGGCAGGGAAGTGATCATGCAGGTAGTGCGAATCCCCTGCAGCCGGCCCAAACGGGGGACCGAAAGGGAGGTCTTATTCAGCAGTTCTTGCAGAAAATGGGCTTGATGCACGAACGGCAGATCGCCGCTCTCCGTTTCCAGGAGGACAGTGCTGCGGCAGCGCGCATCGAGACGGTTAAATCCATACTGCTTCACGTAACGAAAGCTCATGCCGCCTCGCTTCCAAGTGGACTGCGCGAGGCGGCGGAAGCATTGCTTCAGCACGTAACGGGGCAGCAGTTGATGCTGCTCCAGCCTCCGAACCAGACGCTGAATCAGTTGGTGATCCAGCTCCCGCTTCGTACCGAACACGGTGAAGAGACGGCCTTTATCCAGATCGAGTCCAGGAAAAAAGATAACGGTCTGTTGGATCCGGAGAATTGCCGTCTGTTTTTCAACCTCGATCTGCAACGCCTGGGAATCACCATGCTCGATGTCAACATCGTCAACCGCATCGTCAACGTGAGCGTCTACAATGACCTTCCCTGGCTGGAGGAAGAGGTTCAGCAGATGAGGACCTCGTTTGCCGATCAACTGTCCGAAGCAGGCTATCAGTTGTCAGGGCTGCGTGTTCAGCCGCTGCCGGATGCGCCCCGGCAGCCACAAGCGGCACAGCGGGGGCAAATGCCGTCCCCCTATAAAGGGGTGGACATCCGCGTATGAAAAAATCGACCCAAGCAGAGGAAACGAAGCGAAAGCAAGCTGTTGCCCTGCGTTATCAGGCTGGTGTCACGGACGCTCCGACTGTGGTGGCCAAAGGCAAAGGTTATGTTGCGGAAAACATCCTGCAGAAGGCTAAAGAACACCAGATTCCCATTCAAGAAGACCCTTCCCTGGTGGAAGTTCTGGGCAAACTTGATCTAAACCAGCAAATACCTCCCGAACTGTACCAGGTGGTGGCGGAGATTCTGGCCTTTGTTTACCGCCTGGACAAGCGAGGCCCACTTGATGAGTAAAAGCCGTCTGGCGTTGGGCCGATACGGGGAAGAGCTGGCTGCCGGTCGGCTTGTCGAACTTGGATACAGGATTCTGGCCCGGAACGTGCGATTTCGTACGGCTGAGTTGGACATTGTGGCGTCAGAGGGGGACACACTCGTCTTTGTTGAGGTACGTACGCGGCGTGGCAGCAGCCGGGGAACACCGGCCGAGTCGATCGGGTGGCACAAGCGGAAAAAACTGCGCGAAGCAGCGCTGTACTACTTGCATATGGCGCAGGAACGGGGGCATCGGCAGCCTTCCGGAAGGTACAGCCGGCAACAACCTGCGAAACGGCAGGAACAGCGTGTACAAGGGCAGAAGAGCCGCGACCGTCGTTATTCACGGTATCGCTTCGACGTGATTTGTGTAACGGTTGGCTCTGATGGAACCCCTCCCGCCATCCAGCACATCATCAACGCCTTTTAACGGGGATACCGGTGCGAGGTGATCCTGATTCGACCGATACCGAACATTACTGTCAATCCGGCTTGGTCCGGCGCAGTCAGCAATTGGGCGGCTATGACCAAGAAATGGGCATGCCTTCTGGGGAGATGTCTACAGCAGGCGGGAGTTCTCAAACGTAAGATAAAGTGTACTCGACGCGATGAACTCCTCCAAGCTTCAACTTATTGAATGCCCTGCCTGTCGGTGGGGCTTTTTTTTGATTTCAGGGATGTTTTGGGAAGGCCGGGGGCTGCAAGGATTGAGGGAGGAAAGGTTTGCGTTCATTATTTTACATGTAAGGATATTGTGGTAAGATCAGCAGGATGAATCGAAGTCCTATTTGTCCGCAACACGGGCTGCTGTTAGCAAGAAGGAAGATGGGAGGAGGGAATGCGGCTATCGATCAACTGGAAGTTTACTGGGTACCCATACCAGTGCAGGTAAACATGGCAGCCGTCGATCGGCAGCAGTCGATACTTGACGAAGAAGAACGAATCACCTATCGACGATATCGGGTCGATCACAAGAAGGTGGAGTTTATGACCGGCCGTTTGCTGCTCAGGAAACGGTTGGCACAAGAGCTTGAAATCAAGCCGGATGAGGTACGGTTTGTCAAAAACGAATACGGCAAGCTGTTCCTCCATCCCGTACACCAGGCGTCCGGTTTGTACTTTAACCTGTCACACACGGAGCGCATGGTTGTCGGCATGTTCGCCCCGTGGAAGACAGTTGGCATTGACGTGGAACGCGTTGGTCGGGATCATCTGGGGGTGATGCCCACGGCGTTTATTCAACCGGAGATCGATTATGTAGAAGGACGGCCAACACCATCTTTAAGACGAGAAGCGTTTTATCTGATTTGGACCCGCAAGGAAGCGGTGATGAAAGCGGTTGGCTTGGGATTTTCCCTGCCGCCGAGATCATTTTCTGTACCATTCAGTCGGGCGCAGGAAGAAAACGATGCCTATCTGTTTTACA
This sequence comes from Brevibacillus sp., assembly GCA_017656235.1. Lineage (GTDB taxonomy): Bacteria > Bacillota > Bacilli > Brevibacillales > Brevibacillaceae > Brevibacillus_E. The sequence continues at coordinate 334,069 of JACDOF010000001.1, forward strand.
CCTATTCCCTGCCCCCCGATTATCTTTGTTCGCTGGCGTTCGCCAAGGAAGAGGTGGATAAGGCCCCATTGTGCAGACTGCAGCAGGTTGATTTTCTCTCTCTTTACGGTTAGGAGACCGTTCCCAGCTTCTTTTATCGTTAATGGTTCTGACAGCAGGGAGCAAACCGTTCCGATAATGGTACTAAGGAAAAAAGGGCAGACCCTTCCTGCTCCGAAAGGTTCTGTTCCGTTGATCTCGCAACCGCAGGTTGATATAGTAAACAAAGACGCCGCTGCTTGCCCGCGCTGCAAGGAGTGTCAGAGAGTATAGGAAAAGGGGTAAACCAGATGTCTCAACACTCACACGATACAGAAAGCTATTCACCGTACATAACGTTCAACAGGGAAGAATGGAAAAGCCTGCGGAATTCTACGCCGCTCTCGCTAAGCGAAGCTGACCTGGTCAAACTGCAAGGGCTTAATGAGCAGCTTTCGCTGGCGGAAGTGGCCGAAATCTACCTGCCGCTCTCCCGTTTGCTCAACCTGCATGTGGCTGCTCGCCAAGAATTGTACAATGCCACCTACACCTTCTTAAACAACCACACGCAAAAAGTGCCGTACATCATTGGCATTGCCGGCAGTGTCGCTGTCGGCAAGTCAACCACGGCGCGTATTCTTCAGGCCCTGTTGGCAAGATGGACCAATCACCCAAAAGTGGAATTGGTTACTACCGACGGCTTCCTCTATCCCAACCGGATTCTGGAGCAAAAAGGGCTGATGAAACGCAAGGGGTTCCCGGAAAGTTACGACATCCGCAAACTGATTGAATTCATGGCTCACGTCAAATCGGGTGCTCCGGAAGTGAAAGCGCCTGTCTATTCTCATCTGGCGTACGATATTCTGCCCGATCAGTATCAAATCGTCCGGCAGCCCGACATTGTGATTGTGGAAGGACTAAATGTGCTGCAGATCACGCGAAGCAAGCGGCAGAAACACATTCCTCAGGTGTTTGTTTCCGATTTCTTCGACTTTTCCATTTACGTCGATGCCGACGAGCAGGATATCGCCAACTGGTATGTAGAACGGTTCAAGATGCTTCGTCATACTGCGTTTCAGAAGCCGGAATCTTACTTCCACCGCTATGCTTCCTTGAGTGATGAAGAAGCGGCAGCCACGGCAACCCGCATTTGGCAGGAAATCAACCTGGTCAACCTGAGAGAAAACATTCTTCCGACCAAAGACCGTGCCCAGCTTATCCTGGAAAAAGCGGCAGATCACTCTGTTCAGAGGGTGATGATGAGAAAGTTGTAACAATTGGAACCGTTTTCGAGGTACTCCCATTTTTTTCAGGCACCCTGTCTTTTTGTACGCTGTGTACAGAAAGGAGGAGACGCCATGTTCGCGTGCGCGGATTCGGGGATAGGAAAAGGAAAAGAGGGTGACAGGGAATTTATCCAGGTCACCCTTAAGCCGATCACGTGGCATCAGGAGCTGTACCTGTTCCCGAAATTCTTTCTGGCTTCCCGGTTAATGCGGGAAAGTGCGGAACAACTTCTTCCCCCAATTCATCGATCACTTCTTCAACAGGACGCTGCCCGTATTTTACGTTGATGATCACATGATTGACACCTGCATTTTTTAGACTTTCGATGAATCCAATGAGTGGATTGCGCCCAATTCGGAAGCCCAAATGAATGGGGACTGGCGGATGATTCGGATCCTCCGTCAGATCTACATACAGGGACTGACTGAACGGTTTAAACTGGTCCGTAAGCGAGCGCCAATTGTTGATCAGTTCCGTCTGGAATCTCAAGTTTCGGGGATAGTACAGCCAACCATCACTGTTTTGGGCAATCCATTCGACAGACTGAGAGCTGTGGCCGGTTACCAGCACCGGAATGTCCCCAAGACGCGGTTTGGGCAGGAGGTCTCCGTTCGACAAATCGACCCGCGGCGATTGGATCGCGGGAAAGCTCTCCGCCCACACTTTTCTCATAACCAACAGGGATTCTTGAAAGAACGGACTCCGATTTTCGGGATCGACGGAGAAGGCTGGAAATTCGATCGGACGATCCCCGGTTGCCGCCCCGAGAACAAGGCGCTCACCGGATAGGTTGTCGACGGAAGCGGCTGCTTTGGCAACATGTAATGGATGACGCAGGGTGAGAATAATGCTTGCGGTGCCCAAAGCGATGTCCTTGGTATGGGCGGCGATAAACCCCAAATAGACCCAGGGATCATACATTTGCCCCGCATCGCCAAAATAGGGGTCATGCAGCGGAACATCCCTGACCCACAGTGCGGCAAAATGCAGCTCCTCTGCCCGTTTTGCCAGCTTCAATTGCCTTTCCATATTCATCTCCGGAATGCTTCCCTCGTAAGATTCCAGAGGAAAGAACAGCCCGAGCGTCAGTTTGTTTTCCTGAAACATGCGAGAGTATCCCTTATGTTTGTCAAACCGGTTCATCGTGACTCCTCCATTTCTATATATCTATAATTTTCGATATAATAATAAAGAAAGAGTAGGGAACCTTCAAGCCCAAAAGTGCAATGCTCCTTCCATTACAAATCCCTGGATAGCCATTCCATCACTTTTTTGATGTTTTCCTCATCCCTTTTGTAATACGTAAATTGTCCAATCCGTTTTGCTTTTATTAATCCGGCTTTTTGCAGCATGGATAGATACAGGGACACGGTGGATTGGGACAATCCCACCTTTTTTTGAATGTCGCTTACGCAAACCCCGTCTTCATGTATATCTCCGTGAAGCGGTTTGGGAAAGTGAACCTCCGGTTGTTTTAACCATTGTATGATCTGCAGCCTCGTATCATTGGACAAGGCTTTAAATACGTCCAAAAGTTCCATTGCACCCTCCATGTTCTTCTTCCATGAGTATATACATCCATTTCTATTTTAACCTGCCGCTTTTCCTTGTGAAAGAACCTTGGTAACCCCATGAGCCATCCAAGGTGCGAAAGTTGAGTCGTATATGTCAATAAGATCTATTCGTGAACTGAGCGGTAGTTCAAGCTGTTGGCATAAGGAAACTACAACAAGGGAAAGCGTTTTGATCCGATTTTCTTATCAGACTTTTTCGAATATTCATTGACAAAAGCAAAAAGTCGTTAGTATAATTCATCTAAAGCTGACAAGTCAGTTGTCATATCTAGAAAACTTTAACTGACGATAAAGAGGGAATACAATGAGCAGAACACACACAGAAGAGTATATCGTAGAAACTTCAGTTAAAGATCCGGAGTTGGTTGAAAAGAGAAGAGCCGAAATTATTGATGCTGCAGTAAAAGTTTTTTCAGAAAAGGGTTATCATGCGACAACAACCAAGGAAATAGCGGATTTAGCAGCCATGAATGTAGGGACTATGTTTCAATATGTAAAAAATAAGCAGGACATATTGTATCTTGTTTGTTGCCATATTCATTCACTGATTGAAGAAGCGTTGTTTGCAGTTGCAGTAGAGGATCTCGATTCTATGGAAATGATTTCTAAATCTGTTGCGGCTCTTTATCGGATTGTGGATCAAGTTTCGGATTACGTCGTTCTCATGTATCAGGAAACCTCTTCGTTAGATAAAGCGGCCCGAAGCTCATTCCTCAACAGAGAACAAAGGTTGTGCAACCATCTTGAGAACCAAATTAAAAAAGGTATTGAAAGTGGAGTTTTTAAGGTTGATCCCGAATCTGTTTCTCTTATAGCTGAAGATATTCTTGTCCAGGCTCAAATGTGGGCTTTTCGGCGCTGGTCCCTATCGAAAAAATATACCTTGGAGAGTTACATTACCACAAGAATTCAATTATTAAAAACTCTTTTATATCAATCATAAGAGTTTTTTCTTTTCCAGCTGACAAATAAGTGGGTAAAAGGGGAATGGTGCTGTTCTCTGGTTTTGTTTGCGTTTTTACTGACTGACTAATCAGTATGTAAACAGGAGGAGAAAAGAGCATGAAACTCATGACCGGTAGGGAATATGTTTTAAGCCTTAAAGAGTACGATCCTGATATTCAAGTAAAAGGGAAGAAAGTTAAAAGTGTCCCAGACGAGCCCTTATTTAAACCGGGTATTAACGCTATAGCTGTGACCTACGAGTTAGCACAACAAAAGAAACATCAAGATATTATGTTAGCTACCCTGGAAGATGGAACAAAGGTAAATCGATTAAATGCCCTTGACTTTAGCACAGATGATTTGTTAAAGAAACTGGAAATGGTTCGTTTGATTTGCAAGTGGACGGGGTGTGGACAACGGTACCTGATGCACGATGCACTTGGTGCACTGGCCGAAATCACAGCAATAATCGACTCGAATAAAAAAACCGACTATTTTTCAGTGTTTAAAGATTATTTACGGCATGTTCAGAAACATGACCTGACATGCGGAACGGCTGTTACAGATGCAAAAGGGGACAGAAGCAAACGGCCTCATGAACAAGCAGATCCAAACTTGTATGTGCGTGTGGTTGAAAAAAATCAGAAAGGAATCATTGTTTGCGGGGCAAAAGCCAATATTACCGGTGCTCCTTATGTTCATGAACTTATTGTTCTGCCCACCCGTGCCATGCTGAGAGAAGATGAGGACTATGCCGTGTCTTTTGCCGTTCCGATTGACGCACCTGGTTTAAAAATCATCGCAAAACCGGCTGGACGTCCAGATGACGCCGAAGCTCCGTTTAGCTCCAATTTTGGGCAATCTACTGCACTTGTCATATTTAACGATGTTTTTGTTCCTTGGGACAGGGTTTTTCTGTGTGGTGAATGGGAATATACCGGGAAATTGGCAGAGGCATTTGCTAATCATCACCGACATTCGTGTATTGGTGCCCGTGCAGGATTGGGAGATATGATCATTGGGGCATCGGCACTTATGGCGGAATATAATGGTCTTCCTCACACTGATGTTCCACATATCCGCAGAAGCATTGGCGAACTGATTCGACTTACCGAAGGGTTTTACGCAACGGGAGTCGCCGCTTCTGTTTATGGACGTAAAACGGTGGCCGGTAATTACGTACCGGATTCGGTACTATCCAACATTGGAAAGCTGATGTTGGCGGAACAAGTCTATGATGTTTTCCGTATTGCACATGAAATAAGCGGAGGTATCGTTGCAACGGCTCCAACTCCGGAAGACATTGCGATACCGGAAGCTGGAGAATTAATAGATCGGTACTTGGTTGGAAAGCATGGTGTAACTGCGGAGGAGCGGATCAAAATGGCACGGTTTATCGAGGATTTGACCGCCTCGAAGGAAGGTGGATTTTACTCCGTTATCAGCCTCCATGGCGGAGGATCGCCAGAAGCAATGAGAATGTCAGCAGTTCGAAATTATGATATTGAAAGTCAAAAGGAACATATTTTACAGAAACTGGCATGCTTTGCGAAAGTAGAAGGAACATGCAAGGGGTGTGAAACATGTGTAAATGACGAACTGTGCGGAGAAGATTGTGAGTCAGTAATTCTTAAGGAGGGGCATTAATTAAAAAAGTTTGGGTGAATGGTATGCATGATAAGCAATACGAAATCGGTATGCTGGATCAGCAAGCAAATTTGAAGGACTACGAACAAGCCTGCCAATCTATGGCTATAATACGTCGCGGACTGGCTATTTCGTTCGGATGAGATATCAAACAAATTTTTTGTCACTCAAATTCCGTCAACATTTGGGGGTGTGATGATGCTTAGTAGAGAACAGACGTTACTGGTGTTGGTTGACGTACAAGGAAAATTGGCGAGGATTGTGCATGACAGCGAAACTTTAATAGAAAATTTGGGAAAATTGATTCAAGGTTTGCGTATTCTTGGTGTTCCGATTATTTGGCTTGAACAGTATCCCGAGGGTTTAGGATCAACAATTGAGGAAGTGGCACAATATTTATCAGGAATCAAACCGATTCGAAAAATTTCTTTTAATGCTTGCGACAACGAAACATTTACACAGGCTGTAAAGGAGACAGGACGGCAGCAAATACTGGTTGCAGGAATCGAAACCCATATCTGTGTATATCAAACGTCAACAGGGTTGAAAGAATTGGGTTATGAGGTTCAGGTTGTTGCGGATGCTGTATCTTCCCGTACCTTAGCAAACAAAGAAATTGGGCTCGAGAAAATAAAATCAGCTGGTATTGCATGGACTAGTGTCGAAACCGCGCTGTTCGAATTAATGAAAATTGCAGAAGGGGATCATTTTAAGCAAATAATAAAATTGCTCAAATAATACCATGTATCGGAACACGGACCGAGGGGCGAAGCCTTTCACAAGAACATGGTTCTCCCGTGGTCTGACCTCGTTACAGGTCGATCGGCCGCTTTTGCACATGAACGGCGATGAGAGGGACGTCTCTACGGGACCAACAGGTGATGCAAGAATTACTACTCATACAAAAGAAATTCCGGGACAATTTATTGGTATGTGATCTGAATTACGATTTGCGTACCATACTATGTGTTTTGGCCCTGTTCCTGTTGGTAACCGGTTGTGCCCAGCAATCCCAATCAGAGACGAAAGCCAAGTCGGCCGCAGAAGATCCTCTTTGCAATCCCACACCGGTCCGCCATTTTGATTTGGAACAAAAAGCGAAATCGATTACGGAAGAAGTGGACGGCATTGACCAAGCAGTTGCCGTGCAAATCGACAAGGAATTGGACGTCGCCATCCAGGTGAGCAACTTCAATCGCCTCCGCTTGGAATCCATCAGAAAAGAAGTCGCTCAGAAATTAAAAGCTGCGTTTCCCAGTGCAAGTATTCATGTATCATCCGATAAAAAGATAATGAATGACCTGGAGAAACTAAACAAAACGCCTTGGTCCATTAAGCGCGAGGAAGCGTGCAAACAGAAGAAAAACCTGATACGAATTGAAAAACAGATGAAGGGATGAAGTCACCCCCATAACGTCCAGGGGGGCATTTGATCTGACCGTTCGCCAGATTCGTACGGAGGAAAAGCCCTTCTCAAATGAGGAGGGCTTAGATGTCAGTACAAAAACTGCGCAGCGCTCCGTTACCGGGCGTTGGGCCGCTTGACGGCAGGCTTCAATTCTTGTATGTGACGGACGATTCGCGTTACCGTTTTACGCGGCAATAACCTTACACTAAAGGACAGAAGGCGATTTTTCATCCCCGGTATGACAACCGTTTTGCCCTGCAGAAAACCTTGATAGCCGATGCGAGCCACTTCTTCTGCACTCATAGTGCCGGCGGTTTGAAACAGCTTTGATTGTTCCAGATTTGCCCTTTCGCTAAAACCGGTTATGGTAGGTCCCGGGCATAGAGCGGTTACGGTTACTCCGGTACCTTTCACTTCATTCGCCAGCGCTTCAGTGAAGGACAGAACATACGCTTTTGTTGCGTAATAGACAGCCATGAGCGGTCCCGGTTGAAAGGCGGCTGTCGAGGCGACGTTTAGGATCCCTCCACGGCGATTGCGTATCATTTCAGGCAAAAAGAGTTTCGTCAGCGCAGTTAAGGTCTTAATATTTAGGTCGATCATGTTTAGTTCGTCTTTGAGATCCGTGTCAATAAACTCGCCGTATAAGCCAAAGCCAGCATTGTTAATCAAGAAATCGACCTGGATGCCTTCTTGTCTAAGTTCTTCTTGGATTTCGAACGCTTTGGACGGGTCCTCCAAATCTTTCACGATCACTTTTACTTGGATTGTGTACCGGGCAGAAAGTTCTGCAGCAAGCCGCTGCAGTTTATCCGCGCTGCGAGCAATCAGGATCAGGTGATGCCCATCTTTTGCAAAACACTCAGCCAATTCCTTTCCGATTCCGTTTGAAGCCCCTGTAATCAGTACGGTTCCCTTCATAAAGAACATTCCTCCCATTTCATGCAAAGCAATTGTCTATTCGTTTAAACTGTTAAACCTATGTGGCAAAAACCGACCTTACAAGCACGTTTCTTCTACAGCTTGGATGAGTTCCTTTAACAGGGTGACCGCATCCTCCACTTCGAGGGCATAATAATTTTCCGTGCCCTTGCGGTTTACACAGACCAATCCCGTTTCACGCAAAATCTTGAGGTGGTGCGAGATTGCCGGCCTTGACAATGGAATTTGTTCAGCAATCTGATTTACATTTAGACACTCGTGATCAGCAAGAAGAAGAAGAATGCTTTGACGCATGCGATCCCCTAACGCTTGAAAAAGCGGGGTACATTTGCGGAACAGTTCCAGAGCATCCCCATGTGCGGCTGATGATCCTTTCATATCCACACTCCATTCATCGCTTTTCTCTCAAACTTGGATCCGCAATCTGATTTTGACTCGTAAACATGGATTCCAAACCGATTGCGCCGTTTTTGACATTCAGCCCACCTTTCGTTCATGCGTTTAATCCTTTAACCCAACGTATCCTACTATAAACCAAACTCTTTCACATGTCCACCCGGATGTTGCTGTCCGTTTGCCCTTTACGGAAAAACAGCTTACAAGTTTGATGACATGGAAAGGGACGAGCGAACATTTCAAAATGGGACCGTTTTCGAGGCAGCCGTCAAGTTTTTTTGCAGCGTGTCCTGTCTTTTTGTACGCTGTGTACGAAGAAGGAGGAGACGCCATGTACGCGCGCACGGATTCGGGAACCGTACACGGAATAGAGGGCATCACCGTTGCGGTTGAAGTGGATTTGGCCAATGGACTGCCGCAATTTGACGTGGTCGGTCTGGGGGGATCGGCGGTAAAAGAGGCACGCAATCGTGTTCGGGCTGCCCTGCGCAACAGCGGGTTTCAGTTTCCCCTGCAGCGGATTACGGTAAATCTGGCTCCGGCCGATCTGCGCAAGGAAGGTTCCGCTTTTGACCTGGCCATTGCGCTCGGCATTTTGCTGGCGTCCGGACAAATACCGGCGCGTGATGTTCCCACCTTGATTTTGGGTGAACTTACGCTGGAAGGAGCGCTGCGCCCTGTGCCGGGTGTGCTGCCCATTCTGCTGGAAGCGAAGCGTCAGGGATTTACCCAAGTCATCCTGCCAAAACAAAATGAGGCAGAAGCAGAGCTGGTTCCGTTAACCATACTGCCCGCTGCCCATCTGAATGATGCGGTTCAGTTATGGAAACAGAAAAAACGTCTGCGAGGAAATGGGGGCAAGAATATTGAGACTGCTTACGCACAAGTGCTGCGCCAACACCCGGATCAGCACAACCGTCAACCTGATTTCGCAGACGTGGTTGGACAGGCGGCGGTCAAACGCGGCCTGGAAGTGGCGGCAGCCGGGTTTCACAATGTTCTGTTAATCGGCCCGCCAGGTTCGGGAAAGACCCTTTTGGCCAATTGTCTGCCAACCATCATGCCGCAGATGAGTCTGGACGAATCGTTGAACGTAACGAAAATATACAGTATTGCCGGACAGCTAACAAATTCTGGCGGCTTGATGACCACAAGACCGTTTCGCGCCCCTCACCATACGGTGACGCCGGTGGCTTTGATCGGGGGAGGTGCGCATGCACCGCGACCCGGTGAGTGCAGCCTGGCGCACTGCGGTATCCTGTTTTTGGATGAGATGCCGGAGTTTTCTCGCCATGCGTTGGAAGTTCTGCGCCAACCGCTGGAGTCGGGAAGCGTTACCGTTGCCAGAGCAAGACAGGTGTTCACCTACCCGGCCCGATTTTTGCTGGTAGGCAGCATGAATCCCTGTCCCTGCGGTTTCTATGGTTCCCGGGACCAGGGAGAATGCATCTGCACACCTCTGGAGATCCAAAAATACCGGGCCAAGCTGTCCGGGCCGCTGCTGGACCGGATCGACCTGCATCTGGAAGTTCCCCGAGTGCCGGTAAAGCTGCTGCAGGAGCGGCCACAAGCGGAGTCGTCCGAAGAGATACGCCGCAGGGTGGAAGTGGCGAGGTCGATTCAATACGAGCGTTACCGGCACCGCCCCGCCGCTCCCTTCAACAGCGCCATGACCGGCCAGGAACTGCGCCGTTACGCCGAAGTGGACAAGGAAGGGCAGGAACTGCTTCGCCTCGCTTTTGAGACGCTCGGTTTAAGCGCCCGCGCTCACGACCGGATCGTCAAGGTGGCCCGCACCATTGCCGATCTGGCGGGAGCGGAGCGCATTGAAGCCGCCCATGTGGCGGAAGCGATCCGGTACCGGGCACTGGATCGCGGGGTGATGGGGTGAACTGTCCGAAGAAAGGCGCAAGGGACAATAAATACGGTTTGATCAGGAACCGAACCTCTTCTCTTACGATGTTCAGATTATGCCGGTGAATGGAGGATTTGCTTCGGGAAGGAGGAGGAGCAGGATTGAAATGGAACGTGTCCGAACCGCAGCGGTTGATTACCAATCGGTTTGCGGCGTAGGCAGTGGCCGGTTAAGGAGGAGTCGAGCCCCGTTTGCATGGGCGAAGACCAAGGAAGGTGTGTAGAACTTGGATGGCAGCACCGAAGAACCTCCCGGAGTAGAGGGAGCGGTATGTTGAGAAAGTAGGTAACGGAACTGAGGAGACCCTCCTTGGCACTACCCGCAGGGAAGTAAAGCGGAAGCCTATAAGCGTACAGCGAAGTGGCACGGCCAAGTGAGAGTCGGCCGATGACTTCGTCATCGTATCCCGAACAAGACGGGAAACGCTGGAAAGTATTCAGGTCATCATTTCACAAATTGATTTATCGGAAACACGCATCCATACCGTTCCGGCCACATGATGAGGCTGCAATCGTTCCACTAACAATTGTCGCCCAAATGGCTCCGCAATGTCGAGGATGCTAATGCTGAGAACCAGTTGGTAACCGCCTTCCATTGACGGAGAGCTGCTGTTTGATCTTCCCAAGCACATTCGATCCTTAAGTCAGGGAGATTTTAGTCATTTGAACGACTGACATTCGTCCTTCCGGGTTCAACCTTTTTGGTTGATTCGCTCCATGTGCCGACTTCCCCACTTAGCCATCACATCCAACAGCTCACGTGTGGATTGTCCATATTCGGTCAGGGAATACTCCACTTTAGGCGGTACCTGGGGATACACTTCGCGATGGACAATCCCTTCCTGTTCCAATTCTCTCAATTGCTGGGTCAACATTTTTTGTGTAATCTCAGGCATGTCCCTTTTTAACTCGCCAAACCGCTTTGCGCCTTCAGAAAGATGACAGAGAATAAGCGGTTTCCACTTGCCGCCGATCACTTTTAACGTACTTTCCACCGAGTTTTTAAATCGTTGATCTCCCATGCGGAATGCCTCCTTGGTATTCTTTTATATACTACGTTACGAAAAAGTGAGTACTTGTTTGAGGAGAGTACTATATACAATAATAGCGGTATCATTTGTCCTGTACAGATTACTTTCAAGAAAACAGGAACATATAACAGACTCATTACGGGGAGGAATAAGTTTGAAACTAAGGGTATCTGCAGTTCAATACCATCTGCACACGATTCACTCGTTTCATGATTTCGCCAAACAGGTCGAACATTACCTGAAAACGGCCCAAGAGTTTGATGCTGATTTCGTCCTGTTTCCGGAATTTCTAACAACGCAGCTGATGTCCATTGGCAATGAGCAAGGTGAGCCTTTGACGATCAACGATTTGCCTGATTTTACCGAGCAGTACCGTTCCTTGTTTAGCGATTTCGCAAAGCAAACCAAGATGCATATCATTGGCGGGACCCATGTTATCCGTAAAGGAAACAATTTGTACAACGTGGCTCACCTGTTCTATCCGGACGGGCGAATTGCGGAGCAGCCCAAACTCCATATAACGCCGACAGAAGTCAAGGAGTGGAAGATGACACCTGGCGAAAGCGTTCAGGTGTTCGAGACCGAGAAGGGAACGATTGCTGTCCTTACTTGCTATGATATTGAATTTCCCGAAATCGTTCGCATGGTGAAGGCCAGAGGAGCCGATGTCATTTTCTGCCCGTCCTGCACCGATGACCGGCACGGTTTTCACCGGGTTCGCTATACCAGTCATGCAAGGGCGGTGGAAAATCAAGTGTACGTTGTCACTACAGGCACGGTCGGATCGCTTCCAACTGTCGACTTTATGCGGGCGAATTTTGGCCAAGCGGCGATTATTACGCCGAATGACATTCCTTTTCCGCCACGCGGCATCCTGGCCGAGGGGGAAATTAACGCCGATATGGTTGTGACGGCGGATCTTGACCTTTCCTTGCTGTATCAGGTTCGCGAGAGCGGTTCGGTGACGACATGGCGGGATCGCCGCACAGATCTTTATCCGGATTGGAAATAGGCAGAGGTGTGTTTATGGTGAAGTGAGGAGGGATTGTCGTGTATCGAAAGGAGTTTTTTGTATTCGATCAGGATCGCCCTGTTCCAGCCGTGATTCGAAATTATACCGAGAAGGATTTTGAGGCTCTGATTCGCGTGCAGCAGGAGAGCTTCCCTCCGCCGTTCCCATCTGAATTGTGGTGGAACAGGGAACAATTGCATAACCACGTCACCCTGTTTCCGGAGGGGGCGTTGTGTGTGGAGGTAAACGGCGAAGTTGTTGGCTCCATGACCGGTTTAATTGTTAACTTCGATCCTCATCATCCCGATCACACATGGGAAGAAATAACGGATGGCGGGTATATTCGCAACCATAATCCAAACGGTGACACACTTTATGTGGTCGATATCAGCGTGCGCCCATCCTATCGGAAGCTGGGCCTGGGAAAATGGCTGATGTTTTCCATGTATGATGTTGTTGTGCACAAAGGATTGCGGCGACTGTTGGGAGGAGGCAGAATGTCCGGCTATCATCAGAAAGCCAGGGAGATGACGGCAGAACAATATTTGCAAGCAGTCCTTAAAGGAGAGTGCAAGGATCCCGTCATCACCTTCCTGCTTCGCTGCGGTCGCACCCCGGTAAAAGTGGTGGCGAACTATTTGGAGGATGAGGAGTCCTGCAATTACGCAGCGCTGATGGAATGGAAAAATCCTTTTAACCAGCCAACAACTTTGTAAGGAGAGAAACAGGATGGAATATCGCAGAATTACCAACATCGATGACGAATTGTTTAAAAAAATGCACCGATTGATGCAAGAGGTGTTCCCGCCTGAGGAAGTACTGGCATTTGATCTGTGGAAAGAGCCTTTGGAAGATCCGGGAATTCGTGTGTTTGTTGCGGTGCACGAAGGAGAAGTTGTAGGTGCTACGGAATATCGGTACTATGAAGACTTTAATGTGGCCATGACCGATTTTACGATCATTGGAAAGGCAGGCTTGGGAATCGGCCGCTTCCTATTCCAGAAGAGACAAGAAGATCTGATGTCCCTGGCAGCGGAAAGCGGAAATGAGCTCTTTGGCATGTTTGCCGAAATCTATGATCCGTATCGAGCGGAACACCATGAATTCGGTGGCATCAAGCCGATGGATCCGTTTGTTCGTCGGGAAGTTCTGTCGCATTTAGGGTACAAGCGTCTTGACTTCCCTTATGTCCATCCCTCCTGGAACAATGACGGAGAGGCGGTTACAGGTCTTGACCTCTGTTTTCTTCCGATGGATGACAATGTCAAAGAACTGCCAACAGACTTGATTGTAAAGTTTCTCAGACGTTATTATTCCGTGCTTTCGAACAAACCAAAGTCTTGGTATGAAATGATTGCACGATTGGAGACGATAGAGACTGCAGCCTTGCTGCCCATTTAGCGTTTATCCCCCCAGCACAAAGAAAATGGCGTGATCACCGACAACGGGTGCTCACGCCATTTTCATTATCAGTCTTCACGCTTGCCGTTCATGCTTTGCCAAGTCGGACACGCAGTGAATGGGGGGGTGTGGAATATTGATTGCTCTTACACGCATGCCAATGTCGAATATACACGTCCTGCATATAGTGAAGAGAATCGGTTGGGGAGGGGGAAACGATGGACGTTCATGTGCAGATAGAAAGCACTGACCAAATTGACAGGGTATGTTATCTATCAGCGGAGGTTTATCATAAGCTGGCGCTGGTGGATAAACAAACGTATACCCTAAAAATTGGTCATTTGCATGAAAAGGTCAAGATGAAAGCAGCAGATCTGAAAATACATGAGATGCTTGTTCCAACCTCCATTGTGAAACGATTGCACCTGCGAAACGGGGTTCGTCTGCATGTCTGGAGGAACAACGATACCATTTACCTTGGACCTGTAGTGGGCATTTTCGTCAATACAAAGTTTATCGCAAGAATAGCGCAGGGGAAGATTCCGCCAACCGCCCGTAAAGATACGGAAGCAAATGGGGTGTCAAAGTGCCTGGTTTATTATTTTTCTACTCCGCATATCCAGTGGAAACCGAAACGGATTTCCGGGTATACGTGGGATCAAAGGATCCACAGATGGGTTATTCAACCGCTGCCATTCCCGGATATTGTCTATGATTGCGGCACCTCATTTCAGACAGCCCAAAAACCGCATGTTAAGTTCATTCGGAAGCAATTCGTCGACGATCCGATGATACAGAGGATAAACAACAGCGATTATCTGGGGAAGTGGCAGCTGTACCGTCGATTAAACAAACATCCTGAAATCACGCCATACCTGCCGGAAACATTATGCTGCACTTCCATGGATGACATTACCTACCTGTTAAATAAACATCATTTCATCTATGTAAAATCGTATTATGGCAGCCGGGGTAGAGAAGTCATGTCCGTAAAGAAAACACGAGAACGGTATGTCATCAGGTTCTATAGAAATGGGCTGAGACGGGTACATGTGAAAAGCATTCCGCAATTAGAGGAACACATCAGACGATTTATGGGTGACAAACGCTTTATCATACAGCAGGGGATCGATTTGTTAACGTATCAGGGACGAAAGATAGACCTGCGGGTTCTCATCTGTAAAAATGGTTCGGGAGAATGGGAGGTCATCTACAATCAAGTGAATGTGGCCAAACCGGGTGCCACCATCACGACGATCGAGGGAAGTGTGAAAGACTATAAAGATGTGTACCAAAGTTTTAAGCGATCCGGCAGTAAGTTAGATCTGCCAACCGATGAAATGATCCGACAGCAAACGGTTAAAATAGCGTCTTATATCGAGCATGAGTTCGGTTTGCACGGAGAAATAGGGATGGATATGGCTGTCGATAAGAATGGGAAATTATGGTTTATCGAAGCCAATTCCAAACCCGAAAAGCTGCCTATCCCCGGAGTTGAGAAGACGAAAGGGATTTCCCCGCAATTCCTGTCTGTTTTTGAGTATGCGAAATATCTTGCAAAAAAAGCCTGGGGTATCTCTGAATAAACGGCGGTTAAGCCCCAGTTACGGTTACAGATCCAGGAAAAACCAATCAGCAATGAGGGGGGTGATCCGAATCAAAAGTAATGATCAGCGTCCCGTAGTTGGAGTATTTTTGCACAATGCCTTGCTTAACCAGTTATGGAGCCCCTATAAAAAATCCGATGCCCTCTTCCGTCTCTTCTACCTTGACCAAGCCGCCAAGCAAACGGGGACACCTCTTTACTTTTTTTCAATCTATGATGTGAACTTTGCAGCAAGACGGATTAAAGGCACTTACTTCAATGATCGGACACGCAGATGGGAGAGGAAAATGTTTCCCTTGCCTGATGTGTTGTTTGACCGTTGCGGAGGACTGACAGGAAAGGAATGGCTGCGAGCAAAGCGGATTCGGCAATTCTTTTCCTCTTTACAGGTAAAAAAGTTAAACGCACTGCATAACTTTGATAAATGGGATACGTACCGAGTGCTGCATGCTGATGAGGGATTGCGACAGCACCTGCCTGCAACCAGACTTTATCGTAACCAACAAGACATGAAAAGCCTTTTGGAAGCGGGTGACAAGGTATACCTGAAGGCGGTAACGGGAAACCGGGGAAAAAAGGTTATGTGCGTGGAAAAACTGCCCAGAGGTCGATACAAATATAGCTATTATCATAATCGTCTGGTTGTTGGCAAATGCCGAAACCTGAAGCAGTGTCGTGAGAGAATACGTTCATTTTTTAGAGGAAGAACATGTATCGTGCAGCAAGCGATCCCATTGCTGCAAATAGATCATTGTTTGGTCGATATGCGCGCCGAGGTTCAACGAAGCGGGCAGAATAACCTGGAGATCGTAGGAATATGCGTGCGCGTAGGACAACGGTATTCACCGATTACCATTCACTCCCAATCTTATCCCTTTGAAGTGTTTTTCAGGCATTTCTTACGATATGGAGAGGCGGAAATTCAGAACTTGCGGACCAGAGTGGAAGCATTCCTGGTTAAGGTTTATCAATGTATCGAAAGACAGTACGGTCCATTTGGTGAAATAGGGATTGACTTCGGAATCGACAGAGAAGGCGGCATTTGGTTTATCGAATGTAATGCTAAGTCGGCAAAAGTCTCGTTAAAGAAGGCATATGATCGTTATACCCTGATCAGAGCCTTTCTCAATCCCTTTGAATATGCAAGGTATATTCATACCCAGCACGAAACCAATTGAAATCATTGGCACAAAATTTCCAAATCAATCCCAAGTAGAGGGGGAAGGTGGATGCAGCCCAGGTACCATACAAATATCGATCAGATTCCTCAACTGACAGAGCAGGAGAGAGCTGTGCTGAGGGAAGTAACGGAGAAATACGTATTTAGAGCAAACGATTACTATTTACGCCTTATCGACTGGTCCAATCCCGACGATCCGCTGCGAAGACTGATCATTCCTTCGACAAGTGAATTGGCTGAATACGGCAGTTGGGATGCGTCGGAAGAAAGTGCAAATTACGTGGTGGACGGCTGCCAGCACAAATATAAAACCACAGCTTTGTTAGTGGTTTCCGAAGTGTGTGGTGCCTATTGCCGCTTTTGCTTCCGCAAGCGATTGTTCCGGGCGGACGTGAAGGAAGCGATGTCCGATGTTTCGGAAGGACTCGCTTATATTGCAAATCATCCACAGATCAACAATGTGCTTCTAACTGGCGGCGACCCACTTACGTTAGCAACAAAAAAGCTGCGCACGATCATTGAACAATTAAGAACAATCGATCATGTGAAAATTATTCGCATCGGGTCGAAAATGCCCGTTTTTAATCCGATGCGAATTTATGAAGATCCGGAGCTTCTGCGGTTGATTCGCGAGTACTCTTCGGCAGAAAAGCGGATTTATATCATGATGAACATTAACCATCCCAGAGAAATAACGCAAGAGTCGAAAAAAGGGTTTACCTCCTTGCATGAAGCAGGCGCCATTCTGGTGAATCAAACGCCGGTATTGAAGGGGATTAACGATGACCCAATCGTGCTGGGAGAGTTGCTTGACAAACTGTCTTGGGCAGGAGTAACGCCGTATTATTTCTTTGTGAACAGGCCGGTTGCCGGAAACATGTCATTTGTGCTGACGCTGGAAGAAGTTTATCGCATCGTGGAGGAAGCGAAAGCGAGAACGTCCGGTTTGGGCAAGAGAGTGAAACTGTGCATGAGTCATACATCCGGAAAAATTGAAATATTGGCCATTGAAAACGGCAAGGCATACCTCAAGTACCATCAATCCCGAACGGGAGAAGACGGTAAGTTCATGATCCTTGATTGCCCCAAGGATGCTGCCTGGTTTGACGATTTGCCCAACAATGAGATTTATTGGGAAAGACCTGCGAAAAGAAGGACATCGACAGACGATGGAACCGAATCCAGTGTTTCCGCAAGCTCTAATCCCCGCTGCAATGCTGACAATCCAGAGGCGTGATCGGTGTGCAGAGAAGAGTAGAGGCTGATCATCGCCATAGTTCTGCCGGCCATTCGCTGCCCATCAGGTGATCCAAACTTTTGAATTCATATCCCTGTTTTCGCGCTTCATCGATAATCCGCCCCAGTGCCTCTGCGTTGTCCTTGGAGACGGCGTGCAGCAAGATGACCGCACCGGGGTGAAGCTGGGCGATTACATTCTGGTAGGCGTATCTCCAGCCCTTTTGTGCTTTTGTATCCCAATCTTTGTAAGCAAGTGACCAAAACACGCTGGTATAACCCAACTGCTTGCTGATGGCCAAGGTGCGTTCGCTGAAGATACCGCGAGGCGGACGCAAATAACGCATCTCTGCCTGTCCCGTAATGCGGGCAACTTCCTCTTTTACCTTGTCCAATTCCTCCTTGATCTGCTTATCGGAAATTTGCGTCATGTCCGGGTGGCTCCAGGAGTGGTTGCCGATCAGATGCCCTTCATTTGCCATCCGTTTCAACAGTTCCGGTTGATCTTTGACGTAATGGCCGGTTACGAAAAAAGCGGCTGGCACGCTCTTTTCCTGCAAGGTGTCCAAAATGTCGGCCGTATAGCCATTTTCGTAGCCGTTGTCAAAGGTCAGGTACAGCACTTTTTCGGATGTGTCGCCCAGAAAAACCGCACCGTACTTTTCCAGAAGCGGCTTGAAGCCTTCCTGATCGATGGAAGGAAGCTCGCCGTTCTTGCTTTTTTTGAAGCCGAAGTGGTAAGTCCCATTTTCATGAGCGGTTTGCGCGAAGACAGGAAACAGGAAAAAGAGCAGGTAGACGGCAGTGAGCATGGCAAGGCCTTTCTTGTACATTCGTCAAAACACTCCTTGGTTCATGGTGTTTTTTATTCTCCCACTCTGGTTCCCTGGTTATGTACCCGGTCTCCTGATTTCCTGTCGCCCCACCGCGCCTGCATAAAAAACAAGCGGTGGAGCGGCGGGCTTTTGGGCAGCGGTCTGTCCAATCGCTCTGACGATCACGCCCCTGTGCTGAAAAGCTTTTGCTTTTCCATCCCGTTGGTTGTTCGGTACAATGGGAGGGAACGCTGGTTTGAAAAAACGAGAAACAGCTCAAGGCCCGGCAGCGAGGAAGAGACAGCTTGAGCAGGGAAAAGGAGGAAGCGAATGAAGCCGATCGTCCTCAGGGGGCATCATCTGCTGTGTGTACACGGTTTTCAGGGGATGGGTTACAGTCCCGCATTTATCCAAAAAATGGATGAGATTGTTAAGCAGATTCGCGACCCGAAAGCAGACTTCCCTATTCAGGTAGTGCGAGGTTTTGATGATACGTGCATGGTGTGTCCGAACAAGGGGAGCGAGAAATGCGAGGCAGATCCGGAATCGGAGCAACACGTGCAGCGGCTCGACCGCAATGTCATTGACCATCTGGGGTTGAAGGAAGGAGAGACCTATCTCAAATCGGAGCTGATCGCCATTACGAAAGAGAGGGTGGAACCTGCTCATTTGGATCGGCTTTGTGAAGGATGCTCCTGGCTTTCGTACGGCGTATGCAAAGCAGGAATTGAACAGTTGAGTGACTGATCCGGTCAAACCAAAATAGTATCGCGTCCGAAAGAGCTGCCGGTTACGGCCTCTCATCCGGACGAGATCCCCTTTCACAGGATGTCCGCTCACCCGAACGCTCTTCGAGCCGGACACGCTGTGCATGCGTGTAAACATTCAGTCTGCCGCCGCGGATAAAGCCGACGGCCGTGATGCCCAATTCTTCTGCAAGCGACAGAGCAAGGTCCGTCGGTGCCGACTTTGACAGCAGAATCCCGGCGCCGATCTTTGCCGCCTTGAGCAGCACCTCTGACGAGATACGGCCGCTGAACACCAGGATTTTGTCCGCCATCGGCACGCCGTGTTTCAAGCAGTAGCCGTAGATTTTGTCCAGGGCGTTGTGCCGGCCGATGTCGGAATAGCGGACGACGATGCCCTCCACCGTGCAAAGGGCGGCATTGTGTACGCCGCCTGTGCTCTGGTGGATCAACGAGCCATCCTGCAGTTCGTTCATCAGCCGGATGCAGTCCAGTACCGTTACATCTGGTGCGCTCTCCACTGGTTTGGCTGTGCGTGCATCGCTAAAAAAGTAAAACGACTGTCTGCTTTTGCCGCAGCACGAGGTAATCCGCCGCTTTGTATAAAAACGCTGGTCGACTGTCAGCCGCTCGTGCAGGTCGACGTAAGCAAAGCCATTGTTGGTATCAATGAAAAGATGCTTCAAATCTCCGTGGGAGCGAATCACGCCTTCGGAGGCAAGAAAGCCGATGACCATCTCCTCAAGGTCGCTCGGGGTGCAGACGATGGTGGCGAATTCGGCATCGTTGACAAAAATCGTCAGCGGGTACTCCGTGACAATCTCTTCGTCCTCTTTCGCAAACAATCCGTTGCGGTACTTCACGGCCGCACGGATTGTGGTGACGGATAAGTCTGTCATCTCGCATCCTCCCGGGTACATAAATTTGATAACTGTCCACATCTTAACACATTCCGGCAAATCTTCACAAAAATTCTGTAAACCTGTTGCGATGAAGGCGGTTTCATGATAGTATACTGCATGAACAACAGATGTCACAATATTGCCATATATATCCCGAAGGATTGCAATGACGCGGAATAGCGCTCCTGTTCACGGTCTTGTAGTCCTTTCGCGCGATGTAGGTGTCAGTTGAAACTTAGCAGCGACCCTGCCAAAGATTAACTGCCGCTCTTCTCCTTATTTGGGGCATATGTCCCAAAAATCAGGAGATGTGCGGCAGTTTTTTCTTAATCTTACCATCATTATCAAAACATTCAACGTCAGAAGGGGATGAGAAATGGATGCAGACACGGAAAAACCGTTGGCTCATTGCAGCCGCTGCGGTAGGAATCCACATCTCGATCGGCTCGGTGTACGCCTGGAGCGTCTTCACCAAACCGCTGATCAACCAGTTTGGCTGGAGTTTGCAGGAGGTTTCTTTCACATTCAGCATTGCCATTTTGTTTTTGGGCTTGTCAGCCGCGTTCCTCGGCCATTTTGTAGAGCGGCACGGTCCACGTAAGGCGGGGACACTGGCATCGGTCTTTTTTGGCGCAGGGATTGCCGGTTCCGGCCTGGCTGTTAATCTGGAATCACTCACTCTGTTATACCTGTTTTACGGCGTGCTGGGCGGAATTGGCCTCGGTGTGGGGTATATCACGCCGGTTTCCACACTGGTCAAGTGGTTCCCTGACCGCCGCGGACTGGCGACAGGGCTGGCCATCATGGGATTCGGCTTTGCTTCCCTGATTAGCAGTCCGATCATGGCCCGGCTGATCGAAAGCGTAGGCATCGCCTCCACGTTCTACATTCTGGGCGTGATCTATTTCCTGGTGATGTTCGGCTCGGCCCAGTATCTTGAGCCGCCTGCTGAAGGATGGGTACCGGCCGGATACAAGGAGAAGCTGGAAGCAGGCAGAAAACGACCGCTGACAGATTTGTCCCAGTTAACGGCCAATGAAGCGGTGAAAACCTTGCGTTTTTACTGGTTGTGGCTGATGTTGTTCATCAATGTGACCTGCGGCATTGCGGTTATATCGGTCGCCTCGCCGATGGCTCAGGAAATCGCCGGTTTGACTCCGCTGGCTGCGGCGACAATGGTTGGCTTGATGGGGCTGTTTAACGGACTTGGACGCATTGGGTGGGCGTCACTGTCTGACTACATCGGCAGGCCCAATACCTACACGGCCTTTTTCCTGATTCAAATCATCGCCTTTTTCCTGCTGCCGACGATTACAGATGCCCTCTTGTTCCAATTGGTTGTCTACATCATCCTGACCTGCTACGGCGGCGGGTTCGCCTCCATACCGGCCTATATTGGCGACCTGTTTGGCACCAAACAGTTGGGAGCCATTCACGGTTACATTCTCACCGCTTGGGCGGCAGCGGGACTGGCTGGTCCAATACTCGCCTCCTGGGTGCGTGAGACAACAGCCAGCTACACCGCCACGTTGTACATATTTGCTGGCATGTTCCTGGTTGCCTTGATCATCTCGTTGTTGATCCGACTCGACATCCGCAAGCTGAAAGAGCTTAACAATCAGAGACAAGCCGATCTGGCAAGCTGACTGGCGGTATGGCGCCGATACAAATTGCGTAACGCTGCAATCAGTGATACAATATTTCTACTACTTGGAAAATCGTAAGAATGTCTTGATTAAAGGATTGTATAGGAGATGAACAAATACGAAGCGGAGTTTAGCAATCTTGTTCGAGCCTTTCGCAAGCGTCACATGGGCAAAGGCCCCAGCAAGATCGTGACCACCTTTTGCAAGCACTGGGCAATCTGTGAGATGGAGGGCAACCTCTCACCGGTTGAGAAGTTTATCGCCAGCGCCGATGAGGGGAAACAGATGCTAAGGGCTGCGAGGACAGAAATGGTCAAGGAAATGTACAAAAAGAATCGGCCTGTCGAGATGGAGGCACTGTTGGGGGCCAATCTGGTTGATCTTTTTGTGGACATCGATATTGAGAGAGACTTCGGCATGTCCATCTTCGTTTTCGATCAGAACATCGAAGAAAAGTTTTGCCGAGAAAAAGAAAAGTAGGCGATTCATGACACTGTCCCGGCAGCGACCCTGCTTGGCGGCAGACATGAAGAGCCGATTGCTTCGCGAAGTTGGTACTTGGTAGCGACCCTGCTCAAGATTAACCACCGTGATCTCTTTTCCTGAAAAGGAAGACGATTTCGCGGTGGTTTTTTTCTGGAACCATACTGTGCTTGGCCTTGAGCGCTGCAGCAAGAAAAAATCAAACGTGGGAGTGTTACCGATGGGAAAGACAAAACACACGGGACCGATAAAACTGGATACATCCTGGAAACCTTCTCTTTGGGCCAGTTTGGTACCGATGGGATTGGGAAAAGTGAAACCGCACCACATCCGCGATACACTCAAGGTGGTCTACGAGAACCGCGATAACCTTGCGTACGCCTGGCGAATCTTGAGCCAGGGAGTTTGTGACGGCTGTGCGCTGGGGGTCTCAGGACTAAAAGACCAGACCTTGACCGGCCCACACCTTTGTACGACCCGTTTAAATGTCCTGCGCTTAAACACGATGCCGGCAATAGATCCGAAGTGGCTGGAGGATGTGGAGGCACTGCGCAGGCTGGACAGCACTCAACTGCGCAGGTTGGGCCGCATCCCGTATCCGCTGTCTCGCAAGCCGGGCGAAAAGAAGTTTACCCGCATCAGCTGGGATGAAGCCTTGGACAAAATCGCAGGCAAGATCAAGACGATTGACCCGAAGCAGTTGGCTTTTTACCTGACTTCCCGCGGCATCACCAACGAAGTGTATTACGTCGCCGCCAAAGTGGCCCGGTTCCTGGGAACGAACAATATTGACAACGCCTCCCGGATTTGCCATTCGCCGAGTAAGACGGCCCTGAAGCGCTCGCTGGGTATTGGCGCATCAAGCTGCAACTACAAAGACTGGATTGGCACGGATGTGCTCGTCTTCTGGGGCTCGGTGGCCGCCAACAACCAACCGGTCTCCACCAAGTACATGTACGCGGCGAAAAAGGCGGGAACCAGAATCATAACGATCAACCCGTATCGTGAACCGGCGATGGAAACCTATTGGATTCCGTCCATCCCTGAAAGTGCCCTGTTTGGAACGAAAATCGTGGACGATGTGTATCAGGTGAACATCGGCGGTGACATCGCCTTCATGAACGGGGTGATGAAGCACTGGTTCGAGATGGAGGAGAAGGAGCCCGGTTCGGCCATTGATCTTGCCTTTGTCCGGGAGCACACCAATGGCTACGAGGAAATAAAGGCACACGTGATGCGCTATGACTGGGAGACATTGGAGAAATCGTCCGGGCTGTCTCGCGAGCGGATGCGGGAGTTTGCCGAACTGCTTGCCCGTGCCAAATCAGCCGTGTTTGTGTGGAGCATGGGGCTGACCCAGCATCGTTTCGGCACGGATAACGTATCCCAGGTGGCGAATCTGGCCATGCTGCGCGGATTTATTGGCCGTCAGAACTGCGGTGTCATGCCGATTCGCGGCCACAGCGGGGTGCAGGGGAGCGGTGAAATGGGTGCCGAACCGATGTCGCTGCCTGGCGGTGTACCGCTGGACGAGGAAAACATTGAGCGGATGGAAAAACTATGGGGCTTTCCGATTCCGCGCTGGCAGGGGGATATTGTCGGCGTATCGCTTGAGAACACGCTGCTGCCGGATGACCACGAACGAAAAATCCGCCTCTTTTATACCAGCGGCGGCAACTTTTTGGAAACCATGCCCGACCCTGTATTCGTCAAGAAATGTTTGGAAAACGTGGAACTTCGGGTGCATCAGGATATCATCCTGAACACGTCCACACTGGTGGATGCCAAGGAAGAAGTGATTGTGCTGCCGGCCATGACCCGCTATGAGCAGCCGGGCGGAGGAACATCCACCAGTACGGAGCGGATGGTCTACTTCAGTCCGGAGATAGAGGGACCGCGCATTGAGGAAGCCCGTTGTGAATGGGAGATTTACATCGACCTCGCCTCGCGGGTTTATCCCGAGCGCAAGCATCTGATCTCGTTTGCCAATGCCCAGGAGATACGCGAGGAAATCGCCAAGGCCAATCCCAACTATGACGGCATTCAATACCTGAAAAAACGCGGTGATGTCTTTCAGTGGGGAGGAGCATGGCTGTGCGAGGATGGCATCTGCCCGACACCGGATGGAAGAGGCAACCTGATCCCGATTGAACTGCCGGAACTGCGCAAGCCGGAGGGGCATTTTTACGTAACCACCCGCCGCGGCAAGCAGTTTAACTCGATGATTTACAGCCAGACGGATCCATTTAACGGCGCCGACCGCTACGACGTCCTGATCAATCCCAAAGATGCGGCAGAGCTGGACATTCGCGACGGCGAAGCGATTGTGGTGTACAATAAGTACGGAACCTTTCAGGGACGGGCAAAATACGCCGATACCAAAGAAGGAAATCTGCAGGTGTACTGGCCGGAAGGAAACGTGCTGATCCCCAAAGGGGTTTACGAACAGCACGCGGGAATTCCCGAGTACAACACTGCGGTGATCGTGGAAAAGGCTGAGACCTTTCACGCCCGTAAAGACACCAAATACGTGGAAAAGCGGATCGAAGAACTGGAGATGGAGATGGGGTGAGCGGCGGACAGGGTACTGTGCACCCAGGCCATTCCCCCCTTTCCCTTTGTGGGGTAATACTGGCCGGAGGGCGTTCCAGCCGGATGGGGAGCCCAAAAGAACTTCTCGATTGGAAAGGTCGTCCGCTTTTGGTGCAGCTGGCAGAAAACGTCCAGGCAGTGGGCCTCTCCTGTCTGGTCGTGGCCAACGGACAGCATCCGCTGCCGCTGGAGAAGCTGACGGCAATGGGAGTAAGGGTGACGCCGGACGCGGTTGCTTCACGCGGGCCTGTCAGCGGGTTCTGTACGGCGATGAGACGGGAGAGTGCCGAAGCCTTTCTCGTTCTCTCCTGTGACCTGCCCTTCGCCGAACCTGAACAATTGAAGCTGTTGCTGGGCAATAGAGATGAGTTAAAGCACTGGGATGCAGTGATTCCCGAGCAAAGGGGACGGCTGCAGCCCCTTTTTGCGCTTTATCATCGGCGAACCCAACCGCTGTGGGAGACAGCTTTCCAAAGTGGGCAATACCGGCTGATGGAGGTACTGAAGAAGTTGCGCATTCGAACACTTCCCGACAGCCTCCTCGATCAGTGGGCGACCTACAACATGAATACCCCGGACGATTATCGGATTGCGCTGCGAGAAAGGGAGAGAAGAGATGCGCTTTCACCGTCAAACGATTAGTGTAGAGGAGGCCGTGGGCAAACTGCTGCAGCAGATCGGGCCGCTGGAGCCGGAAGAGGTGCCGCTTGCGGAAGCCTACGGACGAGTCTTGGCTCGCTCGGTGGCCGCAGCTTACGATTTGCCGCCGTTTGACCGATCCCCGCTGGACGGATACGCCGTGCGGGCGGAAGACACGATTGGCGCAGCACCACAGACCCCTGTCACGCTGCAG
This sequence comes from Brevibacillus sp., assembly GCA_017656235.1. Lineage (GTDB taxonomy): Bacteria > Bacillota > Bacilli > Brevibacillales > Brevibacillaceae > Brevibacillus_E. The sequence goes on from JACDOF010000001.1 coordinate 359,703, forward strand.
GTGGTGGGGACGATAGCAGCTGGAGAAGTGCCGAATCTCGTCGTCGGGAAAGGGCAGGCCTGCCGGATCATGACCGGTGCCATGATACCGGAGGGCGCCAATGCGGTGGTCATGTTTGAGCAAACGGAACATCCCGGGCACATGGGCCGAACGGTCCGGGTAAAGCGCGCGATGAAACCGGGGGAGAATCTTTCCAGACGGGGAGAAGAGGTAAGGCAGGGCACGTGCGTGTTGAAGGAAGGCACAACGGTTGGCGCCGGGGCGTTGGCCTTGTTGGCCACCTTTGGTACAGCCGTCGTGCCGGTGAGACGTCGTCCGCGGGTCGGGATCATCTCGACGGGAAGTGAACTGATTGAGCCTGATCAACCCCTGGTGCCGGGCAAGATTCGCAACAGCAATTCATTGATGATTGCCGGCATGGTCCGGGATGCGGGTGGACAGCCCGTCTTGTTCGGGCGGATGGCGGACGAGCTGGAGGAAGCCAAGCGGCAGCTCTCCCAATGGATTGGACAAGTGGATTTGCTGGTGACGACTGGCGGGGTGTCCGTTGGCGATTTTGACGTAATCGCCGCCCTCGTCGACGAACCGGAGTTTCACCTGCTGTTTCAACGTGTGGCGATGCGTCCCGGCAGCCCTACGACGGCTTTTGTGTACCGGGATAAACTGGTGTGCGCCTTGTCTGGCAATCCATCCGCCAGTTACGTAGGCTGTGAATTGTTCGTCAAGCCGGTAATGGCCAAACTGTTGGGGAAGGAAGCAGTGACGCCCACTGTTACCGATGCCGTTTTGGCGGAGGATTACCTCAAGCCCTGTCCGTATCCACGATACCTGCGGGGCAGATTGCAGGTGCGGGATGCGGTGCTGTATGCGTACCCTGACAAGAATGACAAGGCAGGCATGCTGGTTACGCTCCACGCCAGCAACTGTTTGATTGTCATCCCTCCTGGAGGCAGAGGCAAACAGGCAGGGGAGCGGGTCCGCATCTATCCACTTGCGACAAGTGAACAAATGCTTTTCTAGTACATGCTGCAAGGAATGAAATCCATCAACAAGGGAAAAGAGGTGCAGGTGGCGGTGCCCCAACTCCCTCCGATTATCCAGATTGTAGGTTACGCCAATACGGGAAAAACGACGTTGATCACAGAACTGATTCGCTGCTTTCAACAACTGGATCGCCGGGTTGGTGTCATCAAACGGGACGGACATGACCACGAATGGGAACGGGAGGGTACGGATACGTGGAGGTTCCGAGAAGCGGGAGCACCACTTGTGGCCCTTCAATCTTCTTCCAAGACGGCCTGGTTTGAACAACAATCGCTGTCACTTTCGGACCTCGTTTGGCGGATGGGGCAGGCGGGAGCAGACTTGATCATCGTGGAGGGGTTCAAGACAGCGGCCTATCCCAAACTGCTCCTGGTTCGTGCTCCACAGCAGCTTGCTTTACTTGATCAACTGACCGCTTGTCGAGCCATCGTCAGTTGGTTTCCTTTTCAGCACCCGGTACTCCCTGTGTTTTCCATTGATGATCAGAAGCGGGTGGCATCGTTTGTGGAAGCTCTCTTGTTATCTGATGCGGAGCGAAAATGACGCCGATTGCAGAGCGTGGACCAACGTCGTCCACGCCCTTTTTCTAACAGCGCAAGCAGGACTTTTGTCCCCTTCGGAACGCTCTGTCTGCATGCTGAACAAAGACTGGTGATTATGTCCGCCGTAGAAAAAAAGACCCGATTTACTGAAACCGGGTCAAGGTGAAAGAAAACGAACGTCTATCTATTGTGTCGGCAATTTGCAGAGTTTCTTGTATAGAATTATTGACAAAAACGTGTCGAATTTCTGTCCGGTTTACGAAAAAAATGGTACAATGAAGAAAAAAACGACTTGAAAAAGAAATGTCTGGCCGTACATTTCCAAAAAAACAAAGGCGCCAACTTGTTTTTTCTTGTCACGTTGGATACAGGCGGATCAAGGTCATGTTACATACAAGCCACAAGCTGCGGCCGCGTCGTTGGAGATCGGCATGAATCTCCAGTCGCTCGGCCTCCCTTTTTTGTTCAAACCCACTTTTTGTCGTTATCGAAATATTTGGATAAATGAGGAAATGCTTCTGCAATGAGCGGAAACAGACGTACGTGCGCCTACACGGACAGAAGGAGGTTGCTCAATGACGAAGCGCTGGGCTCGACAATGGATCCCTGCTCTGCTGGCTTGCATATTATTGGCAGCGTGCAGCAATCAGCCGCAAGGAGCAGGGGGAGACGAGAGAGACGAGATTTCAAGACAACTCGGAACGGTGGAAAAGGTATCCGTGTTGTCAACTGACGGGACAGAAATCCCGCTCGATCTGCAGGCTTTCTCGGCGAAGCTTTCGGAGCAGAGCATGCAGCTGGAACAGGCCAATGCTCCACTGGCACCCGAAGACGTAAAGTATACGCTGGTCGTTTACCGCACCGATCTGGCCCCATTGGTGATCGAGGTGGGGGCCAAGGCGAGCCAACTTGGCGATTTGACCTACGGCGGGGAAGGTGCTGAAGCCTTTTACCGCTGGATACGTAGTTTGATTGGCCAGGCACTGTTTCAACAGGACCAGGTATACACGGTGATGTTGAGCGCAGCAGACATGGATCGTACGCTAACCCTGAGCCGAAACGAAGCGACACTGGTTTGGGAGGCGTTTCGGGAGGCGCAGTACCAGGAAGCTGTGGAACAGGTCGTTTATCCGCTGTATCCCTACTATCAGTTGAATCTGGATGTCGGAAAACACGTGCTGAACGCCGTCGTTTTGACGCCCAGCCTGGTGTCGCTGCGCTTTGGCCGAGAAGTGCTGTACTACCGTGTACCCGGTACCCTGTTCTCCAGTTTGACCGAGTGGATACCTCCGCGTCCGGTACAGGGCGCACCGATCGACAGCTTGTTTAGAGCGACGAAGCTGGATTTTTCCTATTCAGAGCAGGGTGCCAAAGTGGACCAGACCTGGAATCTGGCCGAATCGATTGAACTGCAGGGACGGGCACACCAGTTGATCCGAATGATGAAACAGGGTATGCTGCTTGACCAGCCGGTTTCCCTGCCGGAGCACCCGCTTTATACCGTTTCCTTTCAGACGAACGATGGGAAAAAAACCACTTTGGTCTATGACAAATACTTTTCCCATGAGGGTAACGTGTATGCCCACGACAGCATTGACGACACGATTCGATATTTTTTGACAGTCACGAGCAGCCAAAAGACGGAGAACAAGTCATGAACTTGAACGAAAGTTTATCTCTCGCAAGGGGATAAACTTTCGTTTTTTTCGGCAGTTTTTCCGTCTATTCATGAGAAGCAGGGAAGTTGGTGAGGCTATTGGGAGAAAATAAGTATGACACAGTTGCAAATTTTGTCGTAAAATAGTGTTGTTTGCGAAGGTAAGGCAGGAATTCTCTGAACAGGGGAGAATATTCATGAGTGGTCAGCGAGACTGCCTTCGTTACGACGTACATTTTCATAGGAGGATGGAGAATGAACATTCACGAGTATCAGGGCAAAGAGATACTGAAGCAGTACGGTGTAAAAGTGCCGGAAGGACGAGTTGCCTTTACTGTGGACGAAGCGGTTGAGGCGGCAAAAGAACTGGGTACACAAGTCGTGGTTGTCAAGGCACAGATCCACGCAGGCGGACGCGGTAAGGCAGGCGGCGTAAAAGTGGCAAAAAACCTTGACGAAGTGCGTACATATGCCAGTGAACTGCTGGGGAAGGTACTGGTCACCCACCAAACCGGACCTGAGGGGAAAGAAGTAAAACGTCTGCTCATCGAGCAAGGTTGCGATATTCAAAAAGAGTACTACGTCGGTCTTGTTGTCGACCGGGCAACCGGACGTGTCACGATGATGGCTTCCGAAGAGGGCGGAACGGAAATCGAAGAAGTGGCAGCCCGCACGCCGGAAAAGATTTTCAAGGAAGTGATTGATCCCGTTGTGGGGCTGACCCCGTTCCAGGCCCGCAGACTGGCTTTCGCCATCAATATCCCGGACAAGTTGGTTAACAAGGCAGCCAAATTCATGATGGGTCTTTATGAAGCGTTCATCGACAAAGACTGCTCGATTGCGGAAATCAACCCGCTGGTTGTCACGGGCGACGGTGAAGTGATGGCGCTTGACGCCAAGCTGAACTTTGACTCCAACGCGCTGTTCCGTCACCCCGAAATTCTGGAACTGCGCGATCTCTCCGAAGAGGATGAGAAGGAGATCGAAGCGTCCAAATACGACCTCTCCTACATTGCGCTGGACGGCAACATCGGATGCATGGTGAACGGTGCGGGTCTGGCCATGGCTACGATGGACATTGTAAAATACTACGGCGGCGAACCGGCCAACTTCCTCGATGTGGGCGGCGGTGCGACCGAAGAAAAAGTGACGGAAGCCTTCAAGATCATCTTGTCTGATGAGAAAGTAAAGGGCATCTTCGTCAACATCTTTGGCGGTATCATGAAGTGTGACGTCATCGCCAACGGCATCGTCGGAGCGGCCAAGCAGGTAAAACTGGACCGGCCGCTGGTGGTGCGCTTGGAAGGGACCAACGTGGAATTGGGCAAGAAAATTCTCAACGAATCGGGGCTTAACATCGTCGCTGCCGAGTCGATGGCTGACGGTGCAGAGAAAATTGTTTCGCTTGTAAAGTAACGGCTTTGACTACGAATGAAAAGGTGGGAATGATGCGCAATGAGTATTCTGATCAATAAAGATACAAAGGTCATCACACAAGGGATTACGGGGTCTGCCGGTCTGTTCCACACCCGTCAGGCAGTCGAATACGGAACCAAAGTTGTGGGCGGTACATCGCCTGGGAAAGGCGGGACGCAAGTAGACGGCATCCCGGTATTTAATACCGTGGCAGAAGCGGTGGAAAAAACAGGAGCAAATGCTTCCGTTATTTACGTCCCGGCTCCTTTTGCCGCTGACTCGATCATGGAAGCAGTGGATGCCGGATTGGATCTGGTCATTTGCATTACCGAGGGCATTCCTGTTTTGGATATGGTGAAAGTCAAGCGGTACATGGAAGGCAAGAAAACCCGCCTGATCGGGCCGAACTGCCCGGGCGTCATTACACCGGGAGAGTGCAAGATCGGGATCATGCCGGGCTATATCCACAAACCAGGCAAAGTGGGCATTGTCTCCCGTTCCGGCACCCTGACCTACGAGGCGGTTCATCAGACCTCGACCCGCGGCATTGGCCAATCCACCGCTGTTGGTATCGGTGGCGACCCGGTCAACGGAACCAACTTCATCGACGTGCTCAAGTTGTTTAACGAAGACCCGGATACGGAAGCCGTCATCATGATCGGTGAAATTGGCGGTACCGCTGAGGAAGAAGCTGCGGAGTGGATCGCCGCCAACATGAAGAAACCGGTTGTCGGCTTTATCGGAGGACAAACTGCTCCTCCCGGAAAGCGGATGGGACATGCCGGCGCCATTATTTCCGGCGGTAAAGGCACAGCGGCTGAAAAAATTGCCAAGCTGGAAGCGTGCGGTGTTCGCGTGGCCAAGACGCCGGCTGTGATCGGGGAAACACTGGTAGAGGTGCTGAAAGAAAGAGGCATGTTGGAGAAAGTACTCGTTTAACAACCTGTCATCAGCAGTTGAAAAAGAGAAGGTGATGGAAGTGCCTTCTCTTTTTTTGTGACTGCTTCTGTCTCTTCCTATAATAAAACGTACCGGCTGCATGTAGGGCCATCACCGGTGCGGCAGCCGCGGGTGAGGAGGGGACGAATGAGCACTTCTTTTGGCACGCGGATACAATTGGAGGAAAGAGACATTATCTACTCGCTGGCACAGATCAGGGGCGTCGGGAGAAAAACCGTCTACGAGCTGTACGAGTGCTGCGGCTCCTTTTTCATGTTGTTGGAGAGGACGGCATGCATATTGTCCCAGGTGCGAATGCCCGCCCAGGTAAAGAAGGCCGTGAAAGAACGCATGACTACGGGTCAGGTGTTGGCGGACAAACAAAAACGTTTGGCGAGCGATGTGCGGTTTCTCTCGTTTCTTGACGAACAGTTTCCCCGCCTATTAAAGGAGATTGTCGATCCGCCAGCTATTTTGTTTTACCGGGGCGATCCGGGGCTGTTGACGAGGCCGATGCTGGGAGTTGTCGGAACACGCAAGCCAACCGCATACGGCAAGGCGGTTTGTCGACATTTGACGGACGGGTTGGCCAGAGCCGGTTTTGTGATTGTTTCAGGGCTTGCCCAAGGTATTGACACCGAAGCGCACCGAGCCGCTCTGGAAGCAGGGGGAGGTACCGTAGGCGTGCTTGCTTGCGGGCTGGACCAGGTGTATCCGCGGCACAATCGTCCGCTCTATCGGGAAATCGCCCGGTCCGGACTGCTGCTGTCCGAATACGTCCCGGCTGAATCGCCCAAACCGGGCATGTTTCCCGAGCGAAACCGGCTGATCAGCGGGCTTAGTCTGGGGGTGCTGATCATTGAAGCTGCCGAGCGCAGCGGATCGCTGATTACCGCCGATTATGCCCTCGATCAGGGGCGGGATGTGTTTGCCGTACCCGGACCTATCTTTTCACCAGTCAGTGCCGGACCGCATAACTTGCTCCAACAAGGTGCAAAGCTAATAACAAATCCGGTGGACATCATCGAGGAGTATCCACAGTACGCGGGTATCGTCGGCCAGTCTGCACCTTCTGCCGCTGCCTTGAATGAACCGGAGCGTCTCATCATGTCACTCGTTGGGTATGAACCGATTCACTGGGAAGAACTGTATGCCGGACTTGATGCCGATGTCGGGCGCGAACTGGATCGCCACCTGCTTCATCTCGAGACGCAGGGCCTGCTCGAAGCTCTGCCTGGCGGTTACTACGTCAAGCGACGTGATGGATAAGCGCTGTAACAGTTTGACAAATGAAAAAGCATATTGAATAATAGGGGAGATTCAATTCCCGAAGGGGGAGGAAAAAAGTTGGCTGACACGCTTGTTATCGTTGAATCTCCAGCGAAAGCAAAAACGATCGCAAAATATCTGGGCAGCAAATATACTGTGAAAGCGTCAATGGGCCATGTCAGAGACCTCCCGAAAAGCCAGATGGGCGTCGATGTAAACAACAAATACGAACCAAAGTACATAACCATTCGCGGAAAGGGCGACGTTTTGAAATCCCTGAAAGATACGGCCAAAAAGGTGAAGAAGATTTACCTTGCGGCGGACCCTGATCGCGAAGGAGAAGCGATCGCCTGGCATCTCGCCCAGTACCTGGGGCTGGACACGTCGGAGCCGATCCGCGTCGTCTTTAACGAGATCACCAAAGAGGCGGTACGGGAGGCTTTCAAACATCCCCGCAAGATAAACATGGATTTGGTTAATGCCCAGCAGGCGAGACGAATCCTCGACCGGCTGGTCGGATACAACATCAGTCCATTGTTGTGGAAAAAGGTACGCAAAGGGTTGAGCGCGGGAAGGGTTCAGTCCGTCACGGTAAAGATGATTATCGACCGGGAAAACGAGATCAAGCAATTTGTTCCGCAGGAATACTGGACCATTACCAGCCAGTTACTGGCAGACGGCCAACGCCTGGAAGCCCGTTTTCACGGTTTTGGTGACGAGAAGACCGAGATTGGCTCAAAAGAAGAAGTGGACCGGATCTTGCAGCAAATCGAGGGACACCCCTTTAATGTAAAGAAGGTGACGAAACGGGAGCGGAGGAGAAATCCGGCACCGCCGTTCATCACCAGTTCGCTGCAGCAGGAAGCGGCACGCAAGCTGAACTTTCGAACAGCCAAGACAATGATGATCGCCCAACAGCTCTACGAAGGAATCGACTTGGGCAAAGATGGAACCGTCGGTCTGATTACGTACATGCGTACCGACTCGACGCGGGTCTCCACCTCGGCCCAGGCAGAGGCAAAAACCTATATCGAGCAGGAATACGGCGAAGCGTATGCACTTCGGGAGGCGCGGACGCACGGAAAAAGCGAAACGGCGCAGGATGCGCACGAAGCGATTCGTCCAACCTCTGTGTTGAGAACGCCCGAAGCGGTTAAACCGTACCTGTCTCGTGACCAGCTTCGTCTCTACCGGTTAATCTGGGAACGCTTCGTCGCTTCCCAGATGGCAGCCGCCGTACTTGATACGATGTCTGTCGACATAGAGGTAAACGGCGTCATCTTCCGCGCCACCGGATCGAAAGTAAAGTTTCCCGGATTTATGAAAGTGTATGTGGAGGGAAGCGACGACGGCGGCAAAGAGGAAAACACGATCCTGCCTCCGCTTGAAGAGGGACAAACCCTTCAACTGGAAAAGATCGTGCCCAATCAGCACTTCACCCAGCCCCCGCCGCGCTATACGGAAGCAAGACTGGTCAAGACATTGGAGGAAAACGGGATTGGCCGCCCTTCCACCTATGCGCCTACACTTGAGACGATTCAAAAACGAGGGTATGTGGCGATGGTGGAAAGGCGGTTCGTGCCCACCGAACTGGGGGAAATCGTGATTTCCCTGATCCAGGAGTTCTTTCCCGAGATTCTTGATGTGGAGTTCACTTCGCAAATGGAGGCGAACCTGGACAAAATCGAAGAAGGAATGGCCGATTGGGTCAAGATTCTGGATGCGTTTTACGAGGATTTTGCCCCCCGGGTCGCGGCGGCGGAAGAACAGATGGAAGAAGTGGAGATTAAAGACGAAGTCTCTGACGAAGTCTGTGACTCATGCGGCCGACAGATGGTCTACAAGTTGGGACGGTTCGGCAAGTTTCTGGCTTGCTCTGGCTTCCCCGCTTGCCGCAACACCAAGCCAATTGTCAAGTCGACAGGCGTCACCTGCCCGTCCTGCAAGCGCGGTGAGATCATCGAACGGAAGAGCAAGAAAAGCCGTCTCTTTTACGGCTGCAGCAATTATCCCGAGTGTGAGTTTCTCTCGTGGGATAAACCAATCCCCCGTACCTGTCCCAAGTGTGACAGCATGCTTGTGGAGAAAAAGCGCAAAAAGCAGGGGGTACAAGTTGTTTGCACGCAGTGCGACTATCAAGAAGAAGCAGATTCCTGAACGTGATGGATTGGAAACCTGGAGGTTTTACGCATGTCTGACACATATGTCACAGTTGTCGGCGCCGGGCTTGCCGGCAGCGAAGCGGCATGGCAAATTGCCCAGGCCGGTGTCCCGGTCAAACTGTACGAGATGCGTCCGCTCAAGCAGACGCCGGCTCACCATACTGACAAATTTGCTGAACTGGTCTGCAGCAACTCGCTGCGGGCCAATTCCTTGACCAATGCGGTCGGGGTATTAAAGGAAGAGATGCGTCGACTCGATTCGGTGATCATCCGTGCTGCGGACAAATGCTCCGTACCAGCAGGCGGCGCTTTGGCCGTTGACCGGCACGAATTTGCGGCCTACGTGACGGAGGCGGTCCGGAATCATCCGCTGATTGAGGTATACACGGAAGAAGTTGGCGAAATCCCGCAGGGTCCCGCCGTAATTGCGACAGGACCGCTCACCTCGCCGGCATTGTCAGAGGAACTTAGACGACTGACCGGTGAGGAGTACTTGTACTTTTATGACGCGGCTGCCCCGATTATCGAGAAAGACTCCATCGATATGGAAAAAGTGTTCGTCGCTTCACGCTACGACAAAGGGGAAGCAGCCTATCTCAACTGCCCGATGAGCGAAGCAGAGTTTGACCGCTTTTACGAGGCCCTGATCACGGCAGAGGTGACTCCGCTGAAGGAGTTTGAGCAAGAGATCTACTTCGAGGGCTGCATGCCGATTGAAGTGATGGCCAAGCGTGGTCGGCAAACGATTCTGTTTGGGCCGCTCAAACCGGTCGGGCTGGTCGATCCCCGTACCGGCAAACAGCCGTATGCCGTCGTACAGCTTCGCCAGGACAACAGTGCTGCAACCTTGTACAACATGGTCGGCTTTCAAACCCACCTGAAGTGGCCGGAACAAAAACGGGTCTTCTCCCTCATCCCTGGTCTGGAGAATTGCGAGATTGTTCGTTATGGTGTCATGCATCGCAATACCTTTATCAATTCGCCCAAGCTGCTTCGCCCGACGTACCAGTACAAAGAACGGGATACCCTTTTTTTCGCCGGACAAATGACCGGTGTCGAGGGATACGTGGAGTCGGCCGCTTCCGGACTTCTGGCCGGACGAAACGCGGCACGCCTGGTAAAGGGAGAGGAACTGCTGGTGCTGCCCCCAGAGACGATGATGGGCAGCATGGCTCGCTATATCACCACAGCCGATCCCGCACACTTTCAACCGATGAACGCCAACTTCGGTTTGATGGCACCGCTGCCGAAACGCATTCGGAACAAAAAGGAGCGAAACGAACAGCTGGCTAAACGGGCGTTGGACACTATTCAGAATTTTACACGAAATAGACACAATTTCGGTTGAATATCGCTTTTTTCCTGTGGTAAGATAGAGATGCCTTTGGGGGAGTGCGTGTGAGATGGACATAAGGGGTACTGTTTCCACCGAGATGAACGCTTTCTCCACCTATCTGAAGGTGGAAAAAAATGCGTCTCCTCACACGGTGAAAGAATACGTTGCCGATATCACGGAATTTGTCGCCTTTATGGAACAGCACCAAATCTCTACATTGGATGCTGTTTCTTATTTCCAGGGGCGCTCTTTTCTTGCCCATCTGGTGAAGAGGGGATTGTCCCGACGAAGCATTGCCCGCAAACTCTCCAGTTTGCGCAGCTTTTACCGCTTTCTGATGCGTGAGGGCAAGCTGTCCCACAACCCGTTTCAGTTGGTGTCAACACCCAAGCTGGAGAAGAAATTGCCGTCTTTTCTCTATCCGCAGGAAATCCAGACCCTGTTTGAACTGCCTGACGCGACCACCCCGCTCGGACAGCGGGATCGCGTTATTTTTGAGCTTTTGTACGCAAGCGGCGTTCGTGTTTCCGAATTGGTGACGATAGAGATGGAGCGAATTGACCTGGCCAACGGAATTGTACTGGTGTTCGGAAAAGGATCGAAAGAACGCTACGTACCGATTGGCAGTTATGCGATTGCGGCAATACGGCAATACATAGAACAGGGCCGAGTTACCCTGCTGGCGGGCAAACCGGATCATGGCACTTTGCTGCTGAACTATCGCGGTGAGCCGCTGTCAGATCGCAGCGTTCGCCGGGTTGTCGATAAATATGTGCGTGCCGCCGCCGTTCGCCTGGACGTGTCGCCGCATACGTTTCGCCATACGTTTGCCACTCATATGCTGAATGCCGGGGCGGATCTTCGAACGGTTCAGGAACTGCTGGGCCACGTCAACATCTCGACGACACAAATTTACACTCATGTCACCAAGGAACGGTTGCGGCACGTGTACGATGCTGCCCACCCGCGAGCAGAAAGAGGAGGGAATGCATGATGGAGCAGTTTCACGCCACTACGATCTTCGCCATTCACCATAATGGCGAGGCTGCCATGGCGGGCGACGGTCAGGTGACGTTTGGCAACAGCATGGTGATGAAACATGGAGCCAAAAAGGTAAGGCGCCTCTATCGCGGAGAAGTGGCTGCCGGGTTTGCAGGTTCTGTCGCCGATGCCATCACGTTGTTTGAAAAGTTTGAGGGAAAGCTGGAAGAATACCACGGCAATCTGCAGCGAGCCGCTGTGGAATTGGCGAAAGAATGGCGCTCCGACAAGGTTTTGCGCCGCCTGGAAGCGATGATGATCGTGATGAACAGGAGCCATTTGCTGCTCCTTTCTGGCAACGGAGAAGTTATCGAACCGGATGACGGTATCCTCGCCATCGGTTCGGGCGGGAGCTTTGCCCTGGCTGCCGGCAGGGCATTGAAGAAACATGCCCCGCACATGAGTGCACGGGAAATTGCCGAAGCTGCTCTGCTGACCGCGGCGGAAATCTGTGTCTTTACAAACGCCAACCTTGTGGTGGAAGAGATGAAACGTGAATAGGGAGGAATCGCGTTGGAAAAACTTGAGCAGTTGACTCCCAGAAAGATCGTCGAACACCTTGACAAGTACATTGTCGGGCAAGCCCAGGCAAAGCGGGCCATTGCAATCGCACTGCGCAACCGCTACCGGCGCACTTTGCTGCCGGAGGGGATCATCGATGAAGTGGTGCCGAAAAACATTCTGATGATAGGGCCCACCGGTGTTGGAAAAACGGAGATCGCCCGGCGCATTGCCAAGCTGACCGGTGCTCCATTTATCAAGGTTGAGGCCACCAAGTTTACCGAGGTTGGTTATGTGGGACGCGATGTCGAATCAATGGTTCGGGATCTGGTGGAGACAGCCATCCGCATGGTGAAAAGCGAGAAAATGGAAGCAGTGAAAGAAAAGGCAGAAAAGCTGGCGGACGAGGCCATCGTGAATATTCTGGTTCCCTCCCGCAAACAGCAGAGCGGATTTAAGAACCCGTTCGAGATGCTGTTTTCCGCACAGCAGCATTCCCAAACCGCGCAGCAGGATGGAGACGAAGCAGCGATCCAGCAGCAGCGCAGACAAGTCGCTTATCAGCTGGCCAGCGGGCAGTTGGAGGAACAGATGATCGAGATCGAAGTAGAGGATCAAACCCCTTCCATGTTCGACTTGTTTCAGGTGCCCGGGGCCGAACAGATGGGCATGCAGATGCAGGACATGTTAGGCAGTCTCCTGCCCAAGCGGACCAAGAAACGGAAGCTGAAGATCAAGGATGCACGCAAGGTGTTGACCCAGCAGGAAGCCCAAAAACTGGTAGACATGGACGAAGTGATCCAAGAATCGGTTTATCGCGCGGAACAACAGGGTATTATTTTTATCGACGAGATCGACAAAATCGCCGGGAAAGACGGCCGCGGGCCGGACGTGTCGCGTGAAGGCGTACAGCGTGACATTCTGCCGATCGTGGAAGGGTCCACGGTAATGACCAAGTACGGGCCGGTCAAAACCGATTACATCCTGTTCATAGCTGCCGGAGCCTTCCACATCGCCAAACCGTCTGACCTGATCCCTGAGCTGCAGGGGCGGTTCCCGATTCGAGTCGAGTTGACCAGTTTACAGGAAGAAGATTTCATCCGTATCCTGACAGAGCCGAGAAACGCACTGATTAAACAGTACACCGCTTTGTTGGAAACGGAAGGTATCAGAATAGAATTTTTAGATGAAGCTATTAGAGAAATCGCCAAACTGGCTACAGAAGTAAACCAAGCGACTGACAACATCGGGGCGAGGCGTTTGCACACGATCTTGGAGAAGTTGTTGGAAGACCTTTCTTTTGAGGCGCCGGACATTCACTTGGAAAAGGTGGTCATCACGCCCGAATATGTTCGGGAGAAGCTGGCCAGCATCGTGAAGAACCGCGATCTCAGCCAGTACATTTTGTAAAAGTTTAAGGAGAAGACGTCAGGAGGAATGGATGATGGACTTACTGTCAAAAACCAGGCGAATCAACCGCATGCTGCAAAAATCAGCAGGCCATGCGGTTAACTTCAACGAAATGGCGCAAGTGCTGAGCGATGTCATTGACGCCAACATCTTTGTGGTCAGCCGCAAGGGGAAGATGCTGGGGTACGCCATCGCCCAGGAAATTGACAATGAACGGATACGCAAAATGTTGGAGGAACGTCGCTTTCCGGAGGAGTACAGCCAGAATCTGCTGAAAGTGGAAGAGACGTCAGCCAATCTCGATATTGAGAGCCCGTATACGGCTTTTCCCGTTGAGATGAAAGAAGTATTCTCCACTGGTTTGACCACGATCGTGCCGATCATGGGCGGCGGAGATCGGTTGGGAACGCTCATCCTGGCGCGGGTTAACAACCGATTTGTCGATGACGACCTGATTCTGGCCGAAGTGGGAGCCACTGTCGTAGGGATGGAGATTCTCCGTGAACGTTCGGAAGCGATTGAAGAAGAAGCGCGAAGCAAAGCTGTTGTACAAATGGCCATCGGTTCTCTATCGTACAGCGAGCTGGAGGCAGTGGAACACATTTTTGAAGAACTGGATGGGAAAGAGGGCCTGCTGGTCGCCTCAAAGATTGCCGACAGAGTGGGCATCACTCGTTCTGTCATTGTAAATGCGCTGCGCAAACTGGAGAGTGCGGGTGTTATCGAATCCCGCTCTTTGGGAATGAAAGGAACCTTTATCAAGGTGCTGAACGAAAAACTGCTGCCCGAGTTGGAGAAGTTAAAGACCTCTTGACGGGCTGCGGAAAAAATGAAATATGACTGCTGTCTGAGGGCAGCAGTCATTTTTTTTTATGTTGTTTTGTCGAAGATTTTGTGTCGAATATTGAAAGAAAACCATGTGATTTATTCGCCATTTTTAGGATGAAAGATGGAAAAATGCGATTTCTATTGCTTGTAAGTTGGCAGTATTAGCAAATTGGTCCTGATTTAAAGATGAGACTTTTTTCGCGAATGTAAAACTGATGTGATTTTTCGCGTAGAAATTGTCGATTTAGAAGGAATTATTGCGGGTTTTGCAGAAGATGTAAGGCACCATAGAGGAAAATGGTTACATTCTAAAAATGTGTCGAAAAATGAACATCGTGTATCGAAAGATGTTTCAATATGCAATTTAATGGGTAATCAAACAAAATGGGAATCCAATATTGTAAAAAACAGGGGAGGGAGCCGGATTGATTCAGTCAGACAGCCTGCGCTTGCTGGAGCGTTCATTGGATGTCAGCATGCTGAGACAGCGAGTGATTGCCAACAACATCGCCAATGTGGACACTCCGCGCTTTAAAAGCAAGCAGGTCGTGTTTGAAGAACTGCTCCGACAAGAACTGGAGCAGCCGACCAGCAAGTTGCGCGCATACCGGACAGACCCGCGTCACCTGTCGTTCGGTACGATCGGTTCCACACCTGAGCCGCGAATTACTGCAAATCCGAATGCGATCGTACAGAACAACGAGAACGACGTTGACCTGGAGTACGAAATGAATCAGATGGCCAAAAACCAGATTTGGTACAACGGTCTGGTCCAATTGACGAACGGCTATTTCAGCAAACTGCGAAGCGTCATTGGCGAAGGAAGGAGGTAATGGCGGATGAGTTTGTTTCGGGGGATGGATACAAGCGCGTCAGCATTGACCGCCAACCGTTTGCGGCTTGATACCGTCGCCGCCAACATAGCCAATGCCAATTCAACAAGGGCCCGACTGGTCAACGGTGTCTGGGAGCCGTATCGCAGAAAAATGGTAGAGATCGCTCCCAAGTCCGAACAGTCGTTTGACAATCTGTTGGAAGCTGCGATCGGGACCGTCACTGGCGCCAATCCGGAGCAGGGTGTCCGCGTAATGGCGATCCGGGAGGACAACACACCGTTTAAACGGGTGTATAATCCCGATCATCCGGATGCTGATGAGCAGGGCTATGTCAGATTGCCCAACGTGGACATCATGAAAGAAATGGTCGACATGATTTCAGCGTCCCGCTCATACGAAGCCAACGTCACGGTGTTGAATGCGTCCAAGAGTATGATGATGAAAGCTTTGGAAATTAACGGTAGATAAGGGGCGTAACAGGTGATGCAAATCAATCCTCTCAGCAACATATCGCTTCAGCCCTCCACCGTGATGACAAAACAGACTCCGGCGGAGGTTGCCCGGTCGTTTTCCGGGTATTTGGCCGATGCGATGGAACAGGTAAACAAGGCCCAGAAAGATGCGGAAGTGCTGAACCAAAAGTTTGCTGCCGGTCAGGTGGAAGATATTCATCAAGTGATGATAGCCGGACAAAAAGCGTCCGTTATGCTTGAACTAACGATGCAGGTACGGAACAAGGTAATCGAATCCTACCAGGAAATCATGCGGATGCAGCTCTAATCTTTATGTAGCCGCTTGGTGAGGTGAAACATGAACGAACGTCTGACATTGTACAAAGAACAACTGAAAGAAAAGTGGAACGCACTTAACAGCCGGCAGAAGTGGATAATCGGGTTTACAGCTCTGTTCCTGGTGCTATCGCTGGGGTTATACATATTTTTTGCTTCTCAGCCGGTATACGTTTCGCTTTATGATCAGCGGTTGAGCGAACAGGAAATCGGGCTTATCAAGCAAGAGTTGGACAGCAAACAGATTCCATACCGGATCACCGGCGGCGGTACACGTATTGAAGTGCCACAAGTAATGGCTCAGGATATCATTGTCGAATTGGCAGCACAAGGCATTCCCAGAGAGGCCGGCATCAGCGCCGAAATCTTCTCAGGGGCCGGCAGTTTTGGCATAACCGACAGGCAGTTTGACGTCCTGAAAAAGGAAGCGCTGCAGCAGGAACTGAAAAAAATGCTTGAGCGCGTAAATGGCGTACGTTCCGCTCAGGTGATGATCACCCTGCCGGAGGAGAATCTGTTCGTAACCGAAACGTCGGATCAGGCGACTGCTTCTGTCATCGTCGATGTAGAGCCGGGAACCAGACTCAACCAGGAGCAGATCAAGGCGCTGCACTACCTGGTATCCCGCTCGGTCGAGAACTTGCCGCTCGAAAACATCACCATCACGGACCAGTACTCCAACTTGCTGGAGTTGGAAGCGGAAGAGGGCAGTACTGGCACGATGACGCTCTATGAGCAGCAGCAAAAGATCAAGTCCGACTACGAACGCAAGATCCAGCACGATCTGTACAACCTGCTTGGCACAATCATGGGCCGGGACAAAGTCATTGTCCACGCGACCGTCAAGATGAACTTCGCCAAGGAAAACCGGGTGGAGAACCTGGTAGAGCCGGTTGACAAGGAGAATAATGAAGGCATCATCATCAGTGCCGAAAAGTTATCCAAAACGTACAGCGGTCAGGGAGCCCCTCCGGGTGGTATCGCCGGAACGGGCAACAATGACGTACCCGCCTATCCCGGCGGAACCCAGCAGGGTGCCAGCAGCGAGTATGAAGAGTTAAGTGACCGGGTTAACCGGGAAGTAAACCGGATCACCCGCAACATCACGGAGAGTCCTTATCAAGTTGAAGATATTTCGATCAACGTCGGCGTTGAACCACCACCAGGAGGACAACTGGACCCGCAAACTGTGGAGAACATCAAACAGGTCCTGCGCAATGTGGTTCTTGTGACGCTGAGCGAACGGGATCGGGAATTGACCCAGGCCGAACTGGATCAGCGCATTTCCGTCTTTGAGCGTCAATTTGACGGAAAGGTTGTGGTCGAGCAGCAATCTGCACTGAGCCCGTACATTTTGTATGGTGTTGGAGCGCTTGCCCTTCTGGCCATTGCGGCTGTAGCCTATCTCGTCGTCCGCCGACGCCGTCAAGCCAAGCAAGAAGAAGAGATTCCGGATTTACCCGCTCCTCAGCCTTCAGAAGTGCCCGATCTTGTATACAATGAGGACAGTGATGAAGTTGTCGTACGCAAGCAATTAGAGAAGTTAGCCAGAAGCAAGCCGGAAGAATTTGTCACGCTGCTTCGCACCTGGCTAGCTGAAGAGTAGGGAGTGAATACGGATGGCTCGCGCCACCAAAGAATTGTCAGGCAGACAAAAGGCGGCGATTCTTCTGATAACGCTTGGTCCGGAAGTATCGGCTCAAGTATTCAAACACTTGCGCGAAGACGAAATCGAGCAGCTGACATTGGAGATAGCCAATGTCAGAAAAGTCGCAAGTGAAGAAAAAGAAAAAGTGCTGCAGGAGTTTCACCAGATTGCCGTAGCGCAGGAAGTGATCTCACAAGGCGGCATCACCTATGCAAAAGAGATCCTGGAGAAGGCACTGGGTGAGTCAAAAGCGATCGACATCATCAATCGGTTGACTGCCAACCTGCAGGTACGGCCGTTTGACTTTGCCCGCAAGGCAGATCCTGGACAGATTCTGAACTTCATACAAAACGAACATTCGCAAACGATAGCGTTGGTGCTGTCCTATCTGGACCCCAACCAGGCGGCGATGATTCTCTCGTCTCTGCCGCAGGAGAGACAGGCGGACGTGGCAAAGCGGGTTGCCCTGATGGACAGTACTTCACCGGAGGTAATCGCGCAAGTAGAGCAGGTGTTGGAACAAAAGCTGTCGGCCACGGTTACCCAGGACTATACGCAGGCGGGCGGTATCGAAGCCATTGTCAACATCCTGAATGGGGTCGACCGCAGTACCGAACGAACCATCCTCGATGCGCTGGAGATCCAGGACCCCGAGTTGGCAGAAGAAATCAAGAAGCGGATGTTCGTCTTCGAAGACATCGCTACACTCGACAACCGCTCCATCCAGCGTGTTATCCGCGATGTGGACAACGCAGACCTGCAGCTTGCGCTCAAGGTGGCCAGCGAAGAGGTGCGGGAAACGATATTCCGCAACATGTCCAAACGGATGGCCGAGACGTTCAAGGAAGAGATGGAGTTTATGGGTCCCGTTCGGCTGCGTGATGTCGAAGAAGCGCAATCGCGCATCGTGGCAACGATCCGCCGCTTAGAGGAGGCTGGTGAGATCATCATCGCCCGTGGCGGAGGTGATGACATCATTGTCTAGGATCTTTAAAGCGTCCTGCTACACTGCCTCCGAAGAAAAGGTGATTCTCTCGGTACAGCTGCCTGCACCTTCTCAGACGGATCAAGCGTCCGAAAGGTTGCAGGAAAAAAAAGAAAATTTTCACCCGGCGATGGAAAAGGCGGAAGAAGAAGCCAGCATGATCCTGCGTGACGCTGAGGAGACGGCTCAAAAGCTTCTTGATGAAGCTGTGCGGCAGGCCGAAGAGATGCGCCAACAGGCGCGGGAGGAAATCGAGCAGTGGTGGAAGGAGAAGCAGCAGGAACTCGCGGAATTGGCTGAGCAGGTTCGCCGGGATGCCCATGCCGAAGGATTCGCACAGGGAAGGGATGAAGGAAGGGCAGCAGCACGCGAAGAAGAGCAGGAGCACATCCAAAAGGCAAGAGATGTATTGGAGAAGGCTCATCTGGACAAAGAAGAGATTATTTCGGAGGCGGAACCTTTTCTCGTCGGGTTAAGCGTGGAAATCGCCAAAAAGGTTATTGGAGAGGAACTGCGCGCGTCTCCCGAAAAAATCGTCAGTATGGTGCAAAACGTGCTGCGTCGATCACGAGTTCACGGACAAATAACCCTTTGTGTCAATCACCGGCACTACCATTGGGTGGAGGAGCACCGCAGCCAGTTTTTGGCTCTTTTGGACGGAGAGGCTGAATTGATTGTTCTGCCGGATTACTCCGTGCACGATGATGGATGTGTCATACGCACGCCGTTTGGAAGCGTCGACGCGCGCATTGACACCCAATTGACCGAGATCAAACACGCCTTGATGTCAATTGCCAAGGGACGTGAAGCGGATGAGCACACTTGACCTGGACAAGTATCTGCAGACACTGAAGCAGCTTGACCCGGTACGGATCAACGGGAAGGTGACGCAAGTGGTCGGACTTACCGTTGAATCTCAGGGACCGGAAGCGAAATTGGGCGAGGTTTGTCACATTTTATCCCCGCACAATCAGGAGTCGATAGCTGCTGAAGTGGTCGGGTTTCGCGATAACAAGGTTCTCCTGATGCCGCTTGGAGAGCTGTCGGCAATCGGGCCCGGTTGTGACGTGGTCGCCACAGGACAACCGTTGACGGTAAAAGTAGGACCGGAAATCCTCGGAAGGGTACTGGATGGTTTGGGCCGACCGCTGGATGGAAGTCCACTGCCCTTCGGGTTGACCAGTTATCCAACGAACAACCAACCGCCCAATCCGATTGCGCGCCCACGTATCAGCGAACCGCTCGGTGTTGGTGTTCGAGCAATCGACGGTCTCTTGACCATTGGAAAAGGGCAGCGTGTTGGTATCTTTGCCGGCTCCGGTGTGGGCAAGAGTACACTGTTGGGCATGGTCGCGCGCAATACGTCCGCAGATATCAACGTGATTGCGCTGATCGGCGAGCGTGGACGCGAGGTAATGGAGTTTATCCAACGCGATTTGGGGGAAGAAGGACTGAAGAGATCGGTTGTGGTCGTGGCCACTTCTGATCAACCGGCCATGATTCGCATCAAAGGAGCGTTGATCGCCACTTCGATCGCCGAATATTTCCGCGACCGCGGGCTTGACGTGATGCTGATGATGGATTCGGTGACGCGCTTTGCCATGGCCCAACGCGAGATTGGACTGGCCATTGGCGAACCACCGGCAACCCGCGGATATACGCCTTCTGTCTTCGCCTTGCTGCCCAAGCTGTTGGAACGGGCAGGGACGGCTGCAAAAGGCAGTATTACGGCATTTTACACGGTGCTTGTTGACTCTGATGACATGAACGATCCGATCGCCGACGCCGTACGCGGGATCCTTGACGGACATATCGTTCTTGACAGGAAGATTGCACAGAAGGGCCACTTTCCGGCCATTGATGTCCTGGCCAGTGTCAGCCGGGTGATGAACGAGATCGCATCGGATGATCATCTGGAGGCGGCCCGGCACCTGAAGTCCCTGCTTGCCACCTATCGGGAAGCGGAGGATCTCATCAATATTGGAGCGTACAAACTGGGAACCAACCGTGAGATAGACGCAGCGATTCGCTATCGTGACGTGATCCGTGATTTCACAGCGCAGGGAATCCATGAACCGGCAGAGCTTACCAATACGATCAACGCGCTGATTGCACACTTTGGAGGGACGAATCCATGAGGAGCTTTACGTTTCATCTCCAGAAAATTCTCGATCTGAAGGAAAAAGAACGGGAACAGGCACAGTGGGCATTTGGCAAATCGCTTCGCCGGAAGGCGGAGGAGGAAGCCAGGTTGGTCGAACTGACCCGGCGTAGAGACGAGTTGGCCCAGAAGCTCTGCGAAATGCAGCACAAGTCCTGCAGCGTCTCCCAATTGCTCGAGACAAGCCGCTACCAACAAGCTGTAGAGCGGGCGATTGAGACACAACAGCAAACCCTGTACGGATGTGAACAGGAGATCGAACGGTGCAAGCAGACACTGACCAACCGGATGAAGGAAACGAAGCTCTGGCAGCAGATGCGGGAGCGGGCACGAGAGCGATTCGAACAGATGGAAAAGCAGCGCGAGCAAAAAATGTTGGATGAGCTGGGCGTCAGCCGCTATATCTTACAGAGGGCCGCCAATGTTGGCTCAACATCCAGAGAGTCTGGTGCTCGCCCAATGTCGTCTATGTAACGTTTGGAGATCCAGGGACAACAGGAGGTGACTGCGATGGAAGAGGTGCAAGAGGAAAGGCCCTATAGCTGGTGGGAGCGCTTCTTTTACATATTCCTGATACCCGCTTTGTTCGCGTCTCTCTTGGGAGGAGTGCTGCTCCATTTCTCCGGACACGACGTGGTGGGGATGGTCATCGAGAAAGGGAATTCCATCCCGATCGTTGAAAAGATCGTCCCCGGCGAGAGCGAAGTGGAAGAGGAGTTGGCTGCGGCAGATTCAGTCGTGAAGCTGGAAACAGAATTAAAACAGAAGGATGAGCAAATCAGCCAACTGCAGAAGGATCTGGTTGAAAAAGAGGCAGCGATCAAGGCCATCCAAGAGCGCGAAGCCGAACTGCAAAAGCTCCTGGAACAAAAACAGGCCGATGAAGCAGAGCGGCAGAAGCAGTATCAGGATCTGGCCAAACTGTACACATCCATGTCGTCGCGAAACGCAGCCTCGATTATTGCCAATTTGTCACTGGAAGAGTCCATCGCGGTAATGTCCAAAATGAAACCCGATCAACAGGCTGAAATCCTGTCCAAGATGGACCCGAAAAAAGCAGCGGACATTTCCATATTGCTCAAGGATACCGTCATCAGCAAAGACGAAGACATTGCTCTGCTTCAGCAGAGGATTCAAGCGCTGACGAAAGCATTGAGCGAAACGCGACCACAGAGCACGGTCGGACTGGACGCTCTGGTAAACTCATTTTCCCAAATGGCACCTCAGGACGCCGCATCAATCCTGATGACCATGATGGGCACCGACCAAAACAGCGCGCTGTCCATTCTGGCCGAAATGGCCAATGATACACGGGCTCAGGTTCTTGCCGCCATCTCAAATGAGAATAAAGGCATGGCCGCCCGCATTTCTGCCGCGTTGCTGCGGTAGGCGGACAACCGCTTACCGATTTGATAAAGCAACAAATCAACGTATTAGGAGGTGACGACATGAATGTAGCCAACACGTTGATGATTGGCGGTGCGCCTGATCCGACTGCTGCCGCTGACAGACAGCAACTGGAAGGAACTGCCGCATCGATTGGCAATCTGTTTGCCCTGCAGCTGGGAAATGTGATGCAAGCCATGCAGTCCACCACGCTCTCTGCTGACAACGCCGCAGAACAGCTTTCAGACAGCGAACTAACCCCTGACGCAATGCTGGCTATGCTGGAACAATTTCTGGCGATGGGATTGCTTACGACTGAGCAGTATGAACAGTTGACAGCATCGGTGCAAACGGGCTCAGCAGACAATGCTCAGTCGGCAGAAACCATGATGCTGCTGTCCAATGCAGACGGGCGTGCCAACCGCCAACTTGTCGCTACGTTCATGAAGCAGGGACTGGCTGAAGACCAAGCCGTACAGCTGGCCAACATCCTCGTGGATGCGGCTCGGTCCGGCAAGGACGCCAATCACCCTGCTGTTCGGCAAAATGCCGAGCAAGCAGCCAACTGGCTGGGCAAATTGCTGACTGCCAAGGAACCGGATCAGCCGGAAGCGATTGTGCAGCGCACAGCCACCCGTCCTGTCCTGCTAAAGCAGGCGGACAGCAGCAAATCGCTCGCCCATCTTCACCTGAACAGAGAAGAGGCCGCTGTTCCCAACAGTACGATGCAACCGCTGCGTCTGCATCAGGCGATTGCCACCTATCAGGCGGAGACTGGGGCCTACAGCCGCAGTCAGCGGAGCAATCTTCAGCAATCACTCCTTTCCGCGAGCCAGGTACAGCCGCTCGCAGAAGACCAGGGGGGATTGGCCGCTGTACCCGTGGGACAAGCAGCCCAACCGGTACACTCTACCTTGTTCATTCAACCGCAAAATGGGGCGCAGGCTGCCTACCCGGTTCGCTCCGAACAATTTGTCCAACAAGTCAGCAACCTGTTTCTGACACGGCTGAAGGTGACAGAAGGAGACGGCTTCAGTGAGGCCAAGCTGGTCCTCCATCCCCGTTCTCTCGGCCAGGTTGACGTGAAGATTACTTCGCAAAACGGGGTGATCACCGCTTACTTTACTGCCGATACTGCCAGCGGAAGAGAACTGTTGGACAACCAACTGTCCCAGCTTCGCACCGCGTTGATCCAGCAAGGATTACAGGTGGATCGGTTGGAAGTGACACACCAGTCATCCCAGCAGCACGTGCTGGATTTCCACCAGCAGAAAGAGCAGGGCAGACAGCAGCAGACCCCGAATCAGCAGCAGTCCCAAGAGCCTTCTGCTGAGGAACAAGCCGAATTCTCATTTGACGCGCTGATCGATGAAACAGCTTCTCTGGCTGCTCTGTGGAACCGGGCGCGTCTGGCAGGAAGCCGAGGGTATTCCGTTTACGCATAAGGAAAGGAGCACACAGGATGGACCATTCATTCCGCGTGGGACAAAGCTACTTTCCTGCCAAACCGGTTGCCAAGATCAGACAGCCGGCTTTGCCAGCGGTAAAGAAGCCCTTTCAGCAATGGCTAACGGAAAGCCTGCAGAAACCCGGACAGGACACGGCCGCTCGAAAGCTCACGTTTAGCCAACACGCTCTCAATCGTTTGACGGAACGGGGAATCACGCTGGCAGAAACCGATCTGAACAGGCTGGAAGAAGCCGTACGCAAAGCTGCCGCCAAAGGAGCCAAAGAATCGCTTATTTTGATGGACAACGTAGCGTACGTGGTCAGCGTCGCCAATCAAAAGGTGATTACGGCGGTGGACGAAATGAGCATGAAAGAGAGTGTTTTCACCAACATCGACAGCGCCATTTTGCTGTGAAGCCGGGCTGGACCTGACAGGAGGCCCGTTGATTGCCGAACGACCGAGGCAATCAGATAAAATCCACATCTCGATTTGGGAGGTATTGGCATGCTACGATCTTTATATTCGGGTGTTTCCGGCATGCGCGGTTTTCAAACCAAGCTGGACGTGATCGGGAACAACATCGCCAACGTTAATACGGTCGGGTTCAAGAAGAGCCGCGTCATGTTCCAGGACATCTTAAGCCAAAACGTTGCTGGCGTGACGGGACCAGAGGATGGGGAAGTAGGAGGAACCAACCCGAAACAAATCGGGCTGGGGACCTCCATCGCATCGGTTGACGTCATACACACGCCCGGCAGTCCGATGACGACCAACCTGGTTTCTGACCTCGCGATTGAAGGAGACGGCTTCTTTGCCGTCAGTCCCGGCGGCGATGATGAGACGATCTATCTGACCCGCAATGGCAGCTTCACCCGCGACGCACTGGGTCAGCTGGTTACATCACAAGGGATGTTTGTTTTGGACGCAGGCGGAGCACCGATTGTCATCAGCCGGGAAGAGTATGTCTCTTATTCGATTGGCAAAAACGGGGTGATTACCGGGACGACTCCTGACGGAGAAACAGAAGAGATCGCAACAATTGGCATGGTGATGGTCAGCAATCCCGGCGGCTTGAAAAAAGTGGGCAATTCGCTGTACGAAGTGACGGCCAATGCCAACCCCGACGGTGAATTTGAGATCGTGACACCGCCGGAAGCGAACTCGGCGATCATTTCCGGCATGCTGGAAATGTCCAACGTTGACCTGACCGAAGAGTTTACCGAGATGATCGTCGCACAGCGCGGTTTTCAGGCCAACTCACGGATCATCACCACGTCTGACACCATTCTTGAAGAGCTGATCAACCTGAAGCGCTAATCGCTTGACACCAGCATAACAGCGGCAGGCAGACAGGGAAGGGAGTGAACCGCTCTCTTCCCCGCCTCCCGAAAGGAGTCAAACATGATTCTGCTTACCCGCTTGAACGGCAGTCAATTCTACCTGAATGCAACCCATATCGAACTGGTGGAGGCGACTCCGGATACGGTAATAACCTTGCACAACGGCAAAAAGTATCTCGTCAAGGAACCTGCAGAAGTTGTTGCGGCCCAGGTTTGTTCGTTTTATCATGGAGCCTCGATGGTGGCCGTGATCCCGCGGACAGCGGACGAAACTAATGAATAGCAGGAGGCGCTTATGCTGCAAAACAGATTGTTTAACATGGCGCTGATCATCATCATCGCGATTACGCTGCTGGGTGTCGTGGCCTTTGTCCTCTGGCAGACCTACCTGGTGCCAGGCGAGGAGAAGGCGGCAGCGGAAGCGAGAGCGCTGACAGCAGACGAACTGGTGGAATACACCATCGATACCGGTGAAATCACGACCAATTTGTTGACCAACAACTTTATCATCGTTCGCTTCAGCATTACAGCAGACAGCAAAGAAGCCAAGGAAGAGCTGGAGAAGCGCAAGCCGCAGGTTAACCAGATTATTATCAAGACCCTGGCCGGACTGACCCCGGACGATATCAAGGGAACGGATGGACTGAACAAATTGGAAGCGAAGCTGATGAACCAGCTCAGCGAAGTGATGCAGGAAGGAAAAATCATCCAGGTGATATTGACCAAACACGTATTGTCGTAGGAAGAAAGCAAGCCAGGTACATAGGAAAAGGGAGGTGACTCTCATGGCCGAGGTTCTCTCACAGAATGAGATTGACGCGCTGTTGGCCGCTCTCTCATCGGGAGAGATGGATGCAAATGAGCTGAAGAAAGAAGAGACAGAGCGAAAAGTAAAAGTATACGATTTCAAACGCGCACTGCGTTTTTCCAAGGATCAGATTCGCAGTTTGACCAGGATTCACGAAATCTACGCGAGACTGTTGACGACCTACTTTTCAGCTCAGCTTCGGACCTTTGTGCAAATCAATGTCGCCTCTGTCGACCAGTTACCATATGACGAATTTATCCGTTCCATTCCAAAAATGACGATCTTGAACATTTTTGAAGCGCCGCCGTTGGAAGGCAGGATGGTATTGGAAGTAAATCCCAACATCGCCTATGCCATGCTGGACCGATTGCTGGGCGGACAGGGAAACGCACCTGCGAAAATCGGCTCCCTTACCGAAATTGAGTCAATTGTGATGGAACGAGTGTTTAGCAAGGCGCTGGACAGTTTCCACGAAGCATGGAAACAGGTAATTGAGCTGGATCCGATGCTCGAGGTCATGGAAATGAATCCGCAATTCATGCAAATCGTTTCCCCTAACGAGATTGTCGCCGTCATCTCCTTCAGCACCAAAATCGGCGATACGACAGGAATGATCAACCTGTGTTTGCCGCACGTGGTCATCGAACCGATCATGCCAAAGCTGTCCGGGCAGTACTGGTTCGCCAACCACCGAAAAGTCCGGGATGAGAGTGAACGCCTGCGCTTGGAAGAGAACTTGAAGACGGCAAAAGTCCCGGTCATTGCTGAACTGGGCAGTGCCACAATCACGGTGGCCGAGTTTCTCAGTTTGGCCAAGGGGGACGTGATCCAGCTTGATCAGTCACTCGAGAGCAAACTGAAAATCAAGGTGGGCAACCACGTAAAATACCTGGGGCAGCCGGGAACGTCAAAAGGCCGAATGGCAGTCCTGATTGACGAAGTCGTCGAGGAAGGGGAGGAAAACCTTGAGTAGGGATATGTTGTCGCAAGAAGAGATTGATGCCTTGCTGCGCGCAAACAATGTGGAAGCCGATTCAGACGGCACGGATTCGATGAACGTCACACAATACCTGACTGCATTTGAACAGGACGCGCTGGGTGAAATCGGAAACATTTCATTTGGCAGTGCAGCGACAGCCCTGTCCACGCTGCTGAACCAAAAGGTGGACATTACGACTCCGTCTGTTACCGTGATTAATCGAAACGACCTGGAGAAGGAATTTCCACAGCCGCACGTAGCCGTACACGTGGAGTATACGGAAGGTTTCCAAGGGATTAATCTCCTGGTTATTCGCACAGAAGATGCTGCGGTGATCGCCGACCTGATGATGGGCGGCAGCGGCAAACCGGAATCAAGCGAACTGACCGATTTGCACCTGAGCGCCGTTCAGGAAGCGATGAACCAGATGATGGGATCAGCCGCTACTTCCATGTCAACGGTGTTCAACAAACTGGTCAACATATCGCCGCCAGGAATTGACGTGATGGATGTGTCCAAAGGGCTTGCCGGCGATGAGAATTGGGAAGAAGATACCTTGGTGAAAGTTGCCTTTAAGATCAAGGTGGGGGATCAGGGCGAGTTGATCGATTCGATGATCATGCAGCTTCTGCCGGTCAGCTTTGCCAAACAGATGATCAACATGCTTGTTGGCACGGACGGAAGTGCGGAAGCAGCGCCCGCCGCCGCAGCACCGGAAGCGCCAGCGGCACCGCAGCCGCAACCGAGCCAACCTGCCAGCGCACCGGCCGGACAGCAACCGCCGCAAGCGGAACAGCCGGAACCCGGTCAGCCAGCCGCAGCCCCAGCAGCGGATCCATACACTCATCATCCGCCGATGCAAGGGCCGTATCCCGGTTATCCACCGTATCCTTACCCGCCCCATTACCAGCAGCCGCATGGGCCGCAGCACTTCGGCGGACTTGGGGCAGGAAACCCTCAGGCCAGCGTAAGACCGGCAGAATTTACTCCGTTCACGCCGGAGCGCATGCCAATGCCTGACGAGCGCAACCTGAATCTGCTGCTTGACATTCCGCTGCAGGTCACAGTTGAGTTGGGTCGGACCAAAAAGTTGATCAAGGAGATTTTGGACCTGTCCGCTGGTTCGATCGTTCAACTGGACAAACTGGCGGGGGAGCCGGTCGATATTCTCGTCAACAACAAACTGATCGCCAAAGGGGAAGTCGTGGTCATCGACGAGAATTTCGGCGTGCGGGTGACGGATATTATCAGTCAATGGGATCGCGTCCAAAAGCTGCAGTAATCTGAATACGTAAGGGAGGATCTTTACCATGTCTCACAAAGTACTAATCGTAGATGACGCTGCTTTCATGAGAATGATGATTAAGGAAATTCTGACCAAAAACGGGTACACCGTAGTGGGTGAGGCGAGTGACGGAGCACAAGCGGTAGAAAAGTACAAGGAACTGGAACCGGATTTGGTGACAATGGATATCACCATGCCGGAGATGGACGGGATCACAGCACTGAAAGAGATCAAGAAAATCGATGCCAACGCCCGGGTAATCATGTGCTCTGCGATGGGGCAGCAGGCGATGGTGATTGATGCCATCCAGGCGGGTGCCAAAGATTTTATTGTCAAACCATTCCAGGCTGATCGCGTCATTGAAGCGATCAAAAAGACGTTGGGATAGCAGATGTTCCTCCGATGTGTATGGCGACTCAGCCGGATCGTTTGCGCTGTATTGATCCTGCTGGGGACATTTCCCTATGCTGGTCACGCCGAAGATGGAGAGACCAGTGTATACGACGCCCTGCAGCAACAAGCGGACAAGCCTGCCGGACAACCTGCTGACAGCGGCGATTCCAAGGCAAATGCAGAGGGTTCCGTACCGCTGCCCGGAGAAGAGCCTCCCAGCGGATGGATGCTGCTGTTGCAGGTACTTTTCTCGCTGGGATTGGTCGTTTTGCTGCTGATTTTGCTGCTGCGTTTTTTGGCCAGCCGACAGTTCGGCGGACTCAGCCAGAACGGTCCGCTCAAAGTAGTGGGCACTGTTTCGCTGGGCAGCGGAAAGTCGGTCAGCTTGGTGATGATCGGGGATTCGCTGTACGTGCTTGGCGTAGGCGAAGATGTGCGCCTGCTCCGTCACATCCCGGCCGGAGATGAGCTGGACGTCATTCTCGCTGAGGCGGAGATGAGGCCGACTGCTGACTCCCTGCTGGGCGGGTGGCTTTCGCAGCTGCGTGGCCAAAGACAGCAGAATCCAGTCTCTCAATTGGATCCAGGCGATGATTTTGGGGAATTGCTTCGAAAACAGTGGGAGGAAGTAAATCGACCAGGTCGCCATGACGGGCCTGCAATTGAGGACGAGGAGCGAAGCAGAGGGGAGAAAACATGATCAGGAATATGCCGATCTTGTTTGTGCCAGCAGTTCTCGGGCTCCTTCTGGGCACAATGGATACCGCGTTTGCGGCAGAAGAGTTGATTCCGACGATTGATATTCAAATCGGCGGAGGGGAAGACGGTCCATCCGGAACAGCGACCACGGTCCAGATCCTGCTTTTGCTCACGGTGCTGTCGGTAGCTCCCGCGATTCTGCTTTTAATGACCTGCTTCACGCGCATCGTTGTCGTGCTATCCTTTGTCCGCAATGCACTGGCAACGCAGCAGATGCCGCCCAATCAGGTGCTGATTGCCTTGGCTCTGTTCATGACATTTTTTGTGATGGCGCCAACGTTCGCGACCGTTAATGAAACGGCGGTGCAGCCGTTCCTGGCGGGTGAGCTGAACCAACAGCAGGCTTTGGAGGCCGCGGTCATTCCGTTTAAGGAGTTCATGGCGAAACACACCCGTGAGAAAGACCTGCGCCTTTTTTTGGAGTACTCGAAGGCGGAACGGCCCGCATCCGTACAGGATATTC
Organism: Brevibacillus sp.; assembly: GCA_017656235.1. GTDB lineage: Bacteria > Bacillota > Bacilli > Brevibacillales > Brevibacillaceae > Brevibacillus_E. Next base: position 389,129 of record JACDOF010000001.1, read on the forward strand.
CGCTGACGGCACTGGTTCCGGCCTATGCGATCAGTGAGCTGAAAACGGCGTTCCAGATTGGATTTATGATATTTGTCCCCTTTCTGGTTATCGACATGGTCGTCTCCAGTGTCCTGATGGGGATGGGGATGATGATGCTGCCGCCCGTCATGATTTCTCTGCCGTTTAAAATCCTGCTGTTTATCATGGTTGACGGCTGGTATCTGGTGGTTAAGTCACTATTGGCAAGCTTTTGAGGAGGACATCCATGACTCCCGAACTGATCCTGCAAATCGCCCAAAGAGCCGTATACACCATCTTGCTTGTACTGGCGCCTTCGCTGGGAATCGGGCTGCTGGTGGGTCTTGCCGTCAGTATCTTTCAGGCTACGACACAGATTCAGGAGCAAACACTTGCCTTCATTCCCAAAATCGTTGCCATCCTGGTGGCGCTGATGATTTTCGGTCCGTGGATGCTGCAGTTGTTGGTCGAGTTTGCCATGAGCATCTTCGCCAACCTGCATCGATTTGCGAGGTAGAGCATGCAGTTGATTTTGCAGTACTTTCCCGTATTTCTGCTGGTATTTGTGCGGATGACTGCGTTTATCGTAACGGCGCCGGTCATTTCAGCGCGAGGGGTGCCTGCCCAGACGAAAGTTGGGCTTGCCTTCCTGATGGCTTTTATCAGTTTTGCTTATGTGCCCTACTCCACCCCCATCCCGCTTGACCTTACGTTTGTGATGCACGTCATGAAGGAAGCGTTGGTCGGGATGCTGCTTGGCCTGATCCTGCAGATGATTTTTTATGCGGTACAGGTGGCGGGTGGATTGGTCGACATGCAGAATGGGTTTGCGCTGGCCAACGTGATTGATCCGCGTACCGGTGCGTACGTACCGATCACGGGTAACTTTAAAAACATCATTGCCACTCTCTATTTCTTGAGCATGGATGGTCACCACATGTTAATTCGCGGGATTATCGCCAGCTACCGGGCAGTTCCGCTTGACAAGGCGTGGGTGGGCTTTGGCAGTGAACCACTGTTTTACCTGGCCGTGAAGAGTTTTTCGTACATGTTTATGAGCGCCTTTTTGATTGCTGCGCCCATGGCTGTCGCACTTTTTCTGGTAGACCTTTCTCTTGGTATTATCGCCAAATCGGTGCCGCAGTTTAATATTTTTGTGGTTGGATTGCCGATAAAAATCATTGCCAGCTTCTTGATGCTGTTCGTCGTTCTGCCCGGTTTTTTGGTGGTCTTGAGCGAACTCTTTAAACGAATGTTCATGGCCATGTCGGAAATGATGACAATTCTGGGAGGATCGACATGAGACGGCTACATTCTGCTGCCAGGTGCACGCGTACAGGAATCCAGCCGAGTTTTCTGTTTCCTGTCCAGCTGCAGTTTTTTACCGGGGAAAAAACGGAAAAAGCGACACCGCAGAAGAAGAAGGACGCACGCAAAAAGGGGCAGGTGGCCAAAAGCGCCGAGTTGGCTCCCGCCATCAGCATCAGCCTGATCTTCCTGTTCCTGTTGCTGAGTGGTTCATGGATGCTGGATTCGCTGCTTGGGATGATCAGGGAGTCACTGGTTACCTACACCAGTTGGCAGGTTAACCCGGAAAACTTGAATGTCCTGACCTACCAGGTCACCTTTGAGGCGGTAAAAGTGGTGGGACCAATCATGCTGGTCAGTTTGATCGTCGGCCTGGGCGTCAACTATTTGCAGGTGGGCCCGTTGTTTACGGTAGAGCCGCTGAAACTGAAGCTGGAAAAGATCAATCCGATTCAGGGGGCCAAACGCATTTTCTCGCTCCGCTCATTGGTAGAACTGCTGAAGGCGATTTTCAAAATCTCCATCAGCCTGTATATCGCCTACCTGCTATTGTGGAGTGCCAAAGACCAGATGCTTCAGCTTTCACTCAAGTCGGTTGACGCCGTCCTCGGGTTTACGGCCTGGGAAGTGCTGAAACTGGGCGTGTTTATCGGGCTCTTCTTGCTTGTCCTGGCCGTGTTGGATTATGTCTACCAGCGCTATGAACACGAGAAAAGCCTGCGGATGTCCAAACAGGACATCAAGGACGAGTTTAAGCGGATGGAAGGGGATCCACTGATTAAAAGCAAGATCAAGGAACGGCAGCGGCAAATGGCGATGCGGCGCATGATGCAGGAAATTCCCAAAGCGGACGTGGTCATCACCAACCCGATCCACTTTGCCGTAGCGATCCGTTATGACGCCGAGACGATGTCTGCGCCGACCGTGATTGCCAAGGGACAGGATTATCTTGCGCTGAAGATCAAGGAGATCGCCAAAAAACACCGCATCATCACGATGGAAAACAAGCCCCTTGCCAGGGCTCTCTATAGTCAGGTTGAGATCGGGCAGCAGATTCCGGAAGAGTTGTTCAAGGCGGTAGCGGAAGTGCTGGCCTATGTGTACAAGCTTCAGGGGAAAGTGAGATAGGGGAAAGGAGGAGACGGTGTGGGATTTCGATTCCAGTTCAAAGAGTTTGGCGTCATTTTATTCGTAATCGGCATTATCGTCACAATGGTCATCCCGCTGCCGGCAGACGTTCTCGACGTACTGTTGGTGACGAACCTTGCTTTTGCCCTGACGATCCTGCTCGTCTCCATGAATACAAAAGAAGCTTTGCAATTTTCCATCTTTCCGACTCTGCTCTTGATCACCACGCTGTTCCGGCTGGCCTTAAACGTCTCTACGACGCGGAACATTCTCTCCACGGGAACGGGCGGCAGGGTCATCGAAACCTTTGGTCAGTTTGTGGTGGGAGGAAACGAGGTTGTCGGATTCGTCGTCTTCCTGATCCTGATCATCATCCAGTTCATCGTCATTACCAAAGGTTCCGAACGCGTAGCAGAGGTGGCAGCCCGCTTTACGCTGGATGCCATGCCCGGCAAACAGATGAGCATTGACGCCGACCTCAACGCCGGAATGATCAACGAGCAGGAAGCGCGCAGCCGCCGCTTGAAGATTGAGCGGGAAGCCGACTTTTACGGTGCAATGGACGGTGCCAGCAAGTTTGTCAAGGGTGATGCCATCGCTGGGATCATCATTTTTATCATCAACATTATCGGCGGTTTGATCATTGGCATGGCAATGCTGGGGATGGATCTGGGTGATGCTGCGAGCACCTTTACGAGACTCTCGGTCGGGGATGCCCTGATCAGCCAGATACCTGCTTTGCTCATCTCCACCGCGACCGGTATCATCGTCACGCGCGCGGCCTCAGACGGCGGGCTCGGGCAGGATATTACCGGACAGATCTTCAACAGTCCGCGTCTTTTGTACATTGTGGCCGGATTGATCGCTTTCCTTGGCATTCTGACACCGATTGGCATCTTTGCCACGCTTCCGATTGCACTGGTTCTGGGATTTGCTGCCTGGAAGCTTACCAAACAACAAAATGCGATGCTGGAAGAGGATGCTGTTCAAGAGGAAGAACAGCAGATTGAAGAGGTGCGCAGTCCGGAAAGCGTGGTCAACCTGCTGCAAGTCGATCCGATCGAGTTTGAATTCGGTTATGGCCTGATTCCGCTTGCGGATACCAAGCAGGGTGGCGATCTTCTGGACCGGGTCATCATGATTCGCCGTCAATGCGCGCTGGAGTTGGGGATTGTCGTCCCGGTCATCCGCATCCGCGATAACATTCAGTTAAAACCGAACGAATACATCATCAAAATCAAGGGGAATCAGGTAGCCAAAGGAGAAATCCTGCTGGATCACTACCTGGTGATGAGTCCGGGCATCGAGGATGACGCGGTTGTCGGCATTCCCACCACAGAACCGGCGTTTGGACTCCCCGCATTATGGGTAACAGAAGAAAATAAGGAGACTGCCGAATTGGCCGGCTACACCGTTGTCGACCCGCCATCGGTGGTGGCAACGCACTTGACGGAAGTGATCAAGCGGCACGCCCACGAGTTGTTGGGACGGCAGGAGACCAGGGCTTTGCTGGACAACGTGAGGGAAACGGCACCTGTACTGGTCGACGAGCTGGTCCCCGGCATGCTCTCGATTGGCGATGTTCAGAAAGTGCTGCAAAAGCTGCTGCGTGAGAAAGTATCGATTCGCAATCTGACCGTCATTTTGGAGGCCTTGGCCGATCATGCTGTCTACACCAAGGATCCTGATGTACTGACGGAGTACGTTCGGCAGGCGTTGGCACGGCAGATTACGCTCCAGTACACGGAACCCGGTCAGCCGCTGCGCGTGATTACGGCCGGACCGACGCTGGAAAAGGTGATTTCGGAGCGAATCGAGCAGTCTGAACAGGGGAGCTATCTGGCCATCGATCCTGAAACATCACAGCGAATTTATGAAAGCCTCTCTGAGCAGGTAAGCAGGATGATCAATGCCGGACATCATCCGATCATGCTTGCCTCACCGGCGATTCGCATGTACCTGCGTCAGCTGATGGAACGAATGATGCCGGATATTCCCGTCCTTTCCTACAACGAGCTTGAGCCGCATGTGGAAGTTCAGAGCATAGGGATGGTGAACCTGTCGTGAGAGTAAAGCGATACCTCGTGGATTCCATGCCGGACGCGCTGGAAAAAATCAGGTTTGACCTCGGGAAGGATGCCGTTATTCTCAACACCAAACCGGTTAAGACAGGTGGTTTTCTGGGCATGTTCCGCAAGCAGCAGATCGAAGTAATCGCTGCTGTTGATGCAAAGCAGGGAAAGGCAGCCGAGGAGCCGCTCAGGCCGGCTGAAGGGTCGAGGACAACGGTCGCCTCCTATGCAGCCAAACAGGCCTACAACCGCGGCGTCCCAGCCGCCGATCGTACAAAAAGGGGGACGGCCAGCCAATCGTCACCCTCATCGGTTCCGTCAGCAGTCCGGGAAGAAGAGGCGCTCTCCCAGTCACAACTGTCCCAATCATCCGCTTCTTTTGAAAGGGAGTCAAAACCAGTGGAACACGTTGCGGCTTCTGCTCCACAGGGGATGGAGGAGCACCGAAAGGATGGGGGACAGCAAAAGAGAGCAGCGGGTTCCGCTCACGTCGGTTCAGAAGAGAATCTGGCCGGTGAACTCCGCGACATACGGGAGATGTTCAGCAAGCTGCTGCTGAAGGAAGACAGTGGCGGCACCTTGCCTGCCTCTTTTGTCGCGATTCGTGATCGCCTGCTGAGCCAGGAAGTGGACCCGTCCATCGTCAGTACGCTGATGCAAAAGCTGCTCAAACGCTGGGAACATCCCGCCGCAGCCGGTCCGACGGAAGTGCGCGAAGCCGCCCGCAGTCTGCTGATGGAGATGTTGAAAGACAAGACGCCGCTCATTTCGACAGTTCCTCGGTCAATCAAATACGCCTACTTCTTTGGGCCAACCGGTGTGGGCAAGACCACGACAATTGCCAAACTGGCCGCAGAGTGCATCCTGAAAGAAAAGCGAAAAGTGGGATTTATCACCTCCGACACCTATCGCATTGCTGCCGTGGAGCAGCTAAAAACGTACGCCAACATCCTTAACGCGCCGTTGGAAGTGGTTTTTTCCGCGAAAGAGATCGAACAGGCGATGGAACGTTTGCACGACTGCGAGTTGATTCTGATTGATACGGCAGGGCGAAACTACCGGAACGATGAGTACGTGATGGCGATGAAGGAACTGCTTAGGACCGGCGAGGCAAGTGAGAATTACCTTGTGTTAAGCCTGACGTCGCGTTATGCGGACATGCAGGCCATTGTGGATCGCTTCAGCGATGTGGCCTATGCCAAGGTGATTTTTACAAAGTCTGACGAGACCGAATCGTATGGCACGATGCTCAACGTGGTTCACAACTACGGTCTTTCCCTCTCCTTTATCACAACAGGCCAAAACGTACCCGATGACCTGAGTGTGGCCACACCGGAACGGGTAGCCGATCTGATTCTGGGAGTAGATGACCATGCGTGATCAGGCTGAGCAATTGCGAGAGCGAATCCAGCGCATCGCGCCTGAGAAGGGACGGCAGACCCGGCTGATAGCCGTTACCAGCGGCAAGGGAGGGGTTGGCAAGTCCAACGTCACGCTCAACTTTGCTCTCGGACTGATTGAGAGCGGCCAAAAAGTAGTCGTGTTCGATGTTGATTTGGGCCTGGCCAATCTGGATGTGCTGATGGGCGTATCGGCCCGCCATCACTTGCTTGATCTGATTCACCAGGACATCTCTTTGTGGGAAATCATTGAGAGAGGGCCGAACGGTCTCGAATTTATTGCCGGAGGCTCAGGTTTTACCCAGTTTTTGCAGCTGGATGAGCACAAGCTGAACAAACTGCTGGCTCAACTTAGCCTGCTGCAGGGGTATGCTGACACCGTTCTCCTTGATACCGGTGCCGGCATCTCCAAGGAGTCGATGCAGTTCATTTTGTCTGCGGATGAGGTGTTTCTTGTCACGACGCCCGAACCGACATCGATTACCGATGCGTATGCCGTGATCAAAATGATTCACGCCCGCAACCCGCACACCCAGATCAAGCTGATCATCAACCGATCCAGTTCGTACCGTGAAGGAAGACATACGGCAGACAAGCTGACGATGGTAGCCAAGCAGTTTCTGGGAATGGATGTACAGACACTGGGATTTGTCTTTGACGATCCCCATGTCTCACAGGCGGTGAAGCAGCAGCAGCCATTTCTCGTGGCATATCCCCACTCTCAGGCGAGCAGGAGCATCCGCTCGCTGGTAAGCACCCACCTTGGCAGCGCCAGCCGCAATGAGGGGGAAATCGGGGGATTGCGCGGATTTATAACCAAGATACGAAACATGATCCGGTAACAATCTAGGGAAGGAGCGACATCTTATGCGGAACCTTCGTGTTTTGGTTGTAGACGACTCAGCATTCATGCGCAAAGTGATATCCGACATCCTGACGAAGGACCCGCAGATTGAAGTCGTGGACCGCGCCAGAAACGGCGAGGAGTGTATTGCCAAAGTCAAGGAACTGAAGCCAGATGTCGTTACGCTTGATATTGAGATGCCGGTGATGGACGGACTATCGGCGCTTGAGATTTTGATGAAAGAGCATCCTCTGCCGGTTGTCATGCTGAGCAGCTTGACACGGGAAGGGGCCGATGCCACCATCCGTGCACTGGAGCTTGGGGCATTCGATTTTATAGCCAAAACGTCCGGGCCCATCTCTCTGGACATACAAAAAGTGGCGGAAGAGATCGTGGAGAAGGTAAAAGCAGCAGGGATGGCCAGGCATCGTTTTAACAGATGGCCGCTGGCTGCTCACCGTTCTCCTTTACATACACGCAGTTTGCCTCAGCCGGAGTTGCAGCCGTCCAGGCTCAACAAACCAGAACCTGAGAGGACGGACGCAAGCGGCAGCAAACCGCCATCGCAAGAGAGCAGCAAGGTTCATGCTGGAGGTCCTGCAAACAAACTGGTAGCCATCGGCACCTCAACCGGTGGCCCCAAGGCCCTGCAAACCGTTTTGACTTCCCTCCCGGCCCATTTTCCGGCGGCTGTCGTTATCGTTCAGCACATGCCGCCTGGATTTACGCAGTCACTGGCGCGGCGTTTAGACACGCTGTGCGCGATCCGGGTTGTGGAAGCTGTCGATGGACAGCCGCTGGAGGCGGGCACAGCCTATATCGCTCCCGGCGGATACCACATGGAAATTGTACAGCGCAGCAGCGGACAGCTCGTCATCTCGCTCAATCAACAGGAGCCGCGCGGCGGACACCGTCCATCAGTGGATGTCATGTTTGAGTCGATCAGCCACCTGAAGAACGTGGAAAAGTGGGCCGTTATCATGACGGGGATGGGGAAGGACGGTACAAACGGGTTGAGACAAATGAAGGAAATGGATCAGGTCACCAGCATCATCGAGCACGAGTCAAGTTGTGTGGTGTATGGAATGCCTCGCTCGGCAATCCAGGCAGGTCTAGCGGATAAGGTCGTTCCTCTGGAGAAAATCGCAGAAACCCTCGTCCAGCTAGTCAATTGATTGGGAGGTGGATTTACGTGGACATGAATCAGTACTTGGACATGTTTATCGAGGAATCGAAAGAGCATCTGCAGTCAATTAACCAAAATCTGCTGCAGTTGGAAAACGACCCGGACAACATTCAAATCGTCAATGAGATCTTTCGCTCCGCCCACACCTTGAAAGGAATGGCTGCGACGATGGGCTTCGAGGACATGGCCAGCCTCACTCATGAAGCGGAAAACGTGTTGGACCTCATTCGCAATCACAAGCTGCGCATCAACAGCGACATCATGGATATCATCTTTCAGAGTGTCGACCTGATTGAAGGGATGGTCTACAACATCAGCGAGGGCGGAAACGGAACCGCTGACGTTTCGGGACCGGTAGCAAAGCTGCGTGCGATCGTAAACGGCGACCTGGACGCAATAAAGGAAACAGGTGGCACAGAGCAGGCCGCAAAACAAGCGGTTCCGGACGAGAGCCTTGCGGCTGGAACAAGTCGCCATTATATGCTGGATGACTACGCGCTGACAGTCATGAAGCAATCGAAGGAAACCGGACACAACCTCTACTGGCTGCAGGTGGAACTGCGTGAAGACTGCATCTTGAAAGCGGCACGCGCCTATATGGTATTCGACCAGTTGGAAGCCCACGGCGAGATAATCAAGGCGAATCCGTCCGTGGAAGACATCGAAAACGAGCGTTTCGACAATTCCTTCGAGGTTGTCTACATCAGTAAATCAGGTGCGGAGGAGATCCGGCAGGCAATTGAGTCCATCTCCGAAATCCACCAGGTACATATTGAAACGATCGATCTGACTTCCCCATCGCACGAAGAGGTATCTCATGCCCGTCAGGAGGCCAGTGCAGCGGCTGAACAAACAGTGGAGCGCAAGCCCGCCGTTGAGCAGCAAGGTGCGGCCAGCAGCAACAAGAAAGTCTCCACCGGCAAGACGATTCGCGTTGACATCGAGCGGCTTGATGTATTGATGAACCTGTTTAGCGAATTGGTAATCGACCGCGGTCGACTGGAGCAGTTGGCCCGCGAATCGGGGCAGCCCGAACTGCAGGAAACCGTTGAGCACATGAGCCGCATCAGCGGCGATCTGCAAAGCATTATTCTGACCATGCGCATGGTCCCGGTCGAACAGGTGTTTAACCGGTTTCCGCGAATGGTGCGCGATTTGGCAAAGGAATTGAACAAGAAGGTAAACCTGGAGATCTTCGGCGCCGAAACGGAACTGGACCGCACCGTGATAGACGAAATTGGCGACCCACTGGTTCACCTGCTGCGCAATTCGATCGATCACGGCATCGAGTCTCCGGAAAAGCGGAAGCAAAGCGGAAAAAGTGAAGAAGGCACGATCCAGCTTAAAGCCTACCACAGCGGCAATCACGTCTTCATTGAAGTCCGCGACGACGGTCAAGGGATTAACAAGGAGAAAGTGCTGAAAAAAGCGATTGAGCGCGGAATCGTCGGTGCAGCAACGGCGGACAGCTTGAGTGACAAGCAAATCTATGAACTGTTGTTCTCTTCGGGCTTCAGTACGGCAGACGTGATCTCGGACATCTCCGGGCGCGGTGTCGGACTTGACGTCGTCAAGACGAAAATTGAATCGTTAGGTGGTTCCGTCAGTGTCGATTCAAAGCAGGGAGAAGGAACGACATTCCTGATTCAACTGCCGCTGACGCTCTCCATCATCTCGGCCATGCTGGTACAAGTGGAAAACGAAAAGTATGCAGTTCCGCTCAGCTCCATCATCGAGACAGCCGTCTTCCGCCCGGACGAAATCATGACGGCACATCGTCAGAAGGTGATCGACTTCCGCGGCCGCGTCGTCCCGCTGGTCTCGCTCAAGGAGATTTTCCAAATCCCTGACAGCGGCCAGAAGAAAGAGGACGAGGTGGCAGTGGTTATCGTGCGCAAAGGTGAAAAGATGGCCGGGCTGGTTGTCGATTCCTTCATCGGCCAGCAGGAGATCGTCTTGAAGTCGCTTGGCAAGTACCTGGTGAATGTGTTTGCCATTTCCGGAGCGACCATTCTGGGCGACGGACAGGTGGCACTGATCATCGATTGCAATGCGCTCATTAAATAAAGGAGGGATATCTTGTGCTGGAGCAGACAGAAATCGTCGGCGAAGTAAAAGTAATCGTGTTTCGTCTCAAGGATGAGGAGTATGGTGTCGAAGTCGGACAGGTTAAATCAATCGAGCGTCTGACCCACATCACCCGGGTTCCCCGCACGCCTGACTTTGTCAAAGGTGTGATCAATCTGCGCGGGGTTGTCACACCCATTATCGATCTGCGCAGCCGGTTTGGGCTGGAAGAGGCGGATCATACGGAGTCGACCCGGATCATTATCGTCTCGGTTGGAGAAGTGGAAGTGGGCCTGATCGTCGATGCGGCCAACGACGTCATCGACATTCCGGTAGACGCGATTGAACCACCCCCTGAGGTGGTCGGCGGCGTGGAAGCCGCTTACCTGCGCGGCGTGGCCAAGCTGGAAAAACGCTTGCTGATCCTGCTCAACCTGGACAAGGTGCTGACACCGGAAGAAATGAAACAGCTTGATGGACTAGAAGGGTAATCTATGGTGGACTTTTACAAAAAGATTGGCGATTTCCAACTGGATGTACTGCGGGAAGTGGGCAATATCGGGGCCGGACACGCTGCCACTGCACTGGCCAAGCTGCTGCAGAGAGAAGTGGACATGAAGGTACCGCTGGTGAAGATTCTCTCCTTTGACGAGATCGCTGACTTTGTCGGCGGTGCGGAAACGGTTGTCGTCACGGTATTTCTGCGGGTTGAAGGAGACTGCCCGGGCAACATGTTTTTCATCATCGACGAAATGTCAGCTCATAACCTGCTCACTCAACTCCTGGGTGTTGAAGCGGGCGAGTGGAGCGGACAGTTAAGCGAAATGGAATTGTCGACCCTGCTGGAGATTGGCAATATCCTCGTAGGTTCGTATCTGTCTTCCCTGGCCGATTTTACCGGTCTTAACCTGCAGCCCAGTGTACCGTCCCTGGCTATCGACATGGCTGGTGCCATTCTCAGCTACGGACTGATCGAACTGGGACGTCAGGGTGATGTTGCCCTTACCATTGACACCGCATTTTTTGAAGGAAGCGAAGAAGTGAAGGGACACTTCTTCCTCATACCAGATCCGGAAACGTTTTACAAGTTATTTTCTTCATTGGGAGTTCCGCTAGATGGAAATTATTAAAATCGGAATGGCCGATTTGGGCTGGGCGAAAGCTCCGGATCGGCTGCGAACAACCGGCTTGGGCTCCTGCGTGGGCGTGGTGCTCTACGATGCTTTAGCCAAAATCGCCGGCATGGCCCACGTGATGCTGCCGGATTCATCGCTGGCAAAAAGCAGCCAAGCTGCCGCGATTGGCAAATATGCTGACACCGCCATTCCGGAGCTGATCAGACAGATGCAGCAGGCCGGCGCTGCCCCGCACCGTATGACCGCCAAGCTGGCGGGTGGTGCCCAAATGTTTTCCTTTATGGCAGGAAACGATACGCTGCGGATTGGGCCGCGAAACGTGGAGGCGTGCCGCTCTGTTCTGACTCAGGCCCGTATCCCGATCGTTGCCGAAGAAACGGGTGGCAACTGCGGACGCACCATCGAGATGGACGCCGAGACCGGTATCTTGCATATCCGCACAGTAAACCAAGGAGTTAAGGAAGTTTAAGCCATGGCTAACACGCTGAAGTTTAACTTGTTTATGGGTGGACTCGCTTTTTTGATCACGTTCGTATCCGCTTTGTCCGCAAACGTGTGGCTTGTCTCGCTCGAACGTGCCATATGCGCCTTTTTCTTGTTCTTTCTGATCGCTTTTCCCATTCACTGGTTGTATCGCGCATGGCTGGGACAAGCAGATTCCGGCAAGGAAAGCGGAGAAGCGGGTCAACATGTTGATCTGGTCGCAGCGGATGAACAATCTGAGGCTGCATCGTCGGAGCGCGAGCCGGAGGGGGAGGAGTTTACGCCGCTGTCGGCTCCGCGCGTGGATACCAAGCAGACTGACGTACAACCTGCAGATATTGCGAACATCGTAAGACGGTTAACGGATGAATAAAGGTTGGTGGTAAACCATGGCTCACGTAATCAATCGCGCGAAGACGAAAGAATTTGACAAATGGATCGCTTGGAAAGAAGAAGGAAATCGCCAGGCAGAAACAGAATTGATAGAACAGTTCATTCCACTCGTACACAAAGTAGTCAATCGCTTGGCGATTGGCCTGCCCAACAACGTCGACAAGGATGATCTGGTCAGTTACGGCAGGTTCGGCCTGTTGGACGCGATCAACAAGTTCGACCATACGCGCGGGTTAAAGTTCGAAACGTACGCAATGTGGCGGATCCGTGGGGCGATCATTGACGGACTGCGGGAGAACGATTGGATCCCCCGCACGGTGCGGGAGAAGGCCAAAAAGATCGAAGAGGCGTACACGGTGCTGGAGCAAAAATTCCTGCGAACACCAAGTGATCAGGAAGTTTGCGAGTATCTTGGAATCAGTGAGCAGGAGCTTCACCAGGTAGTGTACGATACCTCGCTGGCCTCGATGGTTTCCATCGATGAAACCGTAGGGGAAGAAGACGAACAGAAGACAGCACGGCACAGTTACATTATTGATGAGATTTCCCCATGCCCGGAGAGCGTAGCGGAAGTGAGAAGCTTGAAAGAAGTGCTGACCCGGGCCATCGACAAGCTGCCCGAGAAAGAGCGGCTGGTCGTATCCCTTTTTTACTTCGAGGAACTGACACTATCGGAGATCGCTGAAGTGATGGGCCTCTCCCCTTCGCGGATTTCACAGCTTCACTCAAAGGCAATTTTTCGACTCCGCTCCGCGTTGACGCGTTGGAAGTCCCAATTGTTGTAAGTCGGCGCAGTTGGGCACAGATAAAGGAGGTGAGACAGATGCAACCACCGTACACAATTGAAGTAACCGTGGCAGATGACAAAATGGCTGCACAGTTGATTCTGCGTACGGAGGGAGCTGAGTTCACACTGACTGAGGGCGAGTTGACGGATGTGCTGTCCAAACACGGCATCGTGTATGGCATTGACCGTACGATGATTCAACAGCTGTGTCAGACACCTCACAAGTACGCCAACGTCCCGCTGACCATCGCCCGCGGTAAACACCCCGCGCCAGGCAAGAATGCGTGGATCGAACACACCTTCCAATCAACCGGACTGGGGGACGGCAAGCCCAAAGAACTGGAAGACGGGCGAGTTGACTTCTACAACGTGACTTCCATTGCCAATGTGACGCGCGGGCAGCTGCTGGCACGAAAACATCCGGCTGTCCCTGGCGAAGAGGGAATTGCCGTCACAGGAGAGCATACGGCTCCACCACCGGTGAAAGACGCCGTCATCAAGCCGGGCAAAAATGTCGTGTTGAATGAAGACAAAACACTGCTTTACGCAACCATTGACGGACAGGTGTCCATCACGGAAAATCAGAAAATAAACGTTTTTCCGGTATTCGAAGTGAATGGCGACGTAGACTTTAATGTCGGCAACATCGATTTTGTCGGTACGGTTGTCATCCGCGGCAATATCCCGACCGGGTTCCGCGTCAAGGCTTCGGGGGATATTCGCGTCTACGGCAGCGTGGAAGGCGCGGAGGTGGAAGCAGGAGGTTCCATCGAGATAAAAAACGGGATCGCTGCCCAGGATAAAGGATATGTCAAAGCAGGCGTCGATGTAATCGCTTCCTACATTCAAAACGGAAATGTTTCCGCCGGTAATGAAGTGATCATCTCGCAAAGCATCATGTTTTCACAGGTTCGCGCCGGAAAAAACGTGATCTGCACACGAACCAAGGGCATCATTATCGGCGGGACGATTCAGGCAGGCGAGAAAATATGTGCCCGTGTCATCGGCAACCAGAGTTCCACCCCGACCGTACTGGAAGTGGGAGTCAAGCCGGAGCTGCGCAACGAATGGCAGCAAATCAGCAAAGAGATGCAGACTCACTATGAAAACCTGCGCAAAACCGACCAGGCGTTGTCCGTTCTGGATCAACTTGTTCAGACCCATGGCGAACTGCCGGCTGACAAGAAAGCGCTGCAGATCAAATTGACCAACACCCGGCTCATGCTGGAAAAGGAACTGAAACAACTGCATGAGCGTAAAAAAGAAGTAGAGTCAGAATTGGAAGGGGACGTTCCGGCCAGCGTGGAAGCGCAGGTCGTGATGTATCCAGGGATCAAGCTAGTGATTGGCAAACTGGTACGTTTCATTAAACAGGAATATTCCCGTACGCGTTTTCTTGTCCTGGATGGCGAGATTACCAACTCACCCCTTTACTAAATACGCTGCTTTGGCCAGACCAGCCAAGCCGGTTTGACCAAAGCGTGCAAGGGAGATGATCGCCAATGAGTCTTAAAGCGGTCGAATTGCAAGTCGCACTGCCTCGCACACAGGAGGTTACCCGCATCCAGGATCAACAGCAGCAGCGGTCGATGCACGAACAACAGGAGTTGATCGCTGCGCGCAAGGAACTGGACGAACTGGCCCGAAACCGACCGACAGACGTAAGCGAAGCGGCCCAGGGACAGATCAGGGAGAAACAGGACAGGAATAAAAGGCGCGATGCGGTTGCGAAGCGGAAGCGGACGGACAGCGAACAGGCAGATAAAAAGCGCGAACAGCAACTGCTGAGCGATCCGGTACGCGGTCGCCATATAGACATTTCCCTATAACGGAGACAACAGGTGAATGCGATGGGTCAACCTATCTTACTCCTTGCAGCAGCAGGCATCCTGATTGTGATCGGCGCTCTGTTATGGTTTCGAAGAGCAGAGACCGCCCCGCAAGCCCCTCTTTTGGAACGGATGAGGGAACAGGCGCACATCGAGGAGACAGTGAAGCGGTTTGTCACAGAGATCAAACAAGAAAACCAGCGGATCATAAGCCGTTTCCAGAGCAGCAAGGCGGAATGGAAGGAAGAAATGGAACAACTGCGCGTCCGTGTGGCGCAGCTCGAACAGCAGGTAGCTGAATTGTCGGGCATGGTGCGCATGTCATCGGCAGAATCTGCAGTCGGCACCCGGCAAAACGAAGATCGGCTCTCTCTCAAAAACCGTTACAAGCGTGTCTTTGAACTGGAAAGCGAAGGACTTGGTGCGGAAGAAATCGCCAAACGTCTCGGCGCAGGACGGGGCGAGGTTGAACTCATCCTGTCTCTGGCAGCCAAAGGGGAGGGAACCAGCCGATGATCGGCCGACAGGCTGTTGTCGGTTTCGGTTTCGGTCTTTTGTTTGCCGCTGGTTTTCTGTATGTATATCCGGTTCAGCAGCAGAAACCGGAAGCACCTTCCGCCGCGTTATCCACGGAAGAACTGGAAGCAGCAGCCAAGGCGCAGGGAAAAGTGATGTTGTCTGCGGAAGAGTACCGGCTGCTTGCTGAACGGGGTCAGTCGGGCGGGCAGACAGTGACAGACAATTCGTCTTCCCCAACACCCGCTGCCGTTCGGCCGCGGGAGGAAACGGATCAGAACCCTCTCAGGGAAACCGGAACGGCAGCTTCTCCACTTTCTTCCCAGGAGGCCGTGGATGCCGAGACGATCGGGCAGAAACAGGGGACGGACAGGGAAGCGGCGGATGGGGCAAGCCAGTTGTCTGCTTCTCACCCTTCCATGGCGTTCCAAGAGACCGAGCATGGTGTGGTTGTCCATATCGCCAGCGGACTGACCAGTTCGGAAGTAGCCGATCTGCTTTACAAAAGTGGCTTGATTCACGACAAACAGGCGTTTGTCGAACGGTTGTGGCAAATGAACAAGCACCGGGACATCCGCATGGGTACGTACACCATTTCCCGCGGAACCAAAACCGATGAAATCATTCGCATGATCACCGCTCGCCCCAATGGGTGAAGTGGTTTTTTGTTTTTGCGGTCGTTTCTTGCATTTGCCTTTTCCATGTGATATATTGATCTACGGTGTTGAAAACGCACGTCGTCCAATTCCGGCAAGGGTGCTACTTCGGTAGTTTTGCCGGAAGATGCGGGCGGCGGAGGGAAGACACAAAAACCATCTTAAGAGGAGGTGTGAACAATATGGCGGTTATTTCCATGAAACAGCTCCTCGAGGCTGGTGTTCACTTCGGGCACCAAACTCGTCGCTGGAACCCGAAAATGGAACGCTATATTTTCACAGAACGTAACGGTATTTACATCATCGACCTGCAAAAAACGGTCAAGAAAGTGGAGGAAGCCTACAACTTCGTGCGCGAACTGGCGGCCAACGGCGGCAAAATGCTGTTTGTCGGCACCAAAAAGCAGGCGCAGGACTCCGTCAAGGAAGAGGCTGAGCGCACGGGTCACTACTACATCAACCAGCGCTGGCTGGGCGGGACGCTGACCAACTTTGAGACGATCCAAAAGCGTATTGCACGCCTTGCCGAGCTGAAGCGGATGGAAGAAGACGGTACGTTTGATGTCCTGCCGAAAAAAGAAGTGATCATCCTTCGCAAGGAAAAAGAGCGTCTGGAGAAGTTTTTGGGCGGTATCGCCAACATGGAAAAACTGCCGGACGCGCTGTTCGTCATCGATCCGCGCAAGGAACGCATTGCCGTTGCGGAAGCTCGCAAGCTGGGCATCCCGATTGTGGCAATCGTCGACACCAACTGTGATCCCGACGAGATTGACTACGTGATCCCCGGCAACGATGACGCAATTCGTGCTGTAAAACTGCTGACCTCCAAAATGGCTGACGCGCTGTTGGAAGGCAGCCAGGGCCAAGGCGGCGAGGAAGAACAAACCACGGCGTAACGAACGAGGGTGGACTGAGGGTTTCAGAACCCCGTCCACCTTTCCTTTTGATCGTGCGCTACATAATGGTTACCCCATCCACCATAACCATGTGTAAGGAGGACGATTGTATGGCAGTAAGTGCACAACTGGTAAAGGAACTGCGCGAAAGAACTGGCGCGGGAATGATGGACTGCAAAAAGGCGCTGGAAGAAACCGGCGGCGATATGGAAAAGGCGATCGACCTGTTGCGTGAGCGCGGAATCGCCAAGGCGGCCAAAAAAGCGGGCCGCGTCGCTGCGGAAGGCTTGGCCGCGACGGCTTTATCCGGCAATTTCGCAGCCATTGTCGAATTGAACTGTGAGACCGACTTTGTAGCCAAAAACCCGGAATTCCAAACGCTGGTCAAGGAAATTGCCGAGCATATCGTTTCACAGCGCCCGGCAACTGTGGAAGAAGCATTGGAACAACCGTTCAAAGGCAGCGGAGAAAAACTGGGTCAGGTAATCAGCGAGAAGGTGGCCACCATCGGCGAAAACATCACGCTGCGCCGATTTGCTGTACTTGAAAAAACGGATGGCGGCGTGTTTGGCGAATACCTGCACATGGGCGGCAAGATCGGTGTGCTGACCGTGCTGGAGGGAACGTCCGACGAGGTGCTGGCCAAGGACATCGCCATGCATGCAGCAGCGGCTAATCCGCGCTACGCTACTCGGGACGAGGTTTCTCAAGAAGAGATTGACCGTGAACGGGAAGTATTGAAAAACCAGGCCCTTTCGGAAGGAAAGCCGGCCAACATCGTGGAAAAAATGGTTGAAGGGCGTCTCGCCAAGTTCTTTGAAGAATACTGCCTGGTTGAACAACCGTTTGTAAAAGACCCGGATAAAAAGGTGTCCGCTCTCTTGAAAGAAAAAGGCGCCGCGCTGAAGTCCTTTGTGCGCTATCAAGTCGGCGAGGGCATCGAGAAAAAGCAAGAAGACTTCGCCGCTGAAGTTATGGCGCAAGTGAATAAGAAGTAAAAACGTAACAAGGGAACACCGGCGTGTTCCCTTTTTTAAGAGGAGGCTGGTTGATCTGCTCCTTCCGTTCAACCGGTACCTTCTCAGCGGGTACGCTTGCTTTGGCCGGAAGGAAATGATGGGCTAGCAGAGAATGTTTAGATGAATGGGGGCCTTTCCATATGCCACTTCCTGCGTATAAGCGTGTTGTGTTAAAGTTAAGTGGAGAAGCGCTGGCGGGTGAAGTCGGGTACGGTATTGACCCGAAAGTGATTTTTTCCATCGCCAATCAAATCAAGGAAATCGTTGAGCTAGGTGTCCAGGTAGCGATCGTCGTAGGCGGAGGCAACATTTGGCGGGGGCTTTCCGGCAGTTCCAAAGGAATGGATCGGGCTACCGCCGACTATATGGGCATGTTGGCCACGATCATGAATGCGCTCGCTTTGCAAGACGGCCTGGAGCGAATCAACGTTCCTACTCGGGTGCAGACATCCATCGAAATGCGTCAGGTGGCGGAGCCTTACATACGCAGACGGGCCATCCGCCATTTGGAGAAAAACCGGGTGGTCATTTTTGCTGCCGGTACCGGCAATCCGTACTTTTCCACCGATACCACGGCCGCCCTGCGGGCTGCAGAGATCGAAGCGGAAGTGATCCTGATGGCCAAGAACAAGGTGGACGGTGTTTATTCCGCCGATCCGACCGTCGACCCCGCTGCGGTCAAGTACGACCAGCTGACGTTTTTGGATGTGCTGAACAAGGGATTGGGCGTCATGGATTCCACCGCTTCCAGCCTCTGTATGGATAACCACATCCCGCTGATCGTCTTCTCCATTACCGAAGAAGGAAACATACGCCGCGCCATCATGGGCGAAAAAATCGGAACCATAGTGAAGGGGGAAGCCTGAAATGCCACAGTCGATACTAAAAGATATGGAAGAACGCATGTCCAAGGCAGTTGCCACCTTGAAAAAAGACCTCGCCGCGCTGCGCGCCGGCAGGGCCAATCCTGCTCTTTTGGACAAAGTGACTGTCGATTATTACGGCACGCCCACGCCGATCAATCAATTGGCTAACATCAGCGCTCCGGAAGCCCGCCTGCTGACAATCCAGCCATGGGACAAATCGGCCCTCAAGGATATTGAGCGGGCCATCCAGCAGTCCGATTTGGGTCTGACGCCGTCCAATGATGGGTCCATTATCCGCATCGCCATCCCGCCGTTGACCGAAGAACGCCGACGGGAGTTGGTCAAGGTGGCCGGTAAAGACGGCGAAGAAGCAAAAGTGGCGATTCGCAACATTCGCCGCGACGCCAACGAGGAAATCAAGAAATTGGAGAAGGCAGGCACGATTTCGGAGGACGAGTCCCGCCGCCACCAGGAGACCATTCAGAAAACCACAGACAAGTTTATCGGCGAAGTGGATAAACTTGTAAAAGAAAAAGAGAAAGAGATCATGGAAGTGTAAGCGGCTGGCTTAAAGGACGGAGATCCCCCTCTTTTAGAGGGGGAGTTATGTCTATATCTCTCATTCTGGGGGAACACTTATGCTGGAACGAATCGGACATATGTTGGTGCGAAAAGCCAACCAAGAGGAAAAACGACCGGTCTTTGATGAGGCAGGGGAAATCCCTCGGCATATCGCCGTGATCATGGATGGCAACGGTCGTTGGGCCAAAATGCGCAACCTGCCGCGTATTGCCGGTCATCGCTCCGGCATGAAGACGGTCAAGGAAATCGTGAAAGCGGCTGATGGTATCGGAGTCAAGACGATGACGATGTACGCCTTTTCCACTGAAAACTGGAAACGTCCCCGTGAAGAAGTTGACTACCTGATGAAACTGCCGCAGGAATTCTTGTCGACTGAATTGGAAGAATTGATCGAACGGAATGTTCGTGTCCGGATGCTGGGAAATCCTGAAGGTCTTCCGGCTCATACGATTGAAGCGATGAATATCGCGGAGGAGCGCACCCGGCATAATACGGGACTTCAGCTAAACTTTGCACTGAATTACGGAAGCCGGACAGAACTTGTCAGGGCGTTCCGGGAATTGGCCAGACAGGTGCAGGCAGGAACCATTCAGCCGGAAGAGGTAGATGAAGAGATGATTGCCCGGCACCTGTACACGAGCGATTTGCCTGATCCTGATTTGTTGATTCGGACCAGCGGCGAAATCAGGTTGAGCAACTTCATGTTGTGGCAGATGGCGTACACCGAATTGTGGTTTACGGACGTGCTTTGGCCCGATTTCACCAAGGAACATTTTTACCAGGCAATTGCAGAATACCAAGGTCGAGCTCGACGCTACGGCGCGGTTTGAACCCAAGAGGTGGAACGATTTGAAGCAGCGAATCTTAACCGGGGTTGTAGGTGGAGGATTGATCCTCATCCCCGTTTTTCTGGGAGGGATCTGGTATTCCCTGCTGATCTTTCTGTTGGCCATCATTGGTCTGTATGAATATTTGCGCATGGCTGGTCTTAAACCGTATGGCTTTGCGGGACTGCTGAGCTACCTCCTGATGATCAGCACCCTGTGGCCGTATCTGTTTTACTCGCAGCAGCTTATCATCGACTTTTCCAACACGCTGATGCCTGTGCTGCTGCTGCTGCTGTTTTATTCGGTTTTTCGCAAAAACCGCTTTCACATCGAACATGTCGCCCTGACCATCCTGGGGGCGTTGTACATAGGTTTCGGTTTTCACTACATGGCCGCCGTACGCGGTCTGGAGAATGGTTTGTGGCTTACCTTGCTGACCCTGATCGGTATTTGGTCCACCGATTCCGGCGCCTTCTTTGTCGGGCGGGCTTTTGGCAGACGCAAATTGCTTCCTTCCATCAGCCCCAACAAGACAGTGGAAGGATCACTGGGTGGGTTGATTACCGCTTTGGTGGCAGTGGTGGGGCTTAACCTGCTGGTGGGCAAACTGCCCTTTTTCCAGGCATTGGCGATTGCCTTGGTAACAGGAATCGCGGCGCAAATGGGCGACCTGGTCGAGTCCGCGATGAAGCGCCATTTTGGGGTAAAGGATTCGGGACGGATTATTCCCGGACACGGCGGCGTGCTGGACCGGTTTGACAGTTTGTTAATTGTTTTTCCCACTCTCCATTTGCTCGGTTTGTTCTAGCGAAGAACCAAATCTTGCGCGAAACCAACCGACCTGTACCATTGATTCATACTCATGCCGTCAGAAAGAAAGCTGAGACGGCAGCCATAACACGTATTCGTCGTAGAGGTGAGACTGTGAAGAAAATTGCACTGCTCGGTTCGACCGGTTCGGTTGGCAAAAATACGCTGGAAGTGGTGAGGCAGCATCGTGCCTCCTTTCAGATCGTGGCCCTGGCAGCCGGTTCAAACATCGAGCTGCTTGCCCGCCAGATCAATGAGTTCCAACCTGAACTGGTTTCGGTCGGCAGGCCGGAACTGGTAGACGAACTTCGCCAGCTGACGGGATCTTGGCGCGGGGAAATTGTCTGTGGGGCAGAAGGGCTGATTCAGGCTGCCAGCTATCCATCGGCCAACTTTGTCATGACCGCGATCATCGGCAGTATCGGAGTTGCCCCGACACTGGCAGCCATAAAGGCAGGCAAAACGATAGGTTTGGCCAACAAGGAAACATTGGTTACGGCTGGGCACATCGTGATGGAAACAGCCAAACGACACGGTACACGAATCATTCCGGTTGACAGTGAGCACTCGGCGATCTTTCAGTGTCTTCAAGGGGAGCGGCGCGCTGACGTGGCCCGGATCATCTTGACCGCCTCCGGTGGATCGTTCCGTCATCTTACCCGCAGAGAATTGTCTCACGTGACCGTGGACGACGCGCTGAAACATCCCAACTGGAACATGGGTGCAAAAATCACCGTCGACTCGGCAACAATGATGAACAAGGGCTTTGAAGTGATTGAAGCACGCTGGCTGTTTGACCTTGCGTACGACCAAATCGACTGCCTGCTCCATTATGAAAGTGTGATCCACTCTATGGTAGAATATAAAGACGGGGCTGTAATGGCCCAGTTGGGGACACCCGACATGAAAGTGCCGATCCAGTATGCACTCTCTTATCCGCAGCGCATGCCGCTTGAAACCGAACCGCTTGATCTGGTCCGGTTCGGCAAGCTTCATTTTGCCGAGATGGACTATGAGCGGTTTCCCCTGCTCAAGCTGGCCTATGACTGCGGAAGAACGGGTGGAACGCTGCCGGCCGTACTGAATGCGGCAAACGAAGTGGCAGTGGCTCGATTTTTGCGGGGGGAAATCCCCTTTTTGGCGATTGAACAGATAGTGGAGCGGGTATGTGCCGCCCACCGTGTACAGGCCGATCCTGATTTGGAGGCGATCCTGGAAGCGGACGGCTGGGCACGCCGTGAAGCAGAGAACTGTTAAGCAGGCACGAACCGATAACGAAATGAAAGGTGGCTATTCCATTGCCGTTACCTAGCTTGGATTCGTTTGAGTCGATCCTTGCCATTATCGTGGTATTCAGCTTGCTGGTGCTCGTCCATGAACTTGGTCACTTCCTGCTGGCCAAACGGGCGGGGATCCTCTGCCGGGAGTTTGCGCTGGGCATGGGCCCCAAAATATTCCGTTTTAAACGGGGCGAGACGGAATACACCATACGGGCCCTGCCAATCGGCGGCCTTGTCCGGATGGCCGGCGAAGATCCCGAAATGGACCTGTTGAAAACACGGATGGAGATTGCCATCGAACAGGACGCGATGGGCCGGATTACCCGGATCATCCTCGACCCGAACCAGTGGAGAGAATCCCATCTGATTCGCGGAACAGTAATCAAACACGACCTGGAGCATCGACTCACCCTGACCCTGGAGACAGACGGGGAGCAGGTTGCCTATGAGGTGCATCCCCAGGCTCACCTGGTATTGGCTGACCAGGAGGTACAAATCGCTCCCTACGACCGCCAATTCCGGGGCAAAACGGTCAGTCAGCGCTTCTGGGCGATATTTGCCGGGCCGGCCGCCAACTTCCTGCTTGCCTTTCTACTGCTGGCTTCACTTGGCTTGTTGTTCGGCGTTCCGAACAATGAACCGCTGCTTGGTGAAGTGAAAACAGGAGGTCCTGCCGCACAGGCAGGGCTGCTGGAAGGAGATCGTGTTCTGGCGATTGATGGGCAGCCGATCCAAAGCTGGAAGCAGCTTGTGGAGATTGTAAGCAGTTCCCCCGGAAAGACGCTCACCTTTCAGATTGAACGGGAAGGCGGGAAAAAGAGCGTCGATGTAACAGTGGGAAAAAGCGAAACCGGGACAGGCCAGATCATGGTGTACAGCTCGGTTACTCATTCTCCGTGGGCTGCCGCCAAGTACGGTGCCATCGCCACATACGAGTACACCGCACTGATTCTTGGCAACCTGGCGATGCTGCTTACAGGTGCCGTCGGGTTTGAGGAGCTGAGCGGCCCTGTCGGGATTTTCAAGATGACCGGTGAGTTTGCCCAGCAGGGGCTGGAGATTTTGATCAGATGGTCTGCGGTTCTCAGTATCAATTTGGGGTTGTTTAACCTGCTGCCGCTCCCTGCGTTGGACGGCGGGCGCCTGGCATTCCTCGCCGTGGAAGCGCTCAGAGGCCGCCCGGTCGATCCCCAAAAGGAAGGAATGGTGCACTTCCTCGGCTTCGCGTTTTTGATGTTGTTGATCCTCGTGGTCACCTGGAACGATTTGCAGCGGTTTATTTTTACGGGTTAACGCAGAACCGACAAGTTCAGGAAAGAGAAAGGGAAGGTGCCTGGCGTGTACAAACGTGAGGAGACGAAACCGGTATTTGTGGGAGATGTACAGATTGGCGGGCAAAAGAGCGTCGTGATTCAATCGATGACCACGACAGATACCCGCGACGTGGAAGGAACGCTGGAACAGATCAATCGCCTGTACGACGCCGGCTGCCAAATCGTGCGGTTGGCCGTGGTAAACGAAGACGCAGCAAGGGCGATCAAGAAGATCAAAGAGCGCTCGCCGTTGCCGTTGGTTGCCGACATTCACTTCGATTACCGGCTGGCGTTGATCGCCTTGGAGAGTGGAATAGACAAGATCCGTATCAACCCTGGAAACATCGGCTCCAAGGAGAAGACAAAAGCGGTCGTGGAAGCGTGCCGCGAGCGCAATATTCCGATTCGCATCGGGGTCAACTCCGGCTCCGTGGAAAAGCGGCTGCTCGAAAAATACGGCTACCCCAGCCCGGAGGCGATTGTGGAGAGTGCAATGGACCACGTCGAAATTTTGGAAGAGCTCAACTATGACAACATTGTCATTTCACTCAAGTCCTCCGATGTGCCGACGATGATCGAGACGTACTCGCTGATGGCCAAGAAACGTCCCTATCCGCTGCACGTCGGGGTGACAGAGGCGGGCACACCGTTTTCCGGCGGGATCAAGTCTGCGGTAGGAATCGGAACAGTGCTCTCGATGGGGATCGGTGATACGATTCGCGTTTCGCTGACGGCCGACCCTGTGGAAGAGATCAAGGTAGCCAAGCAGATCCTGCGCAGCCTTGATATCGTAAACAACGACCCGATCGTGATCGCCTGCCCTTCCTGCGGCCGCTGTGCCATTGACCTGATTGGTCTGGCAACCAAGGTGGAGGAAGCAGTGGCCTCGATCAAAAAGCCGCTCAAGATTGCCGTCATGGGATGTGCAGTGAACGGTCCAGGCGAGGCACGCGAAGCAGATGTGGGTGTGGCAGGCGGCAATGGCGAGGGGCTGATTTTCCGCAACGGCGAGATCGTGCGGAAAGTGAAAGAAGATGAACTGTTTGAAGAACTGATGAAAGAGATTCACAGCATGGTGTAACCTTGCTGGACCGTCCTGTCACCTGGTGGTAGCGACGTCGATTGGTTTTAAGAAGGAGGAACGATTACGTGCTGAAGCAAAGTCAATATCTGATTCCTACACTGCGGGAGGTACCTTCGGACGCTGAAATCGCCAGCCACAAACTGCTGCTGCGAGCCGGTCTTGCTCGTCAGCTTGCTTCCGGAATCTATTCGTATCTGCCTTTGGGCCTGCGCGTGATTCACAAGATCCAGACTATTGTTCGGGAAGAGATGAACCGGGCTGGAGCGCAGGAGGTGCTGCTGCCCGCGATGCAGCCCGCTGAACTGTGGGAGCAGAGCGGGCGCTGGGAGGCGTACGGACCGGAACTGGTACGGCTCCGCGACCGACATGAACGACGTTTTGCGCTCGGCCCCACGCACGAAGAGGTGATCAGCAGCCTGGTCCGTGACGACGTGAATTCATACAAGAAGCTGCCGCTCAATTTGTACCAGATCCAAACGAAGTTTCGCGATGAGGTGCGCCCCCGTTTCGGGCTGATTCGCTGCCGTGAATTCATCATGAAGGATGCGTATTCCTTTGATACCTCGTGGGAAGGACTGGACAGGAGCTTTCAGGCCATGTTCGATGCCTATACCCGAATTTTCACTCGTGTGGGACTTAACTTTCGCGCTGTCGAAGCAGATGCCGGTTCGATCGGCGGTACCGGGACGTATGAGTTCATGGCGCTTTGTGACATTGGCGAAGACACCATCGCCTACTCGACCGAAGGCGATTATGCTGCCAACCTGGAAAAGGCGGAGGTGGTCTACAAACCGTCAAACAAACCCAAACAAGATGTGCCGCCGATGGAAAAAATCCATACCCCCGGTGTACGGACGATTGAACAGCTTCGTGAAGCGCTTGGCGTAGATGCTGCTCAGATTGTCAAAAGCCTGATCTACCGCGTCGACGAAAAACTGGTCATGGTGCTGGTACGGGGCGACCACGAGCTGAACGAGGTCAAGCTGAAAAACTTGTATGACGCCATCGACGTGCACTTGGCCAGTGAGGATGAGATTCGCAGCCTGACTGGTGCTCCTGCCGGATTTGTCGGTCCCTTCGGACTGGATACCCAGAAGGTGGAGATTGTGGCTGACAACTTTGTGCAGGATGTGACGGACGGAGTGGCAGGCGCCAATGAAGCAGATTACCATTACCGTCATGTTGTGCCTGGACGGGACTTTACGGTCAGCCGCTACGCCGATTTGCGCAACATCATGGAGGGAGACGACTGCCCGCGCGGCGGTGGCAAGATCGCGTTTGCCCGCGGTGTTGAAGTGGGTCATGTCTTCAAGTTGGGCACCAAGTACTCCAAACCGCTCGGTGTTACGTTCCTCGACGAAAACGGGCGTTCACAGGAAATGGTGATGGGATGCTACGGAATCGGCATCTCCCGGATTGTGGCGGCTGTGATTGAACAGCATCACGATGAAAACGGCATTATCTGGCCCGTGTCGATTGCTCCTTTCCACGTGCATGTGATCCCGATCAACGCCAAAGTGGACGAGCAGCGGGAGATCAGTGAACAGATTGCCCGGGAACTTACGGCTGATGGATGGGAAGTCCTTTATGACGATCGTTCGGAGCGGGCCGGAGTGAAATTCAAGGATGCTGACTTGATCGGTCTGCCGCTTAGGGTTACGGTATCGGACAAAGCACGTGACGGTGTAGTGGAAGTTCGTGTTCGCCGAACCGGGGAGACGCATGAAGTGGAAATTGGAAAGCTGACCGCGTTTATCCGCGAACTGTGGCCCAATCTGGATGGTGCGTCGACAGCAAACGCGCAAATGTAGCAGGAATCTGCACGCCGTTTGTCGAAGGTGAAGGGGGTGCTCCTCTTAAAACCGAGGAGTGCCCTCTTTTTTCTTGCCGTGTCTTGCATGCATGCCGCAGCAGCAGTTTTCGTCCGGCACATTTGCACGCGACACGAGGTAGTGAGGTGGTGATGATGGCATTGGCTGTCGAACAAAAGCAGCGATTCGCCCTTTTGTTGAATCAGTTGGAGATTCCGCAAGATTGGCGCGATACGTACTTTCACGACGGACAAATCGAAAAACTGGAGCTTTACAGGCAAAACAAACAGTGGGTATTCACGTTTACCCTGGAGCAGCTGCTTCCCGCAAACGTATACAAGGCGTTTCTTGGCCGTTTGGCACAGGCTTTCTCCCACATAGCCCAGACGGATGCGGTATTTCGCTATCGGAAAGAGCCTTCGTTAGAGCAGTTGATGGAAGAATACTGGGAACTGATTCTATCCGGCCTGCAGCACTCGCTTAACTCGCTGACCGGTCCCCTCAAAGCGAGCCGCTGGCAGGTAAAGGGCCAGACCATAAACCTCCTGTTACCGACGGAAATGGCAGTGGAAATGGCCAAGCGAAAAGAGGCCAATCACCAACTTCAAACGGCCTTTGCCAAAATCTCGCAGCGGGTGCCGCAGTTTCAGTTTTCCTCGGACGAAAGCGACGAAATGTACAGCGATTTTCTGAAACAGCGCCTGGAAGAAGAACGTGCCCTGGTGGAGGAAGTAATCAGCGCCCAGGCGGAGAAAGAGGCACAAGCGGTCGAGAATCCGCAGGAAGCGATAACGACACTGATAATCGGATACGAAATAAAGGAAGACCCGGTTCCGATCAAGCAGATACAAGAAGAAGAACGTCGTATCGTCATCCAGGGGACCGTCTTTCAAAGCGAACTGAAAGAGTTGAAGAGCGGGCGCCATCTGCTTACCTTTAACCTGACCGATTATACAGATTCGCTGACGGTGAAGATTTTTTCCCGGGACAAGGAGGATGTCAAGCTGTTTGCAGCGGTCAAGGACGGAATGTGGTTGAAGGTACGCGGCAGTGTGCAGCATGACACCTATTTGCGTGAACTGGTGATGACGGCCAACGACATCAACCAGATCGAGCAGCTTGGCCGCCGCGACACCGCTGAACAAAAGCGAGTCGAACTGCATTGTCACACCCCGATGAGCGCACTGGACGGAGTTGCCTCCCTCAAGTCCCTGATCGGTACGGCAGCCAGCTGGGGCCATTCGGCCATCGCCGTGACCGACCACGGGGTGGTACAGGCCTTTCCTGAGGCATACAATCTGGCCAAGAAACACAACATCAAGTGTATTCTGGGCATGGAAGCGTATGTCGTGGAGGATGGGATTGACATTGTCTACAACCTGGACCCTGCAGGCGAAAATGACCGCAGGATCAACGAAGATACCAGCTATGTCGTCTTTGACACCGAAACGACCGGATTAAACCCGGGGGAGCACACGATTATCGAAATCGCAGCCGTCAAGATGAAGGGCGGCGAGATCATTGAAGAATGGTCGGAGTTGATCGACCCGCAAGTGCCTATCGGCGCAAAGACGACGGAAATCACGGGGATCACCAATGAAATGCTTGCGGGCAAGGAGACGATTGACGTCGTCCTGCGCAAGTTCAAAGAATTTGCCGGTGACGCCGTGCTGGTGGCCCACAACGCGGAGTTTGACCAGAGCTTTCTCAATGCCTGTGCCAAGCGGATAGGCATGGAACCGTGGGACAATCCGTTTCTTGACACCCTGCCGCTGGCGCGGATGCTGTACAGCGGTTTGCGCAACTACCGGCTGGGTACGCTGGCCAAAAAGTTCAATGTCGAGCTGATCAATGCCCACCGCGCTCTTGACGATACGGTAGCCTTGGCCAAAGTGTTTCAGTACATGTTGAAAGACATCCGTGAGGCAGGCATCGGCAGCCTGATGGAACTGAACGAACGAAGCAACGCCCAGGCCGATTACAAAAGTTCGCGTCCCTTTCACGCGACGGTACTGGTCAGAAACAAGACCGGCCTCAAAAATCTGTACAAGCTGGTTAGCCGTTCCCACGTGGAGACGTTTTATCGGGTGCCGCGCATACAGCGCAGCCAGTTGATCAAACACCGCGAAGGGCTTTTGCTTGGTACGGCCTGCAAGGAGGGTGAGCTGTTTCAGGCCCTTCTGCGCGGCAAAAGCGTGGATGAGCTGTGCGAAATCGCCTCATTTTACGATTTTATTGAATTGCAGCCGATTGACCATTACGCGCCGCTGTTGAAAAACGAGTCCATCCCGTCTCTGGAAGCCGTCAAGGGGTATCACCAAACCCTGTTGGAAGTGGGACAGAAACTGGGAAAACCGGTCGTGGCCAGCGGGGATGTTCACTTTCTCAATCCGGAGGATCGGGTGTTTCGGGAAGTATTTCTCCACTCTCAGGGCGACCCGGATGCACTTGAT
The DNA here is from genome assembly GCA_017656235.1 of Brevibacillus sp. GTDB lineage: Bacteria > Bacillota > Bacilli > Brevibacillales > Brevibacillaceae > Brevibacillus_E. The sequence continues at coordinate 417,875 of JACDOF010000001.1, forward strand.
CAGCCGCCGCTCTACCTGATGACGACCGACGAAATGCTGGCGGCTTTTTCCCATCTGGGAGAGGAACTGGCCCATCAGGTGGTGGTTACGGCACCCAACCAGATTGCGGCGATGATCGAGGATGTCAGCCCCATTCCGGACAAGCTGTATACACCGGTCATTGACGGGGCAGACGAGGAACTGCGACAGATGTGTTACGCCAAAGCCAAAAAACTGTACGGCGACCCGCTCCCGGAAATCGTTGAGCAGCGGCTGGAGAAGGAACTGAACAGCATCATCAAACATGGGTTCAGCGTCATTTATCTCATCTCGCAGCGATTGGTCACGAAGTCGCTGCAGGACGGGTATCTGGTCGGTTCCCGCGGATCGGTAGGCTCCTCCTTTGTCGCCACGATGGCCGAAATAACCGAGGTGAACCCGCTGCCGCCGCACTACTGGTGCCCGAACTGTCAGCACAGTGAATTTATCACCGATGGTTCGATCGGGTCCGGATTTGACCTGCCGGACAAGGATTGTCCGCGCTGCGGTCATCGTTACAAAAAGGACGGCCAGGATATCCCGTTTGAAACGTTTCTCGGGTTCAAGGGTGACAAGGTGCCCGATATCGACCTGAACTTTTCCGGCGAGTACCAGCCGCGGGCCCACAAGTACACACAGGAGTTGTTCGGGGTAGATAACGTCTACCGGGCCGGAACGATCGGTACTGTGGCCGAAAAGACGGCATATGGCTATGTACGCAAATATGCCGAAGAGCGCGGTTTGGTTCTCCGCAACGCGGAAATTGCCCGGATGGTAAACGGGTGTACCGGCGTAAAGCGGACGACCGGCCAGCACCCCGGAGGGATCATAGTCGTACCCGACTACATGGAGATTGAAGACTTCTGTCCGATCCAGTACCCGGCCGACGACAGCGGTTCGGAGTGGCGAACGACACATTTTGACTTCCACTCCATTCACGACAACCTGCTCAAGCTGGACATTCTGGGTCACGACGATCCGACCGTGATTCGCATGCTGCAGGACTTGACCGGGATTGACCCGAAGACGATTCCGCTGGATGATCCGCAGACGATGTCCATATTCAGTTCAACGGAAGCACTGGGAGTCACCCCTGAGCAGATCCGCACCAATTTGGGAACGTTGGGCATTCCGGAGTTTGGCACGAAGTTCGTCCGCCAGATGCTGGAGGAAACGAAGCCGACCACTTTTGCCGAACTGGTGCAGATCTCCGGTTTGTCACACGGCACGGATGTCTGGCTGAACAACGCACAGGAGTTGATTCGCAACAACGTCTGCAAACTGTCGGAGGTAATCGGGTGTCGTGACGACATCATGGTTTATCTGATCTACAAAGGGCTTGAGCCTTCACGGGCTTTTAAAATCATGGAATCGGTGCGCAAGGGGAAAGGAGTCAACGAGGAAGACCAGGAGGAGATGCGTCGCAACAACGTCCCCGAATGGTACATCGATTCCTGCCAGAAAATCAAGTACATGTTCCCCAAGGCCCACGCTGCCGCGTATGTCATGATGGCGGTGCGAATCGCCTACTTCAAGGTGCATCACCCGCTGGAGTTCTACGCGACGTACTTCACTGTGCGCGCGGACGATTTTGACATTCCGTTAATGGTAAAAGGATCGTCCGCCATTCGGCAAAAAATCGAAGAGATCGAGGCCAAGGGTCACGATGCCCAACCGAAGGAAAAATCCCTTCTGACCGTTCTGGAGATGGCCCTGGAAATGGTGGAGCGCGGGTTCCGCTTCCAAAATGTAAACCTCTACCGCTCTGACGCGACCAAGTTCCTGATCGACGGCGACAGTCTGATCCCGCCGTTCAATTCGCTGCCGGGGCTTGGTACAAATGCGGCCATCAGCATCGTCAAGGCGCGAGAAGAAGGAGAATTTCTGTCCAAAGAAGACCTGCTGACTCGCGCCCGCATTTCCAAGACAATTCTGGAGTACCTGGACGAGCAGGGAGCACTGGCAGACCTGCCGGAGTCGAACCAGCTCACGCTGTTTTAGGATGACGGAGCACCTGGCCGCAACGGTCAACCGCCGCCCTTTGTTTGTTCAGGTTGTCAGCCGTTCGATGTTATGTTATAATTTTTTTGGAAATACTGGTGATAACGCTGTTGGAGAGTGGGGAAACCCACTCTTTCTTTCTGGCTGAACAAACACGTTAGACAAAGGGAGGTACTTTTTTGAGCAAGGTAACGGAAATCGTCACAGATCTGGTTCAGCCGATTCTCGATGAGTTGGGGCTGGAACTGGTCGAGATCGAGTACGTCAAGGAGGGCGGCAACTGGTTTTTGCGGGTCTACATCGATAACGAGACCGGCACGATCGACATCGACGAGTGCGGCGTTGTCAGCGAACGGTTGAGCCAGCGCCTCGACGAGGTGGATCCGATTCCCAACGCCTATTTCCTGGAGGTATCGTCCCCTGGAGCGGAGCGGCCGCTGCGGCAGGAAAAAGACTTTCGCAAAGCCATCGGCAAGCATGTACATATTACCACCAAACAACCGCTGGAAGGACAGACGGTCTTTACCGGCGAGTTGATCTCATTTGAGGGAGGTCAACTGACGGTAAAAGAGGCAAAACAGTCGTTTGTCATTCCGCTGGATCAGGTCGACGAAGCCCGCACGGCGATCGTCTTTTAGTTGAAAGGAGGAACCAGTACTGACATGAATGTCGATTTTATGGATGCACTGAATGAGATTGAAAGAGAGAAAGGAATCTCCAAGGACGTCTTGATCGAAGCAATTGAGGCCGCGTTGATCTCCGGTTACAAACGAAACTTTAATTCCGCGCAGAATGTACGCGTTGATGTCAATCGACACACGGGCCAGGTGCGCGTATTTGCTCGCAAGACAGTGGTGGAAGAGGTCCTCGACCCGCGTCTGGAGATCTCGCTGGAAGCGGCGCAGGAGATCGACCCCAATTATCGGCTGGATGACATCGTCGAGCTGGAGGTGACGCCACGCGACTTTGGACGCATCGCCGCCCAGACGGCAAAACAGGTGGTGACCCAGCGCATCCGTGAGGCGGAGAGGGGGCTGATCTACAGCGAGTTCGTCGAGCGCGAGGAAGACATCATTACCGGTGTGGTGCAGCGGCAGGACGCACGCAATTTCTACATTGACCTGGGCAAGGCGGAAGCCGTCATGCCGCTGACGGAAAAAATGCCGACCGATGACTTTAAACCGCAGGATCGGATTAAGGCCTACATCATCAAAGTGGAGAAAACGACAAAGGGACCGCAGATCGTGGTCTCCCGCACTCATCCTGGATTGCTAAAACGATTGTTCGAACTGGAAGTACCGGAAATTTACGACGGTGTCGTGGAAATCAAGTCGGTGGCACGGGAAGCAGGGGACCGCTCCAAAATCGCTGTTCATTCGATCAATCCCGATGTCGATCCGGTTGGCGCCTGTGTGGGTCCCAAGGGGATGCGGGTGCAGGCCATCGTCAACGAACTGAAGGGCGAAAAGATCGACATCGTGCGCTGGTCGGAGGACCCGGCGGAATTCGTAGCCAACGCGCTTAGCCCATCCAAGGTGCTGCACGTCGAAGTACATGCGGCCGAAAAAATGACGCGCGTAATCGTGCCTGACTACCAACTGTCGCTGGCGATCGGCAAACGCGGCCAGAATGCCCGGTTGGCGGCAAAGCTCACCGGATGGAAAATCGACATAAAGAGCGAGAGTCAGGCTGAAGAGGAAGGTATCAGCTATCCAAAAGATAACGAAGAACCGTCGACGGATGTGGGAGTACAATGAAAGTGAAAAAAGTCCCGTTGCGAAAGTGCATCGTCTGTCAACAGATGTTTCCTAAAAAGGAGCTGCTGCGCATCGTGCGCACACCGCAGGAAGAAATCGTGATTGACCCGACGGGCAAAGCGGCCGGCAGGGGAGCGTACGTCTGTACGAGTGAAACCTGCCGGACGCCGGATACCTTTGCATCGGGCAAGTGGAAAAAAGTGCTGGAGCGGGCGCTCAACATGAGCATTTCACAGGAACAGTACGAACAGTTTCGCCAGAATTGGCAGGAGATGATCGGCAAGTGAACGAGAAGCTGGCGCAGATGTTGGGTTTGACGATGCGGGCCCGCAAGCTGATCAGCGGAGAAGAACAAGTGCTGAATGCCGTGCGCAGCGGTAAAGCCAGGCTGGTTTTGCTCGCCGCTGATGCTTCAGCCAACACAGCCAAGAAAGTAACGGACAAATGTCGTCATTACGAGGTGTCCTGTCATACCGTCTCCGACCGCTACGAACTGGGACGGGCGATCGGCAAGGAGGCGCGTGTCGTAGTGGCCGTGACGGACGCCAATCTCGCGGAAAACATCCAGCGCCTTCTCGCACCGAATCCATAAGGGGTGATTGTATGAAGACACGCGTGTATGAATACGCAAAAAAACAGAATATGAGCAGTAAAGAAATCATTACGTTGCTGAAACGCTTAAATATAGAAGTAGCCAATCACATGAGCGTGATGGATCAAGAGATGATAACCAAGGTGGAACAGCACCTCGAAAAGCTGCGCACTTCTGCGCCGCGACCGGGCGAGAACAAGCAGGGTGCTGCCGGACAGAAAGCAGCAGCGTCACAGCAGTCTGCGGAAGCAAAACCAGCCCCTGAAGCGGGCAGGGCTGTTCAGGCAGGGGAGAAGAAAGAGCGAAACCGAAGCGGTGACAAGCAAAAAGGGAACCGCCCCGAACAGCGCAACAGGCAAAACCAGAAACAGGGGAAGAATCAGGAGCGGAGAGCGAACGACATGAAGAACCATGCAGGGAAACAAACAGACCGCAAACAAGTCAAGCAATCCACACAGGCAGCTGCAGCCGACCCCAAAGAGTTTGCCGATGAGTATGAGGATAAAGTAAAAATACCGCCCAAAGTGGGGATGGAGAAACGGGAGAAGATCAAAAAGGGTCCCAGCGGTAAAAAGAGTTTTGAAGAGACTAAGAAAAACGTTCCCTTCAACAAGAGCAACCGCCGCAATGACAAAGGCCGCGGCAGCCAGCGCGATCAGCGTCCGGCTCCCGAACCGCCGAGCAAGATCACCTTTACCGAGTCGCTCACTGTGGCCGAGTTGGCCAAGAAACTGCGCAAAGAGCCGGCCGAAATCATCAAGAAACTGTTTATGCTGGGCGTAATGGCCACCATCAACCAGGACTTGGACAAAGATACCATCGAACTGATTTGTGCCGAATACAATGTAGAGGTAGAAGAGAAGATCGTGATTGACGAGACCAATTTCGAGACGATTGAAGAGGTGGACAATCCGGAAGATCTGGTGGAACGTCCCCCTGTCGTGACGATCATGGGTCACGTCGACCATGGCAAAACCACGCTTCTTGACGCGATTCGCTCCACCAACGTGGTGGCTGGAGAAGCAGGCGGAATTACGCAACATATCGGTGCCTATCAGGTAGAAGTCAAAGGGAAGAAGATCACTTTCCTCGATACGCCCGGACACGCCGCTTTTACGACGATGCGGGCGCGCGGGGCACAAATAACCGACATCACCATTCTGGTTGTGGCTGCTGACGATGGTGTCAAGCCGCAGACTGTGGAAGCAATCAGTCACGCCAAAGCGGCGAACGTCCCGATCATCGTAGCGATCAACAAGATCGACAAACCGGAAGCAAACCCGGAGCGAGTCAAACAGGAATTGACAGAATACGAATTGGTAGCCGAAGAGTGGGGCGGCGACACCATTTTTTGCCCCATATCCGCAAAAGAACGCAAGGGCTTGGAAGAACTGCTGGAGTACATTCTGCTCGTAGCAGAAATGCAGGAACTGAAAGCCAATCCGAACAAGCGGGCGCGCGGGACCGTCGTGGAGGCGGAGCTGGACAAAGGGCGTGGACCGGTCGCCACCATCCTCGTGCAGCACGGAACGCTGAAAGTCGGCGATCCGATTGTCGTCGGGCATACCTACGGCCGTGTGCGGGCGATGGTAAACGACAAGGGACGCCGGATGAAAGAAGCAGGACCGTCCACACCTGTGGAAATTACCGGACTGCATGATGTGCCGCAGGCCGGCGATCAGTTCATGGTCTTTGAGGATGAGAAAAAAGCAAGGGCGATCGGAGAAGCGCGAAGCGCCAAACTGCGTGAATCGGAACGTCGGGCCAACACACGGGTGTCGCTTGACGACCTGTTCCAGCAGATTCAGGAAGGGGACGTCAAAGAGCTCAATCTGATTATCAAGGCTGATGTCCAAGGTTCGGTGGAAGCGCTGCGCGGCGCCCTGGAAAAGATCGACGTGAACGGAACCCGCATCAAGGTCATCCACACCGGAGTCGGCGCGATTACGGAGTCAGACGTAACACTGGCCAATGCATCCAATGCCATTATCGTCGGCTTTAACGTTCGTCCCGAGCCGAACGCCCGCAACATGGCCGAACAGGAAAAAATCGACATCCGCCTGCACCGCGTCATCTACAACGTAATCGACGAAATCGAATCGGCGCTCAAAGGGATGCTCGACCCCGAATTCAAAGAGTTGATTATCGGCCAGGCCGAAGTCCGTCAGGTGTTCAAGATCTCCAAAGTGGGGAATATCGCTGGCTGCTATGTCACCGAGGGACGTATCACCCGCGATGCCGGTGCCCGCGTGATTCGTGATGGCGTGGTCATCTACGAAGGCAAGCTGGATACCTTGAAGCGCTTTAAAGACGACGTTCGCGAAGTGGCTTCCGGGTACGAATGCGGCTTGACACTAGAAAAGTTCAACGACATCAAGGAAGGCGACATCATCGAAGCCTTCATCATGGAAGAAGTTAAAGACTGATGGTCGGGGTAGCGCGAGTAGAGCTGCATCTGCCCGCCTGCCAGTCGCTGAAAGAGAAGCGGTCGATTGTCAAAAGTATCATCGCCCGCCTGCGCAACAAGTTTAACGTTTCCGTAGCGGAAACGGCTTATCTGGAGCAATGGCAGCGTACCGAACTGGTAATCGCTGCCGTTGCCAATGAGATCTCCTTTTTGGAACGGGAGTTGGCACAGGCCGTGCGGCTGGTTGAAATGGTTCCCAATGTCGAGTTGATCGGCCATATTACGGAATACTACGAGTAGGGCGCGTACCGGAGGTGAATTGATCCGATGAACAAGACGCGGTTGAACCGTGTGGGAGAAGAGATCAAAAAAGAACTTAGCATCCTCTTGCAGCGGGAGATGAAAGACCCGCGCATCGGCTTTGTTACCGTCACAGATGTGGAAGTGACCAGTGACCTCCAGCTGGCCAAAGTGTACGTCAGCATCTTTGGCAGCGAGGAACAGCGGGAAACAAGCCTTGCTGGCTTGCAGAAGGCAAAGGGATACTTGCGTACGGAAATCGGCAGACGTGTCAAACTGCGTCATACTCCAGAGCTTGTCTTTAAACTGGATCAGTCCATTGATTACGGAAACAAAATCGATTCGATCTTGCGGCAGCTTTCCACCAGCGAAGGGAATGGAACATCATGAGCGCCTACGAGAACGCGCTGCGGGAAGCGGTGCAATTCATGCGCGAACACGAGCGGTTTTTGATCGTTTCGCACGTGAGCCCGGACGGCGATACGACCAGCGCCGCGCTGGCAACGGCGCTGATGCTGGAGCAGCTTGGGAAAAGCTACGTGATCGTCAATGAAGGGGCTACACCGGCCAAGTTTGATTTCCTGCCGCGTTTTGCCCGCATTGTCAATCTGGCCGAGCAGCCACTGCAGGAGACATTTTCACACGTGATCGCGGTTGATGCGGCTGACAGCAGGCGGATGGGAGCGGTTTCCCATTTGTTTTCCCCTGACGTACAACTGCTTAACATTGACCACCATCCGACCAACGACTGCTTTGGCTCGCTTAACCTGATACGCACTGACGCAGCGGCTACGGTGGAGATCATGTACGATCTGGTGGAAGCAGGCGGGTTTCACCTTGACGAGGAACTCGCCACCTGCCTGTACACGGGATTGGTTACGGATACGGGCGGATTCCGTTACGCCAATACAAGTGCGGAAGTGATGAAGATTGCGTCCAGGCTGCTGGGGTACGGTGTCAAACCGGGAGAGATCGCCGACCGCTGCTTGGAGTCGATCACCCTGGGCCATGTTCGTCTGCTGGAGCGGACCTTGGGCTCACTGACGCTGACGCACGGCCGGATGGTCGCCGCCCTTAAAGTGACCCGCCGTGATCTTGTGGAGGCCGGGGCATCTTCAGATGATTTGGGCGGTTTGGTCAATTACGCAAGAAATATCGAAGGTGTGGAAGTAGGTCTGCTGTTGACCGAGGTGGAGGCTGGCCTTGTCAAGGCCAACCTGCGCTCCCGCCGTCAGGTTGATGTATCGAAAGTAGCCAAATCCTTTGGCGGAGGTGGGCATGCCAGGGCGGCCGGCTATACTTACCACGGCAGCATCGAGGATGCGCTGCAGGAACTCCTGGACAAGCTGAGCGAACTACTTGGAGTGGAAAAAGATGCGTGACATGCACGGTGTATTGGTGTTGGACAAACCTGCCGGGCTTACTTCACACGACTGCGTTGCCCGTATTCGCCGGTTGTTTCGCGTCCGCAAGGTGGGACATGCCGGGACACTCGATCCGGATGTGACCGGCGTGCTTCCCATCTGTCTGGGACAGGCCACCCGAATCATTGAATACCTGCAGGAACTGCCCAAAGCGTACGAAGTGGTCATGCAGCTGGGCAGCTCCACCACGACGGAAGATGCCAGCGGAGAGGTGGTTGAAGAAACGACTGTTGATGCGGAAGCAATCACGGAGGAGCGGGTTCGCTCCCTAATGCGAGACTTCCTGGGCGATATCAGTCAGGTCCCACCCATGTATTCAGCGGTCAAGGTGAACGGCAAACGATTGTACCAACTGGCCCGTCAGGGACATGTCGTCGAGCGAGAGCCGCGGTCCGTTACCATCTATGATCTGTCACTAAAGGGCATCACCTGCACGCCACACGTGCAGCTTCGGTTTTACTGTCGCTGTTCAAAAGGTACCTATATCCGTACCTTATGTGTTGACCTTGGGGCAGCGTTGGGGTATCCTGCCCATATGACCTGGCTTAAGCGGGTGGAGAGTGGTTCGTTTCAGCTGCAGCAAGCGGTGCAGTTGGAAGAGATCGAACAACTGCATAGTCAGGGAGGAGATCTTTCCCGGCTGCTCATCCCCATTGACGAAGCCCTTTCGTTTATGCCGCGAGTAGAGGTTCCACCCGCACGAAAAACAGCGGTGCTGAACGGACTGCCGACTGCTCTGGCAGTTGGCGCGGCTGAAGAAGGAAGCCTGATACGGCTGTATGCCGGTGAGCAGCTCCTGGGCATTCACCGCGTCTTGCACGGACCCAAAGGGCTGTATGCCAAACCGGTAAAAGTTTTTCACTTTTGAGGTGGGAAAGGTTGAAGACGATTCGATTGTCGTACCCGTTGCCGCAGGATTGTGAGACCGTACCCTGCTCTCTGGCCATCGGTTACTTTGACGGTGTGCACCTGGGGCATCGGCGGGTCATTCAAACCGCAATCGACGCCGCCAAGGCGCAGGGACTTCACAGTGCGGTGATGACCTTTGATCCGCATCCCCGTGAAGTACTGGGCCAGAGCGGCTATACGCACTACCTGACGCCGCTTGCGGACAAACTGGAGCAGATGGAGAAGATGGGCGTTGATATCGCCTATGTCATGACGTTTGACATTCCGTTTTCGTCCGTTTATCCCGAAGAGTTTATTGCGGAAGTGTTGGTGCCGCTTGAGGCTCGGCACATCGTCGTCGGTTTTGACTACACCTTCGGCTACCGCGGCAAAGGAACGGCCCAGACACTTGGCGAGCACAGCGAGGGTCGGTATACGCTGGACATCGTCGGACCGGTTAACCGTCTGGGCGAAAAAGTAAGCAGCACCGTGATTCGCGAGTATATTCATCATGGGGCGGTCGAACAAGCCCGACATCTGCTGGGACGTCCGTATAAAATCAAGGGTACGGTCGTACACGGAGACAAGCGAGGTCGCACGATCGGTTTTCCCACAGCCAATCTGGCGCTGGCAGGGCCTTATTTGATCGGAAAAAACGGCGTTTACGGTGTACGTGTCACACTGGACGGTCAGATCTATCACGGTGTGATGAACATCGGCATCAAGCCGACTTTTGCGCTGGAAAAAAAAGAAAAATCCCTGGAAGTGCATTTGTTCGATTTTGATGGCGAAATCTACGGTAACGAGCTTGCCGTGGAGTTCCTCTTTTTCCTTAGGGACGAGCAGAAGTTTTCTGGCGTAGATGCGTTGGTTGCTCAGATCAGAAAAGATGTGGAGATGGCAAAACGGAAGTTTGCTTCGACGCAGTACTGACCCCTTTCTAATTATGCCCGCAAACTTTCCGCAGGCATCCTTTACTTCCCCACCCGCTTTGTGCTATAATTCGGTTGTTGTTTGACATACCGCAGCTTGGCTGTCCGATACTCACCGACGGCAGACTCGGCTGACGGGGATAAAACAGGGAGGTGAGACACAATGGCTATTTCGCAAGAGCGCAAAAACCAACTGATCAATGAATTCCGCACCCATGAGAACGATACCGGTTCGCCTGAGGTGCAAATTGCGATTCTGACGGAAAACATCAACAATCTTAACGAGCATTTGCGCATCCACAAAAAGGATCACCACAGCCGTCGTGGTCTGCTGAAGATGGTTGGTCAGCGGCGTAACCTGCTGAACTACCTGAAAAACAAGGATGTTGCGCGTTATCGTGCGTTGATTGACAAGCTTGGTCTGCGCCGTTAACCGCGACACGATTGCAAGGAGGGAAAGCGGGGAAGCCCGCTTTTTCTATTATCCTTTTTATCGGTGCTGCAGCAGGAAATACTACATACAGGTAGAAATCAATCATGTCAGACATATATCCGTCTCGTAAGGAGGACGAACAGCCGAATGGAGCAGCAATTCCGTATATATGAATACGATCTGGCAGGCCGAAAGCTGTCGCTTGAGTTTGGCAAGCTGGCCAAACAGGCGACTGGTGCGGTCCTGGTTCGTTATGGGGATACGGCGGTGCTCTCAACCGTGACCGTATCCAAAGAACCAAAAGAACTTGATTTTTTTCCGCTCACTGTGAACTATGAGGAGCGTTTGTATGCTGTCGGTAAAATCCCCGGCGGCTTTATCAAACGTGAAGGACGTCCCAGCGAAAAGGCTGTGTTGGCCAGCAGGCTGATTGACCGTCCGATCCGTCCGCTGTTCCCGGACGGCTTTCGAAATGAAGTGCAGGTCGTTAACACGGTGCTCTCCGTCGATCAGGATTGTTCGCCGGAGATTGCAGGCATGATCGGAACGTCCGCCGCGCTGTGCACGTCCGGCATTCCGTTTAACGGTCCCATCGGCGGGGTAATCGTCGGCCGGATCGATGGGCAGCTGGTGATCAACCCGACTGTCGAGCAGCTGGAGAAGAGCGACATCCACCTGACAGTGGCAGGAACCCGGGACGCGATCAACATGGTGGAAGCAGGCGCAAAGGAAGTGCCGGAAGAAGTGATGCTGGAAGCGATCATGTTCGGCCATGCCGAAATTCAAAAACTGGTCGACTTCCAGAACAAGATTGTGGAAGAGATCGGACGCCCGAAGATGGAAGTCGTGCTGCATGAGGTGGACAGCGAGATCGATGCGGCCGTGCGCAGCTATGCCGAAGCGCGGTTGAAAGAAGCGATCCGCATTGAGGAAAAGCAGGCGCGCGCTGATGCGATTGAGGCCATCAATCAGGAGACGCGCGAACACTTTGCCGAGATTTATCCGGAACAGGAAGCGGACATTAACGAGGTGCTGCACAATATTGTCAAGGATGAAGTGAGGCGGCTCATCACCCAGGAAAAGGTGCGCCCCGACGGTCGGGCCTTGAACGAAATTCGCCCCATCTCCTGCGAAGTGGGCATTCTGCCGCGCACCCATGGGTCCGGACTTTTCACGCGCGGACAGACGCAGGCACTCAGCGTGTGCACACTTGGAGCTTTGGGGGATGTCCAGATTCTCGACGGCCTGGGACTGGAGGAATCCAAACGCTTCATGCACCATTACAACTTCCCGCCGTACAGTGTCGGAGAAGCGCGGCCCTTGCGTGCGCCAGGCAGACGGGAGATCGGTCACGGTGCGCTGGGTGAACGCGCGATTGAGCCGATCATTCCTTCTGAAACCGAGTTTCCGTACACCATCCGTCTCGTTTCGGAAGTGCTTGAATCAAACGGTTCCACGTCGCAAGCATCCATCTGCGCCAGTGTGTTGGCCCTGATGCAGGCCGGCGTACCCATCAAAGCGCCGGTTGCCGGTATCGCCATGGGACTCATCATGGATAAAGACGGGAAAGAGTTTTCGATCCTGTCGGACATCCAAGGCATGGAAGATCATTTGGGTGACATGGACTTCAAGGTCGCCGGTACGGCGAAAGGGATTACGGCCCTGCAAATGGACATCAAGATCGAGGGCATCAATCGCGAAATCCTGGAGCAGGCCCTGGCCCAGGCCAAGGAAGGTCGCCTGTTCATCCTGGAAAAGATGCTGGAAGTGATTCCGGAACCGCGCAAGGAATTGTCCCCTTATGCGCCAAAGATCCTGGTCATGACGATCAACCCGGACAAAATCCGCGATGTCATCGGTCCGCAGGGGCGCGTAATCAACAAGATTATCGAAGAAACCAAGGTCAAGATCGACATCGAACAGGACGGCCGCATTTACATCGCGTCGCCTGACGAAAAAGCCAATCAGCGGGCCAAACAGATTATCGAGGATCTGGTACGGGAAGTGCAGGTCGGCCAAGTCTATCTCGGTACGGTGAAGCGCGTTGAGAAGTACGGCGCCTTTATCGAACTGTTCGCTGGCAAGGAGGGGCTCTGCCACATTTCGCAGCTGGCGGAAGAGCGCGTCGCCAGGACAGAGGATGTCGTGTCTGTCGGTGACAAGATTTCCGTCAAGGTTGTGGAGATCGACGAGCAGGGACGTGTCAATCTCTCCCGCAAGGCGCTGCTGAAAGAACAGGCTGCTGCCAGAAAAGCCGCAGTCAAGGCGGATTAAATCCCATATCACACCCAACGAAAAGCTTTCTACAAGAAGATGTTCTTCGAGTAGGCAAGCTTTTTTTGCTTCTATCTCCCTTGACAAGCTCATACATTGGACAAAAAGGACTGGATGAGCATCGTTACGAGAGGGAGAGGGATGACGTGATGAAACTGCGCGCAAGAAGACTTGTTGCGTTCGCAGGAGTCTGGTGCATCTTGCTCGTCATGCTGGTCAACGTTGGCCCGGTAGACCAGTATGTTAGTGTGATGAAGAACGAAAGTGTGCTGCTCAAAGCAATGTCAGACGAAGACTCGTTAAAAAGACAGGTGGAGGAGTGGAAGAAATCGTACGATCGTCCGCCCATAGACGCCAAACTGGATCCAATCTGGAAAGCGATCCCCGGATACAGCGGACGGTCTGTGGATGTGGACGCGTCGCTGGCGCGGATGCTGGAGTCGGGTCTCATCTCACCAGACCAACTGGTTTACAAGGAAATACCGCCGAAGGTGTCACTCGAAGATCTGGGGGCGCATCCGATTTACCGCGGCAACCCGCAAAAACCCGCCATTTCCTTTATGGTAAACGTCGCTTGGGGGAATGAATACCTGCCGTCGATACTCGATACGTTTGACAAGTACAAGGTGAAAACGACGTTTTTTCTGGATGGATCGTGGGTGAACAAGTATCCCGATTTGGCCAAGCAAATATTTGACCGCGGTCATGAGATCGGCAACCATGCGTATTCTCACCCGGACATGAGCCGAATCGGCGAACAGCGCGTCCGTCAGGAACTGGGCAAAACGCAGGAGGTAATCGAAAGAACGCTTGGTGTAAAACCCCGCTTGTTTGCTCCCCCCTCAGGAGCATTCACGCAAGAGGTAGTGGAGATTGCCCAGCGAGAGTTTCAGATGAAGACGATCCTCTGGACAGCGGATACTGTTGATTGGCGCAGGCCGCCTGTTGTTGAAATGGTGCAGCGCGTAAAAGGAAAACTGGGCAACGGTGTCTTGATATTAATGCATCCCACGTCCGCTTCGGAAAAGGGCCTGGAAGCGCTGCTCAAAGAGGCCATTTCGCGGGGACTGATGCCGGCTACGGTATCGGAAGTGCTGTCCAGCAAGCGCATTGACCGGCCGTAAGCGCGTGGTTGATCCGGCCGCCGTTCCGACTTCCGGGACGCGGCCGGATTTTGTTGTGGCACCGTGAGAATTTTGTTATAGTTAGACATGTTCCATCATACATAGACAGTCGTTTAGCGCTTGTTACAAAAAGAACATCCTGCAAATCCTTAAGAGGAGGATCCACGTGATTCAACGACACATTTGTGAGAACGGACTTCGCATCGTTACGGAGAAAATCCCGTCCGTTCGTTCAGTTGCGCTGGGAGTATGGGTGGGGACCGGCTCCAAGTTCGAAAGTGAAGCCAACAACGGTATTTCTCACTTTTTGGAACACATGTTTTTCAAGGGGACAGAAAAACGATCGGCCAAGGAAATCGCCGAGTCTTTTGATGAGATTGGTGGAAACGTGAACGCGTTCACTTCCAAAGAGTATACGTGCTATTACGCCCACGTTCTGGATCAGCACGCGGTAATGGCACTTGATGTTCTTTCCGACATGTATTTTCATTCCGTGTTCGACGAGGAAGAACTGGAAAAAGAAAAAAATGTGGTAATCGAGGAAATCGGGATGTATGAAGATACTCCTGACGATCTCGTTCACGATCTGATTGCCAGAGCCAGTTTCAGCGATCATCCGCTGGGCTATTCCATTCTTGGTACGGAAGAGGTGCTGCGCTCCCTGTCAAGAAAGGATCTGCTCGCGTACATAGACGGATTTTACACACCGCACAACACCGTGGTAACCGTGGCCGGAAATTTTGACGACGAACTGATTGAAGCAATCAAGCACCACTTTTCCCACTACCGCCGACACGGCAAGAACAGGGAAGTGGCGTCACCGACGTTTACCGCCAAAACAATCACCCAGTCGAAGGCGACCGAACAGGCTCATTTGTGCATTGCTTTTCCGGGTCTTCCGGTTGGGCATGAGCAGATTTATTCACTGATTCTGCTCAACAACGTCTTGGGCGGCAGCATGAGTTCCCGTCTGTTCCAGGAAATCCGCGAAGAGCGCGGACTGGCCTACTCCGTCTACTCCTATCACTCTGCGTACCGCGATACCGGGATGTTTACGATCTACACCGGGACTGCACCGGAGCAGGTTGGACAGGTGTTCGACATCACGACACAGATTCTGGGCGACCTCTGCGAAAAGGGGATAAGCGAGAAAGAGCTGCACAAGGGAAAAGAGCAGCTTAAAGGGAGCCTGATGTTGAGCCTGGAGAGCACCAACAGCCGGATGAGCCGCCTTGGCAAAAACGAGCTGCTTTTGGAAAAACACCTGAGCCTGGACGAAATCATCGCCAGGATTGACGGGGTCAGCATCGACTCGATTGCCGAAGTGGCCAACAAGCTGTTCCGTGCCCCGCTGGCTTTGGCAATGGTTAGTCCGCTGGAGCATTTCCCCAGCAATGTCCGCAATGATGTGCTGGTATCATAAGGAGGACGTGAGATGACGCTCAAAGTAAAAGTAAAACCTCTTTCCCCGATGATCGGAAATGAACTGCCGCTGCCCCGCTATGCCACTCCTGGTTCAGCGGGACTTGATCTGGCCGCATGCATCGAACAGGAGATTGTGATTCGTCCGGGAGAGCGGGCCAAGGTCCCCACAGGGCTGGCGGTGCAGATGCCGAACGCAAATGTGGTTGGGCTGGTTTTTCCGCGAAGCGGCAATGCCTGGAAGTACGGTGTTTCATTGACCAACTGTGTTGGCGTCATTGACAGTGACTACACCGGTGAAATCCAGGTCATTTTGCAGAACCTTGACAATGAACAGCCTTTTGTCGTGAAGCGCGGCGATCGGATCGCCCAGCTTCTGTTTGTCCCCGTCTTTCAGGCGGACCTTATGGTTGTAGAAGAATTGGATGAGACAGAACGAGGAGATGGCGGGTTCGGCTCAACGGGCACTCTCTGAAGGAAAAAATCCGGGCATAGTCCAGTTTCAGACTGCAGACAAAGTGTCATGAAGGGACCAATCGTCCTGTTCGCGCTGTTGCCTGACCAGCAAGGATGTACAACTGCCCGCTTCGAAAACGATCCGTGGGGGCGAGGGCAAACCGGCTCAGCATTTCAGTGTAGCACCGAGTTGCCCTCGCTTTTCCCCACGTCCACGTTTCTTACGCTCGGTTGGTCAGGCAAAGGCGCTCGTCACGGACTATTGGCACCCTTCCCTTGGAAACAGGTTTTTCTGCAATCCGGAACCGGGCATAGCCCGGTTTTTTTTTGCGTATGTAAGATAGCGAGACGGTGAGAGGGGGAGTCCAACATGCGGCTGAGTGAGTTTGCCGGGAAAGAGATTATCGATTTTGACAATGGAGAACGCATGGGTATTATCGGTGATTCCGATCTGGAGATTAACGACACGTCCGGTGAGATTACCTCGATCATTCTGCCCGGCGGGTCGTTTTTTGGCTTCGGAAAGAAAAAGGAAGACGTAGTAATTCCCTGGAAGTCGATATTAAAGATCGGACCGGAGATGATTATTGTCGACCGCTCTGGGGCCAGACAGGTGCACCGCCGATAAGGGAGTAACAGGATGATTGACTCACGAATAGGATGGGGTAGACCGCAACGATTTCCGGGTACCTTTTTACCAACGGAAAAACCTTTGCGTTTCGAGGTTTTCTTGCAGTAAAATGTACGGAAAGGGGAACGCAGCATGCTAACGGGATATCATGTTGCCTTCATCGGTGGAGATGCACGTCAACTGGAAGTGATCAAGAAATGCATCCAGCTCGACGCCGGTGTTACGCTGATTGGTTTTGACAACCTGGAGAGCAGCTTCAGCGGGGCAACAAAAAAAGCATTGACATGCGATGTGCTAAAAGATGTGGATGCCCTTATCCTGCCGATCGTAGGTACGGACGACCAGGGAAATGTGGAAAGCGTCTTCTGTTCCAAACCTCTGCAGTTTTTGGAAGAGCACGTGGTGTGCCTCAAGAAGAACTGTGTCGTCTATACCGGAATGGCAAAACCGTATTTGCGCACACTGCTGACGAGACACAAGATTGCGCTTGTGGAACTTCTCGACAGAGACGATGTCGCCATTTACAACTCGATCCCCACCGTAGAAGGTGCCCTGATGATGGCCATTCAGAACACGGACATCACCATCCACGGTTCGCAGGTGATCGTCCTGGGATTGGGACGGGTCGGGATGTCGCTTGCACGCAGCCTGCATGCACTCGGCGCAAAGGTACGGGTAGGGGCCAAACGTCCGGAGCACATGGCACGCATATACGAAATGGGACTTACCCCGTTTCACATCAGTGAGCTGAAATATCAGGTTAGCAATGTGGACATCATCTTCAACACGATTCCTCATCTGGTCATAACGGCTGAAGTGATCGCCCAAATGCTGCAAACAGCGCTGATCATCGACCTCGCCTCCAAACCGGGAGGTACGGATTTTCGCTTTGCGGAACGCCGCGGCATCAAAGCCCTCCTGGCGCCTGGGTTGCCCGGAATCGTTGCGCCGAAAACGGCCGGGCAGATTCTAGCCAATGCCTTGGCCCGGCTGATTGCGGAACAATCCCAAGACCGGGGGGAATGATCGTGAGCGATTTGAGAGGAAAAACTGTCGGTTTTGGCCTGACCGGCTCTCACTGCACGTTTGAAGAGACAATGCCGCAGATCAAGCGGTTGGTTGATGCCGGTGCGAGAGTAATCCCCGTGATTACCCAGACGATTCTAAGCACGGATACACGCTTTGGCACATCGGAAGGGTGGCAGAAGCAGCTTGTCGAGATTACCGGCGAGAAGATCATCTCCAGCATTCCGGAAGCGGAACCACTGGGACCATCCAGACTGCTTGATTTAATGGTGATAGCCCCTTGTACCGGCAATACGACCAGCAGGTTGGCCAACGCGATCACGGACAGTCCTGTCCTGATGGCGGCCAAAGCCACACTGCGCAACCTGCGTCCGGTGGTACTGGCCATTTCCACCAATGACGGACTGGGGCTGAACGGGGTGAACATTGCCAAACTGCTTGCGACCAAAAACATCTACTTTGTGCCGTTTGGCCAGGATGCACCTGACAAGAAGCCGAACTCGCTGGTCGCCCGTATGGATTTGATCAAAGAGACATGCGAAGCGGCGCTGGAAGGTCGACAACTGCAGCCGTTACTGATTGAACGATTTCAGTATTCCTAATACTTTCATTTCGATAACCTTACACATCTAGGAGGAGAGACCATATGGAGAACCAGACGAAGTATACCGTTGCTGTAGTTGGTGCGACTGGTGCCGTCGGTCAACAAATGATTTCGCTGTTGGAGCAGCGCAATTTTCCCGTTGGGCGGCTGAAGCCGCTTGCTTCTGCGCGTTCAGCAGGGAAAACCATCCGGTTCCGGGGAGAAGAGGTCCTGATCGAGGAGGCCAGGCCGGAAAGCTTTGCCGGCGTTGATTACGCCCTGTTTAGTGCCGGAGGTGCGATTTCCAAGGAGTTGGCTCCGCATGCCGTAGCTCATGGCGCAGTCGTAATCGACAATACCAGCGCATACCGGATGGACCCGGACGTGCCTTTGGTCGTGCCGGAGGTAAACATGGCTGCGGCGCGTCAGCACAAAGGGATTATTGCCAATCCAAACTGCTCCACTATTCAGATGGTTTGTGCGCTGAAGCCCTTGTACGACCGTTATGGCATTGACCGAATCATCGTCTCTACCTATCAGGCCGTTTCCGGAGCGGGTGCTTCGGCGATTGAGGAACTGCTGACCCAGACCCGGGACGTACTGGACGGCAAAGAGCCGCAGGCCAACATTCTGCCGGTTGGCAAGCTGCCCGTACATTACCCGATAGCGTTTAACGCCATTCCACAGATTGACGTGTTCACGGAAAACGGGTACACCTTTGAAGAGATGAAAATGGTCAACGAGACGAAAAAAATCCTCGGCGACCCCGAAGTCAAAGTGGCCGCTACGTGCGTCCGCCTGCCAATCGTCAAGGGGCACAGCGAATCGGTCTACGTGGAACTGAAGCAGGATTACGAGTTGGAGGAAGTATTTGCACTGCTTAACGAGGCGCCTGGCGTGGTGCTGGTGGATTCCCCTGAGGAACAGCGCTATCCGCTGGCTCTTGACTGCGCGGGCAAGCTGGAGGTGTTTGTCGGCCGTGTCCGCCGCGACCTGACTCATCCGCGCGGACTGCATATGTGGGTTGTATCGGACAACTTGCTCAAAGGCGCTGCCTGGAATACGGTGCAAATCGCGGAGGAACTGATCAAGGACAGACAGTAGGAGAGAGGTTCAATGAGAATTCTCGTCCAGAAGTTTGGCGGTTCTTCGCTTACTACTCAGGATTGCCGGGAACGGGCGATCCACCACATTGCCAAGGCGCACCGTGAGGGATATGCTCTGGTGGTGGTTGTCTCCGCGATGGGACGCAAGGGTGATCCTTACGCCACGGATACATTGCTGCAGATGATACAAGAAAACGGGGACAAACTCCCGCCGCGCGAAACCGATTTGCTGCTGCACACGGGTGAGATCATTTCCGCTGCTGTACTCTGCAGCATGCTGCACGCCCGAGGAATCAAAAGCACCGTATTGACGGGCGGCCAGGCGAACATCATCACCTCTGATGACTATACCAATGCCTACGTTTACACGATTGATCCCAACCGGATCAAACAAGAGCTGGAACGGGGGCATGTGGTGATCGTACCAGGGTTTCAGGGACGCACGGTAGACTGGGAGATCACCACGCTCGGCAGAGGCGGCAGCGACACGACGGCCACCGCCCTCGGCGTAGCCTTGGGAGCGGAGATGGTAGACATTTTTACCGATGTAAACGGGATCATGACGGCAGATCCGCGCATCGTGGAAGAAGCACAACCGCTTACCTCCGTAACCTACACGGAAATCTGCAACATGGCCCATTTGGGGGCTAAGGTGATTCATCCGCGTGCCGTAGAAATAGCGATGCAAACGAATGTTCCAATCCGCGTTCGTTCCACCTTTTCGGATGATCCTGGCACGCTGGTGTCGTCGCTTCAATACGCCGGACAGATGGACGGACAAATTAACGATCGCTTGGTCATCGGCATTGCACATGTTGAGAATCTCACGCAGATCAAGGTTTTTGCCAAAGAGGGGCAGTACGATACCCAGCTGCACGTGTTTAAGGCCATGGCCACCAACGGAATCAGCGTCGATTTTATCAACGTCAACCCCCGAGGCGTAGCCTATACCGTTCACGATCGGATGGCCGACAAGGCCTCGGGTATTCTAAGCGAGATGGGGTATGAGCCGCAGTTGCTGAGGGAGTGTGCCAAAGTATCGGTGATCGGCGCCGGAATTGCCGGCGTGCCGGGAGTGATGGCACAGATCGTGGAAGCGCTGACCAACCATGACATACCCATTCTGCAGTCTGCCGATTCGCATACCACCATCTGGGTGCTGGTACGACAGACGGACATGGTAAAGGCTGTTCGAGCCCTCCATCGCCAGTTTCAACTGCACAAACGGACGGCAGAATCCCAAACGTACACGAGTGAAAGCAAGACCAACTGACGCCTCACATATCATCGCATTTGGACAGGTAACAATTCCTGGGAGTTCTCGTTCCATGAACGTTACATCACGGTTCACAGGGGAAAGGATTGATTAAGTAGTGGCACGTTTTGGACGACTGGTAACTGCAATGGTGACGCCGTTTGACGACACCTTGCAAATTGACTTCTCGAGAACGGAGCGGCTGATAGATCACTTGCTCGCTACCGGGACAACAGCTCTTGTCGTCAGCGGTACAACAGGCGAATCACCGACGCTGTCGCATCAGGAGAAGCTGTCTCTCTTGCGGCACGTAGTTCGCTACACCAATGGCCGCTGCCCTGTGATCGTCGGCACGGGTAGCAACAATACGATGAACAGCATTGAGCTGACCCAGGAAGCGGAGCGGGCGGGTGCGGACGCAGTTATGCTGGTGGCACCGTACTACAATCGCCCTTCACAAGAAGGATTGTATCAACATTTTAAAAGTATCGCCGAATCTACTTCTTTGCCGGTGATGCTCTACAACGTTCCGGGGCGTACGGGCGTCAACATGTCCGCAGAGACGACGCTGAAACTGGCGCAGCTTCCCAATGTGGTCTGCGTGAAGGAAGCATCTGGCAACCTGTCCCAAATGGCCAAGATCATTGAGCATGCACCGGAAGGCTTTGAACTGTACAGTGGCGACGATGCCTTGACATTGCCGGTGCTTGCAATCGGCGGCGTGGGAATCGTCAGCGTGGCCAGCCACGTGATCGGCAGCGAGATGATTCGGATGATCGAACAATTCTTTGCCGGCAACCATCAGGAAGCAGCAGCCCTTCATCGTAAATTGCTGCCCGTTTTTGAAGGGTTGTTCGCTTATCCCAGTCCGTCTCCGACAAAGGCGGCGCTTGACAAGATGGGCATTCCTGTAGGCGGTGTCCGTTTGCCGCTTGTACCACTGAATGAGCAGGAGCGCGCTTTTGTGCATTCCCTTATCCAATAAGTTATAGAACGGACTCTGCTCCGCCAAGGAAGCTGCACCCCTCATCATCGGCATTCAACCGCTTTGGTTGAGATGCCTGTATTGGGGGGTGTCTTTTCTGTTCGTTCCAAAACTGTCTATAGTAACGTATTTTTCTTGGTTGTTTTCTTGTTTTCAAATCGGGTATAATGTGGATAAGTGTTTTGGGGCGGTTGTTTCTAAGTATGTAGCGGACAACTAAATATAGGAGGTACACATATTGGCGAAGTCCAATCATTCCATTCTCATTTTCGCCTTGGGCGGAGTAGGCGAAATTGGGAAGAACATGTACGTGATTCAATGCGACGATGACATCGTCGTGATTGATGCTGGGTTAAAATTCCCAGAGGAAGAAATGCTGGGCATTGACATGGTCATACCCGATATCACGTACCTGGAGGAAAACCGCGAGAAAGTGCGCGGCATCATCATCACGCACGGACATGAGGACCATATCGGTGGCCTCCCGTACGTGCTGCGCCATGTCAACGTTCCGATTTACGCAACCAAACTGACGCTCGGCTTAATCGAAGCCAAACTGAAAGAAAGCGGCATGCTGAACGAAACCAAACGATACCTGATCAACAAGGATTCAGAGATTCGGCTCGGCAGGTTGAAAGCTACCTTCTTTCGCACCAACCACAGCATTCCCGATTCGGTTGGTGTCTGTATTGATACGCCGGAGGGACTCATTGTTCACACAGGCGATTTCAAATTTGACCAGACGCCCGTCAACAATCAGACAGCCGACTTGGCCAAAATGGCGGAAATCGGAGCGCGGGGTGTGCTGTGCCTGCTGTCGGACAGTACCAATGCCGAACGGCCAGGCTTCACGGGTTCAGAGCGTGCAGTCGGGGAAGCGATCAAAGATGTTTTTAGCAAAGCGACGGGACGGATTGTCGTATCGACGTTTGCGTCCAACGTTCACCGCATCCAACAAGTATTTGACGCCGCTTACGAACACGACCGCAAAGTAGCAATTGTCGGCCGCAGCATGGTGAACGTGATCAACATCAGCATGGAGCTTGGTTATTTGCATGCTCCCGACGGATTACTCGTGGAGCCGGACGAAGTAAACAAGCTGCCGGCAGAAAAAGTGGTCATCCTGTCGACAGGAAGTCAAGGGGAGCCGATGTCCGCGCTCACCCGCATGGCCCGATCCGCCCATCGGAAACTGGACATCCTGCCGGGTGACACCGTGGTAATCGCGGCAACACCTATTCCCGGAAACGAAAAGTACGTTGCCCGGACGATCGACCAACTTTATCGGATTGGGGCTGAAGTGATTTACGGCGGACACGGGCCAAACGGAACCGTGCACGTTTCCGGACACGGCAGTCAGGAAGATTTGCGCCTGATGCTGAACCTGATGAAACCCAAGTTCTTCATTCCCATCCACGGTGAGTACCGCATGCTGCGCATGCACGGTATTCTTGCCGAACAGGTGGGCGTACCGCCTGAGAACATTTTTCTTTTGGACAACGGGGATACCGTGGAGATTTCTGGCGGCAAGGCCCGTTACGGTCCCAAAGTGCATGTCGGCAACGTTCTGATCGACGGTCTTGGCGTCGGCGATGTCGGCAACATCGTACTGCGTGACCGAAAACTTCTTTCACAAGACGGAATTCTGGTAGTTGTCGTTACACTTAGCAAACAAAACGGAACGATTTTGTCCGGTCCAGACATCATTTCGCGCGGCTTTGTCTACGTGCGTGAGTCAGAAGAATTGCTGGATGAGGCAAATCGTATCGTTACCCAAACACTGCAAAAATGCGTTGAAGAAAACGTCAACGAATGGTCTTCCCTGAAAAATAACGTCAAAGATGCCTTGGGCCGCTACCTGTACGATCAAACGCGGAGGCGGCCAATGATCCTGCCGATCATCATGGAGGTATAAAAGGAAGGCAAAAGAGCAGCGCTGGACGCTGCTCTTTCCCGTTTCGCACGGCGCATGAATCATCCTCATCCTAACCATACTATGGTTAGTTAAGGAGGTCTTGACATGCCCAATACGCCAGTTAACGAGTATTTGAACAAAACATCCCTTGGTCCTAATCAACCGCCGGATACACCGCCGCCGCATCCGCCGGTCACACCACCGCAACCGCCCGCCGCACCACCCCAACCGCCAGACATGGCACCTGGCGACGATCCAAAAAAACGCGTGCTGGATACAATCAGCCAACTGGGGCAAACCAATGTCCCGCAGTTGGACAGCAACATTTACTGTCTATCCATCATCGGTCAAGTCGAGGGGCATATTCAACTGCCTCCGCAAAACAAAACAACCAAATACGAACATATTATTCCGCAGTTGGTCGCCGCCGAACAAAATGCCAAGGTGGAAGGGATTCTGTGCATCCTGAATACCGTAGGAGGAGACGTGGAAGCGGGACTGGCCATTGCCGAAATGATTGCCTCTCTGTCCAAACCGGTCGTTACGCTTGTGCTGGGTGGCGGACACAGCATTGGTGTACCAATCGCAGTCGCGGGCAACTATTCATTCATTGCGGAGACCGCCACGATGACCATCCATCCGATCCGCCTGACCGGACTCGTGATCGGCGTACCGCAAACCTTTGAATACCTGGATAAGATGCAGGACAGAGTAGTCAGTTTTGTCGCCCGCAATTCCAAGATATCCGAGCAGCAGTTCCGCGATTTGATGATGGCCACCGGGCAGCTGACGCGTGACATCGGTACCAATGTGATCGGATCGGATGCCGTCAAGTACGGGTTGATCGACGAAGTAGGGGGACTGGGCAACGCTCTGAAAAAATTGAACGAACTGATCGAAAAGAAACGCGCTGAACAGCAGGTGATACAGCAATGATCATCCATTCCGTCGTCCCGTTGGAACTGGTATTTGAAAATTACGAACAAAATGGACGGCAAAACATACGAGAACTAACCTTCCCCGGTGGAGTCACGATGTTGGTGGAAGAGACCGGTAGTTTTGAAGGAACAATCGTCCGTCTGATCAGTCCCAATCCGCAGGACTACCTCAATCCGCGTCTTGCCCCCGGACAAAAAATTCGTTTTCGACCCGATTTCTCATAAGCATCTCCTGTATTTCTGATATTTTCCTGTGGTATACTAGATTTGCGCAGCTTGTGCAGCCGAAAAAGATCGGCTGCCTTTTCATTCTAGACAGGGGAGGCATGCCATGAGCAGGAGAAAGAAAGCGTCCAAACGGGCATGGACCTCGGTAGTAAAAACGGAACTGGTCGGTTTGATCGTGATTGTGCTGGCGCTGATCGGTCTATTGGAAAGCGGGTGGCTGGGCAAGCAGGTGCTGGCTTTCTCGTTTCGCCTGATTGCCGGCTCTTGGGATTTTGTCATCCCGCTGTTCTTGATCGGCGTTTCACTGTACATGATGTTTACGCGCCGACCGCCCAAGGCGACGCCGCGGCTGGTCGGCTTTCTGGTTTTGTTTCTGGCTGTTCTGATCTGGGATCACATGCTGTTGTACCAGATGATCAGCGCCGAGGGACGGTTTGAGCAGAGCATCGTCCGCGTAACCTGGGACAGGCTGTGGGCGGAGCGGGCCCAGGATGTATCCACAACCAGCGTGGCCGGGGGGATGCTGGGAGCCGTGCTGTTTGCCCTCAGCTACCAATTGATCGGCGGCGTTGGCACCGGTCTGCTCATTGGTCTGTTTGGATTGATTGGCATCATGCTTGTTTTTAATCTGTCATATGTAGATGTCATTATGTTTTGCAACAGGAAAATACGCGGCGGTTACGACAAGCTGAAACATTCCGTGAAGGAATCGGTGCAGCTATTGTATGAAGATAGTGAAAAACATAAGGAACGTCACAAAGAAGGATCGGGAGATGAGGATGTGGACTCCGTCCAGTCCGGTTCGTTGGCGGCAGTTGATCCTGACGAGACCGATCCTGACGAGACCGATTCGTCGGCGCTGCCGCAATCCGAGTCGGAACCGCAGGTCAACCCTGTCATTCGCGATTTTGCTGAGCGATTAATGGAAGAAGGGGAGCCTGCTTCGGCAGCAGCGCATCCTGCAGAACAGCAGAGTGGGGCTGCGCAGGCAGCACCGGGCATCCGATCGGTGGACGAGCATCAGGGTTTTTCACTGGAACCGCGTGCGCAGGATCATACATTGCCCTATGAGATCCCCAGTTTGCAAATGCTGCAGAAGCCCAAGGCGCATCCCCTCGGCAAGGAGGTGGATCACGCAACCAATGCCGCCAAACTGGTCAATACGCTGAAAAGTTTCGGTGTGAGTGCCACCGTCTCTGAAGTGCATCGTGGTCCGGCGGTTACCCGCTACGAGATCCAGCCTGCGACCGGTGTCAAGGTCAGCCGGATCGTCAGTTTGACTGATGACCTGGCGCTGGCCCTCGCGGCCAAAGACATCCGCATAGAAGCCCCAATTCCCGGCAAATCCGCGATTGGCATTGAAGTGCCCAATACCGAAGTGGCCGTGGTCACGCTCAGGGAGGTGCTGGAATCACCCCGTTATCAGGATGCGTCCGCCAAACTGACGGTAGCCTTGGGACGGGACATTTCCGGCGAGCCGATTGTGGCCGATCTGGCCAAGATGCCGCACCTGCTTGTTGCCGGAGCGACCGGAAGCGGCAAATCGGTCTGCATCAACGGCTTAATCATGAGCATCCTGTTTAAGGCGAAGCCACATGAAGTAAAGCTGATGATGATTGACCCGAAAATGGTTGAACTGAACGTCTACAACGGGATTCCGCATCTGCTCGCTCCTGTCGTGACGGACCCGCGCCGCGCTTCTGTCGCTTTGAAAAAGGTGGTTGCCGAAATGGAGCGCCGTTACAATCTGTTCGCCCAAAGCGGCAGCCGCAACATCGAAATGTACAACCAACTGGTTCGTCAGCAGCAAGCCGAGGACAAAAGCGAAGCTCCCCTCCCCTACATCGTTGTGATCGTCGATGAGTTGGCAGACTTGATGATGGTCGCGCCGGGTGAAGTGGAAGATGCGATTTGTCGGCTGGCGCAAATGGCCCGTGCCGCCGGTATTCACCTGATTATTGCCACACAGCGTCCTTCGGTGGACGTCATCACGGGTGTCATCAAGGCAAATATCCCCTCGCGAATCGCCTTTGGCGTATCGTCGATGGCCGATTCACGGACAATTCTTGACATGGGGGGAGCGGAAAAACTGCTTGGCCGCGGAGACATGCTCTTTTTGCCGATGGGAGCTTCCAAACCGATTCGCGTGCAGGGTGCGTTCGTCTCCGATAAAGAAGTCGAAGAGGTGGTCCGTTTCGTCAAGGAACAGCAGGAAGCCCGCTATCAGGAAGAGATGATCCCGGATGAAACGAATGATGAACCCATGCAGGCAGTCGATGACGATCTATACGATCAAGCGGTGCAGATTGTGGTGGAAGCGCAGACCGCATCGGCCTCTCTGCTGCAGCGGAGGCTGCGCATCGGATACACCCGGGCAGCCCGCCTGATTGATATGATGGAGGCGCAAGGAGTAGTGGGACCGTATGAAGGGAGCAAGCCCCGTGAAGTGAAAGTCCCGAGACCTTCGCCGGAATCACATATCTCCTGAGAGAGGAGGGAAAAAAGAATCGAGTCGATAAAAAAAATTGGGCTTGCATCATAATTGGGCTATGGGGTAAAATTTTTTAGGTGCTGAAAGTAAAGCTGGAAACACGTATTTCTGGCACAGTTGCAGGCTGTTCCCGTATTTTGCTTTCTTTTTCGAAATACAATTACCAAAAAGTATGGGGGTCAAAAGAATGAAAAAGTTTCTCTCGCTTCTTTCCGCTGCCACCCTGAGCTTGTCGCTCCTTTTGTCTGGATGTGGCACAGGAAACACCACTCAACCCGCTGAGAATGGCGGCAATGCCCAACAACCGGCGCCAAGTGAAGGCGGTCAGGCTGAAAAAGCCCAACTGCGAGTGGGCATGGTTACCGACGTTGGCGGCATCAACGACAACTCGTTCAACCAGAGCGCCTGGGAAGGACTGCAGCAGCTGGAAAAGGATTTGGGCGTAACGGTGAGGGCGCTTGAAAGTACGGGCGATTCGCAGTACATCCCCAATTTGAACCAATTCGTCAAAGACGGCTGGGATCTCACCTGGGGAATCGGGTTCCTGATGGGCGACCACGTCAAGCAGGTCGCAACTGAAAATCCCGACGCCAAGCTGGCGATCATCGACGCCGTGGTTGAAGCACCCAATGTAGCATCCGTCGTATTCAAGGAACACGAAGGCTCCTTCCTTGTTGGTGTGGTTGCAGCCCTGATGAGCAAATCGGACAAGGTAGGATTTGTCGGCGGCATGGACATCCCGGTCATCAAGCGCTTTGAAGCCGGCTTCAAGGCAGGGGTGAAGGCGGCGAAGCCGGATATGAAAGTGGTCACCATCTACACCGGGGCTTTTGACAAACCGGATCTTGGCAAATCGGCTGCTTCGCAAATCTACGGCCAAGGCGCCGACATCATCTTCCACGCTTCCGGCCAGACGGGCGATGGCGTGTTTAACGAAGCCAGGGCACGCAAAGACAAAGGCGAAGATGTATGGGTAATCGGGGTCGACAAGGATCAGTCGCTTACCTTCGGCAAAGAGATCACGCTCACCTCGATGGTCAAGCGCGTAGATGAAGCCGTTTACCGCGTATCGAAAGACCTGGCTGAAGGCAAGTGGGAGGGCGGCAAGCCGGTTGCTCTCGGCCTGAAGGAAAACGGCGTAGGCCTGCCGGAGACCTCCAAAGAGACGGTGCCGGAAGAAATACTGAAGAAAGTGGAAGAGTTTAAAGAAAAAATTATTGCCGGAGAGATTACAGTACCGGAAGAACCGACAGAATAAAAGTGTTGCACATCACAAGGCTAGTTGGAGCAACTAGCCTTGTTTCTTACTTCCCACTGAGACCGTAAAACGGGGTGAATGCGATTGCGTCAGGCAGAAACCGTAGTGGAAATGAGGGGCATCACCAAACGCTTCCCGGGCATTGTCGCCAATGATCGCGTCGACTTGCGCGTAAAAAAGGGAGAAATCCACGCGCTGCTAGGCGAAAACGGCGCTGGAAAATCGACGTTGATGAATATTTTGTTCGGCCTGTATCAACCGGATGAGGGAGAAATCCTGATCAACGGCCAACCCGTCAAAATCACCAATCCCAACGTGGCCAACGACTATGGGATCGGCATGGTGCACCAACACTTTATGCTGGTGGAACCGTTTACAGTGACAGAGAACATTATCCTCGGCAAAGAGCCGAAAAAAGGTGTACGCATCGACATCCAGACCGCAGCCAAAGAGGTGGAAGAAATTTCCCGGCGCTATGGTTTGAAAGTTGACCCGTACGCTCGCATTGAGGAAATCTCGGTCGGCATGCAGCAGCGGGTGGAGATTTTGAAAACGCTGTACCGCGGCGCTGACATTCTCATCTTCGATGAGCCGACAGCCGTGCTCACTCCGCAGGAGATTCAAGAACTTATCGTCATCATGAAAAACCTCGTTCAAGAGGGAAAGACCATCATCCTGATCACCCACAAGCTCAAGGAGATCATGGCTGTTTGCGACAGCGTCACGATCATCCGCCGCGGCAGGGTAATCGATTCACTGGCGGTTGCCGATACCAATCCTGATGAACTGGCGGCCAAGATGGTCGGACGCGAAGTAAGCTTTAGCGTGGACAAGCAGCCGGCTCAACCAAAGGATGTGATACTGTCCGTCCAAAACCTGACAGCGCTCGGCAGCCGTGGAGTAAAGGCGTTAAACGGCATCTCTTTCGAAGTCCGGGCTGGTGAAATTCTGGGTATTGCCGGAGTGGATGGCAACGGGCAAAGCGAGCTGATCGAAGTGCTGACAGGTCTGCGTAAAGCACAGCAGGGCAGCGTAACATTAAAAGGAGTCGACATTACCAACTGCACGCCGCGCGAGATTTCCGAGGCAGGGGTATCCCATATTCCCGAGGACCGGCATAAGCGTGGGCTTGTCCTTGACTTTTTCATGAGTGAAAACATGGTACTGGCCAGTTATTATCAGCCGCCGTACAACAGCAGAGGCTTCCTCAATTATCAGGCGATCAACAAGCAGGCAGAGCGGCTCATTGCTGAATTTGACGTACGCACGCCCAGCATCCACACGCAGGCGCGTGCCCTGTCCGGTGGAAACCAGCAGAAAGCGATCATCGCCCGCGAAGTAGACAAAGATCCCGATTTGCTGATTGCAGCCCAGCCTACCCGTGGATTGGACGTCGGGGCGATTGAGTTCATTCACAAACGCCTGGTGGAACAGCGGGACAAGGGGAAAGCGGTGCTGCTTTTGTCACTGGAACTGGACGAGATATTAAACGTGGCTGATCGGATTGCCGTCATCTATGAGGGCCAAATTGTAGGAATTGTCGACCCCAGGGAGACCAACGAGCAGGAATTGGGCCTGATGATGTCCGGCGGAAAACGGATGCAGGGAGGAAGCGGCGATGAATAGATTGGCCCAAATTTTTGTCAAGGAATCGATTCTTGTACCTGTCGTTGCCATCATCCTTGGTTTGGTTACCGGTGCTGTGGCCATGCTCGCAGGGGGATTCGATCCGCTGCTTGCCTATCAGTCGCTGTTAAAGAAAGTTTTTGGAGATCTGTACAACTTTGGAGAGACCATCCGCCAGATTACACCGTTGATCTTTACCGGTCTGTCCGTTGCTTTTGCCTTTCGCACCGGATTGTTCAACATCGGCGCCGAAGGACAGTTCATCATGGGCATGGTCGCTTCCGTCTATGTCGGCGTGATGGTGGACCTGCCGTTCTACCTGCACGCGCCGCTCGCCCTGATCGCGGGTGCGCTGGCGGGGGGATTGTGGGGCGCCATTGCCGGATGGCTGAAAGCGTTCCGCGGCGTTCACGAAGTGATTACGACGATCATGTTGAACTGGACCGCCCTGTATTTCTGCAACTACATTCTGAATACGTTCCTCGTTCCGAAGGGCCAGCAGAGGTCAGAAGAGATCAAGGAGACGGCCTACATTTCCGTCCAGTGGCTGTCGGAGATGTTTGGCAATGCCCGGCTTCATTGGGGGACGCTGCTGGCCCTGGTGGCGGCGGTCGTGTTTTACGTCCTGTTGTGGAAGACCAAGACAGGTTTTGAACTGCGGGCCGTCGGATTTAATCCGCATGCTTCTGAATATGCGGGTATGAACGTGAACCGCAACGTAATCAACGCCATGTTGATCGGCGGCCTTTTTGCCGGTTTGGGTGGAGCCTGCGAGGTGTTGGGTGTCTTTCACTATCAGGCCATTTTGTCGGCGATGCCGGGATATGGATTTGACGGCATAGCGGTGGCCCTGATCGGCGGCAATACGGCAATAGGTGTGATTCTGGGAGCAATCTTGTTTGGCGTGCTCACCTATGGAGCAGCCGGGATGAACTTCGGCGCAGGCGTACCGGTTGAACTGATCCGGGTTGTGATCGCCTCCGTCATCTTCTTCGTGGCCGCTCACGGAATCGTCAAGTATATCCTGAAACCGTTATTATCCAGGAAGAAAGAGAAAGAGGTGCTGTAGTGAATGGATGTGTTGCAGATTGTAAGTAACCTGGTACACGATACCATAGTCTTTTCTACAGCACTGATCTTTGCCGCGCTGGGCGGTCTCTATTCGGAACGATCCGGCGTGGTGAACATCGCCCTGGAAGGGATGATGATCGCAGGTGCCTTCACGGGAGCGGTCGTAACGTTTTTTATGCAGGACATGGGGGCGTTGGCTCCCTGGATTGGCTTAGCGGCAGCGATTGTCGTCGGGGCGGCGTTTGCCCTGCCGCACGCGGTCGCATCCATTACCTTCAAAGCGGATCAGGTGGTCAGCGGGGTCGCACTCAACTTCCTGGCAGCGGGTTTGAGCGTGTACCTGACCAAAATCATCTTCGATGGTGCCGGACAAACGCAGACCCTGGCCACTGTCTTTACCAAGTGGAATCTGCCCGGGTTGGGCGATCTGCCGGTCGTCGGCTACGCATTGTTTCAGGCTTACCCGACCAGTTTTCTCGCCTTTCTGGCTGTTGCCGTGACGTGGTATATCATGTACAAAACACCGTTCGGCCTACGCCTGCGCGCAGTAGGGGAGCATCCCCGCGCAGCCGACACGGCGGGAGTGAAGGTGAAGCGAATTCGATACACGGCTGTGATGATCAGCGGTGCGCTGGCGGCGATGGGGGGAGCGACTATTGCCTTGACAACGACCAGCAACTTCTCGCACAATACCGTGTCCGGTCAAGGGTTTATCGCCCTGGCAGCCCTTATCTTTGGCAAGTGGCATCCAGTCGGTGCCATGGGTGCGGCGCTGTTTTTCGGGATCGCCCAGGCATTGAAAGGCCTGGTACAGGTTTACGAATTGACGGCTTACATCCCGATCGAGTTTATTTACATGCTGCCGTATGTGCTGACCGTTCTCGTTCTGGCTGGAGTGGTTGGTCGGGCTAAGGCGCCGGCAGCACTGGGCAAACCGTACGAAACCGGCTCGCGCTGATACTCCTGTCTGACAGGCATCACATACAGTCGGGCCCGCCCGTTCACACTGGGCGGGCCTTTTCACAATCCCGCATCGCTCCGCCTGCCCGTTGGAGTCCCGTACAGCAGGAATGTGTCACGCTGCCGGGATATGATCGTTTACGACCGGGCACGCTAACCCTGAATACAAGGGATGCAGGAGAGTGATGGCGATGTGGATGTGTCCCTATTGCGGTTCCAGCAAAGGGCAGCCGTTTTCCGATGCCCAGTTGAGCGGGATGCTCTGCCTGAACCCGGACTGCGGGCGCTTCGACTCCACACTGGACGCTGAACAGGTGAATAGTGACTGGGATGACAGCGATCTCTGACGGCCAAGGGAGCTTGCACAAGCTCCTTTTTTCTTTTGTTCATTTTTTGTAACATTATGCCAAAGGGGGTGTCATCATGAAAAAGCAGAGGCTCAAGCTGCAGGATGTGCTGACCGCGCCAATGCTTGACTTTTTGGAATCGCTTTCAAGTGGCTTGATTCTCGTCGATGCAGACGGTATCATTCGCTACGTCAACAGGACCGGCTGCCACATGCTGGGTCTCAAATTGACAGAAGTGGTGGAACGTCCCATCACCAGCATCGCGCCGGGCACCGATATTATGCAGGTAATTCGGGAGGGCAGTCCCAGTCTTCGTCGCCAGATTCGCTTTGGTGACAACACGTTTCTCGTCGACAGGACGCCGTTTGTCGTAGAGGGAGAGATTATCGGCGGCATCTCGTTGTTTCAGGAAATTACCGATCTGGAAGAGGCGTCCCAAAAAATCTCTGAACAGGAGAAAGAGCTGCGCCAGTTTAAAGAATTGGTCGATCAACTGTACGACGGGATTGTGATGATCGACCGGAACGGCATCATCACGATGATTAATCAAACCTATTGCGACTTTCTCGGCACGACAATGGAGGAAGCGGTGGGCAAACACATCACGGAGGTTATTGAAAATACCCGCATGCATGTCGTGCTGGAGACAGGCAAGGCGGAGCTGGGACAGCCGATGCGAATCGGAGATCGCGAACTGCTGGTCAGCCGCATGCCGCTGCGCGAGGGGGATCAGATCGTTGGTGGACTGGGCAAGGTGATTTTCAGCGATCTGCGGGATCTGCGCAGTATCGTGGAGCGCTACAACATCATGGAGCGGAAGCTGGATTTGTATCGCCAGGAACTGAAGCGGATGAAGGGAGCGAAGTATTCGTTTGACCACATTTTTGCCGATCACCCGCTGATGAAAGAAGCCATCTCGCTGGCCAAGCGTGTCTCGCGGACTCGCTCCTCTGTACTGATTCTGGGTGAGAGCGGGACAGGCAAGGAACTGTTTGCCCATGCCATCCACGAATCCAGTTCGCGCTCGGAAAATGCTTTCGTGCGCGTCAATTGTGCAGCGATCCCCAAAGATTTAATGGAAGCGGAACTATTCGGTTACGAGGAGGGCGCGTTTACAGGAGCCAAAAAGGGGGGAAAACCGGGCAAGATTGAACTGGCACACGGCGGTACCCTGTTTTTGGACGAAATCGGCGACATGCCGCTGGACATGCAGGTAAAGCTGCTGCGCGTTCTGCAGGAAAAAGAGGTGGAGCGAATCGGCGGTACACGTCCCATTCCCGTGGACATTCGGGTGATAGGGGCGACACATCGTCCCCTCGAACAACTGATCAAGGAAAACAAGTTTCGTGAAGATTTGTACTACCGCCTGCATGTTTTCACCATCAACATCCCCCCCTTGCGCGTCCAGGGTGAATCGATTTTGGCCCTGGCCGAGCATTTGATCCGAAAATTGAACACAGAGCTGTACACGGCTGTTGAAGGCATGAGTCAGCGTGTCCGCGAGGTGTTTCTGTCACACCGCTGGCCAGGCAATATTCGCGAATTGCAAAACGTATTGGAACGGGCCGTACAGCTCGCTGAACAGGGTGAGCTGCAGCTGGAGCATCTGCCGCCATACCTTACGGACAAGCAAGTTGTTCGTGAGGGCGAGGTGGTGACACTGGATCTGGAAGCAGAACTGGCCAAGACGGAGCGAAGGGTGTTGGAACTGGCGCTAAAGAAATGCCAGGGCAACAAGGTGAAGGCAGCCCAGCTTCTGGGCATCCATCGGGCCAGCCTGTACCGAAAGCTGGAGAAATACGCTTTGCACCTGTAAAGAGATGTCGTTGGTGCGCGACATGTCGCACTAGTGAAACAATTTCTCTGTAGCATTTACGCGACATACGTTCGAGATCGTCAATGATCATTTCAGCCACTCCGCGCCTCTTTCCCCGGGAAAGCGCCAAGAGAAAACATTGGCACGCCTCTTGCTGGTATCTCGATTTGAAAACGGTTTCAGAAGGGGAAGGGAGGATCTATGCGTTCATCTACACTAACCAATCGGGTTGCCCTCGTCACCGGTGGGGCGAGCGGCATCGGACTTGCGATCGCACAAAAGCTGTACCAGGCCGGCTGTCACATTGCCATTGCCGATCTTGACCTGTCCAAGGCAGATGCCGCACTTGCAGAAATTCCGCAGCGGGAAGGGCAGCAAAAGCTGGCCCTTCACGTTGACATGGCCGACTATCCGACGGTCTATCGAATGGTAGAACATTGTGAACAGGCTCTCGGCAGCCTCGACATCCTGGTGAACAACGCGGGGTTTCAACACGTTGCGCCCATTGAGACATTTCCACCGGAAGTGTTTCAAAAACTGATTGACGTGATGCTGGTTGGCCCGTTTGTGGCCACCCAGGCAGTGTTTGCCCGGATGAAGCAGCGAGGATGGGGCCGGATCATCAACATCTCTTCCATCAATGGCAAGATCGGTGCGCCGTACAAGGCGGGATATTGTTCCGCCAAGCACGGGATTATCGGGTTGACCCGGGTTACGGCCGCAGAGGCTGGAGACAGCGGTGTGACCTGCAACGCGATTTGTCCCGGTTTTGTGGATACTCCGTTGGTGCAAAACCAATTGGCCGATCTCAGTGCCGGCTACAAGGTGCCGACAGAGAAGGTAATTGAAGACGTGATTTTGCCCAATGTCCCGCAGCGACGGCTGATCGGAGCAGACGAGATCGGGGATACGGCGGTCTTCCTTGCCTCTGATGAAGCTGCAGCCATCACCGGACAGACGATCAACGTATCCGGTGGCTATGTA
Organism: Brevibacillus sp.; assembly: GCA_017656235.1. Taxonomy (GTDB): domain Bacteria; phylum Bacillota; class Bacilli; order Brevibacillales; family Brevibacillaceae; genus Brevibacillus_E. Next base: position 453,123 of record JACDOF010000001.1, read on the forward strand.
ATGAGTTGAATCACGTAAGAATTGGGGGGGTACTGATGAAAAAAAACAAGTGGAAATTACTGTTGGCGTTGGTTTTGTCCGTTGGTTTGGCGGGGTGCGGACCGCAGCTTGATGAACCGGGCAGCTCTGCAGGCTCCGGTCAAACCTCGGGTGAAACTTCCGCCGGTGCGGACGGCGGCAGCGGGGAAATCCCCATCGGTTTGGCCATCTCGCTAAGCGGAGGCACGGCCAAGTACGGGGAAGCGGCAAAACGTGGAGTAGAACTGGCGATAGAAGAGTTTAACGCCGCAGGGGGTTACAACGGGCAGAAGGCAAAGCTGATCGTCTATGACGATGAAGCCAAGCCGGAGAAGTCGGTGGAAATTGTCCAGCGTCTGATCCAGCAGGATAAAGTGGTCGCATTTGTGGGGCCTGCCAACAGCGGTAATGCCATGGCCCACATCAAGTACGCCCAGGAAGCCGGGATACCGGAAGTGATTCCGGTGGCGACCGGTACGGCGATCACGCAGACGTATGCCGGAGAGGAGAAAAACTACATCTTCCGGGTTGCACCTTACGATCGCGGTCAGGTGGAAACCCTGCTCAAATGGTTGGTTGAAGAGAAAAAGTTCAGCAAACTGGGGCTGCTTCACGATACCACCGGTTACGGTCAAGGTGGAAAGCAGGATGTCGAGCAGGTGTTGAAGGAGAAGTACAACATGGAACTGGCCGTAACGGAATCGTTTCAAGTAAACGACACCAACATGGAGGCCCAGTTAATCAAGATGCGTGATGCCAATGTAGATGCGGTTATTTTCTACGGATTGGCTCCGGAGGCGGCGCAGTACCTGAAGTCGCGTGAGAAGTTGAACTACTATCCGATTACGGCCGCATCCTGGGCCACGGGTGATCCGACGGTAAAAGAACTGGTCGGTGACTTGGTGAACAAAGAGGTATACATGGTGCAGTCGTTTACAATCGATCAGAGTGAAGCGGCGGGCAAGTTCCACGACAAAATCGTCTCCAAGTACGGAGAGGACATCTTCCCGATCGCCTCAGCCCAGGGGTATGACTGTGCCAACCTGATTCTTGAAGCAATCAAGAAAGTGGGGACGGATCCTGCCGCCATTCGCGACGCGATTGAAAACATGGATGACTTCAAAGGTGTGACCGCCATCAAGGCGAAGCCGTTTACCAAAGAAAACCACGAAGCGCTGACGAGCGAAAACATGTTCCTCGCCACGTACAAGGATGGAGTGATCGTCAAACCGTAACCGAAGGATGACGGGACATTTGTTTGAAGATTTCGTCAACAACCTTCGTCCTTGAAGGGCAGCACGGAAAGGAGGGAGCGCGATTGCTGCAGGCGGTGGTAAGTGGACTGATTCTGGGCAGTATCTACGCGATTATTGCTCAAGGCTACTACATTACGTACATTACGACGCGTACGCTTAACTTCGGACAAGGAGATTTCCTGATGGTGGGAGCGCTCCTTGGCCTTACCTCGCTAGGAGCGATGACCGCGTCAGGGATTCATGTGTACCTGGCTGCCGTGCTCACCATCCTGTTGATTTCGGCCGTTATGGGTGTATTGGGTTGGGGGCTGGAGCGGGCGGCAATCCGTCCTCTTCAGCACTTTTTATCAATTGGGTGGATATTGAGCACAGTGGCGGTTTCGATCATGCTTCGCAACATTGCCATGCTGATTTGGGGAAGAAATGTGATTCCGTTCCCCTCTCCTTTTGGCAGTGACGTGTACCGCATTGGGGAAGTGGGGATTACCCGGCATGAACTGTTTGTCGCGATCAGTGCAGTCGTGATCATGGCATGCCTGTTCTTCTTCTTGAACAGGTCGCTGTTGGGGAAGGCGCTGGCAGCTGTGGCATTTAACCGGGATGCCGCATCGCTGATGGGGATTAACCCGCAGCGGATGGCCGTACTGGCTTTCGCCCTGTCTTCGGCACTGGCCGGGATTGGCGGAATTCTGGTTGGCCCGATTACCAACACTGCTTTTTTCATGGGGGCCACACTGGGACTGAAGGCGTTCGCGGCGGCCATTATCGGTGGATTGGAAAACCCGCTTGGCATCCTGATTGGGGGGTTACTGCTCGGGGTAATCGAGCAGGTCTTCTCGCTGTTTAATTCCGCGTACAAGGACGCCAGCGCCATTGTGCTGATCCTGATTGTCCTGATTTTTATGCCGCAAGGGCTGCTTGGGAAAAAAGTGAAGGAGAAATTCTGATATGAGGAAATGGCTTATCTACGCGCTGCTCGCAATTCTCTTGTACGCCTTCCCTTGGCTCATTCCCAGCTCGTATTTTGTACACATGGCACAGGGATTCCTCTACACCTACATCGTGGTCGTGGGACTCAACCTGCTGGTCGGTCTGTCCGGCCAGCTTTCACTGGGTCATGCCGGTTTCTATGCGATTGGAGCTTATACGACGGCACTGTGCACCCTGGCAAACGTACCGTTTTTGCTCAGTCTGGTGATCGGGATGGCTGCCTGTGCCTTGACGGGCGCGTTCGTGGCAATGCTGTCACTTCGGGCCAAGGGTCCGTATCTGGCGATGGTGACAATCGCGTTTGGACTGTTAATCGAGATTGTCGCCAACCGTTGGGTGGATGTCACCGGAGGTCCTGCCGGTCTTTACCTGGAGGAACCGAGCCTGTTTGGTTTTCGGTTGGGTGTAGTGGAGTACTACTGGTTCATTGCGTTTATCACGCTGGTGATCGCCGCCCTTGTAGACAATCTGTTTACATCCCGCATCGGCCGCACGTTTCGGGCCATGGGCAACAGTGAAGTGGCGGCGGCCACGGTGGGCGTCAACGTGCGGAACTGGAAGGTGCTGGCCTTTTCCCTCAGCGCGCTGATTGCCGGTGTCGGTGGTGCTCTGTTTGCCTTTCAAAACGCCTACTTCAACAGTGACTCGTTTACCTTTGACAAGTCGATCCTGTTTTTGATCGGGGTCATTGTCGGCGGCGCGGGAACCAGGCTGGGACCGGTAATCGGTACGGTTATCATCTTCCTTTTGCCGCAGTGGGTACAAAGTTTGTATGATTACCACCTGCTGATCTTCGGTGCAATCCTGCTGTTTAGTCTGATTGTGCTGCCAGACGGAATTGTGGGCGGATTTGGACGGTTGATGGGGCGCCGGAAGCAGTTGACGACAGCCCACAGCGTGGTCGAAGATACAGCAGAGGAAAAGAGCGATGACGTACGTTGGGCGGCTGAACGACAGGAGACGGTGCTTGACGTGGAACATGTTGTCATGGAGTTTGACGGATACCGTGCCGTCGACGATGTCAGCCTGGAAATGAAAGGTCCAGAGGTACGAGGGTTAATTGGTCCAAACGGTTCCGGGAAAAGCACCATGGTCAACCTCCTGACCGGCGTATACGTGCCCACAGCCGGCCGGATACGCTGGAACGGGCGAGATGTAACCTCTTTCGCTCCCCACCAGATGGCGGCAGTAGGTATCACCCGCACATTTCAGAATTTGCAGTTGTTTGGTGAGATGACGGTTCTGCAAAATGTGATGGTCGGGTTTCACCTCCATTATCGAACCGGCTTCTGGGCCAATCTGTTTCATACAGCCGCTTTTCACCGGGAGGAGCGTCAATTTGCCGCAGAGGCGCTGCGTCTCTTGGCATTCGTTGGGATGGCGGAAAAAGCAGAAGAGACGGCGGCGAACCTTTCCTACGGTGAGCAGCGGCTGGTGGAGATTGCCCGGGCCATGGCAGTCAGGCCGCAGCTGTTGATTCTGGATGAGCCGGCGGCTGGGGCCAGCCACTACGAAGTGGAAAAAATCACAAAGGTGATCCGCAATCTGAAAGACGTGGGCATCTCCATCATCCTGGTGGAACACCACATGGAGATTGTCATGAACGTCTGCGATCATATCACCGTTCTCGACTTTGGCAAAAAGATCGCGGAAGGCAGACCCGAAGAGATCCAAAATCATCCGCAGGTGATTGAAGCGTATCTCGGGGGAGAGGAGGTGAGCAAGCTTGTTGTCGGTACGTAATGCCCAGGTTCGGTACGGCATGGCAGAGGCGCTGCGCGGCGTAGACCTGGAGGTAAACGAAGGGGAAATCGTCGCCGTAATCGGCCGCAATGGGGCTGGCAAGACAACCTTGCTCAAGGCGATCACGGGTTTGGTCAAGATGAGCGGTGGGGAAATCCGTTTTAAAGGGGAACGAATTGATCGTCTGCCGGCTCATGAGATCGTCAAAAAGGGAATTGGCCATGTTCCTCAGGGACGACAAGTGTTTGGCGATCAAACGGTTGAAGAAAACCTGATACTTGGTGCATACACCAAGATCAAGCAGCAGCCCGAGCAGGTCAAGAAATGGATGGAGCGGGAGTACCAGCGTTTTCCGCGGCTCCGCGAACGTCGGCATCAGCAGGCAGGCACTCTCTCAGGCGGTGAGCAGCAAATGCTCGCATTGGCCCGTGCTTTGATGGCCGATCCCCCCTTTCTGGTGCTGGATGAACCATCCATGGGCCTGTCACCAATCTATGTCAAACTGATTCTGGACACGGTCGTTCAGTTGAGAAAGGAAGGAAAAACCATCCTGCTGGTTGAGCAGCTGGCTACGGCGGCTCTCTCCATCTCCGACCGCGCCTATGTGCTCTCCTCCGGAGCCGTGGAGCTGACGGGACCATCGACCGAACTGCTTCACGACGAAAAAGTCATTCGCACCTATCTGGGAGCATAAACATCAGGGAAAAAGGCAACGCGAGAAACGTCTGCCTTTTTCTCTTTTTTTACGTGGGAAACCGAAGCCGCTGCCCCTTTTTTGCTGAGCTGGCAGGAAATCGGTTACAATAAATAAAACACGATGAACAGGAAGGAGCTAGCCTACGATGAGCGTTCCGATTCCGGAAATCGCTTTTGAAACGACACAGGTTAACGGGCTAAACCTGCACGTGCTGCCTGCCAAGAAGTTTAAGACGACGACGATCGTCGTTTGTATCGAACAAGCGTTGTCCGAGGAAAACGTAACCAAGACAGCTCTGCTGGCTCACGTTTTGAAGCGGGCAACCGCCCGTTTTCCCGACAGCAAGCAGCTTCGGGAGCACCTCGACTTCCTCTATGGAGCGGTTTTTGACGTAGACGTGGCCAAAAAAGGAGAGCGCCAGATTTTGCAGGTTTACCTGGAACTGCCGCAAGAACAGTATCTGTCCGCCGAGACGGCGCTTTTGGAACAGGCCATTCAGTTTGTCGGCGATGTGCTGCTGCGGCCTTACCTGGAAAACGGCGTGTTTGCAGAGAAGTACATACTGTCGGAGAAAGAAGCACTGCGCAAGCGCATCGAGAGTGTCGTCGACGACAAGATAAAATACGCCAACCAGCGCATTACGGAAGAAATGTGCAAAGGTGAACCGTTTGCGCTGCTGGTTTACGGGCGAGTGGAAGACTTACCTGCGATATCCGGCGAGAATCTTTACAGGTACTGGAAGGAGTTGATCGCCCGCAATCCAATCGACATATTCGTGGTGGGGGATGTGGAGCAGAAGCAGATCGAAGAGTACATCGGCCGCCATCTGGCGATTGAACGCGGTCTTGCCAAACAACTGCCTCCGCTGGCCGTCCAGAAGCAGGTCAGCGAGATTCGCGAGGTAATTGACCAACTGGACGTGACACAGGGGAAACTGAACATTGGCTGCCGAACACACGTAACGTACCGCGACGACGATTATCCAGCCCTGGTGATGGCCAATGGCGTACTGGGCGGTTTTCCCCACTCCAAGCTGTTCATCAACGTACGGGAAAAAGCCAGTTTGGCCTACTACGCCGTCTCGCGTCTGGAGAGCCACAAAGGCGTGCTGATGATGATGGCGGGGATCGATGCGGCCAACTATGAGAAGGCCGTGTCCATCATGAAGGAACAATTGCAGTTGGTACGCGATGGGAACATCAGCGAGATGGAACTTGCCCAGACCAAAGCAACCATCGTCAACCAATACCGGGAGTTGATGGACAGCGCCCGAATGATGATCGAGTTTACCTATAACGGGCGGCTGAGCGGCCGCAGGCGGACATTGTCCGAACTGCTGCGGCAGATTCAGGATATCGGGATCGAGGAAATCAGGCGCGTCGCCGATAAGGTGCAGATTGACACCATTTACCTGCTGCGCGACAGGAAAGGGGGAGCTTGATCATGCAGGTGACAACATTTGAGCAGGTGAACGAGACGATCTACCACGAGAAACTGCCCAACGGTCTTCGCGTGTACTTGCTGCCGAAGACGGGCTTCAGCAAGACCTATGCTGTCTTTACAACCCGGTATGGCTCCATCGACAGCCATTTTCGCGCCGGAGGGGAAGAGACGATCGTTCCCGACGGGATTGCCCATTTTTTGGAGCATAAGCTGTTTGAGAAGAAAGACCGTGACGTGTTTCAGGATTTTTCCCGCAACGGGGCGTCCAGCAACGCGTTTACATCCTTTAACCGCACCGCTTATCTCTTCTCCAGTACGGAACAAGTGGTGGAGAACCTGAACACGCTGCTTGATTTTGTTCAGGATCCATATTTTTCCGATCAGAGTGTGGAAAAGGAGAAAGGCATCATCGGCCAGGAGATTCAGATGTATGATGACAATCCCGACTGGAAAGTGTACATGAATCTGTTGAAGGCGCTGTACCAAAAGCACCCGGTACGCATCGAAATCGCCGGTACGATTGAATCGATCTCCCGCATTACCAAGGAGGCGCTCTACCGGTGTTACGAGACGTTTTACCATCCTGGCAACATGCTGCTGTTTGTCGTTGGTGCCATAGATCCAGAGCAGATCATGCAGGTAATCCGTGATAACCAGGCGCGGAAACAGTTCCCTCCCGTGCCACGGATCGAGCGTTTCTTCCCCGAAGAACCAGGTGAGGTGGGAATGAAGCGAATCGAGCACCATCTGCCAGTCGGGCTTCCCAAGTGTCTGATCGGCTACAAGGAAACCAACTTGGGCCTGACGGGCCAGGCCCTGCTCAAACAGGAACTGACGACCAAGCTTGTGCTGGAGATTTTGTTTGGCACCAGTTCCGTTCTCTATCAGAAACTGTACGACAGCGGACTGATTACGGAGAGTTTTGACTTTGACTACACGGCCGAAACCGCTTATGCCTATTCCCTGTTGGGGGGCGACACTCCGGATCCGGATGAGTTGGTCAAGGTGCTGAACGGGGAAGTAGAGCGCATCCTTGAGCAGGGGATATCTACAGAAGATTTTGAGCGGAGCAGGCGAAAGAAGATCGGCCAGTTTCTGCGCGCGCTCAACTCGGTAGAGTATATTGCCAACCAATTTACCAGCTACAAGTTTAACGAAACTGACTTGTTTGACGTCCTGCCTGTGCTCGAATCCATTACCCTGGATGATGCCAACCGAAGACTGCGTGAACACTTCCAGCCCGAGCAGCAAGCGGTCTCCATCGTCCGTTCGGCGAGTACAAAGGAGCAGCCGTTCTGATGACGAGACAGACAACATGGGCTTTGATTACGGGAGCGTCTGGAGAAATCGGTCGGGCTATCGGGAGACGGCTGGCTGCTGAGGGATATCCGCTGTACTTGCACTACTTTCGTTCACTGGAGCGGTTGGAGCCGCTGCTGAACTACTGCCGCGAACAGGGGACCCCGGCCTATCCGCTTCAGGCTGACTTGCGGGACACGTCGGAGATCGCCCGCTTGTTTGAACAGATGCCGGTAAAGCCGCTGTTATTGGTCAACAACACATCAATTGACCAGTACGGGACAATCGATCAGGTAACGCCTGCTCAATTCGATGAGCTGGTAGCAGTCAATGTGCGGTCAGCCTTCTTTGTTTGCCAGCGGGCCCTGCCTGCGATGGTTGGTCAACGCTATGGCCGCATCGTCAATCTGGCGTCGATTTGGGGCTTGACGGGAGGGTCCTGTGAAGTGCTGTACTCACTCACCAAGGGAGCCGTAATCGCCTTTACCAAGGCACTGGCAAAAGAAGTGGCGCCAAGCGGGATTACGGTTAACGCGGTTGCGCCAGGCGCCGTGGAAGGCGGAATGATGAACCGCTTCACGAGTGAAGAGCGACAGGAAATCGCAGGGGAGATTCCTGCCGGCAGGCTGGGACGGCCGGAAGAGATCGCTTCCCTGGTCACTTACCTGCTGTCTGAAGAGTCGGCTTACATCACGGGGCAAGTAGTGAGCGCCAATGGAGGCTGGTATACGTGAGCGGCGGGAGGTGATGTTGAGGATTGGCGGGGTTGTCTCACAACGATGTATATTTTTGGACAGCGGACGGAACTCTAAAACCTGTACGGGCAAACTGTCCGGGTAATCATGAGTAGGGAGGAAAACGTCTATGTCAGTTCTTGACAACTTTCGCGATTGGAAACACTTTCTTGGCGATCGTGTACAGGCAGCACAACAGGCAGGCATGGAGAGTGACATGATTGAAAACGTTGCCTATCAAATCGGCGGGTATCTGGCCAATCAGGTGGATCCGAAGAACGAGCAGGAGCGTCTGCTTAAAGAGCTGTGGGACGCCGGTGACGAAGAGCAGCAGCGTGCCCTTGCCTCGATGATGGTAAAAATGGTGCAAAGCGAGACAAGTGCACAGCGGTAATTGCAAAAAATCCCCTCTACATGGGGATTTTTCTTTTATACCCTTTGTCCGCTCCTTGTGTCGTGTTATACTTGTTGGTAACAGCACAACTTACCCGGCAAGGGAGGACGGAAATGGACGTTAAAGAGAAAAAAGAGTGGTACATGGAATACGAGATTTCGAAAAATCGTCCCGGCCTCCTCGGTGACATTGCGTCCATTCTCGGGATGCTCAATATCAACATCGTGACGATTAACGGGGTGCAAAACGGAAGACGCGGGCTGTTGCTGATGGCGGATGAAGACGCAAAGATCGAAGTGCTTCGCACCATCTTGCAAAAAGTGGACAACATTACGATAACGAGACTGCGCCCGCCCACGCTGTTGGATCGACTGGCCGTACGCCACGGCCGTTACATCGAGCGCGATGTGGAGGACAAGAAGACGTTCCGCTTTATCCGTGACGAACTGGGCCTTTTGGTTGACTTCATGGCGGAAATATTCAAGAAAGAAGGGCACCAGTTGATCGGCATTCGCGGCATGCCGCGCGTGGGGAAGACAGAGTCGATGATCGCCGCCAGCGTATCGGCAAACAAGCGCTGGACCTTCATCTCGTCAACCTTGCTCAGGCAGACGGTGAGAAGTTCGCTAGCCGTTGATGAGATGAGTTCCGATCATGTATATTTAATTGACGGGATTGTTTCCACTCTGCGCTCCACAGAGCGCCATCACGCCCTGCTGCGGGAAATCATGGGTTTCCCGGCAGCAAAAGTGGTTGAACACCCTGATATTTTTGTCCGTGAAACGGAATACGAGCTTTCGGACTTTCACTATATCATTGAGCTTCGCCACCATCCGGACGAGGAGATTACCTATGAACTGATCAACCGGCAAGGTTTTCATGACTTTGATGTAACGTTAGGAGGGTAAGCTGTGTCTGAGCTCGGCCAAGTCTTGCGACAAGCCCGTGAGGAAAAGGGGATTACGCTGGAAGAGATCCAAAAGGTCACGAAGATTCAACGACGGTACCTGGAAGCGATTGAGCGGGGGCATTATCACATCCTTCCCGGCCATTTTTATGCCCGGGCATTTATCAAGAGTTACGCCGAAGCGGTTGGACTTGACGCCAACAGCATTTTGTCTCACTTCCAGTCAGAGCTTCCCGCTCAGCCTCCGCAGGAAAGTATGGAGCGGCTGCGCAGGCGTCGTGCCGCGGTCGCAAGGCAGCCGCTCCGCGCGGGAAAATGGGTCATGCAAACCTTGTTGGTACTGTTCGTCGTACTCGTCATCGGTGTAATCTACACGGCTTTCGTAAACCGCAACGGACTGGACATGCCGACAATTCCCGGCAACACCCAGGGAGCCGGCGAAGATTTTGTGACCACACCCGGTTCTGATGCGCCTGGCTTATCTGTCGAACCGGGATCGGAGGACGGTACGGGAAGCACTCCAGGCAGTGAGGCCGGGAAAGAGACGGAGCAGCCCTCTGCCCTCCCGGCTGAGCCCGTCCTGACCCTCGTTGAGCAGAAGGGGAAGACCAACCATTACGTTCTGGCCAACGCGGAACAGATTACAATCACTTACAGGATGTCCAAGGGCCGATGCTGGCTGGAAGCATACGAAAAACCGGGCGGCAAGCCTCTGGAACCGGGGAAAACGTTTCAGCAGGGGGAAGAAAAAACCTACACCTTCTCTGATTCGGCCTATGTTCAGGTGGGGCATCCTCCCGCCGTCGAGATCTTCGTAAACGGCACTCCCGTGGATGTCTCCCAATTCAAGGGATCTCCTTCGTATATGAGTGTCACTCTTGCCCGGCAGTGAGTGCCAAAAACTCTTGCCGGAAACGGGTTTGTCTGCAGTCGAGAAGAGCGAGCATACCGCTCGCTCTTCTTTCTGTTTTTGACACTCTATAGGCCATATATTATACTGAATAGGTGTAACCTGGGCAGGTTCAGCTAATTGGAGGAAGGCTAATGACGCAAAAAGCAGCGGTTCGTGAGAAAGTTGCGATCGTAACCTTGGGTTGCGAGAAGAACCTGGTGGATTCCGACATGATGGCCCACCTGATTGGCGAAAAAGGATACGAATTGGTGGACGATCCAGAAGATGCGACGGTCGTCATCGTTAATACATGCGGTTTTATTGACGCTGCAAAGGAAGAGTCCGTCAACAAGATTTTGGACATGGCCGAACTGAAGGAAACAGGTAAGGTCAAGTCGCTGGTAGTGGCCGGATGCCTGACCCAGCGCTACAAGGAAGATATTTTGACCGAGATACCGGAAGTGGACGGCATCGTCGGGACCGGTGACTTCATGTCCATAACTGAAATCATAGAAGAGTCACTCAGCGGCAAGCGGCCCATTCGCGTGGGAAATCCTGTGTTCAGTTACGAGCAGGTGGTAAGGCGCAAGGTGAAAGCCGGCACGTATACGGCCTACGTGAAAATCGCAGAAGGATGCGACAATGCTTGTACCTTCTGCAGCATTCCGCTGATGCGGGGGGCGTTCCGCAGCCGTTCGATCGAGTCAATCGTGGAGGAAGTGAAGCATCTCGCTTCACAGGGCATCGTGGAAATTTGTCTCATTGCGCAGGACTCGACCAATTACGGCACAGACTTGTACGGGCGGCACATGCTGCCCACGCTTTTGAACAAAGTGAGCGAAGTGGAAGGGATAGAATGGATCCGACTGCACTACGCCTACCCGGGCTTCTTCACAGATGAATTGATTGAGGTTTTTGCCAATAACCCCAAAGTGTGCAAGTACATCGACATGCCCTTGCAGCACTCGGAGGACGCTATCCTCAAGCGGATGCGCCGACCGGGCCGTCAGCGCGACACACGCGAACTGATTGCCAAAATCCGCAGTCAGATTCCCGATGTAGCGCTGCGCACTTCGCTGATTGTCGGGTTCCCCGGTGAGACAGAAGAGGATTTTCAGAACTTGTGTCAGTTTGTGCGGGAGATCAAGTTTGACCGAATGGGTGTCTTTACCTATTCCCGGGAAGACGACACACCAGCCACCCGTTTGCCAGATCATGTCGATGAAGAGACCAAGGAAAGACGAGCCAATCTGATCATGGAGATTCAGCGCGAGATTTCACGGAACAAGAACGAAGCCTTTTTGGACAAGGTGATTCCGGTTTTGATCGAGCGCTATGAAGGTCATGGAGATGTCTACATCGGCAGGTCCCAGTACGACGCTCCAGAAATTGACGGAGAAGTGTTTGTTTCCGGGTACAAGGGAGACCTGGGAAAAATCGTGAAGGTGAGGATTACCCATTCGTACGAATACGATTTGGCTGGGGAGGTAGTGTAGGTGAATCTCGCCAACCGCATCACGCTGGCCAGGATCTTCCTGGTGCCTGTCGTCATGTTTTTCTTGCTGGTCCACTACAAGTTCGGTTACTTTACCATTGGCAGTATCAGCATGTCCTACAACGAGTTGATTGCAGCACTCGTGTTTATCTTGGCGGCAAGCACGGATGGACTTGACGGCTACATTGCGAGAAAGCGGAAAATCGTGACGAATCTGGGGAAATTTCTTGATCCGTTGGCCGATAAACTGCTTATCTCCGCAGCCCTGATCTCACTGGTGGAAATGCAGCGCCTTGATGCCTGGATTGCAATCGTGATCATCAGCCGCGAGTTTGTCGTTACCGGGCTGCGTCTGGTAGCGGCTGCGGAAGGACAGGTTATCGCGGCGAGTGCGCTCGGCAAACTGAAAACGTGGGTACAGATTGTGGCCATCGTCGCTTTGATGCTGCGAAACTTCCCGTTTGAAAACTTCGGTATCCCGTTCGCAACGATTGCCTCGTGGGCTATGGTGCTGATCACGATTTACTCGGGATACGATTACTTTGTCAAAAACCGCAACGTGATACAGTTTACCTGAAGGGTCGGCTGGAGCGGGGCGGTAGACGGCCCTGATGCGGAACAATCGCTGATGCGGAGAGAAAAAGAGAATAGGAAGGTATCTGGATGAAAGCGGAGATCATCGCGGTTGGCACCGAACTCTTGCTTGGGCAAATTGCCAACACAAATGCTCAGTTTTTGTCGCAAAAACTGGCGGAATTAGGAATCAATGTTTACTTCCATACCGTAGTTGGAGATAATTACGAACGTCTTTTATTCGTCATTCGCCAGGCGGCAGCTCGTTCTGACCTGGTTATTTTTACCGGAGGACTAGGGCCTACGCAGGACGACATGACGAAAGAGACAGTGGCGGCGCACCTGGCGGTTTCACTCGTTACCGATCATGCGGCGATGGAAAAAATCGCCTCTTTTTACGCTCAGCGCGGCATCACGATGTCCGAAAACAACCGCAAACAGGCGCTGGTTCTTGAAAACAGCACCGTTTTCCCCAACGATCACGGGATGGCACCAGGCATGGCGGTAACGCACGACGGGACCACCTACGTCCTGCTGCCCGGGCCGCCCAGCGAACTGTATCCAATGGTGGACCGGTACGTGATCCCCTACCTGACCAGCTTGCTCCCGGCTAAGCAGGTGTTTCACTCACGGGTACTGCGATTTTTTGGTATTGGCGAATCAGCACTGGAAGAACGACTGCTCGATTTAATCGAGCGGCAGTCCAATCCTACAATAGCTCCCTACGCCAAAGAATTTGAAGTGACCCTGCGGCTAACTGCCCGTGCCGAATCCGTTGAAAAAGCGGAAGCGCTTATTTCTCCGGTTGAAGCGGAGATCAAACACCGTGTCGGCGAATATGTGTACGGAGAGGGAGAAACATCCCTTCACGAAGTATTTGTAAACCGGTTGCTCCAACAGCAGGTGACGGTTTCCTGTGCGGAAAGCTGTACGGGGGGATCGCTTGCAGCGGCGATTACATCAGTTCCCGGCAGTTCCGCCGTCTTTCGTGGCGGGATCGTTTGTTACAGCAACGAAGTGAAACAGCATCTGCTGCACGTATCGCCTTCTCTTTTGCAGACCGATGGTGCCGTCAGTGAATCGGCTGCCCGCGAACTGGCCGAGCAGGTGCGTCTAATCTGCGGGACAACGGTTGGAATATCGGTTACGGGTGTTGCCGGACCGGCCCCCCTGGAAGGTAAGCCTGTCGGGTTGGTCTACATCGGAATTGCCGTCGAGGGGCTTCCCACCCTTGTCAAACAGCTAAAGCTGGCGGGGCGACGACAGGCGATTATCGGTCGTGCCGCCAAATTCGCGATGTTTTACGCGTTGCAACGATTAAAAGAAAGGTGACAGAGATGACCACTTTTGCAGATCTCGCTCTACACAAGAGCGTCTTACAAGCAGTAAATGACATGGGCTTTGAAGAGCCGTCGCCGATTCAGGCGTTATGCATCCCCAAAATACTGGAGGGCGGTGACTTGATCGGCCAGGCCCAGACCGGGACCGGCAAGACAGCCGCATTCGGCATTCCCTTGATCGAAAAAATGACCCCGGCCAACCGCATTCAGGCCCTCGTACTTACGCCGACTCGCGAACTGGCCATACAAGTGGCCGGTGAGCTGCGGCGCATTGCCAAGTATAAAAAAATCAGAACCTTGCCCATTTACGGCGGCCAATCGATTACGCATCAAATCCGTGCCCTCAAACAGGGCGTGCAGGTGGTAATCGGCACGCCTGGACGCGTGCTTGACCACTTGCGCCGCAAAACGCTTCGGCTGGACAGTGTCAGCATGCTGGTGTTGGATGAGGCCGACGAAATGCTGGATATGGGCTTCATCGATGATATCGAGGCAATCATTCAACACATCAACGAAGATCGGCAGACGCTGCTCTTTTCGGCAACCATGCCGGCTGAAATCAAGCGGCTGGCTTCCCGCTACATGAAAGACCCTGAGACGGTGGCGGTAAGCCGTGAAGAGGTGACAGCTCCGAGCATCGAACAGGTGTATTACAAAGTGTTTGAACGCAACAAGCTGGAAAGCTTGTGCCGCATCCTGGACAGCGAAGATGTGGAACTGGGCATCATCTTCTGCCGTACCAAACGGGGAGTCGACGAACTAACCGAGACGCTCCAAACGCGCGGTTACCTCGCTGACGGACTGCATGGTGACCTTTCCCAGGCGCAGCGCGACAAGGTGATGAAAGCCTTTCGTGAAGGATCAATCGAACTGCTGATCGCTACGGACGTGGCTGCTCGCGGCATCGACGTGGGCAACGTGTCACACGTCATCAACTACGATATTCCGCAGGACCCGGAAAGTTACGTGCACCGGATCGGCCGGACCGGGCGTGCCGGGCGCAAGGGAATAGCCATGACGCTGGTTACTCCGCGTGAGATGAAACAGATGATGGTGATCCAGAAGCAGACCAAAGCGGCGATGGTCACCCGCAACGTGCCGACGCTGGAAGAAGTGGCTGAGCGCAAGCAGGAACAACTGCGCGAACAGCTGGTCACCCTCCTGGAAGGGGACGGAGTGGCCGAGATGTACGAAAAAGTGGTGCAGTCCCTGGCCGACGACTATCCGGCGGAAAAAGTGGCGGCTGCTGCGCTGCATTTGGCCTTCCACAGTGAATTTGGCGACACCGACGAAAGTGAATTGTACAACTTTGGGGAGACCGGGGCCGCCAAGGGAATGGTTCGCTTCTTCCTCAATGTGGGGCGAAATGCCAATCTCAAGCCGCAGGATCTGGTCCGCGAGATCTCTGAGTCGGTCGGCATTCCCGGCAAGGCGGTAGGTCGGATCGACATCTTTGAAAACTTCACCTTTGTCGAAGTGCCGGAAGATGTGGCGCCGTTTGTGTACGAGGCACTGCGCCAAACGCGGATCAACGGCAAACGGATTAACCTGGAACCGGCCAAGCCTCGTTCCAAAGCAAAAAGATGACAAGCGGACAAAAAGGTCGTCTCCGTCCACGGGCGGTGGTGGCCTTTTCTTTCTGGCTGCTTGCATCTTGTTGGACAAGCACCTTTGCTCTTCTCTGCGTCCACGTTTCTTAAGCCCGGTTGGCCAGGCAAAGGCGCTCGTCACGGACAATTGGCACCTTCCTTGGAAAACGGGTTTGTCTGCAGTCTTAAGCACCTTTCTTGGTCCTTTTCCGGCCGTATACGGTTGAGCGAAATTGTTGATGCGAATATTTGTTCGTGAAAAATACTTGGCAAACGCTTCTGTCTCGATGTATGATGGGTTTAAGAGGTTACTAGTGATAGAAAGGGAGTGTCGGTTTTGTCCGATCGTCGCGCTGCTTTGGAAAACGCATTACGACAAATCGAAAAACAGTTCGGGAAAGGATCGATCATGAAGCTTGGAGACGTTGCAGCGACGCAGGTTTCCACTGTGTCGAGCGGCGCTCTTGCTCTCGATATTGCGCTTGGCGTCGGCGGTTTCCCCCGCGGACGCATTATTGAGATTTTCGGACCGGAATCTTCCGGTAAGACTACGGTTGCCCTGCATGCGATTGCCGAGGCGCAAAAACAGGGAGGACAGGCTGCCTTTATCGATGCGGAACATGCATTGGACCCTGTATATGCGGCGAAGCTCGGTGTCAACATCGAAGAGCTGCTGCTGTCCCAGCCGGACACGGGGGAGCAGGCGTTGGAGATCGCGGAAGCGCTGGTTCGCTCTGGTGCAGTTGATATTATCGTCATTGACTCGGTAGCGGCACTGGTTCCGAAAGCGGAAATTGAGGGCGAAATGGGCGACTCTCACGTCGGCCTGCAGGCTCGACTGATGTCCCAGGCCCTGCGCAAACTGTCGGGAGCAATCAACAAGTCGAAGACGATTGCCATCTTTATCAACCAATTGCGTGAAAAAGTAGGGGTAATGTTCGGCAACCCGGAGACTACCCCCGGCGGACGTGCGCTGAAGTTCTACGCCAGTGTCCGGCTTGACGTGCGCAAGGCGGAAAGCATCAAGGTGGGCAACGATGTGGTTGGCAGCAAGACAAAGGTGAAAGTGGTCAAAAACAAGGTCGCTCCGCCGTTCAAGACAGCGGAAGTAGACATCATGTACGGTGAGGGCATTTCCAAGGAAGGTAGCATCCTCGACATCGGGACGCAGATCGATGTCGTCGTCAAAAGCGGCGCGTGGTATTCGTTTAACGATGAGCGCCTCGGCCAGGGGCGGGAGAACGCCAAAATGTTCTTGAAGGAAAATCCGGAGATCGCCAGACAAATCGAGGAAAAAATCCGGGAGTATTACAGTCTCAATCCCAACTCGATCCCCTCTTCCGAAGCGGTGGACGATCCGGAGCAGGACGAAGAACCGATGTTTGACTTCGATTAATACGCTCGATACAAGAAAGCCTGTCGCATACGACAGGCTTTCTTGCCGAAACGAACGGCGGGGGGAAAAAGAATGAGCAGCGGGTTGATTTCTGCCGTACGACGGGATACAAAACAGCGTGATCGCTATCACATCTACATTGACGGCGAGTTTGCTTTTTCCGTACACGAAGATATCCTAATCAAGTACAACCTGCTAAAAGGAACACCGGTAGATGGTGGGTTGCACGAAGAAGTGCTGCAGGCCGAAGAGCGGCACAAAGCGTATCTGACGGCACTGAGATTGCTGGGGATTCGGCCCCGTACAGCGGCTCAACTGGAGCAGTACCTGACAGACAAGGGATATTCATCTGCAATTGCGCGGGAAGTGCGGCTGCTGTGCGAGGAACGGGGGTACATAGACGATCGGGATTACGCCCGCCGTTGGGTAGCTGAACGCATCCGCAATCGTCCCCGCGGCAGGTATGCACTCAAGATGGAATTAATGCAGAAGGGAATCAGCATGGATATTGCAGAGGCTGCCCTCTCCGAACTGGACCAGCGGGAGGAGCTGGAAGCGGCCCGGCGCTGGCTGTCCAAGCGTCTGCGGCGTGAAGCGGAGCTTCCCTCTGATTCCAGGCAGCTGCAGAAGATTCTTGTCGCCCTCACCCGCAAAGGGTTTTCTCACGCAGTGGTGAAGGCGGTGCGAAAAGAACTGCAGGAGGGACGTTTCCCCTGTGCAGCTGATGAGGAAAGAGAGCAGTAGCGGCCAGGGAGCGCTGACTGATCAAGCTCTCCTGTCGTGTTCACCCATAGTGAAAACAGGCGGTAGAGCTTTCCATCACAGCCGGCCGTGCTTCTTGACAAGCATGGAGCCCAAATAATACAATAGGATTGTATTTGCGTGGTGTTTCATACTTTTTTCGCTAATTTCTTTCGCCCATTTTTAGGTAAAACTGAACAACCGTGCCCTGCCGGCGCGGATTCAGCGGACCGAGCAAGCATCGGTCTTGTTTTTTACCATGTCGGCAGACAAAAGGCATGCGGTTGTCTCACAACAAGACGGAACGTGCAGTACCTCATGTATCTGTAGGGAACGCATGGAAGATGAATGAATCTCAGGAAAGCGGGGAGATGTCGGACCATAAGGAGGTGAATCAACATAGGAGCGATTTTCTATAATCCGATTGTGATGATCCTGTTGCTCGTTATGCTGGCCGCAGGCGTCGGTATCGGCTATCTCGTGCGCAAATCGATTGCGGAAGCCAAGATCTCCAGTGCGGAAGAAGCTGCCAGGCAGATCATAGAAAAGGCCAAGCGGGAAGCTGAGGCGATCAGCAAGGAAAAGGTGCTGGAGGCGAAGGACGAGGTGTTCAAGCTGCGTGCTGACGCCGAGCACGAACTGCGTGAACGCCGCAATGAAATCCAGCGCCAGGAAAGACGCATTCTGCAGAAAGAAGAGACGCTTGACCGCAAGCTGGAACAGTTGGAGCGAAAAGAAAGCGAGCTCGTTGAGCGCGAGAAGGCCGTCACCGAACTGCAGGCCAAAGCAGAGCAATTATATAAAGAGCAGGTTGCCGAGTTGGAGCGCATCTCCGGGTTGACGCAGGAAGAGGCGAAGAAGCTGATCCTGACCAACGTGGAGAATGAGGTTCGCCACGACATGGCAATCATGATCAAGGAAATCGAAACACAGGCGAAGGAAGAAGCCGACAAGAAAGCACGCGAGATCATCACTACCGCTATTCAGCGTTGTGCAGCAGACCATGTGGCGGAAACCACCGTATCCGTCGTGACGCTGCCTAACGACGAAATGAAGGGGCGGATTATCGGTCGCGAAGGCCGCAACATTCGTGCACTGGAGACGCTTACCGGGATTGATTTGATCATCGACGATACGCCGGAAGCGGTGATTCTCTCCGGTTTTGATCCAATCCGCAGAGAGATCGCCAAAACCGCGCTCGACAAGCTGGTAGCCGATGGGCGCATCCACCCGGCCCGTATCGAGGAGATGGTGGAAAAGGCACGCCGTGAAGTAGACGAGCGAATCCGTGAGTACGGGGAACAAGCTACGTTTGAGACGGACGTGCACGGACTTCATCCAGACCTGATCAAAATCCTCGGTCGTCTGCGTTACCGAACCAGCTACGGCCAAAATGTGCTGAAGCACTCCATGGAAGTGGCTCATCTGGCAGGACTGATGGCTGCGGAGATGAACGAGGACGTGAAGCTGGCCAAACGTGCCGGACTGCTGCACGATATTGGCAAAGCGATCGATCACGAAGTGGAAGGCTCGCATGTGGAAATCGGTGTCGAACTAGCGAAAAAATACAATGAGCACCCTGTTGTCATTAACAGTATCGCATCTCACCACGGCGATACTGAGCCGACTTCCGTCATCGCCATGCTCGTCGGAGCTGCTGACGCTCTGTCGGCTGCGCGTCCGGGTGCCCGCCGGGAGACGCTGGAGACCTATATCAAACGTTTGGAGAAACTGGAAGAGATCTCCGAGTCGTTTGAAGGGGTGGAAAAATCGTACGCGATCCAGGCCGGACGTGAAGTTCGCGTCATGGTACAGCCGGACCGAATTGATGACGCTGAAGCAGTTCGCCTCGCTCGCGAGATAACCAAACGGATCGAAAGTGAACTGGACTACCCTGGTCACATCAAGGTGACGGTGATTCGCGAGACGCGGGCGGTCGAATACGCAAAATAAAGTGGCGCTTACGCCGCTTTATTTTTTTACCGGTCTTTAACCAGGCGCAACCGGCTATTGGTCTTGGAAGATTTTGAGCAGTCTTTTCGTCTATACTAGAAGGTAGTGGAGGTGTCCAAGATGCGGATTCTGTTTTTGGGCGACATTGTCGGTGCGCCGGGCCGGGATATGGTTATCGAGTATTTGCCGCGGTTGAAGCGGAAGTACCAACCGACATTTATCCTAGCCAACGGCGAAAACGCTGCGCATGGCCGCGGCATTACCGCAAAGATTGCGCGGGTGCTGCTGGACGCCGGCATTCAGGCGATCACCATGGGAAACCACACGTGGGACAACAAAGAGGTATTTGAGTTGTTGGAACGGGAACCGCGAGTGATCCGGCCGGCCAACTTTCCGGCGGGCACGCCTGGAACGGGGATTACCTATGTGAAAAGCGCACAGGGTGAACTGGCGGTGATCAATTTGCAGGGACGCTCATTCCTGCCGCCGTTGGAGTGCCCGTTTCGGATGGCTGATCTGTTGGTAGAAGAGGCAAGAAAGCGAACACGACTTATTTTTGTTGATTTTCACGCCGAGGCCACTTCGGAGAAACAGGCGATGGCCTGGTACCTGGACGGCCGAGTGAGTGCGGTGGTCGGTACCCACACCCACGTGCAGACCGGAGATGAACGGATTTTGCCCGGCGGTACCGGTTATCTGACTGACGTGGGGATGTGCGGGCCAATGGATGGCATCCTTGGAATGGATCGAGAAGCGGTCATCAAGAAGTTTCTTACTCAACTTCCCGTGCGCTTTGAAGTGGCGGGAGGGGCCTCCCAGATCAACGCGGTGTTATTTACGCTGGACAGCGTCAGTGGACGCGCGAGCGATGTGGAGCGAATCAGAATTGACGCGGACCACCCGTTTATGGAATAATACATCTAGATTTGAATTTTTTGAATTTTTGGCGTCGACTTGCAGGAATTTTTGAGGGTAATGCGAATATCATTCTAATGATGACAGGATTTCTATCAGACGGGAGGTTCAAAAGGATGGAAGTATTAAAAGTTTCAGCAAAATCCAACCCCAATTCTGTCGCTGGTGCCCTCGCAGGTGTTCTCCGCGAACGCGGAGCAGCCGAGATTCAAGCCATCGGCGCCGGGGCGCTTAACCAAGCTGTCAAAGCAGTAGCAATTGCACGAGGGTTCGTAGCGCCTAGCGGTGTTGACCTCATCTGCATCCCTGCCTTTACCGATATCGTGATTGACGGAGAAGAACGTACGGCTATCAAGCTGATTGTCGAGCCGAGATAATAGAACGCGCGATACAAAATGTATGCTCGCCTGTTTGTTCGAAAGAATAAACAGGTTTTTTTCATGTCTAAAAGAGGAAAAACAACAGTGAGAGAAATCTCCGCTGCAGATTGCAGACAAAGTGTCGTGAATACGAGTGGGGCGTTTTTCGCGCTCACGTAAGGTGGCCAACCAGCGAAGATGCAGTTCAAGATCGCTCCACGACGATCCGCAGGGGCAGCGGCAAAACGATGTCCCGCAGCGACGTGAAGCTGTTGCCGCTGCGAACGACTTTGCCAACCTTCCAAGCGGAGCAAGACCGCAGCGGGCAGTTGTGCATCTTTGCTGGTCAGGCAACAGCGCGAGCAGGACGATTGGTCCCTTCGGGACACTTTTTCTCCAGTTTGAAGCGGAGAAATCTCCGCTGCTGCCCATTGCTTGCAGATGGATATCGTGCAGCGGGTTTTATCCGGGCAAAAGGGGGCAATTCTGTTACTGGTACCGTATCGGATCGCGGCAAAGAGAAGGCCGGGCAGAGGCGGCTCCTCGACCGCGAAGCAGGAACTTATAGGAAAAAAATTTATGGTGGAAAACAGGTTGCACGTTTTTGACAGCGTGCTACAATGGTAGTAGGAAGTTATTAATGAACTAGGTACATCATACGAATCATTCCAAAAGTATTTTTAGTAAAAGCACTTGCATTTTCGCATGGCTAGGACTACAATTGGAAAAGCTCATACACATTTTGTTCACAACTCATGCAGACACGATTCGTGTTGGGGTTATGTGGGAACGCGGCACGGATGGATGAGTGGATGCAGGTGAACAGCTTTTCATAGTAATTGAAGGGGTGTAAACAGATGATTAGTCAACTTTCTTGGAAAGTTGGAGGACAGCAAGGGGAAGGTATTGAGAGTACCGGGGAAATCTTCTCCATCGCGATGAACCGCATGGGCTACTACCTGTACGGTTATCGCCACTTCTCATCCCGCATCAAAGGCGGACACACGAACAACAAGATCCGTGTGAGCACGACACCGGCACGAGCCATTTCCGACGTGCTGGACATTCTTGTCGCCTTTGACCAGGAGACCATCGACCTGAATGCGCACGAATTGCGCGAAGGCGGTATCATCATCGCCGATGCCAAGTTTAATCCGACACTTCCCGAAGGGTTGAAACCGGTTCGCCTGTTTGCCGTGCCGTTGACGCAGATCGCTGACGAACTGGGAACCTCCCTGATGAAAAACATGGTGTCGATTGGTGCAACCAGCGCAATTCTCGGCATCCCTGTAGAGTCATACCGCAACATTGTCGAGGACATGTTCCTTCGCAAAGGGGAAAAAGTGGTCGAGAAGAACATGGAGGCAATCAAGCGCGGTGCTGAATTCGTAAATGAACTGACAGGCGGTCAACTGCCTGATTTCCAACTGGCCAAAGCAGATGGCCGCAAACGTCTGTTTATGATTGGTAACGATGCAATCGGCCTTGGCTGTATTGCGGCCGGTGTTCGTTTTATGCCGGCATACCCGATTACCCCTGCATCTGAAATCATGGAATACCTGATCAAACGGCTGCCCAAGTTTGGCGGCACTGTTATCCAAACCGAAGATGAAATCGCTGCCGTTACGATGGCGATTGGTGCCAACTACGGTGGTGTACGTGCCCTGACCGCTTCTGCTGGACCAGGTCTGTCCCTGATGATGGAGGCAATCGGACTGGCCGGGATGACAGAAACTCCTGTGGTTATCGTCGATACGCAGCGCGGGGGTCCGTCTACCGGTCTGCCGACCAAACAGGAGCAGTCCGACGTGATGGCGATGATTTACGGTACCCACGGGGAAATTCCCAAAGTGGTCATGGCTCCGACCTCTGTGGAAGATTGTTTCTACGATACGGTTGAGGCGTTTAACATTGCCGAAGAATATCAGGTTCCGGTTATCTTGATGACCGATATGGCGCTGTCCCTCGGGAAACAGACGGTTGAACCGTTTGATTTCGGCAGGGTGCAGATCCGCCGCGGCAAGCTGTTGGCCGGTCAGGAACTGCCTGCTGTGGAACAAAACGAACTGTTCAAACGCTATGAATTGACCGACGACGGCATCTCGCCCCGACCGATTCCAGGGCAAAAGTACGGCATTCACCACGTAACCGGGGTAGAGCACGCTGAAACCGGCAGACCGTCGGAAAGTCCGGTCAACCGCAAGCAGCAAATGGATAAACGCATGAAGAAGCTGCAAGGACTGGTTCAGAAGTTCCCGAATCCTGTCCTGTTTGATGCTCCGCACAGCGAGCCGGACGTGCTGGTCGTCGGGATCAACTCCACGATCGGCGCAATCGCGGAGGCGAAAGCGAGACTGGAGCAGGAAGGTATCAAAGTGAACCACGCACAGCTTCGCCTGCTGCATCCATTCCCGACCGACGCGATCAAACCGTATGTGGAAAAAGCGAAGCAGGTCATCGTCGTGGAGAACAACGCAACCGCCCAGATTGCTGGCTTGTTGAAGCTGAATGTCGGCTCCGCCGAAAAAATCCAATCCGTATTGAAATATGACGGAAACCCGTTCTTACCATCCGAAATCTATAGCGAAATCAAGGGGTTGATGAAACATGGCGACGTTCAAAGAGTTTCGCAATAACGTTAAGCCGAACTGGTGCCCAGGTTGCGGTGACTTCTCTGTACAAGCTGCGATCCAACGGGCAGCCGCCAATGTCGGATTGGAACCTGAGCAGCTGGCGATTGTTTCCGGGATTGGCTGTTCCGGCCGGATTTCCGGTTATATTAACTGCTATGGCTTCCACGGCATCCATGGCCGTGCCCTGCCGATTGCGCAGGGGCTGAAGATGGCCAACCGCGAACTGACTGTCATTGCATCTGGTGGTGACGGTGACGGGTTTGCGATCGGGATGGGGCATACGGTTCATGCGATTCGCCGCAACATGGACATCACTTATATCGTCATGGACAACCAGATTTACGGTTTGACCAAGGGGCAGACGTCGCCGCGCTCCGCGACCGGTTTTGTCACCAAGTCGACCCCGCAGGGTTCCATTGAGTCGGCCATTTCGCCGGTCGAACTGGCCTTGTCGGCTGGGGCCACCTTTGTAGCGCAATCGTTCTCAAGTGACCTGAAAGGTCTTACGGAGTTAATCGAGTTGGGCATCAAGCATAAAGGTTTCTCCTTGATCAACGTATTCAGTCCATGCGTTACCTATAACAAGGTGAACACCTACGACTGGTTTAAGGAGAATGTCGTGCCGGTTGAATCGATCGAGGGTTACGATCCCCACGACAGAATCAAGGCGATGTCTTATTCAATGGCGCATAACGGTCTGTTGGTCGGCCTCATTTACCAGAACACCGAGCAGAAGGCTTACGAGGATCTGGTACCCGGTTTCAAGGAGCAGGGATTGGCCAACCAGGACATCAGTATCTCGAAAGAAGATTTCGAAAAGCTGGTGGCAGAGTTCGCGTAATCACCTCACGTTACGAGCCTCTCCGTGTGTACGGAGAGGTTTTTTTACTTTCTGCCGGCGATTCCTTCCAACTGCCGATATCCCAGCATCAGCAGGAACAGAACCACGATCTGCCCGAAAAGGGGATACAATAAAGAGAGCAGCGACGTGAAGCCGACAAAACTGACCAGATAGCAGGTCAACAGAATCATCAGTACAATCAAGGCAGGGGAAAGTGAGAGGATACCCTTCATCTGCTGGACCAGGCCGTAGACGTTGGCTGCCAGGGTGGAGAACACTTCGGCGTAGACGAGCAGGGCAAAGAGAAACGCGATCCACTGACCCAGTTCTGACAGCATGAAAATCATTGGCATGTCCGCACTGCTTACCTGCGGCATGTGTGCCGCCATCGAGGCATAAGCCAGCAGGAGCAGTATACCGATGCCGATCCCCCCAAGAAAACCGCCGATGATCAGCGGTCTTTCACTGCTGCTGTCCCGGCCAATCGGTACCAGAACCGCCTGGGTCAGCGATACATTGAGCGCTACATAGTAAAGAGGGGAACTGAGCCAGATCCAGGGTTTGACCGTTTCGATGAAGACACCTGAGCTTGAAATGTCATCCCAAGGTTCACTGTAGACGAAGACCAGAACGGTAAATCCGATCAAGGTCGGCACAAACAGGCTGTTTATCGAGTGGATGGCCGTCAATCCTCTTACGACAACCAAAAAGATTGCGATCATGCTAAGCCAGATGCCGATCTGAGCCGGAAGGTGAAAACTGCCCGAGAACAGCGTCCCCGCAGCGGCCAGCATGACAGAGGTGGTTCCGAGCAGTACGGCAATCAATGTGAGATTAAACAGGGTGCCAGCTACGCTGCCGAACAGGTAAAGGTTGATTTCCTGAAACGAGTTGGCCCGCAGACGGTAGGCCAGAATCATCACCCGTACCCCAGCCCATACAAACAGCAGTGTTGCAAGGATAATACCGATCAAGCCCTGGATGCCGTACTGGACAAAGAAATGGAGAATTTCCCGACCGGAGGCGAAGCCGGCGCCAACTACCGTACCGATGTAGGTAAAAGCGATCTGCAGGCTTTGTTTCCATGTCTTGACCATCACCGACCTCCTGTCCCCACTTACTTCCATCCTATGAGTTGGCATGGGAATTCATGCGCTTCATCATCTTCGCTGCGATTGCGCAACACAACCAATGACGATCTTGACAAAAGGGAGAGAAGGACACATGCTGCCAAACGTATTGGAAGTAGCAAGACAACTGATACGCGAACGCGTGACGACAGGGGCGACAGTCGTCGATGCGACGATGGGGAACGGAAATGATACGTTGTTTCTCGCCCAGTTGGTGGGAGCGAGGGGCCGGGTTATCGCCTACGACATTCAGCCGCAAGCGATCGACAACACCAGGATGCGGCTCGAGCGGGAAAACGTACTGGATAGGGTGGAATTGCGGCTGGACAGTCACGAAAAGATGAGTCAGCTGACTGAACCGGTTTCAGCGATAATGTTTAATCTGGGCTACCTGCCCGGCGGAAACAAGCAGATCACCACCAAGGCATCCAGTACGATCAAGGCGATTGAGGCTGGAATGGGCACACTAAAACCAGGGGGGATCATGACGATTGTCGTCTATTGGGGGCACCCGGCCGGAGTGGCGGAGAAGGAAGCCGTCGAGACGTTTTGCGCGGAATTGCCGCAAACCGAATACCTGGTGCTCAAATACCAATACCTGAACCAGCGAAACCAGGCTCCCTTTTTATTGGCTGTTGAACGGAGGTGAGTCCTCGCAGGGTGAACATTTGTGCATTTTTTCACTTCAATGTCTCTTCCATATGGACACAAACGGCAACAATATGCTATGCTGACTGTAACTAGCAGACGCTGCCACTACGATGCTGAAAGGACAGATTATCATGGGAACGATTACGAATGAAGTCAGCAGGCTGCGCAAACATACCGGAAAGAGAACGATGAAGGCGATTGTGAAGCACCAAGCGGCTGCCGGTGCACAACTGCAGGAAGTACCGGTGCCGGAGATCGGACCGCACGAGGTGCTGATCGAGGTGAAGGCCACCTCCATCTGTGGCACCGACGTCCACATCTATACCTGGGACCCTTGGGCTGAGAGCAGAATCAAGGCTCCGATGGTGTTTGGGCATGAATTTGCCGGCATTGTCGTGGAAGTAGGCAGCATGGTAAAAGGGGTACAGCCGGGTGATTACGTTTCAGCAGAGACGCACGTGGTCTGCCACCGCTGTCCCCAGTGTCGATCCGGTCAATATCACATCTGTCAAAACACAAAAATCCTAGGCGTGGATTTCCAAGGATGTTTTGCCGAGTATGTGAAGGTTCCGGCAGAGAACATCTGGAAAAACCCGGCGGGAATGCCGTATGAAGTAGCTTCCATCCAGGAACCGATGGGAAATGCTGTCCATACCGTGCTGGCCGGACCAATCGCCGGAAAGACGGCAGCGATAGTCGGATGTGGTCCGATCGGGCTGATGGCGGTTGCCGTGGCCAAGGCCGCCGGCGCAACCGAAGTGGTGGCCCTCGATGTAAATGATTACCGCCTCCAATTGGCACACAAAGCAGGGGCGACCGTCTTGATCAATTCGCTCAACGAAGATCCTGTCAAGCGGGTCATGCAGGTGACCGATGGGACAGGTGTCGAAGTGGTCTGCGAAATGTCAGGTCACCCGCTGGCGATACGCCAGGCTTTCGAGATGCTGACCAACGGAGGGAGAATCTCGATTCTGAGCCTGCCTTCCAAACCGGTTGAACTGGATATCACCAATCAGATCGTGTTCAAAGGCGTCACCGTGCAGGGCATAACCGGTAGGCGCATGTTTGAAACCTGGCGTCAGACGTCCGGATTCCTTCACTCCGGACAGGTGGATGTAAAGCCGCTGATCACCCACATGCTCCCACTGGAGCGGTTCGAAGAAGGATTTGATCTGATGACGAGCGGGCAGTGCGGCAAAGTAGTCCTGCTTCCCTAGCGGATGACATAACAAAGAATAGTCAAAGGAGGCCAGTTCATGAAAGGGTTTGCACACCTGGAAGAGGAACTGAACCAGCTGCGGGAAAAAAAGACGTTTCGGCAGCTGGTGGAATTGGAAAGCGAGCAGGGAGCCCGGGTCAGGATTAACGGCCGGGAGGTTATCCAGCTTTCCTCCAACAACTATCTGGGCTTAACCACTCATCCCCGTCTGAAAGAAGCTGCGCGTAAAGCGGTGGAACAGTTCGGAGTGGGGACTGGATCAGTCCGCACGATAGTCGGCACTTTTTCCATGCACCAGGAGCTGGAGCGGCGGTTGGCGGAGTTTAAGCACACAGAAGCGTCCCTGGTGTTTCAATCCGGCTTTACCGCCAATGTGGGAGTGCTCAGTTCGATTCTGGGCGACCAGGACGTAGTGATTTCTGATGAATTGAACCACGCTTCCATCATCGACGGCATTCGCTTGACCAAGGCAGCGCGCCGCATTTACAAGCACTGCGACATGGACGATCTGGAAAAGGCGCTGAAGGAAACCCAATCGTACCGGACCCGGCTCGTCGTTACCGATGGCGTGTTCTCGATGGACGGAGATGTCGCACCACTGCCCGCAATCGTAGCGTTGGCGGAGCGCTATGATGCGCTGGTGATGGTGGATGATGCCCACGCCAGCGGTGTATTTGGCCGCAATGGCCGTGGAACGGTGGATCACTTTGATTTGAATGGACGTGTCCACATTCAGGTAGGAACCCTTTCCAAAGCGATTGGGGTGTTGGGCGGCTATGTGGCCAGCACGCAGACGGTTCGCGATTATCTCATTCACCGCGGCCGTCCGTTCCTGTTCAGTACGTCGCACCCGCCTGCTGTCACTGCTGCCTGTATTGCCGCGATTGACGTGCTGCTGGAGGAACCGGAGTTGATCGACAAGCTGTGGGAGAATACGCGCTTCTTTAAGGAAGGATTGAAACAGCTGGGTTTTCATACGGGGAATAGTGAATCTCCGGTTACACCTGTCATTGTGGGGGAAGGATCGCTGGCAATGAAATTCTCTGACCGCTTGCTGGAAGAAGGGGTCATGGGGCAGGGAATCGCTTATCCAACCGTACCGGAAAATGCCGCCAGGGTGCGTACGATTGTCACCGCTGTTCACAGCAGGGAAGATTTACAGACTGCGCTGGATATATTTGAGAAGGTCGGAAAAGAGTTGGGCATTATCTGATCAGATCCGTCTGACGCTGCAGGGCCGGTGTCAGACGGCTTTTTTCTTTGCATACAGGACATCCCTGCTTTCCCGGGAAAGCGCAGGATACGACGACAGTGGTCAGAAATCGGCACAAACGGGCATAAATTAGGCAGTCAGCAAATGGATCCCTGTCATAGGGTGTAAAAGTAAAGCTTTCATAAGAGGGGATCACAGGTGAAACAAATCGGCATTCTCTTGGATTATAAATTGATCCAGCTGGCCCGCCAAGGAAAGCGCTCTTACGAACGTCTGAATTACTATGAAAAAATCGGCAAAGAGCTCGGGCTTAAGCCCGTTTTTTTTCACCCACTTCACGTCAACTTTCGCAAAAAACAGGTAAACGGGTATCTGTTAAAAGGAGGCAGGCTGGTTCCGCACGAGACGGAGATTCCACCGGTGATCCACAACCGGATACTGACGAGTATACCGGAAGTTAATCAGTTGATCCGCATGCTGGGCCGCTTGAGCAAAGTGTACAACGGTGTGGTTGAGCGAGATAAGCTGCGCATCCACCAAATCCTTTGGAAAAACCCGGAGCTGCGTCCCTATTTGCCGGAGACAAAACCGTATTCACGTGAAGAACTGCGTGCGTTTCTGCGAAAATACCAGGTATTCTACATCAAACGTGTAATCGGCTTTGTAGGGCACGGGGTGATTCGCGTTGAACGGTCCGGCAGCCGTTATGTGTGGACATCCGCCCGGCAGCAGAAGAAAGTGAGTAAACAGGTGTTGATCCAGCATGCTGCCAAGTGGATGGGAAACAAACAACGTTTTTTGCTCCAACAGGCCATTCCCCTTCTTACGTATCAGGGGCAGACATTTGACATCCGCGTCTCCGTTCAGAAAAACGGAGATGGTCGTTGGAACGTTTCCGGCATGGTTGCCAAGATTGCCAACCCGAAAAACAAACTAAGCAATCTGGCCCGGGGCGGACGGGCCGTTCCTTTGGGCCAAGTGCTGGCTGACATATTTGGTCCCGTACGGGCGGATCAGGTGAAAGAAGCAATTCGGCGGGCAAGCGTTGCCATCACGACCCGGTTTGAGCAAGAATCGCCCACGCTGGCCGATGTTGGGCTAGACATGGGAATCGACCGTGACGGCAACCCCTATTTGATCGAAATCAATGTGCGCGATCAGCGTTATTCGTTTTTGCTGGCCGGGGAACGGAGGATGTTTCAAAACACCTACCGCCAGCCCCTGGAGTACGCAAAGTACTTGCTGGCAAAACAAGAAAGCAACGATTCCGGTGCAGATAAACAGAAGTCAACCTCCGAAGCAGATACCAAAAGAGAAACGGCCTCCTTCGGGGCATTCAGTCTTAACGGCGGATGAACCAGTGTGCACGGACATGTGGCAGCCCGCGATGGACGGCAACCGGCTGGTGGCAGAAGCGCATCGGGTTAGCGGAGATGGTTGCAGCTGGCTGAAGGTACACGCTTTATCACAGGAGGATTGAACCGTTTTTTGGATGAACTCTTGGGGTACTTCAACTATCGTGTCAACGTCGATGGAGAGGATTGACGAAACCCGATGTGAGTTGAGAAACAAAAAACTTCCTGTGCGAGGCACGGGAAGTAGTGGGCTGACGGTCATACCGACAGCGCTTATGTCGTCTTTTTATTCCGAAAATACCGATAAACGAGAGCGAGGATTGATCTGCGGGTGAGGATGCCGACAAAAAGACCGGACTCATCCTCGATGCAGACGAACGGATGATTGATGGACAGCTCCAGCGCACGTAAAAAGGTGTCGGTCTCCTTCATGCGGGGAATCTTGCTGTTCATCACTTCCTCAACCTTGTGTTCGTGCAGGTTCTCGTATTCAATCCGTTCGATGCCGAGGATCGCTTCCAGAATCAGCGTTTTGCTGATCTGGCCGCAGATTTTGTAAGATGTATCCAAGACGGGAATCGCTGAATACCCCGATTTTATTAAAACCAGCAAAGCGTGCTCCAGTGAATTGGTCAACTGTACATGAGCGACCTGTGAAGCAGGGATAATCAGTTCTTTTATCTCGTTCTCCAAAAGCTGTCTGGTTTGCGGGTCGTTCAAGGTGGTATCACTCCTTTGCCAGGTCTCATACATCGTTCATAATACGGGATTTCCTTTACGTTTGTAAAGCGATAGAAGCTGACCGTGACACGGAAAGGTTGCAAGATCACGATCGTCTAATCGGTCAGCTTCCAGTCCGGTGCAAGTATTTCAGCGGCGGTGTATGAAAACAGGCCCAACCGGTTGAGCAGGTGGTGACGCGCCGATTCCACTTCCGCTGTCGGCAGGGAAAAGGGAATTCTTTCTGATTTCCAACGGGAGGAGAAGACATCGAACATCTTCTGCTTTACTTCGGCGACGGGTACATGACGGCCTGCCGCATCGCTCAGGCTGCCGATCGTGTCGTGTATAATCGAGGGGATCGGCCTGTTTTTCTCCATCTCGTCCAATCCGGCCTCCAGATAAAATCTCTCCATCAGCTCACCGCGTGCCCGACCGCTTCCTTCCACATTGATGCACAGCTGCAAGATCGCACCATGACGGGTACGTCGTTGGGCCATACCGCCAATTTTTTTCCCTCCGATGGCGAAGTCGAAATCACCGACACAGTAGGAACCGATTACTTCTCCCACTTCAATGTTGCCGTATTCCTTTAGGCCAAGCTGCATAACGGTGGCAGCAAAGCGAAAAAACGAATCGAGCGACAGTCCTGTATTCGGCAGGTGAATGGCCATGTTCAGCACTCCCGCATCCAGAGGAACACAGGCACCCCCTGAGGAACGAAGGACCGCACCGTATCCGTCCCTGGCCAGCAGGCGGAGGGCTTTTTCTAATCGGGGCAGCCTGGCGTCGCGCCGTCCGAGAAACAATGCCCGTTCATA
This sequence comes from Brevibacillus sp., assembly GCA_017656235.1. Taxonomy (GTDB): domain Bacteria; phylum Bacillota; class Bacilli; order Brevibacillales; family Brevibacillaceae; genus Brevibacillus_E. Next base: position 484,440 of record JACDOF010000001.1, read on the forward strand.
AATCCAATAATGAACGATTGGGACTGAACCGGCTCGCACCATCCGATTGGCGAACGTCTCATCGAAAGCGAGCGGTTCGATCGGCTGGGCAGTATGCGTCCCGGAATCCACCCAATGAAACAAAGGATAATCCAGATTTGTCAACATGAAGCCTGCTCCTTCCTCGGCTTGCAAACATCGGTTCCTATTATACACCTCACTCCTCCGCTTTTCTATGAGCGGTCAGAATCGCTTTGTATTCAATCTGCAGGATGCCGAAGGCATCTTGGGGCGACCAGGGCGCCATACGGTGCTGATCGACTCTAATAACTCTTGCTTGGGACGAGTTCGGGGAAGCGGGACATCGTTTTGTCGCTGCCCCTGCGGATCGTCGGCCTGCTTCTTTGCTGGTTGGACACCGGAAGTGAGCGCGAAAAACGCCCCACTCGTGTTCACGACACTTTGTCTACACGCTGAGGCAGCCTGAGGTTCAAGCTGCCTCTCCTTTGAACTGCCTGTTAGTCTAACCGATCGTAGAAGGGACCAACTGGACCTGGTGGATAAGGGGGTTGTGGGGAGTAAGGAGCGTGTGGAGGGTATGGAGGAAAGGGGACAATGATTGGTACGAACACGATTTGCGGACGGCGAAACTTGCGATAAGGACGTCGAAACTGAGGATTAAGGGCGCTTAACTGGGGAAGCGGGACGTGAAACATGCGCGAAATCGAAAACAAGCTCTCTCCCGGTTTGGCGTGGTACCGGAACATGCTGTCGTCACTCCTCATCAAATGGAAATGTTGGTTGGTGGCGGCCCGACATCGCAGATGGGGCGAATGCCAGGCTTCTATGGCAGTCTATGTGCGTGACGTTTCTCTTGGAAAGACGATTACCCATGAAGAAAAAATTAGGTTACCAGGAGTGATAAATCCTGACAATACAGGGAAGTGTATATACGAAGCGGCGAAGCGGGAAGGCATGGAAGAAAGGAGGTGTCCTGCACCTTATGAAAGAAGAACTGAGCGCACAAGAACTGACCCAGGAGCAGGTGTACGATGTCTATGCAGAGGGAACAAGCGATGGTATCAACATACAGGGCAAAGGCGAATCAATCAAGATTCCGCGCTCTGGCCACGAGCAAATAAACGAAAAGGAAAGATAAAAGCGGCCAAATCCAGGCACTCATGCCTGGATTTGGCCTTGCATGTCCGCAAAGGAGGTGAAAAACACTGGTTGACAGGAAGAGGCTCAATCTTCGCAAAAGTACGTTGTCAAAAATCCCAGAGCTTGTTCCGCATCAGAACCGGAAGCACTGACGACAATGGTCATTCCTTTCAACTGTGGAAAAAAACTCATCGCGCTAAGCGGATTTTTCAGGTTGATTTGCCGGTTCTTCGCCTCAATCAAGATGTAACTGTGAAAGCGATTGGCTTCACTTACCAGTTGTCGAATCTGGATGGGAAGTAATTCGCGCGTCATCGTAATTTGAATCTCTTTTCGCATGCCGATCCACTCCTGTTCTATATATCCTTCATCTTACATCTGGAGGGCGCCGAACTCCGGAGCCGTTATGGCCACCAGCACGGCTGACAACACCATGCCAAGACTGCCCATTACACCTTCCCGTTCTCCCCATTGAGCGGCGCGTGAGACTCCGACAAATGAAGCGGCTGTTCCCAAGGCAAGTCCTTTCACCAGGTTGTTGCTTACCCCGGCCAAGCGCAAAAGTGGCGGACCGATTACAATTCCGGTCAGACCAGTCAGGACGGCAAACACTGCCGTCAGTTCAGGAAGTCCGCCAAGCAGTCCGGATACAGAGATGGCCATCGGGGTGGTCACCGATTTGGGGACTAAAGACAGAATGGTTGGATGATTGAATCCGAACAGGTAGGCCAGCCAGATGGCGAGCAGGATTCCTGCGGCGGAGCCAAACGCCACACCGGTACATATGGAACGGAAATAATGCTGTAAAAACTGCCTGTATTTGTACAAGGGAATAACCATGGCGATCTGGGCGGGACCGAGCATAAAGGTGACGGGATGAGTGGCTGTCCGATACATGGTATAGTCTGTGTGGGTGAACCACAACACGGAAATAATCAACAGCGGGCTGATGATGACCGGACTGGCCCACGGCCAGGATGTTTTTTGAAACAGCGCGTAACCTGCGGCATATGCACCCAACGTCAGCAGTATCAACCAGGTCATGCTGTCATTCGCCATCGCGAGCTCTCCCCCTTTGCTTGAATATCATGGCCGACCATGCCGTACCAATCAGGACGACAGCCGTACTTGAAACGATGATCACCAGGAGTTTCCATCCTCCTTGGGCAATTTCCCGCCAGTAATTCATCAGCCCGACGACTACGGGAACGAGAAAAAGCACCAGGTGCCGGGAGAAAAAACGAGTGGACTGTTCCCAATTCTCCGGCTTCACCACCCCCGTAAGGAGTAAAAGCAGCATGAGGGCCATGCCGGTCAAAACTGGCGGAAAAGGGAGGGGAACAACCTGATGGAACAAAACCGCGACACCGTAAAGTGTGCAGAGCAAGAGGATCTCAAACAACAGTTTCACGCCTCATTTCCCCTCCTCCGTGTCGGCGATTTCGCTCTCTTCTTGTTGTTACAAAAATAAAAGGAAGCAGATAGAAAAAGCAAACGTAATGTAAGATAATATACCGCAAATAAAGCGATTTCATCTCCTTTTTTCACCCCTCTTCAAAAACATTCGCTTGTTTTTACGGGAAATGGGATAGAAATACGTAAGAATAAATAACACAAATTGTCTTGTGCTGTTGTAAAGAGGGGAGTAGTGTTATTTTATCTAACATGTATACGTGATGGTTGACCTGTTCGCAGGAATTGAAAATAAGCCCTAAACAAGTTCAGACTTGTTTTTTATTAAATATCCCTGTCTTGTGCTATAATGAGATGACGTACCCCCATATAACGAACAAGTAGTTGAGGTGATAGATCATGACGGTAAAAACGGAGGGAACGGACTTAAAATCCGCACGCCCGCAAAAAGCAGCGAAGAAAGACTACAGCGCGTACTTCCAGCCTCCTTCGCTGAAAGACGCGAAAAAACGGGGGAAGGAAGAGGTCAAGGTCCACTACGATTTTTCCATCCCGGAAGAGATGAAGGAAATCGGCCGGGGGAAACACTTCCTGATCAACACGTACGGCTGTCAAATGAACGAGCACGACAGCGAAACGATGGCCGGGATTTTGCGCCAGATGGGCTTTACGCGGACCGATGATGAACTGGAAGCAGACGTCATCCTGTTTAACACCTGTGCAATCCGGGAGAACGCTGAAGATAAGGTGTTTGGCGAATTGGGCCACATGAAATCTATCAAGCGGAACAACCCCAACCTGATTCTCGGGGTATGCGGATGCATGTCCCAGGAGGAAGCGGTGGTCAACAAGATCCTTTCCAAGTACCAGCACGTTGATCTGATTTTCGGAACGCACAACATTCACCGTCTGCCGGTTCTTTTGCGTGATGCGATGTTCAGCAAGGAGATGGTGGTGGAAGTCTGGTCCAAGGAAGGCGATATTATTGAAAACATGCCCAAGCTGCGCGAAGGGAACATCAAGGCTTGGGTAAACATCATGTACGGGTGCGACAAGTTTTGTACCTACTGCATCGTACCGTACACGCGCGGCAAGGAGCGCAGCCGCCGTCCTGAAGATGTGATTGCCGAGGTTCGCGACCTGGCCCGCCAAGGCTACAAGGAGATTACCCTTCTCGGCCAAAACGTGAACGCATACGGAAAAGACCTGGAGGATATCTCCTATGGATTGGGCGATCTGATGGATGAGATCCGAAAAATCGACATACCGCGCATTCGCTTTACGACCAGCCATCCGCGCGATTTTGACGACCGTCTGATCGAAGTGCTGGCCAAGGGCGGCAATCTGGTGGAGCATATCCATCTGCCGGTTCAGTCAGGAAGTTCGGAAGTGCTGAAAAAGATGGCCCGCAAGTATACACGGGAACAGTATCTGGAGTTGGTCCGCAAGATCAAGGCGGCAATTCCGGGAGTGGTTCTCACGACCGACATCATCGTAGGCTTCCCTGGTGAGACAGAAGAACAGTTCCAGGAGACGCTCTCGCTGGTGGAAGAAGTTGGCTACGATTCCGCCTACACGTTTATCTACTCTCCACGGGAAGGCACACCGGCCGCCGGCATGGAAGACAACGTGCCGATGGAAGTGAAAAAAGAAAGGCTGCAGCGTTTGATGGATTTGCAAAACCGCATCAGCCTTGAGAAAAATCTCGCACTCGAAGGGCAGGTTCTGGAAGTGCTGGTTGAAGGGGAAAGCAAAACCAATCCTGATGTGCTCTCCGGTCGGACGCGTACCAATAAATTGGTTCATTTCGTTGGCGACAAGTCGCTGATTGGTCAATTTGTACATGTCCGCGTTACGGAAGCGAAAACGTGGACCCTTCGCGGGGAAATCGCCACAACAATAGGGGTGTGAGAAGATGAGTCAAACATTGATTACGCACAAGGAGATTCTTGAAAAAGCACGGGAGCTTGCCGGCATGATTGCCCGTACGAAGGAAGTGGATTTCTACAAACGAGCCGAGCAGCAGATCAAGCACAACGAACGGGTTCAGGAGATGATCGAGGAACTGAAGAAAAAACAGAAGCAAATGGTCATGTTTGAATCCATGAACAGGATGGATCTGGCCAAAAAAGTGGAACAGGAGTATAACCAGCTGCATGAGGAATTGGACAGTATTCCCATTGTGGCTGAGTTTAAACAGTCCCAAGTGGACGTGAACGATCTGTTGCAAATGGTTACCAATGTGATAGCCAATACCGTGTCCGAGCGGATCATTCTTGACACCGGCGGAAATCCGTTGACGGGTGAAACGGGTGGCGGCCCCAAACGAACAGGCGGTTGTCGTTAAACAACCACTTCAGCGTAAAACAAAAGTGTTTTGATTAGGAGAGCGGCCATTTTCCTTTCCTCACTCCGTTGCCAACCACAAATGAAGCTGGACTGTCCTCTTCGCCATCCTGAAGCGGGCAGGCGCAAAAAGCAGCATTGCTGCGTCGTTTTTCAAAGTTGCGCCGGCACGGCCCCGCTTCGGGATGGCTCCGATAGGTTGGTTGGCAAAGTCGTTCGTGCGGAAAATGGCCGCTCTCCTCTTACACTACACATCGGCAGCGGGACGTCGTTTTGACGCTGCCTCTGCGGTTCGTCGGGGGCCGGCGTTTCCATTCCCCTGATGCTCTGCCGGCACTGACAGCGTACAAAGGGAGAAGGCGAGGGTCGTCATGTTTTTCCCGAACAGTACCTGCATTTGTTGCACCCTAGACGAATGACCTGCATACAAATGTACAGAAACGTTGTATGGAGGAGGGAACGAAATGTCGGGTACAGACAAAGATCTGCAGTGCCGGGAACTCATCGCAAAAGCCGTATGTGGCAAAGGACATAAATTCTCCCAGACGACGCATACCATATTGCCATCACATACACCTTCGACCATCCTTGGATGCTGGGTCGCCAATAACAGTTTTCTAGCCGAAAAAGTAGGTGAGGCGATTGAAATTACTGGTACGTACGACATCAACTTGTGGTACTCATTTGCTGACAACACGCAAACCGAAGTAAAGAAGGAAACCGTAACTTATTCCGAACTGGTACCCCTGTCCTTCTTTGACAGCAACTGCCGCGGCGACCTGGAGATCATCGCCCATGCCGTCGAGCAGCCCAAGTGCGTCAAAGCAGAAATTTCCGGGGGCGGAACAGTGACGGTTCGCGTTGAAAAAGAGTTTGCGGTTGAGGTGATCGGCGAAACCAAGGTATGCGTCGTCGTTTGTGCGGGTGGGTGCGATGACAAGGATTTTGACGGCGGCTTTGACGAGACAAGCGACGAGTTTGACGATTTTGAGTCGTCCGATCTATTTGACGAGTTGGACTGATGGAGAGGGGATGGTAACTCCTCTCTTTTTCTATGGACGTGACCAGGCGAAAAACAGCTGCCGACCTGCCCCGGCTGCTCACCACGCCCTGAGACCGTGCATAGGCTGTAGCACACAGCTTGCGTAATGAGACAGGGGGGACGAGATGAGAGAGACTTCCGTTCCTTGGGAGTTGTGTCCGCTGGAAGGGGCAGGAGAAAAACACGTAGTCGAAGGGGCGCGAAATGCGCCGCGTGCAGTTGCTCTCTGTCAACAGTATATGCGCATGCTTTCCATTTTACGAATCAACGGTATCCCGATTCTGCCAATCGAGCGCCAGAATCCGCAGCGGGCTCATAAAGCAGCGCCATCACGCCGCTACCGGGTACAATTGTATCAACATCACGTGCTATGTCTGTTGCAGGCAAACGTCCATTCGGTGTGGCTGCATCAGCAGGTGGAAAGGAGTGAACGCGTACACTTCACGGATATCACTGAACTGCCGGAAGAACCGGAACACAAACGGGTCAAACAGCTTGCCGTACGGAGCTTGTACGCGCTGGGCCTGGATAGTGGCGTTGTTAGTCTCGGGGCTCATTCTCCTAACCGGATATACGTGCTGGATGTTGAGCCCGCTCCGACTGCTGAAGAAAAAGGGAGCCCATACGGTTATCAGAAGGTCGTCGAACACTTTCGTCAGCTAAAGGCGGATCAGGAAAAGCGACAAAACGACATTTGGCTGGGAGCAGATCCTGAGTTCGCCCTGCGCGATGTTGCGGGCAATCTGGGGGTTGCCTCCAGATTTTTGCCGAAGCGCGGGACGGTTGGCTGCGACGCGGCGCGACTGCGGACCACACCGTACTCCCAAGAACTGCCGCTGGTCGAATTGCGGCCGCAGCCTTCTCCTGATCCCGATCTCCTGTTCGTGAACATGTACCGCGCTTTACGGCGGGCTGCAGACAAGATCACCGATCGCACCCTGGAGTGGATCGCCGGCGGCATGCCTTTTCCAGGGTATCCGATCGGAGGCCATCTGCACTTTAGCGGTGTACCGTTATCCTTTTCACTGATACGGGCGCTTGACACCTATCTCACTCTGCCCCTGGCCCTGGTTGAAGATGAAGGATGCCGAAAGCGGCGGCCCCGATACGGTTTTCTTGGTGACTTTCGCCCACAGCCGCACGGTGGTTTCGAATACCGCACTCCCCCTAGCTGGTTGGTGACGCCGACCATCACCAGGGGTGTATTCTCACTGGCGAAGCTGATCGCCCAGAGTTATCCCATGCTGACGCAGCAGCCGCTGGCTGCCCCGGCCATACAGCGGGCCTACTACGATGGTGTGACATCGCGCCTTTATGGTATTGTAAAGGGGTTGTATGCGGAATTGCGTGAGCTGCCGCTGTATGGCCGTTATCGCCATGCGATCGAACCGCTGTTTGCCTATTTGTTGTCAGAAACCGTGTGGCCGGCAGATGCCGATTTTCGTCCAGCGTGGTCATTGGCTTCTTCACTACAACAAAGGCATGCCGGCGTGTTATAATGAAGGACGAGATTTTGACCCGTAGGAGCCAAGAAGTGATGGAACAATATACGCCGATGATCCAACAGTATCTGGCTATCAAAAAAGAATATCCGGATACGTTCCTGTTTTTTCGCCTGGGCGACTTTTACGAGTTGTTTTTTGAAGATGCCGTCAAGGCTTCCCGTGAACTGGAGATTACCTTGACGGGGCGGGACGGGGGAACAGCCGAGCGCATCCCGATGTGCGGCGTTCCCCATCACTCTGCCGATAACTACATCGCCGAACTGGTCAAAAAAGGCTATAAAGTAGCCATATGTGAACAGGTGGAGGATCCAAAAACAGCAAAAGGCGTCGTTCGCCGGGAAGTGACGCGCGTGATTACTCCGGGTACGATGATGGAAGACAAGTTTCTGGCTGCGAAAGAGAACAACTATCTGGTTTCGATCGCAGCTGCCGCTGATAGACACGGCATTGCGGCTTGTGACATCAGTACCGGCGAACTGAACGTCACCTCACTGTCCGCATCCGGCGATGCCGGGCTGGAAGAAGCAATGCAGTACAGACCCAGTGAAGTAATCCTCTGCGGCACATTTCCGGAAGGTTACGGTGAGGGGCATACGGTAACGGTCATTCCTGCTGAAGAGCTGGACTCAGAGCTGGCCGGCCGTCATTTCCCCGAACAGGTGGGACAGCTGGATCAGGCCATGCGGCTTGCTGTCAATGCCCTGCTTACGTACATAACCAGGACGCAGAAGCGCACCCTGAGCCACCTGCGCCGTCTGCGGCGATACGAAGCGAAACAGTTTTTGCAGATTGATCCGTTTTCCCGCCGCAATCTGGAGTTGACCGAGACGATCCGCGACAAGCAAAAAAAGGGGTCACTTCTTTGGCTGTTGGACAGGACGGAGACGGCGATGGGGGGGCGCATGCTTCGCCGCTGGATTGAGCGTCCGCTTATGGATCAGGCCCGGATCAACGAACGCTTGCAGGTAGTGGAACAGTTAAAAGAAGATCTGCTTTTGCGTTCCGACATCCGCGAATCGCTGCATCAGGTGTATGACCTGGAACGACTGGCCGGACGAATTGCTTATGGCAGCGCAAATGGACGAGATCTGCTTCAGCTGCGTCATTCCCTGGAAGCGATTCCTGCTTTGAAGGACAGGCTGTTACAAAGCGGTTCCCCCGAGCTGGTCCGGCTGACAGAAGGCATGGATGAATGTGCCGATGTGGCTGACCTTTTGCGACGCTCGCTGGTGGACGACCCTCCGGCAACGATCCGCGAAGGGGGCTTGATCCGCAGCGGTTATGACGAATACCTGGACAAGCTGCGGGAAGCGAGCCGTGACGGGAAGAACTGGATTGCTCAACTGGAGCAGGCAGAGCGTGAAGCAACAGGCATTCGCTCGCTAAAGGTCGGCTTCAACAAAGTGTTTGGTTATTATCTGGAGGTGTCACGGGCCAACCTGTCGCTGGTACCGGAGGGGCGATACGAGCGAAAACAGACTTTGGCCAATGCGGAACGCTTCATTACCCCCGAATTGAAAGAAAAAGAAGCGTTGATTCTGGAAGCGGAAGAGAAAATGGTGGAGCTGGAGTATCAATTGTTCGTCCAGATCCGCAGCGAGGTGGCCAATCACATTCCGCGCATTCAGACACTGGCCGAACAGGTGGCGGCTGTGGACGTGCTTCAGGCATTTGCAACTGTCAGCGATGAGCGGCGGTTTGTACGGCCGGAGCTGTCTGACGATGGAGAATTCATCATTCGTGACGGCCGTCATGCCGTGGTGGAGGCCGTGCTGGACAAGGAGGCGTATGTCTCCAATGATGTGCACCTGAATCATGAAGATCGGCAGATCCTGTTAATTACGGGGCCAAACATGGCCGGCAAAAGCACCTATATGCGGCAGATTGCGCTGATCGCGGTAATGGCTCAGATCGGCTGCTTTGTCCCGGCCAGTTATGCCCGTCTGTCCCTTGTCGACCAAATCTTTACAAGGATCGGTGCCGCTGACGATTTGGTTGGCGGGCACAGCACATTCATGGTGGAAATGCTGGAGACAAAACATGCACTGGTAAAGGCAACACCGCGCAGTTTGATCCTGCTTGATGAAATCGGGCGCGGTACGTCCACGTACGACGGAATGGCTCTGGCCCAAGCGGTGATTGAGTACATCCACGAAAAAGTGGGAGCCAAGACGCTGTTCTCCACCCATTATCACGAGCTGACCGCGTTGGAAGAGAAACTGCCGCGGCTGGTCAACGTCAACGCCCGCTGCGAGGAACGGGATGGGAAGCTGCTGTTCTTGCACAAGATTGAACCGGGGCGAGCGGACAAGAGTTACGGAATCCACGTCGCCGAACTGGCGGAGCTGCCAGACGAGGTCATCCGCCGCGCCCGCCAGATTTTGCAGGAGCTGGAGGCAAAACAGTGCCATCCCCAACAGGAGCAGTTGAGCCTTGACCTGTTTTTGGGTGAGACAGCGGCAGCCGCGGCGAAAGAGGCAGGGCGAAGCGTTGATACGCGTGATCATGTACCCCCTTCAGCCACCACTGCTACATCCAAAATGAGCCCGGCCGTTACCGGGCAGGACCGGGCTGTCATCGACGAACTGCTGGAGATGGACCTGGATCGGTTGACACCAATTGAGGCCCTGGTGAAACTTTCCGAGTGGAAGCACCGTTTAAAGAAATAACCGGCATTGGCCGGATAGAGAGGAGCGGGTGTAATGGGGATCATTCGCGTAATGGACAGCCAGCTCAGCAATATGATTGCAGCGGGAGAAGTGGTGGAACGGCCTGCTTCAGTCGTCAAGGAATTGGTGGAAAACGCGATTGACGCCGGAGCCCGCCGGATTGATGTGGAAATCGAAGAAGGGGGGATCCACTCGATCCGTATCGCAGACGACGGCTGCGGGATGGATCGGGAGGATTGCATGCGGGCATTTGAACGACATGCGACGAGCAAGATCGGGAGTACCCGCGATTTGTTCCACATTCGGACGCTCGGCTTTCGCGGCGAAGCGCTCCCCAGTATCGCCTCTGTCGCACGTGTTGAACTGCGCAGCAGCCTTTCCAGCAGCCAGGTGGGGACAAGGGTTGTCGTCGAAGGCGGCAGCATCACGGAAGTGGCTGACGCCGCAGGCGGAAAAGGCACGGAAATCCTAGTCCGCGATTTGTTTTACAATACGCCGGCCCGTTTAAAATACCTGAAATCGATCTCAACGGAAGTAAGCCACATCACCGATTTCATGAACCGGTTGGCTCTGGCCAAAGCAGAGATTGCCTTTACGCTTACCCACAATGGCAAAACGATCCTGCAGACCAGTGGAGATGGAAAACTGCTGCACGTCATTGCCTCCATCTACGGGGTACAGGTGGCAAAACGGATGCTCCCCGTTTCGGGAGAGTCCCTTGACTTTCGCTGGAGCGGTTTCTTGTCTACCACGGAAGTAACCCGTGCCAGCCGCTCTTACATTACCCTATTGGTCAACGGCCGTTACATCAAAAGTTATCCGCTGAACAACGCGGTAATGCGCGGCTACCATACACTCCTGCCGATTGGCCGCTATCCGATCGTTGTGCTGCATGTAGAGATGGACCCGTCCCTTGTTGACGTAAACGTGCATCCTGCCAAGCTGGAGGTGCGCTTCAGCAAGGAGCAGGAACTGTGTGAACAGCTTGAGCAGTCGGTTCGCACCACGCTGAGAGAAAAGCTGTCAATCGTGCAGCCGCTTCGGATGGACAACCGCGGAAAGCGGCAGACAGAATCGGTCAAGCAGCCGCAGTTTTCGTTCAGCCAGATCTACCAGACGCAAGCTCGTCCGATGGGAGTGGGGGCGGCGCGGATTCGTGAAGCGCTCCCGCAGCCGCAGAAGGCGGAAGAACCAAACAGGGGAGAGAAACAGCCAGACACCGGGTCCAGCCAGACCGCCGACGATTCCGGCTCGACTCCCTTTTCCGCCGCACCATCCGGGACTTCTGGACAGAAAAGACAGGGTGCTCCGGGGAACGATGCAATTGACCAAGGGAACAAGGCATCGCAGGTACATCTTGACACCTGGGATGAGCCGGAAGCCCGGGAGGCAGATGAAGAGCATTCCCCCGTACCTGAGCTGTATCCCGTAGGGCAGGTACACGGGACTTACATTGTTGCCCAAAACGAAACGGGCATGTATCTCATCGATCAACATGCAGCCCAGGAGCGCATCTTCTACGAGTATTTTATGAGCAAACTTCGTCAGGAGAATACAGCCAGTCAGATGCTGCTGTTCCCGCATACAGTCGAGTGTTCCGCCGGCGAGGAGGCGCTGCTTCAACAACACCTGCCGCTGCTTCAATCATTTGGTTTGGAGATCGAATGGTTTGGGAATCGAACGTTTCTCGTTCGTGCTCATCCCCACTGGTTTCCGGCGGGAAGTGAAGTGGAGGTTATCGATGAGTTAATCTCGTTTGTGCTGGCGGCAGCGGAAAAGGGTACGCCCGACATGAGTGAACTGCGGGAAAAGGCAGCGATTATGATGTCCTGCAAAGCGGCCATCAAAGCGAATCGTTATCTCAACCGGCAGGAGATGGAAGCGCTGCTTGCCAGTTTGCGTTCCACCAGCAGTCCGTTTACCTGCCCCCACGGCAGGCCGATTATCATCCACTTTACGTCCTATGAGTTGGAGAAAATGTTTAAGCGAGTGATGTAAAGGTGATCGTGACTACCGGCTTGACACCGAATGCGCAGGTACGTCTGCACGCAATCGAACTGGCCGAGCGGCATGGTTTGCCGCTCGTTGAGCGGGGGGAGCACTCACTCGATGAACTGCGGCGCCTCTATCAGACGGATGAGATCCTTGTGGTTACTGCCAAGGGGACACGTTTGGAGTCAAGCGAGGGGGAGCCGTTCTTTTTTCACCCGAATACTGCTGCCTTTCGTATAAAGCGCCTGGAGAGAGGCGATACTGATACTATGCTTCGCGTCTGCCAAATTAAACCAGGTGATCACGTATTGGACGCCACCTTGGGCCTCGCGGCGGATGCCATTGTCTTTGCCCACGCCGTCGGAGAAACTGGCCGGGTGGTTGGCGTGGAAGCACAGCGGACAATCGCCCTGGTTGTGGAAGACGGACTACGTCACTACCGGGATGGTTCGGAGACACTGCGGCAGGCGATGTCCCGCGTGGAAGTTGTGTTGGATCACCACCTCACTTTTTTGCAATCTCAGCCAGACTGTTCGTTTGATGTCGTATACTTTGATCCGATGTTTGAGCGCCAGGTTTCGTTGTCTTCCGGCATTGCAGCATTGAGGAGATTTGCGGAAGCCGGTTTGCCGGATGAAGCCGCGATTTCCGAGGCGCTGCGGGTTGCCAGACGCCGGGTGGTGCTGAAAGAAGGAAAAACAGGGAGGCTGTACGAGCGGTTTGGTTTTACACCTTTTCGCAATCGTCGCGATCAGGTGACATATAGTTTTAAAGAGAAAGACGGAGGGGAGTGACGTGCAGGAAAAACAGCCACTGGTAGTGATCGTGGGACCTACGGCTGTAGGCAAGACCGCGCTCAGCCTGACGCTGGCCCGACGACTAAACGGCGAGATCATCTCCGGCGACTCCATGCAGGTGTACCGCCAGATGGACATTGGGACGGCGAAGGCGACTCCGGAAGAGCGCTCTGTCGTGCCTCACCACTTGATTGACATTATCGATCCCGACGAGGAGTATTCCGTCGCTCACTTTCAGGAGATGGCTACCCGCCTGATCGCTGATATTCATCGTCGCGGTCGCCTGCCGTTTATTGTAGGGGGGACGGGACTGTACATCGAATCTGTAACGCATCGCTTTCAGTTTTCGGATGCAGCGCAGGATCATGAGCTGCGGGAACGACTGAAGCGACTGGCGGAGGCAGAAGGGGTGGAGGCTTTGCACCGGCAGTTGGCCTTGATTGATCCCGTAACGGCAGAGCGGCTTCATCCCAACGATGTAAAGCGTGTGATCCGCGCCATTGAGATTTACGAGCTGACAGGTCAGCGGATGTCCGACTATCAGTACCGGGCCCAACAATCGCCTTACGATTTGTACATGATCGGTCTTACGATGGAACGCGCGTTGTTGTATGAACGGATTAACCGGCGGGTCGATCAAATGATCGAGGACGGGCTGGTGGAGGAAGTGCGGCAGCTGCTTGATCGCGGCTACGACCCGTCGCTTGTCTCGATGCAGGGACTGGGATACAAGGAACTGGTTCCATATCTTTACGGTGAGATTCCATTGCAGCAGGCAATTGCCGAGATAAAGAAGCGGACGCGCCGATTTGCCAAACGGCAGCTTTCCTGGTTCCGGCGGATACCGGACGTACACTGGTTTGATGTGAGCAATCCCGAGAACTATCCGTCCATTGTGGATACAATTCACCATGCATTGGCAGGAAAGTTTCTCCGTACACCGAATATATAACTTACAAGTCCTGTTAGGGGGTAAATGATCATGAAGCAGTCGATCAACATCCAAGATACGTTTTTGAACCATTTGCGCAAGGAAAACGTCGCCGTCACCATCTATCTGGTAAATGGTTTTCAACTGCGGGGATATATCAAGGCATTTGACAACTTCACCATTGTGATTGACAGTGAAGGCAAACAGCAGTTGGTTTACAAGCACGCCATTTCCACTTTTACACCACAGCGCCCCGTGTCGCTGGTTCCTCCGGAAAACAACCAACAACAGCAATAGCAGGCGACAAAGCCGGAATTGTCCGATTCCCGGCTTTCCTGCTGTCTTAAACCATTAACGAAACGTTCGTCGCAGCAGATGTCATTCGTTGATCTGCCCCTCGAGGACTTCAACGTGCGGCGAATCAGGAGAAAAGCGTCCTTCGTTCGCTTGGTCGAGCGATGGATGCTTTTATTTTTTTCTGCGAAGGACAAATGAGCTTACATGCAAGGGCCTGACCCGGCCAGCCTGCATGGATGGGTTGGACAAGTAGATAACACTTCCTGCACTTTTAGAAAAACTCCTTGACGAGAGAATGAAAGCGTTTTTATAATAAAAATACGGAATTGCGTTATAAATACGTTATATAATATGTTCGTCATATGATGGGTGCACATGGCGAAACATGAGAACAGGGAGGAAAAAATGGTTAAGTTAATTGCTGTTTATCGCAAACCGGAAGATGTCGAAGCATTTGATCAACATTACTTCAACGTGCATGCCCCGCTGGCAGCCAAGATGCCTGGTCTCATCAAGCTGGAAGTGAACAAGATTTACGGTGGACCGATGGGAGAAAGCGATCTGCATCTAATCGCGGAAATGTATTTTGAAAGTAAAGAGGTATTAATGGCGGCTCTATCATCTCCGGAAGGAAAAGCAGCGGGCAAGGATTTGATGGGATTTGCCGGAAAACTGGTATCCATGCACTTCGCGGAAGTCTTGTAGGTGACCGGGAATGAACAAATACCCGAGCGATCAAGAAACCCATGCGAAATACTACGGACAGATTTGCGAGAAAGTGAAGCAGGATGCCTTCGCTCGATTTCTTGGCATAAAGCTGCTCGAGTTGGGCGAGGGTACTGCCACAGCGGAATTGGTGGTGGACGACCGGATGCTAAATGCGCACGGCACTGCTCATGGGGCGGTGATATTCTCTCTTGCCGATTTCGTGTTCGCCGCAGCCTGTAATTCTTATGGAAAAACCGCCGTTGCCCTTTCGATGAATATCGGATTTTTGGCTCCCAGCTTTCAGGGAGCGCTGTTGCGGGCAACTGCCACCGAAGAGAGACGAAACAATCGTACGGCTTGGTACCGGATCAGAGTGGAGAGCGAAAATGAGCTGGTTGCTACCCTTGACGCGCTGGCCTATCGCAAAAATGATTATTTTGTGCCGATAGAAACAGAGTAAGGTGGGAGATTTCCGGTAATTGACCATTTTTTCTTTATTTTCAGCAGCAGGGGTGGAAATCGTGACAAGTAGCAGCAAGAACCGTTTCAATCATTACCTGGGGATTGAAATATGTCATGCAGATGAAAACGGGTGCAGGGCAGCCTTAAAAATCCGTCCGGAGCTGTATAACAGCATAGAAGGGGTTGTTCATGGGGGGGTTACCGCTACGCTGGCGGATGTCGTCATGGGACATGCAGCGGCGCCTCATGTGGACGGTGTGCAGCAGTGCGTAACCGTCGAAAGCAAGATTCACTACCTTGCTCCGGCAAGAGGGGAACTGCTTGTAGCCGAGTCCGGGGTATTGAAAAGGGGCGGCAGGCTGATTGTGATGGAAGCCCGGGTTACCTGCGACGGAGAGCTCGTTGCTTATGCCACCGGCACCTACGCGCGGGTTAAACAGAAACAGCGGGAGAAGTGAGGGGGATCATATGGAACAGGAAACGGTGCTGCTAAAGCGGCAAGACTGCATCGGGATCATCAAGCTGAATCGACCCAATGAGCTGAACACATTCAATTACCCAACGCTCGTTCGATTGGGAGAAATTATTGAAGAATTGCAGCAGGACGTGAAGGGAACGCGCGTCGTGATCTTGCAGGCTGAGGGCAGAGCGTTTTCCGCCGGCGCAGATTTAAAGGAACGCCGTACATTGAACGAGCAGCAAGTACGGCGAAATGTCAAAAAAATCAGGGACGTGTTTTCCGCACTGGAGCGGCTTCCCCAACCGACGATTGCCGCCATCAACGGGTTTGCGTTCGGGGGAGGCTTCGAATTGGCCCTCTCCTGTGATTTTCGCTACGCCGTGAGAGATTCCAAGATGGGTCTGACAGAGGTGAGCCTGGGGATTATTCCCGGTGCAGGAGGAACGCAGCGCCTGCCCAGGTTGATCGGCTTCGCCAAGGCAAAAGAACTGATCTTGACCGCACGCAAAGTCAGCGCCGAGGAAGCGATGAATTTCGGCATTCTCAATGGAGTGGCGGACAATTTGGAACAACTGCAAGAGATTGTATCCGCTTTGGCAAATGAGATCCTCGCCAACGCTCCACTGGCCGTCTATCAAGCCAAATTCGCGATTGACCGGGGAAGCAGCGTGGACCTGCAAACCGGTTTGGAGCTTGAATCAAAAGCGTATGAAGTGATTATTCCGACGAAAGATCGGCTGGAAGCTCTGGACGCCTTTCGAGAAAAACGAAAACCGGTTTTCCGCGGCGAATGACCTATCGCCCATTTCTTTTTCCGAAATTTCCCTGTATTTTATCTATTTCAAATAGTTTACAATGATTGAAAAGTTCCGCATAATTTGAAGGTTTGAAGGTAAGGAGGAAGGCAGATGATCTTTAATGTTGAAGTGGAAGCAATGTCCCGTGAAAAAATGAAAGCGATTCAACTGGAAAGGCTGAAACAAACAGTAAAACGGGCTTATGAAAATGTTCCCTTTCAGAAGGCATCGTTCGACAAGTCAGGGATCAAACCGGAGGATATCCAGTCTCTGGAGGATATCCAGAAGCTGCCGTTTATGAAAAAGTCCGACCTGCGGGAAAACTATCCGTTTGGGTTGTTTGCTGCAGAGATGAAAGATATCGTGCGGATTCACGGTTCGTCCGGGACAAAAGGAAAACCAACGGTCGTCGGATATACGAAAAAAGATATCGAAAACTGGTCGGAAATTGTCGCCAGAGCAATCTGCTGCGCGGGCGGCCGCCCCGGCGATGTGTTTCACAATGCTTATGGGTACGGCCTGTTTACGGGCGGGCTGGGGCTACATTACGGCATTGAGTACTTGGGAGCGGTTGCCGTGCCGGTCTCCGGCGGGAATACCAGTCGGCAAATCACGCTGATTCAGGATTTCCAGCCGCGCGGATTATCGGCTACGCCGTCTTACGTGCTGAATATTGTGGAAGAGATGAAAAAAATGGGCATCAATCCTCGTGAAACAAGCGTGGAATACGGGATATTTGGTGCGGAACCCTGGTCGGAGGAGATGCGTGAGCAGCTTGAAGAGGAGTTAAATATCAAAGCAATTGATATTTACGGGCTAAGTGAAGTGATGGGGCCGGGCGTCTCCATCGAGTGCTGGGAGGCGCAGGACGGTTTGCATATCGCGGAAGACCATTTTCTGGCGGAAATCATCGATCCGAAAACCGGAGAGCTGCTGCCATACGGAGAGGAAGGGGAACTGGTGTTTACCTCGCTCACCAAAGAAGCATTCCCTGTGATTCGCTACCGCACAGGAGATATCGCTTCGCTTCATCCGGAAACATGCAAGTGCGGGCGAACCACGATCAGGATGTCGCGTATCAAAGGTAGAGTGGACGATATGCTGATTATTCGCGGTGTAAATGTATTTCCGACAGAAATAGAATCGGTGCTGCTAACATTTAAACAGCTTGCTCCGCATTATCAGGTAGTGATTGAACGCGAGGGTGCGCTCGACCGATTCGAAATACACTGCGAGATTACGTCCGAATATATGAGCCAGATCGGTAATTTGGCAGACAGCCAGGAGATAGCCGATTTGTCCAAAGTGATTTCCCGTGCGATGAAAGACATGTTGGGGGTTTCCGTCGTATTGCGCGTGAACAAGCCCCATTCGATTGCGCGCAGCGAGGGCAAAGCGATTCGGATTGTGGACAACCGCAGCAAAGCCGTTACGGCATAGGCAGAGTCCTCATTCATACAGCCGCCTCCGCGGAGCCGGAAGCATACCCAGTTTGCCGGGAAGGAAGGAATAGGATGTCATACCAATATATCAAAGTGTCGGTAGATGAAGCGGTGGGGATCATTACCCTAAACCGTCCGGACGTACTGAATGCGTTAAATCTGCAAGTAGTCGATGAGTTGGTTGCTGAGATGGAACGGATGGATCGTGACGATTCCATTCGTACGATTCTTCTAACCGGAAATGAGAAAGCTTTTGCAGCAGGTGCAGACATTACCGAGATGGCGGATGAGTCGGCGATTGCGATTATGCTCAAAGATCAATTCGCTGTATGGGACCGGATCGCTAGGATTTCCAAACCGATTGTCGCTGCGGTCAGCGGTTTTGTCCTCGGCGGAGGCTGTGAACTGATGATGAACTGCGATCTGATCGTCGCTTCTGAAACAGCGCGAATCGGTCAGCCGGAAATCAAACTGGGGATCATGCCCGGCGCTGGCGGAACGCAGCGGTTAACCAAAGCGGTAGGGAAACACAGGGCAATGGAAATGCTTATGACCGGCGAGCCCATCACGGCCGAAGAAGCGCTCCGTTACGGATTGGTCAACAAGGTGGTGCCGGTTGAAGTGTATTTCGAGGAAGCCGTAAAACTGGCGAAACAGCTTGCTGGCCAGGCGCCGCTGGCCGTTCGCATGATCAAACAAGCCGTTTTCAAAGCGCAAGATTTGCCCCTGGAAGAAGGATTGCACTACGAACGGAACTGTTTCTACCTTTTGATGGCCAGTGAGGACAGAAAGGAAGGCATCCAAGCGTTTTTGGAAAAGCGGAAACCAACATTCAAGGGGCATTAAGGGGGCATCCCATGTACGAAACGATTCTCTACGAGGTGTACGATGGCATTGCCAGGATGACAATGAATCGACCCGACAAGTTTAATGCCTTTACCCGGCAGATGAACCGGGAGATTACGGAGGCGTTGAAGCAGGCACAGAAAGATGACCATGTTCGCTGCATCGTGCTGACCGGTGCCGGTAAGGCGTTTAACGCCGGTCAGGATCTTGGCGATGTGCAGGGGACGGATGTTGATTACGGGGAGTTTCTGAGAAAACGTTACAACCCGATGATCCTGCAGTTTCAGAAAACGGAAAAACCGATAATTGCCGCTGTCAACGGAGTAGCGGTAGGGGCGGGGATGAGCGTCGCTTTGGCCTGCGATATTCGGCTGGCATCGGAAAATGCCTCCTTTATCGACGTTTTTGTCAGCATCGGACTGGTTCCCGATTCCGGGGGGTGTTACTTCCTGCCGCGAATTGTCGGGATCGGCAAGGCGCTTGAGTTGGCAATCACAGGAGAGAAAGTATCAGCGGAAGAAGCGTACCGCATCGGACTGGTCAATAAAATCTGCTCTGCGGAAAACTTTGAAGCAGAAGTGATGGCGTACGCCGCGAAGCTGGCAAAGCTGCCGACACGCGCTGTCGGTTTGATCAAGCGAACGATGTACAAGGGTCTTCAGATGAACCTGGAAGAAACGTTGGAATATGAAGCGTTTGCGCAAGAGATTGCGGGGAATACCGAGGACCACAAAGAAGGGGTGAAAGCCTTTTTTCAAAAAAGATCGCCAGAGTTTACAGGCAGATAATTGAAGGAGGGAATGGCGTGGCGGTGCATTCGATAGGAGTGATTGGCGCAGGGACGATGGGGGCGGGTATCGCCCTCGTTTGTGCTCGCAAGGGACATCGCGTTCATCTGCTTGACACGAATCAGGACGTTTTGAACAAGGCGCAATCCTATCTGCTGGAAGTCCTCTCGAAGGATGTGCAAAAAGGGAGAATCAGCAAGCAGCAAAAGGAGCAGACGTATCGGCTTGTCGTTCCCGTTCAGGACATGGCGCTTCTCAAGGAGAGCGATATCGTGATAGAAGCTGTACCGGAGCGGCTGGAACTGAAGAAATCAATTTTTGCATCTTTGACCGAGGTGTGTCGGAGCGACTCGCTGCTCTTGACCAACACTTCCTCTCTCTCGATTACGGAAATTGCCGGCGGGCTCACACATGCCGAGCGGATTCTCGGCTTTCACTTTTTTAACCCGGCTCCGGTCATGCCGCTGGTTGAAGTAGTGCGCGGCAAGCAGTCGAGTGAGCAGAACGTAACCAGGGCGTACCAGTTTGCACGTGATTTGGGCAAGGTGCCGGTAGTGGTTGCTGACACCCCCGGCTTTATCGTCAACCGCGTCGCTCGCCCTTATTACAATGAAGCATTGCGCATCTTAGGAGACGGTATCGCCGAGGTGGACCAGATCGACCGGATCATGACGCTGGCCGGCGGGTTTAAAATGGGACCATTTGAACTGCAGGACATGATCGGCATCGATATTAACTTTGCGACCACAGAATCGGTTTACACAAACTTTTTCCATGAAGGCCGATTTAAACCAAGCCGGATCCAACAGCGCATGGTGCAGGCGGGCAAATTGGGCAGAAAAACAGGGGAGGGCTTTTATGACTACAGCAAGTAAAACGGTTTTGTTAACAGGAACCAGTCCTCTCTATTCGGAACTGCTGCAGCTGCTAAAGGAAAAGGGATACCGGGTTGTCTCCCTGGCGGAAATGGCTGAAAACCGGACGGAGATTCGTTTTGCCGTGGAAGTGACCAATCTTGATCTGGAGTTGAAAAAAGCAGCTATACGGGAGCTGGATGGGAAGCTCCCTGCGAATGTTCCGATTTTAACCACTTCATTGGCCATAACCGCCACAGAAGTCGCTTCATGGACGCAATGCCCTGCGCGGGTGTGCGGATTCGGCACGCTTGTACCGCTGGCCGAAAGGGAATTGATCGAAATCGCGCCTGCGCTGCAAACGGCACCAAGCGTTTTGGAACAGGCGGAAGCGTTTCTGCAATCGATGGGCAAGCAGACGGAGGTTGTGGTCGACGAGATCGGCTTGGTATTTCCGCGCATTCTTTCGCTGATTATCAATGAAGCGGCCTTCACGGTCATGGAAAGAACGGCCACTGCTCAGGATATCGATACGGCGATGAAAAAAGGAACCAATTATCCGTATGGTCCCCTGGAATGGGCTGACCAAATCGGACTTGATGACGTATATGCAATCATCCGCGGTCTGCACCGAGACCTGGGCGAAGAGCGATACCGTCCTGCTCCCCTGCTTCGCAAGCTGGTGTTGGCAGGAAGGGTAGGAAAACGCAGCAACCAAGGTTTTTATCAATATGAGCCAAAAGAGGTTTCCTACAGATGAACATGAAGCGAAAAGACGTATATGTTACGGCTGCGGTGCGCACGCCGATCGGCAAGCTGGGTGGAAGTTTGCAACACGTGCCGATCGATGATCTGTCGGCGATCGTCATGCAGGAAGTTTTGCAGCGGACGGGTGTGCCCGGGGAACAGATAGACGGCGTCATCATGGGCAATGTCATTTCCGCAGGCCCGTTTATCAATATCGCCAGAGTCGGTCTGCTCAAGGCGGGGCTGCCGGAATCTGTACCTGGTCTTACTGTAAATCGCGTCTGTGCTTCCGGATTGGAGGCGATCAATCTTGCCGCACAGTCCATCCAGGCAGGACACGGCGAAATCATGCTGGCCGGCGGAGTGGAAAACTTAACGCGTTCTCCATATATCCTGGAAAAGTTTGAGCAGCCGTATCAGCGTGGGCCGCAAACGTTGATGGAATCTTTTGGCGGACCGCGCTCGGCCCCTGTTTCCCTGTATGGGGACCTGACCATGGGCGATACGGCCGAAAACGTGGCGGAGCGGTTTGCCATCAGCCGCGAGGATCAGGATCTGTTCGCGGCGGAAAGTCATCGGCGCGCGATTCGCGCAATCGACAACGGATGGTTTAAGGAAGAAATCGTACCGGTAACGGTAACACGGAAAAAGGGGGAAACCATCGTTTTTGACACGGACGAGTTTCCCCGCCGGGACACCTCGCTGGACGCATTAGCCAAACTGAAGCCCGCCTTTCGCAAAAACGGTACGGTAACGGCTGGCAACTCGTCGGGAATCAATGACGGGGCCGCTGCCGTTCTGTTAATGAGCGAGAAGAAGCTGGTGGAGCATCGACTGGCTCCGCTTGGCCGGATCGTCCATTTTGCCTGCGTCGGCGTTGATCCGAACGTGATGGGGATCGGACCGGTAGCTGCCATCCGCAAGCTGCTGGCAGAGGTAAAGATGAATCTGGAGCAGATTGATCTGTTTGAATTAAACGAGGCTTTTGCATCCCAGGCGTTGGCCTGCATCAGGGAGCTTGGCCTGCCGATGGAGAAAACCAACGTAAACGGCGGAGCGATTGCCCTTGGCCATCCGCTGGGGTGCAGCGGAGCAAGACTGCTCGGCACGGTGCTGTATGAACTGCGCAGGCGCAAACAGCGTTATGGCGTCGTTTCGTTATGCATCGGCGGAGGACAGGGATTGGCTACCCTGGTGGAGGCCGTGTAGGCGCAGCAAGAGCGACTGCGTGGAAGAACATGTCGAGGGAGGAGTTTCCATTGAAAACAGCGGTTATTGTCGATGCAGTCCGCACCCCCATCGGTCGATACGGGGGAGCGTTGAAAGAGGTGCGACCTGATGATTTGGGCGCGCTGGTAATCCGTACCTTGATGGAACGAAATCCGTTTGATCCGCAGTTGATCGACGACGTTGTATTGGGCTGCGCCAACCAAGCCGGAGAAGATAACCGCAACGTGGCAAGAATGTCGCTGTTGTTGGCCGGGCTCCCTGTCGAGGTGCCGGGCGTGACCGTAAACCGTCTTTGCGGTTCCGGTCTTGAGGCAGTCAACCAAAGCGCCAATGCGATCGCGGCCGGAACGGGGCAGGTGTATGTCGCGGGCGGTACGGAAAGCATGACGCGAGCGCCGCTGGTGATGATGAAGCCAGGCGCCGCTTTTAAGCGAGGAAATCAACAACTGCATGACACAACGCTAGGCTGGAGGTTGGTAAACGATAAGCTGGCTGCTGTTTACCCGCCGATCAGTTTGGGAGAAACAGCGGAAAATGTAGCGGAGCAGTACGGGATTAGCCGTGAGGAGCAGGACCATTTCGCTCTTGAAAGCCAGCAGAAATGCGCCAAGGCGCAGGCGGAGGGGAAATTTGCCGCAGAGATCGTGCCCGTGGAGGTTGTCGGGCGAAAGGGAGAGGTCACGCTGTTTGAGCGCGACGAACATCCTCGACCTCAGACCACGCTGGAGCAGCTGAGCAAGCTGGCACCAGCCTTCAAACAGGGAGGAACGGTAACCGCAGGTAACTCCTCCGGCATCAATGACGGAGCCTGCGCGTTATTGTTGATGGAGGAAGAGACGGCAGAGCGATTGGGGTTCAAGCCGCGTGCCCGAATTGTCGCCTCGGCAGTGGCCGGGGTAGATCCGGCGTTGATGGGGATCGGCCCGGTGCCTGCCACCCGCAAGGTGTTGACAAAAGCAGGCTTGACGATCGGGGATATCGATCTGTTCGAAATCAACGAGGCGTTTGCTGCTCAAGCCGTGGCAAGCGTTCGTGAATTAAACATCGATCCCGGGCGCGTCAACGTCAATGGTGGAGCGATTGCTCTCGGCCATCCGCTCGGCTGCAGCGGTGCGCGTATTTTGACTACCTTGCTGTACGAATTGGAGCGCCGGGAAGCTCGTTACGGTTTGGCAGCAATGTGTATCGGTGTTGGGCAGGGGATTGCCACTGTCATTGAGCGTGTGTAAGGGGTACCCGCAGGGCACAAAATCTCGCTCTTGCGAGGAAGTATTTCGACGTTGAGTCGCGAGTAAGGGGGACTTGGTCGTTGAAGGCAGGATTGCAGCCGGGGGTGACGGCAGGGGTTACGGTGACGGTGACAGAGGACATGCGTCCGATATTTGACGGGAAAGTTGTGCATCACGTGATGTCTACCGTGAGCATGATTTATTACATGGAAAAGGCAGGGCGGCAGGTAATCCTCCCCTTTCTGGAAGAGGATGAGGAGGGGGCAGGTTTCGGGATCGACATCAAGCACGTAGGTCCGGCCGTGATTGGGCAAGAAGTAAGATTCAAAGCGATCTGTACAGAGGTCACGCACAAACGGGTTGTTTGTGACGTGTTTGCCGAGACAGATTTCAATCTGGTGGGAAAAGGTTCGTTTACCCAGGTGATTTTCAACAAAACGGAAATCATGCAGCGCTTTGCAGAGCTTCAGCAAAAGGTAGATGAACAGAGCCGGAAATAGTAGAAATGTCGATGGGAGTCGAAGCTTGAAAAAGAATATTGACAATTATATTATAATTTTATATATTAACGATATAAAAACGTCATATTCTTAAATTGTTATATATCGACTTAAGATCGTTTCACGAAAATACCATTATATGTTACACTTCATTTTGGAACAAAAGTTGAAGAAACGATCTGGGAGTTGATAGGGATGAAGCCAAAATCCATGCTATTCACAATATACGGTGAATACGTCCGACACTACGGCAGTGAAATCTGGGTAGGAAGTCTAACCCGCCTGATGGGCGAGTTTGGCTTATCGGAACAGGCTGTTCGGGCAGCGATTTCCCGTATGCTTCGACAGGGGTGGTTGGAATCACGCAAAGTCGGCAATCGCAGTTATTATTCCATGTCTGCCCGCGGCAAGAAACGTTTGGACGAAGCGGCAGCGAGAATTTACAAACAAGGATCCGACGTGTGGAGTGGCAAATGGTGCATCGCCAGCTACAACATTCCGGAAGAACGCAGAGAGGTACGCGACCAACTGCGCAAAGAATTGACATGGCTGGGTTTCGGGATGTTGACAACCAGTACGTGGATCAGCCCGAATGATCTTGTCGACAGGGTAAAAGAGATAACGGAAGCCCACAAGATTACCGACCATGTAGAGATTTTTGTCGCCGAGCATATTGGCTGGAGCAATCCAAAGCGATTGGTGGAAAAGTGTTGGGATATCGAGCAGATCAATGCCGCTTACAAGGAATTCATTGAGGTATATCAGCCCCAGTACGAGAGCCTGGTAAACAAGCTGAAGAACAACGAAGAGATCCCCAACAGCTTCTGTTTTGTCGAAAAGACAAAACTGGTCCATGAATACCGCAAGTTCTTGTTTATCGACCCCGATTTGCCGCAAGAGCTTTTACCCGATGTCTGGATGGGCCGGGAAGCAGACCAACTGTTCCAAAACTACTATTCCTTGCTTCATCCCGGCGCTGTTCAATTTTTTGAAGAAGTTTATGAAACCGCACCGCAGAAATAAACTCCTCACATTCGACAGAACGAGCCCTATACCAGAGAGGGATGGGGCTCGTCAAGGAACATTCCTCTGCTTTAACGCAGGTTGAAAGCGGTTACAATTATTGGACTGCGCACCCACTAACGGTACTGGCGGGTACATTGATGAAAGGGAGGTACACCACGTGGCAGAATTGCTTCAGTATGTAGCGAACGGTTTCGTTGGCGGGGGAATCTACGCAATCATCGCTGTCGGTTTCGTCACCATTTACAACGTAAGTAAAGTGATCAATCTCGCCCAGGGAGAGTTTTTGATGTTGGGCGGCATGATCATGGTTTCGCTGATCGGATTGCACGTGCCTTATGGATTGGCATTTTTACTGGCTGTCACAGCGGTCACGATCTTCGGTATTCTCTTGCAAAAATATGTAATCAGCTACGTGAAAAGAGCGACACCGCTTAGTCTGATCATATTAACCATCGGAGTGTCAATCCTGATCCGCGGATTTGCCAGCTTGATCTGGGGAAAAGATGCATTTGCGCTTGAACCGATTACCAGCCACGAGCCCATCTCGTTTGGAGGCATTACGATAGCTCAGCAAAGCGTATGGGTGATTGCTGCCGTACTCGTCATCCTGTTGTTCCTTTGGTATTTGATGGACAAAACCATGGTGGGCAGGAAAATCAAGGCCTGTTCCGTGAACACGAAGGCTGCCCGATTAATGGGCATCAGTCCGGGGAAAATGGCAGGGCTGGCTTTTGCCATCAGTGCTGCAAGCGGAGCAGTCGCTGGAATCGTCATCGCTCCTTTAAGCGTAACATCCTACGATGTCGGGGTCCTGCTCGGGGTCAAGGGGTTTTCCGCCGCTATCCTCGGAGGATTGGGGAATCCGATTGGAGCGGTCATCGCCGGATTTTTGCTGGGACTTCTGGAATCGCTTGGCGCCGGTTACATCAGTTCAGGCTTGAAAGACGCAATCGCCTTCATCGTACTGATTGCTTTCCTGGTGATTAAACCAACGGGCATATTTGGAGAACGCAGCGTGGGCAAAGGAGGTTTATGATGCGCTCAATCGTTAAAAAATTGGGAATAGGATTTATTTTCTATCTATTGTTGGTAATCATCTTTCCTTTTTTGCTGTCCAATGAGTACTATCTCTCCGTTGGTATTGTAATTGGGCTGCATGCGATCGTCACCGTCGGTTTATGCCTCTTGATGGGACTGGCTGGACAAATATCGATTGGACAAGCTGCTTTTTGGGGAATCGGTGCCTATACCTCAGCCGTTCTGTCAACAAAGTACGGACTGCCACCCGCAATCGGATTGCTTGCTTCCGCGATTATTCCCGGCATCTTCGCTTTTCTTTTGGCCCGCGCGATCGCCGGATTGCAAGGATACTACCTGGCGATGGCCACCCTTGCTTTCGGCTACATCGTACAGATCGGCTTAACCGAGTGGGAATCGGTGACCGGAGGGGCAAACGGCATGATCAGCATCCCTAAGCTCCAATATTTTGGCGATAGTGAATTAAGCATGTACTATCTCATTTGGGCGGTCGTAACCTGTGTGCTGATCTTCTCCCTTAATATTTTGAAATCGCGTGTGGGGCGGGCATTCCGGGCGATTCACAAAAGCGAGATTGCCGCCACTACAATGGGGATAGACGTGCGCCAGGCCAAGCTGGGTGCCTTCGTTTTAAGCGGAATGTTTGCCGGCATCTCCGGGGGCCTGTACGCCCATTACATGGGGATTCTCGATCCACAACCTTTCGGGCTGCATGAATCGATCAAATTTATCACCATGGTGGTCGTAGGCGGGATGACGAGCATCTGGGGTGCATTGGTTGGGACGGTATTGATTGACTCCATCAACGAGATGTTGATTTTGCTCAGTGAATATATACCGGGATTGCAGGGGGATGTCGACACGATTGTGTTCGGCGCGATCCTTGTCTTTATCATCATGTTCATGCCGGAAGGATTGGTTCCCCGCTGCCGCGCCTTCTATGAAAAAGTCAAAGCGAAAAAAAGAAAGGCAGCCGGTTCGCAGCAAGCGGAAAGGAAGACGGTAGCATGACAAACGTACTGTTGGATGTGAAAGCGATTTCCAAAAATTTCGGCGGTGTTCAGGCCGTAAGCCTTGTCGATTTTGACGTCCGGAAGGGGGAGATCGTCGCTCTTATCGGGCCAAACGGAGCAGGGAAAAGCACCGTCTTGAACATGATCTCGGGTGTTGTCCCGCCGACTCAAGGGGAGATCTACTTCGAGGAACGCCTGATGGCAAATGTTCCCGGATCCCAGTATGCTGGCCTGGGGATCACCAGAACGTTTCAGAACCTCCAAACCTTTGATGACATGACTGTTTTGGAGAACGTGATGGTCGGCTGCCACTCTCGAACCCAATCAGGGCTGCTCGCCTGCGGACTAAAGCTGGGACAAGCCCGAAGAGAGGAGGTGGACATGCATCACCGTGCCCTTCAGTGGCTGGAAATCGTCGGTCTTTCATCGGTTGCGAACACGCTGGCCGGCAATCTGCCCTATGGCATGCTTCGCTTGATGGAAATTGCCAGAGCGATGGTGTCCGAACCCAAACTGCTGCTGCTGGATGAGCCCGCCGCCGGTCTTAACCATACGGAAACAGCAGACATGACCAACATGCTCAAGCGGATTCGCGCCAACGGAACGGCCATATTACTGGTGGAACACGATATGGACATGGTGATGAACGCGGCGGATCGGATTGTCGTGCTGGATCAGGGAGAGAAGATTGCGGAAGGGACGCCGGCGCAAATTCAAGAGAGTCCGGAGGTAATCGCTGCCTACCTGGGAACGGAAGAGGTCATGCAGACAAGGGGGGAATCAGTTGGATAAGACGATCTTGAGAGTCCAGAATCTTACGGCACACTATGGTCCGGTTCAGGTGCTGCACGACATCAACCTGAATATCGCGGAAGGGGAGATCGTCTCCCTGTTGGGCGCCAACGGCGCGGGAAAAACCACGCTGCTTAACTGTATCTGCGGTCTGCACACGGCAACAACAGGCAGGGTGGAATGGAACGACCAAGACATTACCCTGCTGCCCGCTGAAAGAGTGGTACGGTTAGGGATGGCCCATGTCCCCGAACGGCGGCAAATCTTTTCCACCCTGTCAGTAGAGGATAATCTCTGGCTTGGTGCTTCTTATCGGCTTTCCAAGGTGAGCAGGAAAGAAATCTTGCGCGAGATGGACGAGATCTATCAGCGCTTTCCCATCCTGGCCCAGCGTAAATGGCAGTTGGGCGGCACGCTTTCAGGCGGCCAGCAGCAAATGCTGGCAATCGGCCGGGCGCTGCTCTCCCGCCCCAAGCTGCTGCTGCTCGATGAACCGTCTCTCGGGTTGGCCCCGCTCATCGCCAAAGAAATACTCCAAATCGTTCAGCAAATCCGCTCAGAGTGGAAAACAACGATTCTGCTGGTGGAACAAAATGCGCGAGCAGCCTTGGCGATATCAGACCGGGCCTATGTGCTCAGCACGGGCACGGTTATGCTCGAAGGTACAGCGGCAGAGATAGCGCGGGACTCGCGGGTGCAATCAGCTTATCTGGGTGAAGCTCACACGAAGCTGTAAACAATAATGATAGATTGTAAGGGGGATTTTATCGTGAAGAAACAAATGAGAAGCTGTTTTTTTCTGCTGCTGCTTGCCTCCCTTGTCCTGATCGCCGCTTGTTCCAACGGGGCGAATCCGGCTGCCGACACAGGCAGCAATACTCCTGCAAGTCAAACCGCTTCTGGAGGCGGCGGCGAGAACAAGGAGCCGATCAAAATAGGCGCTGTCTTTTCGCTGACCGGGCCAAACAGCCCGCTGGGAGTGCCGGAAAAGCAGGCGGTGGAGATGCTTGTCAAAGAAATCAACGGCAGCGGCGGGGTTGATGGACGACCGCTGGAAGTGATCTTTGAAGACGACAAGTCGGATAACACGGAGGCGGTAAAAGCGATCAAAAAGCTGGTCTCCAAAGAAAACGTCATGGCCGTACTCGGTTCTTCCGGCAGCGGTCCGTCTCTCGGCATGGCTGACTTCGCCGCCCAACAAAAGCTGCCAATGATCTCGATGGCTGCAGCCGATCAGATCACCAACCCGGTTCGTCCCGGCATTTTCAAGACTCCGCATACCGATCTGCACGCAACAAAACGCATCTATAAATTTTTGCAAGAAAAAGGCATTACCAAAGTGGCCATGTTGAATGACAGCAACGCGTATGGAAGCGGCTTTACCGCGCAGTTGAAAAAATTCGCGCCCGAATACGGTATTACCATTGTTGCCGAAGAAAAGTACGGCACAAAAGATCCGTCGATGACTTCACAGCTGACCAAGATTAAAGGCACGGATGCGGAAGTGCTGATTGTTGCCGGCACCAACCCGGGACCTGCCACGATTGCAAAGGAAGCCAAACAGCTCGGTTTCACCATCCCGATTATCAGCAGCCACGGCAGTGCCAACAGCAAATTCATCGAACTGGCGGGTGAAGCAGCAGAAGGTGTGCTGCTCGTTGCGGGGAAATTGCTTGTGGCTGATCAAATCGATGCCAACGATCCGCAAGCGGCGATCATCAAGAAATTCGTCGACGAATACCAGGCTGCCTACAATGCTCCCGCCGATGGGTTTGCCGGATATGGCTATGACGGCTTGAACATTTTGATCGAAGGTCTGAAGCTTGCCGACTTCGATCCCTCCAAACTGGCGGAATCATTGGAAAAAGTGAATTATGTAGGGGTTACCGGGGAGTTTGCGTTTAGCGCCGAGGACCACAACGGATTGCATGAGGACAGCATGATTATGGTGGAAGTGAAGGACGGTACTTTCCAAATCCTGAAATAAACTAGATGACCAGCAACGGGGGCGCAGGCCCCCCCTTTGTTGTCTATGGGGTTCTGCGGTCGTCAATCATGTTGTGAGCGAAAAAGGGGGAGAAGGCATGTCACACATTTTGCACAGTTTGCTTACCGTAGCTCCTGTACTGAACAAAGGGCTTATCTTCGACTGCATGGTCGGGGTAACCGATACGGAAAAGTTTCTCGCCTATTATCCGGCGAAAACACTTGATTTGAAGATAAACCCAGGCGATCCCCTGCGACCGGGAAGCATTAACTATACCGCAATCCAGGAAAAACGGCGGGTGATGCGCAAGATTGCCCGCGAAGTGTACGGAGTTCCCTACATAGCCGCAGGTTTTCCGATCATCGATAACGGCGAGGTAGTAGGCTGCCTGGCTACCGGGGTATCGACAGATAAAGAGGACCGCCTGGAAAGCATGGCCGATGAGCTCGCAGATGCACTTGGCAGCATCGTCAGCAGCACGGAAAACCTGGCCAAAAACTCGTCAGAATTGGCAGCCGCCAGCCAACAGGTAAACACATCTACCGTACTGGTCAGAGACAAGATTGAAAAAACCACGCAAATCAGCGAGTTGATTCGAAATATCTCTGCGAAAACAAATATTATCGGGATTAACGCGGCGATTGAAGCGGCCCGCGCCGGCCAACACGGAAGGGGATTTTCCATCGTCGCAAATGAAATTCGCATTCTGTCGGAGACGACGTCGGACTCCGCAGCAAGCATCTTTGAAGGGTTAAATGAAATGAAAGAACTCATTACCCTGGTATCCGCAGAGATGGAAAAAACGATGCATCACACGCTGAGCCAGTCGGCGAGCATACAGGAGCTCTATTCCGTGGTCCAGCGACTGCACCGAATGACGGAAGAACTGCGCCATACGGCAAAGGTGGCCAAACACGATGATTAGCTATTGCAGAATTATATAACGTTATGTTATTATAACGTTAGAAAAACGTATTATAAATAAAACGTAATTAATTTTTGAAATGCGGGACAGCGAGGGGAGGAAAGTGCATGAATACAAAAGTGGCGGAATCAAACCAGGATGAAAAACGTGCCCAGTTTCAGGCCCGGATTGAGCGGGGAGAAAAAATCGAAGCAGACGATTGGATGCCCGACGATTACCGGAATCAATTGATTAAACTCATTGCCATGCACGCGGTTAGCGAAATTATGGGAGCGCTTCCAGAAAAGGAGTGGGTGCCGAAAGCGCCAACCCTGCGGCGGAAGTTGGCGATTATGGCCAAGGTGCAGGATGAGGTGGGGCATGGACAGCTGCTGCTGCGAGTAGTAGAGGATCTGCTTGCACCTTTGGGCAAGACTCGCGAGGATTTGTTTGAGGACTTGTTTACCGGCAGGCTGAAGTTCCACAACGTGTTTCATATGAAAGCGCCTACATGGGCGGATGCCGGCGTGATCGGCTGGCTGGTTGACGGGGCGGCCATTATTACGCAGACGATGTCCCTGGACTCATCTTATGCCCCGTATGCGCGGGCCTTGTACCGCATTTGCGCGGAAGAGAAGTTTCACGCCCAACACGGCGAAAGCATCGTTCTGGAACTTGCGGAAGGAACACCCGCACAACGCCAATTGCTGCAGGATGCGGTAAATCGCTGGTGGCCGGCTCTGTTGATGTTCTTTGGACCGCCTGACGACGGCACCATTTCCAGCAATCAGCAGTTGAACATGCAGTATAAGATTCGTACGCAAACAAATGAAGAATTGCGTCAGGCGTTTTTTGACAAATACGTTCCGCGCATTTTCCACCTCGGCCTCACTTTGCCGGATAAGACGATCCGTTACGATGAGGCAGAAGGAAAATGGCACTATCAACAACCCGATTGGGAAGAGTTTAAACAAATTGTCAGGGGCAACGGGCCTCGTTCGGCTCAGCGGCTGCAGCTGCGAAAAGTATCCTATGAAGAGGCGAAATGGGTTCGTGATGCTTTACTGGCAAAGCAGTGTGTGGCGGGTTAGGAGGAAAACCGATGAGCAACCAAGAGCAAGCGCAACAAACTTTTTCCGTGTTCGAAGTGTTTAGCCAAAAACATCCGATTTCCGGTTTTGTTCATCAGTTCAGCCTGTTGGCTCCCAACCATGAAGTGGCATTGTCGCTGGCGCGCGAGAATTTTCTTCGCCGTGAGCCTTGCAACAACATTTGGGTAGTCAAACGAGAGGACATCCACGCGATTCCCCCTGAAGAACGAAGGTATTTGGAACGGATGGATAACAAGAGCTACAGGGAAACCAAGGGATACGGCGATCTGCAAGCAAGATGGCGCTATCACAAAGAGCAGTACGAGAAAAATACGGCATCAAAGTAGAGCGGAGGAGTAATATGATTGATTATTCACGTGTCCAATCTGCGCAGCTGGCGATGCAGAATGCGGCATATTTGCTGGCCCTCAAAGAGCTGCTGTTCCAATTGGCGGATGACGATTTTATCCTTGCGTACCGGGGATCGGAATGGTTGGGTTTGGCACCGCATATCGAAGAAGATGTCGCCTTTTCATCCATTGCTCAAGATACCATGGGGCACGCCGTGATCTTATATGAAATGTTGGAGGAATTGGGAGCCGGAAAGGCGGACGACCTTGCCCAACTGAGGAATCCTGAGGACTTTCGCAATGCGATCCTGGTTGAACGGCGTAACGGAGCAGGTGAATATCTGGAGAATCCGCATTACGATTGGGCCTATGCGATTGCCCGAAACTATTCGTACGGATTGTTTAAGCAGATTCGCCTGGAGTCATTACACAATTCCTCCTATCTCCCATTGGCGCAGGTCTCGCGAAAAATGTTGACCGAACTAAACTATCACCTGTTCCACTGGCAGGTGTGGATAAGACATCTGGCCGAAAGCACCGAAGAGGCACGCCGTCGGCTGGAGGCAGCACTTGAAAAAGTCTGGGATGACATCGGCGATCTTTTTTCTCTCGGACCGCTGGCGGCCCATATGGTTAACTTCGGCCTGATCGCCGGGGAAGAGCTGCTTCTGCAGAGATGGAAAGAAAAGGGAAAAGAAGTGTTCCATTCGATTGGCCTCGAGTGGCCTGGTGATCCGCGCGTACCGCAGCAGAATGGCAGGGCGGGCGAGCATACGGACGACCTGGTCCAGGCTCTTGCCACGTTATCGGAAGTGTACCGTTTGGATCCTACAGCAAAATGGTAAAGAGGGGATGACCAATGGCGCAGCAAACCTCACAGCTTCATGAAGAGCTGCTTTGGAACCTTCTGCAGGAAATAAAAGATCCGGAAATTCCGGTCATCAGCATGGTGGAGATGGGGATGATTCACGACGTGAGTGCAGAAGACGGGGTTGTCACCGTGGACGTGCTGCCTACTTTTGTCGGCTGCCCCGCTCTCGATATCATGCGCGGCGCGATCACCGAAAAACTTGGTTCCGTAACGGGTGTTCGCGAAGTTCGAGTCAACTTTCTGTTTGAGCCTGCGTGGTCGTCGGAGCGCATCAGCGATGAAGGACGGGACAAGCTGCGCCAGTTTGGCATTGCCCCCCCTCCGCGCCAGTACAAGCCGGGTGAACCGTGGCAAGTTGACTGCCCTTACTGCGGCTCTCCCTGCACGACGATGGAAAATCTGTTTGGTCCCGCGGCATGCCGGAGCATCTTGTACTGCAAACAGTGCAGGAATCCGTTTGAGGCGTTAAAGCCGATCTAACGCGAAATTTTCGCAACCTATCTTGGAGAGGGGTCATGCAAGTGGAACAAGTGAAACCGATGTTTATCAACGGAGAATGGACCGAGGCGGAAAACGGCGAAACGCTGCAGGTGATGAACCCGGCTACCGGAGAAGTGGTCGGCGTCGTCAGCTACGGCGATGAAAAAGAGGCCAAAAAAGCGATTGCCGCGGCTCACGAAGCGTTTAAGAGCTGGTCTCGACTGACGGCACGGGAACGTTCCAAACATTTGTATGCTTTGCACGAATTGATCCGCGACCATCGCGATGAACTGGCGGCGATCATTTCGGCAGAGATGGGAAAACCACTGCGCGAGGCGAAGGGGGAAGTATTGGGAGCGGCTGACAATTTCCTCTGGTACGCGGAAGAGGCGAAGCGGGTATACGGAGAAACCATTCCGTCTTCACTGGCCAACAAGCGGATCATGGTCATTCGGCAGCCGGTGGGGGTCGTGGGAGCGATCACCCCGTGGAACTTTCCGGTCAACATGGTTGCGCGCAAGATCGCCCCGGCCCTGGCGGCAGGCTGCACCGTTGTGCTGAAGCCTGCGGAAAGCACGCCGCTCAGCGCCATTCGGCTGTTTGAGCTGATTGAAAAAGCCGGGTTCCCGAAGGGAGTGGCCAATCTGGTCGTAGGAAAGCCGGAAGCAGTGGGCAAGGAATTTACCGATAACCCGAAAATACGAAAAATTGCGTTTACCGGCTCTACCAGAGTGGGCAAGCTGCTGATGGAAGCGGCGGCAAAACAGGTAAAACGGGTCAGCCTGGAGTTGGGCGGACACGCTCCTTTTATCGTATTTGAGGACGCCGATCTCGATGCTGCCGTTGAGGGTTTATTTGAGAGCAAGTTCCGCAATTCCGGACAGATGTGTATTTGCACCAACCGTTTATATGTTCATGAAGCGGTTGTCGACGCTTTCAGCGAGAAGCTGGTGGAGCGTTTGAAAAAGGCAAAGGTGGGCGACGGCAGAAACAAGGAGACGGAGATTGGTCCGCTGGTCAATCAGCAGGCGTTGGATAAAGTGCTGGAGCATATTGAAGACGCGCGTGAAAAGGGAGGACGCGTCATTTACGGCGGCAGCCGTCTGACAGAGGGAGAGTACGCAAAGGGGTTTTTCTGTGAGCCGACCGTGATCGCTGACGTCAACACAGAGATGAAGATCGCACAGGAAGAGACGTTTGGACCGGTCGTGCCGATTCTCCCCTTCCGGGACGAAGCTGCTGTGATCGAGATGGCCAACGATACCGTCTACGGCCTGGCTGCCTATGTGTATACCCAAAACAACAGCCGTTGTTTTCGCCTGGCCGAAGCGCTTGAATACGGGATTGTGGGCGTTAACGATGGGGCCCCCACTCAAACGCAGGCGCCATTTGGCGGGTTTAAGGAAAGTGGAATCGGACGTGAAGGCGGGTATTACGGCTTGGAAGAATTCCTGGAGACAAAATTTGTGTCTTTCGGTATATAGAAATATCTGCATTTAGGAATATCTGCTGCTGGGCCCATGGCCTTCTTGCGAAAGAAGGGGCATGGGCCTGTTGATTGGTTTGACATGTCAAAAGCAAAAGGCCGATATTCCCTTTGCAGCGGGAGTGTCGGCTTTTTTTGCTGCATCAGAACACATATATTTTTTCTGCGGCGGGTAAATACAGATGCAGGATTTTCCTTTACAAGTACCCCGAAGGTCGGTAGGCGCACTGTTTTTGGTACCATAAAACTTGGTATGAGCAAAACGGAGGTGGATGAGTGCCTTCGGGCTTCTTCCCAACAACGAAAATAGTAAAGATATCAATCCCTATTATTCGAGGGGCTGCCCAATCAAGGAAGCCATCTACCAGTGGAAAAATGAAAGGGGTCTGACCCCACAAACACAGGGAATATCCACTCAGGAAAGCTGTGTATTCCTCCAGACGAAACCAAACCGTTGGGAAAAGTTTTCTCTTACCGGGCGTATACTGGTGATACGACGCTGAAAGCGGGTGAACCACTGTGACGCAACCGGAAAACCCATCCTCGGCCACCACGACGCCCATCGAAGGGGAGAACTCCCGCCGCATCCAGGTCATCATCAACCAGACCGCCGTTCCGAAAAAGCCTCGTTCGCTGGCAGACGCAGTCCGCACGACGGCCGGCGCCAACCTGGTGCAGTTGTTTGACGAACTGGAGCGGATGATCGGTTTGCGTGAAGCGAAACAGATGATGTACGAGATATACGCCCTGCTTCGAGTCAATCTGGAGCGGGAAAAACAAAACCTGAAGCGGGAGCAGCAGGTGTACCACATGGTGTTTACCGGTAATCCGGGAACCGGCAAAACCACCGTGGCGCGCATTGTCGGCAAGATCTTCAAAGAAATGGGACTGCTGGCCAAGGGGCACATGATCGAAGCGGAGCGGGCGGACCTGGTGGGAGAGTTTATCGGCCACACGGCACAAAAGACGAGAGAACTCATCAAGAAAGCGCTGGGCGGCGTGCTGTTTATTGACGAGGCGTACTCACTGGGCAGAGGGGGAGAAAAGGATTTCGGCAAAGAAGCGATTGACTGTCTGACCAAGGCAATGGAAGATCACAAGAACGAATTTGTCTGCATTCTCGCCGGCTACACCGAGGAAATGAGCGAGTTCATGATGCTCAATCCAGGCCTTCCCTCCCGTTTTCCGATTCAGATTCACTTTCAGGATTACACGGTGGAGGAGCTGCTCAAGATCGCCGACATGATGGCCGCAGACAAGGAATACGTGCTCTCTTCAAAAGCGAGGGAGAGGCTTAGGCACCAACTGCTGAGGCTGCGCAACGATCCCTGCCAGGTCAACTTTAGCAATGCGCGCTATGTACGCAACCAGATTGAAAAAGCCGTGCGTGCGCAGGCGGTGCGCCTGCTCCAGGTGCCAGACCCGTCGCGGGAAGAGCTGCAGTTGTTGAAAGCAGAGGATTTCAGCTTGGTCTGAAGCAAGCGCATGTAATTCGGCAGTCTGCTGGTGGCAGGCTGCTTTTTTCATGGATAATGGCGATAACTGTGGCGGCGCTGATCATGAACGGAGACGGCGCGGTCTGATAAGGAGAAAAGCAGATACGCAGATACCGGTGCTTGTTGTGATCTGTCGGGTAGGGTATGATTACAACAGGATCGGGTCACGACCTGACCGTTGACGGAACAGAAAGGACGTAGGCACGATGGCGCGAGCCGCAGACCCAAAACAAGAGACGGCGATCCTCGTCGGCTGCCTGCTCGACGGGCGGGATGAACAGCGGATGCGTTTGTCGCTGGAGGAATTGGCCGAACTGGCCAACACGGCCGGTGTCGAGGTTAAGATGGTACTGACGCAGAACCGGGAACGGATTGAACCGGCCTGGTATCTGGGCAGCGGAAAAATCGCCGAGATTGCCCAACTCGCGGCCGATCTGGAGGTAGATCTGGTCATCTTTAACGACGAACTCTCGCCGACGCATCATCGGAACATGGACACGTTATTTGACTGCAAGGTCATTGACCGGACGCAGTTGATTCTCGATATTTTTGCGAACCGCGCCCACTCGCGAGAGGGAAAACTGCAGGTAGAGCTGGCCCAGTACAATTACCTGCTGCCCCGCCTGGCTGGACAAGGCAGGCAGCTTTCCCGACTGGGCGGAGGGATCGGGACGCGAGGGCCTGGTGAAACCAAGTTGGAGAGTGACCGTCGGCACATTAGACGGCGAATACGCGAACTGAAGCAGCAGCTTGAGGACGTGGTCAGAACACGGCAGCTGCACCGGGAACGCCGCAAAAAAAACAACGTCTACCAGATATCATTGGTGGGCTACACGAACACCGGCAAATCCACACTGTTAAACCGTCTGACCGCAGCCGATATTCTGGCCGAAAACAAATTGTTCGCTACGCTGGATCCAACAACCCGTCAGCTTACACTGCCCAGCGGTGCCGAGGCACTCTTGACCGATACGGTCGGATTTATCCAGGATTTGCCTACCACGCTGGTGGCCGCCTTTCGCTCCACGCTGGAAGGAGTGCGGGAGTCGGATCTGATTTTGCATGTGGTGGACAGCCACCATCCCGATTGCGAGATCCATATGGAGGTCGTACAAGGGATACTGCGCGAGCTGCGGGCGGATACGATTCCCCAATTGGTCGTGTACAACAAGGCCGATCTGATTGGAGAAGATACGTATCTGCCTCCGGTCGAGCATTCTCTCCTGATCTCCGCTTTTCGCGACGAAGATCTTGAGCGCCTGCGTGCTGTCATGGACCAGTTCGTTTGTCGTTCCTACAGGCCGCTCCGTTTGCGCATCCCCGCCGAGCGGGGCGACCTGCTGTCGCTTGTGTACAAAGAAGGCGCAGGCATCAAGCAGCAGTTTGTGGAACAGGACGGTTTCTACCGGGTAGAGGTCATGCTGAATCAGCAGACCCCGCTGTACGGGAGGCTTCTCCCGTTTATAGAGGAAGAACGGGTGGACGCGTAGCGCACATGGCCGTTTCCTTGTGCATGAGGCATGTTCAATGATTTGCTTGTTTGACGGAAAGGTGAGGCCGGAAGATGTTTGAGATGTTTACACACGGAAACCAACTGGCGCCCATCGTAAAAGAAGTAGAGGCGCAAATCGCCGGCCGCCATCGGGAAATTGCCGAGGTGGTCGACTACAACCAGTTAAAAGTACTGCGCTCGTTTCAAAAACATGAGGTGAACGAGTTTCACTTTGCTCCGTCTACCGGCTACGGTTACGATGATGTGGGCCGGGCGACGTTGGAATCGATTTACGCTGATGTGTTCGGAGGGGAAGCGGCGCTGGTGCGGCCGCAGATCATTTCCGGAACACACGCGATCGCGATTTGCCTGTTTGGCATTCTGCGCCCGGGAGATGAGCTGTTGTACATCACCGGAAAACCGTACGACACCCTGGAAGAGGTGATCGGGGTGCGCGGCGAGGGACAAGGCTCCTTAAAGGACTACGGTATCTCCTATCGAGCGGTCCCGCTCACTCCGGCGGGAGAGGTGGATCTGGAGGCGGTGGCCCGCGCGATTACACCCGCCACCAAGGTGATCGGCATTCAGCGCTCCAGGGGATATGCTGATCGCCCGTCGTTCTCCATTGCCAAGCTGGCCGAGATGATCCGCTTTGTGAAGGAGATCAACCCCGAACTGATTGTTTTTGTTGACAATTGTTACGGGGAGTTTACGGAAAAGCAGGAACCGCTGCAGGTAGGAGCTGACATCATGGCCGGGTCCCTGATCAAAAACCCCGGCGGCGGAATCGTCAAGACGGGCGGATACGTGGTTGGCCGGTCCGATTTGGTGCGGCTCGCTTCCTATCGCATGGCTGCGCCTGGGATCGGTGCCGAAGGAGGCGCTTCGCTGTACTCGCTGCATGAGATGTATCAGGGATTTTTTCTCGCCCCCCATGTCGTCGGAGAAGCCCTGAAGGGAGCTGTCTTTTCGTCTGCGCTATTGGAGCGTCTTGGCTTTCGGACTGATCCGCTCTGGCATGAACCGCGCACCGATTTGATCCAGTCGATCGAGTTTGGCTCGGCGGAGCGGCTGATTGCTTTCTGCCAGGGGATACAAAAGGCGGCCCCGGTGGATGCCCATGTCACACCGTATCCCAGCGAGATGCCGGGCTACGCCGATCCAGTGATCATGGCAGCTGGCACGTTTATTCAGGGAGCGAGCATCGAGTTTTCTGCCGATGGTCCGATTCGACCACCTTATCTCGGTTTTGTGCAGGGCGGGCTGACCTACTCACACGTAAAGGTAGGAATCGTCACTGCTTTGGACGAGCTGTTGAAAAAAGGGCTGCTGCATCTTGAGGGAAACGAAAGCGGAGCATCAAACCGATAACTCTCATTCTCCACGGTACACTTGTACCGAGTGAGAGGAAGCAGAAGGTACGGGAAGGAGCGAATGGGATGAAACAATACCTGGATTTGTGCCGAAGGATTCTGGCGGAGGGGATCAAAAAAGAGGATCGGACCGGTACGGGGACGA
Organism: Brevibacillus sp.; assembly: GCA_017656235.1. Taxonomy (GTDB): domain Bacteria; phylum Bacillota; class Bacilli; order Brevibacillales; family Brevibacillaceae; genus Brevibacillus_E. The sequence goes on from JACDOF010000001.1 coordinate 524,179, forward strand.
TCAGTATTTTCGGGCACCAGATGCGTTTTGATTTGAGCGAGGGTTTTCCGCTGTTGACAACCAAAAAACTGCATGTAAAGTCGATTGTCCACGAACTGCTGTGGTTTTTATCAGGCAGTACCAACATTCGCTATCTGCAGGAGCACAATGTCCGCATTTGGAATGAGTGGGCCGATGAAAATGGTGATCTGGGTCCGGTTTACGGCAAACAGTGGCGCTCTTTCAGTGGACCAAACGGGGAGACCGTCGACCAGATCCAGTGGGTGGTGGACGAGATCAAGCGGAATCCCGATTCCCGCCGCCTGTTGGTCAGCGCCTGGAATCCGGCGGAGCTGGACCGGATGGCACTGCCGCCCTGTCACTGTCTGTTCCAATTCTATGTGGCCGAAGGAAAACTCTCCTGCCAGCTATACCAAAGAAGCGGCGATACCTTTCTTGGCGTCCCCTTCAACATCGCCAGCTACGCGCTGCTGACCTGCATGATTGCCCATGTGACAGGGCTGAAGCCGGGCGAGTTTATTCACACGTTGGGCGATGCCCACATCTATCTCAACCACTTGGAGCAGGTGCAGGAACAGCTGACCCGTGAACCGCTGCCACTGCCGACGCTTCAGTTGAACCCGGACGTTCGCTCAATCTTTGACTTTACCTACGAGGATATACAATTTATCAACTACCAGGCCCACCCGCACATCAAAGGGAGCGTTTCGGTATGATCAGCATCCTTGTCGCGTACGCCAATGGCCGGGTAATCGGCAAAGACGGAAAAATGCCGTGGCATCTGCCCAACGATCTAAAGCATGTCAAAGAAGTGACCACCGGAAAGACGATCGTCATGGGGCGCAAAACGTTTGAATCGATTGGGCGACCGCTGCCCAACCGACGCAATGTGGTGCTGACCCGACGTCGTGATTATTCCGCACCGGGGGTTGACGTGGTTCACACCAGAGAAGAGGTGTTGGCTCTCGGTGATGTGATCATATTTGGCGGGGCCGAACTTTACGCGCAGTTCCTGGATGTGGCCGACCGCCTCTACATTACGGAGATCGACCTGGACACACAGGGAGACACTTTTTTCCCGGAGTGGGACCGTGACGCTTTCCAGTTGGTGTGGAAGCGGGAAGGGACGGTGGATGAAAAAAACCCGCATCGGCATACCTTTTACTTGTATGAACGAAAGCAATAGCAAATCCCGGAAGACCTGTCGCCTGAATGCGGAGGCGGCGGGTCTTTTTGTGTAACAGGCGGAACAGAACATGACAGTATGGTTAACACGATAAGGAAAATATTTATGTAAGTTTTTATTACGTGTATTGACAGCTTTTCTTCCGGTGGTTATAATGATGACAGACTTGCACGAAGTTGAGTGTGACAGGAAGGAGGAATTCAGATATGAGCGATGACATTCGCCGGAATATGGCCCTCTTTCCCATGGGCATCGTGATGAAGCTGACAGATCTGACGGCCCGCCAGATTCGCTATTACGAGCAGCATGGACTGATTCATCCAGCCCGTACGGAAGGAAACCAGCGTCTTTTTTCCTTTAATGACGTGGATCGGCTGCTGGAGATCAAAGCACTCATCGAACAAGGGTTAAACATTGCGGGAATCAAGCAGGTGATCAGCATGAAAGCTGAAGGGGCAGAGAAGACAGAAATCACCAGCAAGTCGGAACAGACCAGAAAAGAGCTGACCGACAAGGAACTTCACCAACTGCTCAAGCAGCAGCTGCTGCATCCCGGCACTGCTCGACCGGGCGAAACAGCCTTGATTCGAGGAGAGCTTTCCCGCTTTTTTCACTAATATGAACCATTTTGAGCAAACGGTAGGAGGAGAGAAACGATGAGCAAGTACACCCCGGAAGACATCATGCGCATGGCCAAGGAAGAAAACGTAAAGTACATCCGCCTGCAGTTCACCGATTTGATGGGTGTAATCAAAAACGTGGAGATTCCACTGGCGCAGCTCCCCAAGGCGCTGGACAACAAAATGATGTTCGACGGTTCTTCAATTGAAGGGTTTGTGCGAATCGAAGAGTCCGACATGTACTTGTATCCCGATCTGGACACCTGGGTAGTCTTTCCGTGGGGGACGGAAGAAGGAAAAGTGGCCCGCCTGATCTGTGATGTCTACATGCCTGACGGCAGACCGTTTGAAGGTGATCCGCGCTACATCCTGAAGCGTGCCCTGAAGGAAGCGGAAGAGTTGGGCTTTACTGCGTTTAACGTTGGACCGGAACCGGAGTTCTTCCTGTTCAAACTGGACGAAAAGGGAGAGCCGACGCTCACCTTGAACGACCAAGGCGGATACTTTGACTTCGCTCCGTTGGACCTGGGCGAGAACTGCCGCCGCGACATCGTGCTGACCCTGGAGAAAATGGGCTTTGAAGTGGAAGCCTCCCATCACGAAGTGGCCCCCGGCCAGCACGAGATTGACTTTAAATACGCCAATGCGGTTCAGTCGGCCGACGAAATCGCTACCTTCAAACTGGTGGTCAAGACGATTGCACGTCAGCACGGCTTGCACGCGACGTTCATGCCGAAACCGCTGTTCGGGGTAAACGGCTCCGGAATGCACACGCACCAATCGCTGTTCCGCGGCAATGAGAACGCGTTCTACGACGAATCTGATCCGCTGGGTCTGAGCCAAACCGCGAAACATTACCTGGCCGGGATTCTTGCTCATGCACGCGGATTCGCCGCCATTACCAATCCGTTGGTAAACTCCTACAAGCGCCTGGTGCCGGGTTATGAAGCGCCCTGCTACGTCGCATGGTCGGCCAAAAACCGCTCTCCGCTGGTTCGGATTCCTGCTTCCCGCGGTTTGAGCACGCGGATCGAAGTGCGTAATCCTGACCCCGCTGCGAACCCGTACCTGGCCCTGGCCGTCATGCTCAAGGCCGGACTGGACGGCATCAAGAACAAGCTGGAGCTGCCGCCTGCCGTGGATCGCAACATCTACGTGATGACCGAAGAAGAACGGGAGGCAAACGGCATTGAAAGTCTGCCGTCCACGCTGAAGGAAGCGATCGAGTGTCTGAAAGCTGACCCGGTGATCTGTGAAGCATTGGGTGAGCACGCTCTGGTACACTTTGTCGAAGCAAAAGAAATCGAGTGGGATATGTTCCGTACCCGCGTACATGATTGGGAGCGCGATCAATACTTCAGCACGTACTGATCGGATCGTTCCGGCCCCCTGCGGCTGTACGATGCCAAAACCCTTCTTTCCTTTGGGGAAGAAGGGTTTTTCTCCATGACTTGACAAAGACTGTGTTAAAAAGGGTAGGGACGGTGAAACTTTTTCCCTTCTCAGCCGTACACTAATTTGGACGGATGTTTCACTAGTTTGGCATCGTGGGGGGATATGATGTTGGAAATCCTGCTGTGGATTGTCATCGTGGCTCTTTTTGCCCTCAGCATTCTCGGAGTGTTTTTACCCGTTCTGCCCGATACGGTATTGTTATGGGCTGGGTTTTTGCTATATCACTTCCTTCTGGCCGACCCTGGCGCGGGACTGCCCGCCTCGTTTTGGTGGGGGATGGTTGGTTTAAGCGTGTTGTTGTTTGGAGCGGATCTGATCACCAATCTGTTTTTTGTCAAAAAGTACGGAGGGTCCAAATGGTCATCCCTTGCTGCCGTGGCCGGTATCGTGCTCGGCCTGTTTTTGTTTCCCCCGTTTGGCATGCTGCTTCTGCCGTTCTTACTCGTCCTGGGTGTGGAAATCGGAGTGGAAAAAAAGACGTTGGACGGCGCCCTCAAGGTGGCGCTGGGCACATTGGTTGCATTTCTCAGCAGTTCCGTGATGAAGGTGGTGATCCAACTGGGCATGATTTCCTGGTTTTTCCTGGTCGTCTGGTAAACTGCCTGTCCTGCTGCTGACACGGTTTGCGGCTGTGATTCAATCAGCGAGCTGATGAAGGAGAAAAAGGAATGGTCGCCGTTGAAGATAGGATACAGAACCATAAAAACGGCCGTGGGAACGGCACTGTCCATTTTTATCGCCCAGCAGGCTGGTCTGTCGTTTTTTGCATCTGCCGGGATCATAACGATACTGTGTGTGCAGGTGACGCGGAAAAAATCGGTTGCTGCAGCAATCGACCGCTTGCTGGCCAGCTTGTTGGGCCTGCTGCTTGGCGGTCTTTTTTATGAAGTGCTCGGTTATCATCCTTTCACGATTGGGCTGCTGCTGCTCTTGTTTATCCCGCTGAGCGTCCGCTTGAAGGTGAACGAAGGCTTCGTAACCAGTGCCGTTTTACTGCTCCACATTTACTCGCTTCAGCGGTTTGATCTGGCCATTGTGGCCAATGAATTGGGCCTGCTCTTGATTGGCACGGGCGTGGCCCTTCTGATGAATCTGTACATGCCAAGTCGGGAAAAAGAGTTGCGGTGGCTGCAGCGGGAAGTGGAGAAAAACTTTTCTGTGATTCTCAAGGAGTTCAGCGATTACCTGCGCAATGGAAACAGTGACTGGAGCGGCAAGGAGATGCTGGAGACGGTGGAGCTGCTGGAGCAAGCGATTCAGCTATCCGTGCAGGATGTGGAAAATCGGCTGATCAAGCAGAAAGACAGCTATTACCAGTATTTTACGATGCGGGAGAAACAGTTTGAGCTGCTGGAACGGATGCTGCCCATTATTTCGTCCCTGCATCTGCAGGTGCCGCAGGGGGCGCAGATTGCCGATTTTCTGGACGAGCTGAGCAATGCCGTTCACCCAGGCAATACGGCTTATCTGTTCCTTGACAAGCTGGCTGAAATGCGCAAGGCTTTGCAGCGCACCTCCCTGCCCACGACGAGGGAGGAGTTTGAGATCAGAGCATCGCTGTTTTACCTGCTGCGCGAGATCGAACGGTATTTGCACATCAAGGACGACCTTGGCAGGGGAAGAGAGACAGCGGAGCGCAGCAAGGAGAAGCGTAAAAGAGAAACAAGCTGACGCCTGGAATACAGACGTCAGCTTGTTTTTTGCGCCAACAGTGCCGTGCCGCCCGGTTGAACGCGGTGTAAGGGAATCGTGTTGGATGGGGAACGGCAGCTTGTCCGGCTGAGCGAAGTTTTAGTGGAAGAGTCGGTATACGCCGATCACTTTCCCCAAAATGGTGACAGACTGCAGAATGATCGGTTCCATGGCGGAGTTTTCCGGCTGCAGGCGAACGTGCGATTTTTCCTTGAAGAAGCGTTTCACAGTCGCTTCGTCTTCCTCCGTCATGGCCACGACAATATCGCCGTTGTTGGCCACACTTTGCTGACGAACGATGACATAGTCTCCGTCCAGGATGCCGGCTTCGATCATACTATCTCCGGAGACTCGCAGCATGAAGACGTTGTCCGTAGAGACGAGACTCTCGGGCAGGGGGAAGTATTCCTCCACATGTTCGACGGCGGTAATCGGCTGACCAGCGGTTACTTTCCCGACGACGGGAATGCGAACAACCGACATTTCAAAATCGTTTTGGTAACCGTTGTCGTCGGTGAGCAGTTCTATTGCCCGTGGTTTGGTCGGATCGCGTCGGATCAGGCCCTTTTTCTCCAAACGGGCCAGATGGCCGTGTACGGTGGAACTGGAAGCCAACCCCACTGCTTCTCCGATTTCCCGTACAGACGGAGGGTAGCCTTTGTCTTTTACTTCTTTTCTGATAAAATCCATGATCGCCTGCTGCCGGCTGGAAAGCTTGGTCATGATTACACCTCAACTCTCTCGATCCAATTGTTTTCTATATTATAACATGGGATCTTGCGTTCGACAAACATAAGTTCGATTTTTCCTTGACATGAACATTTGTTCGCATGTAGAATGGAAATGCAAGAACAAATGTTTGGGAAACGGGTGTTCGTTATTCTGGTTGATATCCGAAAGTTGAGGTGCAAATCATGATGAATACGGTTCATTCCCGTTCTGCAATGGACAAGAGAAAAGGGAAAACAGGCATCACACGCGGTCAGGCTTTGCTGATTCTGTTTGCGTCACTGGTCTTCTTTTATCTTTTGACAGGACTGGTGTTCGCTGACGCCGAGCAGCCGGACCAAATGACGTACAAGGTAGTGACGGTTCAGCCGGGCGATAGCTTGTGGAAGTTGGCTGCCAAATATCGGGATGAGGCAGGGATGAGCCTTTATGAATTGATTGACGAGATCAAGTATCGAAACAACTTGTCCGGCGCACTGATCTACCCGGGACAAAACCTGATGATTCCGGTTCAGCAATAGCGATCAGATGTGTGTTCCCCTTTTGTTTCCTCCTGTCCAGATGGCTGTGTCTGTGATATAATGACTTAACTATGCCAGGATGGGAGTGGAACGCATGGTGACAGATGCAGAAATCAAGCGCATCAATGAGTTGGCCAGAAAGTCAAAGCAGCATGGGCTGACCGACAAGGAGAAGCAGGAACAGCAGGCGCTGCGCCAAAAGTACATCAAGGCTGTCCGCGCGTCGTTGAAAGCGAGCCTGGATTCTATCCGTTTTGTCGAAGATGTGACGGATGACGATCAGCGAATCAAGCATTAATTGCTCACAGGTTTTTGCTGCCGTAATCATCTATTTATAGAATTGTTTATGTTTATAGAGTGACGTTCTCATTCGGAACCCGCACACGCTGCGGGTTTCTTGTTCTGCTTGGCATCCTCTGTCTAACCACGGTAGACTGGAAAGGACAGGATGTCGAAAACGAGCCGAACCATTTTTGGATTTCGCCGTTGTGGCAAAGCGAGGTGTAGAAAGTGGCAATACTGGCAGTTGCACTTGGCGGAGCAATCGGCTCCGTCTTGCGTTATCTCATCGGGGTGTGGGCCAATCAACCGGGGTGGCCGCTGGGAACATGGTTGGCCAATCTGTCCGGATCTTTTTTGATTGGTTTGTTGTACGTGCTGGGGAAGGAGAAGGGGTGGCTTCCGCCAGACTTGTATTTGCTGCTGGCAACGGGAGTGATGGGGGGCTTTACGACGTTTTCCACCTTTTCGCTGGAAGTTGTCACGTACGCAGCCCAGGGTCTGCCTGTACGAGCCTTTCTCTACGTACTGGCAAGTGTGGGAGCAGGGCTTGTAGCCGCCTGGTTGGGCTGGTGGGTGGGCCGGCAAGTGATGTAGGAAGGAGAACCTGTTGGACACACGACGCCGGGTAGTCAGCACAGCCCGGATCGGCAGCACTAATCATCAAAACCCGGGGAAAGAGGGATGAGAAGTGTCGATACGGCATCCTGCATTCCGCGAGGAGCAGTCGCGGCTGGAGTGGACAATTGGCGTGGTTGTGCGTGAGATCGAACTGCTGCGCGAAGATATCAGGGAAGCGACGGATGATTATGTCAAACAGATAGTCAATGACAAAAAAGCCAAGGAACTTCGCTATTTGGAGACAGCACGGGACAAACCGTACTTTGGCAGGGTCGACTTTCGCCAGGCAGAGGATGGGGAAAAGGAGACCGTCTATATCGGCAAGCGCGGCATCGTGGACAGCACCAATCTGGAAGCCGTGGTGATCGATTGGCGAGCGCCGATTGCCAGTCTGTTTTACAGCGGCGAGAGTAAAGAAGCCGCTTATCGGACGCCGCGCGGTATCGTCCATGGTGAGGTGACGCTGAAACGCAACTTTGCGATAGAACGAGGTGTGATTACCGGGATATACGATGGTGCACTGAAAGAGACCATTCAAAGGGAACTGGGCTCGCCGGACGATTTCTTGAGCGAGGGTTTTCTGGATGAATTCCTGGCCTCCAGCCTGAATCAAACCAACGACAGCAGGCTCAAGGACATTGTGGCAACGATTCAGGCGGAACAAAACGAGATTATTCGTGCCGAGAAAGACCGACCCGTGGTGGTTCAGGGGGTTGCCGGAAGTGGCAAGACGACCATCGCCCTGCACCGCCTATCGTATCTGATCTACAACTACCAGGATGCACTCTCTTCGCACAAGTTCATGGTGTTTGCCCCCAACCGACTTTTCCTCCATTACATATCCGAAGTGCTGCCGGAGTTGGGCGTCGAAGACGTACAGCAGTCCACCTTTTTTGAGTGGGGCGTGGGAATGATCAAATCCCAGCTGCCAAAAGGATGGCGGTTCATCGATCCACATCGCACGCTGCGTCTCTTTTTTGAGCAGGGTGCGGTACGATCGGCGGAACAGGCGATCACCAAGACCCGTCTCCGTTTCAAAGGATCGCTGGCCATGCGGGATACGCTGGATCGCTTTGTACAATATTTGATTGAGGAAGTGATACGATACCGTTTCGCCCGATCCGGTTTCGCTACAAAAAAACGGATCAGATTTTCACCGTGTCCGGGAAAGAAATCCACAGGCTCTTTACTGTCCAATTTGCTTCGCAGCCGCTGACGCAGCGGGCAGCGACGCTGCGGAAGCACTTGAAACAGCACCTGACCAAACAATTCTTTGCTCATGTGCGCGAACTGAAGATGGATGTGGACAAGCAGGTGCTGCTCCGCTTTGAACAGCAGTTGGAGCGGATTCTTGACACCTATCTGGAAAACTGGCCTGTTTTCGATGTGTTTGCGATGTACCGTGATTTGCTTACCCGTCCTGAAATGCTGAGAAAACTGGCTCCTGAGTGGGTAAGTGACGAGGTTGTTACTGCGGTCAGCCAATCATCGAAAGAACTGTTTGATGAGCAGCGGATGGAGGCGGAAGATGTTGCCCCTCTTCTCTATCTTACGTTTCTGCTGCACGGGGTAGAAGAACCAATGTTTGATCATGCGGTTGTGGATGAAGCTCAGGATTTGAGCGCGCTGGAGATCTTGTTGATCACCATGATGACCAAACGGAATTCCGTGACCATCGTGGGTGACTTGGCGCAGGCGATTCATGCCTACCGCGGTTTGGAAAACTGGAATGAACTGCTTGATGGCGTCTTTAAAGGATCGGCCAGCTTCTACACACTCCGGCAGAGCTACCGTTCAACCGTCGAAATCATGCGCTTCGCTAATCGGATACTAAACCGCGTCAAACTTCCCAACATCACGCCGGCTGTACCCGTTTTGCGGCACGGAGCAGAGCCCCAGGTTGTCCCAGTGGAAACACAGCACAAGATGTATCAAGAAATTCTCAGCCGGATACGGTCGTGCCAGCAGGAGGGGTACAAATCCATTGCCGTGGTCACCAAAACGGCAGAACGCAGTCGACGGGCTGCCAAGGCCCTTGGCTCGTATCTGCCGGAAGCTGCCCTCATCAGTGCAAAAGATGTGGAGTTTCCGGGAGGTGTCACGTTCATGCCTGCTTATCTGACCAAGGGACTGCAGTTTGACGTGGTCATTCTGCTGGATGTGGATGAGGAACCCTATCCACTGGAAGGGGAAACGGCCAAACTTCTGTACGTAGCCACGACACGTCCGGTGCACCGGTTGATTATTTTCCACATCAAGGGGAAAGCGTCGCCTTTGCTGACAGCGACCAGCACGGATTGATCACTGCGGAAAATCATTAGGAAGGTTTCTGCGAAGCCTGAAGAAGATGGCAAGAATCTTGCATAATCCCCATTGCGTGATATGGATATGGTTTTCTCATGACATCGACAAGGGGGTTTGGAGATAATGGTACTGCAGAAACCTTTCAAAGTGGCCAGTGTTCAGTTTAATCCGAAGCTGGATGAAAGGGACGGCAATATCATCGCACTTCTGAAGGCTGTCGAAGAAGCCGCCGATAACGGGGCGAAATTGATTGTCACACCGGAAATGGCTACGACCGGCTATCACTACCACAGCAGAGAGGCCATTCAACCGTTTGTTGATACCATTCCAGGCTGTACGACCGATCAGTTCGCCGCATTGTGCCGCAAAAAGAATGTTTACGTCGTGGTCGGGATGCCGGAAGTAGATGCGGTTACAGGCCTTTTCTACAATTCGGCAGCATTGATTGGACCGACAGGCTGGATCGGCACCTATCGGAAAGTCCACTTGTGGGAATTGGAGGCACACTGGGCAGTTCCCGGCGATTTGGGCATTCCGGTTTTTCCGACAGAATTGGGGAAAATAGCGATAAACATTTGCATGGATTCAATATTTTTTGAATCTGCCCGGCTGGCCGCATTGAAAGGTGCTGATATCCTGACTTTTCCGACCAATTCTACCGCACAGTCCATCTCTCTTCTGCAGGCCAGGGCCGAGTCAAACGGATTGTATGTCATCAGCGCAAACCGATCCAACACCGAATGCGGTTACCATATGATTGGCGCTAGTGCAGTCTGGTCTCCCGCGGGAGAAAAGCTTGCTGAGTCTGTCTTTGTCCCTTCCCCTGAAGATGATATTCACGAGCCCTCCATCCTCTATGCAGAGATTGATCCGGCACAGTATCAGAACAAGGCAAAAGACAGAATGGACGAACGGAGACCGAGTATGTACAAGGAACTCATGCTGTATATATCGCCGTGGGATTATTCCCAAAAAAGCAGTCCGCGTGAATTGACGGTTGCCGCCATCCAGTACGAGCCTGTCCCAATGGGTATGTCGGAAAATTTGGAGAAAGCAAGGAGGCTGATCCAAACCGCTGCAGCTCATGCCGCTGCCGGAACAGCCAAGCTGTGCGTTTTGCCCGAGCTGTCTCTTACTGGACCTGTGTCTCTGCTCGAGCCACAGGAACGAATGCGCTTGGCCGAACCGGCAGATGGTCCTACGAGTCAGGTGATGAGAGAGTTGGCGCGCAGATACAAGACTGCAATCATTTATGGCTTCCTGGAAGAAAATGATGGTCGACTGTACAATTCTTGCGCGCTGATCAGTTCCGAAGGCCTGATCGAAGGAGTCTATCGACAGGTTCACCTTCGTCAGGAGGACAAGCAATGGGCGGCGCCTGGAGAAAGAATCAGCGTCATATCTTCCGCCGAGTTGGGCAGAGTTGGTATGATGATCGGGTATGATGCACTGTTTCCGGAAACAGCAGGGGTGCTGGCCGTTGGAAGAGCGGACTTGATTGCCATTCCAGCCAGCTTTGTCCAGGACGATGGAAAAGAGATTGCAATCAACCCGAGCATTTCCGCCAATCCCTACCCGGAAGGGGCCATCGCCATTCTCGACGCCATTGCAATTGGTTCACAGGCTTATACGGTCGTGGCCAACTTTACGGGAACGCAGCATCGCTTCACGGGGAGAAGTGGTATGTACACCCTTGACCCGCTCTATGGTTTGGATCAACCTGTCATCGGGTCGGCGGATCGGGAAGAGGCGGTATTGGCGACGTGCACAACGATACAAGCAAATTGGTGGTTCCAGCAGGAAAAGCTGATCGCTGCACGACGTACGGCTGTATACAAACCACTGGTGTTCAACAACGCAAGAATGTAGGTACCTGTGCGTTCCCGCTGCTGCTGGTTTGGCGGTGTACTTGCTTATCAGACGGGGAAAGTGGGGGGAATAGATGTTGCACTTTTTTCGTTCAAGAATTATGAAGCGGTATTTGCTTCTGACGTTGGTCGTCATTCTGTTTACGCTCACCTCACTTTATTACCTGACCATACAGGTATTGGATTCTTCCGTACGGGAACAGATTGAGCTGCGGGACGACTTGATCGCGAGGACGCTTGGCAAGCGAATTGGTTTCACCATCACAAAGATGCTTGATGACATGCGGTTTGCTTCCAGTTACGTCCGGAAGGTTAACGAGAGGGAGTTTTATCTGAGCGAAATGCAGGGCTTGGTAGCGCGCAATCCCCTTTATTTGAGCATTCAAGCTTATGACAAGGATGGCAGCTTGCTCGTTCGAATTCCGGATGTGACGATGTTTGACTCAAACGAAATCAGGCGGATTCACGATCGACTGTCCTGGAGCAAAACCTACTATGTCTCCGATTTGATCACGTTGCAGGACGGAAGAAAAACGTTTGCCGTCGCCTACTCGGCCCTTGACGAGAATGAGGCGTTTCTAGGGGCGGTAATCGCGTTTGTCAACATTAACGTCCTCTCCGATTATCTGAAGGAACTCAAGATCGGGCAAAGAGGGATCAACGCTGTTGTGGACAGAGAGGGAAGACTCATTGCCGTGAGCAGCCGGGATATAGAAGGGACGTCGCTGAAAAACCATGTACTGGGTCAGTACTTGTACAAGGAAAGATTCGGCATCTGGGAAGGGGAACTGTTTGACCAGCGGATGATTGTCGCCTATCGGCCTGTCATCTATGGATTTGGTCTTATCGTCGGCGAGCCGATCACGCAGTCGCTGGAGCCAGCCTATCATGTCATGATCGTATTGTTTCAGGGGTTCCTGGTCGTTTTGCTGATTGCTGTCGGGCTCGGTGTATACGGAACGGCCCGGGTCGTGAAACCGATTCTGGAGCTGACCTCACAGGTAAAGGAATACCGGGAAAACAAACGAAGGAAGTTCCGTCCGATCCTGACGAGAGATGAACTGCAGGATCTTTCCGTCGTGATGGGGGAAATGGCGAAAGAATTAACGGATAAAGAGAGAAGGCTGTTTTATATTCTGGAATCGATTCCGTACTGTATTATCACCACAGATCGTAACGGCAAGATTACAACCTTTAACAAGGGGGCGGAAGAACTAACGCTGTACAAGCGGGAGGAAGTGATAGGGAAATCCATTGTCGACCTTCCGTTAAAGGCGAGCAGGGAAGATTTTATTTCCTTGAAAACCCTGCAAGAAGGCAAGGCGTTTGAAGAAACGGAAAGCTATATTTATGATAAACATATGGTGAAGCATGACGTCCGGATCTACTCGTCCCTTTTTCACGGGGAATATAATGAAGTCGCCGGTACCATTATCGTCATGAAAGATGTAAGCGATATCAAAAAACTGGAACTGTACTTGAAACAAAGTGAGCGGCTTGCTTCGCTGGGGCAATTGACAGCAGGGGTTGCACATGAGATCAAGAATCCGTTAAGCATCATTCACGCAGCTGCAGAAGCGATCCAGCTTGAGCTGAAAGACGAACAGCCGAAACTGGCGCTTGTCTCCGAGTTGACAGGCGATATCCTGGAGTCGACAGACCGCATGAACCGGTTGCTTGCGGATTTCCTGAAGCTCTCCAAAGAAGAACCCGAAGGGAACCGCACCTGGCTGAACATCATTGAATTGCTGAATGAACTCCTGCACCTCCTGCGCAACAAATGGAACGATCGGGGAATCGAAGTCATCCGATCCTATGAAGCGGAAGAAGCATGGGTATTTGGTGATAAAAACCGCCTTACCCAGGTGTTTTTAAATATTTTTCTCAACAGTTTGGATGCCATGGAGAATGGTGGAACGCTTATCGTTCGCGTGAAGGAAATAAAACAACATTGGGAAATATCCGTTAGCGACACGGGCAAAGGAATCCCGCAGGGGACCCTGCGCTGGATCTTTAATCCTTTCTTTTCCACCAAACCGGAGGGGACGGGATTGGGATTGTCCATTGCGCACGAGATCATCTTGCAGCACCAGGGGAAAATCTACGCCGATAGTGAGTTGGGGCAAGGTACCACGCTCTACGTTCAGCTGCCGAAAGAGAAGGGGGAATGAGCGTGAGAAGGATATTGCTTGTGGACGATGAAATAAAGCTTCTGCGAATCCTGCAATCTTCCCTTGCCAAAAAGGGATATCAGGTTTATACGGCCGCAAACGGCCATGAGGCACGGAAGCGAATCAGCGAGAAGCCGGTTGATGTGGTCTTTTTGGATCTGATGCTGCCGGATACGACAGGTCTCCAATTATTGCAGGAGTTTTTGCCGCTGTATCCGCACAAAGCTTTTATTCTATTAACCGCATTTGGAAACGTGGAAAGTGCCGTAACGGCGATGAAAGCGGGAGCGTTTGACTATATCGTCAAACCTGCTAAATTGGAAGAACTGGAAATCATCATCGAGAAGGCTTATGAATGGTTAGAGATGAAGCAGGAGAACCAGTTTTTGCGGGAAAAACTGAAATCCGCAGAAATAGCCCACGATCTGATTGCGTTCAGTCCGGAAATGAAGCGGATTGTTCAATTGGTAGAAAAGGTGGCGAATACGGATGCCACGGTTCTCCTGGATGGTGAGAGCGGTACTGGCAAAAGCCTGCTGGCGCGCAAGATTCATCATTTGAGCAGCAGGAGCAGGGCGCCGTTTGTATCGGTAAACTGCGCAGCCATTCCGGAACAATTGTTGGAAAGTGAACTGTTTGGTTACGAAAAAGGGGCATTTACGGGGGCGCAGGTAAGCAGACAGGGAAAGTTTGAAGCAGCTGATGGCGGTACCATTTTTTTGGACGAGATAGGAGAAATCACACCGGCTTTACAGGCGAAACTGCTGCAGGTAACACAGGAAAAAACGTTTATGCGGCTGGGAAGCAATTCGGCCAAGCAGGTCGACGTTCGTATCATATCGGCCACCAATCGCGATTTGAAACGGATGGTGGAGCAAGGGGATTTTCGCGAGGATTTGTACTATCGCTTAAACATCATCAACATCTATATTCCTCCCTTGCGTGACAGAAAAGACGACATCCCGTTTTTGGTGGAAACGTTTCTGGAGCGGCACAGACAACGATACGGACGCAACTACCGCATTTCACCGGAATTGATGAATGTGCTGCAGGAATATCACTGGCCCGGAAATGTCCGGGAGTTGGAAAATGCGTTGGAAAGAGCTGTCGTGTTGTGCTCTGGAGAGAAGTTGTCCATCGAAGATTTCCCCAGAGAAATCAGGGAAATCAGAGAGCAGGTAAGCACATCTGGTCTCCAAACGTACAAACTGACGAAAACCCTGCCGGAGCAAATGGAAGAAATAGAAAAGAGGTTTATCCTCCAGGCGTTGGAAGAGGCCCACGGGCAAGCGGCTGCAGCCGCCAGGATTCTAGGGATTTCCCGTCAAAGTCTGCTTTACAAAATGAACAAGTATTTTATCAACTGATCCTGTGGCAGTGAATATAACTGCCACAGTTTTTTTACGGCGGAGAAATAAACGTACAATTTAGCCTCCTGAACGCGGATAACTTGTTAAAATTTTTTTACGATTTGTCTAATTTTTTTACAAAAACCCGTCTCTTCATGGCTTCCTCCCCAAAAAGATGTTGGCACGATTCTTGCTGAACACATTGAACGAAAAAAGAAGGCGACTTAAGGGGGGAGAACAATGGAACTGGCGGCATTCATTCAAAACAATTGGACCGATTTGTTACGACTGACTTGGGAACACGTCCAGCTTGTGGGATTGGCTGTAAGCGTTTCCGTCCTGACGGGAGTGCCGTTTGGCATCTACATCGCGCAAAGAGAAATACTGGCTAACCTGGTCCTGACCGTAGCCGGTATTGTCATGACGATTCCCAGTATTGCGCTATTTGGCATCATGATCCCGATCTTGTCCTATATTGGTCACGGTATCGGATTTCTGCCAGCCTTTCTGGCTCTTGTGCTTTACTCGCAGCTACCCATTATCCGCAATACGTACATTGCGATCAAGAATGTCAACCCGGACTTGCGGGAAGCCGCGATTGGCATGGGGATGACTACCTGGGAACGTCTGACCAAGGTTGAGATCCCCATGGCACTGCCTGTGATCATGGCAGGTGTCCGCATGGCCGTTGTTTTGACGATCGGAATTGGCGCCATTGCCGCCTATATTGGAGCAGGTGGTTTGGGTGAGTACATCGCCAGAGGGATATCTACCAGCTACGAGACGATGGTTCAGGCGGGAGCCATTGCTGTCTCCCTGCTGGCGCTGGTTGTCGACTTTGTTTTGGGGAGTGTGCAAAAAAGACTTTCTCCCAAGACGGCCAGGTGATCATGAGAGGAAAGGGGATAATAGATGATCCGTTTTAAAAATGTGACGAAAACGTATGAAAGTGAAAACAAGTCGGTAACCGCTGTTGACAATGTCAGTCTTGAGGTGGAAGCTGGACACATTTGCGTCTTTCTCGGGCCTTCCGGTTGCGGCAAGACTACGCTCCTTCGCATGGTGAATCGGCTCATTCCGATCACCAGCGGGACGATTGAGATTAACGGGAAAGAGATTCAATCGTTCGACGTCATCGAATTGCGGCGATCAATTGGATATGTCATCCAGCAAACGGGACTCTTCCCCAACATGACCATTGAGGAAAACATCTGTGTCGTCCCGCAGCTCCTGGGGTGGGACCGCGTGAAGATGAAGCAGCGGTATAACGAGTTGATGGATATGATGGGACTGAATCCTGATGAATACCGCAACCGGTATCCGTGGGAACTGTCCGGTGGTCAGCAGCAGCGAATCGGGGTAGCGAGAGCCTTGGCTGCCGATCCTCCGGTGATGCTGATGGACGAACCGTTTGGAGCCCTTGATCCGATCATTCGGGAACGGCTGCAAAACGAATTTTTGCGAATTCAAGGGGACGTAAAAAAAACAATCCTGTTCGTCAGCCATGATATCGATGAAGCAATCAAACTGGGAGATACAATCGCGATTTTTCAGGCGGGTCGATTGATGCAGCACGGAACGCCGGATGAAATCCTGGCCAATCCGCAAGACCAGTTTGTCTCGGAATTTGTCGGAAATGATCGCGCATTAAAGCGTCTTACTCTGTTTACGGTAAGAGAGCTTTTGAAAAAAGCAGGCTCCGGCACGGGAAAGGCCAGCGCCAATAAGTTGGCAGCAACCTCACAGGTACATGTGGATGCCAATCTGCGTACCGCTCTGTCCGTCATATTGTCTTCCGATACGGGTGAAGCTGCCGTTGTAGATGATCAAGGCCAATCCGTAGCTGTGCTGCGTCTTGCAGACTTTGAATCGTTTACGGGAATCCACCCGAAACGACTGACATCGATCGTTCAATAGGGGGATTCGTATGAAGGGAAGACAAACGGAAAGAATCATACGCGGTTTTCTCTATTTGATTATCGCCGCCTTTTTGCTCTGGGCCTACAGATCGGGCGCATTTCAGTTCATTTTGGACAATCCCGACGATCTCTTGTACCTGTTGAAACAACATATTGAATTGGTGGCGCTTTCATCGTTTCTGGCCGTCATGGTATCCGTTCCAGTCGGGATACTGGTTACCAGACCCAGGTTTCGGAAATATGCCTGGATCGCCGTCAACACCGCCAACATCGGTCAAACCATTCCCAGCCTGGCCGTACTTGCGCTGGTATTGACATACTTTGGCATTGGTTATTTCACCGCCGTCTTCGCGCTCTGGGTCTATTCCCTCCTTCCGATCCTGCGAAATACCATTGCGGGAATTGAAAACATCAATCCATCCATCATTGACGCAGGGAAGGGGATGGGCATGACATCTCGGCAAATCCTGTGGAGGCTGGAGCTGCCCAATGCCTTGTACGCCATCTTGGCGGGCATCCGAACCTCCATCGTAATCAATGTAGGGACGGCTGCCTTGGCATTTTTGATCGGAGGAGGTGGTTTGGGCGATCTCATTTTCACCGGCATTTCACTGTATGATACCGGGATCATGCTTGCAGGAGCGCTGCCGGTGACGCTATTGGCCATTACGCTCGATTATGTCCTGGGTAAGGCGGAAAAATGGATCATTCCAAAAGGATTGCAGCGCAATCTCGACCACGTATAGGGGAAAGGGGACATCGAAAATGAAAAAGACTGTAAAAAGCCGCATCCTATCTGTCTTGTTGGTATCGCTGATGACCGGATTGTTGACCGCTTGTGCAGGAACAGGTCAACCGGCGGAGGGGCAAACGGGTCAGGCCCAACAGGGAGAAGCGGCAAAAGGGCCCATTACGGTGGGGGGAAAAGACTTTACCGAGCAGCATTTATTGACAAAATTGACCGCGATTTATTTGAAAGAAAAAGGGTACGACGTCAGTGAAGCGAGCAATATGGGAAGTACGGTCGTCCGCTCAGCACTGGAAAATGGACAGATTGATCTTTACTGGGAATACACGGGGACGGCGCTCGTCGTCTATCAAAAACAGCCTGTCGAAACGGACCCGGATAAAGCCTACGAAAAAGTGAAGGAAAAGGATAAGGAGAACAAGCTTGTCTGGCTGAACAAAGCCAACTTCAACAATACCTACGCCATTCTCATGCGTCAGGACAAAGCGAATGAATTGGGGATCAAAACCATTTCCGATCTGGCCAAGTACGTGAACGAAAATCAGTATGCGCTAAAGTTTGCATCCAACGCGGAGTTCTACGCTCGTGAGGACGGCATCAAAGGTCTGGAGAGAAAATACGATTTCTCATTCCCGGCAAAAAACGTGACCAAGATGGATTCGGGATTGCTCTACAACGCTCTGAAAGAAAAGCAGGTTGACGTTTCGGTGGGGTTTGCCACAGACGGACGAATCAAAGGATTTGATCTTGTCGCGTTAGAGGATGATCAACAGTTCTTCCCCGCCTACAACGGTGCTCCTGTCATCCGTCAGGAAGTGCTGGACAAACACCCGGAATTGGCTGATCTCTTGAATGAGCTGGCTGACCGCTTGGATACCGAAACCATGATGAAACTGAATTACAGCGTCGACGTGGAACACAAAGATGAATCCGAGGTAGCACGAGAGTGGCTGGCATCTGAAAAACTGATCAACTAACGCACAGCGAAGATACCGTGCAGAGGGGAGACACACGAGTGTGGTGAACAGCCGGCTAAGCGCATACATTCTTCAAGATGAACCGCTTGAACATTGTGATGAACAAATCGTTCGCTGTGTCAAGGAGGCGTTGATGGACCTCATCGGATGCACCATTGCTGGATCGAAGGCAGATGTATCCGGGATGGTTCGGCGGTTTGCCGTCCGTCATTGGGCAAAGGGGAGAAGTTCCGTTATGTTGTCCAATCATAAGCTGCAGCCGACAGGGGCTGCATTGGTAAACGCAACGATGGCCAACGCCCTTGACATGGATGATGGGCATCGCTTGACGAAAGGACATCCGGGGGCAGTAGTCTTTCCGGCGGTGCTGGCAGCGGCAGAGGACTGTCAGGCAACAGGGAGGCAGTTCCTTACCTCTCTCCTTGTTGGCTATGAAGTTGCGATCAGGGCGGGAATGACTGCCCACCAACTTCGTCCCGAATATCATTGTACGGGTTCGTGGGGGGCACTGGGTGCTGCGGCGGGAGTGGCCAGAATCTTGGGGTTGTCAGCCGAGGAAACCGAACATGCCTTGGGAATCTCCGAATATCATTCCACATACTCGCCGATGATGCGCTGCATTGATCATCCTTCCATGTTGAAAGATGGCATCGGATGGGGATGCATGACGGGGATCAGTTCCGCATACATGGCGAAAGAAGGATTTACTGGTATTCCATCCTTGTTTTCGCAGGAATCGTCGAAGGAACTTGTCTCTGAGTTGGGGGAGAAGTATCGGATTGAGCAGCTGTATTACAAGCCGTACGCCTGTTGCCGATGGGCTCAACCGGCAGTGGAAGGGGTAAAACTCCTGGTGGAGGAAAACCGGTTATCCCCGCACATGATCGAAAGACTGGTGATTCACACGTTTACGGAGTCTTCACGATTGATGAAGCGGATGCCTGCCAATACGGAAGAGGCACAATACAATTTGTACTTTCCGGTAGCGGCGTACCTTATCTTTGGTGAAGTCGGTCCTCGACAGGTGCTGGACGAGCTGGAAAACGAACAGATCCGCGAAGTAATGACAAAAATGGAAACTGTGATTGACTCACACCTGGATGCGCAGTTCCCTGCAAAGGCATTGTGCAAGGTGGAACTGTTCACCATCGATGGCAGGCGGTTTATGTCCCCTGTGATGCAGGCGCGAGGAGACTTTGATTATCCGCTCACATCAGCGGAGAAGAGAGATAAATTCGTCTGGCTCACTGAGCCGGTCATCGGAACAGCAGAAAGTATCAAACTACTCAATCTGATCGAGCATGTTGATGAACTCCAAAACATTTCCGACCTGACAGCAGCCATACCACCGGGAGCAGTGTAATGGTCCGCGCCGCAATAGCTGATACAAATCTTGCATGTGGCACGAAACTCGTTTCGCCTTGTGCCAATGATTAACTGGCTATCAATGTTTGCTTTCCCTCTTACCTAACAATCCTGGGAGGAATAGATGATGAGAGAACGAAAAATATCATTTTACAGCGAAGGATACAAACTGGATGGTACCGTCTACCTTCCGGATGATTACCAGCCAGGTGAAAAACGACCTGCGATTATTCCCAATTCCGGATACAACGGGTTTAACGAGTTTTATCCGCGTCTGTTCGCACGGAATTTGACCAAAGCGGGGTATGTCTGCCTCGGTTTTGACTACAGGGGCTTTGCCAATAGTGAAGGAAAGCCCGGCAGGGTGATTTTGGATGAACAGGTGGAGGACATCAAAAACGCGATTACCTTCTTGCGTATACAGGACGAAGTAAATCCTGACCAAATCGGACTGATCGGATGGGGAATGGGTGCATCCAACGTTGTACGGGTGGCCGCAGCAGACAAACGCGTAAAAGCAGTTGCCGCCCTGAACGGTTTCTTCAACGGGGAGAGATGGCTGAGATCGATTCATTCCTATGTTGAATGGAATCACATTTTACAGGTAATGGAGGAAGATCGGATTCGGCGCGTTACGACAGGGGAATCTCTGTTGGCCGACCCGTTCATTCATTATCCGCTGGACCCGGCGACAGATGATTACGTGCAGAAGGAATTGGCTCCTCTTTCTCCGTTTGGCAAGCAGACCGCGCTTCAGTTTACGGAATCGATCGCAACGATGAATGCGGAAAAGGTAGTGGCCGATATTTCACCCCGTCCACTTTTTGTCGCTCACGGCAAGGATAATCTGCTGCATCCGGTTGACGAGTCGCTTTCCCTTTTTGAAGCGGCGAAAGAACCCAAACAGCTCTACTTGATCGACGGAAAACACAACGACTTCATGTATCATGAGCATCCGGTATTTCAGGACCTGGTGAGCCGATTGAAGGAGTTCTTTGAGCAGAGTTTGAAATAAGCCTCGCAGATTGAAACAAAGCGAGTGTGACGGGAGAGCGGCCATTTTCCGCACGAATGACTTTGCCAACCATCCAAGCGGACAGTCCGGCTCCATTGGCGGTTGGCAATGGAGTGAGAAAAGGGAAATGGCCGCCTCCCCCTATCAAAACATGTCTGCACGCGGCGAGCAGCGGAATCGCTGCTCATTTCTGTATCACCCGGAGATTATTGATGAGGAAGGGATTCGTTCATGTCTTTGTTTCATCCGCTGTTAAAAGGAGCCATTGAACTGCACTGCCACAGCTATCCCAGTCTGTTTCCGCGCCGACAAACGGACTGGGAATTGATTCAAGATGTCAAAGCTGCCGGGATGGCAGGAGTGGTGTTAAAATCTCATGAGTCACAAACCGTTGACCGCGCCAGCCTGATTCGCATGAAGGAGCCTGACTTGCTGGTATACGGCGGACTGGTGTGCAATCACTTTACGGGTGGATTGTCGCCTGCGGCGGTAGATGCGGCCATCCGGCTGGGAGCAAAGGTGATCTGGATGCCGACGCTGTCTTCCAAGGAGCACCAGTGTCATTTTGGAAAAAAAAAGACGCGTTTTTTCAACACGGAACGGCCGCTCCTGCACCCGGATGAAGGGCTGGAAATATGGGATGAAAACCGTCGTATATTGCCCAACGTACACGAAATTCTTGCCCTGATTGGAGAAGCTGACATCGTGCTGGCCACCGGTCACCTGCATGCTGACGAAGTGATGGCGCTGGTTGCAGCGGCAAAACAGCACAAGGTGGAAAAAATCCTGGTACAGCACGCTGATTTGGGTATCGCCCCTGTCCCGCTGGACCTGCAGATGCAGCTCGCCAGGCAGGGGGCCATTTTGGAGAAGTGCTACTTGGCATGCAGTTCCGATTTTCGTGATTTGAGTGTAGCGCAAATGGCTGATACCATCAGCCAGATCGGGGCGGACGCCTGCGTGTTGGTGACAGACTACGGGCAGCTTCACAACATCCCGCCTATTGCGGCCTTGAGCGAATTTGTGGAGCAGCTGCTTCGCTGCGGTATCCGTCAAGGGGACATCGAAAAAATGCTGGTTAAAAACCCGCGGGCCTTGTTAGGCGTCTGAACAACCGGAAAGGGGGAGCGCAAATGAAGAAGCACGTGTTGGAGCAGATCCTTGCGATTGTTCCAAAGGAGCGTGTGTTACTCGATTTGGCGGAGCGATATTCCTACAGTTTTGATGCCTCTTTCGGACAGTATCTTCCGGACGTCGTCATTCAACCCGAAACGGCACAGGAAATCAGTCAGCTTGTGAAATTGGCCAATCAATACCTGATTCCCGTCTATCCTCGGGGGGCCGCCACATCCCTCAGTGGTGGCCCGCTGCCGGTTGAAGGTGGCATGGTGCTGGACATGTCGCGGATGAACAAAAAGTTGATTATTGATCGGGAGAACTTGCTTGCCATAGTCTCGCCGGGAGTGATCACGGCGGATGTACACAAGAGAGCGGAGGAAGTGGGGCTTTTTTACCCGCCTGATCCGAGCAGTTCCCACGTCTCCACGATTGGCGGGAATCTGCTTGAAAACTCCAGCGGGCCGAAAGGGCTGAAGTACGGAACGACGAAGGAGTACGTCATCGGACTGGAGGTAGTGACACCGACTGGCGAGATCATCCGCACGGGCGGGAAAACCGTAAAAAATGTGACAGGTTATGACCTCACCAGGCTTATCGTCGGTTCGGAAGGGACATTGGGGATTGTTACGGAAGCCATCTTGCGGCTCATTCCCAAACCGCTGGCGCGAAAAACGCTGTTGGCAACGTTTCACCGATTGGAAGACTCTGGTCATGCCATCACCAAAATACTATCATCAGGAATACTGCCGGCCGCAATGGAATTAATGGACAACGCATGTATCCGCTCGGTGGAACAATACTCCCCGTGTGGCCTGCCGGTCGATGCGGAGGCCCTGATCATTATCGAGGTAGACGGACACCCGATGGCGGTGGAAGAGGAAATCAGGATATGTGAGCAGCTTTGTTATGAGCAGGGGGCGGCTCACGTGCGAGTGGCGCAAAACGAGAGCGAGCGAACGGACATCTGGAAAGCAAGAAAAATGGTATCGCCTGCGATTACCCAAATGGGCCCGACAAAAATCTCCGAAGATGCGACAGTGCCGCGCAGTCAAATCCCCGAAATGATGAGGCGGCTTGCCCAAATTCGCGACAAATATCAATTGAATCTGGTGGTTTTTGGACATGCTGGAGACGGGAATCTTCACCCCAACATCATCACCGACAAACGCAACAAGGAAGAAATGAAGCGTGTGGAAGAGGCTGTAGGTGAAATATTTGAGGCGGCGGTTTCATTGGGCGGGACACTATCCGGAGAGCATGGGATCGGTACGATGAAGGCCCCATATATGGAGATGGAATTGGGCGAAGCGGGCTTGATGATGATGAAAAAACTGAAGCAGGCGTGGGACCCGAATCATATTATGAACCCTGGCAAAATCTTTCCGAAACCGGGACAGACGAGGGTGGTGTTGACGGAATGAACCCGTACACATCGCAAACAGAGAAAGCGACCCAGCCGAACCCCCGGGCCTCCAACCTGTTTGAGCTGACATATGATGCTACCAATCAATGTGTTCAGTGCGGTTATTGTTTGCCGGTCTGTCCCACTTACGAATCGATGGGTAGAGAGTCTGCCTCTCCGCGGGGCAGGATTAATCTGGTGAAAATGGCGGCAGAGGGCAAAATCGACATTGATGAACATTTGGCAAGTCCGATCGATCTATGTTTGGGCTGCCGGGCATGTGAGGTGGCTTGTCCGGTAGGCGTTCCGTACGGACATATCCTGGAGTCGACCAAAGAAGTAATAGCCGGGAATGAGCAGGGCAGGCACGCTTCCGCGCGAAGTCACGTGCTGAAAAAAGCGCTGCTGACCAAACTGTTTCCAAAACCGGGGCGCCTGCGGATATTGGGTAATCTCGTCTGGATCTATCAAAAGCTGGGTCTGGGCAATCTAATCCGCAAAACGAAGGTACTGGAAGCGATCTCTCTTCCGGCAGCACAATTTGAAAAAGTCCTGCCACGGCTGGAATCGCCGGTTAAACGAACCCGTTGGGGAGCGGTTTTCCCTGCCAAAGGCAAGAAAAAGGCACGGGTCGCCTTCTTTACCGGATGTATTATGGATGCACTGATGTACCAAACCAACCGGCTGACAATTGAACTGCTTGTCCTTGCCGGGTGTGAAGTCGTGATACCGAGGAAACAAAACTGCTGCGGCGCGCTGCACGCACACCAGGGCCTGATTGCCGAGGCAAAAGAGTTGGCCAAGGCAAATATCGAGGCCTTTGAGCAGTCCCAAGCCGACTACTATATCAACAATGCCGGGGGATGTGGCGCATCTCTGCGTGAATACGATCATCTGTTGGCTGGAGAAGACGATTGGGAGGAGCGCGCCAGAGCATTCGTAGACAAATCGAGAGATATCACGGAGATTCTTGTTGAACTGGGCCCCCTGCCGTTTTTGAATGAATGGAAAGGTATCATTACCTATCAGGATTCTTGCCACTTGCGGAACGTACAGGGAGTCGTGAACCAGCCGCGACAGCTGCTCAAGTCAATCCCGGGCGCCACGTATGTGGAACTGGAGGGAAGCGAGAGCTGCTGTGCTTCGGGAGGAATCTACAATCTTCTTCATTTTCATGAATCGATGAAAATATTGGATGCCAAAATGGAGAAGGTGGAGAAAACGAAAGCGACCACAATTGTGACCACGAACCCGGGGTGTTTGCTGCAAATGAAGCTTGGCGTGGAAAGGCAAGGGAGAGAAAGGGAAGTACGGGTACTGCATATCGTAGAGGTTTTGGCCGAAGCGTGCGGAGTGAAGTAGGTCTTGTTTATCGGCGGGCGTGATCACAGGTGAGGAAGGACGAACGGAGAGAAAACACCGTGAGCAGCAGCCTTGGCGCTGCCATCGGCTAAGCAAACCGGTTTTCTCTCCGCCCTTGCGAACCCTTTGTGCAGTGGATTGCCAACGCACTTTTTCCCAATGGCTGTTTGGATCAAGATCCATTGACTTTTTCGCATAAATCGTAGTAAAATCTTTGTTGTCGCCAGAGGCACATGTCCTGCGGCAATCATTCTGGATGGGTGTCCGAGAGGCCGAAGGAGCACGATTGGAAATCGTGTAGACGGGGATAACTCGTCTCGTGGGTTCAAATCCCACCCCATCCGCCATCATTGATCATTCAAATAAACTTTGCCAACAAATACGGGCAAAGTTTTTTATTTTCTTTTCACCAGCAGGAGAAACGGGAGGATTTGCAGAAAAATAGTAGAAAACCTACCAAATTACAGGAGGAAGGTGAAGAGATCTTATGCCAAAAAGAGTGCTCATCGTATCTGGTGATGCCGTCGAGGCTCTCGAAATCTTCTACCCCTACTATCGCTGTCTGGAAGAAGGCTTCGAGACTGTGATCGCTTCCCCCACCAAGAAAACACTGCATACCGTATGTCATGACTTTGAGCCGCACAGCGAAACGTACACGGAGAAGCCGGCCTACCGTCTCGATTCGCATCTTTCCTTTGACGAGGTAAAAGCGGTCGAATTCGACGGTCTGATCATCCCGGGCGGACGTGCTCCTGAGCATATCCGGCTTCACCCCCGGTTGAAATCGATCGTCGCCCATTTCTTTGAAGCCAACAAACCGGTTGCGGTCATATGCCACGGCGCGCAGGTGCTGACGCAGGTCAGGGAACACCTGCAGGGCAGAGAGATGACGGCCTACCAGGCTTGTCGGCCCGAGGTGGAGGCAGCGGGTGCGGTATACAAAGAGGAGACGCTGTACGTCCACGACAAGCTGGTCAGCGGTCACGCCTGGCCGGACCTGCCCGGCTTCATGCGCGAGTTTATTCGGCTGCTGAAGTAGCTCAGGTCTATCCAAAAGCATTTCCGATTCAGATAAGGAATCAGAAATGCTTTATTTTTTGGGTGTTGCTTCTTTTTTCCATTGTGCTTCTGGATGATTGGCCGGCCGTCGGCGGAAAGCAGGGACTAAATCAAAAGTGGAAAAGAAATACTAACCGTAGCTTCATTATTTAAAATAGAGGCCAGAAAAGAAGTGTCGCAGTCCGTCGGGCAGCATTCGCTGCCAAAACCCCCACAGGTGTTCGCCGGCGTCTTCTACATATGTGACTTTTGCCTGTTTGTCCGCGAGGGCTTGACGTGTGCGCCGATTGCAATCGACAAAGTCAAAGGTGCCGATGTGGGTCTCAACGGCAGTCTCCTGCAGTCCCACGACCATCCATAAACGAAGCCAGGAGAGATCGGATTCCTGGCCAATCCGCTCCAGTGTCGGCTGAAAAAACGCCCCTGACAAAGACAGGACACCATGAAACAGGTCAGGATAATCGAGCGCCAGGTGAAGGGAAACGGTTCCACCCAATGAGTCGCCGGCCAACACTCTGCCCTGGGCTGTCTGGCGTACGGGATAGCGCTGTTCCATGTAGGGGAGCAGTTCCTCGGCAAAAAATTGTTTGTAGGTGTGGTTTCGCGCACCAGTGGCCGAGTACTCGCTGGTCCGCTTGCTGCGATCAACGGACACGCCGACGATGATGATCGGTTCCATGCCTTCATCGAGAATTAATTTGTTCGTCAAGGTGGCGATCCGCCCCATGGTAAAGAAATCATTGCCATCCTGGCAGTACAGGACGGGATAGGTAAGCAGTTCGTTGTACCCCGGCGGCAGGTAAACTTTTACCGAACGCGGCTCTCCAAGCAGGCTGCTGGGTACCTCTTCCTTGACAATTGTACGCTTGAGATAGTCTGCCAACGTATCCACCTCGTCTCCTGATTTCAGCAAGCACGCCAAACTCTGGTGTGCAGATTTTGCTAAAAGTTATCCTTGCAAAATACTGATACAGATTTTATGATAAATGATAACAGTTCATAAATAAAGCCTGTAATAGCGCGATTATAACAATAAAAACAGATTCGTAAACTGCACTATAACAGGCTTCGGCCGACAAAGGAAAGCGTTTGCGGCCCAATACCTCCAGCCGGGGGTACGTTACTTTAAACAAAGAGGTGAAAGGTACATGAGCGTTTCTGCTGCTGTAGAACAAGCTGGTAACAATACTCCACTGCAAATTCTGGCACCAGACGGTACAGTGGTCAACCCTGAATTGATGCCGGAGCTGTCCGACGAACAATTGCGCGATCTGATGCACAAAATGGTCTTCACCCGCGTGTGGGACCAGCGGGCGATCAGCCTGAACCGTCAGGGACGACTGGGCTTTTATGCTCCTGTTGCGGGACAGGAGGCTTCGATGATCGGTTCGCAGTCGGCGCTGGCCAAAGAGGACTTTATCCTGCCGAGTTATCGCGACATCCCGCAAATGGTCTGGCACGGGCTGCCCTTATATCAAGCGTTCCTATATTCGCGGGGACACATTCACGGCGGTCAAATCCCCGAGGATGTAAACGTTTTAATGCCGCAAATCATCATTGCCGCCCAATGTACCCAGGCAGCCGGTGTGGCGATGGGCTTCAAACTGCGCAATGAAAAGCGTGTCGCCATCACCTACTTCGGGGACGGAGCAACTTCGCAGGGCGATTTTTACGAAGGGCTTAACTTTGCCGGCGTATACAAACTTCCGGCGATCTTCGTCTCGCAGAACAACCGTTATGCCATTTCCGTGCCGTTTGAAAAGCAGACGGCCGCTGAAAGCATCGCCATCAAGGCCGTGGCGGCCGGTATCAAAGGTGTGCAGGTGGACGGCATGGACGTTCTCGCGGTGTACAAGGCAACCCAGGAGGCGAAGCAGCGCGGAATCAACGGAGAAGGACCGACTTTGATCGAGGCGCTCACGTACCGGTACGGTCCGCACACAATGGCCGGTGACGACCCGACTCGTTACCGCACCAGCGAGGAGCAGGGCGAATGGGAGCAGCGCGACCCGCTGATCCGCTTCCGCAAGTTCCTGGAAGGCAAAGGACTGTGGAGCGAAAAGGACGAGGAAGCTGTGATCGAGGAAGCGAAACAGGCAGTAGCTGACGCTATCAAGAAAGCAGACGAGTATCCAAAAATGAAGGTTAGCGATCTGATTGATGTCATGTATGAAACACTGCCGCGTGGTCTGGAAGAGCAAAAGGCAGAGTATGTGGAGAAGGAGTCGAAGTAAACCATGGCGCAAATGACGATGGTTCAAGCCATTACCGACGCGCTGCGCGTAGAGCTGGCGCGCGACGAGAAGGTACTTGTGTTTGGGGAAGACGTAGGGGTTAACGGCGGTGTATTCCGCGCCACTGACGGTTTGCAAAAAGAGTTTGGCGAACACCGCGTTTTTGACACACCGCTTGCGGAGTCGGGGATCGGAGGTCTGGCCGTTGGCCTTAGCATCAACGGTTTCCGTCCCGTAGCGGAAATTCAGTTCTTTGGTTTTGTGTTTGAAACGTTTGACGCAATCGCCTCGCAGGCAGCGCGGATGCGCTACCGTTCCGGCGGCCGTTACCACAGCCCGATCACCTTCCGTTCTCCGTTTGGCGGCGGGGTGAAGACGCCTGAGCTTCATGCCGATTCGCTGGAAGGATTGTTCCTGCAAACACCCGGGGTCAAAGTGGTCATTCCGTCCAATCCGTACGATGCCAAGGGATTGTTGATCTCCTCCATCCGCGACAACGATCCGGTTATTTTCCTGGAGCACATGAAGCTGTACCGTTCGTTCCGTCAAGAAGTGCCGGAAGGCGAGTACACGATCCCGCTGGGCAAAGCCAATGTGGTGCGTGAGGGCACCGATGTGACGATCGTCACTTATGGGGCGATGGTACACACCAGCCTGAAAGCGGCGGAAGAGATCGAAAAAATGCGCGGCGCGAAAGTGGAAGTGATCGACCTTAGAACGATCAATCCGCTGGACATGGATACCGTGATCGAATCGGTGAAAAAGACCAACCGGGCGATCGTCGTTCAGGAAGCGCAAAAATCTGCCGGGGTTGCGGCAGAAGTGATGGCACAAATCAACGAACGCGCCATCCTGCACCTGGAAGCGCCCGTGCTTCGCGTCACTGCACCGGATACGGTTTATCCGTTTGCTCAGGCAGAAGACATCTGGCTGCCTGACGTACAGCGGGTTGTGGACAAACTGGTTCAGGTGCTTGACTTCTGAGATCTGCTTTCAGACGGCGGAAAGGGGAGCTTTCCGCCTTCTTTTCCGACGAATGGATATGATTAGGAGGGAACACACGTGAGTCGTTTTGAATTCAAGCTCCCGGACATCGGGGAAGGTATTCACGAAGGCGAAATCGTCAAGTGGCACGTAAAGCCGGGGGACGTGGTGGAAGAAGACCAGGTCATTCTGGAGGTCCAAAACGATAAGGCCGTCGTCGAGATTCCGTCCCCTGTCAAAGGGAAAGTGGCAGAGATAAAAGTGGCAGAAGGAACCGTTGCCGTCGTCGGGGATACGCTGGTTGTCTTTGACGTGGATGGTGCGGTACCTGAACAACCTTCCCATGCAGGTGGAGACGATGCGAAGCAGGAAGCATCTCAGGAACAGCCGGCAGCAAAAGTAGAGCCGGGGTGTGACATTGGCGCACAAGTAAACGCCAACACCAGCAAGCCGCTTGATACCCCGACTGCTGTCCAGACTTCCCAGTCCCAAGCAGCGGCACCAATTGACCGCAAGTACATACTTGCCACACCGTCTGTGCGCAAGTACGCTCGGGAAAAAGGGGTCGATTTGGCCCTGGTGCCGGGAAGCGGCAAACAAGGTCGGATTACGCGGCAAGATGTGGACCAGTTCCTGGCTGGCGGTGCCCAGGCGGCCGTCCAGAAGCAGCCTGACGTACAAGCGGAGCGTGAGGTTGAAGCGGCAGCCAACGTACAAGAAGCCCAGAAGGCGGCAGCTGTTCATTATGCAGCCCAGGCTGGTGAAGTGGAAGAGCGCGTGCCGCTGAAGGGCATTCGCAAAGCGATCAGTAAGGCGATGGTAAAATCGGCATACACGGCACCACATGTGACCATCCTGGATGAGGTCGATGTGACCGAACTGATTGCGCTGCGCAAGCAAGGAAAAGTGCTCGCGGAAGAAAAGGGAATCAAGCTTACGTATCTGCCCTTTATCGTCAAGGCTGTTGTGGCGGGCTTGAAAAAGTTCCCTGAACTGAACGCATCCATTGATGACGAGAAACAAGAGATTATTTACAAAAAGTATTACAACATCGGCATTGCCACTTCCACCGATGAAGGCCTCCTGGTACCGGTGGTGAAGGCGGCCGACCGCAAATCGATCTTCGAAATTGCCAGCGAGATCAGCGAACTGGCGGCGAAGGCGCGTGAACGCAAAGCGGGGCCTGACGAGTTGAAAGGATCTACCTTCAGTATTACCAATATCGGTTCCGCAGGCGGCATGTTCTTCACACCGATCATCAATTATCCGGAAGTGGCGATCTTGGGTGTCGGCCGGATTACGGAAAAACCGGTTGTCAAAAATGGCGAAATCGTTGTCGGTTCCGTTCTTTCGCTTTCGCTCAGCTTTGACCACCGTCTGGTGGACGGAGAACCGGCGCAGCGGTTTGTGAACTACGTGAAACAGTTGTTGGAAAACCCGACACTGTTGGTCATGGAGGGATAACATGGTAGTAGGAGAATTTACCACAGAAGTTGATGTGCTCGTCATTGGCGCCGGTCCCGGCGGGTATGTGGCAGCGATTCGTGCCGCCCAACTGGGCAAAAGCGTGACGGTCGTTGAGAGGGGCAATCTCGGCGGTGTCTGCCTCAACGTTGGCTGCATCCCGTCGAAGGCCCTGATCCATGCTTCCCATACTTTCGAACAAATGAAGAAAGCGGAACAGCTCGGGATTTCTGCCGGAGAAGTGACCGTCGACTTCGCCAAGGTACAAGCGTGGAAGGAGAAGGTCGTAAACCAGCTTACCGGCGGCGTCGGTTCGCTGTTCAAGGGAAACAAGATCCAGACCGTACAAGGGGAGGCGCTGTTCGTCAGCGAAAACGAAGTGCGGGTGCTCAACGGTTATGAGGTGAACCGCTACAAGTTTAACCACTGCATCATTGCTACCGGTTCGCGGCCGATTGAGCTGCCGGCATTCAAGTTTGGCGAACGCGTGCTCTCCTCCACGGAGGCGCTTAATCTTACAGAGATTCCCAAGAGCTTGATCGTGATCGGCGGCGGGTACATTGGCATCGAGCTGGGCAGCGTCTACGCCCGCTTCGGCAGCAAAGTGACGATCCTGGAAGGTGCGGATCAAATCCTGCCTGGTTTTGAACCGGAAATGACCCGTTTGGTGGAACGAAAGCTGAAGAAGCTGCAGGCGGAGATTCACACCAAAGCACTGGCCAAGGGTATGGAGGAAACCAAGGATGGCGTGGTCGTCACTGCGGAAGTAAAAGGGGAAGAAAAGACGTTTGAAGCCGAGTACGTACTGGTAACCGTAGGCCGCCGCCCCAACACGGATGAGTTGGGCCTTCAGGATATCGGCATGAAACTGACTGAAAAGGGCTACGTGGTTGTAGACAAACAGGGGCAAACCAGCATACCCAACGTCTACGCCATCGGCGACATTGTGGAAGGTCCGGCACTGGCTCACAAAGCTTCCTATGAAGGCAAAGTAGCTGCGGAAGCGATTGCCGGTCATGCGTCTGCGGTAGACTACAAGGCAATTCCGGCGGTTGTCTTCTCCGATCCCGAAATTGCCAGCGTCGGCCTCAGTGAGCGGGAAGCCAAAGAACAGGGGATCAACTGCACTGTCGGCCGCTTTCCGTTTGCAGCCAACGGTCGGGCACTGTCGGTAAACGCCGGTGAGGGATTTGTCAAGTTGGTTGCCGACAAGGAAACAGGAGTGGTTCTGGGCGCGCAGATCGTTGGACCGGAAGCATCCAACATCATTGCCGAAGTGGGGCTGGCTATTGAAATGGGAGCGACGCTCGAAGACATCGAACTGACCATCCACGCTCATCCGACCCTTGGCGAGATGGTAATGGAAGCAGCAGAACTGGCTGCCGGTCACCCGATTCATGTATTGAACAAGTAGACGAGGATCATAACCCATCATAAAAGCAGCCTTGCTCAGCGGATGAGCAAGGCTGTTTTGACGAGAGACTGACTGACCTGCGTGCAGGAACCTAACTTGCCCCGCGCGCCGCCAGTCGCTCAGTGACTCGTTTCATTTTGTCGTAATGTTTGAGCAGGCGTACCTTGGCATGTTGGGCTTCCGTCCGGCTCGGCTGCAAGGCGTCAACGCCCCAGTAGTGTATCAGGTACTCGTACACCTGGTTGAAGTAGGCGATCGGTCCGTAGTTCGCTTTAGCCGCGATTACGCTCATTCTTTGTTCAAAATCGGGCATACTGCTGCCGGGCATTCGGAAGGTGGTCATCACCTTTTCAATGTAGTAGATGTAATTGTGGTCGATGGACAAGTATGCTTTTACGGCATCACGGTAAAAGGCGAAGTGAAGGGTTTCGTCCTTGGCCAACCGCCGGAGCAGACGGGACAGGTCTGGATCATAAGGTGCGGCTGCCTTGGCTACATTATTGTAGAAAACCATCGTCGCAAGCTCCTGTATGGTGGTGTAGACCATGGTTTCCAGGGCGGATTCCAGATCAGGTTCGAATCCCTGCTCGACAACCAGTTTACGCAGACGGTGCAGCGCATCGGGATCGGCATTGCGGGTGAGCAGGAGGTACGTCTCCAAAAGTGAGGAGTGCTGATCTTCCTCTGCTGTCCACGTGTGGACAAACTGGGTCAAGACTTCCAGCGACCCCTTGAACGTCACGGAAAGATAGGTGGTAAACCAGGGCAGATTAACCTCCGTCAGCAGGGCTGTCTCAATAGCCGTGTACACTTCATCGGATAGTGTGCGCTGACTGATATGCCAAGGGTCCCGTTTGAAGCATCTCCCCTTGTCCCAAGGGAGAAACTCGTGATAGCTCCAGTCAATTCTGGCAGCACGCTCACGGTGGGTATCGTACAATTCTCGCAATATCGGTTCCAGACGATGGTCAAGCAGCTTGACCGCATAATGTTCTGCCATGTGTTTGCTCCATTCTTCAGCGTAGTTACGCGTAGTTCACCTCATCATACCACATTTCTGGCAGCGGCATGAGGTTTTTTTCAAAAGGTTTTCCCTAGTGGATCAATTAAGCGGGTCCGGTGGCCGCCTTAGAGGCGGCTTTGTTCAATCGGATAATGGATCAGCCCGTAGGTTACGTGCAGCGTGTCACCACTCTGCGTATACTGAGGCGGATGAGGCATAAACCAGCTTGGATGCAGGGCAATCCTCTTCGTTTCGGCCGCACCTTGTTCTGCCGCTGCAAGCGGCAAATAGATCACTTCAGCAGGATCAAGCTGAATGGGGAAGGGGAAGATTTCCTGCAAAAACAGACAGGCCGCCTGTGGACTCCGCAGCGTCGCAAAGCGCAGCCGTTCGCGTGACACAATAGATTGGAATGATTCCCATTTATCCTTGAAAATGTAATGAATGTAAGCGGAAACAAACAGGTTGAAGCGCCCTCTGGTCAATTCCGGTTCTTCCCAAAGATCGTGGAGCAGCGATTTGGCGGCATTTGCCTGAGCTGTTCGCTGAACGCTGGACTGAAGTGATTCCTGGAGAGACTGGACGAACTGGTCAAGCGGCAGCTCCGCCAGATAGGTGAACTGTTCTTCCTCCGTCTGGAGCGATTCTGTCCGATGCACGGCGAAGAGGGAAGGGATGGCATAGCAAAACAGGGGGAAAAAGTAAAGCCATTCGGCATAAATTCCCTCCTTTTTCATGATGTCCATGCTTTTTTTCACCCATTGATGGTGGTGCAGGGTGGGCAGTACCTGTGTCAGGGTGTGCAAGCTTGCTGCCATTTCAAAGAGAGGGGAAACAGTGATGCGGACGGCTGGAGTTGAATCGCTCATTTTGGAAAGATCAATCTTTATCATTCTTACGGCCTCCTCACGCATGCTTCTTTCATCATACGCAGGTTTTTGGGACAATTCAATCATCAGGACACAATCCGGAAGCAGTGGACGAAGCTGAATAAAAAAGGCGCAAAAAAAGGCCGGAGGATATCACCTCTAGCCTTCATGCGTCTTGATCTCCACTATCCAACGTTCTAGTGGGGAACCGCAGGAATGCGGTTTCGAGGATGGATCGGTCCGAATCGGGGACAATAGCGGTGGGAGGTGATCCGCGGTGCGCGGCTTTGACAAAGCGTTTCAACGTCAGATCGAAGAATACCGAACCAATCCGCCGGGAAGCATCAATCAACGGACGGAGAAGGACAGGCACGACAGACAGGAACGTAAAGAGACCCGACTTGACAGCAATAACCGCTGACATCCACAAGCAGTATCGTAGGGTTACGGTACTGCTTTTTGGATGAGAAGAAAGCGGTCCAGGTCGTGGATCAGTTCACTTGCGGAACGGTACCCGCCCTCATTTTGGAAGAGTTTCTCTACAATTGCCCGGAGGTCCGGGGAGAGGGATAATTCTTCCCGCCAGCTTCGTTCCGGCTGCGTCTCTTCCGCTTCGTAGGTGGAGTAAAGCAGAAAGAGCAGAAAATGGCCAAGCGCTGTCAAGTCACTGGAGGGGTGAACAGCCCGCTTTACCTGTTTTTCCTCCGGGTATTCATCCAGCGATTCAGCAGCGTAAGTAGGCGGGTCTCCCAGAAAACGGGCTAAACCAAAATCGATCAGGTATGGCCGGCTGCCGTTCATGACCACGTTGGGGATGCGTACATCGCGGTGAATCACGCCTTGCCGGTGCAGGTAATCGACTATTCCGGCCAGCTGGCGGACCAGGCGAACCGCATCAACTTCGCTGTATTTCCGCTTGTATTCGAACAACAACTGCTCGACAGTCACACCCGGCATATAGGACATCACCAAAAATCCCTGACCGTTCAGAACAAAATGGTCCACAACCCGTGGAATCTGGGGGTGCTGAAGCGATTCCAGCACGTTTTTCTCATATTGCTGCATCGCCAGCCCCTTGGGGTGACCTTTACGGCTTGGCTTGGTCTGTTTGACGACTACCAATCCGTCTGCGGAAGGGGAGGAGGCGAGATAAGCAATTCCGTAACTGCCGATCCCCAGAACGGACTCAATCTGATAACCGCCTACCTTCCGTCCCGGGCGATACGGGCGATCCAGCCAGTACTTGTGATACACTTCTTTCCATTTCCGCCACAAATGATAACACGTCCTCATGAGACACTTTACTCTTCATTATCCGTGATTTTCCCCTTTTTTGAAAGTGTCCGGGAGCCCAGGGCAGGCATGTGATCCATCCCGTATCGCCAATGATGCCCCCACCGCAGGGAGGATTTGTGCCTCTTACAGCTAGGTGAACAACGCAACCATCCGCAGACCGGCCTCGACCATGTTTAGTCCGGTTGCGTAGTCCGTTTCGTTGATCGCTGCAATCGGCTCGCTTTCTTCCAGATAGCGAAGCCAGCGCTCGTTACGATACCAGTCGACTCCGTCGGCAGCCGGTTGGACTGTGTCGGGCCATACCTTTCTGAGGGGAGGGCTGTACAGTTTGGGCCGGCCGGGGAGCAAACGTGCCCCTGACAGCCGCTCCTGATACGGTTCTTCAAACCGGATCGGTCGCACCGGTGTAAACAGATGGGGCCAGTAGTCGGCTCGCGAACCAGTGTGTTTGATCTCTTTGGCCCAGCCGAGGATGGACCGCAAACGCTTGCTGTCGTCAAACAACAGCTTGTACAAGGTGATGCCGACGTTAATTCTGGTGTCGACGTCAGGGAAATTGTTTATGCTGACACCGATCAATTGCAGCGGCTCATCCCCGGGGCGTTCCCGGTACGGAAACAGCACCTGATTGAGTGACAAAACGGACTGCGCCAGGAAGGCGAAACTCTGCAAAACCTGATGTCGGTAAAACGGTTGGCGTACCACCCGCTGTTCCACGTACTGCTGTTCGTTAATGATCAGCGCGCGCGACAGGCGCTGCGAGTCTTGGCTGTACAAAAAATCCCGCCAGATCGGGACCATAAAGCGGGAAACGCCTAGTGCAGGCAAAAGCGCAGTCAAGTCCGCCCCTGCGCGTTTCATCTCCGCGTAAAGCAGCAGCTGTGCGTAGGCATCGTGGAAGATAAGCCAGTTGCTGCGTTCCAGAAAGGCAAAAAACGAGCGGATATCCTCATCCGACATCAGCCGGGGGAGCCACTCGCCGCGCAAGTCAGTCATATTCCAACCGCCATTGCGTGAAACAAGGTGGGCGAGCAGCGCCCACTCCACCTCGGGATAACGGGTGAAGAAGTCGAGATAGGCCTGGGTTCGGGTCAAATTGTTCCGGTTGAGTGCAGCTGTTTTCCTCCTGATCTTGGCCACCAGGTCAACCGCTTCACTGGTATGCTGCCTCATCCCGACACGCTCCTTTCCAAGAGACGATGGCACTGATTCCTAGCCTATCCGCTTTTCACCCGGGGTATGCAGGCAGAATTCAGCCAATCATCTCAATAACCATCAGCGTGATGAGCAGCCGTTTTCGTGCTTCTTCGGAGGTGCGGCCATACTTGACAATTCGCTCCGACTGGTAAATGGTTTCAGCCACATATCCTCCATCTCGCTCGTATATGTGCATGACACTCCTCGTCCTTTCTGTTTTGACCTACTTCCAACATTGTATGCAGTCAGACGAGGAAAATGTGAGTGCGAAGGGGAACTAAGCTTTTGGCACAAACTGCAGTACAAAAGCCATGATCCCGGCGGCGATCAGCGGGCCAACCGGCACCCCGCGGAAGACGGCCACGCCGACGATCGTTCCAATCAATAGACCGGTTACAACCAGCGGACTTTCCGACATGAGCGTCGCACCGCGTCCCCCCAGATAGGCGACAAAGGCGCCGATCAGAATAGCCAGGAGCGAATGCCAGCTGCCCAGTGTTTTGTACATGGTTTCCGGGCTAATTTTTCCGCTGGCGATGGGAGCCAATACGCCGATGGTCAGGACGACAATTCCTACCTGGAGCCCGTACTGCTCCAAATAGGGAAACACACGGTCGGCCTGCAGCAGCCGAAGGAGCAGCAGAATACATACAGCAATTGAAATGGTCAGATTGCTTCCGAGAATACCCAGCGCCAACAAAGAAAGCAGGATGATGTTAATGACGTCCATTGCAGCAGCTCACTTTCTATGGATAGGATAATCTGATTGTTTTCAGACCTGCAGGTTATTCCTTCCTAGATCATAACCGACTGCCATGTGAATGTCCAAGGTTTGCCACCTTGCGTGGCGCGCGGTGGCCTTCCGGCAGCTCGTCGGTTGGCTGACCACCACACGCACATCCCGTTAAAAAGGGGGTGTTTCTGTATCCAGCATTCCAACCGGAAAACCGGTCTGCTCGGTGCTGCCCTGAAAACGCCCCCAGGCGAATACCCCATTGAAGTATTCAATTTCGAACGGCACATCATGTCCGTAGACCCGGTATCGTCTGCCAATCTGAAATGGTTTTGTTCCCAGGTAGTACGATTTGGCCAGGAAATATTTTTGTTCCAGGATGCCGAGGGTGACCATGTCGCCCCGCTTTCGCAGGGTTTCAGCTTCTCTGCGGAGGCGCTCCATTTCCATCTGCAATTCAGCGAGAGTCATCTCACTGTATCGTTTCATACATATCCTCCTTTGACCAGACTGCTTTCTTTCATAACCTAAATTGGATTATGATTTATTATACAAATTTACAAGGAGGGAAGAAAAAACTATGACAATGCTTGGTATAACGGCGGTGCTAACAATAGGTATTCTAATGTTAGTTGTAGGTTTTGCAAGCAAAAAAAGATGGTTACAGTTACTATCAATTGTTCCTTTGTCAATATCAATTTTTCAATTGGTCAGGTTGTTGGGAATGGGAATGTAAACAACAATTACCTATTGCATAAAAAAAGTGCATTCCGTCACAAGGGCGGAATGCAATAGGGGGATGATCGGAAAACAGCCGTCATGCTGTGACAGGCAGCCGCTCTCACCCAACGCCTGCCAACAGCAGGTTCCCACGCGGTAGACATGCCCAGGTTCACGCACGCATGCTCGACTTGGGTATGCTTACCGGTAGAAGCGTAACAGTTACGGTTGTTTTTTGTAACGTTGAAATATGTTCGCTCGAAATATAATATATCAGGCAAAAGTAAAGCGAACATAAAACAAAAATAAAATATGGTGAACTTGTTTCAGATTGTTTCTTGTCCTTGCGCTGTCCGGCTGATCGCTTTATCCCTGGTCAGCCCTCCTGGATGGTAATTGACTTGATTTTTACGGGGTTGACCGGCGCGCTGTTCTCATTTAAATGCGGGTTGTTTTTTGTTTCCCCGGCGGCAATTTTCTGTACCACGTCCATCCCCTTGATCACTTTGCCGAAGATGGTGTAATGGGGGAAGTTATTGAGTCCCGACACTTCCTCCCCGGTACCAATGAAGAATTGGCTTCCATTGGTGTCTTTTCCGGCGTTGGCCATCGCTACCACACCAATTTCGTATTTGTGCCCAGTGTCCAGCTCGTCTTCAAAGGTGTACCCCGGACCTCCGGTGCCGTCGCCTTTCGGATCCCCGGTTTGGATCATGAAGTTCTTGATGATCCGGTGAAAGGTAAGACCGTCGTAAAATTTTTCCTTTGCCAGAAAGATGAAGTTGTTCACTGTTTTTGGCGCATCCTTTGCAAACAGTTGGATTGTGAACGTACCTGCGGTCGTGTCTACGGTTGCCTTGTACGTTTTGCTGGTGTCGATTTGCATGGCCGGTGGTTTGTCGTACTGCCGATCACCGATCTTTTTCGGCGGCTCACCAGGCTGTTCTGCTTCTTCCTCGTTGTGGTTCGCCTGACCGTCTTGCTGTCCGGCAGGGGTGTCTGGTGGAGAGGCGACATCTTCCTTTCCACTGCAGCCGGCAAACAGCAGGACAGCACTTGCAAGCAAGCAAAACATAAGCCAGAAACGACGCGTGTTCATTGTTCAACCTCCTAATTGGCAAGTGAGATACTTGTCCCCAAATGTCGCGACCACGATCAGTAGTCCCCCTTCTGGTAACGTGGGTAGAAAAAACGATACAATAAAGCTGTTACCAAAGTGTGACCGAACTATAATCAAACTGTTTACATGGGCATCTTCCGGCTGGCGATTTGTGGCAGGCGGCGCATAACAGTGTGAACTGTGGTATGATGATGGAAAATGAAGCGGGAGAGGGCGACATGAATGGATCGGTTTGAGACGAAAACAGTACATATCAGTCATGCTCCGCTTGGCGAAGAAAGAAGCAAAACGACACCAATTTACCAAACGTCCGTATTTGCTTTTTCCGGACTGGAAGAAGTGGAGCAGTACTATGCGGGACAGCGCGGTTACTTGTACACGCGAAACGGCAATCCCAACCAGGTCGAACTGGCGGAAGCGATTGCTTCCCTGGAAGAAGCGGAGGCAGGGGTCAGTGCGGCGTCAGGGATGGCGGCGATTATGGCGGGACTTTTGACGGTGCTGTCTCCAGGTGATCATATCCTCGCCTCTGATGAGCTGTACGGCGGCACATATGCACTGTTGGCCAAAGAACTGTCCCGGTTTCAGATCGAACTGGAGCGGATCAACCTGAAGCAGATGACATCTCTGGACGGGCACGTTCGGCCCGAAACCAGAATGCTGCTGTTGGAGACCATTACCAACCCGCTGCTAACCGTGGTCAACATGCCGCACTGGATCAGGGAAGCAAAAAAGCATGGTCTGATTACCATGATTGACAATACGTTCGCCACCCCTTATCTGGTTCGACCCATCCTTTTCGGTGCTGATCTGGTGGTACACAGTGCTACCAAGTACATCGGCGGTCACAGTGATGTAACGGCGGGCGTGCTGGTCGGCCGCACCGATCTGATCGATAGAGCCAGGGAGATTATTGTCAATTACGGCGCTTCACTTAGCCCGTTTGAAGCCTGGCTGGCCGCCCGCGGCGTGAAAACGTTGGCGCTGAGGATGGAGCGGCAGTGTGAAAACGCGCAGCAGGTTGCCGCCTTTCTACGCCGTCATCCGGCGGTGCGGGCCACTTACTATCCGAGCGAATCAGATGTCTCGTTTTTCCACAACCCCAAGCGGGGAGCGATGGTTTCCTTCTCTCTGCGGGATGAAAGCCAGGTCTACTCCTTTTACCGCTCGCTGAAGTGGATCAAGCTGGCGCCTTCGCTGGCAGGGGTGGAGACGTCTGTTTCTCATCCCGTTACGACTTCCCATCGTGCGCTCACCGAGGAGCAGCGGCAGGCCAGCGGGATTACCAGAGGACTGGTTCGCCTGTCGGTCGGGATTGAAGCCGATGAAGATATTATCGCCGAGTTGGCACAGGCTCTTGCAGCATGCATAGACTAATGAATTGGCACTCGTTCCTTCTGCCCTGATACCAGCGGGCAGCGGTGGGCGGGTGTTTTTCTCATGATTTTTTTATGGTTTGATGTGACCTTTTTGCGCTCCTTGCCGTCAAACCGGATAGAGAACAACAGGCTGGAGGAAGTGTGATGGCAATGCCGTTGGAAAAGGCGGAGGGGGTAAGCTCCTCGCCGCCCAAACAAGAGAACTACGAATCGCGGGATTTTACGGAACTGTATGACGAATACTTTGACCGGGTCAACCGCTATCTTCGCTGCCGGGTATGCAATCCCTGGGATGCGGATGACCTGACAACGACGGTCTTCCTAAAAGCATTGGAGAAGTTTGATCAATACAGCCGGACCAGTCCGTTCGCTTCCTGGATCTTCCGGATTGCCCACAATACGTTTGTCGACTATTTGCGCAACAACCGGGAAACACCAGTGGATGACAGCCAGTTGTTAAGCGGGGAAGCCGACGATACCTGGCAGCCGGAACGCCAGGCTCTGACGAATGAAGAGATTCAACTGTTAAAAGAACGTTTGGAGATGCTGACTCCCGACCAGCGTGACGTGTTGACGCTCCGCTACTTTGCTGATTTGAAAATCAGCCAGGTTGCGGAAGTGTTGGGCAAAACGGAGTCGAGCGTTAAGATGATCTCGCATCGCGGGCTGCAGCAGCTGCAAAGATTGTACGAGGAGGGAGACCGTCGTGAAAAGAGATGAGCGCCATACGCCACCGCAGACGGAGGACGCGACGATTTCACTGTTGTTGGCGCATTTGCAGGAATTGCGCGAGGCGGTCCCGGTCAACTACAAGCTAAAAGAAGAATTGAAACAAAAGCTTAAGGAACGGATCGCACAGATGGAGCAGAGTCAGCGAGGTACTGAAGTGGTACTGCAAAAGAGGAGGCGGCGTCATTGGGCATGGATGGCGGGAATACTCCTGGCAGCCCTCGTCGGTTTTGTGCTTTGGCCGCAGGATGAGCTGCGAATCGGCCGGCCACAGACACTGGAGATCCCCCGGCAGTCTGTTCCTGAGCGGGTGGCGCTGGCCCCGTATGACGAACATGTCGCCTATCTGGCTGAGGACAACAATCTGTACACATATTCGTTCGCAGACGAACATGAACAGTTGTTTCGACTCCCGGCAACCGACGGAAACTACAAGTTCCTCTCCTGGGCCAACCATTCGCCTCGAATTGCCGTGACGGAAGCGGACGGGGAGCGTTCCCGACTTTGGATCGTCAGCATGGATACGAACGGTACCCAAGCCAATAGTCAATTGATCTGGGAAGAGGAAACCGGCACACTGGGCAGCCTCGCCTGGTCACCGGACGACCGACAAATCGCGTTTACAATTATTCGCGGCGGCGAACAGCCTGAAATATGGATTACCGATCTGGTCACGCTGCAAACGAAGAAATGGACGGATGGTGAAGATCCAGCCTTTTCACCCGCTGGCAACCTGCTGGCATACGTCAAGAACGGTGCGGTCTGGGTGATGAATCTCGCTGACGGGCCAGCGTTTCAAATAGGAGCTGGTGCGCATCCGTCCTGGGCAGCCGATTACCGCCTGACCTTCACGACGGGCGACGGGCTTCTGACCGCTGTCGACCTTTCAGAGTATCCTCACACCTCCGATTTCATCCCTCTTGCAGCTGTGCCCGCAGGGGAGTTAATACAGGCCAGTTGGTCAAGAGATGGGAAGCATGTGCTCCTTGCCGTAAAAACGGAAAAAGGCATGTTGTTTTCCATTGCCGAGCGAGACTAGCGATAAGGAGAGAAAAACAATGTGGAAATGGATTATGGTGCTGATCCTCTCGTTGACAGGGGTGGCTGCATCGCCCGCCGCAGCGGCGGAAAGCATAGAGATTTCCGTCGACATTCCCTTTAACGGAATCGTCCAGTTCATTCAATGGACGCGGCTTGAAGTCACACTGACCAACAACGGTGAACCGTTTGCCGGGCAGCTCGTGCTTATCGAAGATCGTTCCCGTTCCGGCGGAAGCGACCGCCAGGTGGGAACCCGGCAGGACGTGGCTTTGGGGGCGGGGGAAAGCAAGCAGTACCACATTGATCTGTCCGGCGATATGCTTCAATTTCAAATGCGGGTAGACGTGGTGAAGGGAGAGCGCATCATCGCCAGTTACCCCCTGCCTGTCATCAACGCCAAGGACGAACAAGCGGCCGCTGTCGTCGCCGACGATCCCAACGCCTTTCACTTTTTAACGACCAATGGGCAGCCCTCACGCGGTCACGTTTCGTTGAAGGTGCGAAACGTCAAGCCGGAGGCGCTGCCCACGGAGTCGTGGATTTATAAAAATGTCGGTTTGTTGGCGCTGGCCGGCTCCGCGCCAGGGAAGCTGTCTGATGAACAGGTGGCGGCGATCAAGGAATGGGTGGAACGCGGCGGGGTGCTGCTTCTCTCGGCCGGACCGGGGCAGGACGAAGCGGTACGGCCTTTTGCCGATATCTTGTCCATTCCGGCCGGTTCCGGCGGGGAGACCTCCAGGCTTGACTTCCTTCAGGAGATTCCTGAAAGCAGCCAATTGCCGGTCAGCTCACTGCCGGTCTATCATCAGGACTCCCCGCTGTTTATCGGCCGCGAATGGGGGGCCGGGCTGATCCTGTTTGCCAATTACGACGTAACAGCAGAACCGCTGGCTTCGTGGCAGCACAACCGTGCGCTGTGGCAGCACCTGCTGAACCGCTACGGCGCGTATGAGCGGATCGAACGGAACATGCGCAGTCTGTTTGACTACTCCGGGACGTCGTTGAGCCAGATGATCCCCGGTGTCAGCACGCCTGCTGCCGAGTGGATGTTTGTTTTCTGGGCTGCCTACGTGATTCTGGTGGCACCATGCCTGTACCTCATCCTGAAACGTCTGGACAGACGTGAGTGGGCGTGGGGGCTGATCCCTGCGCTGGCCATACTGCTGTCGATTGGCGTCTTTACTGTGGGGCGAGCCCAGGTGGCCAGGGAAAATGCCAGTTATGCCGTCTCTTCCATCGAGATTGTCCACGACAAGCTGGCGGAAGTGCGCACAACGACCTCGTTCCTCGATATTTCAGGAGGGTCGAATACAATTGTGGCCGATCCGAGGTTTGTCGTCAGCCCCACCCAAAGGTACGGTGGCTACGATAAAGACACGCAGGCACATGTGGTACAGGAAACGGGACAGCCGACCCGGATTACGCTTGAAAACGTACCTTATCTGACGGTCAAGCAGATATCGGCTGCTGGGATGAAAAGAGATGTCGGCTCCTTTGCGTCGAACCTTTCGGTAGAAGGTGAGCATCTGAGAGGTACCATACGCAATGACACCGCTTTTGACATCGATGAGTTGTATGTGGATCTTGGCATGCAGCGGGTTGCGCTCGGTCCTCTGAAGCAGGGCGAAGAAAAGATGGTCGACGAGAAAATCGAACCGTACGCCATGCCCCAACCCACCGGACAGCGGGCTTCACGTGAAACGCTTACGCGAGAAGAGCGAAACAAAGAGCTGGAACGGGAGGTGTTGGCAGGCGGTGGAACAGGTGTGCGGCTGATTGGCACCTCCACGCAGCCGCTTCCCATCTTGTCGATGGAAGAAGCACATCAGCCGTACTACTATTCCGTCTTACGCCAGGAGAT
This sequence comes from Brevibacillus sp., assembly GCA_017656235.1. Classification (GTDB taxonomy): domain Bacteria; phylum Bacillota; class Bacilli; order Brevibacillales; family Brevibacillaceae; genus Brevibacillus_E. The sequence goes on from JACDOF010000001.1 coordinate 567,984, forward strand.
CAAGCTTGTGCCCAACAATACCGGGTTGGTTGTCTACCCTTACGGCACTCTGCCTGTACAGCTCAAAGAAGAGAAGGGTGAATTCTTCACGACTGGCCCGAATGTTTATGAACTGGTCGAGGGCAGTATGACTTTTGCCCTGGCCGCCGGACAGGCGGAAGTGGAGATCAAGCGGCTGACCGTCCCGCTCGACCTCAGTCCCTACCGCCCGTTTGAAAAAGAGGTTTTCCACGCCAAAAGCAATACCTGGAAACCGCTGGAACGAACGCAGCGAGTAGTGCTGGAGGAAGAGGTGGACGAGTACCTCAACGATGAGGGTAACCTTCTGATCCGTTTTCGCAATCCGTCTGCGCAGCGGCTCTCGCTGCCTACGCCGATGTTTCAGGTGGAAGGGGAGGAGGAGAAGCGATGATCCGCACGGAACACTTGACCAAGCAATATGGCAAACTGGAGGCGCTGACCGATCTCAATCTGGAAATTGAGCAGGGGAAGGTGTTCGGATTTATCGGGCCAAACGGTGCCGGCAAATCGACGACCATGCTGATCCTCGCCACTTTGCTCGCCCCAACCTCCGGAAAGGCGTACGTGGCCGGCTATGATGTGGAGAAAGAACCGAAGGCTGTACGGCAGTCGCTGGGTTACATGCCTGACTTTTTTGGCGTGTACGACAATCTGAAAGCGACGGAATATCTGGACTTTTACGCCAGTGCTTACAACATTCCGGCTGCCAAACGGAAATCGCTGATTGCGGATCTCTTGGAACTGGTCAATCTGTCCAACAAGGCGGACGCCTACGTTGATTCGTTGTCTCGCGGCATGAAACAGCGGCTGGGATTGGCCCGCTGTCTTGTTCACAGCCCGGACGTGCTGATCCTCGACGAGCCGGCATCAGGGCTGGACCCGCGAGCGCGCATCGAGATGAGGGAGATTCTCAAACAACTGCGCTCAATGGGCAAGACGATCCTGATCAGCTCGCACATCCTGCCGGAACTGGCAGAGTTGTGTGACCAGATTGGCGTCATTGAAAAAGGACGGCTGATCGCCTGCGGTGACGTGGACGAAGTCAGCGTCGGCACACGGGGCATATCAGTGATGCAGCTCAAGGTATTGTCGAGGCAGGAACAGGCGGAAGCCATTCTCTCCCAATCGCCGTACGTACGGCGTCTGGACAACAAGAGCAGCCACTTTCGCTTTCACTTCACCGGAACGGAAGAGGACAAAGCGGAGCTGCTCAGCCGCCTCATCGCAGAGGGTATTCCGGTCGTCCATTTCGGTGATTCAAATGAAAATTTGGAAGACGTCTTTCTGGCGATAACGGAAGGAGTGGGCAACTGATGGGCGCCTTCTTTACCAACCCGCTGATTGTCAAGGAGATGCGGGAGCGGTTTCGCAGCAAAAAAAGCATCTGGATTCTCGCACTTTACCTGCTGGTGATGGGAGCGCTCCTGTTTGGATACCTGTATCTGGAGCAAATGAACTCCTTGTCCGTGCCAGGAGAAGAACGGGAAGTGTTTGTGGTGATGGCTGTCGTCCAGTACGCGATGTTCTGCTTTGTCGCACCGGCGCTGTCGGCAGGAACGATCAGCGGAGAGCGGGAGCGGCAGACGCTCAATATCCTGCTGACCACCCAATTGTCTCCGTTCAAGATCGTGACAAGCAAGCTGGTAACCTCCCTGGCTTACATTTTCCTATTGGTGGTGGCTTCCGTGCCGCTGTACAGCCTGCTCTTTCTGTACGGCGGGATCTCACCCAGCCAATTGCTGACCATGGTCGTCTTTTTTGCCGTCAACATTCTGTTCTTCGGCTCGCTGGGGTTGTTTTGCTCCACCTGGATCAGGCGGACGGGTGTCAGTACGATCATCGCGTATGGATTGGCATTTTTCTTCGTCGTCGGCACTGGGATCATCGTCTTATTTCTTGCTCAGCTAATCGAGGAAATATCGCCACCTGGCGTTCATCCGTTTGATTACCTTGGAATGCAGATTCTCTGTTCGCTCAATCCGGTATTTGTCATGTTTAGTATTCTGGGCGTTGATCCGGGGGATGATTTGCGGCTGTTCATGGACCCGTGGCTGTTCTTTGTCATCGCCTGCTGCTTCTTGAGCGCCGTCCTGGTGATCTGGAGCGGGTATCTGCTCAAACCTGTCCGTCGCTCCTGGTTGGGTTGGAAAAAACGGTAACGATTGTGTACAATACAATCATGCTTGATAAGAGGGAGGGTACTTCCAATGGCCAACCAGGAAGAACGGGAAGTAAAGATTGTCGATTTTGAAGAACTGCTGACCTTTATCGAACGACGTCTCGCCACCGCGGGGATGAGAGTCGGGCGGGACGAGATCATTACCATTCTGCAGGCGGAAGAAGCGTTTTTGATGGAAAAGGGCTTGATCGAAGTGCTCTCCGAGTAAGGTGGAAACGGGCAGCGGCATGCCGTGATGGCATGCCGTTTCTTCATGGGGATAAAGGATTTACCTCAGCAGGTGACAAAAGTTCACAGTGAAATATTTTTGCATCACGCTAAAAAAAACAGTAAGATTGGGAAGAAAGCTGATAAACCCTGGAAAAAAGGACGTGAAGCTGTTGAACAGTGAATTGGAAAACAAGGCACTGCAAGTGGGCGATGTGATCAGTCTGGACGATGAAAACGGTGAGGTTGTCGGCGATTTCGAGGTGATTGCGCTGTTTGAACTGAACGGTCGGCAGTATGTCGCCCTGACGCCGGCGCTGGACGAAGCGCCAGCAGCCGACGAAGAGGATGAGCTGGATGTGTTCATCCTCGGTGTGGAAGACAACGAATTGATGGCGTTGGACGAGGCCGAGGAAGAAGCGGCTTTTGCCAAACTGGACGAGCTGTTGGAAGACGTGCATGTAAACGCCGAGCAGAATCGTGAATAACGCTTCCCAAAAGGCAAGCCCTGTGCTTGTCTTTTTTTGGTGGCGATAGCAGCCAACCACCTGACCAGCGTTGGGGCCTGGTGTATCAACAGGCAGGAGAAGAGGGACTAGGTCAGGTCGATGATGTTGTCACGCAGCTCGCGCACGACGAGAATGCAGGTTTTGTCCGTCTCTTCCAGTTCGCGTACCAACGCGGAGGCTTCGTCCTTGTCCAGTCCGAGATGCTCCAGCTTGGTACGCAGTTCTTTGCCGCCGTTGTCAAAGAATTGAGCTTTGCTGTCGATGTGGCCCACCGCGTCTTCAAAGTGTTTGCTGTATTTGTAGTAGTTGTCTCGTTGATTGGAATGGTTTTTATCGGGATTCCACTTTAAGACGTAGATGTCGTCACGGCTGTAACCGGACGAATTGAGCGCTTGGATGTCGCTTGCGAGCTCCTGGTCGTATTTGTACAACTTGACGAAAGGTTTGGTAGCGTTGACTGCCATATCCGTCCTCCTCCTTGGCTAAGGGATTGCTTTACACCGTTAGCCTGCCCGATTGTTGGTCATTTCACACCGCCTGTGAGGTGACCGGCACAGCAGGTCAGGCGGTGAAGAGAGGTGTCTTGCGATTTGTCTTTGACCAAGCTTTTCATCCGATGCTACACTATATTGTGGAATTATCGGAGAATGAGGAGAGTTTGCAACATGCCAAAGTTTAAACTGTTTGCGCACAAAAAAGGGATTGCTGACCAAAAGAAAAACAATCAGTTCGTCAAGTTTGCCCGTCAGATATATGTGGAAGCCAAAAAAGGCGGACCCGATCCCAATGCCAATCTGAAACTCAAGTCGATCATCGCCAATGCCCGGGCGATCAACATGCCGGTAGAAAACATCGAGCGGGCGATTAAAAAGGCGACCGATGCCGGCAATGCGGACAACTACGAAGAGATTCGCTACGAAGGATACGGACCCGGCGGCGTGGCGATCATTGTCGAGTGCCTGTCGGACAACCGCAACCGCACGGCGGCCGACGTACGCGCCATTTTCAACAAGCGCGGCGGCAATCTTGGCGAGACCGGATCGGTCAGCTTCATGTTTGACCACAAGGGCGTCATTTTGATCGACAGGGAGCAGTTTGATGTAGACGAAGACACGATCATGATGCAGGCGCTGGAAGCAGGGGCGGAAGACATCATCGTGCACGACGATTCCTACGAGATTCTCACACACCCCCATGAACTGGAGTCGGTCAAAAACGGCTTGGAGAAAGAGGGGTACCAATTCGCCAACGCTTCCCTGCAGTGGATTCCGCAGAATACGGTAAAAGTGACAGGGGAAGACGCTGCCAATATCCTGAAGATGATGGATGCCTTTGAAGAAAACGACGACGTGCAAAACGTTTATGCCAATTACGAAATTGACGATGAAGAGATGGAACGGCTGCTGAACAAGAAATAACGGCAGGTTTCGGGGAAGCTGCCCTGAGGAGGGGCGGCTTTTTTCTTTTCCGCTGCGGGTCTGCGTCTGTGCCCTGCAGTCTGTTCCTTCCTGCCTCTTTCAATCCGTATTTTTTTGGCTCATCAATGGATTGGCGTTGAATACAACCTTTACCATACGGTACAATAGCGATTAAGTGTTCGCCTTTTTGTTTGGATGATTGATTTAGGTTAGAGGGGAGAAGCGAATGAAGGACGTGAACACCTTGCGCTACACCGAAGAAGATATTCAGGTGCTGGAGGGCCTGATTGCCGTTCGGCGCAGACCGGGCATGTACATCGGCTCTACCGGAAGTCGCGGACTCCACCACTTGCTGTGGGAGATCGTGGACAATGCGAAAGACGAAACCCTGGCCGGGCATAACGATACAATCATCGTCACCCTGTACAAAGATGGCAGCGTCAGTGTGGAAGATCACGGGCGCGGCATTCCCACCGGGATGCACAAGACCGGGCGCCCGGTTCCCGAAGTGATCTTTACCACCCTGCATGCCGGGGGCAAGTTTGGCGGCGGTGGCTACAAAAAGAGCGGCGGCCTGCACGGTGTGGGGTCCAGCGTGGTGTGCGCCCTGTCGAAGTGGCTGGAAGTGGAAATCCACCGCGATGGCAAGATCCATCGGCAGCGTTTTGAGTACGTCATCGACGAACAGGGCGTCGAGCACGTGGGAAAACCGGTTACCGACCTCCAGGTTGTCGGAGAGACCAACCGGACTGGTACGACAGTTACGTTCCTGCCGGATGAAACCGTCTTTACCACGACGCGCTTTGACTACGAGCTGATCCGTGACCGCTTCCGCGAAACCGCATTTCTGCTGAAAGGCCTGCGCATGGTTCTGATCGACAAGCGTGGACCGGAAGAGAAGCGGGAAGAATTTTGTTACGAGAACGGTCTAAAGTCCTATGTCGAGTATCTCAACGAAGGAAAACAGACGCTTCATCCGGTGGTCTACTTTGAAGGGGAGAAAGAAAACATCTATGTCGAACTGGCCTTTCAGTACAATGACGGCTACACGGAAACACTCGTCTCCTACGTCAACTCCGTTCCCACTCATGACGGCGGGACGCACGTCACCGGTTTTCGCAATGGGACAACCCGTGTCTTTAACGAATTCGCCCGGCGCAAAGGATATCTGAAAGAAAAAGATGCCAACCTGACCGGTAACGACCTGCGCGAAGGTTTTCTCGGCGTGCTCTCTCTGCAAATGTCAGATGTTCAGTTTGAATCGCAAACCAAGGACAAGCTGGGCAACGAAGAGGCACGTACGATTGTGGAGCAGATTGTTTCGGAGAAGTTGGGATTTTTTCTGGAAGAAAATCCGGAAATCGCCAAAATGCTGATTGAAAAGGCGATCCGCTCTGCGGAGATTCGCGAGGAGCTGCGCAAACAGCGGGAGGCGCTGCGCGGTGACAAAAAAGGGAAAGGGTCCAAGAAGCGCAGGTCGATTTCCGACAAGTTCGCACCGCCCCAGTACCGCGATCCGAAGCGAAACGAACTGTTTCTGGTGGAAGGAGATTCCGCCGGAGGATCAGCCAAACAGGCCCGCAATTCCGAGTATCAGGCCATATTCGGCTTGAAGGGAAAGCCGCTCAACACGGAGAAAGCAAAACTCTCCGACGTACTGGCCAACGAGGAGTTTCGCACAATTCTGGAAGTGCTGGAAACGGACATTGGCGAAGATTTTTCCATCGAAAACTGCGCCTTTGACAAGATCATCATCATGTCTGACGCCGATGTGGACGGCTCGCACATCCAGGCGCTGCTGCTTACGTTCTTCTTCCGCTACATGCAGCCGCTGATCGCAGCCGGCAAGCTGTACATAGCGCAGCCCCCCCTTTACAAGGTGATCAAAGAAGGGAAGAAGCCGGAGTCGATATACTGCTGGGACGATGACGAACTGGAACAGGCATTGCAGCGCTTGGGGCGCAATGCGCAAATCCAGCGTTACAAGGGGCTGGGCGAGATGAATGCGGATCAATTGTGGGAGACGACAATGGACCCGGCCAACCGCAAGCTGATCCAGGTTTCGCTTACCGACCTTGCCCACTGTGAAAAGCTGGTTACCGTTCTGATGGGCGACAAGGTGCCGCCGCGTCGGGAGTGGATTGAGAACCACGTCACCTTTGAAGTGGGAGAGGATGAATAGCCATGCTGTCCAACAAAGTAATCGAACAAAGCTTTGCCGAGATTATGGGCAAGCGCTTCTCTGATTATGCCAATCTGGTTATTTTGTCCAGAGCCATCCCAGATGCCCGCGACGGATTGAAACCGGTGCAGCGGCGCATCCTGTATTCGATGTATCTGGAAGGCAATACGCACGACAAGCCGTACCGCAAATCAGCCAAGACGGTCGGGGCGGTGATGGGAACATTCCATCCGCACGGCGACAGCGCCATCTATGAGACGATGGTCCGTATGGCGCAATGGTGGAAGATGCGCCATGTGCTGATACAGGGCCACGGCAACTTTGGGAGTCTGGACGCCGATCCGCCGGCGGCAATGCGCTATACCGAATCCCGTCTGTCAGCGCTGGCCAATGAAATGCTTCGGGATATCGACAAGGAGACGGTTCCGTTTATCCCCAACTACGATAACTCCACCCAACAGCCGGCCGTCCTCCCGTCACGCTTCCCCAACCTGCTGGTAAATGGTGCGTCGGGTATTGCTGTCGGCTTTGCGACCGACATCCCGACCCATAACCTGGGCGAGGTGATCGACGCGACGATCGCGCAGATGAAGCGGCCGGATATCAGCCTGGACGAACTGATGGAGTACATCAAAGGACCGGACTTTCCAACGGGCGGGATCGTACAGGGCGTCTCCGGCATTCGCAAGGCGTTTGAGACGGGACGAGGCCAGTTTGTCATTCGCGCCCGTACCGAAATCGAAGAACCAAAGGGCGGCAAGGTCAAGCGAATCGTCATCACCGAACTGCCCTACGAAGTGGTCAAGTCCAAGCTGGTCACGCAGATTGACGAACTGGTACTGGACCGCAAGATCGAAGGAGCGCTGGCTGTCCGCGACGAGACCGGCCGCAAGGAAGCGGAAAAGAAGAAAGTGCGCGTGGTAATCGACATCCGCAAAGATGCCGACGCGGAAGCCATTCTCAACTATCTGTACAAGAACACAGACTTGCAAATCTATTACAACTACAACATGAATGCGATCTACGAGGGCACGATTCGTCAGATGGGACTGAAGGAGCTGCTTGGTGCCTATATCGCCCATCAAAAGGAAGTGGTCCTCAACCGCTCCCGTTACGACCTCCATCGCAAGCAGAACCGCGAACATGTGGTACAGGGGCTGATCCGCGCCAAGTCCATCCTGCGCGAGATTGTCGACACGATCATGGCCTCCGAGAACCGGGCGGAAGCGAAGCAGAACATTATCGACAAATACGGTTTTACCGAGGTACAGGCAGATGCGATTCTCAGCATCCAGCTTGCTTCCCTAACCAGGATCGACATCGTCAGGCTGGAAAAAGAGTTGACCGCTCTGGCAGCCGAGATTCAGGAGCTTACGTCCATTCTGTCCAGCGAGAAAAAACTGATCCAGGTCATCCAAAAGGAACTGTTGGAGATCAAGAAAAAATACGCGGAACCGCGGGTGACCGAAATCCAGGGCGAGATTGAGGAGATCAAGCTGGACATTGCCATGCAGATCAATGCCGAAGATACCATTGTGACGCTTACCAATGACGGGTATATCAAACGGACCAGCCCCCGTTCCTTCAAGTCGATGGGCGGAACGATCGAAACCTGCGGGGTGAAGGAGGGCGACCGTGTTCGCAGGTTTATTGAGACCAACACCTCTCACACGGCGCTGTTCTTTACCCAGGACGGCAAGTACTTCGCGCTGTTGGTTCACGATATTCCCGATGCCAAATGGAAGGATATCGGCACGGCTCTGGTCAACGTGATTCCACTGGAGAAACAGCAGCAGATCATTGCCTGCCACATCGTGGAAAACTTTGAGCAGCCGCTGTCCATCTGCCATGTCACTCGTTCCGGATTGATCAAAAAGACACCTCTCGCCGAATATGCCACCAATCGTTCAGGAGCTTTGGTCGCAGCCAAGCTGAAAAGTGAACAGGATGAGTTCATCGACGTGCTGTTGACCGATGAAAGCGGCACCTTCCTGGTGGTAACCCGTGATGGCATGGTCATTCGTTTTCCTGAAGCGGACGTATCGGCCACCGGACGGGCGTCCAGCGGCGTAAAGGCGATCAGCCTGAACAAGACGGATGAAGTGGTCTCCGTACATGTCGTGTCCGCCGATGACCACCGCACGCTGCGGGTGTTAACACAGGAAGGACTGGTGAAGCGAACAGCGCTCACCTCACTGCCCGTCCAGGGGCGGGCTGGCAAAGGGCTGACCTTGATCCGCAAACGAAAAACTGCGCCGCACGTGATTCTCACCAGTCAGGTGGAAGACGAAGCGGCAGACAACTTGTACGTCCAAACCGAGTCAGGCCAGTGGCAGCGGGTTGAATCCGATCACGTGCCCATCAACGAACAGGGCGGCATCGGCCGGCTCGTTTCCGAAGAACCGCTGATGAATTGGATGTACGAAGCGGCCATCGGATCTGCCAGGGAAAAGGGGGAAAGCGCAAACCATTCACCAGCCGCCAGCTCTTCCGGGGAAGCGGCGCCGGTTTCTCCCAACGACGATCCAGACGTCGAGCAGTTCAGCCTGTTCCGTGATGCGTCTGAGGACGAGGAGTGAGCAAATATGGCGATGTTGTTCGAACCGTTTTCCTCTGAGCTGAACTGGCAGCAGGTCTCGCTGCTGCTTGATACCGTGCTGTACTTTGAGGAAGCGCCCAAGTTCCTGTCCATTCCGAACCTGCGCCAAGAGCGGGTGGCCGTGCCGTTAACGGCTGACAGCCTGCGTGCCATGCTTGGCGAGTTGGATGAGGCGGAGCCCCTGGCTGCCAAAAGGTTTGGCTTTTCCTTTACCTGGACCGACGAAGCAACACAGTCGGGCGAACTGCTGATCTCTCTCCCGAGCGGCAAGAGCATCCGTCAAGAGACCGATGTGACGCTCTTTTCTCCCGTGTAGCGCTGGGGGGGTTCAGCTCAAACATACGCAATCATGAAAACGTGCAGCAAGAAAAGGCGGACTCTTGCCGGTGACCAACAGGCGTGAGCCGCCTTTTTTACATGTGCATCCACGGGTGCCCGGATGCCTTTTCTTTTTCGTCGAAACATGGTAAAACAGGTGAGAAACGAGCCGCGGGAGGAACGAATCACGATGCTGAATCAGGAAAAGCCGGACTGGCTTTTGAACATGGAGAAGGTGCGGGAGCTGTCCGCAGAAGTGCTGTCCGAAGGGGAAGCTTATCAGCTGCTTCGTCGTCTTCAGGAGGCGAGAAGCCAACTTGCTGTCGCTGGAGCAGCAACAGCTTGCAAACCGGAGGAACTGGACCGCGCGGAGGCCGTTGTGTTGACTCGCCTGGCCGAAGCCCGAATGGCAAGGCCGGGAGGCTGCTCCCTGGCTGCGGAATGGCTGGAAAAAGCGCGCCGTCTTGATCCGGCTTACGCGCGCGCCGCCCATCTGCAGAGCAGGCTGTACCTGAAAGAACTGGCCGCGAGCAGGCTGTTTGGGGAACTGCCCGTGATCCGGGAAACAGACAATCCCTCTTCCCGCAAAAAACAGGCGGCAGCCCTGGTAGGAGCCGTCGGCGAGCAGCTGCGGCAGGTGGAAGCATGGCGGGATAGGCTGGTACAGGGCCGTTCCGCCGCCGAGGCGGCCCAAGATACGGAGCGAACTGACTGCTATGGCCAGTTGTTGCTGACCCTGGATGAAGTGAAAGCGGCCATGCACCAAGTGGCGGAGTCCGCCGGAGCGTACGCCGATTCCATTGAGGGAATGTTTTATTCGTCCGATTTGCTGAAGCAGGTTCAACAGGATGTCCGACAATTGGCAGCGAAGCTGGAGGATTGGGAAAACCTGTTGGCTGCCGCGAACGGTTCGACCGACCAACAGACGGCTGACGAGTTGTCAGCACTGGATATGGTTGACCAACTGGTGGGAATGGAAGAGATCAAAACACGGGTCCGGCAATTGGCACAGTTTCTCCGCTATCGTCAACAGCGCAGTGAAAAAGGATGGGTACTGCACGACTCCCCCGAATTGCACCTGGTCTTGATGGGAAATCCGGGTACGGGGAAGACGACATTGGCCCGACTGATGGCCCGCTTGTACCACGAGTTGAGGCTGCTTGAGCGGGATGAGGTGATTGAAGTGGATCGCTCCCAATTGATCGGGGCTTACGTCGGACAGACGGAGCAGCGTACGATGGAAGCGATCAAACGAGCGGTGGGAGGCGTGCTGTTTATTGACGAGGCTTACAGTCTGAAGCGTGCGGACAGCCATGCAAACGATTACGGCCAGGCGGCCATAGACACGCTGGTCGCGGCAATGACCAGTGGTGAATTGGCCGGAAAGTTTGTGGTGATTCTGGCGGGCTATCCGGAAGAGATGCGCCACTTCCTCGATGCTAATCCTGGATTACGCAGCCGTTTTCCGGAAACTGGCCATCTTGTCCTGCCTGACTACAGCGATGAGCAGTTATTGGCGATCGCCGAGCAGGTGGCGGAACGAAATGATTTTGTGATCACCCCGGAAGCAAGGCAGGCAATCTTGCGGCGCATTGAGCGGGCGCGGGTAGATGACACGTTTGGCAATGCCCGTACTGTAAAGAACATCGTGCTGGATGCGATCTTTTCCAAAGCGAGGCGAATGGATGAGGGCAGGGAGCTGCACCTTGACGACTATACGATCCTGTATCCCGAGGATGTGGCAGCGTATCGGGAGGAGCGATCCACTGAAAACGGCGCCCCTGTAAACATGTCTGCCGAGGAGCAGCTTGACCAACTGGTTGGTTTGACGGAGCTGAAAGCGGAACTGCGGAAACTTTCCGCTTATTTAACCATCCAGCGGGAGCGTCAGGAGCGAGGGTTACCTGCCCTGCCGGTCGAAGTGCATGCAGTGTTTTCCGGAAATCCGGGAACGGGCAAAACGACAGTCGCCCGCCTTTACGCCCAGATGCTGCGTGAGTCGGGCTACCTCAAACGAGGTCACCTGGTAACCGTCAGCCGTGCCGATCTGGTTGCCGGATACGTAGGCCAGACCGCGCTCAGGACGAAGCGGAAAATCCGCGAAGCATTGGGTGGTGTGCTGTTCATTGATGAAGCGTACAGCCTGCTCGGGGCAAGCGAACAGGATTTCGGCAGCGAAGCGATCAACACCTTGGTTGATGAGATGAGCAGACATGCTGACAACCTGGTGGTTGTGCTGGCAGGCTATCCGGAACAGATGGAACTTCTCATGGCCAGTAATCCGGGCCTCGCCTCCCGTTTCAAGAAGCACTTCCGCTTTCCCGACTACACCCCGGACGAACTGCTGCAGATCCTGTGCAAGGCAGCAGCCGCGCGAGGCTACAAATTGTCGGAGGAAGCAGACAGCAAGCTGCTGACCCATTTACAGTCCCGCAAAACGGGGCAGCTCGAAGGAAACGCGCGGCTGGTGCACAACTTGCTGCAGGAGGCCATTCAGTACCAGGCCGTACGCCTTTCCGAACTGCCGCCAGCGGAACGCTCCACCGAGCGTCTCATGGAACTGCGTTGGGAAGATCTTGCCCCGCTGTTCTCAGTGTAGGCGAGAGGCCCTGGTTATCTTATCTTCTTTTTACGCTTCCTGCCCTTGGCACTTCCGAATCGTGTCCACATGGATACTGCCGTACAATAATAGCCCCAAGCAGACGCGCTTGGGGCGTGCGGCCGTTTTGCATCAAAAAGGTGGCAGCCTAATGGTTGTCGGTGGCAAGAAAGTGCTCGTGGCGGAAAAACATCGTCGGTTCATGGATGCCGGATGAAGTCCGGCCCACGATGCTGGCTTCCACCTCGTCTGCAAATATGCTGATATCACCCTCGATGGTTACGCGCAAGATATCGCCTGCATTGTATCCGCTAAAATTGAGCAGATCACATGTTCCCGGCGGAAGGGAGATCGTCTGCGGCGAGTTGGGAAGGGGCTTGTTGCAGACAGGTACGCCGATTGAACTGGGACAAGAGTGGACGGAGACAGTAACCGACTTCCACTCATTGGTTGGATTGGACAAGATGACCAGCAGCGTTTTGGGAGGTTCGTTTGTTCCAGGCGTCATCACTGGCACAACAAAGGGACCTGTGGTGAGCATTTTCGACATTTTCCTACCTCCTTTCCCAAATGCGGTCATTATCAACCTATGACGGCAATCTCAAAGAGAAACGGCGGCTATCAGCAGGAAACAGAAAGAACGCTCGCAGTCAGGAACTGAGAGATCAGATCGCAGACAAAGCGTCGTGAGTTCGAGTGGGTAGTTTTTCGCGCTCACGTAAGGTGGCCAACCAGCAAAGAAGCATCTCAGATCGCTCCACGACGATCCGCAGGGGCAGCGGCAAAACGATGTCTATCAGCGATGTGACGCTGTTGCCGCTGCGATTTCCCTGCGGATACGCTGTTTCGCTAGCAGGTTGGCCAAATCCGTTCGCTTGCGAAAAACCGCCCACACTCGTCCCATGCGAGAGCGTTGAAACTCGTTCAGCACCGTTTGCTGCCTGTTCACCTCAAGATGCGCTCGACATCCTTCAGATAGAATCCAAAGCGAGTTCTGACAGGAGAGAGGCCATTTTTCCGCACGAATGACTTTGCCAACCTTCCAAGCGGAGCAAGACCGAAGCGGGGGCATACGATGTGAATATGGGAGCTGGTGGTTCGAATGCTCAATGATATTGAAGATGAAATCGTAGACAAGGGCTGCTCTTCTCAAGTACGGGTATATGGGATGTGATCTGATGAAACGATTCAGAGCGACAAAATCAATATGGTTGTTAGCAGTACCTGCTCTACTGGTGACAGCCGCTATTTAACTTTCTGATGCAGGAGCCGCTCCTTCACCATATGCCGGTTTACCAGAGGAAAAGAAAAAGCTGGAGGAAAGAGCGGAAATGCTTAAGCAAGCGGCCAAAGCAAAAAAATAGATAAGGTTGAAATCGGTCCAAAAATCAAACAGAAAGACAAGCCGGTTAAGACTGAGATATTGGACGTCGTAGACGATCCTCTCAGTAAAAAGGTAATCACGTTTACGAACGGATGGGTAAGTGAAACCAATGGCACGATGAACGGAAAAACGGTAGGGGTTGGGGTCGGTTCTCTAACCGACGATCCGGAACAGGGAGTCGTACTGGTGAGAGAGTTTGATGAAAAGAGGGCTCTGATCTCCACAGTACAGGTGTTGACTCCTGAGAAAGTGGGACCGGTAAAAATTGTCGATTACGGGGGAATGAAGCTGACCCTCGCGGCTGAAGGGGGACAGCAGTTTATTTTCAACGTAGCCGCCAAAAAGTTTGTGGAACGGGAACAGGAATAGCCGAACAAAGGGGCGATTTCACCACGGATGAGATCGCCCCGGTTGAAAACAGAACACGCTCGCAGCCAGGAACTGCGAGCTTTTTCGTGTTGTTATGACCTGTCCACATCTGTCACAACCCCATTTCGATCAGTTGGGGAAATATTCCTTCCAGCGTCTGGTGACCAGATCAGCGATGTCTTCGCGGGGTTCCACCTCGTCCGGGTAAAACGGCTTCATCCGCGCGTCGATCACCAGCGGCCCTTCGTAACGGATCTTGTTGCGAACCAGATGTCCTTTGGCGTACAGGTCGTGGGCCGGGTCAAAGCGAGTGAATACGGTCCACAAAAAGCTGCTTTGCGCCTGAGCGACGGAGGCGTCGTCAACGAGACATACCAGCGGCCATTCGGCAAGATGCTCATTGGCAAATGCCAGCAGCCGTTCGGCAAAAGCAGGCTCATCCGTAAAGCTGGGGCCGGAGACAACGAGACATCCGGGGCAAAACACTTCAATCCGGGTGACCTGCGGGATGTCGCCGCTTAGATAGCCGGAGGGCAGCTCTCGAACCGGCTCACCGATACCGAGCAGAATGCCTTTGCTGCCGTGATTGAACTTGCGCCCGGTGTAGTCCAGCGTATCATTCGACGTGTCATTGATGATCAGAAGATCCCGTTCCGGCTGGAAGCGGGCCAGGACGATCTGCAGAAACGTCTTGAAATCGGCGAGATTGCACGAAACATCTGTCACCATCAAAAATTTGGTCAACGTTAGCTGACCTTCGCCCATGATCCGGAATGCATGGGCCATCGCTTCTTTATAGTAGCTTTCCCGCACGACAGCACCGGCCAGAGCGTGAAAGCCGGTTTCCCCGTAGGTCCAAAGCGCCTTCACGCCTGGCATTACCACCGGAAAGAGCGGGGAGAGCAGCCGCTGCAGATACTCGCCGATGAAATAGTCCTCCTGGCGTGGTTTACCGACGACGGTGGCAGGATAGATCGCATCTTTGCGGTGCCACATGTGCTTGACTTCAAACACGGGAAAGTCGTGCGTCAACGAGTAGTATCCGAAATGATCCCCGAACGGGCCTTCCGGATGGCGGACATGCGGCGGCACGATTCCGCCAAAGACAAATTCCGCTTCCGCGACCAGCGGATGAGGATGATTCGGCACCTCCACCAAAGACAGCTTTTCCCCCATAAGCAGGGAAGCGAAGACCAGCTCCGGCACCATTTCCGGAAGCGGAGCGATTGCGGAGATGATCAGTGCAGGCGGTCCGCCAATGGTCAGGGTCACGGGAAGCGCCTGGTTGCGACGTTCCGCCTCGTAGTGATGGAATCCGCCGCCTTTGTGAATCTGCCAGTGCATGCCGGTTGTTTGTTTGTCATAGATTTGTATCCGGTACATGCCCAGGTTGTGCTCCTTGGTTTCGGGATGTTCGGTGTAGACGAGCGGCAGGGTAACGAATGGGCCCCCGTCGAGGTGCCAGCTCGTCAGTGCTGGCAATTTCTCCAGATCCACTTCCGGCGTGGAGACGGCTAGCACGGGAGCGCGATTGGCAGACACCCGCCGCGTCCCGGTTTTCAGCAGTCCAAGCAGCGGTTCCCGCAGCTGCCACAGCGCAGCAGGGCGCGGGGGAAGCAGTTTGTCCAGGCTGCCCACCAGTTGACGGATGATTGTTTCCGGTTTGGGCCCAAAGGCCATGTCCACCCGTCGGGGGGTACCGAACAGATTGGTTACAACGGGGAATGATTTCCCCTTCACATTTGTAAACAAAAGCGCCGGCCCTTCCTCAGCGATCACCCGGCGGTGAATCTCAGCCAGTTCCAAATAGGGATCGACGGGAGCGTGTATTTCGACAAGTTGGCCTTCGCGCCGCAGCTGATCGAGAAAGGAACGCAGATTGTTATGCATCAACATGTCACCTCATCGACTTGTCTATCCTTTCCTTACTCTACACGAACCCGTCTGCATGTTCCAGTCTAACTCTGGTTTCTGATAAAAGCTTTGCCTTATCGCGCATTCCAGAACCGTCGATTCCCCGCCGGTCATGTTCCAACTGACAACCGCTAGCTCGAGAGGCTGTCGTTTTCGTCTTTTCGGTGGTCCGCACTTTTCAGCATCGCCCGCAGTCGCTGGTCGACTTCCGGCCATTCCCGGTCGATCACGCTGAAGTAGACGGTGTCACGGACGTATCCGTCACGCGTGATCATGTGATTGCGCAGCACTCCTTCCCGGACTGCGCCGATGCGGGCGATCGCCCGCTGGGAATTGAGATTGCGGGCATCGGTCTTCAGGCTCACCCGGATACAGCCCAACTCTTCAAAACAGTGGCGCAGCAGCAGCCACTTGCACTCGGTGTTGACCGGTGTCTTCCAGTACGCCGGGGTGATCCAGGTCCATCCGATCTCCAATCCCCTGTCTTTATGGGCGATATTGCCGAAACGGGTACTGCCGATGGCCTTGCCGGTCCCCAAATGAATAATCGCAAACGGCAGTGCAGCCCCAGATCTGGCTGCTTCCAGCGCTTGGGCCATGTACAGGGTCAGGTCGTTTCTGTTTTCAATTTTTGTCGACATGTACGTCCAGATCCGTTCGTCCAGGGCGGCTGCCAGCAGATCGTCGGCGTGCCGCTCTGCCAGAGGCTCCAGCCGGACGTGCGTTCCCGTTAAGGTGACGGGCTTAATATTCAGCATGGTCATCACTCCTGCTTCACGTTTGGAAAGGAATGGCGAAATTTTACCCAATCTAACAACGAATCAAGGCGAATGTCAAGGGGAAATGTTGCTGTTTCGTGAACAAGCGATTTCCCGGCAGGAAAAGCGAGAGCGGATTGCGAAAAGGTAGGCAAGAGGAATTGCGTCTCAAGCATGACAAAATCCGCATGCCATCTTGGGAGGAAAAGGGAAATGGCTCAATTGACGACTGTCATCCTTGGCGATTTCATCGCCTTTTTGCTGTTTGCTTACATCGGAAAAACGGCCCACGCACAAACGGTCACGCTGTTGGGAGTGTTGGAGACGGCGGCCCCGTTTTTCCTTTCCTGGCTGTTCGTCGGGTGGTTGTTTGGCGTGTTTCAGCCGGAGGCGTACCGTACGGCAGCGGCAGCAGCCAAAAAAACGCTGTTTGTCTGGATCATTGCTGGTTTGGCGGGACTGGCGCTCCGTTCCATCCTGCTCCTGCGAATCCCGGACTGGCCGTTCATGGTGATCACGCTGGTGACGATTGGTGTCCTGCTGCTGCTGTGGCGGACGGCGTACGCCTGGTTGGCCCGTCGGACGAATTGACGGACACGGGAAGCGGTGTGAATCCGGGAATCTGACAGAACCGATCTTGTTTTTTCTCGAACACGGTTGCTTTTTGGGAAAATTGCGCTATGATAACTAATAGAGGTTAGCTGCGGCTTGACGATGATTGCGGTCATCGTTGTGACAGCCGTTCAAGCGATTCATTCACAAGCGTATTTTGCAGCCGTACACAACTTCATAACATCTACCAAACGGGAGCCGAGCATGGTCGGCTGAGAGTGTAACACCTGCGTTACTAACCGTAGAACCTGACCTGGGTCATGCCAGCGGAGGAAGAGGTACGAATGAAGACTGGAAAGCGGCCAGTCGCGGCACGTCGGCGAAGTCTCGCCAGATGGTGTCGCGCTGCTTGCTGTCGGCGTATAACCATCCGTATGGCGGATGGTTTTTTTGCTGTTTAGATGCCATTCGCCAAACCGGAGGAAACAGTCGACCGGCTGCTGTTGTTCCGGCGTGAAGCCTCTTTTGTCAACCGGTGTGTACCGGGCTGGCAAAGGAGGCTTTTTTGCAAGGAGGGGGGATGGATGAAGCGATCATTACACTTGATTACCAGCGGAGAGCAGTCGCTTCCCGAAATACTGCGGGTAGTGGAAGCAGCCGTGCGCGGCGGAGTGGACTACGTGCACATCAGAGAAAAAACGCGCACAGCTCGTGAACTGCTGGAGTGGATCGAAGAGATCAGCCAGGTCATGCCCGCGGACAGACTGATCGTCAACGATCGTCTTGATGTGGCGGCATGTGTACCTTGCGGCGGCGCTCATCTGGCCTGGCACAGTCTGCCGCCACAGATGGCAAGGCAGCTGCTTCCGGCGAATCGTCTGCTAGGTCAATCGGTTCACTCGCTGAAAGAAGCGCTTAAAGCGGAGCAGCACGGAGTTTCCTACGTATTGTACGGTCATATTTATGCCACCAGGTCCAAGCCGGGGCTTGCCCCGCGAGGGACTGGCGAACTTCAGACGATTGCGGCCAGACTTACGATACCGCTCATCGGGATCGGCGGGATCAAGCCAGAACACGTACCTGACGTGATGGCTGCAGGCTGTGCGGGGGTTGCCGTCATGTCGGGCATTACTGCATCGGATGACCCGGAAACGGCGGCGCGTGCCTATCGCGAAGCGCTTGACCGCTTCTCTCATTAGCGTCGGGTAATCCCTGAACGGGGTATCAGGCCGGGGCGAAGTGAGGTGTCGTACAAACCAGAACATCGGAAGATAAATTGGTCGTGCAATACCGCGTTAGAGGAGGGGGGAGATAATCGTGACGATTCGGCTCAATGGAAAACCCGTCGAGCTGGAAGGGATCGCAACGGTAAGTGCGCTGCTTGCCCATTACAACCTGCAGCAAAAGATCCTTGTCGTGGAGCGAAACGGGGAAATCGTTGATCGCTCCGCTTATGAACGGACGCCCATTATGGATGGAGACAAAATCGAAATCGTACACTTCGTCGGAGGGGGATGACAACATGTTGCAGATTGGCCCTTACAAATTTCGTTCCCGCCTGTTGTTAGGCACGGGGAAGTTTCCTGATCTGGAGACGCAAAGCAGGGCAGTGGAGGCTTCGGAAGCGGAAATTCTCACCTTTGCGATTCGCCGCCTCAATATTGACAATCCTGATGCGCCCAATTTTTTGGAACAGCTGGACTTGAAGAAATATACGCTCCTGCCGAACACCGCGGGAGCCTACACCGTAGACGAGGCAGTCCGTATTGCCCGATTGGCAAAAGCGTCAGGACTTTGCGACATGATCAAGGTGGAAGTTATCGGTGATCAGCGCACACTGCTGCCGGACCCGTTTGGAACCTTGGAAGCATCCCGGATTCTTGTGGAAGAAGGGTTTATCGTGCTCGCCTACACCAACGACGATCCCATTTTGGCCAAGCGCCTGCAAGAAGTGGGGGTACACGCGGTTATGCCCGGCGCTTCTCCCATCGGTTCGGGGCAAGGAATCCTCAACGAAAACAACCTGCGCTTCATCATTGAGGAAGCAACCGTTCCCGTGATCGTCGACGCAGGTATCGGCTCACCAGCTGATGCGGCCAAAGCGATGGAGTTGGGCGCCGACGGAGTCCTGCTCAATACGGCGGTGGCCCTGGCGGACGATCCGGTGCTGATGGCCGAAGCGATGAAACTGGCAGTGGAAGCGGGGCGCAAGGGATACCTGGCCGGACGAATCCCCAAGAAGCGTTATGCCTCGGCGTCTAGTCCGGCTGAAGGGATGATCGAGTAAGATGGCAACCGCGCACCCGTCGGCACAGACACTGATCGAAAAATTGCGGGTCTATCTGGTGATTGGCAGCCAGGACTGCGGTTACTCAACCGACCGGACCATTCAGATCGTCCGAGAGGCTTTGGCGGGGGGAGTGGGGGCGGTCCAGTTTCGTGACAAGGGAAGCCGTCTCCATCCTTCCGAGCAGATGGCATTGGCTGCCGGGATCCAGGAACTCTGTCAAAGACACCAAGCCCTGTTTGTCGTAAATGATGATGTCTCACTGGCAATACGGCTCAAGGCGGACGGTGTACATGTGGGGCAGGAGGATATGGACGTTGTTGAGGTACGCCGGCTGGTGCCGCCGGGGATGATCATCGGTGTCTCGGCCGGCAGCCCGGCGGAAGCACAGGCGGCCAAACGGGATGGTGCGGATTACATTGGCGTGGGGGCCATGTATCCCACTGCTTCCAAAGCAGATGCCGGTGCTCCGATTGGTCCGCAAGGATTGGCGGAGATTCGGGCCGCGGTAGGGGCAGGGTATCCCATCGTGGGGATTGGGGGGATTCAGGAGGATAACGCCGCCGCTGTCATTGCGGCTGGTGCAAACGGCCTGGCTGTTATCTCTGCCATCACCAAAGCGAACGATCCCGGTGAAGCGGCGCGCCGGTTAAGGAGGTTGTACCGCCATGACCGGACCTGACAAGGTGGAACGTGTGGTTCAAGCCATCACCGAACGACAGGATCAATTGTTCGACCTCCTGGGAGAGGCGATTGCCTTTCCTACCGTAAGTCCCCCCGCCCGTAACACTGCCGCCGCCCAGAGCTGGCTGGCCGGGCAGCTGCGGGACTGCGGTTTTTCCATCGACCGCTGGGCCCTCTACCCTGGTGATGAAAACGTGGTCGGCCTTTTGCGCGGAACAGCTTCGGGCGAGTACCGCAGTCTGATCGTCAATGGCCATATGGATGTCGCTGAAGTAGGCGGCGATTCAGGGTGGCGCCATCCGCCGTTTTCCTTGACGCGCGGGACGGATGGCCGCTGGTACGGACGAGGTACCGCCGACATGAAAGGTGGTTTGGTGGCCAGCCTGTTCGCCATCCGCATGCTGCGTGAACATGACGTCGAATTGAAGGGGGATCTCATCTTTCAATCCGTTATCGGGGAAGAGGCGGGAGAAGCCGGTACGCTCTCGGCACTGGAGCGGGGCTATACGGCTGATTTCGCCGTCGTCGCGGACACCAGTCATCTCCATCTGCAGGGGCAGGGTGGCGTAATTACCGGCTGGATTACGGTGAAGAGCCCAACCACCTATCACGACGGCATGCGCTCGCGGATGATCCACGCCGGCGGCGGCGTGAAGGGGGCGAGCGCGATCGAAAAGATGATGAAGATCATTGCTTCTCTGCAGGAATTGGAGCGTCACTGGGCGGTCACGAAACAGTATCCCGGCTTTCCGCCCGGCACCAACACGATAAACCCGGCGGTGATCGAGGGAGGACGTCATGCCGCTTTCATTGCCGACACGTGTTCACTTTGGATTACGGTCCATTTTTACCCCGACGAAACGTACGAGCAGGTAACACGGGAGATTGAACATCATGTTCTGGCAGCGGCAAAAGCGGATCCGTGGCTGAGAGAGCATCCGCCGCTTTTCCGCTGGGGCGGACGCTCGATGATTGAGGAGCGTGGAGAGATTTTTCCCGCCCTTTCCCTCGATTTGACGCATCCGGCAATGCAGCAGTTGATGGGCGCTTACGAACAGCAGTGCGGCGAACGGCCGGTAGTGGAAATGTCCTCAACCGTCACCGACGCAGGCTGGTTCAGCCATATGGGCATCCCGGCCGTCATCTTTGGTCCGGGAGAGTTGTCGCATGCGCATGCCGTGGACGAGTCGATTGATCCGCAGGAGCTGATTCACTTTGCGCAAATCATGGCTCGCTTTATCGCGGAGTGGTGCAACACCCCAAAAAGGAGCGAATGAGACGATGAGCAAATTTTCCGAGCGTTTGTACCAACGTGTTCAGCCGATCTGGGAGCAGACCCATCAACACCCGTTTGTCACCGGTCTTGGTGACGGCTCGCTGCCGAAAGATTCGTTCGTCTTTTACATGAAACAGGACTACTTGTTTTTGATCGACTATGCCAAGCTGTTTGGAATCGCCAGCGCCAAGGCACATGATTTGGCAACCAGCGCTCGCTTTGCAGCCCTCCAGGAAGCGACGCTCAATCAGGAAATGGCCCTGCACCGGGGCTATGCCGATCGCCTTGGTATCAGCCAGGATGAGTTGGAGAGCACGGAGCCCTCTTTCGTTTTGCTGGCATACACCAGCTATATGTTGAAAGTGGCATGGCAGGGTTCACTTCCCGAATTGATCAGTGCGCTCCTGCCGTGCATGTGGAGTTACGCCGAGATCGGAAAAAGGCTGGCGACCAAGCCCGGCGCCTTGGAACACCCGCTGTACGGCGAGTGGGTCAGCATGTACAGTTCTGCCGAATTTGGAGAGTTGGCCGAGTGGCTGATCCAGCTCCTGGATCGGTTGACGGAGGGGATGGACGAGCAGGAACTGGCTCGTTTGGAAGAGCATTTTTTGAATACATCCCGCATGGAGTACCAATTCTGGGACATGGCATATCGAAAGGAACGATGGCCTTGCTTGACAAGTTGACGTTCCGCGGGGTCAGCTTCGCATACGGCGATCAGCCAATCGTGGCGCAGCTTAGCTTCCACGTGGCACGCGGTCAGTTTATCAGTCTGATCGGCCCGAGCGGAGTGGGTAAAAGCACCTTGTTTCGGTTGGCCAGCGGGCTGGCGGAGCCCGATGCCGGTCAGATTTTACTCGATGGCAAGGAACAGCAGAAAAGACTTGGTCGGGTCGGGTACATGCCGCAAAAGGACTTGCTGTTGCCGTGGCGAACGATCACCGAAAATGCGATGCTGCCGCTGGAACTGAAGTCAGTCCCACGGGCACTGGCCAGGGCCAAAGTGGCAGAACAACTGCCGCTGTTCGGTCTTGGCGGCTGTTCTGATGCCTATCCGGACCAGCTGTCCGGCGGAATGCGGCAGAGGGTTTCCTTGCTGCGTGCCACCCTGACCGGCTCAGACCTGCTGTTGCTTGATGAGCCATTCAGTGCATTGGATGGCATAACACGGATGGAGATGCAGGATTGGCTGCTGGAAATGTGGCAGCGGTTGAAGATTACCATTTTGATGATTACCCATGACATTGAGGAAGCGCTGGTGATGTCCGACAAGGTATTCTTGCTCACTGAAAAGCCGATCCAAAAAATCGTTGAAATCACACCGCCACCGGTTTCCGATCGGCGCGAGAGGCGGCATGATCCCAGGCTTGGCCCGCTGCGCCGCGAGATCTGGCGTCTGCTCATCCGACGTGCGCAGCCTCAGCCATTGCCAGGGAGGGAAGCGTGATGGGAGAGCGCGGCCAAACCCCAGTGATCTGGTTTTTTGCCTCCATGTCGATTTTTCTCATCGGCTGGGAACTGGCCTGCCGACTGCTGCAGATCCCGCCGTTTATCCTGCCGCCGCCCAGTGCCGTAATTTTGTCACTGTGGGAACTGCGCGGTCTTCTGTTCGGGCAGCACTTGTGGGCGACGCTTAGGGAAGTGGCACTCGGCCTTTGCGTCTCCATTCTGTTCGGGGTCGGCCTTGCCTTGGCGATGAATTTTTCGCGCCCGGTGCAGCGGATCGTTTACCCGTATATCGTCATTTCCCAGACCATCCCGATCATCGCCCTCTCTCCCATCTTCATCTTGTGGTTCGGGTACAGCTTGTCGGGAAAAATCGCGATTACGATCCTGTTCACGTTTTTCCCGATCGTGGTCGGCACGTATGACGGTTTGCGTGCGGCCGACCGGGAAATGGTGGATCTGATGAAAACGATGGGGGCGACCCGCTGGCAAATTTTCTGCAAACTGCAAATTCCTTCTGCGCTGCCATCCTTTTTCAGCGGTTTGAAAGTGGCTGCCACCTACAGCGTAGCCGGGGCGACAATCGGTGAGTGGCTGGGAGCGAGTGAAGGGTTGGGCTATTTTGGCAGGCGTGCTTCCGGTAACTTCCAGGCCCCGGCTCTCTTTGCCTCCGTCCTGCTGCTTTCGGCCCTGGGTATGCTTTTGTTTGGCTTGGCCCATCGCGCCGAACAGCGATTTATGCAGAAAAGCAGACGTTATCAACAATCATTACGAGAATAGGAGATAGCAGAAATGAAGCTGAATACACATTGGTCAAAACGACTTCGTGTCATGAGCGTCACCTGGCTGTCGCTGATGGGTCTCGTCGGCTGCGCAAGCCAACCGGAAGCAGTCGACGGCTCGCACGCGCAGGCAGGCGATGCGGCAAATACGGCCCAATCACATGCGGCCACCACCGCTGAACATCCAGCTGAATTGACGATCGTACTGGACTGGTATCCCAATGCGGTGCACAGTTTCCTTTACGCCGCAGAGGAACAAGGTTACTTCCGGGAAGAAAACCTGCGGATCAACCTGCAAATGCCTTCTGATGCCAACGATCCGCTGAAACTGGTTGCCGCCGGCCAGGTGGATGCGGCGATCAGCTATCAACCGCAGATTGTCCAGGCTCGTTCGGAAGAAATACCGGTAGTCTCCGTTGCTGCACTGGTCCGTCATCCGCTCAACGTGATCATGGTCAGAGAGGACAGCGGCATCACCAGACCGCGAGAGTTGGCTGGGAAAAACATCGGTTATCCTTCCATACCACTGGATGAATCGATTGTGCGTACCGTGGTGAAAGCGGACGGAGGTGACGACAGCGGCCTTTCCTTCACCGACATCGGGTTTGACATTGTTCCGGCTCTTACCGGAAAGAAAGTGGATGCGGTCGTCGGGGGATACATCAATCACGAAAAGCTGATCCTGGAGAAAAACGGCATCCCGGTACGTACGTTTGTCACCAGCGAATACGGCGTACCTGACTACTACGAACTGGTACTGGCAACCAGTGACGAAACCCTGTCCAGGAAAAAGGAGGTCCTGGCCGCCTTCCTGCGGGCTGCTGCCAAGGGACAGGATTATGTTCGCCGACACAAGGAGGAGGCGCTAAAGCTGCTGCTGGCTAAACAGGCGAGCGAGTTCCCGCTGGAAGAGGACATCGAGACGAAAAGCCTCGACATTTTGCTTCCGCTCATGGATGCGGGCGGTGAACCATTCGGAAGCCAGAGTGAGGAGCGTTGGCAGCAGTTGATTGACTGGATGAAGGAGCAAGGATTGATCCAAAAGGAGGTTGCGGTCGACAACGTGATGGTAAATCTGGCTGAGTGAGTGTCGGGAAGCCAGTGGTTCACCTCCAATCTCCCCGGTTATATCGAATAGTCACCCCCCTGCTGGAAAATAGTGACGCAGCCCTCCCGTTGCAATCCACTGCATTCTTTAGCATAATCGAATAATAAAAAAAAAGAAGCGACGCCCAACCACGGGCGTCGTTTGCGCACTTGCCGGACGATTGACAACAGGTCTGACCGAGTGCCTGGCTGATTGACGGAGGTCGTGCATGAAACGTGCAGTTACCGCCGGGCTGCCCGGATCTACGAGGAGGGAGAGAAATGAAACCCCCATTGTACAAAATCGGCTATGATCTCGTGAGCAAACGGGAATTGTTGGAGCGGCTCGGCCTGACTGACTGTCTTTTGGCGGAACACAAGTGGCTGAAGCCGTCTCTCGCTGAAAGGTCCGACACTCCCCCAGAAGAGGAACGGCATGCCATCCTGGTCCGCTTTCGACGACGCCCCAGCGAGTGGATCACGTTTTCCGGGCTGTACGAAATTATCTCGCGGGAGGTTATTCCCTGGATCGACTCTCCGCTGGAGTATCATTTGTACGGAACAGAACTGTTTCCGGCCAACACCCGCCGCGAGAAGGCGCCGGAAGCGCGCATTCCGGCCCGAACCAAGCTGGAAATCACCGCAATCCGGCAGGAAACGGTATTCGTCAAGGTACCTGGTCATCCATCACGTCGTTACGAGATGTCACTTGCCCATGCCCGTTTTGCCAGAGACTTTCCGACTGAATTGGAACTGCGGCTGCAGGTGTATGCGTTCCCGCCCCGTTCGGATGTACTGGTGGATTGGCTGCTGGAGGAGGGGCGCAAGAAAGGATTCATTACGACAGCAAACGGCGACCGAGTGGAGCGATCCGCTTTCCAGGTGTGGGATGAGCTTCGCCAGGAGTACGACCTCAGCGTCAGTGCCGCTCTTTTGGCGATCAAGCAGGCACTGATCGTGCTGGATCGGGCGGGGCTGGAAAGCGACTTTCCCTATCCGATACAGGAGGTTTCCGATCTTTCCTCATCCACTGCAGAGGAGCGGGACGCCTTTTACTCCTACCACACGGTTCGCGCCGCACTGGCTGCCGTCGCCGCGCTGCTGACGCATGACCCCCGCGATCCGCTGCAGGACTTGTTACTGGTCGACGTCATGCTGGAGCAGCAGGTGAAGAGGCGAAGGCAGGGAGAATAGCGGGCCGATGAAGTCCTTCCCTTTTTCGCGGGGGATGCCCGTCAAACGAGTATGGTATCCCGGAACTGACGTGAGTCTCCCGTCATGGGAATGAAATACCATATATTGTAAACCTGCTAGTACGACGTACGTTTGTGTGTTACGATAAAAGAGTCGCAACTTCGATGCTTTTGGCTTTTCAAGCGGGACATGAACACGCCGTTTGGCGGCGTGGAAGGGAGGTTGTTGGCTTGAACCATACAAAAGTTCTGGTTGCTGATGATGACCCAAACGTATGCGAGATTATCAGACTGTATTTCAGCAAACAGCAGATGGAACTGGTCGTCGCCAACGATGGCAAGGCCGCTCTGGAACTGATTGAAAAAGAATTGCCAGACGTGATCATTCTGGACGTGATGATGCCGCACATGGACGGCTTGGAAGCTTGTCGTGAGATTCGCAAAAAATGGGATACACCGATTATTATGCTGACAGCCAAGGATGAAGAGATAGATCGAGTGCTGGGGCTAGAACTGGGAGCGGATGATTACGTCACAAAACCATTCAGCCCACGTGAGCTGGTCGCCCGGATCAAGGCCATCCAACGCCGTCTTCAGCCTCGTGAGGTGAAGGAGGAAGAAACGGCTCATACCCTGCACTTCGACCAATTGACCATTGACATCGCCAAACGGGAAGTCATCGCTTGCGGTGAGAAGCTTACTTTCCGCCCCAAAGAGTTCGACTTGCTGGTTCACATGGCCAAATCGCCAGGAAGTGTGTTTACCCGCGAGCAGCTTCTGGAGCAAATCTGGGGGTACGATTACTTTGGCGACATCCGTACGGTTGACGTGCATATCAAAAAAATCAGGCAGCGGCTGAGCGTCCTGCCTTACGAGTGCATCCATACCGTCTGGGGTGTCGGGTACAAGTTCGGAGTTGATTCATGATGCTGGGAATGTCCAAGAGCATTTTCCGTCGTCTGCTGTTTAGCTATCTGGTCACCGTATTGGTGGGCATCGGCGTGGCCGGTGTCCTTATGTCTTTTTTTGCCAAGGAGTACTTCTACGAGGCCAAGCAGGAAGAGCTGCTGCGCAAAGCAAAGAAGGTTAACGCTGCCATCCAGGATGCCCCGAAAAAAAACGAGGCGGGCGAGATCACAGGAATGGACGACGCCAAGCAGGGGACACTCGCGTTTCTCGATGAGACCTTTGATACCCGCATCTGGGTGTTTAAACAAAACGGGGAGATCATCGCCACTTCGATGAGAGACGAGGTGTTTATCGGCAAGTCGGTTGCCTCTTCCATCGTCAAAAAGGTGATACAGGGGCAGGATGTGATCACCGAACTGAAGTTTGAAGGACTGGACGATCCCATGCTTTCGGTGGCGATACCCTGGGGAAAAAAGGACGAAGTGTACGGCGGCATCGTGCTTCACGCTCCGATCGAAGGAGTGGAGCGAACCATCGCCCAGATGAGGGAGACAATTCTTTGGGCCACCCTGTTTGGTCTGGTGCTCTCTACGGCGATGGTCTCCTATCTTTCCTGGTCCATCTCCCGCCCGTTGAAGAAAATCGAGCGCACCGCCTCCGAGATCGGCAGAGGAAATTACACCGAACGCGTAAACGTGAGCACGACCGACGAAATTGCAGATTTGGCCCAAACGATCAATACCTTGGCAGAAAAGCTGGAAAAAGTGGAGCAGGAGCGGCGCAGTCTGGAGCAGGTGCGAAACGATTTTTTGGCCAACGTCTCACACGAACTGCGCACTCCCCTGACCGGCATGCAGGGCTTTATTGAAGCACTGCAGGATGGGTTGGTGGAAGAAGAAGCGGCTCGAAAGAAGTATTACGAAGTGCTCTACAACGAGACCATGCACCTCACCCGGTTGGTAGACGATTTAATGGATTTGATGAAATTGGAGAGCAATGAGATTACCCTTTCCCGCTTCCCGGTGGATGCGGGTGAAGTGATGAACAAGGTGGCCTTCACCTTCCGTGCGGAAGCGGCGGAGAAAGAAACAAGCATCGAGGTAGAGGTGGCGGAAAATCTGCCCAAAGTATACGCTGACAAGGACAGGCTGGCCCAGATCTTGAACAATCTGGTCAAAAATGCTGTCAAGTTTACCGAAAAAGGCGTGATTCGACTGACGGCAGAGGCGGATGGGGAATGGGTCGTCATCCATGTCTCTGACACCGGTATTGGCATTTCTGCGGACGATCTCAACCGCATTTGGGAGCGTTTCTTTAAAGTAGACAGAGGGCGCTCCAAGAAAAACCGCGGAACAGGATTGGGACTGGCCATCGTCAAGGAACTGGTTGAACTTCATGAAGGAACGATTACCGTAGAGAGCGAACCGGAAAAAGGAACCACGTTTACCCTGCGGCTGCCAACGGTAGAGCGATACAAACAGGGCAGGTAGCGGCGGAAGGACATAATTTTTTCATATTTTTTTCAAGGATTTCTCTCCTTTCTCTCACAGAATGGATATGTTTACGAGCTACCTTATAGGTGTAGCGCGAGAGGCGCCACAAAAAAAAGCTGGGATGCGGAAAGGAGAGAGAGCCTTGCAAAAGAAATGGTTTCTTCTCAGCGCAGTCGCTTTGATGCTTGCAGGTAGTCTGGTAGCCTGCTCCAACGGCGGTGATACCCCTGAACCCGCTACAGAGAGCAGCGGAAATGTAAGTGAACCGGTACCGAGTGTCGGTACGGACAACTCTGATTCAACGACTGATTCGTCCACTTCCGATACTGAGACTGACAGCGACTCTGCGGATGCGTCGAGTGATGACAGCACATCTTCGGACAGCTCGTCTGACGCGAATTCGGACTCCTCGATGAGCGGGGAATCCGACACCGACAGTAGCGACAATGCTGACGGCAGCGACAATGCTGACGGTACCGATGACAGCGCAAACGCGTCTTAAGAGCAAAGCCAACGGCCTGAAAGCGAAAACAGCAGCAAGTACGTAGTCTCTAACCAGTAAGCTTGTAACATTCCCTGTACAGTATGATACTTCCCCTCTGGCTTTTTGGGCGCCCGGCAGCGCCCTTTTTTTTTTTTGCAGGATTTCATGAATGGAGTTGTACTGACTCCTTTTTTTGTTTTGCTGCATAAAAGCGTTGCTTCTGCTTCGCGTTAAACAATTGAATTATAAACTTTTTTTGCTCTTTTCTGAACAGTTTTATGATAAAATGGAGGTTAAGAAAACGCTTACAAAAATGTCCAAACCATGCAAGGGGGCTGTAAAGGATGAACCACACCGAATCCGATGTATCTCTCGTTCGCGTACCTGTCCATCTGCGCCAATTTGTTGTCGAACAACATTATGAACGGTATACGCCGATTGATCATGCGGTATGGCGCTACGTCATGCGGCAAAACCGCAACTATCTCGGCCAGCGTGCACACAGCGCCTACCTGGAAGGGCTTCGGACCTCCGGAATCGGAGTCGAGCGGATTCCCAAAATCTCTGAAATGAACGAATGCCTGGCCCAGATCGGCTGGGGGGCCGTCACGATCAACGGATTTATTCCGGCGGTTGCGTTCTTTGACTTTCAGGCACACGGTATTCTGCCCATTGCCTGTGACATCCGCACGTACGATCACATCGCGTACACACCGGCCCCGGACATCATTCACGAGGCAGCGGGACACGCTCCGATCATCAAGGATGAAAAGTATCGCACCTTTCTGAAAATATTCGGGGAAATCGGCTCCAAAGCCCTTTCCTCCCGCGAAGATTATGAAGTGTACGAAGCCATACGCCGCCTCTCCGTGGTCAAGGAGGACCCCAGTGCCACGCCGGAAGAAGTGGCGGAAGCGGAAGCCGATCTGGAGCGGAAAGTGGCGGCTGTCACGGAGGTGTCGGAAGCGGCGCAGGTGTCCCGGCTCTATTGGTGGACAGTGGAATACGGGCTGATCGGCGAATTGGACGATCCGCAGATCTACGGTGCCGGGCTGCTTTCTTCCGTGGGCGAGAGCATCAGCTGCATGAAAGAGGATGTAAAGAAACTTCCCTTCTCGCTGAAAGCCTGCATCGAAACAGATTTCGACATTACCAAGCCGCAGCCGCAGTTGTTTGTCTGTAAAGATTTTGACGAACTGATCGAGGCCGTCCGTGAGTTTTCCAAGACGATGGCTTTTTCCGTTGGCGGAACCGAAAGCCTGCGCAAAGCCTTGCAGATGGGGCAGGTCTCAACCAGCGTATACAGCTCCGGTTTGCAGGTGAGCGGCGTATTGAGCGAACTGGAGTACGATGCTGCGGGAGAGGCGGTCTACTTGAAAACCAGCGGTCCGACAGCACTCGCCGTCAACGACAAGGAACTACCCGGGCACGGCAAGTCCTATCACCGCGAAGGGTTTGGTTCGCCGATCGGGCTGTTGGCCGACGAACCGACGCCGCTGGAGTCGTTTTCGGACGCACAGCTTGCCGAGAAAGGCATTGTCGTGGATGAAACGGTGACATTGACATTTGCCTCAGGTGTGCAGGTGTCCGGAAAAGTAGCCTACATCCGGAGGGAAAACGACAAGGTCGTGCTGATTGGTTTTGACGATTGCACTGTCCGCTACGGGGAAAAAACGTTGTTCCGTTCGGAATGGGGCACGTTTGACATGGCCGTTGGGGCGAAGATTGTCTCCGTCTTTGCCGGCGCTGCCGATCGTGAGGCGTTTGAGACCGGTACGCATCAACCGTCGGCCGTGCAGATCAAACCGCCGGTTTACACGGAAGCCCAAAAACGGCAGCATCAGCTTTACCAAATTGTGCGCGATATCCGCGAAGGGGAGCCGGAAGCTGATGAAGCGGCGGAAGGTCTGCTGCATGTTCTCCGCGAGTTGGAGCAGCACTATCCTACCGACTGGCTGCTGCGTTTGGAAATTCTGGAAATCCTGCATGAGCGTAACATGCGGGGGGATGTGCAAACCTCAATACGCCGCCAACTGGAAGAGATCGGCGCAGGAAACCCCGAAGCTCGTCCTTTGATCGAGAACGGGTTGGCCCTGCTTGCGGCATAAATATCATAGGTATAGGCAACGGGGACAGCGGCCATTTACCATTCCTCTCCGTTGCCAACCACCAAGGAAGCGGGCGGGCGCAAAAGCAGCGCTGCTGCGCCGTTTGTCACAGGTTGCGCCCGTACGCTCCCGCTTCGGGCTTGCTCCGCTCGGATGGTTGGCAAAGTCGTTCGTGCGGAAAATGGCCGCTCTCCTGTCAGAACTCGTTTTGTATTCAATCTGCAGGATGACGAGTGCGGGCGAAAAACGCCCCACTCGTGTTCACGACACTTTGCCTGCAAACTGAAGCCATCCAACGGGAAAGAAGAGACGCAGCCGCTGACCGTTTACCGGCACCAACTGTGCTTAAAAATCGAATACATGATTGCCGCCTTCCTACCTTTCACGGTCCGGAAGTCACGTTTGGTACGGAGGCACCTCAGAAACAGGCGGTTACATTTGCAGGAGAAATAGCCATGACGCTTGTAGCATCTGTCGTGCTGACGGCAGCAGGCATCTACATCGTCAATCGGTGGATCGGGTCCGTGACATCCGGGGCCGCACCAGTTCCCGTGGAAGCAGGGAAACAGCGGCTGGCTCGTTCGCATACCCACCTCAGCTCCTCACATCCTTTCTCCGTCACCCGGATTTTTGCGCATTTATGAAGCGGAATCAGAATAGTATATGAAACTTGACACCAGTTCGACAATTTCCTGCCGTTCCAGCACCGCCCATCTCGTTGTATAATCGAGACGAGACTGTCGTGGAGGCAGTGCCCCGGTGGATGACCCGCTGTACGACGGGGCAAATGGGGGGGGGGAGAGACATTTTGGAACCGAATGTAACCTTGCTGCTCGCTTTTGGAGCCGGGTTTTTGTCGTTTGTCTCGCCATGTTGTCTGCCTTTGTATCCTTCGTTTTTGTCCTATATCACAGGGATAACGGTAGATGAAGTGAAGCAGGGGCGAACCGTGTTCCGCCGACAGGCCTTCTTGCATACGCTGTTTTTCATCATTGGATTTTCCATCGTCTTTGTTGCGCTCGGCCTGTCTACATCTTGGCTGGGGTATTTTTTCACCTCACAAAAAGATTTGATCCGCCAGCTTGGGGGCATCCTCTTGGTTGCAATTGGGTTGGTCATGCTGGGTTGGCTGCGGATGGACTGGATGATGAGAAGCTGGAAGATAGATTTAAAAAAACGCCCGCTTGGGTATACTGGTTCCATACTGGTAGGCATCACGTACGCCGCTGGATGGACCCCTTGCGTCGGTCCCATTCTCTCCGGCATCGTCATCATCGGAGTCACCGACCCATCGCGTGCACTCTCCTACACCCTGGCCTACACGGTCGGGTTCGCCATTCCGTTTTTTTTGATGACCTTCTTCGTCAGCAGGATCTCCTGGCTGATGAAGTATTCGGAGCGGATGATGAAACTGGGCGGCTCGTTGATGATCTTGTTCGGCATTCTGCTCTACACTGACAAAATGACCGATATTACCGCCTACCTGATCGACCTGTACGGAGGTTTCACGGGTTTTTAGAGGAGGCAGCAGAACAAGATGAAACAGTTGGCCACCATTGCGTTTGTGCTGGCGCTTTTCTCGCTGGCTGTACTGACCAATCTGCGTTCCACCGATACGCTGCAGCAGCAGGCATCAGTTGGGAAGGGAGGCACGGCCAGTGAAACGGCCGAAGTGGAACGCTACCAGGTACAAGAAGATCCGCCGAAGCAGCAGCCGGCAATTGGCTACGAAGCCCCACACTTTTCGCTGAACAGCATCGATCATGAAACCTATCGACTGAACGGCCCACGTGAAAAACCGCTGATACTCAACTTTTGGGCGTCCTGGTGCGGTCCTTGCCGCGAGGAAGCTCCCGTCTTGAAACAGTTGTACGAGAAGTACCGGGATCGGCTCGATCTCTACGCCGTCAACCTGACGACAGACGACAATCTGGAAGATGCCAAAGCGTTCGTGGAAAAGTATGAACTGCCGTTTCCCATTCTGTTGGACACGGAAGGGAAAGTGGGAAGATTGTACCTGATTCAAGGGATACCTACCACGTTTTTCGTGGACAGATCAGGCGTGATCCGCAATATGATGCTGGGCATGCCGAGTAAGGAACTGTTTGAACAAGAAGTGAAAGCGTTGTTGGACGGGTAGTTGCAGCACAGAACAGGGTTGCGTCTCAGTCGAGATGTGTTACAATAGATTCGTAACAGCATGGAAAAAAAGCCGCAGGCGATGCAGCACCTGCGGCGGGTACAATAGGACGTTCCCCAAGGGGATCGGCTCAAATCGCAAAGAAGTAGATCACCCGGTTGCCAGACTCAAGGGTGATCTATTTCTTTTTCTGGAAGGACAGCATGGCGATGACCAGCAACCCAAACGTCAGCATCAGGGAGATGGCTTCGTATACTGTCATAAGCATCACCCCCTTTCGAGAGGGGATGAGCTGACCACCCTTGAGGAGCCGTTAGCTATTGTACGTACCATATTATACCATAAAGAACGTATGCTCGCCTAGTGCGTTGTACGCATTTTGTTCAGAACAGCAGCATACCCCATGTATTCCCGTCGAATGTGCAGCCTGTCCTCTTCATCTGGATGAAAACGGGTCCCGGTCTGTACTGTTCTCCCGATTACCCGGTTTGCCGCCGGTACGGGACCTTGAGATGAATCACCAGCCCGATCAGTACAAGCAAGGCCAGCGAGGCCATTGCTACTCGGCTGGCAAGTGTGCCGTACTGGCTTAACAGCAGGACAATCGTACCGTAGAGGGCTGGGCCGACCAGGGACGAAACTTTTCCAGAGAAGGCAAACAGTCCGAAGAACTGACCACGTTTTTCCGGTGGGGTCAACTCCACGATCAATGTCCGGGAGGTGACCCAGGTTGAACCCATCGCGATTCCGTACAAGCCTCCTGCCAGCCAGAACATCGCCTGGTGCGTCGCCAAAGCACCCATACCGATCGCCGCAAGCAGCAGCACGGCGATCCAGGTCATTGCCTGTTTGGCGCCAATGGCCCGGGTGATGTAACCAAACATCAGCGACCCGCCGATGCTGAATACTGTCGAAACCAGGTACAGGCCGATAAACTGACCGATTGAAAAGCCGACAACAGCCTTTGCATAGACAGCCATCATGGCGATTGCAGTGGCAATGGCATCATTAAAGAAAAAATAGGCCAGCATGAACAGGAAAATCGGTCGGAAACGACGCATTTCCCGAAAGGTTTCGATGACATCGGCATAACCGTGCAGAAATGACGGTCGGTTCATTCGCTTTTTTTCAGAGTGCGGCCGGGGTGGGTTCACATCTTCTTTAAAAAAGAAAAACAGTGGCAGCGAAAAGAGCAGAAACAAAGCCCCGCTGGCCAAAAACACCAGACCGTAACCGTCGTCGCCGGCCAATGGGTAGACGGACAGGCCAACCAGCGTACCCGCATACCCGACAGCCACGCCGAAGCCGGATATCAGAGGGAGTTCCTTCATGGTACCGAGGCGGGAAAGCAGGGAATCGTAAAAGATCAGGCTGGATTGGTAGCAAAACTTGCCGACCATGAACAGCAGAAGTACGCAGGCGACGGACAGCGGCATACCGGCCACGGTCCACTCCGTCTGCCACAGTGCGAACACCCCCATGCCAATCGTGCAGCCAATGCAAATCAGCGCAAACGGCGTCAAATAGGCTTTTGCCCTGCCGGTGCGGTCAATCCATACCCCGAACAACGGCGCGAGCAAGACAAGGAACAGACTGGACAGTGCATTGGTGTAGCTGACAAATGTGCTGGCAATCTGATCCAGCACGGCATTACCGCCGACGACATGCTGCATGTAAAACGGGAAGAATATGGTGACCACATTGGACGAAAAAATGGTATTGGCAAAATCGTAAAGTGCCCAGGATAGGACCGGTAAAGAAAAAAACAACGACAAATCCTTGCGCGGTCCTCTCGGCGATTGGGGGAGTTCTGCTTGCGGCATGGGAGACAACCCCTTTCAGATAGATAATCGGCTTCTACTTTTTTGGACATCCACTGCCATTATTCCTCTATTGACGATGGACGAGGCAGAAAAATGCCTCGCCATGAGGGCGCTGAACCCGCTCTTCGCGTGCGCTCTCTCCCTTTTGTCTTGATTTTGACACGAAAGTTTCACGATTTTTTTGCTTGAAAAATGGTAAAATGGCATTGACAGCAGCACGTACCGCGTGGATGCTGATAAAAGAACGTATGATTCTTGGAGAATCCCGTCGCAAAAATCGCTGATCTGACGGGAACATTATTGACAATCGGCGGGCAACCTTTTCATAATGGTTAAGGTGACAGTTTATTCGTCAATTCTCGACACGACGTTCCGTGTCATTCTGACAGCTTCATGTTTCGTTTTTATTTGCATGGTTTTGTATAAACTATGCGAGTAAATAAAAAAATGGTTTGTAGGTCTTTTTTTCTTTTTTTTTGTTAACTAGGAACGGAGATCAAATGCCTGTGCCAGTCTGAAAAGGGCGAACCTAGTTTCTTAGTTCCAGTGAATGTACTATTAACACGTCAGAGAAAGTGGGGTTGGATGTAATGGTAAAACGTTGGCAACATGTATGGCGTCTGCTGGCCCTGACCATCGTGACGGCACTCACGCTGACAGGGTGCGGTGACCCGACACTGTCTGCCCTCATTCCATCAGGACCGGTGGCAGAAGAACAATTAACGCTGATTAAACTTAGCTTGTTCATCATGGTTGGCGTAATTGCAGTCGTCATGTTTATTTTTGCTTACGTCATCATTCGCTACCGTCAAAAGCCTGGACAAACCGGCATTCCTGAACAAGTGGAAGGGAACACCAAACTGGAAATTATCTGGACTGTAATTCCGATCATTCTCTTGTTCATCCTGGCAGTGCCGACAGTTATGACTACGTTCACTTTGGCGAAGGACTACTCCGAGGAAGAAGGAGCCGTTAACGTCAAGGTGACAGCGCACCAGTTCTGGTGGGAGTTTGAGTATCCTGATCTCGGTGTTGCTACAGCACAAGACCTCTACATTCCGACTGGCAAAAAGATCATGTTCCAGCTTACCTCCAAAGACGTCGTGCACTCCTTCTGGGTGCCTTCTCTGGGGGGTAAGACGGACACCGTTCCTGGACTTGTTAACAAAATGTGGCTGCAAGCCGACAAAGAGGGAGTCTACCAAGGGAAATGTGCCGAGCTGTGCGGCGCTTCTCACGCCCTGATGGACTTCCGCGTGGTAGCTGTTTCTCCCGAAGAGTTTGACAGCTGGGTAGAAAAGATGAAAGCGGGTCCGGCAGAGCCGACCACCGCAACAGCCCAGGAAGGACAGCAGCTGTTCCAGCAAAACTGCTTGTCCTGTCACGCCGTTGGCGGTCAAGGCGGTAAATTGGGACCGAACCTGACCGCGTTTGGCGATCGTCAAAAACTGGCAGGGATTCTGGAGAACAATCCGGAAGTGCTGAAACAGTGGATTGCCAACCCGGCCCAATTCAAAGAAGGCAACCTGATGCCGTCGTTTGAGGGTACGCTCAGCAAGGAGCAGATTGACGCTTTGGCTGAGTACCTGTCCGGTCTGAAGATCAGGTAACAGCTGCAAGTTGCAATAGTTCTAGCTTACTAGTTGCCTAAGGGGGTAAGAACGTGTCTGGTCAAGTCACATATGCAGGACGAAAAGGCTTATGGGATTGGCTTACCACGGTAGACCACAAGAAGATCGGCATCCTCTATTTGATCGCCGGCGGCATTTTCTTCCTGCTGGGTGGTCTCGAAGCCATTCTGATACGCATTCAATTGATGTATCCCAACTACGACTTTGTCGGTGGTTCTACGTTTAACGAATTGATTACGATGCACGGGACAACGATGATCTTCCTGGCGGCGATGCCGATCATTTTCGCTTTGATGAACGCCGTGGTTCCGCTGCAAATCGGGGCGCGCGACGTCGCGTATCCGTTTATCAACGCGCTTGGTTTCTGGTTGTTTTTCTTTGGCGGCCTGCTGCTCAACCTGAGCTGGTTCTTGGGCGGAGCCCCTGATGCCGGGTGGACAGCGTATCCGCCTCTCTCTTCCGGTCACGATTTCAGCGATCAAGGTGTCGACTTCTACGTCATCGGCCTGCAGATCGCCGGTATTGGTACGTGGATCGGGGGGATTAACTTCCTGGCCACAATCGTCAACATGCGTGCGCCGGGCATGACCTACATGCGCATGCCTCTGTTCACCTGGGCGACGTTTGTTACATCGCTGTTGATCCTGTTCGCCTTCCCGGCGATTACGGTCAGCCTGGTACTGTTGATGTTTGATCGCCTGTTCGGGGCAAACTTCTTCGATGTCAACGCGGGTGGTAACGTCATCATCTGGCAGCACCTGTTCTGGGTATTCGGACACCCGGAAGTGTACATCCTGATTTTGCCGGCGTTCGGGATTATTTCCGAAGTTGTCTCCACATTCGCCAAAAAGCGTCTGTTCGGATACAGTGCAATGGTATTTGCCACGGTGTTGATCGGCTTCCTCGGCTTCATGGTATGGGCACACCACATGTTTACCGTAGGGATGGGGCCGATTGCCAATGCCCTGTTCGGTGTGGCCACGATGTTGATTGCCGTGCCAACCGGTATCAAGATCTTCAACTGGCTGTTTACCATGTGGGGCGGTCAAATCCGCTTTACCACTGCCAATCTGTTCGCTACCGGGTTCATCCCGACATTCGTCATGGGTGGTACGACCGGGGTTATGCTGAGTGTGCCGCCTGCTGACTATCAATATCACGACAGCTACTTTGTCGTTGCGCACTTCCACTACGTCATCGTTGGTGGGCTGGTCTTCGGTCTGTTTGCCGGACTCTATTACTGGTGGCCAAAGATGTTCGGCAAAAAGCTGAACGAGACGCTTGGTAAATGGAACTTCTGGCTGTTCTTTATCGGGTTCCACCTGACTTTCTTCCCGCAGCACTTCCTGGGTCTGATGGGAATGCCGCGCCGGGTGTACACCTACCAAGCTGACACGGGCCTTGATCTGGGGAACTTTATCAGTACAATCGGTGCGTTTGGCATGGGACTGGGTACCATCGTTCTCCTGATTAACATTATCGTGAGCATCAGGAAGGGCGAGCCTGCCGGTGCTGACCCGTGGGATGGCCGCACGCTGGAGTGGGCGATTCCTTCGCCGGCGCCGGAGTACAACTTTGCACAGACGCCGTTGGTACGTGGTTTGGACGCACTCTGGACGGAAAAAATGTCAGGCAACGGAAAAATGCTGCCGGCAGAACCACTTGGCGAGATTCACATGCCGTCCCCATCCGTGCTGCCGATCATCATGTCGATTGGCTTGTTCATTGCCGGTTTTGGCTTCATGTATCACAACATTCCCGTCATCATCGGCGGTATGGCCATCACCTTCATCTGCATGATCATCCGTTCGCTTGTTGACGATCACGGATATCATGTGAAGCCGAAGGAACTGGAAGACGGAGAAAAGGGGGTTAAGGCATAGTGGCTACTCATCACGCAGTAAACGGTACCCTGCCACCTGAGCCGGAGAAAGCCACGCTGGAAGGCCGCAACAAAGTGTTGGGCTTCTGGCTCTTCCTCGGTGGAGAGTGTGTCCTGTTCGGCAGCTTGTTCGCAACGTTTATCGCCCTGCGCGATCAGGTAAACGGCGGGCCGACCGCATCAGAGCTGTTCCAGATGCCGGTCGTGGCCCTCGCCACCTTCATCCTGTTGACCAGCAGCTTGACCAGCGTGCTCGGCATTTTGGCCATGCATCGCAACAAAGTGGGGCAAATGCAGGCATGGTTTGCCATCACCGTCCTCTTGGGACTGGCGTTCCTCGGTCTGGAGATTTACGAGTTCGTGGAATACTATCATCACGGGCACATGCTGACCAGCAGTGCGTTTGGTTCCGCCTTCTACACGCTGGTCGGTTTCCACGGCGGCCACGTACTGTTTGGGGTACTCTGGATCGCGCTTCTGATTGCCCAGTCGTTTAAGAAAGGATTGACGCTGGTGACGGCGCCGAAGTTTTACGTCGCCAGCTTGTACTGGCACTTCGTCGATCTGGTCTGGGTGTTCATCTTTACCGTAGTTTACTTGATGGGGATGGTGGAATAAGTTATGGAGAATCATATGCACAGTGAAGCGCATACGTCCACATCTCAACGCAAGCCTGTCCATCGTCACGCTGGTGCAAAGAATCACCTGATTACCTTTGCCGTATCGATCATCCTTACTGCCATTGCGTTTATTGCAGTAGCAAGTGAAAGTGTCGACCGCAACACGCTGGTGCCGCTGCTGCTTATTCTGGCCTTCGTCCAGGCGCTGTTTCAGCTTTATGTCTGGATGCACATGGATCAAAAGGGGCATGGATTTGCGGCACTTGGCATGTTCAGCGGAACACTGGTCGCATTGGTTACAATTATCGCTTTTGTCCTGTGGGTTTGGTGGTAGGACGTGGAATGAAGGAGGGGGTTGACGCATCACCCCTCCTTTTTGTCCACTGATGTCGTAAAGCTTCCTGAGTACCTGTAAGGGGGTGCACGAGATGACGCACGATCACAGCAGCCATCTGACGCATCACGACGTTATTGACATACCGGGATTCTGGAACGCCTGGGACATGGACTACGTGTTCTTGACCGTCCTGCTGGCCGTTTTGTACTTTACTGTGTTCGGACCGCTGCGGGAGCGTATCCCCCAGTCGGAACCGCTTACCCGGCGACAGGTTGTGATGTTTGTAACAGGTCTTGGCCTTTTTTTCACTGCCAAGGCGAGTCCGCTTCACTTTTACGGCATGCATTACCTGTTTAGCGCGCACATGGTGCAGATGTCGTTGCTGTTCTTCGTCATGCCGCCGTTTTTGTTGGCCGCCATTCCGCCGTGGGCAGTGCGTGCCGCATTCCGCATCCGCTGGGTGGAACGAGTCGTCGGTGTGCTGACGCATCCGTTCATCACGATTCTGCTGTTTAACTTCCTGTTCTCGATGTACCATGTACCGATAGTCTTTAACACGGTTGCCGCCGACCACGCCCTGCACACGCTTTTTCACAGCGTACTGCAGTTTGCCGCTTTCATGATGTGGTGGCCGGTCGCCTGCCCTGTACCGGAGCTGAAGCGTCTGACGCCTCTCAAAAAAATTGCTTACATCTTCATCGACGGTGCAGCCTTGCTGCCAGCCTGCGCGCTGATCATCTTTGCCGGAGTGCCGCTGTACGATGTGTATCGTGACGCTCCGCAGCTGATTCCGTTTCTGACGGTGGTGGATGATCAGCAGTTGGGTGGCGTCCTGATGAAGTTGATCCAGGAGGTTGCGTACGGTTTTGCCCTCTGGTTTGCTTTCTTCGAATGGTATCGCAAGGAAAAGGAAGTCGACAAACTGGATCTGGCCGCGCCGCCGCGTGACCTGGCCTTCTCCATCCCGACACACCGCCAAGTGACGGGAAGGCCCGGCGTAAACAGCCAATAGGTGGGAAGGAGTAGTCGGTATGCCGCAATTGATCGCGTTTTTGCTGACCAGCTTTATTGTAATCAGTGCGATTCTGACTGCGATTGGCTGGTACCAAATCCGCCGGCGGAAGATGGAGCAGCACCAGAAATTGATGGTGGCTGCCTCCGTCTTTGCCACTGTTTTTTTCGTACTATACGTGGCCAAAACGTTTTTGATTGGATCGACCCAGTTTGGCGGTCCGGATGACGTCAAGCTGGCCTATCTGATCTTCCTTTTCTTCCATGTTGTATTGGCGACGGTAGCCGGAGCGATGGGAATCATTACGCTGGTGTATGCGTACAAGAAACAGTTTCAAAAACACAAACGCATTGGCCCTTGGGCTTCTGCGATTTGGTTTTGTTCCGCAGTGACGGGAGTCATGGTCTATCTGCTGCTGTACGTTATCTACCCCAGCGGAGAAACAAAAAGCGTGACGGAACTCTTTACGTCTTACTGACAGCGATTTGGCCAAACCTTGACTGGTGGAAGCAATCAGCTTTCCGCCAGTCAAGGTTTTTTTGTTTTGGGATGGTGTACATCTTGTATAAACCATGTACCAAAATTTTATCTTTTTTGTATAGCGTGATACTTTGAATATTCTGATACAATCTATACCACGTTCTTCCACTTCTCCTTGCTTGTCAGGCTGAGATGAAGGAAGAGGAGGTACCAGATGAATGGATTTGTCGACATATTTTTGGGCAGTATTGAAGGCTTTGCACGGGCAGCATGGGTAACCCTGCAAATCACGATTGTCTCCTTGCTGTTGGCAACTGTAATCGGACTTGTTTTTGCATTTATGAAACTGTCACGCAAACGACTGCTCCGCTTGCTGGCTGACGGCTATATTGGGCTGATTCGCGGGACGCCCTTGATCGTACAGATCATGTGGTTGTACTTCGGCATCACACACTTCCTCGTCTTGTCCAAGTTCTGGGCTGGAGTCCTGGCTCTGGCCATTCACAGCGGGGCGTATATTGCGGAAATTTTTCGCGGGGCGATCCAGTCCATCGACAAAGGGCAGATGGAGGCTGCGCAGTCTTTGGGGATGAGCCACTGGCTGGCGATGCGCCGGATCATCCTGCCGCAGGCATTTCGCCGATCCATCCCACCCTTGGGCAACCAATTTATCATCGGTTTGAAAGATTCATCCTTGGTTGCGTTCATCGGCGTAACGGAAATTTTCCATCTCTCCATGAGTCAGGCAGCAGCGACATTCAAACAACTTGAGTACTACACGATCGCCGGATTGTATTACCTGATTCTGGTTGTGCTGTTTACCCTGATTCTGCACCGCATTGAGAAGCATTTGGATAAAGAAAGCAGGTGAGACAGATTGATTCGCATTCGTAATCTGCACAAATATTTTGGTCATCTGCATGTCCTCAAAGGCATTGATCTGGACATCAGGCCGCAGGAAGTGGTGGTGCTGATCGGGGCAAGCGGGTCGGGAAAAAGTACGCTGCTGCGCTGTCTTAACTTTTTGGAGATGAAGGATGAGGGAGAGATTTGGTTGATGCAGGAGCGAATCGAGCCGGATCGTGTCAAGCTGAACAAGATCCGGGAGCAGGTGGGCATGGTCTTTCAGCATTTCAATCTGTTTCCTCACATGACAGTTCTGGAAAATGTGATCGAAGCTCCTGTTCACGTTCTGCGCAGAGACAAGCGTGAAGCGACCGAGCAGGCTCTCTCCCTGCTGGAGAAAGTGGGGCTCAGGGAGAAGGCAGACGTCTATCCGAACAAACTCTCAGGCGGACAAAAACAGCGTGTGGCCATTGCCAGGGCACTGGCGATGAACCCGAAGATCATGTTGTTTGACGAACCAACCTCAGCGCTCGATCCTGAACTGGTTGGGGAGGTTCTGCAGGTGATGAAAACGCTGGCCCGGGAAGGGATGACCATGGTTGTGGTTACGCATGAGATGGGATTCGCTCGCGAAGTGGCTGACCGGGTAGTGTTTATGGATGACGGGAAAATTGCGGAAGAGGGGACACCCGAGCAATTTTTTACCAATCCGCAGCATCCGAAAGCGAAACAATTTTTGAAAAGTGTGTTGTGAGGATTGCAAGTGAGATATAGGGGGAGAGTGGCATGAAAAAGAACAGGCTGCTGCAGATGATTCTCAGTTTGACACTGGTGGTTTCGGCCCTGTACGGCTGCGCTGGGCAAACAGAGAGCGGGGCAGACAAACCGGAGTTTGTGTTTGCGATGAGCGGCATGTATCCGCCGTTTAACTATCAGGAGAACGGGGAGTTGGTTGGATTTGATGTAGAGATTGGCAAGGCGTTGGCCGAAAAGATGGGGATGACTCCAAAACCGGTAACCAATCCGTGGCAGACGATCCTGGCCGCATTGAAAGCTGACAAGTTTGACGCCATCATTGGCAGTATGGCGATTACAGAAGAGCGGCAGAAGGAAGTAGATTTCACCAAACCCTATTACGAATCGGGTGCGCAAATATTCGTCAGTCAGGATAATCAGGAAATCACTTCGGCCGATGATTTGAAAGGAAAGCGGATCGGTGTGGTTGTATCCAGCACGTTTGAACAGGTGGCCAAGGAGTACACGGACAAAGTAGAGGCGTATGACAGTGACGTCACAGCGCTGCAGGAATTGTTGGTGGAAGGGCGGCTGGATGCGGTGATTACGGATGAATTGGTGGGAAAATACGCGATCACAAAGAACAACTTGCCGATAAAAGCTGTGGGAGAGCCGCTTTATCTGGATCAGATGGGGATACCGGTCAAGAAAGGGAATCAGGCTTTGCTGGAGAAACTGAACAAAGCGCTGGAAGAGATCAAAGCAGACGGGACATATGAGCAAATCAGCAAAAAATACTTTGGTGAAAACATTTTACGGTAAAAATTATGAGGTTTCGACAACCACCCTCTGCCCCGGAGAGGGTGGTTTGTGCTTTTTTGTAATATTTTAGAAGGATTGAACAACGAAGGTGTAGAATGGAGTAAACGAGAAAACAAGTGGATGGTGATTGAATCAGCTTTCCCACTCGGCGCTGCAGAACGAAAAAGGGAGTCGATGCATTATATACATAATTAATCTTATGTTGACATTTGGGTCAGGTAAGACAGCTTGTCATTATGGTATGATGTTGGTGAGAAACAGCGAAGGATGACCGCAAGCGTGATACCAAAAAAGAGGAATGGACCGGTGAAAAGCTGGGGGCGGCAGTATGCTTCTGCCAGCTTGCTCCACCGTCTGTGGGGGTTGTGTTGGTGTGGAACGAGAACGGGCAAAAGCGATCCTGCTGCCAGAATTGATCAGGCTGATACCCAAAGTAATCGAGCGCAATTATCAAGAGATGTTGGCTCGGGGTGGGGACTGCGCCAAATACGTCCATGAATACGGAGTAGAAGTCATGGCGCTCAACCGACACACATTGGAACGCCTTTTTTACGCACTTTTTGCACCAGAGGAGGAGTATGAGCGTTTCAAATCCGAACTGGAAAAGGAAGCGGCTGTACAGGGAGTTGCCGCCATCAGACAGGGGATTCCCGTAAATGTGGTGATGGCTGCCATCACCGGTATGCGGATCTGTCTGTTTGAGCTTGTGGCGG
Source organism: Brevibacillus sp. (assembly GCA_017656235.1). Classification (GTDB taxonomy): domain Bacteria; phylum Bacillota; class Bacilli; order Brevibacillales; family Brevibacillaceae; genus Brevibacillus_E. The sequence goes on from JACDOF010000001.1 coordinate 611,782, forward strand.
AAACCTTGCTTCGTGTGCAAAATCAAGTCCTGTCCGTATCTGCCTACGGGATTTTTTGCCGCTTAAATGAGGTCATGGCCCTTCGCTGTCAGCACTTCATCCATACATACTTTTCCCAACAAGAAGAACAAATGGATCATCTGCACGAGCAGAAGATTTCGGTCATTGGACACATGGCGGCAGGGATGGCTCATGAACTGCGCAATCCACTCACTTCGTTCCAGGGGTTCCTGAAATTGATGGAGGAAAGCATCAGGCAGGACAGTATGGATTCAGCCTCCTTTCTTGCCTACATACGTATCTGCCAGGATGAGCTAAAAGGATTGCAGGAGTTGTTGTCGAACTTTCTGATCATGGCGCGCAAGCAAGAGACAGCAAAAAAAGAAGTAAACGTCCTTGGCCTGAAGCCGATCATGCAGCGCATTCATGATGTTTCCCGCCACTTTGCGATTGAAAAGGATGTCAACCTAAGGTTCGGGCAGATGGATGATTCCATTTGTGTGCGTGGGGTTGCCTCATACATTGAGCAGGTGGGCCTGAATATTCTCAAGAACGCCGTGGATGCCGTTTCGGTCGGCGGACAGGTAAATGTGGAGGTGCTCACTGATCCTGATGAGCGAGTTGTCAGAATTTGCTTTGCCGATAACGGGGCGGGTATGGAACGTGACCAATTGGCACACATCTTTGACCCCTTTTATACGACGAAAGAAAAAGGAACCGGACTCGGACTGGCGATTTGTCGTCAACTGGTGACAGAAATGGGCGGCACGATCCACGTCGAATCACAGCCGGGGAAGGGAACCAGAGTAATTGTGGAACTGCCGAGAGTGGAAGGGAGAGCACAGCAATGAGAGTGCCGATTTACCAGATTGCCAATCGGGTGGGTATGCATCCGAGTGAGCTGGCTATGGCGGTCCGGGATGGTGAGGTAACCGGCGAGGTGCCGGATGGAACCGGACAGTCCAAACAGGCGTGGGTCGACCTGATATCGTTTCAAAACTACATTCAGTGGCTGTACGAGCAAGGCTCGCTGAATGAGACGCGCTACTTCAAGGCGCTTCGACATCTGGAGCGATTGCGCCGACAGATGAGCTGATCAGGATGGAACGTGAACCTGTTTTCTACGGGGTCACGTTTTTTTCACATTATTAACCATACATTTTCTACAACATCAATGACCCGCTTCATGGGTGGATTTGTGCAAAATAGATCCAGGAAAACACCTGATGACACCTGTCGTATCATAGACACCGGGCGCTCTCGTCAGCTATTGGCATAGGAATTGCTTTCTTACCTGGGTAAGTTGGAGGGGAAAGGAGGGAGGAAAACGACGGATGCACGGGCTGCTTACACCGGAACATCTCCTAGTGTTGAATCAGCCATGTGACCGCATCGGTGTCCTGCAGCGGCTGGGCGCTCTCTTGGTGAAGAGCGGGACGGTTGAGCAGGCTTATGTGGATGCCGTAGTGGCGCGGGAAGGGGAGTATCCGACGGGATTGGAGATCGGAGAGATAAACGTGGCCATCCCACACGCAAATACGACTTCTGTTTGCCGGTCGGGGATTGCGTTGGGAATTGTCAAACCAGGTGTCAAGTTTTGCAGCATGGCGGAACCCGACAAGGAGATTCTTGTACAGGTTGTCATCCTGCTTGCTGCCCAGAAGAGCGAACTGCAGCTTCACGTATTGGAACAGATCATGGAGTTTATACAGGACCAGGGACGGCTGCAGACAATGTTGGAAGCAGCAGATGAACAGGAGCTGTACACGCGACTTACGCAACATCTTGCGTTGGGAGAACGACAGGGATGAATGGATTTGACTGGTGAATGACACCCTCCCTACTCAAACAAATGTAAGCGTTTACTAAAAACCAGAGAAAGGTGGATGGAAAGTTGAGCAAAAAAGTGGTGGTAATATGTGGTACGGGAGTCTGCACATCTACAGTGGTGATGGGAAAATTGAAAGCGTTTTTACAAGAGAAGGGTCTCAACGTAAACCTGACTCAGTCCAAGGTGTCAGACGTGATGAACCGCGCCTCCGACTATGATTTGATTATTTCCACGACGGCAGTACCTTCGACGATCGGCACAAAAGTAATCAACGCTGTACCGGTCTTGACAGGCGTTGGTAAGGAGAAGTTCTTTGCAGAGCTGGAAGCAGCTTTAAAAGAGTAGTGGAAGTGTTGCTCCGGAAGCAGTCTTAACAACAAAGAGGAGGAATGTGGCGTGCAAGTGATTCAATATTTGATTGATCTAGGCCCTTCCGTCATGTTACCGATTATTATTTTCATCTTCGGTCTTATTCTTAAATCGAAACCAAGTTCGGCTTTCCATGCAGGGCTGACGGTTGGAATAGGCTTTATTGGAATCAACCTCGTAATTGGTTTGTTGATGGACAGTCTGGGGCCTGCTGCAAAGGACATGGTAAGCCGATTGGGTATTCAACTCAGCGTCATTGATGTTGGCTGGCCGGCGACGGCAGCTGTGTCCTTTGGTTCTACCGTCGGAGCGCTGGCTATCCCGATCGGCTTGGCCGTCAACCTGGCGTTGTTGGTGTTTGGTCTGACCAAAACCTTGAACGTCGATTTGTGGAACCTTTGGCACGTCGCTTTTACGGGAGCGCTTGTCAGCATCATGACGGACAGCTTCACGATGGGGGTATTGACCTCGATTGTCCACACAATCGTAATCTTGGTTCTGTCTGACTTAACTGCCAAGCACGTTGAAAAATACTACGGATATCCCAATGTCGCGTTTCCGCACGGAACCTCGACGCCATACTATTTGTTCGCCCTACCACTGGAAAAACTGTTTAACGTGATTCCTGGAATCAAGGATTGGAAAGCTGATCCGGAGGCGATTCAGAAGCGGCTCGGAGTATTTGGTGAATCGATTGTTCTTGGACTAATCCTTGGAATTATTATCGGGATCCTCGCTGGTTGGAATATTCAGGATATTCTGCAATTGGGCGTGAAGACAGCAGCGGTGATGCTGTTGTTGCCTCGTGTCGTGTCAATTTTGATGGAAGGGTTAATGCCCATCTCGGAAGCGGCCGGGGAGTTCGTCAAAAGGCGTTTCCCGGACAGGGAACTGTATATCGGGATGGACTCGGCACTGGCTGTCGGACACCCGGCCGTTATCGCCGCGTCCTTAATACTGATCCCTGTATCGTTGGGACTGGCGGTGCTGGTACCGGGCAACAAGGTTCTTCCATTTGGTGACCTGGCCACGATTCCGTTTATGATTTGTTTGATGGTACCGATCTTCCGCGGAAATGTCGTGCGAACTGTAATTGCAGGCGCAATTGCCATCGGATTTGGCCTGTTGATTGCCACTTACGCCTCGCCGTACTTCACGGAAGCAGCAAAAAATGTGGGCTTCCCGTTTCCGGAAGGAGCTACCGCCATCTCTTCCTTGGTGGATGGAGCGGTACCGACAACAGCGATCTTCATGTTCGCTGCCAAGCTGGGTTATGCAGGCGTGATTGCAATCGGCCTGATTACCTTGGGGGTTGCTTTTTACCAGCGTAAAAAAGACAAACAGCTGGCACAACAACAAACCGATCTCGTGTCGTAATCAAGCAATGGTGGAAGGGGACTGTGGCTCAGGCACTTGGCTGACGGGTCACCCTTTGACAGCAGTGAACCAAAACGGTGATGGATGACAGCCGGGAAGGGGGAGAACTGTGTTAGAAAATTTGAAACAGCTTGTATGGGAATTGAATCTGGAACTTCCGAAAAACCGATTGGTTACCATGACAAGCGGAAATGTTAGTGCACGAGACCTGGAGACCGGCTACGTCGTGATCAAGCCAAGCGGTGTACCATACGAAAGACTGGCACCTGCTGATATGGTCGTAGTCGATCTGAACGGACAGGTGATCGAAGGTTCCCGGAAACCGTCGGTTGATACCGACACCCACCTGTACATTTACCGAAACCGGGACGACGTCAACGGGGGGGTTCACACCCATTCGCCCTATGCTACCAGTTTTGCCGTGCTAGGACAGGGCATACCTCCAGTATTGACCTCGGTAGCCGACATCTTTGGCGGGCCGGTGCCAATCGGTCCATATGCGGCGGTAGGTGGAGAGCAGATCGGTCGGGCTGTGTTGGAACACATTGGAGAATCACCGGCTATCTTGATGAAAAATCACGGTGTGTTTGCAATTGGGCCGACGCCGGAGCTCGCACTCAAGGCAGCCGTCGTCCTGGAAGATGTGGCCAAAATTGTGCACCTTGCCATGCTAAAAGGTACTCCGCTTGAAATTCCTGAACACGAGGTAGCGCGGGCGCATCACTACTATCAAACGATGTACGGTCAAAAACAAAGCTGCTGAGCGACAGGCTCAGCAGCTTTGTTTTTTGATCAGCCATGGCTGCGGTCCTGATCCTACAATGTTTGCTGCACCCGCTCTCTCAGCTCTGCGTAAGTATGCTGCGAGATTTCGTACTTGATCTGCGGGATCAGGCTGGCGGTCATGCTCAACTCTTTTACACCCAGTCCAATCAGGGCCTTGGCGTATTCCGGAACGCCGGCCATTTCGCCGCAAACCCCCACCCAGATGCCGTTGGCGTTGGCGTGTTCAACGACTTGCCGGATGAGACGCAGGACTGCCAGATGGCCGGGATCGTACAGATAACCCACTTTTTGGTTCATCCGGTCGGCGGCAAACGTGTACTGGATCAGATCGTTGGAACCGATACTGAAAAAGTCGACGTGCCTGGCCAGTTTGTCAGCGATGATGGCCGCTGAAGGCACTTCGATCATGATCCCGGTCTCAATGTGTTTATCGTAAGCGACTCCTTCTTTATCCAGTTCCGCCTTGGCCTCATGGAGTATGGACAGCGCCTGGGTCAATTCCGCTTCCGTGGCGATCATGGGGAACATGATCCGCAGTTTGCCGTAGTGGCTGGCTCTGAGAATCGCACGCAATTGAGTCATGAACAGCTCTTTTCGCTCCAGGCAGAGACGAATGGCCCGAAAACCGAGAAATGGATTCATTTCCTCTTCCAGCGGAAGAGCCGGTACCTGCTTGTCCCCTCCGATGTCCAGCGTACGGATGATCACTGGTCGGCCGCCCATCCCTTCAGCCACTTGACGATATGCCTGGAACTGTTCTTCTTCATCCGGTAGTGTATCGCGGTCAAGGAAGAGGAATTCGGAGCGGAAAAGTCCGATCGCTTCACCGCCATTCTCCAGCACCGCTTTTACATCAGAGGGATTCCCAATGTTGGCCGCGACCTCAATCCGTCGTCCGTCTGCCGTAACTGCTTCTTTCTGTGCGGAAGCTTTCAAGCGCTGCTGATTGGCTTGAAAGACGGTCTGTTTTTCCTGATATTCCCGCATCAATTCGGGAGTGGGATGAAGGATGACGTCACCATTGGTACCGTCCAATACCACCATGTCTCCCGTTGCCACCTTGCGGGTGATCTCCGGGCAGCCAACGACAGCCGGAATCTGCAGATTGCGGGCCAGGATGGCAGAGTGGCTGGTGGAACCGCCGATTTCGGTGATTATGCCTTTGATCGTATCAGGGTTGAGACGGGCTGTATCGGATGGGGTCAAATCGTACGCGACGAGGATCACCGGTTCTGCAATCGACTCCAGCGAAGCGTCGTTCAGACCCAAGAGATGCTTGAGAACCCGCTTTTCAAGGTCGCGGAAATCGCTGGCCCGCTCTTTCAGGTAGGGATCGTCCAAAGACGCAAACATCGCCGCGTGTTTGGCGAACACTTCGCGAACAGCCCAAGCGGCATTTTTGCGCTCGGATTGAATCTCCTTTTTGAGTTCATCCGTCAGTACCGGGTCTTCCAGGATCATTAAATGGGACTCGAAGATAGCGCTTTCTTCATCTCCGATGCGTTTGGCCACATCCTGTTTTGTCTCCCGCAGATCCTGTTTCGTCTGTTCCAGGGCTTGAAGCAGGTGGTTCCATTCCTGTTCGACTGCCTCGCTCCCAATCTGCTCGGTTGAAATGGTCAGTTCCGCTTCCTGCAAGAGAAACACAGATCCGGCTGCATATCCCGGGGATGCGGCAATACCTTTGATCATATGTAATTCCCCCTTTTTATTGGTTGATTGATCAGGCAGAAGGATACGAAGGATACAAAGAAAGTCAGGGAGCATCCCTGACCCATGATCCACGGGAATGTATCTTTCCCTATCTTACTATCGCCAGACTGGGCAGTCAATTCTGCTGTATATTTTGTGTTTCATTTTTTCTCAATTTATGCCACAATAATAGATGCGGCAGGATTTGTGCGTAAGAAGTCTGCGTCATCCGGCTGCGGGCGGTACGGCTGCCGCAGTCGCAGAACATTGGCACGAGAATTGCTTCAGCATGAGCAGGAGGGATTGTAATGAGGGAGCGCCTCAAACAGATCATACGGGAGGAAGACAAGCGGAATCCACTGACAGACGAGCAGATTGCCCGTCTGCTCCATATCAGGCGTGACGAGGTGACGGTGCTGCGCCACGAGTTGGGCATCGCCGATTCTCGCAAACGGCGCCTGCCCGTATTGAAGAAAGAGATGGCTGCTCTGCTCGCCCGTTATCCCGACCTATCAGACCGGGAGCTGACCAACCGGCTGAATCAGCAGGGTTTCGATGTCTCCCGCTTTACGGTTCTCAATGTGCGAAAGGAGATGCAAGCGCTCTCACCGGGAGAGGCCAACAGTCGCTCACGCCGCAAACCACAAACAACATCTGCTGCCAACCACGCATTTTCTGCCATCATTGGAGCGAAGGGAACCTTAAAGGCGGCGATCCAGCAGCTTCAGGCAGCGGTGCTTTATCCCCCCAACGGTCTGCACACGCTGCTGTTTGGCGCGACTGGTGTCGGCAAAAGCAGATTGGCGGAAGCGATGTACCAGTACGCCTTGGAGCAAAACGTTCTCAAGCGAAACGCTCCGTTTGTTGTGTTTAACTGTGCCGATTATGCCAAAAATCCGCAGTTGCTGATGTCCCAGTTGTTCGGTTACGTGAAGGGAGCGTTCACCGGGGCTGATCAAGAGAAAGCGGGTTTGGTGGACAAGGCAAATGGGGGCATCCTTTTTCTGGATGAGATCCATCGCTTGCCGCCGGAAGGGCAAGAAAACCTGTTTTATCTGATTGACAAAGGCGTATACCGCCGGGTGGGGGAGGTAGACTTTCAGCGCAAGGCGAATCTCCTGATTGTCGGTGCGACTACGGAACGGCCTGAATCCAGCTTGCTGCTGACACTCAGGCGCAGGATTCCGATGATGGTGGAACTTCCCGCGTTGGCCGAGTGGTCAGAGAAGGAGCGGCTGGCGCTGATCTTCCACTTTTTCAATCAGGAAGCGAACCGCATCGGCAGAGAAGTGTTGGTGGAAAAGGAAGTGCTGCAGGCGCTGCTGACGTATGACTGCCCCGGCAACACGGGACAGCTGCACAGTGACATCCGCGTCCTGATGGCGCGCGCTTTTCTCAACAGCATGAGCAGCGAGGAACAGTCCGTCCTGGTGCGATGTCACGATCTGCCATCGCACGTTACTACGAATCGGACGGGGAGCAGCCGTGACCTGACCATGCTGAAGAAGGAGCGCTACCTGTTCATTCCCGGCCAGGAGTCTCTCCCGGTTGAGCCAGAAGAACCGGGTTCCGGCGTAACCAGATTGTACGAGTGGATTCAGCAGAGGTACGAAAACCTGAAGGAACAGGGGCAAAACGAGGATTTGATCAACCTGATCGTCAGGCGAGAGCTGGAGGCGCGACTTGATCAGCTGGCAGCGGACGGGGAGGAGCGAATTGAAGAGCGGCTGATGCAGCTTTCCAAGCTGGTTGGGGAACGGGTAGTCCAAACCGTGGAACAGATGCTCTGGATTGCCGAGAAGCATCTCGTGTTCGACTACCACCGTGTCCTGTACGTGCTGGCCATTCACTTGAAAGGGGTACTGGATCGCTATCAGGCGGGCAGTCTTCCGCCTGTCGGCGAAGAGGAGACTGTGGAGCTGGATTCGCTTGCCTTTCAGGTGGCCAAGGAAATGAGCAAGATCGTGCAGAGAATGTGGGGGGTGGATCTTCCCGACCGGGAGATCAACTTCCTTGCCATGTACCTTTCGGAGAGCGCCATCCGTGTTTCGCCAAAGCCGAAGATCGGCGTAGTGGTCGCCTCTTACGGGCAGGTGGCCAAAAGCATGGTCGACGTCGCCCATCGCTTGTTTCAGAAGCAGCATGCACTGGCGGTTGAGCTGTACTGGAATGACGACATTCAGCAGGCGGTGGAACGGATTGGCCAGCATATCAGACAGGCCGATCAAGGCGCTGGTGTGATTCTGCTGGCAGACATGGGTACACTGTTTTTAAAGGAAGCGGAATGGCAGGAGACTTTCGGCGTACCGACGCGGGTTATTGCTCCAGTTACCACCTCGCTCGTGGTGGAAGTACTGCGCAAGTGTTTGTACAGCGACTTGACTCTGGAGCAGTTGGTAGCTGATCTGGCCCCTGGCGGACAGCCCCCCCAGCCGACAATGACCATCCCTGGATCGGCAAAGGAAAAAGCGATTGTGTCTGTCTGTCTGACAGGTGACGGTGCGGCACACCGCCTGATCTCACTATTAAAGGAAAAGTTGGGAACAAGGGCCGAACAGATCCACTTTCTCAACACCAGTTCCCTTTCGATCCGCAAAAAGGCTGCGGAATGGCAGCAGCAGTTTGAGATGCTGGCGGTGGTTGGCACGGTTAATCCGATGCTGGAAGGGATTCCGTTCGTCTCGATGGAGGAGATCCTGGACGAACGAGGTCTGGTTTTTTTAAAAAGACTGCTGGCCGTACATGACGCTGCCGAATGGCGAAACGATGCGCCGAAACCGCTTCACTTGAAGGACTTGATCAAGCCGGAATTGGTGTTCGACTCACTGCAGGCAAACAGCAAGCGCGAAGTGATTGAGCTGCTCTCCCGGGCCCTGGTCGCAAATGGTTATGTCAAAGAGGAGTTTGCGGCCAAGGTATGGGAGCGGGAAGCGGTGGGAAGTACCCACATCGCCGGTTACGCTGCCATCCCGCATGCCGAGACGTCTCAGACAATCAAGCCAGCGATCGCCCTCGCCAATCTCCGTTCGCCGGTCGAATGGGATACAGGGGTTGACGTACGCTGCGTATTCATGCTGGCAATCAATGAGCGGTGTCAACCCGCGGTGGAGGAACTGTTTGAGGGGATCACCTCTCCCCAACTGGCCGCTTACGCCAAACAAGGGCAGCCGCTGGATCTGGTTGCCCACATCTTGCAGCATTCTAACGCATCATAAATGGAGTGGAGGTATTCACGATGGAAAAACAAGTGACAATCCAAAACAAAACAGGACTGCACGCTCGTCCCGCAGCCGAATTTGTGAAGACGGCATCGAAGTTCCAGTCGGAGATCACACTGATTAAGGACGGGAAAGAAATCAATGCGAAGAGCGTGATCGGCGTGATGTCGCTGGCTGCCGCAAAAGGGACGGTGCTCACAATCCGCGCGGAGGGGGCGGATGAACAGGAGGCGATTGATGCCCTCGTTCAGTTGATTGAAAGCAAGTTCGGCGAAGAATAATCGCCGGACTTGACATCAAATGCAGACAATTCTTATAATAACTTTACAAGTGTAACACTTCAGAACATATGTAAAAGTCCGGAGGTGACACACGGTGAAACCGCTGGAAAGAGTAACTCCCGGAACGAAAGTCTATAAACTGTTTGATTCTGAAAAGTGGATTTGTGAAGGAAAAGACGACGTGTTTATCATCTCGGTTGAGAAGCTGTCGAAGGAAGAATATCAGCGCAAGCAGCAAGAGGTGGCAGCGCGTTGACGTTTTCCGGCACTTGGACCGCGGGTCAGGTGGGGTGTTCCCTATCTGGCCTTTTTTTTGACCTGTGAACAGAGGACCAACCAACACGTCGAAGGAGGAATTGTGATGACATCCAATCTTACCCTGCCTTCCATGGTGAAGCCGGAGTCGCTTCCCGAATTGCTTTACCAGATGTGGCTGATCCGCTACTTTGACGAGAAAGTGGACGAATTCTTTGCCAAAGGAATGATCCACGGAACGACCCACCTTTGTGTCGGCCAGGAGGCGTCTGCGGCCGGAGCATGCGCAGTCTTGGAGGAGCGGGACAAGATCACCAGCACCCACCGCGGGCACGGTCACTGTATCGCCAAAGGAGCGGATGTTAACCGCATGATGGCCGAACTCTTCGGCCGGGCCACCGGGTACTGCAAAGGCAAAGGCGGCTCGATGCACATTGCTGATGTGGATAAAGGGAATCTAGGGGCCAACGGGATTGTCGGCGGCGGCATCCCGATTGCGGTGGGAGCTGCTCTTACTTCCAAGCTGAAGCGGCTTGGATATGTGACACTTTCCTTTTTTGGTGATGGCGCTTCCAACGAGGGGAGTTTCCATGAATCGCTTAACATGGCTTCCATCTGGAAACTTCCGGTCGTGTTTATCTGTGAAAACAACCAGTACGGCATGTCGGGGCCGATCAAGGAGATGATCAACATTGAGCACATTGCAGACCGGGCTGGTTCGTACGGAATTCCGGGCGTCGTCGTGGACGGAAACGATATTTTTGCGGTGATGAACGTCGTGGCCGAAGCGGTTGATCGGGCTCGTCGCGGCGAGGGGCCGACGCTGATCGAGGCGAAGACGTACCGCTGGAAAGGTCACTCCAAGAGTGACGCGAAAAAATACCGGACTCGCGAGGAAGAAATGGAGTGGAGAACCAAACGCGATCCGATCGCCCGGATGAAGAGCGTGTTGATCGCCGAACAGCTCCTCACGGAACAGCAGGCGGACGAGATCGAACAGCGGGCCAAACAGGCTATTGAAGATGCTGTCAAGTTTGCCGAAGAGAGTCCGATGCCGTCACTCGATACGCTGGAAGAAGATGTGTACGCGTGAAATCGTCAGAGGAAAGGGAGTATTCGCCGATGAGGGAGATTACCTATTTGGAAGCAGTGCGTGAAGCGATGAGTCAGGTGATGAGAGAAAACGAAGATGTCTACCTGATGGGGGAGGACATCGGCGTATACGGCGGCGCTTTTGGCGTGACGCGAGGCATGATTGAGGAGTTCGGACCCGAACGGATTCGCAACACGCCAATCTCGGAGGCGGCCATTGCCGGGGCAGCGGTCGGTTCGGCGATGACAGGGATGCGGCCGATTATTGAACTGCAGTTCTCCGATTTCATTACGATTGCGATGGACCAACTGGTCAACCAGGCAGCCAAAAACCGCTACATGTTTGGCGGTAAGGGTAAAGTGCCGATGGTGGTCAGGACTCCGGCCGGATCGGGGACAGGAGCAGCTGCCCAGCATTCGCAAAGCCTGGAAGCCTGGATGGTACACGTACCCGGTCTGAAGGTGGTTCAGCCTTCTACTGCCTATGATGCCAAGGGGCTGCTGAGAGCAGCCATTGAAGATGACAACCCGGTCATCTTTTACGAACACAAACTCTGCTACCGGACCAAGGGACACGTACCGGAAGAACCCTATACCATACCGCTTGGCAAGGCCGACATCAAGCGGGAAGGAACCGACGTGACAATTGTGGCGACAGCGATTATGGTACACAAGGCCCTGGCAGCAGCCGTCGAGCTGGAGAAAGAGGGGATCAGCGTCGAAATTGTCGACCCACGTACCTTGGTACCGCTGGACGAAGAGACAATCATCCAATCGGTGAAGAAAACCGGACGGTTGGTTGTGGTGCACGAAGCGGTGAAACGGGGAGGTATTGGCGGTGAGATTGCCAGTCTGGTTGCTGAGAGTGAAGCATTTGACTACCTGGATGCACCGATCAAACGGCTGGGTGGGAAGCCAGTGCCGATTCCCTACAACCCGATACTGGAAAAGGCAGCCATTCCGCAGGAAGCAGACATCATTCAGGCAGTGAAAGAGACGTTGAACCGCGTATAGGAGTAAGACAGCGGAAAGGAATGAGAGGATGGCAACGGGAGTATTCATGCCCAAGCTGAGCATGACGATGGAGCAGGGGACAATCCTGCAGTGGTTCAAGCAGGAAGGCGACGAGGTCAAAGAAGGCGATCTGCTGCTGGAAGTGATGTCGGACAAAATCAATATCGAGGTAGAGTCGTACGTCAGCGGAACACTGTTAAAAGTGTACTTCGGCCCGGATGAAGTGGTCCCGGTCAATCAAATCATCGGCTACATCGGCTCGCCAGGCGAACAGGTTCCCGATGTGCCGCCCCCGGTTGACGGCCGCGGCGGTGCGGCAGAGGATGGCGATTCGTCCATGACGGAAGAAGCCGCACAGAGGGGTTTGCGCCGCACGGCTGAGGAGCAGACGGAAGAGTCGACTGTCGAGGTTCCGCAAGGCGGTAAGGTGAGGGCAACACCAGCCGCGCGGAAACTGGCTCGCGAGCATCAGGTCGACCTGCGTCTGGTTATAGGGTCCGGTCCAGGAGGCCGTATTCACCGAGCTGATGTTGAAGCGTACGTGGCGCAAGTGAACGGATCAGGCGGTGACCAGACGAAGGCCACTCCTCTGGCCAGAAAAGTGGCAGCGGCAAAAGGAGTCGATTTGACGGAGGTAAGCGGCAGCGGCGCAAACGGAAAGATTCGCAAGCAGGATGTGCTGGCTGTCGCGGAGCGCAGCGTAACGGCGACGGCTGCGGAAAAGGGGCAGCTCAAGCGCTTGAAGCTGGAAGGCATTCGCAAGATCGTCGCGCAGCGAATGGTCGAGAGCGCCTTTACTGCTCCCCATGTCACCCTGACCACGGACGTGGACATGAGTGCGGCGGTCGAAATGCGCAAAGAACTGTTGCCGGTGGTGGAACAAAAAACAGGGCATCGCCTCTCGTATACGGAAATCATTGTGAAGGCTGTGGCTCATGCACTGGCCGCTCATCCGGCGGTCAATGCCTCGTTGGAACAAGACGAGATCGTCCTGCATGATCGGGTAAATATTGGATTGGCTGTTTCCATTCCAAATGGCTTGGTCGTGCCGGTGGTGAGGGATGCGGATCGCAAAGGGCTTGCCCAGCTGGTTGCGGACTGCAAAGATTTGGCCGCACGAGCCAGAGCGAACAAGCTCTTGCCGGATGACATCAAGGGAGGCACCTTTACTATCAGCAACCTGGGCATGTACGCAATTGATGCCTTTACCCCGATTATCAACCCGCCGGAATCAGCCATACTCGGTGTTGGCCGCATCCAGGAAAAACCGGTAGGTCTCGATGGAAGCATCGTCCTTCGCCCGATGATGACGCTTAGCCTCTCGTTTGATCACCGTGTCATTGACGGAGCACCGGCTGCCGCTTTCCTGACGGATGTAAAGGACCTGCTGGAAAAGCCGTACCAACTGCTCGTCTGACAGAAAGACCGGTGAGGAGGAGGAAAGACATGAACAGCTATGATGTTGTCGTACTCGGTGGTGGTCCGGGCGGTTATGTGGCGGCGATCATGGCATCCCGGCTGGGGAAGCGAACAGCCCTGATCGAAGCGGACCAATTGGGCGGCACCTGTCTCAACCGGGGCTGCATCCCCTCCAAAACCCTGCTTCGCCACGCCGAACTGATTGAGGATATCAAGGCGGCTCAGGAGTGGGGCATCGAAACAGGTGAGCTAACGGTGTCCCTGGAGAAGATGATGGCCCGCAAAGAGCAGGTGATCAAGCGGCTGCGGACGGGCATTGCCGGTTTGTTAAAAGCAGGAAAGATTGATTGCTATCAGGGCCGCGGCACTGTGCATCGCGATCGGACCGTTTCGATCGTGGGAGAGAAGACGGCGACGATTCAAGCCGATAAACTGATTCTCGCCACCGGCTCGGTCCCCTATGTCCCGCCAATCAGCGGACTGGACAAGGTCCATTTTCACACCAGTGACACAATCTTCGGCATTACGCAGATTCCACAATCGATCGCCATCATTGGCGGCGGTGTGATTGGTGTGGAGTTCGCCTGTATCTTTCAGTCCCTGGGTACACAGGTGACCATCGTGGAGATGGCGGAACGTCTCGTGCCGGGTGAAGACCCTGATGCAGCAGCGGCCTTGACAAAAGCGTTAAAGAAAAAGCGGATCAAAATCCTGACTGCAAGCAAGGTGGAGGAAGTGGCAGAGAAGGACGGAGAGAAAATACTGACTGTGGTCAACGCGGAAGGAACCCGTGAACAGCTTCATGTCAGCGATCTGCTGGTTGCAGTCGGCCGCAAACCCAACTTGTCCGGCATCAGTGATCTGGGCCTGGCGATGGACGGACCATTTGTAAAGGTAAACCAACAGCTGGAAACCAGCATCACGGGCGTCTATGCAGTGGGTGACCTGATTGGCGGCTGGCAGCTTGCTCACGCCGCGAGTGCGGAAGGAATGGTGGCTGCCCGCAACGCGGCTGGCGAGACAATTGATATGGATTACAGCGTTGTACCGCGCTGTCTCTACACGCATCCGGAGGTTGCCAGCGTGGGTCTGAGCGAGGAAGCGGCCAAACAGCGGGGTTACCGGGTCAAGACGGCCGTCTACCAGCACGTGGGCAATGGAAAGGCCCTTGCTCATGGTCAGACCGATGGTTTTGTCAAGCTGATCGCCGAAGAGGAGTACGGTGAGATTCTCGGCGTCGTAATGGTTGGTCCTCATGTAACGGAAATGATCGCCGCACCTTCTGCCTTTATCCATCTGGAGGGAACGGTTGAGGAGATGGCAGCCATGATCTATCCACACCCAACCGTCTCCGAAACGCTGATGGAAGCAGCGGCGAAATGGCTTGGTCAAGGAATTCACAGTTAATCGGAAAAGGGAAATGGCCGCTCTCCTGTCAAAACCCGCTTTGTATTCAGCTGGACATCGCTTTGACGCTGCCCCTGCGGATCGTCGTAAAGCGGTCCTGGACTGCTTCTTCGCGGTTGGCCACCGCAAGTGAGCGCGAAAAACGCCCCACTCGTGTTCATGACACGTTTTGGAGCGGAGACGATGGCATTGGGTAAATTGACAAAAATATCTATATAGGTAAAAATAAAGAATGTTTGTGACCGAGCGACAGGAGCGTACTGCATGACCAGGAGGTGGTACTTGTTTGACCAGCACTCAAACCGATGTCGCGCAGCCGCAGCAGTTGGGGACCGTCTGGCGGTATCGCAGCTTTCTTGTTGTCTTCTTCACGGCGGCGCTGATCGGCGTCGGCAACAAGGTATATGCCCTGGCATTGCCGCTGATCCTCTACGATCTCACGCAATCGTCGGTCGTAATGGGCACGATGCGGGCCATCGAGTATTTGCCCAATCTGCTGTTGGCACTGTTCATCGGCGTGGTGGCAGACCGTGTCAACCGAAAGCACTTTATGCTGTCGGCCATTTCGATCCAGGTTGTTCTGCTGCTCGTCTTGTACGGCATGCTGAAGACGGAGCAGGTATACATCGGGATGTTTTACCTCATCGGCTTCGTGTTGATGACTTGTAATTACAGTTACGAAAATGCCAAAACGACAATCATCAAACACGTGGTGCCAACGCCGCTGCTGACGTCGGCCAACGCCAAACTGGCCCTGATCGCTACCCTGGTCAGCGTGATGGGGCCCGCATTTTCTGGGTTTGTGCTGATGCTGTCCGACTTGCAGAGCGGCTTGCTGATTACCGCGGGAGCCCTGTTTATCGGGTTGATCGCCATGTTCGCGCTTGAAGGGCCGACTCACACCAAGCCGGACAAGGGCACGTTCTGGCAGGACTTTAAAGAAGGATGCAGGGAGCTTTACCGCAACCGCCTGCTTTGGTCGCTTACCCTGATCGTTGCCTGCACCAGTGCCGCGGAAGGGATGTACAGTGCGATGATCGTCTACTTTGGCAAGGAGACGATGAATCTGGACAGCTCGACCCTTGGTCTAGTCCTCTGTTTTTCCGGTTTGGGGGGACTGGTCGCCAGTCTGGTAGTGGATACGTGGCGCAAGCGTTATCGAACGGGTCGGTTGATGGGAACCATGATGCTTCTGGTCAGCCTATCGTTCTTGTTGATGTACGTGGCTGACAGCATCTGGCTCATGGCACTATCCCTGTTTCTGGAAGGATGGTTCAGTACGGTGTACGTGATATGTGTGTTGGCTCATCGTCAGGAATCCACGCCTTCCCGGCTGATCGGGCGTGTGGCCGGTTTGACCGGTTCCATGTACAAATTGGCTCTGCCGTTTGCCATTTACGCGGCCGGTTATCTGGCTGAATGGATTGGTGTCGCTTACGTATTTTTAGGCTCCGCTTTGCTGAACTTCCTGCTGTTCATTTTGTTTACGCGGCTGCCGTTATGGCAGATGAAGTAGCGATGGAAATGACAAGCGCCGCCGTTCCAAACAAAAGAGATCTGTAGAAGGCCAACCCTGCACAAGAAAATGGAAAGTGCAGGGTGTTTTGTTCGCATTTTCAGAAAAAACACAAAGATTATTGACTTATAGCGCCGTTCCCTTTACAATTGTAACTATAAAGAACATTTGATAAAGGAGGGGAGAAGTTGGCTTCGTGGAGCGTCTTTATCCTCGTCTTTGTCGGCATGTGGCTCCTGCAAATCTACTTTACGATCAGGCAATCGAAACACTATCAGCGGCAGTTTTACGAGATGCAGCAGCAGTCAAGCGGCTACATGGGCGTGGGTGTAAGCAAACGACGCTTCGGCCGGGGAGCGGTTGTCATGATTACCACCGACCCCAACGGCATCATCACCCGAGCCAAGCAAATGTCCGGACTAACCGTGTTCGCCCGTTTTCGGGAACAGAACGCGATGGTCGGCAAACCGATTGAGGCATGCAGGACGGACAACCCACGAACGGCAGAGGAGCAGGCGCTGAACATGGCGATTGAGAAGGTAGAAGCGGAGCGCAAAAAACGGTTAGATTAAAACAGCATACAACCCTGATCAAAAGGGCCGCGGGCCAGATGGAAGAGACCATCTGGTTTTTACTTTATTCTGAGGGAGGTAAGCGTATGGATTTTTTTGTACAGCTAGCAGAAGGGTTTATCGGGATGTTTCAAAAAGGTGGAGAAACGTTTGTCGGACTGGTGACCGGAATCATCCCTACACTTATTTGTTTAATTACTGCCGTAAACGCTTTCATCAAGTTTGTCGGGGAGGAGCGGATCAGTCGTTTTGCGCAAAAATGCACGGGGAACATCATCCTGCGCTATACGGTTTTTCCTGTGATGTCGATGTTTTTCCTGACCAACCCAATGGCCTACACGTTCGGGAAATTCCTGCCCGAACATCAGAAGCCGGCATTCTACGATTCGGCAGTCTCATTCTGCCATCCGATCACCGGTCTGTTCCCGCACGCCAATCCGGCGGAACTGTTCGTCTACATGGGTATTGCCACAGGGATTACCCAACTCGGTCTGTCGCTTGGACCACTGGCGATTCGCTTCTTCCTGGTCGGTATCATCGTCATCCTGATTCGCGGCATTGTGACCGAGTACATTACCAAGATGATGATGAAGCGTAGAGAAATGCAAACCGTATCGTAAAGCTGCATAAGGGAGGAGATTTCGTGATGGCAAACTATCGCAGTGTAAAAGTGACAAAAGGATCCGGCGGCTGGGGAGGTCCGCTGGTAATCACCCCGACAGAAAAGAAAAAGTACATTGCTTCGGTCACGGGCGGCGGCATTCATCCGGTGGCCGAGAAGATCGCGGAATTGACAGGCGGCATCGCCGTTGACGGTTTTTCCAGAAAAGTGGAACCGGATGAAATGGCCTGCGTGATCATTGACTGCGGTGGTACGGCCCGCTGCGGCGTCTATCCCAAACTGGGCGTGCTGACCGTTGATGTCACACCGGCCAGCCCGTCCGGTCCCCTGGCCAGCTACATCAAGGAGGACAACTTCGTCTCCGGGGTCAAGGTGGAAAATGTGGCCCCTGTCGATCATGTGGAAGAAAACGAACCGGGAAAGACAGAGAGCAGCCATCGGAAGACTGCCCAGGAACTGAAGGATGAAGCACGGGCCAAAGTGGCCGCAATGCAGGCCAACCAGCCCATAAAAGCGCCGAACCTGATTGAGCGGATTGGGCGTGGAATGGGCAGCGTGGTTAACGTCTTTTATCAAGCTGGTCGCGATACCGTAGATCAGGTGATTCGCAATATCCTGCCATTTATGGCCTTCGTCAGCACGTTGATCGGGATTATCCTCTACACAGGTATCGGTGACATTTTGGCCAATGTGATCTCGCCATTGGCGGGAAGCCTGATCGGTCTTTTAATCATTTCGGTAATAGCGGCCTTGCCCTTCCTCTCACCGCTGCTGGGACCGGGTGCCGTCATCGCCCAGGTAGTAGGCGTGCTGATTGGGGTGGAAATCGGTCGCGGCAACATTCCGCCGCAGTTGGCGCTGCCAGCCCTGTTTGCGATCAATCCCCAGGTAGGTTGTGACTTTGTGCCGGTAGGTCTGACGTTGGGTGAGGCGAAACCGGAGACAATAGAGGTAGGGGTTCCGGCTGTATTGATGTCTCGCATGATCACTGGTCCGCTGGCAGTGGTCATTGCGTATCTGGCTAGCTTTGGCTTGTACAGTGGAGAATGAGTGCAGGAGGTAAATCATGGAGGTTTTGCTGCAGGCGAAAGTAACAAAAATCGGTGACTTGGTCGCAGACTTTTTGCAGGAGAAGACGTTGATCATTTTCAACGAAGATGTACCGGATGAGCTGCACGACATGGCCGTGCTGCACACCAAATCCCCGGTTGCCAAAGAGGTGAACACGGGTGATTTCCTGATCGTCGACGGTCATGCTTTTCAGGTGACCAGTGTGGGCGAGAAGGCAAATGAGACGCTGCTCAGCATAGGCCACTGCACGCTCAAGTTTGATGGCGCCACTACCCCTGACCTTCCCGGTACTGTGCACCTGGAGAACAAGGAGCTTCCGCCGCTTTCGACGGGGACGGAGCTGTCGTTCGTCAGGAAGTAACAGTCCCGGGAGTACGGGCTGGGAAAAGTCGTCAGGTATCACGTTGTACAGAGAGAAAAGGAGAGGAGAACCATGTTGGGTATGAACAGACGACTGCGAGAACTGGCAAAGAAAGGTGGCCTGATTCGGGTCGGGTTGATTGGGGCAGGCCAGATGGGACGAGGCTTGATCTCCCAGATTGAGGGAATGGCAGGAATGAAGGTGGTGGCTGCCGCTGACATTTTCCCGGAAAATGCCAAACTGGCCTACCTCAAAGCAGGTCTGTCCGAAACAATGATTACGGAAACCAATGAACTGGAACGGGCGGACAAAGCAATCGCTTCTGGTCAAGTGGTCGTCACGCAGGATGCCGACCTGGTCGCTCATCTGGAAATGGTGGACGTGCTCGTGGACGCGACGGGAATTCCCGATGTTGGGGCGAAGATTGCCTGGAATGCGATCATGAACAAGAAACACGTCGTCATGCTGAATGTGGAAGCCGATGTGACGATTGGGCCATTATTGGATAAACTGGCGCGCGGAAATGGAGTCGTGTACTCCGGATCGGCCGGAGACGAACCGGGGGCGGTAATGGAGCTGTACGACTTCGCCGACGCACTGGGGTTTGAGGTGGTGGCGCTCGGAAAAGGGAAGAACAATCCCCTCAATCTGGCCGCCAACCCTGATACAGCCAGGGAAGAAGCAAAACGAAAAGGAGCCAGTCCCAAGATGTTGGCCTCGTTCCAGGACGGGACCAAAACCATGGTAGAGATGACGGCGGTGGCAAACGCAACGGGATTTCTGCCGGACGTCCCCGGCATGCACGGGCCAAAGGCTGCATTGGCGGAGCTGCCGTCTCTGTTCTCGCTGAAAGAATGCGGGGGAATCCTTGGACGCAAGCAGGTCGTCGACTATGTAGACGGGGTGGCCCCTGGCGTGTTTGCGGTGATTACGACCGATAAACCGGAGGTCCATGCCGAAATGAAGTACCTGAAGATGGGGGATGGCCCGCACTATGTCCTGTACCGTCCGTACCATCTGACCAGCCTGGAGACCCCGCTGACCATTGCTCGTGCCTATTTTGACGGGCAGCCGACTATCGCGCCGTACTGTGGGCTGGTCGCAGAAACGGTAGCCGTCGCCAAACGTCCGCTCGCTGCGGGAGAAGCGCTGGATGGCATTGGCGGCTTCACCGCATACGGACGGATTGTCAGCGCAGCCCAGAAGAAAGAGCGAAATGCATTGCCAATCGGATTGATTGGGCCGCACGTGCGGATGACGCGACCCGTGGCGCAGGGAGAGGTCATCACCTATGATGATATCGAGTTTACCGACCAGCCTTTTATTGTTGCCTTGCGCAACATGATGGATCGCGGCCTGTAACAGACAAGGGAGGAAGGCAGTTTTCTGTCTTCCTTTTTCCTATTCCCGGCCTTCCGGCTTCACCGGTGTGATCGCGGCTGCTGGAGGACCCATGGCGTTTTTAAGCTCTGATGCTTACCCGGTTATTTGCTATAATGTGAGATAAGGATAATAGGTGGTGAGGGATCGGAATGGATAGCTGGACCGAAAAAAGAGAATTGGTACGCGTAGCAAAACTATACTACATGAAGGGATTGACGCAAGCAGACATCGCCAAGAAGATCGGTGTATCCCGTCCGATCATCTCCAAACTGCTGCAGCGGGCCAAGGATTTGGGGATTGTGGAAATCATCATCAAGGATGAAACTGTCAGCATGGTCGAATTGGAGCAGCAGTTGGAGGCCGCCTATGGACTGGATGAAGCGATTGTCGTACCGGTTCCCGAAGGGGAGAATGGCGAACTGGTCAAACAGGTGGTGGCCAAAGCAGCCGCACTGCATCTGGCCAAACTGTCGCGCAACGTCAAAAGAATCGGCATCTCTTGGGGAACGACGCTGTACCATCTCGTGCAGGAATTTCCGTATACCCGGCACAGTGAAATCAAAGTGCTCCCCTTGGTCGGCGGAATCGGACGGCACCGGATTGAAATCCACTCCAACCAGTTGGCCTATGAGCTGTCCAAGAAACTGGGCGGTTCTTGTGAATTTCTGTACGCGCCGGCGATT
Organism: Brevibacillus sp.; assembly: GCA_017656235.1. GTDB lineage: Bacteria > Bacillota > Bacilli > Brevibacillales > Brevibacillaceae > Brevibacillus_E. The sequence goes on from JACDOF010000001.1 coordinate 632,731, forward strand.
GCCGAGACAATGGAGTTGAAACAGCAGCTGCTCGAATCGAGCGAGATCCAGGCGCTGCTGGATGAAGCGCGCCGGGTGGATATCGCGGTCGTTGGGGTGGGGACGCCCTACGCATCGACAATGGTGGAGATGGGGTACCTCAAGCAGGCGGAAATTGATGAACTGAAACGCCACGAGGCCATTGGCGATATTGGTTCCCGCTTTATCAACCGCGACGGCGAAGCGATTGACATCCCGCTGAACAGGCGGGTGATCGGGATTGAACTGTCCGATTTGCGCCGCATTCCCACGGTAATCGGCGTCGCGTCAGGGATTCACAAGGTTGAAGCGCTGCGGGGCGTTCTCAAGGGGCGTTATTTCCACAAGATCCTGGTGGATGAACGGACGGCCCGCGAGCTGATCAAAGCGGATCACGGAGGTGCAGGGCATGATTGAGAACAAATTTGAGACGGAACTGTACTGCATTGATTGTTTGGGACAATCGCCGCATACGGTGATTTACGTCAACGATGTGCTGTACAAGGTGACGTGCGAAAGCTGCGGCAAGGAGCACGTGATCAAGCCCGATCTGCCCAAGGAAATCTACAGCCGCTATGTTGACCGCATCCTTTCCAAGCCCAAGCGAATCACCAAGGAGTTTCGTGAAGACTTGAGCCACTTTCTCTCCTCACTGCCGTTTCGCCTGCTCAGCAAACCGTATCGGACGTACAACGAGCTGCGAGGGATTTTTCGCTATGTGCACAAAGATTCGTCGCGCAATCAAAAGAGGCCGTGACAGCGTTATGGCAAGATGCACAAAAAGACCGCTTCCCGGTGTCGTCGGCGGGAAACGGTCTTTATTGTCATGCTAATCCAATACTTTGAAGGAAAAGTTGTCTAAGTAGGTGATCTCTTCCGGCAGCTTTTCCGTCGCTTCTCGTTTCAGATAAAGACCAAGCGACGTTCCGGAAATCGACTGGTTCGGAAGGCCGAACATAAACTTGTCGTTCAGATAAATTCCATAGGCGTTGTTGCTGACGACCACTTTTATCTGATTGGTTTTCTTCAGATCGTAATCGATGCGGGCAATCAGGGTGGTTTCGTGTTTGTCAGGATCATTGACCTGTTCCACGAGGAGTTTGTCTTCCTCTAAGGAAACGGCAATTGCCTTGCCGTCTTTGCCGTTGAAGAACAGTCCGCCATAGCCTTCCGATCCGTCCACAATCACGTCTGCCTTGATCTCGTAGCTCTTCGGTTTGGACGATTCATCCCAGATCAGCGGCAGGAAGTAGTGATCAAGGCCGGAATCTTGGGAATAGGCCGTCACACGGTTGTTGATCACCTTCCAGGAACCCGTGGCCTTTTTCAGGTCCCAGTTTTTCAACTCGTCATCGGTGAAGGAATCGCTGACTGCGGTGGGCAGTTTCGGTTCTTTCGGCTTTGGCTCGTCTGGAAAGACCACTTTCGTCTCATCCAGCTTGGCCCGGTAGATCAGCGACGCCGCTTCGGCTCGCGTAATCGGATTGAGCGGTCGGAACGTGTTGTCTTCAAAACCTTTGATTAGCCCGGTCTCTACGGCAATGGCAATGAACGGCTTCAGATTCTCCGAGATACGGTGGTTGTCGCGGAAACGGTTGATCTTGGACAAATCGGGCTTGATGTCCTGGTCGTATCCTTTTAAGCGGACGAGTGCCACGGCAATATCTTCTCGCACCGCCTTGTCATTCGGCTTGTACAGGTAGGTGGAACCGATCTTGTAACCGGTCAGGTACGGTTTGGCCAGCTCGACGAAATAGAATGCCCAATGGTTGCGGTCCACATCTTCAAACGTTTGTTTCACTTTGGGAACAGTGCTGATGTCAATTCCTGCCGCTGCGATCATGATTTTGGCAAACTCGGCGCGGGTAATGTGATTGTTCGGCCGAAAGGTCCGGTCCTTGTACCCGCTGATGATTCCTTTTTCCGCCATCTCCATGATTGCCTCATACGCCCAGTGGTTGCGAGGTACGTCACGGAATCCTGTTTGAGCGGAGGCAGCCGGGGCCAGCGTGAGCAGAAAAACAAAAAAGCATAGGAATGGTGCGCAAATTCTTCTCATATCGTCCTCCTCACTTTCCATCGGTGTTCGTTGATAAAGACGTCGGCATGAACTGGAAGGTTGCATCCAAACCGCGAAATGGGTAAAAGCTCCTACCGGCTGGTGCAGCTTTCCCGGGAAAGCGCACATTGTGACAAGGTTCTACTTGAAAATAGACCGCAGCCAAAGTGTCATGCACACGAGTGGGGCGTTCCCCACTCCCGGCATCCAGTCAGCGAGAAGCGTAAGGAGTGCTCGATCAGTACATCGACACGAACCGTGATGCACGAAACGAAAACGACTGGTAAAATGGTAACAAGTGGTTTCATGAACGATAGGTTGGACAAAAATGTGAATCGAGGTTGAAGAAGATGGACGCTGCAAAAAAATCGAAAATCGTCGTACTTTCCGTTGTCTTGTTTTCGGTGTTGATTGGGCTGTTTGCATTCTGGGGGTTGCGGGATGTACAAGAGCTGCATAAGAAGCAAATAGCACAGGTGATCGCGGAACGCGGAGGAGAGGTGGTGCAGGTACAGGTAGTCAGTCCGAGTGAAAGCCCCTTTACCGAGAGCGGCAAGGGAAATACCATTTACAAAATCACCTACCGCACTTCCACAGGAACAAAAATTGCGTGGTACCGGGCTGACAACCAGAGTTCGATCGTCAAGTCCGATGAAGAATGGAAGTTTGAAGACGAGTGACGATGGCTGCTGCGGTAGGGGCGTAGAGATTGCATACACCAGGCAGCTTATGAATAGAGCCTGACGGCATTTTCAGCACACTGGCGGATCAAGTGGTCTTTTGACACCCCTTTGATCGCTGCCACCATCTCAGCCGTTTGAAACAGCATCAGCGGGCTGGTCATTTGTCCGGCAAAAGGACCGGCAAATGGCCATGGGCCGTCAGTTTCCAGCAGCAGTTGCCCCATGGGAATCCGGGCCGCCAGCAGTTGATCCCTCTGCTGGTAACATACTTCCGGTGTAAGGGAAAGGTAATGTCCATCCGACAGGATTTGGGTGACTGTGGCGGACGGTGCTTTCAGCCAGTGGAAATGGGCTTTCACCTTGGCGTGCTGACGGAGGCAGTTGACAGCCAGCGCCGCTTTGTCGTGAACAGCATGCAGTACCAGCGGCAGGGAAAGTTCGCCCGCCAATGCGGCAAACACATGAAGCAACTCCTGCTGCCTGTTGAGCGCGGTAGATGGCAAACGATCCAGCGCGTAGTGCGGCAGACCGACTTCACCGATTGCGGACAGCAAGCTGCGCTCGCGCCGAATCAGGGTCGTCAGTTCAGCCAGTTCAAAGTCGGATGGCGGGTGCTCTTCCGGATGTGCGCCGAGTGCTGCCAGGATAAAGTCCGGATACTGTACTTTCAGCTCCAGCGTCCGGTATGACGAGGCGAGGCTGGTAGAGACGGCAACCACTTTTTCGATTCCTGTCTCGCGCCATTGTTCAAGCAGTGATGCAATCTGATCGTGCGGATACTGGTCAAGGTGGATATGCGAATCGATCAAGGGTCGTCCACTCGCTTTCATGGCATGCAGAAGGGAGGTACAGCATGGGGAAGCCAGGCACAAGGTTCCATGACATCAAGCAGGGTGAGCTTGGGCAGATCCTTACCCGACGGGATTCGTTCGCCCTGTTTGTGTACACGCCGCTGTGCGGCACGTGCAAGCTGGCCGCGAAGATGCTTCAGGCCGCCGCGGCTGTATCTCCACCTGTTACACTGTATACTGTCAATCTTAACCTGATGCCTGCTTTGGCACAAGACTGGAAGATCGAGAGTGTGCCTTGTCTGATGATCTTTCGGCAAGGTGAGCTGGTGAGCAGGGTGTACGCGATGCGTTCGGTAGAACATCTCAGTCAGCAGCTTCGTTTGCTGACCGATTTGGAGCAATCAAACAGGACGGGTGGGAAGAGAGATGAGTGAAAAGCGATCCATTGTTGACGTTCCGGGGATAAAAGTGGGGCATGCCCAGAATCGTGAGGCATTAACCGGTTGTACGGTGGTTCTGTGCGAAGGGGGGGCCGTCGCCGGGGTGGATGTACGGGGTGCCGCTCCAGGGACACGTGAAACGGATCTGCTCAAACCGGAAAATCTGGTGCAACAAGTACATGCCATCTGTCTGTCCGGCGGAAGTGCATTCGGTTTGGATGCTTGTGTCGGAGTGATGAAGTATCTGGAGGAGAGAGAAATCGGACTGGATGTGGGGGTAGCTCGCGTTCCGATTGTACCGGGAGCGGTATTGTTTGACCTGGCGCTGGGGGATGCTGCGGTGCGACCGGATCGGGACATGGGCTACCAGGCGGCAGCTTCCGCCAGCAGCGAACCCGTCACCGAAGGTAACGTGGGGGCCGGAACAGGGGCAACCGTGGGCAAGCTGGGCGGATTTGCACGGGCGATGAAAAGCGGCATCGGCTCCAGTGCGATCCACCTGCCCAACGGATTGATTGTTGGTGCGATTGCTGCCGTCAATGCCGTCGGGGAGGTGCGCGATCCCAAGAGCGGAAAACTGCTGGCTGGACCCCGGGACGACGACGGACGAATCAAGGAGAGCCGCCTTTTCCTGATGGAAGATGGGGCTGCACCATTACCGCCAGGCAGCAACACGACCATTGCCGTGGTGGCTTCCAACGCCAATCTGAACAAGACGCAGGTCAACAAAGTGGCCCAAATGGCCCATGACGGCTTGGCACGGACAATTTATCCCGTACATACGATGTATGATGGCGACACGATTTTTGCCCTTGCAACCGGGGGAGTGCAGGCCAGTGTTGATCTGGTAGGCACGCTCTCCGCAGACATCCTGGCCGAGGCTGTCGTGCGGGCCGTTCTGATGGCGGAAACGTCCGGAGGACTCCCAGCCAGCCGCGATCTCTCTAAGGGAAGCAGAGAGGTGTCCGACGGTTCCTGATTCAGGGGGTGGGTTCCGGAATCTATTCAATCTGCTTGCGACCGGCATATCCCTCGTGCAAACCGTGATAATGGGCTACTTTTTCTTCGCCCAGCTTCCAGCACAGCAGAACTTCTTCTCCATCCAGAATGGCCGGAAAATCTACGAGGCCGATGTCGATGTCTTTTATCTGAATTCCTTGTTTGTGAAGCGACTGCAGGTGCATTTGCGCTTCCAGTTCTTGAAACTCCAGCTTGCATTCCAGCGAGAATACGGTGTCCTGGTAGTATTTGGTTTCAGCGAGATGGGGATGCAGCTTTTTAAACAGGTGAAGCTGCTGGTATAGCTCGTGGAATGATTCTTTCATTTTCTTCAGTCCGAGCAGTTCCTGCTCCAGGAGAGGCAGAAGTTGGTTTGCTTCCTCTACTGTGAAATAACGCTTTTCCATGTATTGCACCTCCTATCTTGCATTATACTCGATAGAGATGCAGGTGAACATCCGTACCGCTGACAGAGCGACAAGAGTAGACAGGAGGGATTGAGATGGCGATGTATGACAAAGGCAGGCCGTATGTGATCCGGGAAGAACCGGGGCTAAAAACCTACTGTTCGTGCGGCCTGACAGAAGAAGCTCCATACTGTGACGGCTCGCACAACGGAAAACATACCGGCAAACGCCCCTACCTGGTCAAGTTCGAGCAGGAACAAACCGCATCCATTTGCGGCTGCGGCCGCTCTGCCAATCTGCCGTTTTGTGACGGCTCCCACAAGCAGGAGTAACCGGGCGAGTCCTGTTTTCAACGAGCGATCAAATGTGGTACAGTATAGGAAAACGACGGACCAATTGTTTGGGTTTGGAGATGAAGGAGAGTCGTAACGTGAAACGGATTTTTTCTGGTGTACAACCGTCCGGTAACCTGACAATCGGCAACTATCTTGGCGCCATCAAGCAGTTTGTCGAGCTGCAAAACGAAGGAGACGCCTTTTATTGTGTAGTCGATTTGCATGCTCTGACGGTACCGCAGGATCCGGACGAACTGCGGAAGCGTTCACGAGAAATTGCCCAGTTGTATCTGGCTTGTGGCGTTGATCCGGACAAGGCGACGATCTTTTTGCAGTCACACGTCAAAGAACACGCCGAACTGGGCTGGCTGTTGCAGTGTGTCTCCTACACGGGCGAGTTGAATCGGATGACACAGTACAAGGACAAATCAGAAGGCAAGTCAGCCGTACATGTCGGCTTGTACACGTATCCGGTGCTGATGGCAGCCGACATACTGCTGTACGATACGACGCATGTGCCGGTTGGTGACGACCAGAAGCAGCATATCGAGCTCACCCGTGACATCGCGGAACGCTTCAACGGGCGCTACGGCGATGTGCTGGTCATACCTGAACCGCAGATTCAGGAGTTTGGCGCGCGAATCATGGCGCTCGACGATCCGGAAAAGAAAATGTCCAAATCGGCGGAAAGCGAAGGAAGCCGAATCGGCATACTGGAACCGCCGGAACGTTTCCGAAAGAAGATCATGCGTGCGGTAACTGACGCGGAGAACGAAATCCGCTTCGATCCCGAAAAGAAACCGGGGATTTCCAATTTGCTCACCATATACAGCATGTTTGCCGACGTACCGGTTGAAAGTCTGGTGGAACGGTACGCCGGACAAGGTTACGGCACATTGAAAAAAGACCTTGTGGAAGTGCTGGAGGATAAACTTGGAAAGATCCAGCAGCGTTTTGTGCAGTTTGACGATCAGGCCGAATTGGACAACATCTTGCGCCGCGGTGCGGAAAAGGCGAGGGCAGTCGCCGAAGCTACGCTGAATCGGGTCAAAGATGCGATGGGTCTGGTTCGTTTCGGCTAGTTGTGCAGGGGGAGCGGACAATGTGCCGCTGCCCTTTTTTGTTCCTTCCGACTGCAGACAAAGTGTCGCGAACACGAGTGGGGCGTTTTTCCCGCTCACTCCCGGTGGCCAACCAGCGAAGAGCTGTCCAAGATCGCTTTACGACTGTCAGGCTTCAGACTTGGTTGTGGGTTTGTTCCACAAAGTGCGCTTGATCTCCGGAACGGCAATGCCGATTAGAATGATGGCAACACCGAACCACTGCAGGGCGCTAACTTGTTCCCGCAGCACAATACTGGACATGAAGACAGCAGTCGGCAGTTCAGCCGCACCGAGAATGGTGGCAAGTCCACCGCCTATTTTCGGGACCCCAATGGTAAAGAAAACCGTGGGAATGAGCACACCGAATAGTGCCAGAGGGAGAGCGTAGTTGAACAATCCGGCAAACAAACTGCCATTGATGAGAAAATCCGGCGGGTAGATGACAAACGTTAGCAGCGCGGACCCGGTGGCAATCAGCGCGCTGCGGATCCATGGATTCACATCTACAGCCACCTTGCCGCTGAAAAAAATAAACAAGGTGTACGCTACGGCGGAAAGCAGTCCAAGGAGTAATCCGATCAGGGTAAACTGCTGCCACCCGCTCTCCAGGATGTCTCCAGCGAGCGCTGTGCCGACAAACAGCAGAAGCAGGGCAGCGATTTTGTCAGATGTCGGCCGCTTGCGCTCCACAATTGCCTCAAGCAGCACCCCCATCCAGGTAAACTGGAACAAGAGGACGATGCCGATCGAAGCGGGGACGAACTGCAGCGCGGTGTAGTACAGCACGCCCGTCAAACCGGCGGTAAGTCCCACACCAAGCAGCATCAACCACTGTTTTGCGGAGACCCGTTTCTTGATGAAAAACAATGCCGGCAGCCAGGTCAATCCGGCACCAATCAACACTTGGCTGCCGGTAACCTCTCCCGGCAGGAAACCAGCAGAATAGGCCAGTTTGACAAATGTGGACAAGACGCCGTAACTGCAGGCTCCGAGAAATACCAGCAATACATAGCGGAACATGTTTGATTCACGCCTTTTCTGTAAGTTATTGATGGCGGTTTTGCCCTTTGTCATTATACCTGGTCCGGACGGGTTTGACCAATCCGGAAAGGAACGGAATGCGCGTTCGTTTTTTCTTTACAATGGTTGGTGATCGATTTGCCGGACTACAGGGAACCGCAGTATCAAGAGGCGACGGTTGCAGCAAGGAGAATGTAAAAGTGACGCGGGGCGGGCAATTTTGGCGGAAAAAAGGGCTTTCCATCCGGAAAGCCCGGGCCGGCAGCATACGGGCTGCTTCAGCGATTGTTGTACGTGTTCTGGTTCTGGTATTGCGCCAGAGAAGCAAGCGCCTGTGGAGAAATCTCACCCCGATAAGCAAGGGCAGCAGGCGTAACGTAACCCTGCGCGGCAGTGTGCCGGACATCGTAAGGCGGCATCGTGGCATGGCCAGGCTGCACCGACTGCTGCCTGAAAAACTGGGCCTGCCGGTGGTGGTAGTCAGCGTGCTGCCGATGGAGATGGGCCTGCTGGTGGTGGTAGTCAGCATGCTGACGGTGCAGGTCCGCTTGCTGCTGGTGGGCAAGTGCCCGGTGATGATGGGATTCCTCGGGGACGGGAATCGCTTCTGTGTAACGGTTCATCAGATCGCCTCCATTTGGCAGGGGTATTGGGTGATCAGGTTTCACCGTTTCACAGTATCTCCCATTGCCGCATGGAACATGCTCTTTGGGGAGGATGATTCCCATTTTCTTCATGACTGCGTGTGTTCATATACGGCTAGACAGATGCGGCCAATTGTTTCGCGCGCAAGTTTGGTTGGCACGTCTCGTGACAGGACGGAGAGGATGATGGCTCGTTGACCGCGGTACAGGATCCCGGTGTCGTGCTCAATGTTGCTGATGCTGCCAGTCTTGTGGGCCAACTCCCACAGTGGCTGCGCCCCAATGATTTCCGGGTCCGGATCAGGCAGAAAACGCGGCAGGCTGTCCTGAATCTGCTGCCGTTTCAAGATTGAGATCATTTGCAGGCAGCTGTGGTAGGAAATGAATTGCCCCGTCGCCAGGCGGCGCAGCAGTCCTGCCATATCGGCGGCCGTTACCATGTTTACCCCTTCCCGCTCGGCGGGAATCACCATCAGCTTGTTGTAAAAACAACTGTTGTGCATCCCGGCCTTGTCCATGATTTCCCGAATCCGTTCACGTCCGACACGGTCAATCAGGACGTTGGTCGCTGTATTGTCACTCTGGATGATCATCAGTGTAACCAGGTCGTAGATGGTGTACTCCTGATTCACGCTCAGGTGTTGAAGGATCCCAGCACCGCCGACGATATCTTCGGCCCGGACAGGTATTTTGTCGGCCAGTGCATATTTTTGCTCAAATACGTCCGCAAAGATGGCTGCCATGATCGGAAGCTTGATCAGACTTGCAGCATAAAAAGGTTCGTCGGGACACAGCGTCCAGGAATCGCCCGTACGCAGATCTTCCAGTACGATGCCCCAGGTTCCGCCAGCCTGTTCCACAAGCGGCATGATCTTCGGGTACAAGGTGGATAGCATATAAAACACATCCTGTCATTGAAATCAATGCAAAAAATTCATAATATATAATTATAGATTTACCATAGTCTATTGCAAGAAAAGAGTGGACGGGTACCATACAGTACGTGTACATATGATTTGTACCAGAAGAGACAAAACTGTACATAACCTGTCCGAACATCAGGCAAGGGGGTCTTTATGAAAACGTTTCGTTGGAAGTCACTTTGTGTCGCACTCATTTGCAGTATCGTGATGGCCGGGTGTTCGACCCAGCAGGCCAACCCTCCGGCGTCCGGGGAGAACCCACAGACTACGGCACCGGCTGACTCACAGACGTCTGGGGAACAGACAATGAATGTGAATTTGGGTTCAGAGCCTACAACGATTGATCCGGGACTGGCCCAGGATCTTCCCTCGATGGCGGTGGCCAGAGCTGCATTTGACGGATTGCTGCGATTGGGTACGGACGGCAAGCTGCATGAAGCAGTAGCGGAGAAATACGAGGTATCCGATGACCAACTGACATGGACCTTCCACTTGCGGGATACGAAATGGAGCAACGGCGATCCGGTTACCGCACACGACTTCGAGTATGCCTGGAAGCGCGTTCTCGATCCGGAAACGGGGTCCGGTTATGCTTACCAAATGTACTATTTGAAGAACGGTGCAAAAGCGCATAACAAAGAAGTCCCGCTCGATGAAGTGGGTGTGAAGGCGCAGGACGACAAAACGCTTGTCGTAACACTGGAAAATCCGGCTCCCTTCTTCCCGCAGCTGGTGGCATCGGTTACCTACTTCCCGGTAAACAAAAAAGTGGTTGAGGATAATCCGAATTGGGCCAATGAGGCGGAGACCTACGTTGTCAACGGTCCCTTTGTCGTCAAGGAGTGGGAGCACAAGTCCAAAATCGTCTTGAGCAAAAACGAGGACTACTGGGACAAAGAGAACGTACATCTCTCCTCGCTCACCTTCCACATGATCGAGGATGCCAACACGGAGCTGAGCATGTTTGAAAGCGGTCAGCTTGATTGGGCAGGTTCGCCGCTCGGCGATTTGCCGCTTGACGCGCTGCCGGCGCTGAAAGAATCCGGCAAGATGCAGACGCAGGCAACCGCCGGAACGTACTGGTACGTGTTTAACACGGAAAAGGTTCCGTTTACCAACAAGAAGATCCGTCAGGCATTTGCCTACGCGATCAACCGTCAGGAGATCGTTGACAACGTCTTGATGTCCAGAGGAGAGCCCGCGTTGGGCATCCTGCCGCCGTCGATGTGGTTTAAACCGGAAGGCCACTTTAAAGACGGTGATGTGGAGACGGCAAAACGTTTGTTGGCCGAGGGCATGCAGGAGTTGAACATCACGGAACTGCCTGAGCTGGAAATCCTGTACAACACCAGCGAAGTGCACCAACGCATCGCCACCGTCATTCAGGATCAGTGGCGCAAGGCCTTTGGCATCGAAGTGAAGTTGAAAAACGTGGAAAACAAAGTGCGCAACGCAGAGCTGGAGGCGGGTAACTTCATCATCGGCCGCGCAAGCTGGATCGGTGACTTCAACGACCCGGTCAACTTCCTGGAAGTGTTCCGTGACGTAGGCGGTACCAATGATACCAGATGGCACAATGAGAAGTTTAAAGAGCTCCTGCTTCAGTCTGCGAAAGAGTCGGATCAGGCGGAGCGCAGCCAACTGCTGGCACAAGCAGACGAAATCCTGATGGACGAACTGCCTGTCGTGCCCATCTACTACTACACGTACGCCTGGGTTAAAAAAGACAGTGTAAAAGACGTCGTCATCGACGCGCTTGGCTTTATCGACTTCAAGTACGCCTCCAACGAAGTGAAGTAAGTCAGGTGCCGTTTCGGCTGACAGCGTGATTAGCGAGAGCTGAGCGAAAATGGGCTAACGATTAGAATCTAACTAAAAGAAAATGTTCAGAAGAATTCATACGGACAGGGGAACCACGGGGTTCCCCTCATTTCGTCCAGGAACACCGGTTTTCTCTTGAGCCAGTTTTATCCCCCGTAACTTGTCCAGAAATTCCTTGTACGATATATTGAGCAAGGAAGGTCATCAGAACATTCTGATGAGCCGTTGCTGGGGGCTCGTTTTGCCGGATAAGAACAAGCAGAAAGGACGTGTCGGTTCGTGAAGGTGTTTATCTCCGCCGATATGGAGGGAGTATCGGGAATTGTCGATCCCAGCTACATAAACCCCGACAACGGAAAAAATTACGAGCGCGGTCGTCAGTTGATGACGGACGATGTGAATGCTGTCGTGGAAGCTCTGCTGGAGTGCGGTGCGGATGAGATCGTGGTCGCTGACAGCCACTATCAGATGACCAACATCCTGTTGGAACGACTTCATCCCAAGGCGCAGCTCCTGGCCGGATCACCGCGTGACTATTCCATGATGCAGGGGCTTGATGAAAGTTTTGACGCAGCCTTCTTCATCGGTTATCACACCCGGCAGGGGGTGCCAGGTGTACTCAGTCACACCATGTCCGGTGTGATTCGCAATCTGTACGTCAATGACATGGTGGTTGGTGAGTTTGGGTTCAATGCCATCTATGCCGGTCTGTTTGGTGTGCCGGTATGCCTGGTTTCCGGCGATGACCTGATTGCCGAAGAAGCGCGGCAGCTGATCCCTGGCATTGTGACTGCGGTGGTGAAAAAAGCAGTATCCCGCACCTCCGCCCTGTGCCTGCCTCTTTCCGAAAGCCGGGAGTTATTAAAGCGGCAGACACGCCTTGCTTTTGAGCAGCGTACCCAAGTGACACCACTGACGACAAAAACCCCGCTGGATGTAACAATTGAGTTCCATCATGCCGGGCAGGCGGAAATGGCGGCAGTTGTCCCGTATTCACGCTACCATCCGGAACGATCGGCGGTATCGCTGACGGTAGACAATCCGCACGATATGTACAAGGGTATGCGCGCCATGTTAAACCTGGCTGGAATGGCCGAGTTTTTCTAACCGCCAGAAAGGAACCAAGGAGTGAAGACCGGAATGACACACACGCTGGCAAAAATGGTTGTAAACGTTTCGGTAGCCCAGATCTGGACTGCCCCTTCCTCTCCGCGCGCTGTAGATGCCCCCCTGTTGACCAATCCGGTCGACATCAACGGATGGCTGCAAACACTTGGTCTGGAGCAGCGGCTGGAGCTGTATGAGGCCGATCTGGTGCAGACACAGGCCCTCTACGGGACGCAGGTCATCGCAGTCGACGAACAGGATGAGTGGGTGAAAGTGGCAATTCCCACCCAACCTTCGATTAAAGACGAGCGCGGCTATCCGGGGTGGATGCCCAAAAGTCAGCTGTCTCCCTGCACGCAGGAAATGATGCCTGACACCGGGCGGACGGCAGTCGTCACGGTACCAACCGCCCATCTTTACAGAAGCGAGACGGAGGTGGGGATGGAAGTCAGTTTCCCCACCCGATTGCCGGTGATCGAAGTGAATGACAGTTGGGTACAGGTTGCTACGCCGCACGGTCGGCAGCTGCTCAGGCGGCAGGACGTAAAACTTGTGGGTAATGGACAGCGGGAACAGATCCGCGGTGAGCAAATGGTGGAGACGGGGAAGATGTTTCTTGAACTGCCATACCTGTGGAGCGGTATGTCTGCATATGGGTTCGACTGTTCCGGATTTGTCCATTCACTGCACCGTTTTTACGGCATTATCATACCGCGGGATGCGTCCAACCAGGCGATGGCCGGCCAAATGATCGAGCCGGATCAACTGCAGCCGGGTGATTTGCTGTTTTTCGCCCACGATCAGGGCAGGGGAAAAGTCCACCACGTGGGTATGTATGCGGGTGACGGCATGATGATACACTCACCCAAGACGGGGAAATCGATTGAAATCATTCCACTCGCTGGTTACGAATACGAAAAAGAGCACTGCATCTCCAGACGGTACTGGTAGCAGGAATTACGCAATCGCTTCTGGTTCTCTCTGTTAGGGGAAACAGAGGCAGGAGTGCAAACGGACGGCATGATACCAATGCAGCCCGTGGGGCCCCAGGGGGGTCCCTGCGGGCTGTATGTTTTATCAGGATAAGAAGAGATGATTTGACTGTTACCCTCCCGTTATTTTAAACGAGTGTTTAAATCGATTACAGCGCCTCCTGACACATGTGAAAGTAGTGAGGCCCATTCACGCTTTCCCTCTTCTTCCACCGTACTTCCTGTTCTCCCTATTTGACTGCTTTCCCATAAAACCTGTGGTGTACGCACATATAACGCGAAAACGATGTTCAGGTAGCATTGGATTTTTCTATCGTAATAGCAGTGGAAACGGCTTGCAAAGCCTGTTGGGCAAGGGAGGGATTCAATGAAGAAAGAAGTTGTGCCGGTCATGCTGGAAACGGTAAACAGGCTGTATAAGAAGATTGCTGAGGGAGAAGGCACAAGAGACCGGCTGTCACTCCAAGTCGAAGTCGATGGAGCAGGTGCAAGATTTCCGGATGAACTGCGAAGGGGCGTTGAAGAGCTGTATCAGATTACCATTTCCTCTCAGGAATGGGCCCGCTTGCGAACACTGGACGAGGTGGTGCGCTGTGTACAACAAAAGCGTCTGGCTTACTGGCAGAATCGTTTTGCAGAGAGGCCGTTATTTCCGGTACTGCCAATTGAACGAAAGGGGAGCGAGCCATGGACGGAAGAGGCAGAACAATCTGACTGCTTCAGGCGGGAGCGGTTCATCCTGCCATCAGAAGTGCAGGAGAAAATCGCAGCTTTTGCCAATATCTCTGCGGTAAGGGGGGAGGACAGGCTGCCCATCATCATGCTGGCGGTTTTCGTCCTTCTGCTCTACCGTTATACGGAGCAATCCCCTTTCATAATCGTCACCCCACGCCACTACTTCTGCTTCGAAGTGGATCGTGCAAGCCGGTTTTGCGACTACTTCCAGCAAGTTGTGGCTGCCGTAACGGATACGGTTGGAAGAGGAGACATTCCCCTCAAGTGGCTGTATGAAACGGAGCAAGATGAAAAAGAGCACAACAGCAGAATCGTACGGCCGGTTTCCTTCTGCTGCCTGGACGAGAGAAGCGGGATGACATCCTTTCCTGACAGCGCAGGCCAAACAGCAAAACTTTCCCTTGAAGTTATCTCCCGGGAAGAGCGGGTAACGGTGAGTGTTACCTATGACGCTGCCCTTTATGAGCGGGAGGCGATTCGGCGGTTGCTGGGTCACATCCAGACACTGCTTGTGGCAGCGGTGAGCCAACCGGGGAGTGCTGTTGGATGCTTGCCGATGATCACGGCAGAAGAACGCAGACAACTGTTGGTAGACTGGAACAATACGGCTCATGAGTATCCGCGTGACCAACTACTGCATCATTTGGTGGAGGAACAAGTGAGGCGAACTCCTGACCTGACTGCGGTCGTAAGCGAGCAGGAGGCCCTTTCCTACCATGAGGTAAACCGCCGGGCCAATCAGCTTGCCCGTCATTTGCGCCTGCACGGGGTGGAACGGGGCAAACCGGTAGGAGTGTGCATCAGCCGTTCCACCAAGTCGATCGTGGCCGTTCTGGCCATACTCAAAGCAAACGGTATATACGTGCCGCTCGACCCGGCCTATCCCGTTGACCGTTTGACCTATATGGTGGAAAACAGCGGCATAGACGTGCTGATCAGTGAAGAGGATCTGGTGGGCAAACTGCCGGTTGGCAGCGCCTCCGTAATCCTGATGGACCGTGACTGGCCGCAAATATCCGTAAGAGAAGACAGCAATCTGGATGGTAGCGGAGCGCCTGATGATCCTGCATACATCATGTATACTTCCGGTTCAACCGGACGACCAAAAGGGGCGATTTGCAAGCACGACGGCGTGGTCAATCTTCTCAGTGATCTTTCCCGGAGACTGCCGCTGTCCAGCGGCGCTCCCTGCAGTCTGTGGACCTCCTTCAGCTTTGATGTATCCGTCTTTGAAATGTTTTCGGCATTGACGTGTGGCGGCTCGCTGCATATTGTTCCCGACAACCGAATCCGCTACGACTGCGACCGGCTGCTGGAATGGATGAGCGAACAGCAGATTGAAAGTGCGTACGTGCCGCCGTTCATGCTGGCCGGGATGAGCGACTGGTTGAAGAAACCTGGCTCCACTCTTTCTCTTAAGCGGCTGGCGGTAGGGGTGGAGCCGATTTGGGAGCCGCTGCTGGTGGAGATTGCGGACAGGATACCCGGAGTCGCAATCTATAATATCTACGGACCTTCGGAAGCTACCATTTACTGCACTACCTACCTGCTGGACCGCAGACGAAGCGGAGAGCGTTACTTTCCCATCGGCCGGCCAATCGCCAACACGCGAATCTATCTTCTTGACGCCCAGTTGCAGCCTGTTCCGGTGGGCGTGCCGGGCGAACTGTACATTGCCGGCGAAGGGGTGGGAGGCGGTTATATCAACAACCCTCAATTGACGGCGGAGAGGTTCGTGGATGATCCGTTTGACCCCCGTCCGGGGGCGCGGATGTACAGGACTGGGGACCGAGCCCGCTACCTCTCTGATGGAAACATCGAGTTTCTGGGTCGGATCGATTTCCAACTGAAGATTCGCGGTCACCGCGTGGAACCGGGGGAAGTAGAGGGGGTATTGGCGCAGCATCCGCTGGTTCGCCAGGCGATCGTGCTTCCTGTTGCCGATCACCTGAAACGAAATCAGCTGGCTGCCTTTGTGGTGACGGTAACGCCCGATTTGCAGGAGACTCAAGTCCAAGCCTATTTGCGGGAGCGGGTACCATCCTACATGGTTCCGGCACAGATCCGCATCGTTGACACCTTTCCTCTTAATCCCAACGGAAAGATTGACCGCAAGGCACTCATCGGTCAGCTCTCCGCCTGTGAAGGTTGACCAAGAAAAGGCGAACGCAAGACATGCAAAAGCAGAGCAAGATCACGCCGAGGATGAGATGATAAAGGTGTTCCCGGGAACAAAACACACGGACAGGAGGAATCCGCATGAACCTGTTGACCAAGAAGAAAGTAACAATGACCCTGGAGAGCTCCAACAGCAAAACCTACCTGGAACTGTTGGACGGCCGCGTGGAAGAGCTGCACTTCAAGCAGGTAGCGCCTACCCAGTTTACGGTAAGCGACTCTGAGTTCAGCTTGAAGTCAGGCATCACGGTTGACCTGGAAATCATGAATGTGGAACTGGAAGCGACTTCTTCCGTTCTCTGGCCGGGTCAAAAGATCCGCGTTCGCGGCGGCGTGCACGGCCAAGGGGAGCCGATCAAAGCCGTAGCCACCATTCCGTTCGGCAAGCAAATCGCGGACGGTGTAAAAGGGGAATCGTGGCTGTACTGGGTAGTAGAAACGCCGGACGGCACGTTCCACAACAAGCAGC
Organism: Brevibacillus sp.; assembly: GCA_017656235.1. Taxonomy (GTDB): domain Bacteria; phylum Bacillota; class Bacilli; order Brevibacillales; family Brevibacillaceae; genus Brevibacillus_E. The sequence continues at coordinate 649,455 of JACDOF010000001.1, forward strand.
CGATCCACATGACCGGGACGCTGACGTCGCTCCCGCCGAAAGATGCTACCTTCCACTCCGAAGGTGTCATCCCGCTGTACAACGAAAACGATGAACAGGTAGGTACCCTCTACGGCTGCCTGCAATCCAACTAACGCTTGTCGGGAGAGACCGCCGCAGGTCTCTCCCTGCTATTCCAATTCTGTACGGGTAGGCGATCTCATGTACGATTTTGTCATCGTCGGCGCGCGGTGTGCGGGAGCAGCCCTGGCTTGTTTTCTGGGGCGTGCTGGTTACAAGGTGCTGCTGATCGACCAATATGATCGCCCCGGTCCAACTCTCTCCACTCATATCATCGGGGAGACTGACGTATACGACTCGCTCGGCATCAGAAAGCAGATGGAGACGGCCGGTGCACCGACGATGACCCGCATGCGCGTCGATCTGGAAGGTACGGTCATGGAAGCAGATATGGTGATCACTCCGCGTACGCTCGGTCTCAGACGGGAGCTGTTCGATGCCATGCTTTTGAAACAGGCTGCTGATTGTTCTCGGGTACAGGTCATGCTCAACACACGTGTGACAGGGGTGATCTGGGAGGGGGAGCGGGTAAAGGGGATTACCTGCAAACGGGCGAACGGCACAAGCTGTTCTTTTTACGCGAAGGCGATCATTGGCGCGGACGGGCGGCATTCCCTGATCGCCAGAGAGGTGCAGGCCGCTACGATAGCCATGAGCGATGCCAATCATCTTGATGTGGTCTATGCGTACCTGGCCAATGTCGAACCGCTGCCCATTCCTACCGTCGAATGGTACTGGACCGACCGGGGAGTGGTGATCTGCAACCCGATTGACCAAGGTCTGCACTGCATCGCCTTGATGCTGCCGGGTGACGATTTTTCCGGCTGGAAGGGTTCGCTCGCGGCGTGTTACCTGGAGCGGATCGACCAATTGAAAACACTGCGTCCCCGCTTGCAAAACGCGCAGATTGTCGGAAAGATCAGAGGTGTTCGCCGCCTGGTCAGTTATATCAGACAACCGTTCGGCCGCGGTTGGGCATTGGTCGGTGACGCGGCAGCCCATCTGCATCCGGTGGCCGGGGTTGGAATTGACAACGCTGTCTGCTCTGCCTGGTATCTGGCCGATGAGCTGGATCAGTACATGCAGGGATACAAGACATGGCAGCATGCGATGGAATCGTACCAACAGCGGCGTGACGAGCGAATACTTCCACAGTACGAAGCCTCTCTCAAAACACTGGCCCGTACCGGCCGGGCGTTCACGGACAGCGCCTCGGAGCAGTCGCTGCGGATGCTTTGTACGTTCCCCAGTCTGGTCAAAGCATTGGCCCGGCGTTCTGAAGAAGTTCTAACTCTTTTGCAAGGGGTGATAGACGAGTGATACCCACAACGCTGGATCGGACGATCAACATCACGTTCCTTGAGGCTGACATGGAAGAGGTATGGCTGGCGGTAGCCACACCATCCGGTTCAAACCGCTACCTGACGGACAAAGTGGAGACAAGCGGGATCTTGGACCAACCGCAGGTGGGAGACCGCTATACCCTGTATTACGGTGATATTGTCAACTACGCAACGGTGATTGCCTGCGAGAGGCCCCGTTTGTTTGTCCTTTCAGACACATACCAATCGATGGCGCCCGACGGGACCATTCAGACTTTTCGCGTCCAAACCTCCTACTCGCTTGAACAGGTGGACGAGTTTGTCAGACTGACGATCGAAGTGGCCGGATTTGCGGAAGATACGATGGGACAATGGCTGCGTGAATGTCTGGAAATGGGCTGGCGTCGTTCCCTGATGAACCTGAAATCGGTGCTGGAACTGGGACTGGATTTACGTACGGAACTATTCAGCTACCCGCGGATGGGAATCGCCAACTGTACGGTGAACCGTGAGCAGGCCAGCGCAGCCGGGGTAACACCAGGTCAGGGAAACTATCTCCTGGAGGTTTTTCCCAATAGTCCGGCAGCCGAAGCCGGGCTGCAGCCAGGGGACGTGATTGTAAAAGTCGGCGACCATCCGATTACGGACTACACCTCTTTTGTGCGAGCGATCTCCCGTTACTACGGCAGGATGGAACCTGTGCGGATCGAGTATGTCCGGGCCGGAAACGCGTTGGAGACGGAAGTCAATCTGTCAATAGAAGAGCGCTTTACCGGACTGGTCGATCCCGACCATCTCAGCTTTGACGAACTGCAGAAAATCCGGCGCAAACTTGCGGCGCAACGCTCCGCATCCGGTTCCCTTTGGACCAGTGGTGAAAGCGGTGAAGGAGTTGAGACGACCCGGTGAGCAAACTGAGAGTAGGTGTGATCGGCTGCGGAAAGATTGCCCAGGTGCGGCACATCCCCGAGTATTTGGCATGCCCAGATGCAGAAGTGATTGCGGTGTGCGACGCCAATCCGGCGCGGGCAGCGGCGGTTGCTTCCACGTTCGGCATTGCCCGTGCAGCCTCTGACTACCAGGAGATCATTTCAGCCGAGGATATTGACGCTGTCTCCGTCTGCACACCGAATAACCTGCATGCACCCCTCAGCCTGGCGGCCTTGTCTGCCGGCAAACATGTACTGGTTGAAAAGCCAATGGCCCTCACCTGGAGTGAGTGCCTAAAGATGACGGAAGCAGCCCGAAAGCACCAGAAAATCCTGATGGTAGGGATGAACCAGCGGTTTTTGCCGCTTTATCGGCGAGTCAAAGAGATTGTTGCATCCGGACAGCTTGGCGCCATACGCCAATTCAGCAGCAACTTTCACCACGGCGGACCGGAAGGCTGGAGTGTTGAGGGAGCGAACAGCTGGTTTACCAGACGGCGGGACGCGGGCTTTGGTGTCATTGGCGATCTTGGCGTACATAAGATCGATTTGATCCAGTGGCTGCTTCATGATGAGGTTGGGGAGGTCTCCTCCTATTCCGCTACTTTTGCCCCCCATCGCGATGTGGAAGATGCTGCCGTAATGGCCCTGCGCATGAAAAAAGGGGCAGTGGGCACGATCCATCTCAGTTGGAACAACCCGCTTCAGGACCACCGCACGGTTCTTTACGGTGAGCGCGGCGTGCTGATGGTGGGCGAGACAATCTGCGGGATTACCGTGAACACGTTTGACGGCAAACAATGGGAGGAAGAGGTTCCCCCCGTCCTGCGTACGGACGGTTTGGTGAACTCTGGTGTGATCAATCACTTTGTGGAGAGCGTGCGAGGCGGACAGCAGCCGGAGAGCAGCGGTGAAGCGGTTCTGCATGCGATGCGGGTGTTTTTTGCAGCAGCGAACGGCGGTGCCTTCTTGCAGGGTGAAGAACCTGAGCGATCGGTGTAAAAAACGTTCCCTTCCCCGAATGGGGCGGGAACGTTTTTTGTGCGCCCGGCATGGGCGGTAGCTATAGGGTGAAAGTCCCGAACGGGGGTTGGCTGTACCAACCGTTAGCCTAAGGCAAGGGTGTCCGCCGCGAGGCGGAATCTGAAGGAAGCCGGCGGCAAAGTCCCGACCTGAGGTACACGAACCCGATTCGAGGCTGTTGTACTCGGGCGAGCCTGCATAACAAGGCGAAGCCCCATACAGCCAAGGGGTACAGCAGTAAATCGGGCAGGTGCATGGGACGAAAGTTACCGCTCTTACCCGGGGAGGTCTGCATGGAACGCCTACTGAGGTTGGCAACCGCCTCCGCGAGGAGGCGCTGAACATGCAGAAGTCAGCAGAGGCCGTAGTACCCCAATCGGGGACGCCCGAGGGAGAAGGGCCGAACATCAGGTCAACACATGTCCCAACCCTTTCGATACGGTGCGACGAAGCAGAATTCCAATCCGGAACTTCCTCTGGATAGCAGGGGTGAAGCCCCGAGGGTACAGAGAAGGGCTGAGCATCGTACGGCAAGGCTGACGGCATGTGTGCGGAGGAAGGAGTATCGTTATGGACCTGCTGGAGAAGGTACTGTCACGGGACAACCTCACGGCTGCCCTCAAACGGGTCGAAGCCAACAAAGGTGCCCCGGGAATCGACGGTGTCTCAACCGAACAACTGCGCGACTACCTTCGCGAGCACTGGGCGACCATCCGGTCGCAAATCGAGGCCGGAACCTATAAACCGTCTCCTGTCCGCAGGGTCGAAATCCCGAAACCTGACGGAGGAGTGCGGTTGTTAGGCATCCCTACCGTAGTGGATCGCTTCATCCAGCAGGCCATCCTGCAGGTATTGACTCCCATCTTCGACCCGGATTTCTCCGACTCCAGCTTCGGCTTTCGTCCAAGACGTCGTGCCGACGACGCGGTGAGAAAGGCGCAGCAATTCATTCAGGAAGGATACCAGTACGTGGTCGACCTTGACCTGGAGAAGTTCTTCGACCGGGTCAACCATGACATCCTGATGAGCCGGGTAGCTCGCAAAGTGAAGGACAAGCGTCTCCTGAAACTTATCCGTGCTTACCTGCAATCCGGGGTGATGATCAACGGAGTGTGCGTCACGACGGAGGCGGGAACCCCGCAAGGTGGCCCCTTAAGTCCATTGCTGGCCAACATTCTGCTGGACGACTTGGACAAGGAGCTGGAGAAGAGAGGACACCATTTCTGCCGGTATGCGGACGATTGCAACATTTATGTGCGCACAAAACGAGCGGGGGAACGGGTAAAGGCGAGTGTGGAGCGATACTTGACCAGTGTACTCAAACTCAGGGTGAACCAACAGAAAAGTGCGGTGGATAAACCGTGCAAGCGAAAGTTTCTCGGATTCAGCTTTGTTCCGGGCAAAGAAGCACGGATACGCCTGCACCCCAAATCGATCATCCGGTTGAAAGAACGGATTCGCCAATTGACTAATCCGCATTGGAGCATTTCCATGCAGGAGCGAATTCAAAAACTCAACCAATACCTCATGGGATGGATCGGGTATTTTGCGTTGGCCGAGGCGAAAACCCATCTCCTGCGAATCGAGGAATGGATTCGCCGAAGGCTCCGACTCTGCCTGTGGACGCAGTGGAAACGAGTCCGTACGCGTTACCGCGAACTTCGTTCGCTTGGTCTTTCCCACAGCAGAGCACTGGAAATTGCAAACACCCGCAAGGGGGCATGGCGGACAACTAAAACGCCGCACATGCACAAAGCCCTTGGCATTGCCTACTGGCAACAACAAGGGCTGATGAGTTTGGTACAACGATATTTTGTACTCCGTCAAGCTTGGTGAACCGCCGTATACCGGTCGGTACGTACGGTGGTGTGAGAGGACGGGGGTTAACCGCCCCCTCCTACTCGATTGTATCTTCCAAACATTCTACTCCATCCGCTTTCGCCGCTGTTTTGCCACTTCTTCCAGCGGCTGGTCGGTTGGATCGAACAGCCCGGTGTACTCTTCGGCATAACTCAAGTGAGCAGTCGTCCGATGCCGCTCCCCCTCCCGATAGTAAACGATTTCTACCTCCCGCGCCGTGTTGGCGGCGGCGCCGAGCGCCTGAACGAACTGACGGTACGTGGCGGTCTTCCGGCCTGCGATCTCTGTCACCACATCTCCAGCCTGCAAGCCTGCCTGTTCCGCCGGGCTATTGGGATACACTTCCAGCAAGTAGTTGCCGCTTACGCGCGATGGATCCAGCCCGATCTGTCTGATTTTGGCGGCAGTGGCAGTACAATTGCTCACACCCAGGCGCGGGTAGCCAAAGATTTCGTTTCGCAAATCAAGGCCCAATTCGATCACGTTTTTCAGGTTGAACAGCGACTGCCGCCAGCCCATTTCCCCTGACTCCCTGATCCACTGCATAAAGTCGTCTTGCGTGTACCCTTCCACTTCTACTGTTACTTTGCTCATCTCTTTGCACGCCTTGAGGCGAAAATGGGTGCGAATGCGGTATTCGCAGACGCTTCCGTTGGGAAGCAGCGGCCGGAAATGATCCTCCAATGACAACAGGAAAGGTTTAACACAGGCGACACAACGCGCTTCGTTGACCAAGTCTCCAATCACGATCCGAATGGTGTCACCTTCGGCCAATTCTTCTCGATCGCTGTCGATTGTCGCTACATCGGTCAGGTATGCATTCATTCCGGCGGGTGTGGCCAGGTAATACCAGATTGTTTCCGGTGGTGATTCGATGTACATGGCCACTCGTGCTCTTTGCCATGACGTGTCTGCCTCCAGACGTTCTGTTTGTGCCATCAGGTTTTTCCTCCCGTTTTTCTTTCATTATTGGCTGAAGCGGGAGCGGATGACTCGGCTTTCCGTCTTCGGCGTCGGCAATAAACCCCGAGTATTGACAGACAGCCCCCTTTTATAATGAGGGCAAAGATTTTCCGCCGGCGTTTGGAGCGATGAGCTGACCAGCAGAGGCACACTGGACGGGGAAACGGAAGGAGAGTGTAGTGGTGAAGGAGCAGATCCTGAAACTGATGAGCAACCAGGGGTGCGGCGTGCTTCCGCCGGAGCAGATCGGAGAAGAGAGCAAGATGTTCGAACTCGGGTTTGACTCACTGCGCTACATGGAACTTGTCGTTCTCCTGGAGGAGACGTTTGCAATCAGCTTCCCGGACGAGATGCTGGAAATCACGGCGGAAACGACCGCCGGAGATATTGTAAAGGCGGTTCAAGCGTGTCATGGCTGAGATTTCCGTAGTCATCCCGGTCTACAATCAGGCGGACGCCCTTTCGTATACATTGGACGGGTTTACGGAACAAGCAGGACCGTACCGGGACACGCCGATCATTGTCGTTGACGATGGGTCGGATGAACCGATTGAATCAGTGGTGCGCTCCTATACCGAACAACTGCCGCTAACCTACAAGCGGATCACGCGCAGCGGCCGGGCGAATGCGCGCAATCAAGGGGCGGCTCAAGTGGACGAGGGGATTGTCGTCTTTTGTGACGCCGATCGGATCCCTGCACCCGACTTTCTGATGGCTCATCATCAGGCCCATCTGCATGGGGGAGATCCGCTGGTAATCGGTCAGGTGCGGGAGATCTACGTCTCCAACAGCGCGGCCCGGCGGGAAGAGATAGCGGCGATCTGCCGCACTCCCCGATTGCAGCGCGTTCCGCAGTACTGTCGTCTCGTCTATCAGATATATGACAGGTATGGCAATCCGCAGGCGCAAATTCCGTGGATCAGCACGTTCAGCGGCAACATGTCCATTTCAAAAGCCCGGCTGGCACAGCTTGGCGGGTTTGACGAGACCTTTCGGGAGTGGGGATTTGAGCATTTCGAGTTTGGCTACCGCGCGTTTTTGCAGGGAGTGCCGTTCCGTTACCAGTCAGAGGCGGTTAATATCCACCTTGCCCACCGCCGTTACGGTCCTTCCTACGAGGAACTGATTCGAAACAGCCACCGCCTTTTTCTTGAGAAACATCCCGATCCGGTAGTGGAAAGGTTTCTCGACTTTATGCTGGGCCGACTTAGTTTGCAGGAACTGGCGGGCTGTGCTGCCGTCGGGCAGGAACAGCCGCTTTTCGCAAATGAACAGCCGCTGTACGTGCGGATCACCAACTTTTAATGGAGGACTAGCCGGTGGATACGGATCGTTTTTTCTCAACCATACGGAATCATGACGGTATTTGTTTGCTTGATCCGATGAGCGGCGATCGCTCCTATCAACAGGTTGTGCAGCTTGCCGAAGAGAACAGCGCCGCCCTGCATCGTCTGGGGCTGAGCGAAAAGACAAGCGGGCGACAGGCGGTAGCAATTGACATCAATCTCGGCTGGCGTTCCGTGCCGGTACTCCTGTCAGCGCTGATGAGCCGGATGACGGTCGTGCCGCTTGACCTGAACCAGATCGGACGAGCAAAACGAATTGCGGAAGAGATAAAACCGGCGCTCGTCTTTGATCGCGGCAACGTGGACGGAGAGGGCCGCATCTGTGTGTCTCGCATCCCGCTCATAACCGTACGCAAGCGCTGCGATCTGGAGGAGGTTGCGTTCATCCTCTACACGTCCGGAACAGGTGGTTCCCCCAAGGGAGTGATGCTGACAGAGCGCAATATATGGTCCAACGTTGCCGCGATCCAGGCGTATTCGCAGTTTCGTCCGGCGGACAGGCTGCTGATCGTCCGCCCGCTTACCCACTCGTCGGCGGTGACAGGAGAACTGCTAACCGGGTTGTGGGCAGGCAGCGCCATGTACATCAAGGAACCGGCAGTCTCGCCTTTGGCCGTGCTCAGGCAGATCAGCCGTCTCGGCATCACACTGTTGGGAGCCACTCCCACTCTTTTGTCCCGTTTTGGCCATTTTGGCGACCGTTTTCATCTTGGCGGACTGCGCCGCCTGATCGTAAGTGGGGAAACGCCGCTTCCGGCTCAGATTGCCCGCATCCGGGCAGCCTTTCCGCAGGCGGAGGTGTGGCACGCTTACGGACTGACAGAGGCATCGCCGCGAGTAAGCTGCCTGACTGATACTCTTACGGAGCAGAACTGCCGATGCGTGGGCCGACCGCTTGACCAGGTCTCGCTCTGTGTTGTTGATGAAAAGGGGCAGCCAGTGCCGGATGGAACGGAAGGAGAACTGCTCGTCAGCGGACCAAACGTGATGAAGGGCTATTATATGGACCGGCGGGCGACTGAAGCGAGGATGATTGATGGGTGGCTTCGCACCAGCGATCGTGCCCGTATCGTGGACGGCATGCTTTACATACTTGGCCGAGCAGATCAGGTGCTGATACGCGCCGGCATGAACATCCACCCCCAGGAAATCGAGGACCTGCTGCTGACCTGCCCGGGGGTGCGGGAGGTGGTGGTGTTTGGAACCGCTGATGGCACGAACGGTCACAAGATTCACGCCTGGGTGGCAGCGGATGAAGGTGTCAGGGAGAAGGATTTGTTCAGGCATCTGGCTGAAACGGCAAGTGAACCGCGTCTGTGGCCGGATGTGATCCAGATGAAGAAACACTTGGCCAAGACTCCATCGGGAAAACTGATTCGGCCGGAAATGGCCGAAGATTCTGCATCATCGGGAAAGAGGGTGATCCTGTGAATGTTTCGAGCATGCCCTACCGCGTACTGCATCCTTTCACGTACATGGACGATCCCCGCACGCTCACCGTGGGAGCCATGCATCAGCAGTACGTCTGTTTAAAAGGTGGCAAAGGCTCCTGGGTATACGATGACAATGGCAACTCGTACCTCTATCTGACGACAGCCGTTCCGACGCTCGGCCTTGGGGACGAGCGGGTGCTGGAGCGGATCTTGGATCAGTACAAGACACTTAGTTTTGCCTCTACCTGTGCTCAAAGCCACAGCCTGGTGCAGCCGTTGGCGGAAAAGCTGCTGGCGTTGGCCGACGGGCCGTTTGCGGCCGTCTTCTTTGCAAACGATGGATCCGGAGCGGTGGAGACCGGCATGAAACTGGCCCGACAGTACTGGATGCGCAGAGGAAAGCCGAGCCGCACCAAGTTTGTATCCCTTGCCGGCAGTTATCACGGGACTACTTTTGGTGCCGGAGCGGTGACGCACATGGGCATACGGGAACAGTTCGGTCCCACCCTGCCGGGATGTCTCCAGGCACCGGCGCCGAACCTATTCCACCCGCCGGTGGAGGGAGAGGAAGAGTCAGTCGTAAGGTACTGTCTGGATCAGTTGGAAGCACTGATTGTGCGGGAAGGGGCGGAGACAATCGCCGCCATCCTGATTGAACCGATCCAGGGGGTAAATGGCGTGGTATTGTTTCCGGATGACTACTGGCAGGGGTTGGTCAAACTGATCCGGCATTACGGAATCCTGCTGATCGCGGATGAAGTGGCGACCGGCGTGGGGCGAACCGGACACTGGCTGGCCAGTCACCGCTATCGGCTGGAACCGGATCTGCTGATCCTCTCCAAGGGGTTGACAGGCGGTTATTTCCCGATGGGGGCCACCCTGATCTCCCGTCACATCATGGAGACGCTGTACACTGGTGGAGGCATTTTCCTGCACGGGTCGACCATGTGCGGCCATCCAGTCGGATGTGCGGCCGCCTTGAGCGTACTGACGATTATGGAGCAGGAGCGGTTGGTTGAGCGCGCCGACACGCTGGGGTCCTGGATGCTGGCGGAATGGCGCAGGATGTTGAAGGATCATCCGCAGGTCGGGGAGATTCGCGGCATGGGCATGATGTTGGCGATTGAGTTCGTCTCTGACCAAGCCAGTCGCCGTCCGGTCACCTCGGAATGGGCCCAGTCGTTCACGCGGCAGCTGCGCAGCGAGGGCATTCTTGGGAACTTCTTCAACAGCACCTTGGCCATGTTTCCGCCGCTTACCCTGACCGAGAAAGAAGCGGAGTTTGTGGTACACGGCGTGGTTCAGGCCGTACATCGGGCCGGGAGGTGCAGTCGATGACGACGAATGAAGCGTGGAAGTCATTCTTCACAGAAGAGTACCTTGCGTTTTCTCAGGCGATTCTGACACCGGAAAGAACCGACAGGGAAGTGGATCAGATTATCCGGCTCTTGCAGCTGCCCAAAGGGGCGAGAATCCTCGACCTGGGGTGCGGCCAGGGACGAATCGCGGTGCCGTTGGCGCAAAGGGGCTACGCGGTAACTGGCTACGATGGATCACCTATCCTGCTTGAGGCCGCCAGAGAACGGGCTTCGTCCGCTGGGGTGGAGGTGGAGTTCGTCGAGGGTGACATGCGCCAGCTTTCGTATACGGAAACATTTGATGCCGTCCTCAACATGGGGACCGCGTTCGGCTACGTGCGCGAAGAGCAGGAAGATGCAGAGATTCTGCGGCGCATCCAGCGGGCATTGAGAGAAGGCGGGCAGTTTCTGCAGGATACGGAAAACAGAGAATTTCGGCTGCGCAGATTGATGCCCCGCACCTGGGAAGAGATGAATGGCCAGCCTGTCCTGTCAGAACGGCAGTTTGACTGTGCGAGCGGCAGGTGGCGGGAGCGGATTTTCTGGCAGCGCGGCAGTGCAACCCGGGAGACGGTATTGGATCTCCGGTTGTATGCTGCTACGGAACTGGTGCGCATGACACGGGAGGCAGGCCTTTCTGTACAGGCGGTCTACGGTGGATTGGATCAATCGCCGCTGACCATAGACAGTCCGCGGCTGGTCGTCTGGTCGCGAAAGCCAGCAAAGGGGGGAAACTCTGGATGAAACCGGAAAAAAAGCATCTGATCATACCGGCGGAAGAGATGTGCTGGGAGCCGGGTATCTACGAAAACACGGAGATGTGTTATCTGTGGCATGACGAGAAGACGGGAAAGCGGGCCTTTTTATTGAAGATGCACCCCGGCAGCATGATCCCGATGCACGATCACCCGCAGCGGGAGATCGCCTGGCTTTTGGAGGGAGAAGTGCGTCTGGGGGAAGACAGGATGAAGGCAGGTGATTTCTTGACTGCCGGATTGGGCGAGTTCCACGATGTCTACACAGAGACAGGCTGCGTGTTCTTTCTGTTTATTGATGAAGATGTGACGGCTGCCGCAGGTGTTGACACTTGAATCTGAAAGATCTTATGTCGCTGCTGCCCCAACAGGCGCCGTTCCGTTTTGTCGACGAAGTGACCTGCTATCGGCAGGGACAACTGCTGGAGGCGACTTTTACGGCTGCTCCCATCCGCGACAACTTTGGCCATCCTCCCTTTTTTCCGGAAACCTGCCTGATGGAGGGACTGGCTCAGGCGACCGTCATCTTCACCCAGTTGGAGACGGAACCGCTGCGAGAGGGAGAACTGCCGCTCCTGGGGAGCATCGAAACCCGAATCGCCCGCACTGTTTTATGGAACGAACAGTTAACTTATCAGATACGTCCAATTCGCATGATGAAGCGGCGGGCGATTCTGGAGGGAGCTGTATACGGGCGAAGAAGCGGACAGACGGTTCAATCCGTCCCGGAAGATCGGGGCAGCCTGGCTGCGACGGCTGTCGTGGGCGTGGTTATTGCCAGCAGCAGCCTGCTTCAGCAGGAGGTACGACCTGGGGAAGCGAGGGAACACCGTGAGTGAAGCGGATCGACAAACACTCTTTAACGATCTGTATCATCGGGCATACGATTGCGCTGCTGTTTATACGGCACACCGCATCTATACCTGCATGAAGCAGGGGGGCGTCTCCTTTCCCGCAGACGGGATGAGGGTCAGTCAGATTCTGGAGAGTCTGTCCGCGATAGCGGAGAGGAGAGATGATGTCTTCTGGGCGCTTGGGTTTCTTACCCAGCAGCAGGTCCTGACCGCAAACGGCAGCAATCTGTATCCCGGACCGAAGGCCGAGCAGGCAGGCCTGGAGGCATGGCAATTCCTCCCACACGTCGTCGTACAGCCGACCAAGACGCTGATCGACCTGGTGAGCGAAAGGTGGCTGGATCTGGTCGCCGGACGAAGCCGCTCCGTGCCCGTGCTGCGTGACAGCGAAGGACGGCGAGTCTGGACCGCCTACTTTCACAACCGTCACGACTTGTACGCACCACTCAACCAGTGGGCGGCGGAAAAGCTGGCGGACCTGCTTGAAGCAGAGAGAGGAAGCGTACTCGAACTGGGTGCAGGACATGGTTCCGCAGCAGCTTCATTGCTGGCGGAGTGTGCGCTGCGCAGGATCCGTATCCCTGACTACACCTTGTCCGACGTGAATCTTTCGCTCCTCGCCCAAACAGCTGGCAAGCTGAGCAATCGGTACAAGCAGACAAGCTTTGTCACCCGGTACGTCAATGTAAATCGTCTCGACCAACTGGAGATGGAGCAGTTCAGCTACATTTACGCCGTCGACGTGATGAGCTGGGCGCACGACCTGGCGGAAGTGGCAGCTCGTCTGCGTACGCTGCTCAAGCCGGGTGGCGCGGCGGTCGTGGCCGAATTTGTCCGTCAGAACCCGGGAAGCAAGCTGTTTCAGGAGTTTTTCTATTCGCTTGTCCCGGGGATTCGCCGCATGCGGTCGGAAGGAGAACTGTCCGTCCGGTTCGGTTTCGCCACGTTACCGGAGTGGCAGCAGGCGTTCAGTCGTGCCGGTTTTCGCCGGTCGATCGTATTCGCCAATCCTGGCGGTTCGACCAAAGCAGCTGTAATCGTGGGGGTGCGCTGAAAATGAAAGCGGAGCAACTACTTGGATACCGCAAGCCGTGGGTGCTGGTGGACAACGTCCTTACGTTGAAAGGGAATGACCGAATCGTAGCGCAAAAACTGATCACGAGCAGCGATTACTTTCTGCAGGGCCACTTTCCCCAGTACAGCATTTATCCCGGCATGCTGGTGATTGAAGGTTTGAAACAGTCGGCTGAACTGTTGTTTGCCCTGACCGCACAAGCCCCGCCGGGACGAGTGCGGATCCGTTCCCTTACCGCCCGTTTTGCCAAACCATTGGAGCCGGGTGACACGGTTACGTTTGACGTCATGCGGCTGTCCGGGGAGGAGGGTCTGGTGCTCACCGGACGCGCTGCGGTTGCCGGAGAGGATGTGGTTCGGGCTCGTTTTACGATGGAAAAGGAGGATTGCTGATGTCACAGGAACGGCTCGTTGAACTTCACGACCAGGGAAAGTTGGCGGGTGTTCTCCATCTTCCTCCGCCGACGATGCGGCCCTGTCCGATCGTCATCTACTGCCCCGGCAAAAACGGTGAACGCTATGAGGTGCACCGTCTGGCAGTCAAGTTCGCACGCCGCCTGGCTTCACGCGGTATCGCCTTCCTGCGCTTCGATTACTACGGCCTGGGATTGAGTGACGGCGAGTACCATCAGATGACCACAACCACCAAACTGTCCAATGTGCTGAGCGCGTACCAGTATGTGAGAACGCTGACAGAGATTCGCCATCATCAAATCGCCTATCTCGGCTTTAGCGACGGTGCGCGGATCGCCCTGATGGCCGCCAACCGCAGCAATGTTTCCAAACTGGTGCTGTGGAGTCCGCTGTTGAACGAATACGCCGGCAACATGCCCAATCGCAGGCAGCCCCGGTTCCATCGCCATCCGCTTTACCCGGAATACCTGGTCATGCCATGGGCAGGCCTATGGGTAGGAATGGGGTTCTATCAGGATTTGAAAGGAATCGACATCGAGGGGGAACTGAATCGTTTTCAGGGAGAATCGCTGATCGTCTACGGCGATGATGATCCATTGATCGAAGAAGAGTTCAGCCATATACAGGTACAAAACTATGCGCTGTACCAGCAGTCGGCACGCAACCAACTGGTGGTGGTGAAGGGGGCGGGTCACTTGTTTACATCCTTGCTGTTTGAGCAGCGGTTGATGAACGAATCAACGCGGTGGCTCCAAAAGGCGTTTCAGTTGACATCCGTTCCCACGGAGGGGATGTGACGGCATGTGGACGCAGATGAGATTTGGCGTTGACCAGGGCATATTCGGTCTGGTGGAAAAAACCCCGCGCCCCGGACAGAAGCAGCCGCTTATCGTCACATTGGCAGGACTTGGACAGGCGATGAGCGAGAAGAACTATCTGTTTTCCAACATGCGCAAGCGATTGGCATACGAGGGACGGTGGGTGGTCCAGTTTGACTATCGTGGTTACGGAGACAGTTATGGCGAACTGGGCCAAGCGACCCTGTCCACAATGCTCGAAGACGCCCAGGTGGTGCTGAAAACCGTGACCGCATCGGAGCAGCCGAGCAAACTGTACCTGGTCGGCAACGCCTTGGGAGCGGTGATTGCCAAGCAGCTTGCCGTTGTATGGGAGGAAGAGCACGGGATCCCCAGTATACCCATTCTGATTTCCCCTCCTTTGAAGAAACTGCCGCCATCCAGCGCCGTGTTTCCGGCCGAGGTACTGGCGCGGTTGGCCCAGGACGGATATGTCGATTCCCAGCTTCTGGTGCCTGGCCATGATTATTACACCTTGTCTGACTTTTGCCCCAATCAGTACGAGTATTTTACCGCACTGGGCGCACACATGCTGTACCTGCACGGTCAATGTATCGGCAGCGGCATGATTGCCGACTTGGACAGGCTGGACCCGCCCGCGCTGTTTGGTCAGGGAAACGACATCTGTCCGCTGATCTGCGGTGAGCACGACGATGAGACAGCGCGTCTGGCCCGGCAAATGGGCAGATTCCGTCTGTATCAGTTGTCCGGGGTTACATATTATCACCAGCATCCGGCCGCAATGGATCAGTTGATCGGGATCGTCCAGTCGATTGTGAGGGAGGATGTCACGCTGTGCTGACGTTTCTGGGAGAGGTGAGCAACTGCAAAGAGATTGTTGCCCTTAACCTGTTGAACCACTATGGATTTGGCGACATGTACCAGCTGCTCGGCCGCTATCTGGACTTCCGCTATACACGTAACGATCAGCCCCCTTACGCTTTTGATGTCAGTTTCGAGAGCGGTTTGTACGAGTCGATTCAGCAGTTGTACGGGATCAACCTGGTCCGCCTTGTCAATCTGAAAGAGGTTCATGCGGCGATTCGCGAAGAGCAGTACCCGGTTATCCGAGTCGACGGCTACCACATGCCGTACATGTCCCGCTACTACCGGAAGTATCATGTCTATCATTACATTATTGCCGAAGCCCACGACGCGGAGCGTGATCAAACCAAAGTGTTTGACGACTTGCTGTCGTTTTCCGGTCTGATCGACCGCCGGGTGTGGGAACAGGCTGCTGTTGAAACAGAGTTGGAAGCGTTCCGGTTTGATCTGAGGGAAGCAGGGCCTCCGGATGAGAACAAGCGGTTTCAATTTTTGCGACAGCAGGCGGAAAGGCTGTACCGAGACTATCTCGTGTCGTCGACCGCCTGTGCAGGCAGCTTGAGTTTGCAGCGTTTTCGCGATGACGTCGCTGCCTTGGCGTGCGCGGACCCCGATGAAAGGAGGGAAGTGGTGGAGCAGATGGTGATTGAACTGGTCTCCATTCCCCATATCCGGCACGGCTTTGCGAGGTACGCGAAAACCGTTGGTGGCGACAGTCAGTGGGCAAGACAGGCGGACATCCTGGCGAACAACTGGCAGACGCTGTTCAGGACGATGCTGCGACAGCTATACCAGGACCAAAGCTGTATCGATGAAATCGTGGAGAAGCTGGACAGGATTCGTGAACAGGAACGTCTGTTGGTTCAAGCCAACTACGATTTTTTCCACTCAAAACGGGAGGAGGCGAAAGGGGAATGGAAACACTCGCCGAGCGGTTGATAACAGGAGGTGTTGACTGGCGCTATCCGGATGAGGAAGGGCTGAGCGAGCGCGTCCTCGACTGTCGGCAGTCCAGCATCAAGGAAGTGCTCCGCTGGAAGGGCTACGACAAACTGATCCGGATCTTTCTCAATCGATTCGATTGTTATCACTCCGGTTTGCTGCTGCGCCGCAGTGAACCACAGTTAATGATGGGCTGGGGATTGACCACCCATTCCCCGTTCTCTCCCGAGGGCGTCCGCTCCATGATCCGTTCCGTCTTCCAACGGATTGGCTACTGCCTGCTTTTTTCCGAAGCTTACCACATGCCATTCTCCACCTACTATGAACGGTATGAGATCATGCACTGGTCACTTGTGATTGACTGTGATGACCAGGGGATGACCCTGGTGGATGATTCCGGACATCCGGCCTTCTTTCAAGGATATGTGGGGAACGTGCCCTGGAGCGTTCTTGCCAAAGGGTGGCGGCGAGCGGGTGACGGAGGCGTGGCCTATCTGATTCGTGATGCCGCTCCTTTGGATGACGCCTGGCCAGCCCACTGCCGCAGGTTAATCGCTGATTCGGTTACAGAAATGGCCACACGCTGCGGACTCGATCATTTGGCTGGATTTATAAAGGAAGTGGAACGATCTCCGCTGTCTGCCGTGGTCAGCGAGCTGGAACGTCTGGAATTTGACCTGAACTACTTTCGCAAGGCACGCGAATTGTGGCGACTGGCAGTTTCGGCCGGAGAAATCCCCGCCAATCTTCTCGGCAGCGATTGGAGCGAACAGTTGAGCAATGCCTGCCAGGCGTGGTCGTTGGTGATGGGAGTGGCGATGAAGTGGCGCCGACAACCTGAACGGGACTACCGCAACAAACTGGTTGGCTATCTCTGGCAGGCATACGAGAGGGAGCGGGCCATGATTGGAGCGATGGCCGAAACTCTGAAGGAGGTGGGAGAAGCTTGAAATCGGAGCAGCTTGGCGTGCTTGCCGAGCGGATCGTTTGCCACTCGTTGGCCTTGTTACCCGGAGAAAGGGTGCTGATCGAGATGACCGGTGAGGCCGATGCCCTGGTTGAAACGCTGATCGAGCAGGTCTACCAGGTTGGTGCGGTGCCCCACTTGCGGATCAACTCCATTCGCCATCTGCGCAAGCTGATCGCCGGGTGCAGTGAGGAACAGCTGAGGCAGTTGGCCAATTGGGAATCAGAGCGGCAGAAGGAATGCGAAGCATATATCGGGATCAAGGCGGAAGAAAACCAATACGAAATGAGCGACCTGCCCAAAGAGAAGTACGACTTGTATCTCAAGCATTATCTGCAGCCGCTTACCATGACAATGGCCACCATGAAAAAATGGCTGCTGCTTCGCTATCCCACCTACGGCATGGCGCAACTGGCGAGGATCAGCCTGCCGGAGCTCTCGGAGCGCTTCTATCGGGCGTGTACGCTTGATTACGGAAAGCTGGCGGAACGGGTCGAACCGCTGATCGACTTGTTGAAACGGACGGAGCGGGTACGCATCGTTGGCGAACATACCGATTTGCAGTTCTCGATCAAGGGTATGCCTGCTTTTCTCTGCGACGGACGTTACAACCTGCCGGACGGCGAACTGTTTACGGCCCCCCTGCTTGATTCGGCAGAAGGGGAGATCTTGTTTAATGTAGCTGCCAGCTATTTGGGCATGACGTTCGAAAAGGTCAGGCTGCGGTTTGAAGCTGGTCGGGTGGTGGAAGCCGACGCCAGCGACCGCGAGCGTTTGTGGCAGATCCTGCAGACGGACGAAGGTGCAACCAGATTGGGCGAGTTTGGCATCGGGCTCAATCCGTATGTGAATGCGCCCATGAACAACCTCTCCTTTGACGAAAAGATGGCCGGCAGCATCCATCTGGCTTTGGGTCACGCCTACGACATGGCGGACAACGGAAATCGTTCCTCGATTCACTGGGATCTGGTGTTGTGCCAGACGGCGGAGCAGGGCGGGGGGGAACTCTGGTTTGACGATCAGTTGATTCGGAAAGACGGACGGTTCGTGCCGCCGGAGCTTCGACCGTTGGATCACTGGCATAGGGAGGATGAGAGATGGCCCGTATTATGATTGTCAGTCAAGGCTTTTTTGGACATGTAATCCCCGTACTGGGGACAGGAGTGGAATTGTCAGCACGGGGTCACGAAGTCTGGTTTTTGTGTACGGAAAAATTTCGTTCCCTGGTGGAAAAAGCCGGACTGATCTTTCGTACGATCCGCTTGGACAAGGCACCGACCAATCTGATTGAGGAAACGATGGAAGATATCCTGTCATTGCTGGAACAGGTCCCGTTTGATCTGATCATCTGTGATTCGGCTCAGAGTGCGCCCGCCTATGCTGCTGAACGAAGCGGGGTGCCTTGGATCAGTTTCCACACGACGGTGCCGCTGCCCGACGAACTGGTCCCGGGTGACCAGGAGTCCCACCGAAGACTGCGCTACTTTTACAAAAAAAAGTTAAACAAAGTGCGGGCACGTTTTGACCTGCCTCCGCTCTCCGACGAAGTGCGCACGCGGGGAGATTTTGCCGGACTCTCTTCCCGCTTGCATCTGGCCATGGTGTATCCGGTCATGGTAAAGGTCCGGGACGGGCTGCCAGAATCGATCCGTTTTGTCGGACCATGCTCGTACGAAGAGAGCGACGGGCATCTTGATCAGGTCCCTGTTCGTGCAGAAAAACCTGTCATTCTCGTCTGCACCTCTTCGCTGCCCCGTGAGGACTTTCAGGAGATCATGGATCAGTACATCTCGGCCAGCTTGAATGCATTTGGCAATCAGCCGTACCGCCTGGTGGTGACGGACATCCGCCCTTATTCCGCTCTTGAGCCGCTGCCGGTAAACGTAGAGTGGATCACCCGCTTTCCTGTCCACAATCTGCTGATGCCGCAAGCGGATGTGGTGATCACGCATGGAGGCTGCAGCACCCTGCAAAAAGCGATGCGTTACGGTGTACCGATGGTGATCGTTCCGCTGGGTGCCGACCACCCGCTCCTGGCGGCCCGTTTGAAAGAACTGGGGCTCGCCACCGTGGTCGAGCCAACGGAGTTGAGTGCAGAGCGGATGAGGGAGGCAGTCGATCTGGTGCTTGATGAAGAAAAGGGGTACAGGAAGCGGGCGTTACAGTTGGCAGGTGAGTTCCAGGCAGAGTCACCAAATCGACGAAGCGCAGATCTGGTCGAAGCGGAACTTCAAGCACTGGGTGATATTTCGAAGTAAGGAGGAGGGGAAGACGATGTCGTCGTTAAAAGAAACGGTAATCGAAATTGTCAAGACTGTCAGCGGCCGGGAGGATGTCCACTTTGAGACAGACTTAAACGAGTTGGAGATGAATTCCGTTAAGCTGATTGAGATGCTGATCGAACTGGAAATGACCTTTGACGTCGATGTACTGGATGAGCAGTTGGATCTGGATGAGTTGAACCGCGTCTGCGATGTGTACGATTTCATGAACCGCTTGCTGTCAGAAAGAGAATAGGATGTAAAAAAATGCAATCTAGCTGAGCCGGTTTGCCCGCGCCCCCGCGGATCGTTTCGCAGCGGACAGTCGTGCATCTTTGTTGACCAGGCAGCAGCGCGAGCAGGACTTGTGTCCCCATTGGATCACTTTGTCAGGCCGATGGGGTTAGCGACAAGAGCAGAAACAGGGAGCAAGAGAAGCAGAGAGAGAGGGTGTAACCAGACTTTACACTAATCATGACACCGCTCGAATGAAAAAGGAGCGAATCTATGCTGTTTCTCAAACATACTTCTGTCTCTGTCCCTAATAACCGCATGACGTTGGAGCAGCTCATGGCTCTTGGCGCTATCGGGGTAGATGATTTGGAAGCATTGAAACAACGGGGTTATCACAGTGTTCCGGTCGATCAGGAGGAGACCAGTTCGGGATTAATCCATCAAGCGCTCGATCGCCTGTTCGCAGAAGCTGATGCTGACACGGGGCGGGTACGGTATGTGGTAATGCCCTATTACTACAACGCGTTTCCTTACAAGTACAACCTGTGCGCCGAACTGCGCGAGCGCTACGGACTGCGCCGAGCCACGTTTTTTTCGATCAGGGATTTGCTTTGCTCCAATTGGTTGATGGGGTTGAAGGTAGGGGGCTGCTTGCTTCAGCAGTCACCGGAGACTGGCGATTTGCTGCTCATGGTTAGCTGCGAAAAGGCGTACCTACCAGATCTGCGATACGGCGGTACCTACTTCGTCGTCGGAGATGCGGCTACGGCAGCGATAGTGGGAAAAACGGGTCCAGGCGACACCATCCTGGCTGTACATAACGTGACGGATATTCGAACTTTTGAGGCAAAAGGAGAAGATACCGGACAGGTTATTGTCCAAGACTACTCTTACTTCATCAACATGAGCCGGATGATTCGTCGCTGTTTGCAGCAAGCTGGAGTGACTCTGGCAGATGTCAAATTGTTCATTCCCACCAATACGCTGACGGAAACGTGGGAAAATCTAGCCAAAGTCATGAAAATTCCTCCTGAGCGTTTTTTCACAGAGGCACTTTACGAGTACGGCCACTGCAACAACTGCGACTTGATTCTCAATTATGAGTGGGCGGTCAAGAAAAGCCGATTGCGACCAGGTGAGTTGTACACGTTTGTCAGCATCGGCAGTGGGGGAGCGATTGGGTGTGCCGTATGTAGAAAGGGATAACCTGTTTCTTACTGTCCTGAATGTATGTCAAACCTACACAGGGCATCGCCATCTGAACGTCATTTTCTACGACTGTTACAGGCTTTTACGTACAAAGTATGCCAAAGCGCTGGGGCAAAATCAGGGCATAAGCGACGCCGAACCGCTGGTGTTTCCCGACGAACCCTGCAGGATGGCGGCTGCCATGGACATACGCTTGCCCCACCCGCCTGATTATTTGATCTGTTGCTATGATTCCTATCAACTGACCAATCACATCAGCGCCGCCATGTACGTGCAGTATTCGCTCGGATTGAAACAGACCCAATCGTTTGCAATTGCCGACATGGGAGCACTCTCGCCACTACTGGCACTGGAGTGGGTGCGGTTAACCCGCTCAGAAGCGATGCTGGTATGTATGGAGCAGGTGTATGACCGTATGGAAAGCTGGGAAGGGACACGTTTTCCGCGTGCTGATGCGCTGGCAATGCTGTCCGTTTCCTCTCGTCAGGGAACATACCGGGTTATTGCCTATGAACAACAAGAGGTGAGCTTTCATCCGTGGGAGCCGGCTGCAGATGAACGGTTGGCTGCTGCATCCTGCCAGTTGATTGACAATCAGTTGGTCGATCTTTCCCTGGACCCGGATGATGTGACCGTAGTCGTTCACAGCTACAGCGATCTGTATCTCAGACTAGTGAGCCATCACTACCCGCACGTCTGCTGCCGTGCTGACCGCCGCAATCTGGGAACGGCGGATTGTTTTTACACACTGCATGAGCTCGCCGGCGAGGAGACAAAACGGCCGTTCTTGTTGTTTGTTCTGGCTGATCGGCGAGGGGGCGTGGGATTATTGCTGGTTCGTTGTTTGACGTCGATGGTGGAGAAAGGGGGAACCCTATGAGATTTTATGATCAACTGAGGCAAGCACTGACCGGTTCCGATCATCCGGTTCGGTTGGTTTGGTTGGCCAACTTCGAAGTGGAACACGACTGGCGGCGTAACGATTTGCTCGCGCTTCCCAGTGTGACCAACAACCAGTCTCAAAGGGTGAACGACAGCATGAGTGAACTGGCCCTGATGTTGGCCGGTCCGGATGACGCCGTCCTGGTCAAGCAGGAACCGGACGAAGCATTCCTGCTGTACCTGACGGAACTGGGCTGGAAGCCTCCGCTCGTCATCACCGCCGCGGAAAACGACCTGCCTTTGGTCGAGGCTCATCTCCACCAGCGGAGCTCGAAAAAAACACTGCGTGCCTGGGCAAAGGGAAAAACGGCCTATCTGTTGCCGCACGGTGTCAGTTCGCAGGTGGAAAAACTTTCACGGACGTTCAGGGTTCCACTGGCTGCCGCTAGCGGACAAGTCAGCGCATTTGTGAACAACAAGCTGTTCAGCCGAAGGTTGTGCGATCAGGCCGGCATCCGCCAACCGCGTGGCGCCATGGTGCGCAGCCTGGATGAACTGGAGCAGGCTTTTCAGGAATGGAAAGGGCTGCTTACGAGCACACCCCTGCTGCTCAAGGAAGGTACCGGTGTTTCCGGAAAAGGGATGGTACTGATCGAAAACGAGAACAGGTTTGCCCAGATTATGCGACTGCTGCGACGGGCGGCGGAAAAACAGGGAACGGAGCGGCTGGAGTTGGTGTTGGAGGAGTGGATCGTGAAAAGTGCCGACATTAACTATCAATTCCTGCTGCGTCAGGATGGATCGTATGTACCGCTGCATACACTGCAGGCGCTGGTCGATCACGGCAAACACGTCGGCCACCTTCACCCGCACCAGCTTCCGCCGCCGGTTACAGAGGAGATCGAACAGACCATTCCGCTGATCGCACAAGCGCTGACTCAAGCCGGGTATTACGGGATGGTTGGCGTAGATGCCCTTCTCAGCAAAGACGGCCGTTTTCATCCCTGTTTGGAGATAAACGCCCGACTTAACATGTCATCCTACCACATCAGAGCGTTCGAGGAATGGATTCCCGCAGGGCGGACGGTGATCGCCCGCTCGTTCTCACTGAAACTGTCTGCTCCGCTATCGTTTCGCTGGCTGCGGGAAAAGCTGAACAGCCTGTTGTTTACCCGTGACAGGGGACGGGGCGTCCTGATCAACGCGTTCGCGCCAGTGAACGCCCTCCACCAGAACCAGGGCGTTTTTGCCGGGAGATTGTACGCGATGCTGGTTGGAACTGATCGTGAAGACAGTCGGCGGCTCCAGTCCCTTTTGGTCAAAACGCTGGGCAGTTTGGGGGCAGCGGTTCAGGGATGGCACGGAGACGGTTCATGACCGAAAGATTGGGTTGAGGAGGGGCACATGATGAGCGGATGGGACAGTGAAAAAATGATCGGGTTGGCTGAGCGGTACGGTACTCCCTTGTACGTATACGATCTGGCCATCGTACGGGAGAAAATCAGGAAAATAAGGGAGCACATCCACCCAGCTGTCTGCCTGTTTTACTCATTAAAAGCCAACCCCAATACCACACTGGTACGCAAAATATACGAGACCGGGACCAACCTGGAGATTTGTTCCTTGTACGAGCTAAAGGTGGCACAAATGGCCGGGTGCTCGCCAAAGCACATGCTTTATCTCGGTCCAGGCAAGTCGAGGCAGGAAATCCGACAGATTATCGACTGCGGCATCCGATATGTTGTGGCTGAATCGATGCAAGAACTCGAAGTGATCAATCAGGTGGCGGAAGAGACCGGAAAGAGCGTTCAGGTAGGTGTACGCATCAATCCTGCCGTGGCCGTAAAAGGGGCGCGACTGCAGATGGGAGGCGCGGCCAGACAGTTTGGCATCGACGAACAACAGTTTGATGAAATGGCTGCCCTGATCCGTCGGCTGCCGCGCATCCGGTTGACCGGCATACACACCTATCACGGCACGCGCATATTGTCTGCCCAGGTAATCGCTGAGAACATTGCCTACATACTGCAGTTTGCCGATCGCGTAATCGAGCGGCACCGACTGACGCTTGACTACGTGGGCGTTGGCGGAGGAATGGGCGTCGCCTACTTTGACGGTGAGAGTGACCTGGACATCGCCCGCTTGGGCCATCTTTCTCAACGATCCATTGAAGCATTTGCGGCCAAGCATAAGGGTACGTCGATCCTGATGGAATCGGGGCGGTATATCGTAGCAGAAGCGGGGATGTATCTGGCCAAAGTGCTTTATACCAAAGTGTCGCAGGACGTCCACTTTGCGATCACCAACGGCGGCACTCACCACCATATGGCAGCGGGCGGCATGGGCAATGCCTTTCGCAAAAACTTCCCGGTTCGGGCATTCGTTCCGGAAAGGCAGCAAGTGCATCGCTATCATGTGTCAGGTCCGCTGTGTACGCCCAATGACCTGATTGCCAAACACGTCTCCTTGCCGCAGCTTCAACCTGGAGACATTATCGGTATCGCGCGTTCCGGCGCCTACGGCCTGACCGCAAGTCCGGTTTTGTTTCTCAGCCATGCGCTGCCCCGCGAAGTTTTGCTGGACGGCGGTCATGAGTTGATCGTACGTGAACGAGACGAATACATGGTTCCTGCTGTACGTCTCGTCATGTAAAGGATATTCCATGCATTCCGACAAAGGAGGAACAACCCTTGGCCAAGAAGATTCTCGACATCCCGAAGTTTGTTGAGCAAGCGGAGGCGCCGCGCACCTGGACTTCCTGGATTGACTGCATGTATATGCCTCTGTTCGCAGAAGGTGATGAAAGATCAACCCATGAACTGATGGGATTGAGCGGATTTGCGTTCCGCCTGCAGATGGAGAACGAGACGATTTGCAGCAGTAGCCCGTTCACCTTTGACTGGCAAAACGTTTTTGCCGAGAGCATGCTTCGACTCGGCTACAAGTCGCGCTTCTATTACGGACGTTTTGAAGGCGCGTTTCTGCCGCACGTCTCGGAGCGGTTTCCGCTGGTGACATCGAACCGCGAAGCAATAGAAGTGGTGCAGCAACATATCGATTCCGGCAAGCCGGTGATCGCATTTGACCTTTTTCTGCCGGAGTTTGGCGTGATTTATGGATACGATGACGACGCACAGGTACTTTATGCGATGGATGTGGCCAGACCGGAAGGGGCTCCATTTTCCTACGCCAAACTGGGCCATACTTATTCTTCCATCTTGTGCGTCGGTGGGATCGCAGAGAGAGAGGAGATTCATGAAGATGAGGCTTTACGACAGGCACTCGCCTTTGCTGTCAATCATGCACGAGGACGGGACACCTATGCTGCGGATTCATACACCAGTGGTTTGACGGCATATGATGTGTGGATCGAGCACATGAGCAAGGGGCCGAAGACGATCGAGCCCTCTATTCTTGCCTGTATCTCGGCAGTATATGCCGATGCCCGGGAGAACGCCGCCCTGTTTTTGCGAGATGTACGCTGTCCCGAGCAGGTGAAACCGTTCCTTGAAATTGCAGCCGAAGCATATGGACGGGTTCACGGCGAACTGAAGCAGTTGTGTGAACGTTATCCCTTCCCGCATGGAGGAAAGCCTGCCGTGGAGAATTTGCGGGAGTCGATAGAAAATTTGCAATATGCCAAAGAAGCGGAGGAAAAGGCAGTTCGCCACCTGGAGAAGGCACTGGAGCTCTTTCCGGTGTAAAAGCGCGCCTGGAAACAATGACGACGGCCCCATCAGGAGGTCCGTCGTTTTTATATTTAATATCTCAATAGCTTGATCCGACGGATCGTAGACAAAATGTGACTGCCACGATGTGTGCACAAAAAACGGCCTGGAGCTTCGCTGCGGGTTTTCTTAGGTAACTCTCCTCAGCAGGATGAAACCAAGAGATGCAAGTGGGCCTGCCTGAATCAGGAGGACAAGATCATGGCGATGAATCCGCTTGTTCGAGACCGCCTCTGCGAGTGAAACCAAACAGTCGCTCCCAAGCAGGTTGCAGCGGCTCCAGGTCTTTCGCCTGTACAGCAGCGCTTCCGATTTGAGAACAGCGCGTACGTGCGCCAAAAACGCATCACTGTGCTGCTGAGGGACAACCAGCGCAATGTCAGCAAGCGAGAACTGATTGTTGAGAAGAAATTGTGGGATTGATGACGGCAGTTGATCCAACATGGCCTGTTCCGCTGCCCTGAAGTCTGCCCATTTCCAGCGATACGGATCGCCCTGGGGCATGGCTCGGGTCGAGAGCTCGCAGGCCAGCACTTCCCAGGCGTCCGGTTCCGCCAGCACCAGACAGGATGCGGCGGCATCGCCCTTGGGATACTGGGTGAAGAAGGTGCGCGGCTGCGGGGGGGACAGGCGATCGGCGGTGACGATCAAAGATGGTTGAATCGAATCGTCAGACGCCGTGGCGTGAAGGCAGTCCAATAGCAGCAGGGCAGCGGCAAATGAGGACGAACCGGCCTGGCTGACAGAGAACGGGATGGTTTCTTTTAAGGCACACATCTTTTTAACCTTTAACACGGGAGTCAAGGTGAGACTGGCTTCAATCGTTTCATGAGCGTAGATAAGATACCTGCCGGCTTTTAGCCTGTTTTCGGCAAGCAGTTTTTGCACACTGTCGATGGCCAGGTCGGCCGCGCCAACTGCTTCTGCGGTAGGAATGCCTTCAGCAGCATACCTCCCATCCCCGGTCAGCCGGGTGCACCAATCGTCATACGGAAGAGCGTATTCTTCATACAGGGCGAACAGCGGCTGAGAGAGGGAGGCTGTGTCGAGATCTACATCATTTGAGCCCACTCTCCTGGCCGCCTCTTTTTCCTGCCTCTGTTTAAACGGCTGGCAGGGCGGTAGCGACACGAAGAACTCGGACAGATACAGCGGCCTTCCGTTTATCATCTCAACACCCCCTCAATATTGAAATAAGCTGCACCCGAAAGTGCCGCCCATGCCGGCGGTCAGGGTAAGGTAGTAGTCACCCGGTTGGAGCAGACGTTCCACCAATGCCCGTGCAAGATTCAAGATGGGATCTGCATTGTGGCAGTGGCCCAACTCCTTCAGTGTCGGGTAGTAAAAACGATCGTGCGGCAGATCCAGTGCGTGGGCCACCCGCAGCCAGGTGGTTTCATTCAGGTTGCTGGGGAAGATATAACGGATTTGCTGTGGGGACAAACGGCACTCGTTCAAAGCTGTTTGGACCATCTTGATCAAACCGTAGACGAAGCTTTGTTGATACCAGGCGTAAGCGGCTGGAGGGGAGGCTGGACCGTCGTATATGGTGGCTTCACCGACAATGAACGAGTGAATCAGACGATTCCGCTTCGCATGTCGGCTCAGGTAAACAGCCACTGCAGCATCGCCGGCTACAAAGCTGTCATCCAGGCAGCGTTCTTCCGCAATGAACATCTTGTCTCCCGCAAGCAGCAGCACGCCTGTTCGCTGTGAATGGGCGCGCAGCCAGCGGTCGGCCAAGTGTAACAACAGATGAATCGACGCACAGTTTAGCTGAGCAGCAGCAAACGTTAAGGTATCGGCGAAACCATTCTGCTGCCTCCACTTCCCCAGCGGGTCAACCAGGTACGGAGCGAACGGGTTTAATGTATGGGTGAGCAGGATCAACCCCACATCGTCGGCTGTCAGCTTTTTACCCGCCAACAAGTTATCTGCGGCTTTGGCCAACATCCCGGCAGCCGTATGATCCTGTTCGATGGCGATGTATTCAAGTTTTCGTTCCCATAAAAGACGATGCAATGTGCGGTTGTCGATCCGCAGTTCGTGCTGCAGTTCCTTCAGGTGAAGGCGATGATGAGGTACGTAACATCCCATTGCCTCAATGCCAATCACACCTTATCCCCCCAACCACTCTTTCCCGAATCAATTGGCAACGTATCTCCTCCCAATTCATTGTCAGGGTTTCGACCTCTCTGGTACATAGCACAGATGTTAGGGATGTGTTACTCAGATCATTTGGCAATAAAACCAATGAATAACAGTAAAAAAATGTATAATGTTCGCGCATTTTGTATGATGGTTGTATACGGCAGCGCCGCCCGGGCGGCCCAGCCGAGACCAGTTGGAGAAAAGGAGAGGATAGAAAATGCGTGAGACAGTGCGTGAAGTGACTCAAGTGTTGGCCGATCTGCTCAAAATGAACCCAGACGAGATTAAGGAAGAAGACCGGCTGTATGACGGTCTTGGTCTGGACTCGACCAAAGTGATTGACTTGCTGCTCGAACTGGAGAAAGCTTGCGGAATCGAATTTGACATGGAAGAACTGGACCCGGAGGATTTGGAAACAGTGAAAAGCCTGGCCGCCTGTATCGATAAACGCAAGATGGCAAAATAAACCGGGATGGAGATAAAAAAACACGAACATATGTTTGGTTTTTCTGGTATAATGAACACGTCCGGTGCAAAAAGTGGATGTATAAAGATGTCGATTGCAACTATTTTTTCAATTCTTTTTATTGTCAAAAAAACTAGAATTTAAATCAATATAAACAGATTCCTAATAATGCAATCTATGTAAAATATGGGGTAAGCATACGGTGTGATCTTCTCGGCGAATGCAAATACGCAAAAGAAAGGAATGATTTTTCATGAATGCACTGGTTATCGTCGCAAAGAAGCAATCGGAAGAGCAGCAGTGCGATTTCATCCATTCCTTGAAAGACATAGCAGAGGTTGTGGCATTGGACGATTTTGAGTCTGTCAAGGAGGCAGCCGCCCGCCAAAAGTACAAAGTAGTCATCATGATGACATATGGTGATTCGTTTCCGTCATCATGGAAGATCACGGAACTGCAGACCAACTGCCCAACAGTGATCCTGACCGGGGCAAAGAACATCAATCTGTTTTCCATCCAGGCATTCATCGAATCGTTCCAGGAAAATGATACTCCTGATATTGACAACCCGCTGTTCCGCAAGTCTCTGCAGTACATCGAGGAAAACCTGCATGAAAACGACTTGTCGTTGACCAAGGTGGCTTCGTTCATTTACGTCAGCCGCTGTCATTATTCCCGCATGTTCAACAAGTACCTTGGCACCGGCTTCAAGGAATATATCATGACCAAGCGGATTCAACGGGCCAAACTGCTGCTGAGAAAAGGACAACCTGTCACAGAAGTATGTTACTCCGTTGGATACAACGATCTGACGCACTTCTCACGCGTGTTCAGAAAGTTGGTCGGCGTCAACCCGTCTACATATCGCCTGTCCAACCGAAAAGAATCGTACAGTGGAGGAAAACAATGAACAAGAAGCTGATTGGCAGTATCATCGCGGTGATCATTTTGGGGGCAGGCATCGGTGCCTATTGGTATCTCCAGGCTCCCTACGAGTTACCCGTCTTGTCCAGTGAAATCACGGCGAAAGAACTAAACCTCGACTTCCGCCAGGAACGTGAGACAGCCGCACGTCAGATAGACGACCAGGAGTTGAAGAATCACCTGCCGCTGGAATTGGACAAGCTCACCGCGGAAGATGCCGCTTACGCTCATGTCTACGGCATGTCGGTGCTGGAACGTGACCGTACCGAGGCTCTTGCCTACCTTGCTGCGGCAGTCAGAGCGGCCCCCGACAACCTCGTCTACAGCACGGACTACCGGCTGGCCCTGACCCGAAAGAATCAGTACCAGGAAGCAATTGATTTTTTCTCCTCACTTGATCAAAACGTTCCGGAAGTGAAGCTGCAGAAGGCCCTCGTCTACGTCGACATGCTGCAGGAAAAAGGTGTTGGCACGGCTTGGCTGGGCCAGCGATCCACCTTGTCCATCCGGGAATTGAATGAAGTGCTGGAGCGAAATCCCAACGACTGGATGGCCCATTACGCGCGCGGCCTGAACAACCTTTACTGGCCAGCCGGATTGCAGCGGGTGGAGAAAGCCATTCAGGACTTGTCCTTCTGCCTGGCCGCACTGCGGCATCTTGGAGACGAATCGATTCCGTTCTGGCCGCAGGTGTACGAGGCATACGGCGATGCCCTGGTAAAAAACGGCGACGTGGATGGCGGTTATGCGGTGTGGAAGGATGGCCTGCGTCAGTTTCCGGAATCGGAAGGGCTGTCGAAACGGGTGGCTGCCGGAAAGGAGCAGGCGTTGGAACTGGTCAAGGAAGAACGGGGAATAGACAGTTTTCAGCCACCCAACCCGAACATCACGGACTTGAGCATCATCTGGAAATCAAAACGTTAATGAGAGCTGAGGAGATCACTGTTGGATGAAATCGTGATAACCGGTATCGGTGCTGTCACCTCCATCGGTGGACGGACGGCGGAGGTTTGGGACGGTTTGCTTGCGGGCCGGTCAGGAAGGAAGCGAGTCGAACGCTTTAATGTGGAGGAACATCAGAATAAATATGGATGCGAGGTCGTCCGAATTCCTCCGTCTGGTTTGCAGCTGGAAACGGACAATATGGGACGGGCGACGCGATTGGTTCTTCCTGCCTTGATGGAGGCCCTAGCAGACGCCGGATTGGCGATAGAAGATCTGAGCATCTATCGGACAGGCCTGTCGATCGGCACGACGATGGGGGAGATCGAGCCGTTGGAAGAAGCGATGATGCAGGGCTCCTCACGGCAAGGGGGACCTCATCTGATCGCAGAGAATATTGTGAGAATATTCGGAATGAAAGGCCCCCTCTGGACCATTACCAATGCCTGTGCGGCAGGCAACCTGGCCATTGCCCGTGCGATGGACGAGTTGCTCAGGGGACGAGCGGAGATCATGATCGCGGGAGGAGTGGATGCTTTCTCATGGGCTGCTTTTACCGGATTCAGCAGTTTGCGGGCGATGACACCGGACGTGTGCCGGCCTTTTGACCGCAACCGGCAAGGGCTGCTTCTCGGGGAAGGAAGCGGGATTTTGATCCTGGAGCGAGGCGGGCAGGCCCAAAAGAGAAAGGCCCGACCACGTGCTCGCTTGTTGGGTTACGCCATGAACTGTGATGCGCACCATATCACCCAACCTGATCCCGGTGCATCAGGAGCGGCGCGGGCGATGGAGGATGCGCTGCGGATGGCCGGGATTGACAAACGGCAGATCGGTTATGTCAGTGCACACGGGACCGGTACCCCGGCAAACGACAGGATGGAGGCAAAGGCGCTGCGGGCCGTCTTTTCCGAGGAGGTGGAAAGGATCCCGGTCAGCTCGATCAAGGGGCATATCGGACACACACTGGGTGCGGCCAGCGCAATTGAGGCGGTCGTTTGTGTAAAGGCCCTGGAAGAGGGAATCCTGCCTCCGACCATTCACCTTGAGCAGCAGGACCCTGACTGCAATGTGAACGTCATTGCCAACAAGCCGTTGGAGAAGCGGGTGGAGTACGTCTTGTCCAATGCCTATGCATTTGGCGGGATCAACTCCTCCCTGGTACTCGGCCAGGCCCGCTAACTCCGCAATGAAGAGGTGTTTGCTGTGTCCAATCTGAAGTCGTTTCACCGTCGGCCGGTTACCTCCTGGGCAGATTACAAGATTGATCCGCGCTACCCCTTGCTCATCTTTTTAACCAGTTTTGCCGTTGCCGGCCAGGTCTACCTGGGCTTCTTCCAGAGGTGGGATGCCATCATTACCTCTCTTTGCTGTACGGTTGGCACGGAGTTGATGCTGGTTCGGTTCATCTACAAAAAATGGGTGTTCCCGCTGAGTGCCGTGATTACCGGGATCGGGGTCAGTTTGCTGCTCAGCTCCTATCTGCTTTGGCCTTATGCCCTCGCTTCCGTCTTGTCAATCGTGTTGAAGTTTGCGATCCGATACAGGGGCAGTCACATCTTCAATCCGAACAACATCGCCGTAGTGCTGGTACTGTTTTTTCTGCCGGACTACGTGGTGAGTACTCCCAAGCAGTGGACGAACGCGTACGAAGTGATGGCCGTCATCCTCTCTCTGGGGATGGTGGTCAGCTACATGGCCAACCGTCACGATACCGTGATCTCGTTTCTGTCCGGCTTTGCCGTCTTTGGTTTTGCCCGGCATTACTTCTTTGACACGCCGCTCTGGTTTGCTTTGGGGCCGTTGTTGGGAGCGTCGCTGCAGTTGTTTACGTTTTTTATGATCACCGACCCCAAGACGACGCCGAACAGCCGGCCTGCTCGTATCGTTTTCGCCATCCTGATTGCTCTTGTCGACGCCATACTCAGACTGTACGACGTGAACAACTCCCTGTTTTACGCTGTTTTTCTGGTCGCTGTGTTTGTGGCCATTCCCTATCGGGTGTGGACTGTGCGCAAGTACGACCGGGTTAAGAGTCGCAGGGCAGGCTGACCAGGCGAGGTACGGGCCTGGAACCTCATCCTTCCAGAGAGGTGGTTACTGTTGCGCAATCTGAAATTCGTCCACAGCAGACCGATCACGTCCTGGTCAGAATACAAAATCGATCCGCGTTACTTTCTGCTGCTTTTTCTGCTCAGCTTTGCGGTTGCCGGACAGGTATACCTCGGCTTCTTTCAACGGTGGGATGCCATCTTTACTTCACTTTTCTGCTCGATTACCACGGAACTCGCATTGGTGCGGATCATCTACAAGAAGTGGCGGTTTCCGCTAAGCGCGGTGATAACCGGCATCGGAGTCAGTTTGCTGCTTAGTTCCTATCTGCTTTGGCCTTATGCACTTACCGCGACACTGTCAATCGTGTTCAAGTTTCTCATCCGTTACAAGGGCGGGCATCTCTTTAATCCGAACAACGTGGCGCTGGTGCTGGTGCTGTTTTTCCTTCCGGATTACGCCGTCAGTACACCCAAACAATGGACGAACGCCTATGATGTGATGCTCGTCATCCTGTGCTTGGGGATGTTTGTCTGCTACATGGCCAACCGACACTACGCAGCGTTCTCATTCTTGATCAGCTTTGTCCTCTTCGGACTGGTTCGACACTACGTGTTCGGCGCGCCTCTGTTTGCTGCACTTGGTCCCTTGTTGGGAGCATCGCTGCAGTTGTTTACGTTTTTCATGATTACCGACCCCAAGACATCTCCCGGCACGAGGGGAGGACAGATCGTCTACGCTGTGGCGATCGCCATGGTTGATGCTGCCCTGCGTGTCTTACAGTTCGCCCATCCACAGTTCTACGCTGTTTTTCTGGTCTCGCTGCTCGTCGTCATTCCCTACCGGTGGTGGGCGTCACGCAGGATAGAACAGCGAACCGGACCACAAGCAGGATGAGGAGGAAGAGGATGAACGCGTTGATCGTGACAGGTATGCAGGTATTAACCTCGGTTGGCTTTGGGACAGAGCAGCTTCCGGAGCTGAAACAACTGTCTGCATTGGATGGAACCACGATTCCCGATCTATCCCCGCGGGAATTCGGATTCAAGGGATTAAACCGGGTTTCCAGGGCGTCCCGGCTTAGCTGTATGACCATTGGCCAGGCATTGGGGATATCTGGCCAGCGAAGGACGGACGGCAAGGCAGAAGGTGAGCATCGGACTGGGCTTTTGGTCGGCACCAACTACTCCAATCTGGACGCAATTGCTGATTTATACCGTGAATCGCAGGAATTCGGTGTGCAGAAGGTGAATCCGGGAATCTTTCCGGAAACTGTGCTAAATGGCATTGGGGGTCATGCCGCTATCTACTTCGGGCTGTCAGGGGTAAACGTCACGGTTTCCAACGGCGCGGGAACAGGCGTGAAGACGCTCGACTATGCCTGTTCGCTGCTCCGGGACAAGCTGCTGACGCGAGTTGTCGCAACCATCGTGAATCTGCATCCGCCAGCCGTTTTCAGCGCCGCCATTCTGGACTCACGTCCCACCTGTGAGTCTGTTGTGGCACTCGTCCTGGAACGAGAATCGGGCCAGTCCGCTCATCGTTTGGCCAACATTGATGTACGTCTTGCTGCAAAAGGAGATGCGGAAGGAGCGCTGGAAGTCGCCGCGGAGCATGCCTCTTTAGCGGTAGCGGTCGCTCTTCGCGATTTGATCACAGGAGAGCAGAGCGGTTATCGACTGTGCATTCCGTGCGGTGCAGAGGGAGATTACGTGATTGCCCTGGAGTCCGCGTCAGAACCGGTCTCCGCCGACGGGGACGGGTTGGGCGAGAGCGATCGGCAAATCCGGGAAATGGAGTTGAGCTGATGAAACGTACGGACGTCTATGTAACCGGCACCAGCATGCTCTGTTCGCTAGGCATCGGCAATCAAACGGTTTGGGAAGGGATTCTTTCAAGAAGGGAGTCGCGTGCGGAGCGCACGTATCAGCTGCGCGACGGGCAAAGACTACGTTACCCGGTCTTTCCGATGGAAACGCTTGATGCGCGGGACTGGGTTGATCGACAGACGCACGACTGGCTTCAGGACATGGGTCTCGCCCAGGATGCCGACTTCGTCTATCTCCTGGCGGCTGCCCGCCTTGCCCTTGATGAGGCTTGTTTATCCATCGAATCCGATCAGGCGGTGGCGCTGGTGATTGGCCATGAGAATGCGGGAGTCGTACCGCTGATGGACCGGCTCCTGGCCGATCCTTACCTGGAGGGCGGCCCCAACGGAGCATCTGATGCGTTAACCTCGTATCGGCGGCATCAGAACGCGTTCTTTCATGTACAGACGTTTACCTACCTGTTTCATCTGGCCAAGGCACTGCACGTGAATGGTCCAGCCTATATTGTCAACAACGCATGTGCGACCGGTCTCTATGCCTTGGAGCAGGGCCGGCAGTTGATTCTCACGGGTCACGCTGATGCGGCGGTGGTCGTTTGCTCCGACTACGCGCATGTGACGGAACACCTTTGGCTCGGGCAAAAAGGGTTGATCTCCCCGACCGCAGAATTGCGGCCGTTTGACCGCAGGCGAAACGGTTCGCTGCTGGGGGATGGCGCCTCTGCTTTCGTTCTGGAATCTGCCGATCATTGTCGCAAACGAAGGAAGAAACCGGTTTGCCGTTATGCAGGCAGCCGCTTCCGTCAGGATCACTGGCAGATCACGCTGCCCGATGTGTCGGCTCACTCCTTTTCCAGGTCGATTGTGGATGCGATCAGAGGCGTGAACGGCGACCAATTGCCGGATCTGCTGATCCCACACGGGACAGGCAGTCCTTTATGGGATCACTACGAGGCGGTAGAGATCAAACGCGCCTTCGCCGAATTGTCCCGTGAGATCCCTCCCGTTACCGCCTTCAAGTCATCCGTCGGCCACACCCTGGGTGCCTGCAGCCTGTTGGAGTCGGCTCTGGCCGTCCACTGCCTCATTCATGACCTCATTCCGCCGCTTGTGGGGTATGGGGAAGCCGATCCCAAAGCTGGTCTTCCCATCATCACCTCGTTTGTGGAGAGAAGGCTTCACTCGGTGATGAAAGCCGTCTCCGCGTACGGCGGGTTTCATGCGGCTGCATTGTTTACACGGTGTGAATAAGAAGGGAGGGACCATTATCACACAATTGGATTTTCGCGGCAAGCGGATACTTGTGACCGGCGGTTCGCGCGGAATTGGACGGGCCTGTGTCAAGCAATTGGCCAAGTCCGGAGCAGACGTGATCTTTACGTTTGCGAGCAACGAGGAAGCGGCCCAAACACTGGTGCAGGAGTGTGACAAGCTGGCGGGGCGGGTCAGTGCCGTTCGCGCAGACTTCTGTTCCCCGCATGAGGTGGAGACACTGCTTGATGGCGTGCTGGCCGGTCAAAAAATCGACGGACTCGTCAACAATGCCGGCTTGGTCAGGGATGCGCCGGTCTATCGGATGAGCCAGGCGGAGTGGGACGAAGTGCTGCAGGTGAACCTGCACGCGCTGTTTGCCGTCATCCGGCGCCTGATCCGGCCGCTCTCTCTCGTCAGAGGGAGCATTGTCAATGTTGCATCCGTAGCGGGCTTGCTTGGGACCGCCGGACAAGTCAACTACGCCGCATCTAAGGCAGGCGTCATCGGCCTGACCCGCTCTTTGGCGAGAGAAGTTGGACCGCTTGGTGTCCGCGTGAATGCTGTGGCACCCGGTTATGTGGAAACGGACATCCTCGCTGCCATCCCTGCTCAGAAACGGGCCGCGCTTAAAAACGGCATTGCGCTCAGGCGCATTGGCCAACCGGATGAGATTGCCAGTACGATCCTGTTTTTGCTCTCCGATCAAGCCTCCTATATAACCGGGCAGGTGATGGTCGTTGACGGCGGGTTAACGTAAATCTGGAACAAAGGAGTGCTCAGCCAATGAATCTTGACATCCAACAGGTAACGCGAAGCCTTCTTGACATGATCGGCGATCTGACGGAAGCCGAGCTTGACGAGGCAGCGCTGGATGAATCATTTGTAGATCTTGGCGTCGATTCACTGATGGCGCTGCAGCTTGCCGTCCATCTGGAGCGGGAGTATGGTGTGCGCCTCTCCGAGGAGGAGCTGGCCCAGATGCAAAATCTGCGCGATATCTTGCGGGTAATCAATGAGCGGGAGACATAAGCGCTTCCTCAGCGAGCTGCTGCTGCGGCTGCTGCGACGGAATCCCGCCCGTTACGAACGTCAGCTGCTGCAGGCCGACGGCCGTTCGTTCTATCAAGAGCGGTTTCGCCACGTGCTGCATGCTTTCTTTACCGGATACAACACAGGGCTTCGTGCTGAACTGTGCCCGGATGAGATTCGGGCCAGTCTGGACGGTCGCTTCGCTCCTTTTTATCGCGGTTTTGCCTATGAGGGGTTGGGGATGGGCCTGGCGGCGCGGGGAGAAATCATTACGAGCGGCAAGTTTACCTTTGAGCGGGACATCCGCATGATTGACCCCGGTTACATCTACCAGTATTACGTCGGACTGGGCTGGTGGCTGCACACATGCTATGGTTGTCGTCCCAGGTGTTACCGGCCGCGCGTCTCCAGGCTTCATCCACACTACGCCTTGATTGTTTACGATGGTGTCGGATTTAAAACAGGGCTGTTTCACGGTGCCGATCCTGACCTGGCCATTTCCCGCTTTTCCCGCTTTTCTCCTGACGAGCAGCGCGTTTGCTGGCAGGGATACGGCCGAAGCATCTGGTTTGTCAACCAGTTTGACATCGAGCGGGCAGTAGCGGCGGCAAACCGGCTGCCGCTTCATGTTCTGGCAGATGTTTACAGCGGGGTGGGGTTGGCCGTGGCATACAGCACGTTTGATTATCCGGACTGGGCGGTCAATGTGCGCAGTTTGCTGCCTTCACCACTCCAGCCCGCGTTTGACCAGGGGCTGGCATTCGGTTGGGAAACGCGGCGGCTGCAAAATCATCCTTACTACCGGGAGGTGATTGCTGGGTACCCGGACGGACTCGCCGAACGGGTCGAGCACATGGTGTCCGCCGTTCACACGGCCAGCCGCCGGGTAAGTGCAATCACGGTAAGTGAGTTGTTTTACAGTCGCTGGATCGAGGAAACAAGACGGCTGTTAGCCAATCGGGAGGAGTGAGGGGAGAGATGCGCGTGAGAAAGTTGACATGCGGGCTGTTGACACTGCTGCTTGCGTCAGCCGCGGTGGGCTGTCAGGGCCTGTCGGGAGAAGGTAAGAAAGAATACGGGTTCTCCTTCAGGGAGATCAGCGAGGAGGCCGGCATCACCTTTGTCCACGAGAAGGCACAGTTTGACCGCAAGGTGGACAACATCATGCCGTGGCTTGTCTCGACTGGAGCAGGAGTGGCTGTCGGCGACTACAACGGGGACGGCTGGATGGATCTCTATTTTGTCAATTCACGCAAAGGGAGCAAGAATGCATTGTTTCAAAACAATGGCGACGGCACCTTTACGGACGTGGCAGACCAGCTTGGTCTGGCTGACATCAATCACGACGGCATCTCCGAAACCGCGGTCTGGTTCGATTTTGACAACTCCGGTTACCCCAGCCTGTTCGTCGGAGCCTGGGGCAGGAGCAAACTGTTCAAAAACAACGGCGACGGGACCTTTACCGATATCACCGACCAGGCAGGGGTGGGCTACAAAGGGTACGTGTCCAAAGCGATTACACTTGATTACAACCGCGACGGGTATCTGGACCTCTACCTGGGCAACTACTTCCATGAGCGCAACGATCTCTGGAACCTGACCACGACCAAGATCATGCACGACGACTTTGAACGTGCCCGCAACGGCGGCCCCAACGTGCTCTACCGCAACAACGGCGACGGGACCTTTACCGATGTCTCCAAAGAGCTGAACGTGGACGACACCGGATGGACGCTGGCAACCGGATCGGCAGACATCAACAATGACGGCTGGCCCGACATTTACAATGCCAACGACTTTGGACCGGATGTGCTTTATCTGAACCAGGAAGGCAAAGGATTTACCACCGTGGTTCAGCACGCCGGTATCGGCGATGACACGTTCAAAGGGATGAATGTTGATTTCGCCGACTTGTTTCACGACGGAAACCTGGCTTTCTACATCAGCAACGTCAGCAAGCGGCGCTACATCCTGGAAGGTAACCAGCTATGGCACCAGGACGCCAACGGGACGTTTGTCGATCGGGCGGAAAAACTGGGCATCAACATCGCCGGTTTCAGTTGGGGAGCAAAGTTTTTCGATGCGGACAACAGCGGCAACTTCAGCCTGATGGTGACGAACGGTTTCATTTCCGCCAGCAAGGAACGCGATTACTGGTTTGATCTTGGTACGTTGGCGACCACGCCGGGTGACGTGATCGAAGATGCCCGCAACTGGCCGACATTTGGCGACAAAAGTTTGTCCGGTTACGAGCAAAAGCATTTGTTCTACAACGACGGATCGGGCGGAACCTTTCCCGACATTGCCCAGGATGTAGGGATAACCTTTTTGGAAGACAGCCGTGGCGTTGCCGCCGTCGATCTGTTTAACCGGGGCGTACTTGATCTGGTTTTCGCCAATCAGGGGGGAGCGGCACGGGTGTACCGCAACGAGCCGAAAACCGGCAACAACTGGATCAAGCTGAAACTGGAGGGAACCACCCCCAGCAACCGGGATGCGGTCGGAACACGGGTCATCTTCGAAGTGAATGGCATCCGTACGATCATGGAGCGGGATGGCGGAAACAGTCATGGCGCGCAGAGCGACCCACGTCTCCACTTTGGGTTGGGTACCGCCGAAAAGGTGGACAAGCTGACCATACGCTGGCCCAGTGGACGAGTGGAAGAATTCCACAACGTTCCTGCAAACCAGGTATTGGAGTTAAAGGAAAAGGCAGCGCCAATCACCACAAGTAAGCAGTAAGGAAAAGAGGTTGGAGGAGGGAAGCGGATGGGGTGGATCACCAACCTGCTGGCGAAGGCGGACCAGCGGAAACAGGCGATTGTCGACGGTAGGAACTCTCTGACCTACGGCCAACTATGCGAGCAGCTCCTATGCTTCCGAAGGCGCCTGGTTGGTGCTGGCATCGGCAATGCCCGCGCGGTGGGATTGGCTGTCGAGCAGTCCTTGCCCGCGGTGGTACTGTTCCTGGCCATGCTTGACTTGAAACTTCCGCTGCTGCCGTATGACCCGTCGTTGACGGCATATGAGCGCGAACGAATCAGTCGGCTGGCCGGCGTTGACCTTTGGGTTACTCCAACTGAAGCGGAAAGTTCAGCGAACGCAGCCGGCTTTCCTGCGGCAAAAGAAAAGGGGAGCAGGTTGCAGGGGGACTCAGCCGCCGGCAGGGCGGTCGATGGAAACGGGATGCATGCCGCGGCAGCTGAGCGGGATCTGACGTACAGCCAGATTGCCTCCGCCCGCACGGAGTCGGGCAGACCGGTTCGCCAGGTTGAGCATCTGCTGCTGCTTACTTCGGGGACGAGCGGCCCGATGAAGGCGGCTCGCATACCTTACGCGTCTCTGCTTAGGGGAGCGCACAAATACGTGCGTTGGTTTCGGCTGACCAGCCTGGACAAGGGGCTGGCCGCCGTTCCGCTTTATCACAGTTACGGGCTGATCGGTGCCCTGATTGGCATGCTGGCCGCGGGCGGCACACTTTTCCTCTGTCCCCATCCGACCGCGCGGCGGATCGCCGAGAAGGTGGCGAAGGACGGCATCAGCGTGCTGTTCGGCGTGCCCCAGCAGTACGACTGGCTAAGCCAATCGGAGATGATCACCCCTGACATGCTCAGCTCGCTCGCCGTTTGTATTTGCTCGGGCGGCACCCTGAACGAGCGGGTGGCTGACGCGTTCTACGCCAAGTTCCAGCGGCGCGTGCTGCAGGTATACGGCAGTACCGAGACCGGGGCAGTAGCCGCGCAGCATCCGGTGATTGTCGAGGGGACCGGCGCTGTCGGGTTTCTTATGCCCGGCGTAGACGTAAGTGTGACCAACGACGGCAGACTGGCGGTTGATAGCGATACACTGTTTGCCGGTTATGTGGGGGAAGGGCAGCCGGACCAACGCCTCGACTGCTTTATTACCGGAGATCGCGGAACGGTGCGGGACAGGCGAGTCTATCTGACGGGAAGAGTAAGTCCGTTTATCAATCTGGCCGGTCGCAAGGTTGATCCCCATGAACTCCGTGAGGTTTTGATCGCACACCCAGCGATTGCGGATGCTTTGGTGACGGGCGTTCCCGATTCGCTGTCCGGGGAAAGGATTGTCGTATACCTGACGACTCATCATCCCTTAAAGACAGAGGAAGTCATACGGTACATGCAAAAGCATGTGGCCTCATACAAGATTCCGCAAGAAATCCACATGGTGGACGAACTTCCTGTCAGTTGGAAGAAGCGATTGGAACAGGACTGTTGGGAAGATGGGAGGGAATATGGGAAACGGTAGCATTCGCGAGGTTTGCATTGTCGGCATGGGGTATGTGGGGCTTACCTTGGCCGCCGCTTTTTTGTCAAAAGGGGTACAGGTGCACGGAATTGAGCTGAATGAGAGTGTGCGAAGAAGGCTGAATAACGGAGAGATTCACCTGCTGGAACCGGGAGTGGCCGAGATCGTCCGTTCGTCGGTCTCCGATCCGGCCAGGTTGTCTCTTCGCGTCTCAGCAGAGTGGCCCCACCGTGTCAATACGGTGGTTATCTGTGTCGGCACCCCGTATGACCGAAAGCGGGAAGAACCGCGACTGGAGGCGCTGACGCAGGCAGTGGAAGCGGCTGCCCAGCGGATCACGGATGACGGCCTGTTGGTGATCAGAAGCACCGTTCCGGTGGGAACAACCCGTTCGGTGGTGCTGCCCATACTTGCCCGATACGGGGTGCAACCGCATCTCGCGGTAGCACCGGAGCGGACCATCCAGGGAAAAGCGCTGGAGGAACTGATGGCTCTGCCGCAGGTGATCGGAACCGATGACTCGTCTGACCTGATCAAAGCGAAGGAACTGTTTTCGCTGCTCGGACCCGAAATCGTACCCGTCTCTTCGTACGAGGCGG
Source organism: Brevibacillus sp. (assembly GCA_017656235.1). Lineage (GTDB taxonomy): Bacteria > Bacillota > Bacilli > Brevibacillales > Brevibacillaceae > Brevibacillus_E. The sequence goes on from JACDOF010000001.1 coordinate 690,262, forward strand.
CTGAATTGATCAAACTGGTTTGCAATGCCTATACCGACGTTCGCTACGGATTCGGAAATGAAGTGGCACTATTGGCCTCAGGATTTGGCCTTGATGCTCACGAGATCATTGCTGCAGCCAATCATAACTACCCAAGACCAGCAATTGCCCGTCCAGGGTATGTCGGTGGTTCGTGCCTCACCAAGGATCCGTACCACCTGATGCATGCGGCCCAACACTCGGCAAATAAACCCTGTTTAATTGCTGCCGCCCGTACCGTGAACGAGTCGCTGCCTGATGCAATCCTTAACCAGATTGAACAGGCGCTGATAGCAATGGATCGGCGCTGGCCGGAGTTGACCGTCACCCTGTCCGGCCTCGCGTACAAAGGGGAACCGGAAACGGATGACCTGCGCGGCAGCATGCTATGGGAGCTTTTGCCCCGATTGAAGGCGCGCGGCGTGCGGAACATCATGGGGCATGACTTCGTGTTGGACGATGATGTGATACGCGCTCAGGGATTGGTCCCGGCTGCACTGGAGGATGCTTTGTCGTCTGACCTCATCATGATCATGAACGACCACCGCCGTTACCAAACGTTCCCAATAGAGGAGAAGCTGCCGAAAGCCGGGCAGGGACGCTTGATCTACGATGTGTGGGGCGTGTACAAACATCGGCTCGCGCTCTTTGGCAAAGGGGGAGAAACGGCGATTCGCTACATGGGGGTGGGTTTTGGTGGATAACGTGCTGATCACAGGCGGCGCAGGTTTTATCGGTTTTCACCTCGCCCGCCATTTGCTGGAGCTCGGGTATGAGGTAACCGTGGTAGACAATCTGTTTCGCAGTGAACGGGACGAAGCGTTTGCCGAACTGGAACGGAACGTGTGTGTGATTCAGGCAGATTTGACACATCCCCTGGACTCGCTGCCGCTTGCGAAAACGTACCGTCACGTTTTTCACCTGGCGGCCATCAACGGGGTCAAGTACGCCAACAACATGCCGGATCGGGTGCTGAGAACCAACTTGCTGAGTACGATACACGTGCTGGACTGGTGCGCCAGGCAGCAGCCGGAGACAGTCCTGTTCGCGTCTTCCAGCGAGACCTATCACGGATTTGGTCAGTGGGCACACTTGCCGATTCCCACCTCGGAAGACGTGCCGCTGGTCATCCCTGACCCCAACATTCCGCGTTTCTCCTACGCCGGTTCCAAGATTTCCGGTGAACTTTTGACACTCAACTATGCCAAACAACACCACTTTGCTGCCCGGATTGTCCGCTATCACAACGTGTATGGTCCGCGCATGGGCTTTGACCATGTGATACCCGAGTGGATCTGCCGCATCCGGGCCGGTGAGAGTCCGTTTCACGTATACGGACCAGCTCAGACCCGCTCTTTTTGTTATATGTCGGATGCTGTTGCCGCAACGTACCGGATCGGCAGTCTGGCGGGAGGTGAACATTACATTGTCAATGTCGGCAATCCGCAGGAAGAGATCAGGATGGATGAGCTGTGCCGCCGCTTGTTCGCCATCGCCGGTTATGACGCCCCGCTTGCATACCGGGAAGCACCGCCAGGCTCACCGGATCGACGCTGTCCGGACATCAGCCGCCTGAACCAGTTGATCGGCCCCCTCTCCTTCGTCCCACTGTCGGAGGGGTTGGCTGATACCTATGAATGGTATGTGCGGCACCTGACTGAAACGGCGCGATGAACGTCCTGATCCTGATCCGCAGTCAGCATCCCTCGCTGTCAGGGGCGGACAACATGGCGATGCTGACGGCCAAATGGCTGGTACGCAGCGAAGGGATTGCCGTCACCTTGGCCCGTGCCAGTGTAACTGTCCGTGAGCCGATCGAAGCGGTGGAGGATGGCGTTCGCACCATGACGCTGCCGGCATGCGGCACTTCCTGGGGGGAGCGGTTGTCTGCCATTCCCTTTGAACTGATCCATTTGTTTGATTTGTCTGATCGCGCATTCTTGCAGCTGGCTGTCACACTCGTTCGGCACAGCGGAGTGCCCTTGGTTCTCACGCCCGCTACTGATCGCAGCTTTTGGGAGTGCGAGCAAACCGCTATCCTTGCCTGCCGGGCGGCCTCCCATATCTTTGTCTTGACCGCGACAGAGGAGCGGCTGATCCGTACGCTGTCGGGGATACCCAGGGAACGCATCTCACGCATTCCCAATGCCCCGTGCCTGCCGGAATCGGCGGTGGTGCTTTCCGGTAAGAAAGCGGAATGCTTTCGCATCAAGCACAGGATTCCCTTGGATGCGCCGCTCGTCCTGTTTTTGGGACGCAAACTGGTGAGCAAAGGGTATCCCCTGATGTTGGAAGCTGCCCAGGAAGTCTGGAAAGAGGACCCTCGAGTACACTTTGCCCTGATTGGTCCGCGCACTGCAGAATCGAAAGCGGCGCTGGCCCGATTCGGGCAGGAGCGGCGCATCCTTGATCTGCCGCTGGTACCGGAATCTGAAAAGGCGGGAGCGCTGGCTGCCTGCGATCTCTTCTGTCTGCCTTCCGTCGCCGATGTCTTTCCTCTTGTCTTTCTTGAAGCCTGGGCTTGCGAAAAACCTGTCATCGCTTCGAGAATGGCCGGTGCGGCGGACGTTGTACGAGAGGGAATTGACGGATTGATCGTAGAGGCTCATCGAGCAGCGGTCGCCCAAGCGATAACGACTCTGCTGGCAGATGAACCGCTGCGACGACGGATGGGTGCGAGCGGCAAACAGCGGGTGGACCGGGACTACAGCTGGGAGCGCATCAGCGGGATGGTGGCTGCTGTTTATAAGCAGTTGGACGGTTGCTGAACTGTAAAGGAGGTGAACGGATGCGGGCTGTGATCATGGCAGGAGGCAGAGGGGTTCGCCTGCTGCCGTATACCAATGTGCTTCCCAAGCCCCTCTTGCCGCTGTCCGGCACCCCGATCCTGGAAATTATTTTGCGGCAGCTTGCCGCGCATGGTTTCCGCCGTGCTACGCTAACGCTGCACTATGGCGCAAAACTGATTCGCTGTTATTTTGGCGACGGTCGGAAATTGGGCATTGCGATCGATTACATCGAAGAGACAGCACCGCTTGGAACAGCAGGAGCCCTGCAGCTGATCGACGATCTCGATGAGCAGTTTTTGCTGATGAACGCCGACGTATTGACGGATGTGGACTTTCGCCGGTTGTTTCAGGCTCATCAGCGTTCGAAAGGGCTGTTGACGACGTTGTTATATGAGCGGGAGCACGTTTCCGCTTTTGGTGTGGTGGAGACAGACAAGAACGGTCATCTGCTCGCCTACCGGGAAAAACCGTCCGAAAAGCAGTTGATTTCATCAGGGATTTACATGCTGAGTCGAAACGTGACCCGTTTTCTGAAGGCAGGGAAGATGGACATGCCTGATTTAATCCAGGTACTGCTCTCGCAAGGCTGCACGGTATCAAGTGAGGTGCACCGTGGTCTTTGGATGGACATCGGAACGATCAGCCAGTTTCAGCAAGCGGCACGGTACTTTGAACAAAACCGCAGTCGGCTGCTGCCCCCGTTCCGGCAGGCCACGGCACTGGAGAGCGGCTTGCCGCCAGCAGGGGGAGATCGAAGAAGTGGAGAGGACTGCACATGGAATGGAAAGTAACCTTGTATGCACCGTCGGTTGGACAGGAAGAGATTCAAGCTGTGACAGAGGTGCTCAAGCTGCGCTGGTTAAGCATGGGAGAGCAGACGGAAGCATTTGAACGGGAGTTCGTTCAGTCCCTCGGAGGTAAGGGCGGTGCTGTCGCCGTCAGCAGCGGTACTGCGGCTCTGCATACGGCTCTGCACGCTCTGGGGATTGGCCCCGGTGATGAAGTGCTGGTGCCTTCCATCACATTCGTCGCTTGTGCCGCTGTCGTATGTTTGACAGGAGCGCGTCCCGTTTTTGTCGACTCCATTAGCCTCGACGATTTTACCCTTGATCCCGCCGATGCCGAGCGCAAAATCTCGCCGTGTACCAAGGCGGTGCTGGTGGTCCATTATGGGGGCTACAGCGCTAGGATGGGCGAGATCATGGAGCTGGCCCGTCGATTTGGGCTGCGGGTGATCGAAGATGTGGCCCACGGTCCTTTTGTGGATACACCCTGGGGGATGAGCGGGACGATTGGCGATGTGGGCTGTTTTAGTTTTTTCGCGACCAAAAACGTGACCACGGCAGAAGGGGGGATGGTGTATGCAGCCGATCCCACTTTGTTGGAGAGGGCACGGCTGTTTCGTTCCCACTACATGAGTGCCAGCTCCTGGTCCAAACACACCGGTCGCTCTACGTTTTACGACATCGATGGCATTGGCCTTAACTATCGCCTCAGCGATCTGGCGGCGGCAATCGGACGTGTGCAGCTCAGCAAGCACCGGCAAGGACGACACGTGCGCACAGCGCTTGTACACCGCTATCGGCAGAGACTGCACGGACAGATCCGGCTGCCGTTTGCACAGGTACCGCCAGAGGGAGCCGGCCTCCATATCATGCCTGTCATGCTGCCAGCAAAGACTGATCGCACCCGGCTGATGGAACGGTTGAAGGAGACCGGGATTCAAACCAGTGTTCATTACCTGCCCTGCCATCTGTTTCGCTACTACCGCGAGCACTTGGGAACGAGCGAAGGCGATTGTCCCGTGGCCGAGGAAATCGCTGCCCGTCAATTGTCGCTGCCGCTTCATCCCGAGTTGCGTGTGGATGAGGTTGATTACGTTTGCGATCAACTGCTGATGAACCTGGAAAAGTAGGTGGTAACAAATGATGATCGGCTACAACTACCATCCTTCCCGCCAAGGGTGCGCTTACTGGCAGCAAGGCGACTTCAGCGAAATCGAACGCGATCTTTCCCGGATGGCCGAAGAAGGTGTGGACGTCGTCCGTTTCTTCCTGTTCTGGCGCGACTTTGAACCAGAGCCGGGTCGCTACAGTGAACAGGCGTTCCAGCTCCTGTACCGGATGGTAAAGACGGCGAGAGATTATCGACTTCGCGTAATTCCTTCTCTGCTGACGATATGGATGAACGGGCAGACGTTTGACCTTCCATGGCGAGGCGGGCGTTGTCTGTGGAGCGATCCATACATGATCGAGAGGGCCGCCTGCTACGTCACCAAAGTGGCGTCCATCTTGCGCAGCCTGGGCAATGTGTACGCATACGACATCGGAGATGAATTGATTTATGTGGATGCCCGTGCGGTGAAGGAACTTACGGGGGAGCAGGCGGAAAGCTGGCTTAAAAAAATGGTGGCGGCGGTGCGGCGCGGTGATGAATCGGCACAGGTGATGATGGCTCACGATCATACGGCCCTGACGGGTAACCACGTCTTTCGTGCCGGATTGGTGAGCCGTATCTGTGACAAGTTGGCCGTGCACGGCTTTCCCCTGTGGGCCCCGTTTCCCCTGCCCTCCAATGAGTCGTGGCCCGCTTCGCTCTACGTCCCGTTTTTGACCAGATTGGCTTCTGCCTATGCGAACCCGCTGCTTGATGAATTCGGCTTGTACGGGGGATCGGAAGAAATCCGCGCCGATCATGTGAGAACCAGCGGTACCAGCGCCCTGCTGCATGGTGCGGAGGGGCTGGTGGCGTGGTGCTGGCAGGACTTTGTGAGCTGTGAATCGCCGTACGACCAGCGGCCCGGCGAGAGGTTCGTCGGATTCTACACGGCGAAGGGTATCGCCAAGCCCAGTGCCTCGGCGCTGCTGGAGTGCCGGACTTACGCACGGCTTGCCGCAGAGGGCGCCCCTGTTTCGCCTCAGGTTGCCATATACGTGCCGGAGGCGGAGCAGGCTGGTGCGGACAGCGAATCGACGGAGAGCGGCAGAGCGTCCCGTGCTCTGTTTCATGCCTTTTTGCTGCTGGTCCGGCTGCACGTTCCGACTGCTTTTGTACGCGATCAGCTTGAAAAGTATCGGGTTGTGATTGTGCCTTGTCTGGCACAGCTCACCCGCAAGGATCTGGAACGGATGCGCGCTTTTGTTCGTGCGGGCGGTACATTGCTCTACACACCCGGCAGCTATCTGCACGGTTTTGGCGGAGAAGAACTGTTTGGTGTGGAACTGCAGGACTTTACCCGTGATCCAGGGCTGCAGGACCGCTTTCATTGGCGGGGCCGCTCGTACCCGATTCACTGGCGACAGGCCGGCTTCGATCAGATTCCCGTTGTTCGGGCAGGAGAGGCTGAAGTGCTTTCCCGCTACCGCCGTTCGCTTGCGCCCGCGCTGACGCGACATCGATTGGGAAAAGGAACAGCGTACTACCTCAACGCGCCGTTCGAACTTATGATCCAGGCTTTTGGCTGGCAAGATGAGCCGTATCGCTACCTGTACATGGAGCTGTTAAAGGATGCGGAGGCACTGCCAAAAGTCTTCTTTACTTCACCAGAGGTGGAACTCCACCGCTTTGTCACAGCGGACAGCGAGCGCTGTTTCCTGATCAATCATGCCAATCGCCCGGTATCCGGCATGCTTGTCTTTGCGGACGGCCGGGACGAGCCGGTCACCCTCGCCAAAAAGAGCGTGAAATGTGTCAACAAAAGAAGAGTATAACCCTGACAGTCCGTTGTATGGTACTGGTAGCTGCCGATGGTGCGCTGCGCTGAGAGGCTGAGCCGGTTTGCCCTCGCCCCGCGGATCGTTTCGCAGCGGGCAGTCGTGCATCCTTGCTGGCCAGGCGCAGCGCGAGCTGGACATTTGGCCCCTTCGGGACACGTTGTCTGAACGCTGACATTGACGTAGGGAGGGATGAAGGTGAAGGCGGCAGTATGGATGAGACCGGGGCAGATCCGCCTGAAGGATGTGGAGGCGCCAAAGCTGCTTTTTCCTACGGACGCTTTGGTCAAGGTGACGCTGACCTCCATCTGCGGAACAGATTTGCACCCCTATCGCGGCCAACTGCCCGGCTTTTCCGCCGGCACGATAATGGGTCATGAGTTTACCGGCGTCGTCGTCGCCGTCGGCGATGCGGTAGCAAAACACAAGGTTGGCCAACGGGTAGTGGCTTCTGACCTGATCGCCTGCGGAACGTGCTGGTACTGTCGGCGCAGCTTGTCCTATCACTGCTCGTCCGTTTCGCTGTTCGGGTACGGACAGGTGGTGGGGAGCTATACGCCGGGCGGTCAGAGTGAACTGGTGCGGGTTCCCTTTGCCGACACCACGCTGTTCTCGATACCTGACACGGTGAGTGATGAAGAGGCATTGTTTGTGGGCGACATCCTCTCCACAGGTTATGCCTGCATCCACAAGGCGAGCCTCGTCGAGGGCGATACGGTGGCGGTTGTCGGAGGTGGACCGGTCGGGCTGATGGCGGCCATGTGTGCACGGCTGTTACGCCCGGCAAACGTGTACGTGGTAGAACCGAATCCAAAGCGCCAGCTTGTCGCTCGCGAGATCGGCGCCATTCCGCTCAGCCCGGACGAGGTGGAGCCGTTGTTTGAGAGCACACATCGGCGGGGCGCCGATACGGTGGTGGAAGCGGTCGGTTCACAGGAGGCGTTTCAACTGGCCCTGCGGTTAGTCCGTCCTGCCGGAACGGTGGTGTGCGCCGGCGCCCACCATTCCAGAGCGATGCCGTTTGACCTGGAAGACGCGTTTGCCCGTGAACTGTCACTCCGTTTTGTCGTAGGCAATCCGCTCGCATATGGCAAACAGTTGCTGCAGTTAATTGAGCAGGGCTCCCTGAAGCCGGCCAAAATCATCACGCACCGCCTGCCGCTTGCCCAGGTGGAACAGGCGTACCGGCTGTTTGCGGCACAAGAGGCGCTAAAGGTGGTGTTGACACCTTAGTTTGTCGAGCCTGTCAGCGAAAAAGGGGGATTCCCATGAACTACGACGAGGTAGAAGAAAAAGTCCGCGCAATTCTGTCCCGACACGGCGTGGACGTTTCACAGGCGACCCATCACTCCGCATTCGGATCGTCTGAACTTTTGCTTAATTCTGTCCAGTTTATGAAGGTATTTGTCGATTTGGAAAACGCCTTTCAACTGGAGATTGACTATACCAAGGCCGTTCCTGAAGACTGCCGTACATTGGGCAGCCTGCTTGCCTACCTGTGGGAGCAAATCAATGAGCGAACAGGAACCTGATCAGAAGCAGGTTATGATGCTTGCGCCGCCCTTTGCGGCGGGCCCGTGCGCGATTGACAGCAGAGGCGAGCATGCCGAGCCGGGTACGCTTATGGCGGCGGTCATCCTCGCTGCCGGACTGTCCAGCAGGATGGGGCACCCCAAGCAGCTGCTCAGGCTTGGAGACATGACCATGCTGGAGCACGTGGTGGGGACCGCCGTACGCTCCCGCTGTCAGCCGATCGTGTTGGTGCTGGGTCATGCGGCCCGGGCTGTGGCGTCATCGCTCAGGAGTGCGCTTCGCCAGAAGATCCGCATCGTCATCAACCCAAACTACTCGACCGGGCTGGCTTCCTCACTGAAAGCGGGGCTCTCCGCGATACCGAGGCAGCGTCCCTGCTATGTGATGCTGGGAGATCAGCCGCTGGTGTCAACGGAACTGATGACGACGTTGGCCACCGCTTACCGCTTGAGCGGCGGTTGTACGATCAGGCCGCTCTACCGCGGCGTACCGGCTCATCCGGTGCTGCTGTCGCCGACATGGTACGAGCGGGCGCAGCAGATCAGCGGTGATGCGGGTCTCAGGCTGTTGGCGCAAGGCAGCCATGTCATCACGCTGCCAATCAGCGACCCGTGGGCCGTTTTTGACGTGGATACGCCGGAGGCATATGAGCGGCTGAGACAAGAGTACGGGAGGAGAACGGATGCAAAGCAAGCTTTCAATAGAGCTGATCCTGAACGGAAAACGGGAGCGGCACGAGGTGCGAGCGGATCAGACCTTGGTGCAGTTTTTGCGTGAGGAGAAGCGCTTGACCGGAACCCACATCGGATGTGATACCGTTTCCTGCGGCGCCTGTACGGTACTGTTGAATGGGCAGGCGGTCAAATCCTGCAGCGTGCTGGCCGTACAGTGCGACGGCGCTCGCGTAGATACGGTCGAAGGGTTGTGCGACCAGGAACTGAGTCCGCTCCAGCAGGCGTTTCGGGAGTGTTTTGCTGTACAGTGTGGATTTTGTACGCCTGGATTTCTGATGACCGCCTGTGAACTGATGCGAACGGTGAAGCCGAAAAGCCGGCAGGAGCTTGCCGTACAACTGGCAGGGAACTACTGCCGCTGCACCGGTTACCAGCCCATCCTCGATGCGATCGGACGGGTCCTTGCCCTCCCGTCCCCAAGCAGGTGAGTGGGTGATGCATCTCTACTTGCAGATGGTCGCTGCATGGGAGAAGGGGGCGGATGTGGTCCTGGCCTCCATAGTGGAAACGCGCGGGTCCACCTACCGCAAGACGGGCGCGGAACTCATTGTTGACAGCTTCGGCCATTGCCTGGGGCAGCTCAGCGGTGGTTGTCTGGAGCATGACATTATCGAGCGCAGCTTGCGACTGATGCGTACCGACAGGTCGTTCGAACTGCTCGAATACCTCAACTACTCAACCGATGATCCCTTTGCCGATACAGGGTCGGGCTGCCGAGGTGACATGCGCATTCTGCTCTCACGTACCGACTGGTTGCGTCCTTATGCAAGCCAGCTTTCGCAGGCGTTGAAACAGAAGCGCCGCCTCGTTCACGCTACCGTCGTGAACGGACCGGATCATCTGCTCGGCCGTCGAGTGCTCCTGCTCGACGGGAAACCGCTTCATCTTGACAGCGGGCTGGAGCGGATCGCCGACGCGCTCCTCACCTGCAGCCATTCCGGCCTGCTCGTCGACAGATGGACGGGGGCCACCCTGTATTGTCAGCAGGTGCCGCCCCTACGCCAATTGCTTCTGGCCGGTGCGGGCAGCGATACGGTGCCGGTTGCCCGCTTGGCGGCTTCGCTTGATTACGAGGTGCACGTATGCGATTTTCGCCCGGCGAACCTGATCCGTTCCCGGTTTGCTCCGGCAGAGGTCATCCTGCATCAGACCGGACGAAACCGGGATGAAGTGGAGCAGGTGATCGCCTCTTTTTCGCCCGATACGCCATTGGTGGCGATGAGCCACAACCTGGAATACGACCGCATCTTCGTAGAAGCAGCCGTGAATCAGGGGATGCGCTACATCGGTCTGCTGGGCAACCAATCACGGCTGAAGATGGTTGCAGCTGCGATCAGGCCCGAGCTCGCTGCCCGCATTCACTGCCCGGTGGGACTGCCGCTGGGAGCGGAAACAGCAGAAGAGATTGCTTTCAGTATCGTCAGCGAGGTGCTGGCATACACGAAAACAATTGGAAAGGAGGGGGACGATGGCATCTAAGGGAAGCGGGACATCTCTGTCGAATCCCGTCCTCCGCAGCGAAGACAGACGGTTTCTGAGGGGAGCGGGGCGCTACCTTGCCGACCTGTCGTTTCCGGATACATACCACGTGGCCTTTGTGCGAAGCAGTGAGGCCCATGCCAGAATCATGGACATCTCGACGGAAAAGGCTTATCTTCCGGGGGTCGTAGGCATCTTCCTTGCTGCTGATCTCACTTCTGAGCTGGGAGAGGTGCCGATGGTGTGGCCGGTACCAGGATTACAAAACCCGGGTCACCCGCTGCTGGCGAAGGAAACCGTTCGCTTCCCCGGTGAACCGATCGCTGTGGTGATCGCCGCAGACGAACAAACCGCCCGACGGGCCGCCAAACAAGTGAAAGTAACCTATCATCGGCTGCCCGTGGTGGCCAACCTGCTGCAAGCCGTCGACCGGCAGGCGGGGGGTGCCGCCGTCCATCCCGAGATTGCCGACAATATCGCCTATGTTTGGGAACGGGAATTCGGAGACCCATCAGCTCTGGAGAAGGCGGACGACTCCTTTTTTCAGCGCTTGATCATCCCGCGGGTCGCACCCCTGCCAATGGAACCAAGGGGACTGATCGCCCGTTATGACCGGGAAGCAGACCTTCTTTCCGTTTGGGCGTCCAGCCAGTTTCCGCATGTCCTTCGTCTTTCGCTGGCTGTCGTGCTCGGGCATCCCGAGTCGCGCATTGCGGTCACCGTTCCAGATGTCGGCGGCGCCTTTGGCGGCAAAATGAACGTTTACCGTGAGGATTTGCTGGTTGCCTATTTTGCCAAACGGTTGAATCTCACCCTGCGCTACGTGGAAACACGCAGCGAAAACTTCATGGCGATGACACACGGCCGCGACCAGATCCAGGATGTGCGCGTCTTTTACACCCGTCGGGGCAGGCTGCTCGGTATGGACGTAACCATTCACGCCAACATGGGTGCCTACCTGCAGGGGGCCACACCCGGTATTCCGCTGTTTACGGCTCAAATGCTGTCCGGCTGTTACCGGATTCCCTATATCAAGGTACGGGTAATGGGTTATTACACCAATCAGGCCTATACGGACGCGTATCGAGGGGCGGGCAGGCCGGAAGCCACCTATCTCGTGGAACGGGTAATCGAGATGGTCGCCAGAAAGTGCGGTCGGGACCCGCTGTCAGTCAGACTGAAGAACTTCATTCGGCGCACGCAGTTTCCGGCAAGGGTTGTGACCGGCCTTACGTACGATTCTGGCGATTACAGCAAGGCATTGAAAAAAGCAGCCGCGAAAAGCGGCATCAAATACTGGCGCAGTGAACAGCGGGCCAGGCGGCTGCGGGGTGACCGGCGGCAGATCGGCATTGGCATATCCAGCTACGTGGAGTTTTGCGGGAACAGTCCGTCATCCGCACACGCCCAACTCGGTCTTAAGACGGGCGGGTATGAATCGGCTGTGGTGCGCATCCATCCCACCGGTGCTGTCACGGTGATCTCCGGTTCCTGTCCATCCGGGCAGGGCCACGAGACAGTTTGGGCACAGTTGGTGGAGCGCTGCTTGGGTGTCGCGCAAGAGCAGGTTCAGGTTGTAACCGGAACAACAACAGGTACTCCCTGGGGTGGAGGTACGTATGGAAGCCGCAGTGCCGCAGTCGGCGGTACAGCGATATATCAAGCCTGCCAACGACTGATAGAGAAAGGACGTGATTACCTGCAGCACCTCTGGCAGGTGAAGGGAGAAGCGATTGGTTTTGAGCAGGGGGTTTACTCCTGCGGCACTCGCCGCATCAGTCTTCAGGAATTGGCGCCGCGACTTTATCTGGCTCACGATTTGCCGTACGGAATGGAACCAGGGCTGGAAGCTACCGTTTTTTTCGAACCGCGCTCCTACACATACCCGTCCGGAACGCACGTTTGCATCGTGGAAGTGGATGCCCTGACGGGAAAAACATCCATTCTTCAATATGTCGCTGTGGACGACTGTGGTCATCTGCTGCACGAACCAATTGCCAAAGGGCAGGTCATCGGTGGGATTGTACAGGGGATTGGAGCAGCGCTGTACGAACAAATTGTCCAGGACGAACAGACGGGACAGCTGCTGACCCAATCCTTTCGCAGCTACCATTTGCCAAAAGCGGAAGACGTGCCGCCGATTGTCACTGATCATCTCTGCACGCCGTCGCCGGTTAATCCACTCGGGGTAAAGGGAGTGGGAGAGTCCGGGACAATAGCCGCTCACCCGGCAGTGATCAATGCCATTGTTGACGCCCTCTCCGTGTATGGTGTGGAGCATGTGGACATGCCCGCAACCCCGGAAAAACTGTGGCAGCTCTGCCAGATGGGAGGGGAGACCGAATGAACGCGTTTCAGTACGCAGCTCCCGGCTGCTTGCAGGATGCACTGCGTCTGCTTGCCGCTTACCCCGATGCCGTGCTGCTGGCGGGCGGACAGGTGGTGATCAATGAGATGCATCGGGCGGAACGTGCTCCGTCACCCTTGATTGATCTCGGCCGGATTGACGAACTGAAGGAAATCATTGAGACCAGCGATCGAGTCTGGATCGGGGCCGGCGTGACACACACCCAACTGGCCGGGCACCCGGCAGTGAAAAACTGGCTGCCAGCGCTGGTACAGGCGGCACAGGCAGTCGGCGATTTGCAGGTGCGCAATCGGGCAACTGTCGGTGGCACGATCGCGTACGGTGATTCATGCGGCGATTACTGGCCGGTATGGTACGCCGTTGGCGGTTTCGTCCAGCTCATCTCATCAACTGGTGTACGGCAGGTGGAAATCCGCGACTGGCTTGCAGGGCGCTGTAGCACCGCGCTGCGTCCTCAGGAAATCGTACGCGGAATTATCCTGAACAAACGGAATCGCAGCTATTTTTGCAAGCATCAGGTGAGCGCCGGGGAAACAGTTACCCTGTCACTGGCACAAGGGGGGGAAACTGCCCGGTTGGCCGTCGGCGGTTTAACCGAGCTCCCGCTCTCCATCGAGCTGCCTCCACCAGTCGACGAGGGCTGGGAACGGCGCTGGAAAGAGACAGCCGCCACCCGGATTGATGCCGCAGCCGATCCGCGGGCGACCCGCTACCGAAAGCATCTTGCCAGACAAAGTGCACATTGGCTAATTGACAAACACGCTGCCGGAGGTGTGCCGTGAAACAGGTCACCAAGCTGCGCCGTACCAGCGATAAAGCGGTATTCGGAATGGCCGACATCTCCATCTACCTGCCCCAAACCTGGATGACCCTGAGGGAAGTGGCGGATTTGATTAGACGGAGCGGTTATCCCTTTTCCGAACACGATCTGGATCGTTTTGGCCGCCTGTACGGCTTTAAGAGAGTCCCCTGTGAAGAACGGCGCTCGCTGGAGGAGATGATCGTCGAGGCCTGCGCTCCCCTGCTGGCGCGGTTGAGGCAGGCCAACAAGCAGGTGGACAAGATTCTCTTCTTGCGGACCTCCCAGGTGTATTGGCACGACCGCAACCTGTTTCGCCCGCTGATCCATGACTTTGGACTGGAAGAGACGCACCTGCTGTCTGTCTCCCAGCATAACTGCGCGTCGTTTCATCTTGCCCTGCGCGTCTGTCAAAACTTGTTTTTGGCCAACCCGGATCTGCAGGGAGTCATGCTGGTTTCCGCCGACAAAGCCTTTCATCCATCGCTCCGCCGGATTCCCGATTCGCTGCTCGGCGATTGCGCCAGCGCCTGCTATCTGGAACGCGATTTTCACCGCCATCGACTGCTGCACGTCGTCAATCAGGTCGATCCAAAGGCTGATCCTGACAACGTGGAATGGTTCAATACGACCTATTACTTCGCCATCCGGCAAATGCTGTTTCGCCTGTTAAATGAGGCCGGACACACCCTGGACGAGATCAGCCTGATTATCGGTGGAAATGTCAATCTGCGCACCTGGGAGCGCATGGCAGAGATTCTGAACAAACCATTCGATCTCTTTTACACGCGGACGATTCCCGAGGTGGGGCACTTGTACGGCTCCGATCTTCTGTACAATCTCAGGCTGGCTGTCAGCGATGGAAGGCTCAAGCCGGGAGATGTTTATGCAACCATTTCCATTGGGCTGGGGGGGATGTACGGTTGCGCTCTGCACCGCTGGTAGGACGGCCTGTGTCAGGGGATGCCTGGCGGTCTGGCCTTTATTTGTCGCTCGTAACCTGTTACGTTCCCGATGATGGGAACAAGCCGACATCCTCTCGCAGGCGGCCGCAGGCCCTCTCCAAAAGCAATAATCCGCTCTACTGGCTCATGGCTGACAACCGGGATCTTGCTGAGCTTTCTTTCCCACCGAAGACGCAGGAGGGTGATGCGGGCATCCCGGTCTTTCCAGACGGCAGCAGCCAGCTCGCACTGAGATTGCTGCATGGGAGAAGGAACCAGCTGGCAAACGTCGATATCCTGCTGTACGTCCATGAAAGCGTGGAAGCAAGCGGCAGCGTCCTGCCCGCTCTAAAGGTAAAAAACGTGCTTGAGATGAAGCATTGCCTGCCTTTTTCCCTGGGGTTTCAGGGAAGCTTGGCCAATCTGGCGGCAGTGGAGATTGCGGAGGCATTTTTTCGGGCCGAACCGATCAAACAGGTACTGATCGTCAGTGTTGACTGCATTGTTCCGCCGTTTTCCCGCCGCAGGCACGACTTGTTTCCAAAGGGGGACAGCGGCGCCGCGGTTCTGTATACCGTCGATGATGGCGATTACCGGGTCAACGGGTACCGGGTCAATCCGTACTGTTTGAAGACGCCTCCGCATAAGTGGACGCAACTTGACTGCCAGGTGATCGTGCAGCAACTGCTGCGACTGACAGTCCGTCTGCTTGAGCAGCTTTCCCAATGCGGGCAGCTTCCCGATTGGCTGGTGCCGCAGCATCTGTCGTTTCCGTTTGGCCTCGCCCTTAAACAAGTGGGGGAACGCTACGGAGTCAGAGTCAAGCTGCGCGAGTGTTGGGGAGCGGTCAATCTGTTGGGAAGCGACCCATTTGTGACGCTGGTGCAGATGGAACAGAACGGAGAGATAAGCAGGGGACAGTCTGTCCTTCTGCTCTGGGCAAGTATCGACCATGGGTTGGGGGCGATGCTGCTGGAGCGTGTACGATAACCCGGCATCCGAGCCAATGCAGGAGGCAAAAGGAGGTTGAGAGGATGAGAGTGGCTGTTGTCAGTTCCGATTTGACCCTTCCTTTTCTGATCAGAGAGTCCTTGCGTTCGACGGGAGTGGAGGTGCTTCACATCGGAGATCTCAACTCCCTGCTTTGTCTGTTGAAAGAGAATATCGCCTTTGCAGGTATAGTCTGGCATGTTCCGGTACTGATGCATGAACAGCTTCTCAACAGCGAAAAACTGATCGGCGATTATCCCCATATCCGGTTGATGCTGATCACCGATGAAATCCGGGAACCCTCGCTGGTACCAATAATGGCTCAACAGGTGGAGGTGCTCATGCGCAGTGAACCGGAAGATGCCCAACGGACGTCAATACGCAGCTTCCTCGTCCCTTCCGAAACGGCCGAAACTGGCAGTCGATCCGTCGCACAAAACGAGATCGTGCTGATGCCAGACATTACGCTGAACCTGGATCTGAAATACCTGAAAAATCAGGGGCGAATCTATTCCCTGCCAGGGAAGGAATTTGAGCTGCTGCAATATTTTCTGGAAAATCGCGGGCGGTTCGTAACCATCAAGGAAATCCTGCTGTCGGTGTGGGACGAGTACACCTCTCCGGAAAACGCTCGCCAATACATTTTCAAACTGAGGCGCAAGCTGTACTCGGAACAGGCCAACACCAATCTGATCATCCACCGCAAGGGAATCGGGTACACGCTGCTCGGGGAGAGCACAAGGTTTTTGGCCAACTTCTGACTCTATGATGCCACCGTCTGATCGCTGCATTGGTACACTCTGCGGCGATTGGGGCAAGGAAAGCCGAGAAAGGCTGCGGGGTGCCTGCGTACAATCAAGGTACGACGACCACATGGAAAGATGAGGTGAGCTCATGCCGCAGCTTCGTGCAGAACAAAAAGCATTTTTTGAACAGCATGGCTACTTGATTGTCAATGGATTGTTCCGACAAGAAGAGTTGGATGAGATTAAGGAGGAATACCGCAAACTGTGGCTGGAGATGGTCGCGAGCGGGGAGATTGTCCAGGATCCGGCAAGACCGGTGGAGAGCCTGTTCCCTCGCTTGAGCAATCACCACCGTGTGAGTGACGTGGCTTTTCGCTACATGCTGGACGAGCGGACATGTGGAATTGTCAAGCAGCTGATCGAAGAAGAACCACTGGTGATTCAGACCGTCTACTACTTCAAGGCACCTGGCGGGCGAGGCCTGCCGCTGCACCAGGACAATTACGACATCGGGGTGGTCCCTGGCACAACCTACACCGCCTGGGTCAGCCTGGAACAGTCCGATGAGGAGAACGGCGGCTTGTTCCTGGTACCGGGTTCCCACAAGTTCGATTTGGCGGTACCTGTGCCGATCGAGAGTGACGAGTACACATTTCCCCATACCATTCCCATTCCGGACGGGTATCAGACAATTACGCTGGAGACAGAACCGGGGGATGTTGTCTTTTTCACTGGCAACTGCTATCACGGCTCTCACCGCAACCAATCCCGGCACCGCTTTCGACAGGCCTTCGTCACGCACTATGCGGGAAGCAGTGTGGAGCGGATAACCCTGAATCACAACATGCTGATCAACAGCAAAGGGAAGCGTGTACGCAGGCGGCTCAATCCGACACCGAAAGCGGTGGCCACCCAGGGTGACATTACTACCTGGCGGAAAATCTATTTTCCGGAGAAAGGAAAGATCAACTAAGTGGAACATAAACTGCCGCCCTTGTCGCTCTCTTGTCATCTGGCCCCCTGGGGCAGTCGGGTGGAGCAGGCGATGGCCGAGATCGCCGGGTTGGGTTTTCCGGCGTGTGAAATGGGCAGCGGTCCTTTTTTGCGGTACCGTACGGAGCCTGAGCGCTGGCGTGATCTGCTCATGCGGCACCGCCTGACGGTCGCTGCGCTGTTTGAATTCGGCCACTTTGAAAACCGGGCGCGCCGCCGGGAGGTGCTGCTGCATCACGATCATCTGGCATTCATGATGGAACGAGCCGGTATCGGCCTGGTGGTGCTGAGTGCCGGTTCGCTGCGCAAGCGCTCAGGACCGACAGTTGATGATCTGAAACAAATGACGGAGATGATTGCCCAAATCGTTCACCGCTATCGGGAGCGGGGAATATGTGTGGGCGTTCATCCACACGTGGGGACGAGCATCTTCACCAGGGATGAAATTGATTTCGTGATGGACAAGGGACCGGAAGACCTGCACCTGGTACCCGATCTCTGGCATTGTGCCGAGGCAGAGATAGATGCTCCTTCCCTCATCGCTGTTTACGCGGAACGGATTGCCAGCATTCATCTGCGGGATGCACGGAAACGTGCGGCAGGCGGACGCAGGTTGCGCACGGAGCCATGTGATCTGGGCGAAGGTGAGTTGGATTTGCGCCGTTTGTATTGCGTGCTTCGCGACTGCCGGTACAGCGGCTGGCTGACGGTGGAAAGCGAGCGGCCGGAAGTCTCGCCCCGCGCCAGTGCGTCAAAAAATCTGCACTACCTTCAAAACAGGTGGTTCATGGACGAAAACCGGTGGGAAAGCGGGGGGATCCCATGAACGGCACAACAACCCGGTTTGCCGACGAGCAGCGGTGTTTGCAAATCCTGTACCGGCGAATGATGAATTCGCTCTGGATGCTGTTGACGACAGGAAAGCCGGAGTGGGCCGAACAGTACGAAACAGATGAATTATCGTATCAGGATTTCCTGGCATCGGACAGCCTGCGCCACAAGGTGTGCAGGATGGCTCACAGCGACCCGTCAACAGTCACGGAAGAAGAGCAGCGCATCGCCGATCGGCTCTGGCTGGAGATGGTGGAGTACCAGGGATCGGCTGCATTGCGCAGGCGTGCAGCTGCCCGCTGGAGCAAACTCGTCTTTAAGATCAGCTCCTACCGGGCCCGGGTCGGCGGACGTTTGCTGGACGAACGGGAACTGCGGGCAGCTCTGGCGACGAGTGAAGACGAAGCAGAACGGAAGGCGCTTTGGTTTTCCATCATGCGGCTGGGCGATGTTATTGCGCCTGATCTGGTCGCACTGGTTCAACTGCGCAATAAACAGGCGCGACAGGCCGGCTACCGGCACTATCACGAACTGAAACTGGCAGCTTGCGAGTTGGACTGGGCTCTCGTGTCAGATGTGGTGACCAGGCTGAAAGCGGAACTTGACCCGCTGTACCGTCACGTCAAGAGGGAAGTGGACGAAGCCATCGCAAAACGGTTTGCCATTTCCGCAGGGGAGATCAGACCGTGGCATTACGGCCATCCGTTTTTGCCCCAACTGCCGGGAGAAGATGAGCGCGTATTCCAGGCGGAGGCGGAAGAAAGGTTATTGGAGCGGCTGCAGCTGCATTTCTCCTCCATTGGGCTATCGATTGGTCCGCTGCTTTCCCGCTCCGATCTGTACAGCCGACCAGGCAAGAGCCCGGCAAACTTCTGTCTCCATCTCGACCGGGCTGGTGATGTGCGGATATCTTGTCATCTGCAGCAGAACGGCAGCGGACTTCCGCATCTTTTGCACGAACTTGGCCATGCCTTGTATGAGCAGGGTATTGATCCCGACCTGCCGTATGCCCTGCGGCAGCACAGTCACCCCTTCTTGAGCGAAGCGGCAGCGCTTTTGTTCGAGCGGCTGTCAAACAGCCCGCAGTGGCTTGCTCAGCTTGGTTTTACGCTTCTGCAGCCGTCTGAGCGGCTGGAATTGGCCGCTGCCAGGCAGCAGCTTCTCAAATTGTACCATACCATGACAGTTGTGCTGTTTGAGTACGAACTGTACAGCAATCCCGATCAACCGCTCGCCAGACGATGGTGGGAGTTGGTCGAGGAGGTTCAGGGGATTCATCCGCCCGCCGAAGGAGAAGTGGCCTGCTGGGCGGCCACCGCTCATCTGACCACCCTGCCGGTCTATTACCAAAACTACTTGCTGGGAGAGGTTGCCGCCTCGCAGATCGAGGACAGTTTGCGGTCTCGGGGCGAGCAGTGGCCTGGCCCTGCGGCGGTTGGACGAATGGCGGAGAGACTGTTTTGGCCGGGGGCCACGCTGCGCTGGGATCAGCTTCTTCTATCGCTGTGCGGTCAATCGCTTTCGACTGTTCCGCTTGTCGACCGGATGTACCGCCTTTCCAATCCTGCTCTACGGGACGGTCGGCCATGACAGCACCGGAGATGCCCGCGCGCTACTTCAACCGTTTGACATACGACCACGCAAACAAGAGTGTGACAAAACGGAGCAGTGATGAACAAAAGCTGACCGACGAAATCTGTTGGTATCTCGATCTGCCTGCCCGCCTTCAGCACCTGATTCCGGAAATCTACGACTATTCCCTTACGCCGGGCGACATTTACGTGACAATGGAGTACGTGGATCAGCCCACCTTGACGGAGCTATTTCTGGCGGTAGGAACGACGAAAGAACTGTTGGAGTGGGAGAAGGTGTTTGCTGATCTGTACCGGGTCGTTCAGCTGTTTGCTGCATATCCCGGCAGACCGCACATCGCCGCCTACGAGATGATGTACGTGACCAAGACAGAGAAGCGGCTGCAGCAGTTTCTGGACACGTGTGGCTGGGCAAAGCCGCTGATGGCACGGGGGTATCAGAAGATCAATGGCCGCCAGTTACCCTGTCCCACCCTGGTGTTGGAGCGGGAGCGGGTAATCATGGATCAACTGCTGTTCGGCGGTCCTTTTCAGATTATCCACGGTGACTACTGTTTTCCCAACATTTTGTACGATCGACGAAGGCGAGCAGTCAAGCTGATCGATCCGCGCGGCAGTTTTGGCACCGCCGGACTATACGGTGACGTCCTTTACGATCTGGCCAAGGTCCGACATAGTCTGAGCGGCTTTGATCACATCGTCCGTGACAGGTTTACGGTGAACATGTTCCAAGATCAGATCGACCTGTCGTTTGCCGACAATTTGCCGCAGCGGGCCGTTCGGCAGTTGTGGGACAGCTGGCTGGGCGATCAGCTTCCGGCCGTGAAACTGATTGAAGCGCTTCTCTTTCTGTCCATGTTGCCGCTGCACTGCGACCGCCCTGACAGACAGATGGCCATGTATGCCCTGGGGACGATGTTGTTGTGCAACTGCCTGTATGAATGAAGAAAGGAGCAGGAGATGAGGATTGTAATCGACTTGGATGGGACGATATGCCAATTGAAAGGAGCCGGAGAGACATATGAGTCCCTGCCTGCCGTTCCGGGTGCGGTAGAGGCAGTCAGGCGGCTCAAAGCGGCTGGTCATGAAATCGTGATCCATACGGCGCGGAACATGAAGACGCATCGGGGAAACGTTGCCGCGGTGGTCGCCAGTGTGGGACAGCTTACGCTGGATTGGTTGGACCGACACGGTATTCCTTACGACGAGGTGGTCTTCGGCAAACCCTACGGTGACGTCTACATCGACGATTTGGCGCTCCGCTTTCGCGACTGGCAGGAAACGATGGCAGAACTGGCGGAATGGATGAAAAGGCGATGAAGGTCGTCTTGCCGATGGCCGGTTTGGGACGGCGCCTCAAGCGCACAGGAGTCGACATGCCCAAGATGCTGCATCCAATTGCCGGAAGACCGATGCTGTACTGGGCATTGGACAGCTTCCAGGGGCAGGCGGATGTGGATGACGCGGTGTTCGTCTGTCTGAAACAGCATCTGGATGAGCATCCGCTGGAGCAGACCATCTATCGTTACAGCCCGCGTGCGACGATTATTGCCCTTGATCGCCCGACGCGCGGACAGGCGGAGACGGCGCTTGCAGCAGCGCCATACGTCAATCCAGACGAAGCCTTGTTGATCTACAATTGTGACACATACCTGGAATCTCGTTTTGGCCAAGCTCTTGCCCGCCTGTCAACCTCCATTGACGGACTTATCTCCGTCTTTCATTCACGCGCATCCTGTTTCAGCTACGTGGCAACAGATCAGGAGGGGTGGGTTATCCGCACGGCAGAAAAGGAAGTAATCTCGACAAACGCATCAACGGGCTTGTACCACTTTTCGCGGGCCCGCATGTTTTGGCAGGCGGTGGAAGCGGCGATGGCTGGGGGCGAGATGGTGAACGGGGAGTATTACGTAGCTCCGCTCTACAATTGGCTGATTCGAAAGGGCGGTCGTTTTCGGATTGATCGGGCCCACTGCTGTTATCCCCTCGGGACACCCGAGCAAATCCAGGCGTTTCTTCCCTATGCGGACACACTGCGCAGAAGATGGACGAAACGAACCCAAACAAGGCCAAGGGGGTGGCAACGGGAATGAAGGTGTTCTTTGGTTTAAGCGGGGGCCTGGGACCAGTGATGCGATCTCTTCCGATCGCTGAACAGTTTCGTCACGCTGGCGCCGAAGTTGCTTTCAGCATCTACGGTCGCGAAAGTCAGGACTTTCTGGCGAGTCAAGGATTTCCCCTGATTCCGGATGATGATCCGACCATGCCGGATCCCCGCAAGATGATCCCCGCCCACTCCGTCTTTTACAACATGGATCATTACTATGCGATGGCCGGACTGTTGGACGAGCATTTCCTGCAAAGTTGGGTTGCCCACCGCATTGAAATGCTGCAGACGTACCAGCCCGACCTTGTTTTCGCAGACTGCAGCCCACATACCACAATAGCGGCCCGTTTTCTCGACATCCCGCTTGCGGCGATCGTCCAGTCCTGCTACCATCCGTGCGGAGAGCGGGTTGGTCACTGGTCGGAACAACCGCGCAACCTGCCTCGCGTGACTCCGATTGTCAACAAGGTCCTGGAACGACTTGATTTGCCGCCGATTGTGAAAATGGAAGATCTGCTGGCTGGTCAGCTCGACTTCGTGCCCAGTGTTCCTCAGTTTGACCCAATCGATGACAGATCGGTCCGCTATGTGGGTCCCCTGCAATATCCGCTCACTGCGCTGTGTGATGAGGAGCCGCCAATGGACCCTCCCTACATATTGGTGTATCCGGGAAGATGGCAGGATTTGACCAGTTCGTTGGGATTGTCGCTGGTGAAATCGGTCATTGACGGATTTGCGGAGTCCCGCTTTCACGTATTGATCGCAACCGGAGAGGAGTTTCCGGAAGACCTGGAGGAACGTTTGCCCTCCAACATCAGACGGATCCCCCGTTTTTCAGAGCGTATGCTGGCCAACTGTGCCTTGTTTATACATCACGGCGGACACGGCAGTTGTCTTGCCGCGATCATGCAGGGAGTGCCTTCGCTGATCATCCCGACCAATACAGAGCGAGAGTACAATGCGCGCAAGGTGAGTCGACTGGAGGTGGGCGAATATATGCTTCCGCATTCGTATACGTCCGATCATTTGGCTCGGCTGGCCTCTTTTATCATCGAAGATCATTATCGGGAAAAGGCGCAGAACTTGCGCAAGATGATCGAACAGGAGCGATACGGGGGCGCGCGCGAAGTGTATGCGCTGGCCACGGCACTGGCCAAAACCGGAAAACGATAAGGAGGTCCACGTGTGATCTACGGTATTGGTGTCGATCTGCAGCATATCGGACAGATCAGCGAGGCAATTGAAAAACAAGGTGCTGCCTTCCTGCAAAAAATCTTTACGGACGAGGAAGTGGCGTATTGTCGCAGGTACCCGCGGCCCAATCAACACCTGGCAGCACGCTGGGCAGCCAAGGAAGCATTTTTCAAAGCACTTGGAGCCGGAATTGGACAGGGGTTCCTGTTTCGCGAGGTGGAGACCAAAAACCTGGCCAATGGCCAGCCTTACCTCGTCCTGCACGGGAAAGCCCGCGACCACTGTGTTGAGAGGGGCCTTTCGGCGCACCTCAGTTTGTCTCATTCCGGTGATTACGCATTGGCTCAGGTAGTCGTGACACATGGTGAAGGAGAAGCGCGAACGAATCTGTCTGAAAGGGTCACCTGGAAGTGATTGCGGGCGCAGAAGCGTCCGCTTTGCTGTTCCCAGGGAACCCATTCACGCTTTGGAGGCTGTCTGCATCGCCTGACGGTCCGACCAAAAGAGGGAGCGCAGCGGCTCCCTTGCTCAAATCGAGGCGCACGATGATCCCGCCTCAGCTGACTGCAGTGCACAGCGTCCGTCCGTCAATCATTTTGATACAGTGTTTGCAGCACCTCTTCAATCGCTTCCAGGTTTTCCTCGTATTCATAGCTTCTCATTCCTTGGTACACGAGGATTAGATCGCGAATGACGCTTTTCAGTCGAAGGCGCAGCAGATCATTTTGCCGTTCCTCGGCCGATTGCGTGAGGGAGAGACGCTCACGTCTCCGTTTATGAACGGGTTCCGACCGCCGCACGTGCTCAGGCCAGTCAGGCAGTTGAGCAGTCATGCTGATCGCCTCGCTCGGCAAAGATTCGTTCTTTGCGTCTGATCAACTCCCATTTGACCTCTTCCGTCAACGCTTCCACCTGCTCCAATTCCCGTTTCAGTGGTGTCAGACGTGCTTCCAGCAAACGCCATTGCTGTTCCAATTCACGGTAACGTGCTTCCAGGTGCACCAAATCTGCCATTTCTTGCTCACTCATCCAGGTTCTGCTCCTTTCAATGGGTTGTGTTACCCACCATATCAGAACCAACCGGCCAAAGACTCTTCCTTTTGTGCGAAAAAACAAGGGGAGAGGTGTTACTCTGGCAGGCAGCGTCTTCAACGCAACGAGCGATGCCGTTCTGCTACAAAAAGCCGAGATTTGTCAATCCACGAGCGAGTAGAATAGCCCTACAACGACACTGGACACGCTGCTGCACAAAGGATGTGAAGCCGGGGTTGATCGTGATTTGGGAGTTCAGGGGTACGGTGGATGAACAGGCAGGCGCCGCGGTGCCAGCAGACTTGTTCGATTCGCCCGTACCGGTTGTCAGTCTTGATTCGTATCAGGCGGTATGCCGTTTTCTCCAGCGTTCGCCGTGTGAAGCGCTGCTGGTGCTGTGTGAGTGGGAAACACTGCCAGCTCACGTCGATCTGAGACCGCTGGTTGAAAAGGCGCCGGTCTATGTCTGTCTCAACGCGGGTGTAGAGGCCAAACTGATTCTTCACTATTTCTTGTTTTACCTGCTCAGTCGTGCTCACGTTGACCAAGCGGGGCCTGTATTGGACGAGCCTGACCCGAGCGCCTCCAAATCGGCAGGAGGAATCGACTGGCGCGATTCCATTCGCTACATCCACAGCAACATGGCTCGCAACGACTTGTCACTAGAGGAGGTTGCCAGTCAGAACTACGTCTGCAAATGGCATTATTCCAAACTGTTTAAGCAGCGGTTCGGAATTACCTTTCGCGAGTACCTGATTACGGCCAGGATCGAACGAGCCAAACAGATGCTGAAGGCCAACCGGTCGGTTACAGATGTGTGCTATGCGGTCGGTTACGGGGATTTGGCCCATTTCGGCCGAATCTTTCGCAAGAAGGTGGGGATGTCACCAAGTGACTACAAGCGCCGGTACCGGTCGACAGCCACCATGGAGGTGAAGTAAGTGACTGCCAAAAGGAAACTGCCGGTGACAGCCAAAACTGGTTTTTTCACCGAATGCTACCACAACTTTCGGCTTAGCATTGTTCTTGCCCATCCTGAACTGACCCCTTGGTACTACAGCCATTTTTGCAACCTCATTCTGCAGTCCAATCGGGACGACCAGTTCCCGTTTATCCGTTTCGAGGATCATCTTGATATTTACAGTGAAGTGCTGGAAGAGCGCGTTGTTCTAGAGGCAGCGGACTGGGTGGAGCTGATCCGGCAGGCATTGTCGAACGGCGAGTACATCCTTCTCTACTTCAACTGGAAGAATATCAGGAGTTCACTCTATTACCAGAAAAAAGACATTCATCACGAAGCGCTTCTCTACGCCTATGACGATGAGACCGAAACCTTTGAACTGCTCGCCTACGACGTCGAAGGCAGCGTTTATGGCAGCGCCCGTGTTTCCTATGAAGAATGCCGCCGTGAACTGGAACGTCTCCTTGCCGAGGATTTGCGCTCACAGAAGTGGTTTTCATACTACGGTTTTCCAGTCCAGCGCATCTCCGTCAAACCATCTGCCCCGAAAGAGTTGAACCTGAAACGGCTTTACTTTGCTCTGGATCGGGGAAGGGTAAAAGCGTCGCCGCATCATGCAGACGTATTTGCCATGGGCTTCTACATCTATGCCTATTTGGCCGAATTTTTCGCCCAGCTGGCAGATGGACGTTACTTGCACGAATCGGAACACGTATTGTGGAACATTGTCTTGAACAAGATGTTGCAGCACAAAAAGCTGAGTGTTAAACGGATTGAATTCTTCGCTGCGGACGGTGACTCACCGTTTCTCAGACGGTCGCGAGACTTTTTTGAAGAAGCCAGAAGGCACCTCGTTTCGATAATGGGAAAATCCCTTCGCTACCAGCAGGGCGGGCAAACAGCCCTCTTGAAGGAAATCAGCGAGGCGATGTATGCCATTTACCAATTGGAGAAGCGGGCCGCACCGCTGTTGATGGAGTACCTGGTTGATCGCCAGTTAAATCAATTGTGAGGGGAGAGAGGAGATGGAAGCGTTAACGTACGGAAAAGCGATTGCCGCGTGCTTAAATGAGACGCTGCAGCGGCAGATAGATCTGGCCGAAGACACGGATCTCGTCGGGCTTGGGCTGGATTCGATCAACTTTGTCCGCTTGATCGTCTTGTTGGAAGAGCGTTTTTCCATTCGCATTGCCGACCAAGATGTCCTGCTGGCCAACTTCGGAACGCCGCGCCGGATAGACCGACTCCTCGCCCGGTATCTACAGCCGGAGCAGTAAGGGGGAATCGCGATGCTCGCAGGGAAAACGGGAAAAGTACGCAAGGCCGTCATACCGGCGGCCGGTTTGGGAACACGTTTCCTGCCGGTTACGAAGACACTGCCCAAAGAAATGATGCCCATTGTCGACAAGCCTGTTATCCAGTATGTCGTGGAGGAAGCTGTTGAAGCGGGAATCGAGGAGATTGTAATCGTGACGGCACCGGGCAAACCGGCCATTCAGCGTCACTTCGAACGGGACGGGATGGGAGTCCCGCAGTCCCACTTGACCAAACGGTGGGAAGATGGAAATCATCTGGATAAGCTGGCTGACCGGGTTGCCTTTCACTTCGTGGTGCAGCAGCAGCCAAAAGGCTTGGGTCACGCAATCTGGTGCGCCCGCTCGCTTCTTGCCGATGAACCGTTTGCGGTACTGCTTGGGGACACTGTGGTCGCAGCAGAGAAGCCATGCCTGCTGCAGTTGGTTGAATCGTTCGCTGCAACGCCTGTACCGCTTGTTGGCATCACACGGATACCGTATGAGGAAGCAAACAAGTACGGGATGTTGAGCGGTTCACGGATCGAGGAACGTGTTTACGAAGTCCGCCGCTTTGTGGAAAAACCGCAAGCGGGAACCTCTCCCTCCGATCTGGCGATCATGGGCCGCTACATCCTTCCGCCGACGATCTTTCCTTTGCTGGAGCGGCTTCACCCGGGTGTCAATGGAGAAATCCAGCTGACCGACGCGATCAACCTGTTGGCCCAGCGACAAGAGGTCCGCGCCCATCTGATCACGGGCGAAGTGTATGATGCCGGGGACAAGAACGGTTTTGTCAAAGCGAACGTTGCGTTTGCCCTTCAAGGAGATACAGACGGAGAACTGTTGCGCTACCTGACCAGAATGGTTCAACGGCAAATGCCGCTGCGCACAGCGAAAGGGACGTTTTAGATGCCGGATGCAGGGATTCGCAAGCCACTACAGGTCTGCTCGGCCCATCACAAGTACGGCCATCTGACGAATCTTGGAGAGAACATTTCCTCGCAAGCCCACCTAACCAGACTGTGCGGGCTTGGAAAAGATGGGAACGGGTGCAGACAGGGAAAAGGGAGCGGTTTTTACATGTCGAGCCTCTTTGCTCAACTGAAACTGCTTGCCTGTCGATACAGGGATCGCGTCGCCTACCGGGATGATCGGCGTGAGCTCACCTTTGGCGAGTGGATGGAGAGAGCGGAGCAGTGGGCGGACCATTTCACAAAAGGCGGCATCAGCAAAGGCAGCAGGCTCCTTTTTTACTGCGACGATCCATTGGCAATGGCGATCGCGTACGCCGCCTGTTTTCGTATCGGCGCTGTCTGTGTTCCAGTTGATCCTGAGTCCTCGTTGGATCGCGTCAAGGAACTCGCTGAGCATTGTGCCGCTTCCGGTTTTTTTATATCAAAAGGAAAGCAGCGCGCTATCCAATCTCTTGCTGCCGGACACCCGATCTTTGTAGGCGATGTGGAAGGAATCAGAAGTGCAGCGGGTATTTTGGACACGGGAACAGCAGCATTTTTTAAGGAGGGCGGGCTGGAGCAGCCGGATTTCTCAGATCACGCTTTTATCTTTTACACCTCCGGTTCAACTGGAAGACCTAAAGGCGCGATCATCTCACATCGAAGTGTGCTTGCGTTTATGAAATGGGGAGCGGCAGAGCTGGCGGTCTGCCCCGAAGATGCGTTTTTCTGTTACGCACCGCTCCATTTTGACATGTCCCTGATGGATCTGTTTGTGTCGGTTGCAGGAGGCGCTGCCTGTGTGTTCCCGCATCCCCGTTTGCGCACCAATCCGGCTTATCTCCGTGACGCGATTCATACGGGTAAGGTCACCGTCTTGCACATGGTTCCATCGGCGATGAACCTGCTCCTGCAGGCCGTCGGGGAGGAACGGTTGGAAGGGCTGCGGATGGCGATCTTCGCGGGTGAGCCCTTCCCGGTCAAGCTGTTGCCGGCTATTCGTGCGTCGCTGCCAGGTGCGCGGATCATTAACATTTACGGTAGCACGGAAACAAACGATGCCTTTTGGCATGAGGTGAAACCGGAAGAAGACATTAGCAAACCCGTGCCGATCGGACGGCCATTGGCACACGTGATGCCTCTGGTACTGAACGAGGAGGGGAAGCTTTGCGGGGAGGGTGAGACAGGCGAGCTGTACATCAGTTCTGCGACTTCCATGAGCGGATACGTTGGTGTAGACCCAAAAGAGACTTTTGTGCGTGTGGACGGGTACGAGGGATGGTTTTATCCAACGCGCGACCTGGTCAGGGTGGAAAACGGACTGTATTACTTTGTCGGCCGCAAAGACAATATGATCAAACTGAATGGACAGCGCGTCAACACAGGTGATGTAGAAAACGTGCTCCTTTCTCATCCTGCAGTCCGGGAAGCGGTCGTCATCACCAGTGAGCAGGAGGCACGCCTGCGGCTTGCAGCTGTGATCCATGTGGATGACCGCGAAGGAGCGCCCCTGTCCGGTCTTGCCCTTCGCACCTACTGTGCCCAACGCCTCCCCCGCGCGGCCATCCCCACCCGCTTCGTGCTGAACGATCAACCGCTGCCAAAGACGAGCACCGGAAAAGTGGACCGACAGGCAGTAACTCGCAAATGGGGCAGGATCACCGCTTCTCCCATCGGTATGGAAGAGTTGAAGCAGTTTCTCATCGCCCGTTTTCTGCCTGGCGAGCACGTCGAGTCGCTTCCGGATGATTACGACCTGATTGAAAATGGCGTCATTGATTCACTTGGGATCGTGGGCATTGTCGTATTTCTCGAGGAACGTCTGGGTGTGGAAATCAATGAAGCAGAGATTTCACTGGAAGAGTTTAGAAGCGTCACTCGAATGATGCGCTTCTTGCAGCGCAAAGGCTGGTGGGCATATGAGGTACATCACCAATGTGGTGATCTGCCGGAAAAGTGACATTTTGCTTAGAAACCTGCAGCTCGGCCAATGAAATGGACAGGAGGGGAACCGATATGCCACTAAAGTGGACGGCACAGACGATCGAGTCGCAGCCCTGGTTCGCGTCGATGCGTACGATTGTGCAAACTTGTAATGAACTTCGGAACATGCAGGCAGAACATGGCGGTTTCAACTCCTCTGATATCGGGAGGGGATTGGCGGGCATTGAGCGCCTCCTTGCCGCTTTGCAAGAAGTGGAACCGTACTTTGCTTCACCCTATCTGAGAGCACTGCGGGCAGATTTGGATGGCTGGGTCAGAGGCGGACTGTCAAATCGCCCGAAGTTTGACCAATCGCTTGAAGCGTACCAGCAGACGGAGAATCACTCGTTTGGTTTCGGCTTGTTTCCGATCCGGGATGTGACACGGAAGACGTCGTCCGTCCGGTTGGAAGCATTCGTCTATTACCGGAATGAGCATCCGCTTCTGGATGAGTTTCGACGGCAGTATCGCGATCAACGTTATCAGGCAGCTGAACTGCTGCTCGCCTCGGAGGGAATTGCCGACAACAATGTCTTTACGCTGTTTCCTGAAGCGGTGAGTGTGAACAGGGTAGCTGACCAAAAGCAGTTTGCCCTGTTTTTTCACAACAAGTATCTCGATATTTTCTTTCAGATCACCAAACCTTTGGGCCGTTTCCTGATCAGGCAGCCGCTGGCTGTGTGGGAAGCATCGCCCGATCAAATCTACGATGCGAGGACGATTTCCTCTTATTTGCACGATTTGTACCACTACAGCGGTCCCTTGCCGTTGGATCAGTTTTTGCGGGTCAAGAGCAGTATGTTGGCCAGCTGCCTGGAAGAGATCCGGGTAGACACGCATGTGTACCTGCTGTTGTCAGAGAGAAAGGAAGAGCTGTGCCACCTGGCGGCGGAAATTCTATTGCTCGACCGCGTCTACCGGTACAGCTTCACGGATGAACCTGCCGAGAGTTTTGACTGTTTGACCAACTACTTTTTCTTTTCCTATCTGCTGACGCATGGAGGAGTCCGTTTTACCGACAAGCAGTTGACCTATGAGCCTCTGTCGATCAAGCAGAACCTGAGCCGCTTGGCCGGACAGTTGGAAGAGTTGGAAAAGCGGTTGCTCTGTACACCTGTGGGACACTGCGACCGCTTGATTTCGGAATGGCTCGGCAGCTATCTGACGATGGAAATGTCGAAACAGGCAAGGCGCACTCTGTTTGCTGACTGGCTGATTCGGCAGGGGACAAGGCGAGGGATCCCGCGTACGATTTCCTGGAGGCCGCAAAACCTGAACATGTACGCGTAAGGAGGTTTCCACATGGGAAGCGTGTGGTTTGACGAGCAAGAGTTGAGGGGATACGACGGTTCTACCGCGGTTCAGTTGTACTCAGGCGGGCTCGACAGCATGTATACGGCGTACCGCATGTCTCAGAGAGGGTATGACATCCACGCCCTCTATGTTGATGTCGGACAGGAAAGGCCGCACAATCTGGAGGAAACGTGTGACACGCTGGGTGTACGGCTGGTTGTCGTCGACGGCAAAGCCGAGCTGTGCAATGAGTACATCGCCAAAGGCATTCAAGCCAACGCCTTGTATAACCATTACTACCCCATTTCCTCCAGCTACACACGTCCACTCATTGCAAAAATAGCTGTCGATTATGCGCAAACGATCGGAAGCCAACTGGTCGTTCACAGCGCAACACCTTACCAGAACTCTACTTCGCGCTACAATCTCTCCATCCTCTCGCTGTCTAAGCAGATCAACATTTACTGCCAGGCTGTCGGCCAGTACGTGACGCGTGAACAGAAGATTGCGGTGCTGCGACAGGCGGGTATTCCGGTTGATGCAGGTAAACGGGTTTACTCAGTCGACGAAAACCTGTGGGCGCGGGTGATCGAAAGCGGCAGCCTGGAAAAGCCGTGGTTGGCCATGGAGGATGATGATCTGTTCGTCTGGACGACCCCCCCCGAGCGAGGCGACGGGCAGCCCACTACAGTCACCATTACGTTTGAGCGAGGGCTTCCGGTGGAGCTGGATGGTCGGAAAATGTCCCTGCAGGAGTTGATTGCTGCCCTCAACCAGCGCTTGGGTCCGTACGGCATAGGACGATACAGCGGATTGGAAGATGGGGCGTTCGGGTTGAAAAACCTCGAGGTGCGCGAAGCGCCGGCAGCGGAAATGATTCACAGAACTCATCTAATTCTGGAAGAGATGATCTTAAGCAGTGAAGAACTTCGGATCAAAAAAATGCTCGATCTGGAATGGACGCGGCTGGTGGTCGCAGGAGGCTGGTTCAGTCCGTTGAAACAGTCGCTGGAGGCGGCCATCCGGGAGTGCAATAGGGACATTTGCGGGCAGATCACCTGGAAGGTGACGAACGGCCAGTTGCTTCCCATTGCCAGGGAGTCGGGCCATGCGCTTTATGCTGCTGCAGCGGACACCTTTCCTGATGAGGTATACCCGTTTTCACTCGGTACCTACTACCATCAACTGGCCCGCAAACTGCGAGTCCGATTGTGAGAAAGATGAGCCCCCAAAAAAAGCTTGGCTGATCAGCCAAGCTCTTCATTCTTCTCTGATCAAGCAGTCTGCTTCTGTCTCGACCAGCCAGTCCCCCCGGATAAACCCCTTCACTTCCACGAACGTACAGGCAGGACGTATCTCGGAGAAAACCTCATGATGTGCTTTTGCAGCCTGTTCCCAGCGGGAGATATCGGTAAGCATTACCCTGATTCGAACCGTGTCATGAAGTCGCCCTCCGGCATCTTCCACTGCCTCCTGCATGATCTCCAGACACCGTTTGGTCTGCCCGTACACATCACCCGGGCAGGCTGTGGTGCCGTCGGGCAGCAAAGGAGCCGTACCGGAAATGGCCAGAAAGTGGCCCAAGCGCACGCCCCGGGACATGCCGATGATCTCTTCAAAAGGCGAACCGGATGAGACGGTGGTTTTCTGGTCGTCTTGCCAGCGCATGAAACCAGCCTCCTTTGGCAAAATCATTTTACGCTGTTCATCCATACTTTAGCCCAATTGATTCCCTGTGCACTATCTCACCACCGTGAAACAACCGTTAACGGAACTAGCAGCTAACCGCTATCAGGAATCACTTGAAGTCATTTCCTAACACAGTAATAACGTCACATTGATATACAGGAGCTTCCTAACAATGTATTGTCATAACTAGCATATAACCGGCACGTGAATCTGATGAGGGACAGAGGAGTGTAAGTACCTCACTCATTTAAAGGAGGGTGCCACTGTGGTGATAGACTTTCACGTCCACGTTGGTCGGCTGCACCGGGAATACCCTTTGGAATTTGCCCGGCAGATGATGGAAGCGTGCGGGAAGCGAGCTGAGGAGATTACGGTCGACCCGGCCAGACTGTTGAAGGATATGGACCAGGCGGGTATAGATACAGCGGTGCTGTTGGCTTTTGACTCACGGAGAAAACTGAGTGTGCACGTGACCAACGATATGGTGGGCGAATGGTGCCGTCAAGCACCACAAAGGCTGGTAGGGCTGGCCTCATACGACGCACAAGATGCTCTCGTCAAAGAAGAGTTGGTGCGGGAAAGGAAACGGTATCAGCTGCGCGGTTACAAACTGGCCTTTGGCTATTTGGAAGTTGCGCCCGATGATCCGGGATGGCGGCCTTTGTATGATGATGCCGCTGAACATGGCCTGCCGGTGCTCGTACATATGGGTTTTTCGCCAATCAAGCGCGTATCGTATCGCCATTGTCATCCCAGCCGATTGGAGCACGTCCTGAAGCGATATCTCACCCTGACGCTCGTGATTGCCCACATGGGCTGGCCCTGGATTGAGGAAACGATTGTCTTACTTGCACGTTACCCTCACGTTTACGCCGATCTTTCTATCGTTTCCAGCTTTCAGCCCGTTGATCAGGTTGTTGCGATACTGGGCAAGGCAGCCGCCGCCGGGGTAGCTCACAAACTCCTTTTTGGCACCGACTATCCGATGTGCGGCTTGTCTGAAGGAGTGGACCGGATCAAACAGATCAAACAGCGAATGTCCGCGTCCGCCTCCGCTCTTCCCGAAGAGGTGTGGTCCATGATCATGTCTGGCAATGCCAAACGGCTGCTTGATTTGCCGTAACCAGGATGCAAGCAATGAGGGAAGATGCTCGTCGAGGGCAGTCGGGACGTACCCGTTTTTATGCTGATCGAAAGAAGGAGGAGTCTCTTTGAAGTACCTGTTGCTCTCCGGAAAAGTGCTGCGGAGCAGTACGATTTACCGGTTTGAAATCTTGACCCGAATACTCGCGACTTTGTTTTCCGTTTTTGCTATTCGTTGGGTCTGGATTACCCTGTTGCAAAGGACGGATTACCTGGAGCGGATTGGCGTAACCTTGGATGTCATGCTTACGTACGCTACCGTTTCCATGATCCTGCAGGCGCTGTACAGCCCGACCATTGTCTTTGAAATCAGCCAGCGCATTCAAAACGGGATGATCGCGATCGATTTCCAGCGTCCCTGGGATTACCAGATGGCGATGCTGTTTCGTTTGCTGGGGATGATGGGGGCAGGGGTGATAACCGTGATGGTGCCGGTGATTGCCGTAACGACAATTTTGTTTCCGGTCAATCTGCCCGATTCGATGGTAGTTTGGGCTGTGTTTTTGAGCAGTGTGCTGCTGGGAGTGATCGTTCAGTTTACGATGCAGTTTTTTATTGGCCTGCTTGCCTTTCCCTTCGTTGAGGTATGGTCTTTTGAAATCATGCTCAGCTCGGCAATTGCCATCTTTTCCGGCAGGGTGCTGCCCGTGTGGATTTTTCCGGACTGGCTGCGTGACCTGATCCATATCATGCCGTTCCGCTGCTTGTACGACATTCCGATTCAGATTTACTCGGGAACAGCCGCTCCCGATCAATACCTGGAACTGCTTTCGCTGCAGGCAGCATGGGCCATCGGTCTGCTCGCCCTGACCAAAGGCTTCAGCCGCTACTTTGAAAACAAATTGTTGATCTCAGGAGGATAATATGGGCATCATCGACTACCTTTTGCTGTATATCAAGATGCAGCGGGCCAATCTCCGGTCCCGTCTGATGTACCCGTTCAACTTTTTCTTCGGGATTTTTGCCGTAACCGGCAGCGGGGCGTTTACCATTGTCTTTCTCTACGTCCTAACGCGCAAGCTGCCGTCGCTGGCAGGCTGGAACTTTTATGAGGTGGTTTTTCTGGCCTCCATGAGCATGATCTCCTATTCGCTCAGCTTTCTTTTCTTTATTCAACTGCAGGAGATAGACTACTACATTCGTTTTGCCGAGTTTGACCGCATTCTGGTGCGGCCTCTCAATCCGCTGTTTCAGTTTGTCTGCAAGCGGATTAACATCAACAGTATCGGCCCCGCCTTGTTTGGAATGGGAGCCCTGTGCTACTCCGGATATCATTTGCGCGACTGGGATCTGCCTTCCATCCTGATCACCGGACTGTTGATGGTGTGCGGCACAATCATTTGCTCCTCGATTCTGCTGTTCATCGCCTCCTTTTCCTTTCGATTTCTGCAAAGCGGCGGATTGTTCGAACTGCGGGAAGCGATATACGACAATGTCTCCGACTTTCCAATCACGTTCTTCCCCAAGTGGTTTCAGGCTTTTCTCACATTTGTTCTGCCGCAGGCGTTTATGGGTTTTTACCCTGGAGTCTACCTGATCGGTCGCAGCGAGGAAAGTATGTTTGGCAATTGGGTGCTGCTGGCTTGTCTGGTGGCCTGCATTGGTTGTGCGACGATCAGCTACTATACCTGGAGCCGTGCCATACGCGCATACGCTGGCGCTGGATCATGAGGGGGGAGCGTTGATACGATGATCATTACGACCAAAAACCTGTGTCGGGATTATCTGATCTACTACGGCAACACTTCGTTTCGCAACTACTTCTTTCGGATGTTCGGTATGAAAGGGGAGAGGAAACGGGTCGTCAACAACCTGAACATGGAGATCGCGCAAGGGGAGTTCGTCGGTTATCTGGGCCCTAACGGCGCCGGCAAGTCGACCACGATCAAAATGCTGTCCGGCGTACTGACGCCAACTTCCGGGCAGATACGGGTTCTGGGTCTTGATCCCGTCAAGGATCGAAAAAAGCATGCCCAAAACATCGGTGTCCTGTACGGACAGCGCACTCAACTGTGGTGGGATCTACCGCTGCTAGAATCATTTGAATTGCTAAAGGCAATCTACCGCATCCCCGATCGCGACTTCAAGCGAAGATTGAACCGATTTACCGAAGCCCTGCATATGGGTGACACGTTGAAACGACCTGTGCGCCAGCTTTCCCTGGGGGAACGTATGAAAGGAGAGGTGGTGGCCGCACTCCTGCATGCCCCGCCCATTGTTTTCCTCGATGAGCCTACAATTGGTCTGGACATCGTATCCAAGAACTACATACAGGAGTTTTTGCACACAGTCAACAAGGAAGATAAAACGACGATCTTGCTCACCTCGCACAACATGGACGACATCGAAAAGTTGTGTAAACGGGTGATTTTAATTGACAATGGACAGGTCAAGTTTGACGGTACCAAGGAAAACCTTAGACGGCTGCTTGGCGAAAGCAAACTGCTGGTGCTGGAAGTGGCGCCCCACCCGGACGGGGGCGTGCCGCCGATCACGCCGCTCAAGGTGGAGGAAAACAAGGTGTTCTTTGAACTCCGCGACGACTCCGACGTGATGCCGATGCTGTCCGTCCTGTCATCCCACTACACCATTCAAAAGGTGGAAATCAAAGAGGTGGAAATCGAAAAAGTGCTGCAGCAGCTGTATCTGACCAAGCAGTACGATACCAGGCAAGTCCGTGCCCGGGACGAACAAATGGCAGAGTTACGCCAGTGAGGAGGTGCCGAGGATGACGTATCAGCTTTATCATGACAAATTTGCCGAGCTGCGGGAGCGGATTTTGCGGCTTGCTGATGATTATGGGGCAGAAGCTGTGCGGCAGACTACCAACCTGCTCCTTACCCGGAGCAGCACGTCTGCCGATTATCTGGCGCTGGTTTCGCCGTTGCTTCTGTCAGAGACAATCCGGGAGTTGGATGATGCTGCACAGGAACTGATAAAAGCAGGACGCGCCAGGGAGGAAGCGCATGCCCAAAAACGGGAACTGATCGCGCGCCGGATTCGGTTGGGGGCAGAAATCGAGCGGAAGGAAGCAGATGCAATCCTCAAGATCCGCGGGGAAGGGAAAGATGCGCACGTCATGGTAGACGGTGAAAAAGTGTACGTGACCAACGACAAGGCGCGGGATGCGTACAAATACCGGGCCAGTGCTGCCGAGCGGGAGGAACTGGCGCAATTGGAAGCGAATCTGTCCGCTCTTGAGGTTCGCATCGGACAGGCCACTGACATCTGGATTGCCCACAAGGAAGCAAGCGAAACGATCCGCGCCAAGGCAAAACTGAAGGCGGCCATGTTGATGTACCTGGCGAGCCGTCCAGCGGAACGATGAAGACCACGTCAACCATCTTCGCCCGCAAGGTACTGAAGAGAGGAGCTCATCCAGCGGAACTCCTTACCAGGTTGGAAGAGCAGTTGACTCAGCTGATCGGTATTGCAGGGCCGCTCTACCTGTACGGAACGGATCAGCCAGGGGTGGCGGTTGTCCTGCTGCCGCCCAGCTTCCAACCTGGTGAGCATCAGTGGTACGTGTGCGGAGGTTATCGAATGCAGGTGCCCAAACGATCGCTTCGTCTGGTAATGGAAGGAGAAGGATGGAGCTGTGCCGTTCTGGAAATGGAATTCGCGACCAACCTGACGCCATTGTCAAAACCGGAGCGCATGAGAGAACATCACAATCTGCGATATCTGTTTGTGGCAGGCATCATGATTAACACGCTGTGTGCGGCTGCCGAGACGGTCATCACATACAGCCACGAGCGGAGAGCGTTTGGGGTTCCGCTTAACCGGCATCAACTGGTGCAGCATGCGCTGGTCTCAGCTTTTGCCGAATGTACGGCGAACCGCTTGTGGTACCTCGACTTGGCCGATCAGGTGGATCGACAACTCTTGCACGCCTGCGAATCAATACAGGAACTGCGTGCCCTGGCATGGTCTCAAGCGGAAGTGATCGATCAGATTGCCCCTGTTCATGGCGCACGGGGGACCACCGCGGAGACACGGCTCAGCGAATACCGTGTGCAGCTGCATCGGTGGGTGGGGCTGATCGAACGGATGGAAAATCTGTCTGATGCCAGCCACCCCGCTGGCAAGAAGCGAATCAGGTAGGGAGGAGAGGCGGTTGAATCTCGAGTTGTGGCGCAAGTGGCTGCGCCCTTTTTCGGACGCGTTTCGTGAGCTGGCGTTTGCCGGCGAAGAGCGTGTCGATACCCTTGCAGCAATTTTTGCCGATCCGTTTTTTGCAGCACTGCGACATTTTAAGATGCCGCCCAAGTATTGGCAGGGAATCAAGCTGTCTGACGGTTCCGTCTTTTACGGTACTACATCGCTGGAAAATGTCTGCTTTGCCGAAGAGCTGGCGTACGGCGATCCGGGTCTGTATCTGGCTCTGCCCGGTCCCAATCTGGCCGGCACTGTGGTTAACCAGTTGGGAACGGAAGAACAGAAAGATCAGTTCTTTCATCACTATCTTCAACATGTGGCCTGGTCCGCGTTTGCACTTACCGAGCCGGATGCAGGTTCGGATGCTGCTGCCATCTCCACGACAGCGGTCCCGCAGCAGGACGGTACTTTCCTCCTCAACGGGTCAAAACGTTACATCGGCAGCGGCGCGCATGCCGACTGGTACGTTGTTTTCGCGCGCACTCGCCCAGTGAAGCAGCGTATGCCCTCTCTGTTGGGAATGGAAGCCTTTTTGTTCAAAGCAGACGAAAACAGACACAGCTTGACGCGGACCACGGACCAGACCATAGGACTGCGGGCTGCCCGCTTGGGACGCATCTCGTTTTGCAATCTGCAACTTAACGCACAACACGTCTTGGGATATCACCGCAAACCGTTGATGCGCGGCTTTTTAGGTGCACTCTCCACCTTCCAGTTCATGCGGCCGGTTACAGCGGCGATGGCAGTCGGGTTGGCCCGGGCGGCGATTGCTTACACCGAATCTGCCAAACGACTGACTGCCCATGAGGAAATTGCCCTGGCACGATTAAAGTGGCAGGTGAAACGAGGACGACTGCTGGCCATGCAGGCAGCGATTTTGTGCGATCGGGGATCGCTGGAAGCGAGGCATTACGCGTCGCTGGCCAAACTGTATATGAATCGGCTGGCGGTAGAGACGACGAGAACATGCTGTGCCATATTGGGACCAGAGGTGGCAGCGAATCACCCCTATCTCGACAAGCTGCAGCGCGACTCCTGGATGGTGGAGTACATGGAGGGGACCAGCAATGTTCTGACGATCGGGGTTCACACAGGTTTGCTTGCCGATGGAACGCTGCCGCTGGTGAGCAGAACAGGAGGGGGAGGAGAGTGAACCGGCAGGCAAGTCAGAATTTGGTTCGTTTCTTTGCGGAAACGGACTACAGCGGTAGAATGGGACACAACTGTTTCTGGGCCAACGCTTCGCTTTTGCTCCGCTTTCACCGATTGGAGCGGTACGCCTTGCCCTTTCTGGAGATCGGTCCGCTGTACGGAGGGCCTCGACTTGATACAAGGTTTTTGCAAAGACTGGAAAGCAGAAAGACAGCAATGGCAGCGTGTTTGGACCGCCTGTTTCAGTGGAAGCTTGAGAATGTTGGCAGCGATAACTTGTTAAGAGTCATTCGCACCATCGGGCAGCCCTTCCTGCTTAAAGTGGATCCCTTTGTGCTGCACGCCCGATACCCGCTGTTTCCTCCCGATCATGACGGCCACTATCTGGTGATTTGCGGATCATCCGGCAGCAGCGTACGCGTCCTTGATCAATACTTCGGGTTCAAGGGAACGCTGCCATACCAACTGTTGGAGCAGGCTGTTTACTCTCCTGCCCTGAACTACTGTGGCGAAGTCCTGCTGCTGGAACAGCAGGGAACTTTCAGCATGGAGCAGGATGAAGAGTGGCTAAGCCTTCTCTTTTGTCACAAGCTGGAGGAGTACATCAGGGGCAGGCTTTTCATCAACGGGGTGGAACATCTGTATGGCCTGAAAGCGCTGATACGCCTGCACAATGAATGGCCCGAGGTGGCTGACACCTTCTTTCGCGAATTCCCGACGAGAGCAGAGGCACTTGGTGTTCTCAGCCGCAGGGTAAACATCATCCTTAGTAACGAACGGGAGGGCTTTGCTCACTACATTGGCTCTCATGCTCCCTTTCTTTCCCAAAGTGATGCCGCCGCACTGGCTGCTCTCCTGCTGCATTCGGCCCGCAGGATGAGACAAATCTCCTATGCCATTGTCAAATCCCAATGGAAAGAGGAAACAATCAACTCCCTCCTGAAACGGATCACCCGGATATCAAAGACCCTACTGAGCATGGAGATCGATGTCCATCATGCAGTTGATCAGTGGTTGTATCAATACGATTGGCACCGTCGGAAGCGATGAGTCCGGAGGTGTCTTTTTTTGGCTCTGTTCTCACAGTACCAATTGACATTTTATAGTAAAGGTGGTAATAGTTAAACTGGGTCGTTCAAGTCATCGCTGCAACCAGACGTTCACGGACGATCATCCAATCCGTATCGGCTAAGGAGGGCATTTCCTTGGACTTCACACCTGTCAAGCGAAGCGCATTTACCATTATCGGTTTGGAGCATACCGGTCCATACTCGACAATGGATCAGCTTCCCAAACTGTGGCAAGATCTGTTTACCCGCATTGACGAGCTGACGGAGCGCGTAAACGAGAAGGCAGAATTGGGCGTCTGTTTCGACGAACCGCATGAGTTCACGTATATTGTCGGCGTGGAGGCACCCAGTACGGCCAACATACCGGAAGGCATGACCGCCCGGCACGTCCCCGAACACGAGTACCTCGTCTTTACTCACCGCGGGCACATCTCCAAGTTAAGTGAGACGTACAAGAAAATATATGACGAGTGGCTGCCGCAATCAGGCTATCAGCGGGATGGGGACGCTCCCTTCTTTGAGTTGTATGATGAGCGATTCCAGCCTGATTCAGAAGATTCGGAGTTGGATGTCTACATACCGATCAAATAAAGATTGATTGCGGGCAGACAGTTTCCGCCCCCAAGGGAGCGATGTTGTGAGGATCCACCGGTTGTTCAAACGTGGATTCTTTTTTTGTCCTTTTTTCCTACCCGGCAGATGCAGCCGAATGTGGTAGTATTAGAGATGAGCTTTGCACACGCTGAGGAGATGAAACCATGAAAAAAGGCATTCCCGTGCTGTTATCGCTGATTTTCGCCGGCATGACCTGGGTGGGGGCAGCCAATCAAGAGGAGTTGACCCGGTACGTTCATTCCCTGTACCCGTCATCGTCACCGGAGGAAAACGGACAGGCAGAACGGCCGGTGACTCAACCGAAGCAGGACACATCCACCCCCCCGCGCGACCGGACCCCGGAGCAGCCAATCGAAGCGGATGCAGACGCCAGCGACCAAACCGACGGACAGACGCATCAACAGGAACAGCCGTCACCAAGCCCGAAAGAGTCGGCGTCAACTGGGAAAAAGGGCGATGACGTGGTCATGGTCAGCAACGTGCAGGACGTGATGGTCGTGGTCAACAAACATCGGGAACTTCCCCCCGATTACGTCCCGAATGATTTGGTCCAGCCGAATATACCGTTTTCGTTCAAGGGTGACGATCCCAAGAAACTGATGCGCAGGGAAGCGGCACTGGCATTGGAGCAGCTGTTCGCCCAGGCAGCCGCTGAAAACATTCAACTGGCTGGAGTCTCCGGTTACCGCTCGTATGAAAGACAGAAAGCGATCTTTACCTGGAACGCGCAGCAGCAGGGGGCGGAAGAGGCCAATCGCACCAGTGCCGTTCCCGGACAGAGTGAGCATCAAACGGGGCTTGCCATGGATGTCTCCAGTCCGAGTGTGGGCTACGCGCTGGTGGAGCGCTTTGGCGAAACCACGGAGGGGAAGTGGTTGGCCGAAAACGCGCCCAAGTACGGCTTCATTATTCGTTATCCAAAGGGAAAAGAACACATTACCGGCTATTCCTATGAGCCGTGGCACCTGCGTTACGTCGGCAAGGAAGCGGCGCAGGAGATTACGGCGAAGGGGCTCACGCTGGAGGAATACATCGAACAAAAAGGAGCAGGCGAAGGGAAAAGCAAAAGCTAGTTGTTCCAGCTAACGGAACCGGCGAGAATACAAATGAAGAGGGAGAGGATACGCATGAGATTGACAAGGGACAATACGGTTGTTGGCTTTATCGGAACGGGGGTAATGGGCAAAAGTATGGCCGGCCACCTGCTTGCTGCCGGGTATCGGGTACTTGTTTACAACCGCACCCGGGCAAAAGCAGAGGCGTTGGTCCCCTTGGGAGCGACCATCAAGGACTCGGTGGCTGATCTGGCGCGCGAAGCCAACCTCATCATCACAATGGTTGGATATCCAAAGGATGTGGAGGAAGTTTACCTGGGTGAGGACGGCATCCTGCCTAACGGCAAAGCGGGTAGCTACCTGATTGACATGACCACATCCACTCCATCTCTGGCCAGGCGAATCCATGAACTGGCACGCGCGCGGGGAATGTTCGCGCTGGACGCTCCCGTCTCCGGCGGCGACATCGGTGCGCGAGAAGCAAGGCTGACAATCATGGTCGGCGGTGATGCCGAAGTGTTTTCAGCAGTGGAACCGATTCTCAGGCACATGGGTACCAACATCGTGCTGCAGGGCGGGGCTGGAGCCGGTCAGCACACCAAAATGTGCAACCAAATTGCGATTGCCGCCAACATGATTGGTGTCTGTGAAGCGATG
The DNA here is from genome assembly GCA_017656235.1 of Brevibacillus sp. Lineage (GTDB taxonomy): Bacteria > Bacillota > Bacilli > Brevibacillales > Brevibacillaceae > Brevibacillus_E. Next base: position 732,148 of record JACDOF010000001.1, read on the forward strand.
GCCTACGCCAGAAAGGCGGGTCTTGATCCGGCCAACGTGCTGAAGAGCATCGAGGCAGGTGCTGCCGGCAGTTGGTCTCTCTCCAATCTGGCTCCGCGGATGCTGAGAGGCGACTTCGCGCCGGGGTTCTACGTCAAGCACTTTATCAAGGATATGGGCATCGCGCTGGAAGCTGCAGAGGAGATGGGGCTGGATACGCCGGGTTTGCGGCTGGCCAAACAATTGTACGAGCAGTTGGCCGCATCCGGTGAAGAAAACAGCGGCACCCAAGCGTTGTTCAAGCTGTACCAACCGTAATCTCCCCGCTGCCCACAAGGCTGCGGGATGCTGGGCGGGGAGAACCGATCCTCCTTATGAGGACAAACGCTACATGCGTTCGACAATTGCTATCGATTCAAGCAATGCCCTTTGCCAGAGAAAATCCGGCAAAGGGCATTGTTAACATAACAAAAATTATGTTAATTAACTGTCTGTATCTTACTGGTGCAGTTCGTCATTCCATAATACAATGGTGCCACTACACCATGCGCATGGTCTGCTGGAGTGATTCTTGCATAAGTGCATCAGTGGGAGGGGGCGAGTGATGAAAAAAGCAGTGCAGATCGTTGGGGGGATACTTGCTGCCCTGATACTGATTCTGTTTTTTGCAGCCGACGTCAGCCGTGCCGATTACCAGCACGTCATCCGGGTGGCTGGTGACAACAATTTCCCGCCTTTTGAATACATCGGTGAATCGGGCAGCTATACCGGGTTTAATATTGACGTGCTCAACGCCGTGTCCATCGAAACTGGGCTCAAAATTGAATATTTGCCCATGCCCTGGAATCAGGCCCTGGAAGCATTGAAAAGCGGTAGGGTGGATGCCGTGCAGGGGATGAAGTACAGCAAAAACCGCGATCAGGTGTACGATTTCTCTCTACCATACTTTACCAGCTCGCAAGGAATCTTCGTCTTGAAAAACAATATGTACATCTACGGCATCCGCGATCTGGAAGGGCGGCGGATCGCCCTGCAAAAGGGGGACATTGCCAATGATCTGTTAAGTCAATTGGAGCGGGCGGAGTTCGTGACGACTGACAGCCAGGAAGAGGCCATACAGCTGCTGCTGAATGGTGAGGTTGACGCGTTCGTCGGGAATCGAATCACCGGGCAGTACTTCATCCAGAAAAAAAATCAGCAGTCGCTGATCAAGATCGTCGGGGAACCGATTGATCCAACCGATTACGGCGTGGCTGTGATGCCCCATAACCAGCGGCTATTGGAGGTGATCAACCGCGGAATCAAGGCGATCAAGCAAAACGGCACCTATGAAAAAATCGAGCGCAAGTGGTTTGGCGAGTACATCATGCCGTCCGCACCCCAATTACAGCGGATCATGTTTTATCTGAAACTGGGGCTGGCCGCAAGTGTGCTGATTTTTCTCGTTGTAGCGTGGTGGAATCGCCTGCTCAAGCGGGAAGTGACCAGGCGTACCAACGAGATTTCGGAGATCAATCAGAAACTGGAGGAGAAGATGAGGCTGCTGCAGGAAAACGTGCGGTTCCAGCAGCAGCTGCTTGACAGTACCTACAGCTCTTACGTCACGCTGGACAAGGACATGAACATTTTGCTCGTCAACCGCAAGGCAGTCGACTTTCTGTCCCCGTCAGAACCCCTGTCGGGCCGCAGCCTGACGGAGACGGTGCTCACCCAGTTTATTCCCGCGTCAGAAGTGGCCAGAACGCTGCGGGAGGGAGCGGTGTATGAACAAAAGGAATGCCGCTGGCAGCGCACCGGACAGCCCGGCAGGCGGGAGCGGATCATTCGCTACAGCATCTATCCCATATTCGCCACCACACAGGAGATTACCGGTGCGATCATCAACTTTCAGGATATTACGGAACAAAAAGAGCTGGAGAAAAAGGTGGAGCGGGAGGACCGGCTGCGTTCGCTGGGACAGCTGATGCTCGGGATTGCCCACGAGATTCGCAATCCGTTGATGTCCATTCTCACCTATACACAGTTGTTGCCGAAAAAATTTGACAATCCCAAGTATCGCGACTTTTTTGCCGAGCAGGTTCCCAAGGAAATCCAGCGGTTAAATACGCTGGTGAGCGACCTGCTTGATTACGCCCGTCCAAGACATTCTCATCCGGTTCGTTTTCCGGTAGAGCGAATGGTAGAGTCGGTGCTGCTTCTTTTGAAACCCCGGCTCAAGGAGAAGCAGATCGAGGTGCGAACCGAGCTGCCTGCAGGTGTGTTCGCCCTGGCTGACCCTCATCAAATCAAACAGGTGCTAATCAATCTGGTCATGAACGCTATTGATGCGATGGAACCGCAGGGCGTACTGACAATTCGCGCCCGTTACGAAGAACGGCTGACGGTACTGGAAGTGGAGGACAACGGTCACGGACTCAAACCTGAAGAACTGGATCGAATCTTCGAGCCCTTCCACAGCAGCAAGCCGCACGGACTGGGGCTTGGCCTGTCCATCAGTTATCAACTGATCAAAGAGAACAACGGAAGCATTGATGTGCGCAGTGAGGCGGGAAGCGGCACCATCATGACCATGCAACTCCCAAGACCTGAGGAAGGGGTGGAGACCTATGCGTCCTATCATCGTTATTGACGACGAACCAGCCATTTGCAACTCGCTGGAATTCGCTCTGGAGGAAAAGTACAACGTCTACACCTTTACCGAGCCGCTCGAAGCGCTTTCGCTGCTCAGGCAGATGGAAGTACCGATCGTGCTGCTGGATTTGAAGATAGGTGATTGCGACGGAACGGAGATCCTGAAGGAGATCAAGCGGATCTCACCGCATACCATGGTAATTATCATGACCGCCTACGGCAGCATCCCCTCATCGGTGGAAGCGATGCGCAGCGGCGCTTTTTACTACGTGACGAAACCGTTGATGATGGATGAGCTGGAACTGCTGCTGTCTAAAGCGGAGGAGTTTTACCAACTGCAGACCAAAGTACAATGGCTTAGCGAAGAACTGGACAAGCTGACCAACCGCTGGGGACTGATCGGGACCAGCCCGGCAATGCAGCAGGTGCTCTCGCTGATCGAAAAGGTGAAAGACATTGATTCCAACGTCCTGATCACTGGTGAGAGCGGCACCGGCAAAGAACTGGTGGCGCGCGCCCTGCACTATCAGGGGAAGCGGCAGCGCAGACGGTTTCAGGCGGTCAATTGTGCGGCCATCCCGGATAACCTGCTGGAGTCGGAGTTGTTTGGTTACGAGAAGGGAGCGTTTACCGGAGCCACCCAAAGCAAACCGGGTCAGTTTGTGCTGGCCGACGGCGGAACCATCTTTCTCGATGAGATTGGAGAGATGGACCTTTCCGTGCAGAGCAAGCTTTTGCGAGTGATTCAGGAGCGAAAGGTCGTACCGCTTGGCGGACTCGAAGAAAAACCGGTTGATGTGCGGATTATCGCCGCCACCAACCGTGATCTGATGAAAGAGGTGAAGGCGAACCGCTTTCGCGAGGATTTGTACTATCGGCTCAACGTGATCCCGATCAGCCTGCCTCCACTGCGCGAACGGAAAGGAGACATCCCCCTTTTGGTTCAGCACTTCCTGGAAAAGATCAGCGCACAGCTCGGCAAACCGGTGGACGGTATCTCTCAGGAAGCGCTGCAGGTGCTGGAAAATTACTCGTTCCCCGGCAATGTGCGGGAACTGCAAAACATCGTGGAGCGGGCGATTGCCCTGACCACCTCTTCCGTCATTCAACTGCGGGATCTCCCGCCGGAGCTCCAGGGCAAGCCGGCCATGTCGGGCCGCACCTTGATCCCCGTTTATGTAGGCGAAACGCTGGAGGAAGTGGAGCGAAAAGTGATTCTGCACAATTTGTCTGCCTGTCGGGGGAATCGGCGCAAAACGGCTCAGGTGATCGGGATCGGCGAGCGGACGCTGCGGGACAAGCTGAAAAAGTACCAGGAAGAGTAGGCGGCAAGTTTCGCCGGGCGGCAGAAACTGCCGCCCTTTTTTCGTTTCCCGGGAACTCATCATGCCCGCTTCGCAGTTGGCACGCTTCTTGAATGAATGGTTGGGCAAATGAAAACCATCAAAATTTTCAAAGGGGGACAACCAGATGAACAAATGGAAACGTGTAGGGATGACAATGCTCTCGCTGCTGTTGGCCGGAACGCTGGCCGCCTGCGGACAGCAGCAGTCGTCCGGGGGGACGAACGAGAGTGCAGCCAGTGATGAGGTGCTGAACAAGATCAAGGAGACCAAAACCCTTGTTGCAGGAACGGATGCCACCTTCCAGCCGTTTGAGTACAAGAATGCACAAAATGAGTACGAAGGCTTTGATATCGACTTGATCCGGGCCGTGGCGGCGGAATTGGGTGCGGAAAAGGTAGAGTTTGTCGACACGGAGTTTAAGGGACTGATTCCGGGTCTGCAGGGCAAGAAGTTTGACATCATCGTGTCCGCGATGTACATCACGGACGAACGGAAAAAAACGATTGACTTTTCCGATTCCTACTATCCGGGCGGCCTGGCGATCATGGTGAAGAAAGACAACAATACGATCAAAGGAATTGATGATCTGAAGGGCAAGAAGGTTTCGGTCCAAATCGGAACCAAGTCCGTTTCCTTCCTGAAGGAAAACTACCCTGACATCCAATTGGTGGAAGTTGAGAAAAACGTGGAAATGTTTCTGGAATTGGAGAGCGGCCGCGTAGACGCCGTTGTCACCGGTGGTCCGGCAGCCAAGGTATACGCCAAGAACAACGGAACGGTAAAAGTGCTGGACGAGCCGCTGACCAAAGAAGAGTACGGCTACGGCATCCGCAAAGAAAACCAGGCGTTCCGCGAGGCTGTAAACAAGGCGCTCCAGACGCTTAAAGAGAATGGTAAGTACCAGGAAATCGTAGAAAAGTGGTTTGGTGAGTGACGGGGGCATCAGCCGGTGCTCCCGTTTGCCCGGACCCGGCAGAAGGGAGAGGTGAAACATGCAGCTTGATTTCTTGGTCCTGTTTGAGGGAAACAACTTTAGCGCATTGATGAGTGGGTTGTGGGTTACGGTCACCATGACGTTTATGGCCATGCTTCTCAGTTCCTGCATCGGCTTGGTGGTGGGCTTGAGCCGGATGTCGTCCAACCGGGTGCTGTCCACCCTAGCCGGCTGCTACCTGGCCTGGTTTCGCGGTACTCCGCTTCTGGTCCAATTGATGATTCTCTATTACGGGCTGGCAATCGGCATGCAGATCGACCTGAGCGCTTCGATGGCCGGAGTGCTGGGACTTGGCATGTACAGCGGCGCCTACGTTTCGGAGATCGTACGCGGCGCGATTCAGTCGATTGACAAAGGGCAGATGGAGGCTGGCCGTTCGCTGGGGATGAGCCACTGGCAAACGATGCGCAAGGTCATTCTGCCGCAGGCGGTTCGCCGCATGCTGCCGCCGCTTGGCAACGAGTTTATCGCACTGACCAAAAACTCCTCACTCCTGTCGGTGATCACCGTCTCCGAGCTGATGCGGGCCGGCAATCTGATCGTGGCCAACAACTTCCGCTACTTTGAGATTTACATCGGCATTGCCCTGCTGTACTTCCTGGTCAACTTCACCATCTCCAAGGTAATCAGTTACTTCGAGCGGAAGTTGAGTGTCGAGGGGGCGAGAGCATGATCAGGGTGGAGCGAATCAACAAGTTCTACGGGGCTGTGCACGTGCTGAAAGACGTCAGCCTGACCGTGAACAAAGGGGAAGTGGTCGTCATCATCGGTCCCAGCGGTTCGGGCAAAAGCACTTTGCTGCGGTGCATGAACTACCTAGAACCATTTCAGGACGGATCGATTTTCATCGAGGGAAAACCGATCGGCCTGATCCGGCGGGGAGACAAGGTGACAGAGATGCCGCAGGCGGAACTGGACAAGGTTCGTTCCGAAGTGGGCATGGTGTTTCAGAACTTTAACCTTTTTCCTCATCGGACTGTATTGGAAAACATTATCATGGCTCCGATGACCGTTCGCAAGACAAGCAGGCAGGACGCCACCGCGCTGGCTCGCGATCTGCTGAAAAAAGTGGGCCTGTCTGACAAGGCAGACGCCTATCCTGACAATCTCTCGGGTGGGCAAAAACAGCGGGTGGCCATTGCCAGGGCGCTGGCGATGAAACCGAAGGTGATGCTGTTTGACGAGCCTACCTCGGCGCTGGACCCGGAACTGGTGGGAGAAGTGCTTGGCGTGATGAAGGAATTGGCCGCTGATGGCATGACGATGGTCGTGGTAACGCATGAGATGGGCTTTGCGCGGGAAGTGGCGGACCGCGTGGTGGTAATGGATGCAGGGCGGCTCATTGAGGATGGACCGCCGGAAAAAATATTTTCAAATCCAGACAACCCCCGCACGCGCCTTTTTTTAAGTAAAGTGCTGAGTCACGAAGCGTGAATTGCATTCATCACCTGCCGGGTGGGCAGTGGATACGTTTGTACCAACCCGGTGCAGCCATCATCTGATAACGTGAACTGGTGAAGGGCAAAGGAGGACGTGAAAACGATGAACCAATTATCGTACATTGGCGCACCACCGCTTCGCTTTACGCCGGGCAAGGGGGATCCGTACGTGACCCGGCTCTCTGACTGGATTACGCCTGATCTGCCCAGGGACGGGGAGCAGCCCGATCTGCTGCTCATCGGAGTTCCCTTGTCAAAAAGTTCGATCAGTTTTTCCGGGGCTCACAGTCACCCCCAACAGTTTCGGCAGTTGTGGAGTTCGTTTACCACCTACGACATGGACGAAGACATCGATTTGTCTGCCTTGAGCGCGGTCGATCTCGGCGATGTAAAGATGCACATCACAGACATCGCCCGGTGCCACCGCAACATCGAAGAAGCCCTTTGCGAAGTGACGACGCGTTTCACGGGACGTCCGATCCTCATCGGCGGCGACCACTCCATTACGTACCCGGCGGTGCAAGGGCTCCGGCGCACTCGTCAGCAGCGGATCGGGCTGATTCAATTTGACGCTCACCTTGACGTGCGCGATACGTCGTACGGCGGTTCGTCCAACGGCACTCCGATCCGCAGCCTGATTGAAACGGAAGTGGTTAGGGCAGATGACATCGTGACGATCGGGCTGCGCAGCTTCGCCAACTCCAGGGAATACCGTCAGTATGCGGAGCAAAAAGGAGTGACGCTGTTTACCGCCAGACACGTCCGGCAGACCGGTATGAAACAGGTGCTGTCCTGGGCGATAGACTATCTGTCGGAAAAATGTGATGCGATCTATGTCACTTTTGATGTGGACGTGATGGATCAGTCCATTGTTCCCGGTGTCCCGGCGATCGGGCCGGCCGGGCTCACGGCGGAAGAATTGTTCTACAGTGCCCGCGAGTTGGGAAGACATCACAAGGTGATCGGGATGGACATCGTCTGCGTAGATCCGACCAAGGATCTGCGCGATGTTACCTCTCGCGTCGCATTGCACCTGTTTTTGCATTTTGCGTCCGGCTGTTATCGGCAGATCAAGGGATAAGCTGGCGTCAACGAACAGGCGTTACCCCATGCTTTCGACACACGCCTTCAATCGGCAAGGGTGTTTCCCATCGGTTCCAATCCGACCGGTGGGGAATACCCTTGTTTGTTCGGTTACGGACCAGATGAATGGCCAAGCTGTCTGCTCACGTGGGTCAAATACCTGTGCTGTGCGACGGCACCACCAGCCAACACTATGGTGATACTCAAAAACAACACCTCGCCCCCGCACTGAAGCAGTAGCAAACTGCCGAGATACGGTCCGAATGAGCGGGAGATGTCCCAATGCATGCCAAAGAGAGAAAAGTACCAGCCGCGCATGTGCACGGGAGCGCACAGGGAAACCAGTGTCAATAACTGGGTTAGTCCCACACTTTCAGCAAATACAAATACCATTTGCAGACAGAGCAGCAGCGGCAGGCTCTCAATGAACCCGTACCCCAGCGAAACAAGGCCAAAGCAAAGATAGGAACAGACCACCAACCGCTCGGGCGGCAACTGCCGTGTGCGCCGAACCAACCAATACTCCAGCATGATGGCCAGAATCCCCTTTGTGGCCGTCAGCCATGCCAGTACCGAAACCGGATCAGCAAAACGGTCTTGAAAATGAAGCTGTAAATTGGTTTCGGTCTGGGCGTAAAACAGACTGACCGGCAGGGCCAGCAGCATCAGTGTCAGTGCAGGGCGGGCGGCCACCCAGCCGGCTGACGACAGGGGCCGCGGGGCAGCATCCGCGCTGGAGTGGGCTGAGCCGCTCGCTTCCATCGGGACCGTTTTGCCGAGCGGGGAAGTCTCGGGCACTTTCCAGCCGACAGCGAGTGCGTACAAGAAAAGGGATAGAGCGGCGCAGACAAATCCAAATGACGGATGGTGGTGATACACCCACACACCCAACAGCGGTCCGGCGGTCGTACCGATATTTTCTGCCGTACTAAGCAGTGCGAACACTTCTGCCCTTCGATCGGCTGGTACGGTGTCGACCAGCATAGCCCGGCCGGCGGGGATAAACAGGGAGCGGCCCACACCGTTGACCACGTTCATCAGGGCAAAGGCGGCAACGGTATCGGCAAATGCCATCCCCAGCATCGCCGTCGTTTGCATAAGCAGCGCTGCAAGCATCATCGGTTTTCGTCCGAAGCGATCCGTAATGCCGCCAGCGACAAGCGTAAAGACGATTTCCGCAAACGGCTGCAGGCCGACAACCAGCATCGTCAGCGCGACCGATCCACCCAGTTTGTCAAACAGGTACAGCACCAGAAACGGCGCAATCATGTTGGCCGTCAAACAGGTCGCCCATTCGCCGAACAGACGTACCCACACGGCGATGGGGAAAGAGGTCAGGGAGTGTGGAATCCGCAGCTGTGTCATGGCGATCCTTTCTTTCTTCACATAAGGTTTTGGGGTTGGCTTACATTTTACGTTGGAAGAAAGATTGGAAAAAGGGTACAATTTTGCAGACGAATTTTTCATGTTTTTTGGACGGTGAAAAAACATGCAACTGCTCGAACACTACCTCCGACTGTTTCGGGCCAGTTCAGGGGATACAGTCCCCCGGGAAGTGGAGATCAGCCTGAGGGAGATCGCGGCCATCCTATGCTGCACCGATCGGAACGCGAAGCTGGTTCTCCACAAAATGGAGCGGCTGCAATGGCTTTGCTGGCAGCCCGGAAGAGGGCGGGGGCACCGCTCATCGCTTACGTTTTGTGTCACACCGCAAGATCTGTTGGTTCACGCTGCCATGGAGCAGGTGCAGAAGGGCGAGATACAATCAGCTCGCGCTTTTGTGAAGAAGTGGGGAGACGAGTATCCCACGTTTGCGGGACAGTTCCAGCGCTGGCTGCAAAGCCAGTTTGGCTGGCACGTCAGCAGGCAGGGAAAGCGAAGAGTGGATACGCTGCGCCTGTACCTGGAAAAACCGTTTGCCATCCTCGATCCGGCTTATGTGCTGCTTCGGTCGGAGTGGAATCCGGTGAGCCATGTATGCAGCGGTCTTGTCCGGTATGATCATGCCTTGCAGCAGGTCGTACCTGACCTGGCCTACCATTGGGAACAGAACGAGTCCGCGAACGAATGGCATTTCTACTTGCGAAAAGGGGTGCTGTTCCATCACGGTCGGCAGTTCACCGCCGACGACGTGCGATACAGCCTGCAGCGCTTGCGCCAGTCCAACCCGGAATCGCCGCACCGCTGGCTGGCCGAAGAGGTGAAAGACGTTCAGGTATTGGATGCGTTCACCTTACGGATCGAACTGCACCGCCCCAACCAGCTCTTCTTGCAGTTTCTCAGCAAGGAGTATCTGGGCATTGTACCTGCCGATTACACGGAACAAATGGGCGATTCCTTTGCGCGAATGCCGGTGGGGACAGGGCCGTTTCGCCTGGTCAGGAACGATGATACCATGTTGGTGCTGGAAGCAAACGAAACCTATTTCGGCGAGCGCCCCTTTCTGGATCGGATTGAGTATAGGTTCATGCCGAAGCACGAACGAAAAGGAATACCGGAAGCACCTGAGATTCGCTACACTCCACCGACAGCTCCGGTAGTGGGTCGAACGGAGCGCTCCGATCCGCAAAGAACCGCCGAAACGCCCACGTGTCTCGCCGGAAGAGAGGAGCGCGCGTTCCAGTATCTCAGTCTGAACGCCAATAAGCCTGGTCCCACCCAATCATGGTCATTCCGGGCGGCATTAAAGCGAATCCTCGATCCGGCGGTATTGATAGCCGAGTTGGGTGGCAGCAGGGAGCCGGCCGACGTGGAGGGAACTGCAGGAATGAATACCGGCGGCAGCCAGTCCATTGATCCCGAGGGTCGGGAGAAGGTCACTCGACTGCTGCGCGAAAGTGACTATCGGGGAGCCGCGCTTCAACTGTTTACGTTTCCTGATGAGGACCACCGGGAGGATGCAGAATGGATTCGGCAGCGCTGCCGTTTATTTGGTGTAAACCTGGAGATTAGTTACGTTACGCCGGTCGAACTGGCATCTCCGGCCTTGCTGAAAGAAGCCGATCTGGTGCTGGACAGCGCCAACATGGATAAGAGAAAAGAGCTCTCCCTGCTGGAGTTTCTCTACAGCGGCGTTGGCAGTCTGCGCTATCATCTGCCAGCGGCGATGTTGTCCGAACTAAGACGGCAGGTTTCTCGCTTGTTGGCCTGTCCGATTGACCCAGAGAGGAGTCATCTGGCAGATGTGATTTGGCGCCGGCTTCTTAAAGAGCACCTCTTTCTTCCGCTGTACCGGAATCGGGTGAACGTGCTGGTTGATCCCAGACTGCGCGGCATTCACCTGAATTCCTACGGCTGGATTGACTGCCGACAGGTGTTTGTCACCAGGTAAATCAAATTGACCTCGGAAAAACATGGTATGAAAGAGGGATGCCTTTTGCGGAACAAGGTGTACTACCTGACTGGAGCCGGTGCAAGCAGTTTAGGAGACGGGATCCAACAAATCGGCATGATCTGGATGATTTATCACTATACCGGAAGTACGTTTTCCATCGGGGTCATGATCGCGATCAACTACCTACCCAGCATCTTCCTTACCCCTTTGCTCAGTGTATTGGCCGATCACCACGATGTCCAAAAACTTGCTGTTCGCATCGACCTGATTCGCTTTGCCGCCACGGCGGCCACTGCTGTCTTGATTTTGTTGCAGTGGGGATCGGCGGAACTTTTGTATGCGCTGCAAGCGATATTGGCCATCTGTTATACCCTGTTCAAACCGTCCTCGCAGAGTTTGATCAAAAGGACATTTGACGATCAGGACCTCGCCTTTGTCTTATCAAAGTCCATGTCGGTCAATATGACGGCAACGATGGCTGGTTCCGGTCTGGCCGGCCTTTTGTTATCCGCTGCATCCCCAGGAATCTGCTTTGCCCTGAACGCGCTCAGCTTCCTCGTTTCCGCCTGGTGCAACCAGGCTCTTTGGCCGACTTTCGATCGAGAAGAACGTCCGGGAAAGATTCGTTTCGGCAAGGAACTGGTGGAAGGCGGCCGGTTTCTTGTCACCCAGCGCGGGATGCTCTATCTGTTGTTTCTATCGGTTATCAGCAGTGCCGCCCTGCAGATGACTGCCGCTGTCCTGCTGCCTTATGCCCGCCATTTCGGCGGGGGAGGATCAATGTACGCACTGTTTGACATCCTGTTTACAGGTGGCACCGTTCTGGCCGGGTTGGTCACGGACAGAGCCTTGCGCCGTTGGGGGCTGCACACGGTGAAGCTGACGATGGCCGGAATGGCACTGCTCTCCCTTTGCAATGCGCTCAGCAGTCAAGTCTGGGCGGCCTGCATCAGTCTGATCGGGCTGGGCTTCTTTACCATGATGCACCTGCTCACCATACAGACGATGATTCAGCTGCTTACGCCGTCTGAATTCATTGGTCGGGTCGTCGGTCTGCGGACGGTGATCGCCTCCATGACGAAGGTGAGCGCTTCCCTGCTGACTGGGTACCTGCTGTCGTTCGTGGGACTGGCGTACGTCTTTTTGGGGTTCGGTCTGTTGGTCGTGCTGTCCCTGGCAACAACGAACAGAGTGAAACAGATCAGGCTTCCGTCCGCCTTGTTTCGATAAGGAAAGGGCGCATGGATGCTTGTGCACAGGTCAACCGCTTTCCCCGGTTGGCCTTTTTGACGTTTCTGTGTACCCGCTCCAGGCAAATCAGGGGATTCCCTCAACATGATCAGGGAGTTCCCTGACTTACTTTTCCACCCCCGAACTTTACAATAACAATGAAATCAACGAGGAGAGGAGGGAGTATGGTGGTACAGCCAGGTATACCCCAACCGGATCGACAGCATCCGCAGACAGAGCGGAAAGACTCGTCGCTGAAGGGCACGTTTGCGGCGGTGCTGCTCCTGGGGGCGTTTATCGTCGTCTGCTGGTTTGCCGTCTTCTCTCTGTTTGTCAGCAGGGGGTAGCGATCAGCGCAGGCAGGGAAACCGGATTGACTCTGAGGTTAGGAGGATGTAATCATGCATTTGCATCGTTATGAAAAGATGTGGTTGATGTTCGGAGGTGGAGCGCTTCTCCTGTTTGTCATCATCCTTACCGTCAATGCCTATGCGATGGGGAACATGCCGCCGAGCCACATGCAGATGATCGAGCCGTCCAAGGTGGATGAAACGCCTCCGTTTGACAAACCGGGACTCCGGCAGATTGGCGAGAACGAATACGAGCTGGTGATGACCTCGTTCGTGTTCGGGTACGCTCCGGCCAACGTGGAGATTCCGGCGGGGGCGACGGTCCACTTCATCGTTACCAGCAAAGATGTGGTCCACGGGTTTCAAATTCCCGGCACCAACGTGAACACGATGGTGCTGCCCGGACATATCAGCAGGGTGACCCAGACGTTTGCTGAACCGGGTGAGTATCTGATCTTGTGCAACGAATACTGTGGTGCAGGCCATCACGTGATGGCCACCAAACTGATCGTTGCGGATGAAGGAAAGGAGTGACGGTGTGGTGACCACGGAAAAAACGCTGTCTTTGCGCGACAGGCAGGTGGATCAAGCGACGTCCAGATTAAGTCTGGCCTACCTGTTCGTCGCATTTTCCGCCTTTGGCATCGCCGCGCTGGCCGGGATGCTGCAGGCGATGGTACGCGGCGGGTTGATCACTCTTCCCGGTGGAATCAATTACTATCAGATTTTGACGGCACACGGTGTTTTGTTGGGACTTGTCTTTACGACCTTTTTTATCATCGGGTTTCTCTTTTCCGGCATGGCTCGCACGACGGGCGGGTCGCTGCCGGTCGCTGCCCGTTCGCTGGGCTGGAGCGGCTGGAGCTTGATGGTGGCCGGGACGCTGATGGGCACCGTCACCATTCTGCAAAATGACGCCTCTGTGCTCTACACGTTTTACGCTCCGATGAAAGCATCACCGCTCTTCTACATCGGGATGGCGCTGGTCGTCGTGGGCAGTTGGGTGGCCGGCTGGGGCATATTTGCCGCCTACCGCAGATGGCGGCGCGATCACCAGGGCAGCACATCCCCGCTGTTCGCGTTCATGGCTGTGGCTACGATGCTGCTGTGGCAAATTGCCACACTGGGCGTGGCGATTGAGGTGCTGTTCCAGTTGATTCCCTGGTCGCTGGGGTGGGTGCCGGAGGTAAACGTGCTGCTCAGCCGCACCTTGTTCTGGTACTTTGGCCATCCGCTCGTCTACTTCTGGCTGATGCCGGCATACATTTCCTGGTATATCAACATTCCCAAGATAATTGGCGGGCGGATATTCAGTGATTCGCTTGCACGGCTTTCCTTCGTTCTGCTGATCCTGTTTTCCATTCCGGTCGGTTTTCATCACCAGTTGATGGAACCGGGCATTTCAGCGGGCTGGAAACTGGTCCACGTCATCCTGACCCTGACCGTTGTCATCCCGTCTTTGATGACCGCATTTTCACTGTTCGCCGTTTTTGAGACGACCGGTCGCGCCAAAGGAGGCAGGGGACTGTTTGGATGGTTTGGCAAACTGCCGTGGAAAGATGTCCGCTTTTTCGCACCCATGGTGGGCATGCTGATGTTCATCCCGGCCGGTACGGGGGGAATTATCAACGCCAGCAATCAGCTTAACGCTGTCGTCCATAATACGATCTGGGTGACCGGTCATTTTCATCTGACCGTGGGCACCAGTGTTGCCTTGACATTCTTTGGAATCGCCTACTGGCTGATTCCGGCGCTGACAGGCCGAAGGTTGACAAGCACCGTTAACCGCCTGGGTATCTTGCAGACGGTCTTTTGGACGGTTGGGATGCTCTTGATGTCGGGAGCGATGCATTACCTGGGCCTTCAAGGAGCACCGCGCCGCACCGATTACACCACGTACTTTGATCACAGTACGGCTCTGGGCTGGATGCCGTATCAACAGTTGATGGGAATAGGCGGATTGTTTCTGTTCCTCGCTTCGGTACTCCTGATTGGAATCCTGATCTACCTGGGCTTCTTTGCACCGAAGGGCTTTACGGAATATCCGATCGGCGAGAACGGAGACACGGCGGAAGTAACGCCGCGCATTCTCGAGCGCTGGCCGCTGTGGATTGGGCTTTCTGCCTTTCTGATTGCCGTCGCTTATGGGTACCCGATTTACGAGCTGATTCAGCATGCCCCGCCGGGATCACCGCCCATTCGCACCTGGTAGTGCCGGTCAGGCAAAAATGCTGTCACAAGGAAGCCGGTGAGCGCTGGCAGCATCCGCTGCTCATCCTGCTGATCCACAAGGCGCCATTCGCTTAAAGGCAATCGGCTGGCATTCCCAAGCTGCAACCGGCAAACGGGGGGGGGGCGCACGCTGCCGGGCGAAACGGAACGCAGCCAGCGGCCAAACCGGATAAACGGTTGCTCCGGCGGAGGTCCCTCGCCGGGGTACCACTTGTCCGTTGACACAAAATAGACCCAATACCGTCACAAGTTCGTTGCCGCATTTTAGACCCGCCGCACGTTACACTACAAGTAAGAGGAGAAACGACTGCGGGGCAGGTCACATGGTCCTTGGCAGCGCAAAGTTGAGGTGCAAAAGGATGGCGCGACGGATGGCGGTAAGACCGGGAGAGGAAGCGAGTGCGCTGTGGAAGATGATTTTTCATACTGTCTCCGATGCGATTCTGCTGATTGATCAGGATGGCTGGATCATCGGGGCCAATCAGGCGGTGGAAAGTTTAACCGGTTGGCGCAGGGAGGAGTTGACGGACCACGTTCACTTCTGCCAAATCTGCAAGGGGATGGCCGATTGCACTGAACAGTCGGGTTGTTCGGACTGTTTTTTCAAGCAGGAAAAAATGCCTTCCTTTGAGCTGATGATGAAAACAAAGAGCGGCCGTGAGTTTCCGGTCGCAGCCAGTTCGACCCGCCTTCCGGATGAGGGAAAGCGGGCAATGGTGGTGGTCCTGCGTGACATGAGCGAGCAGAAACAGAGACAGCATGAACAGTTTCGCCGGATGATGTCAACCTACATGATTCAGGCGCAGGAAGAGGAACGTAAGCGAATCTCTCGTGATCTGCACGATGGGATTGGGCAGGCCCTGTACAGCGTCTTGATCGGGCTGAAAGTACTGGAACAGCATGGTCTGCCGGAAGCAGTGGAAAAGCACTTGTCCAACGTCCGCGATATGGCTGCGAAAGCGCTGGAGGAAGCGAAGCGGATGGCAGTTGAACTCCGTCCCTCCACCCTGGACGATCTCGGACTCGTTCCGGCCATTCGCTCGTACGCCAAGCGGTATCAGGATTCCTTTGGCATCATGGTCGAGCTGAAAGTTACCGGTTGGAAGCGGCGTCTTTCAGCGGTGGTGGAAACCGCGTTGTACCGCATATGCCAGGAAGCCCTGACCAATGCCGCCAAGTACGCCGGTACAGATCGGGTCCACGTCTGTTTACGTGACAGGGGTGATCAGGTTCGACTGCTTATTCGGGACGAGGGACGCGGTTTTGATGTGACTCGGCTGGAGGTGCGCGGTTCCGGGCTCGGGTTGTACGGCATGCGGGAACGAGCGCATCTGCTGGGCGGCCAATTGCAGATCGATTCGGCACCTGGCCGGGGAACCGCGATCCACGTGGTGATCCCGGTAGATGAGAGGGGGGAGCCGCTCCATGTCGATCCGCCTGTTAATTGCTGATGACCATGCCGTGGTACGCAGTGGACTCGCCATGCTTTTGGAAGCACAGCCTGACATGTCCGTAGTCGATACGGCAGCAGACGGCAGGGAAGCGGTGGAAAAGGCGGTGCGGCTCAAGCCCGATGTCGTACTGATGGACTTGAGCATGCCCCCGGGAGAAAACGGCTTGACCGCGACAGCCAGGTTGAAGGAACTCGTCCCCGAGATCAATATCCTTGTGCTGACCATGCACGATGACGAAGAGTACCTGTTTCGCGTGCTCAAGGCGGGTGCCTCCGGCTATATCTTAAAAAGCGCTCCCGACGTCGATCTGTTGACCGCGATTCGGACGGTGCACAAAGGTTCGGCCTACCTTTATCCGTCCGCGACACGCTCGCTGATCCAGGAATTTTTGCGGCGTGCGGAGGATGGCGAAGAGAAGGACAGCCTGCGGCTGTTGACCGACCGTGAGCAGGAAATCTTGAGTTTGATCGCACTTGGATACTCCAACAAAGAAATTGCCGAGCAGCTCGTTGTCTCCGTGAAAACGATCGAAACGCATAAAGCGCACATCATGGAAAAGCTGCAGCTGAAAACGCGGCCGGAGCTGGTCCGATACGCGATGAAGAAGGGGCTGCTGGACTTTGCGTGACAGAAGGGCTGCAGCAACGGGATGAATGCTCCGCTGCGAATTCGCCACCAGATACGCCCGCGAAGCAGCAAGAGAGCAGGCTTTCACTCCGGTGAGACGCCTGCTCCTTTTTCCATTTATGACCGTTCTCAACACCCGGAATGATGAAGGTATTTTACAAGGGAAGAGAATTGTGTTAATATTTTACATAGAAAAATGGAATCGGTTTCGGGTGGTGAAATCGGTGGCGGCGGTCAAAGGTGCGATCCCATACACGACGATCGGGGAAATTGTTAGAAAATACAGAGAAAAATCAGGGTTGACCCTGGCGCAGCTGGAGCGGCAGACAGGTGTGAGGAAGGGAGTCATCTCCAAGATCGAAAACGGCGAAACGAAACGACCGGAGTTAAAAACGATCCAATCGTTGTCAGGTGCACTCAACATCTCATATCAGGAGATCGTCAAGTATTACATAGAGATAGAAAAACGGATTGACGTTTTACAGGAATTGCTGCTGCAGACAATCCCGCTGGCCAACCTCTCCCTGCTGGAAGCCGTGGCGCTCAAGATGCTGGAATCGCCTTATCAAGATACCTATACGGCATTGGAACGACTGTATCAACTCGCCAATACGATAACCCATACCGAAAGCAAACTCACTTTGTACAACCTGATGATTCAATATTCCAGAGAGCGCGGGGTACCGCAGTTCATCGCGAAAGGACTGCTGCAAAAATACTTGATTGAACGTCAGGATCTGAAGCGGTTGGAAGAATCGTATCGGATTGGTGAGGAACTCTATCATTACAAAGACTTTTTGTCTGTGAAGGAGCAGACAATCTTTTACTTCAGAATGGCCCTTCATGCCCATAATACAAAGAAATACCAGGACTGTATCAAGTTTTGCGAAGCGGGGCTCAAGCTGGAAACGACAGAGACCGAATTGAAAGCCAGAGCGTATTTGGCAATGATCAACGCGTATTATTTTTTAGAAGAATATGACGCAGCAGAAAAGCATCTGGAAGTGTTTGAACATTTCCCTTTTGTGTTTGTTCGAGATGCAGCCAAAATAACACGGGCTTGTGTAAAAGCAAAAAAACGACAATTCAACGAGGCAATTACGATCTTACAAGCATGTATGCAAGAGGTTGGTGAGGAGCTCAAGATCCATGCTGCAAACGAACTGCTCGATATTTATTTTCAACTGGAAGATTGGGATTCCATAGCGAAGTTGGTAAGGAACGATGAGGAATTACTGCTTTCTAATCCGCAAACTCCTTATAAGCACGTTTCCATTGGAAAGTACTATCAATGGAAAGGGAGTTATTTATTAAAAGCGGGTGAGATTGACGAGGGAATTGAGAGTTATGTAAAGAGCTTGAAATCGTATGGAGAGGTCCTCGCATTGCAAGAAATTATTGCCTGCATCAATGACATTTTTTTATACTTTAGACAGAACAAATTTCCAATAGAGACACAGTATGTTGAAAAACTTGGACAGGTGTACAACAGCATAGCTGAAAAGATATTAAGTAAGAGGTGATGGTAATGGTAAAGAAGATGATCGTCGTTTTGTTTCTTGTCCTATGTTTTCCTTTGACGGTTACAATTACAAGTCAGATTGGGGAGGGTGCGACAAACAATACCAATTCATCCCCATCAAAAGTCGTACCGTATGTGGTTGATCCAGGGCATTGATAATCACAAACGTTCTGAGACGCACAAGTGATATTTAACATTTTGATTCCCCACATGACCACCAAGGTGACGCATAAGAAACATCCCGTCCCACTGTTACAGTGAAACGGGATGTTTTCATTCATTTTTGGCCTTGGGTCGAGTCGAGCTTGTTGAGTAAGGTTTCATCCCAGCGATTGACATCTGCCCAAAAGTTTCGGAAAATTAAGTAAAAACAGCAGTGAGAGCGCTATCAACCGGTTTTATGATTAATCGTGTAGGAGGGCAAAAGATGGCACGTATCCGACCGATCGCCTGGGAGCCGACAGAAGAAGTCTTTCAGAGCAGCAACTTGAACCGATTTATGAAGGAGCACGGGATACCCGGCTACGAGACGTTGCTGGCTCGTTCCGAGCAGGACATTGAGTGGTTTTGGGACGCGTTTATCCGGTTTGCGGGAATTCAGTTCTACGAGCCGTACACCCGGATTGTCGACCTGAGTGAAGGTCTTCCCTGGCCCAAGTGGTTTGTGAACGGCAGGATCAACCTTGTCCATAACCTTCTTGACAAATGGGCGGAGAATCCGGAGACTGCCGAACGAACGGCGCTCTTGTGGGAAGGGGAAGAAGGCAGCACAAGGAAATTCACGTTTGCGGAACTGCAGCGGGAATGCAACCGATTCGCCAATGTGCTGACGGAGAAGGGGCTCGTCAAAGGCGACCGGGTGGCCATTTTCATGCCGATGATTCCCGAGACGGTGATCGCTTTGTACGCCATCTACAAGGCCGGGATGATAGCCGTTCCCCTGTTTTCCGGTTTTGGTCCTGACGCTGTTGCACTGCGGCTCGCTGACGTGGAGGCGAAGGCGGTCGTAACCGCAGATGGTTTCTATCGCGGCGGTCAGGCTGTGCCGCTGAAGCGTGTATTGGATAAGGCGCTGGAAAACGTCCCCAGCGTGGAAACCGTGATCGCGGCCGAACGGTTGGGTGATGCGGCAGCATACCGGGAAGGACGGGACTACCGCTGGAGTGAGGTGGTTCCACTCGCATCGGAAAGCTTTTCCACCGTTCAAACGGATGCGGAAGACATCTGTATGGTCAGCTACTCGTCGGGCACCACTGGCAAGCCGAAAGGGGTGGTTCACGTTCACGGGGGAATCGCCGTCAAAACAGCAGAAGTGGGAATGTTTATCTACGACACCAATCCAGACGACGTCGTTTTCATGATTACCGACTTTGGTTGGATGATGGGCCAACTGCCGCTATTTTCCGCACATACGGTTGCCGCCCCCTACCTGATGTACGAGGGCAGTCCGGTACACCCACATCCTGGCAGACTGTTTACGATTCTGGAAAGGTACAGAGTCTCCGGATTCGGCGCTCCGGCGACGGCACTCCGGCTGCTCAAGACCTATGCCGACTCATACCGTCGGCAGGCCGACCTGAGCCGCTTGCGCATTCTCGGGCATACCGGCGAACCCATTGACGAGGAAACCTGGCTTTGGTACCTCTCCTGGGCCGAGGGCAAAGCGCCGATCATCAACGGCAGCGGCGGAACGGAAGTGTTTGCCGAGGTTATCTCCTCTCTCTGCATCCAGCCGCAGAAGCCTACCTGCCTGGGACGTACCCCTGCGGTAGGAGCGCGAGTGGTAGATGAAGATGGCAATCCGGTTTCTCCGGGACAGCCGGGCTACCTCGTCTTTACCTTGCCGCAGCCAGCCCAGACGCGCGGGTTCTGGAAAGACCGGCAGCGGTACCTGGACAGCTATTTCAAGAAAGGCAGCGAGATGTGGTGGGTGGGAGACATGGTGATGGTAGACGAGAACGGTTACTGGTTTCATCTTGGACGTGCCGACGATGTGATCAAAGTATCGGGACGGCGAACCGGACCCGGTGAGATTGAGGATGTCGTCAATCAGTACCCGGGCGTCATGGAATCAGCTGTCATTGGCGTTCCTCATCCAATCAAAGGCGAGGAATTGATCGTCTTTGCCGTTACCGTCCCGAATGCTTCCGTATCCGCTGATGCCGTTAGACAGCATGTTGCTTCGTCGCTGGGCAAACCATACGAGCCGGGTGAAGTTCACCTCGTTGCCGATTTGCCCAAGACACGTACGCAAAAAATCATGCGCCGCCTGATCAAGCAGCGTTTTTTGGGCCAACCCCTGGGGGACACATCCAGCCTGATGAATCCGGGAGCGATGGAGTTATTGCCCTGCCGCACGTGACAGCGAATTGTCCAACCACCAAGGGGCTTGAGTCGAGCGTGGGCTATTTTTTCGTCGTAAAGCGGTCTGGACTGTTTGTTCGCTGGTTGGCCACCGGGAGTGGGCGCGAAAGACGCCCCACTCGTTATTACGACACGTTGTGCAAGCTTCATGAGAGGCAGCAGCCTCTGTTCAATCAACGTGTTATCCCTTCAGTGATTCCAACCACTCTGCGTAGCACTCATCGCACAGTGGTTCGTCGTGCTCGTGATCAATTTCATAAAAGGTAACGTAACGAACGTGTCCGCTCTCATGCTCGCAGTAGTAACACTGAATGGTCATGCTTGCTTCCCTCCTGATTGGATGGTCCCGCGAAAGCGGGCTTTTTTTGTATCATGCCCAGTTTTTATGGCTTTTTTCACTCCGCAAAAGAAAGAAAAAAGTGTATTGACTGAATAAATTCAATACTATAATATTTGTGTATACCATTATACAAAATGTTGTTTCATAATACGGGACGAGAGCGGAGTTGCGGAAATGGAAAAAACAGCCAATCGCAGTGTGTTAAAAACGCTTGATTTCCTTGAATACTTCATCCACCACCACGAGCTGAGTTTGTCAGATTTGGTGGAGTTGTCCGGGATGCCCAAAAGTACCGTGTTCCGGATCGTTCAGACATTGGAACTGCGCGGCTTTCTCACCCGTTCCGTGGATGGAAATCCGCCGCGTTTCCAATTGGGATTAAGGCTGTTGGAATTGGGTAACATCGTTGCGCAGCGGTTGGAGATTCGCAAGATTGCTCTGCCATATATGGTGCGGCTGCGTGACCGGGTAAACGAAGCGGTCAATCTGATCATCCGCGACCAGTATGAAGGGGTGTACATCGAAAAGGTGGATACGCCCCAGTATGTACGGGTATACACCCAGGTCGGTCGGAGGTCGCCTCTGTACGCCGGTGCTTGTCCGCGCATCCTGCTGTCCTTTTTGAAGGATGAAGAAATCGAAGAAGTGCTGAACGCTGTTGAACTGCGAAAAATCACTCCGGATACGATCGTGGACAAGCAGTTGTTGTGGGAAAAGATAACCCAGGCGCGACAAACCGGCTATACCGTCAGTTACGGGGAGTTGGAACCTGATTCTGCCGCGGTGGCGGTGCCGATTCGCGATTACTCCGGTCGGGTTGTGGCAGGGCTGAGCCTGGCGGGCGCCAATTCGCGCTTCCAGGAGGATCGCCTGGAGACGCTGATCCGGGAGGCCAAAGAGACAGCCAGGCTGATCATGGAGAAGTTGGGTTACGTGGAAGCAAAGGGGGGCTAGGTCCAAGTGAATTTGCTGGAGATTAAAGACCTGCAGACGAAGTTTCGCACCGACGATGGTGAAATCACGGTGTTGGACGGGGTAAACCTGCGGATAAAAAAAGGCGAAACGGTCGGAGTCGTCGGTGAATCGGGCTGCGGCAAGAGTGTCACCTCCCTGTCGGTGATGGGACTGCTCCCTCCGATTGCGCGCATCAGTCAGGGGGAGATCCTGTTCAAAGGGAAGAACCTGCTTCAGCTTTCCCGCGATGAGATGCGCAAGGTACGGGGAAAAGAGATTGCGATGATTTTTCAGGAGCCGATGACCTCGCTTAATCCCGTGTACACGATTGGATCGCAAATCGTGGAGCTGGTCGTCAACCACACCGACATGAACAAACGGGAAGCAAAACAGCATGCGGTCAACATGTTGAAGCTGGTAGGCATTCCGCGGGCTGAGCAGATTGTGGATGAATACCCGCATCAACTGTCCGGTGGGATGCGGCAGCGGGTGATGATCGCGATGGCCATGTCCTGCAACCCCGACCTTTTGATCGCGGATGAACCGACAACAGCGCTGGACGTGACCATTCAGGCACAGATACTGGATCTGATGCGGAAGCTGCAGCAGGAACGGCAGATGACAATCATGCTGATCACCCACGACCTTGGCGTCGTAGCCGAGATGTGTGACCGGGTGGTAGTGATGTACGCCGGTCAGGTGGTTGAAGAGGCTGACGTGGAAGAGCTGTTTGAGCGGCCCAAGCATCCTTATACCATCGGCCTGCTCGGTTCGATTCCCGACATGGACGAGGAACGGGAGTACTTGTATTCGATTGGCGGTTCCGTCCCCAGCCCCGGCCAGATGCCGAAAGGATGCCGTTTTGCCGATCGCTGTTCGCAGGTCATGGAGATCTGCCGAAACCAGGCTCCTCCTGTCGTGGAGTGGGATGGTGGAACATCCTGCAGATGCTGGCTGTACGATGAGGGCCTTCAGGCAAACCAAAAGAGCACTTCACAGATGAGGGAGGAGGGGGCCAGGTGACAACTTCGGACGTTCTCTTGGATGTAAAGGGATTAAAGAAATACTACCCGATCAAGAGCGGATTTCTAAAGAAGACGACTCATTACGTAAAAGCCGTTGATGATATCTCCTTCTCCGTCCACAGCGGTGAAACGCTGGGCATCGTCGGTGAATCAGGCTGCGGCAAATCGACAACGGGACGAGCCCTGCTCCGGCTGATTGAACCGACGGCAGGAGAGGTAATCTACAAGGGCGTAAACCTGGCCAGTCTCTCCGACGCGGAAATGAGGCGAAAGCGAAAAGATTTACAGATCATCTTTCAGGATCCGTTTGCCTCGCTCAATCCGCGGATGACGGTGGGAGAGATCATTGAGGAACCAATGGTCATCTTCAACCTGTACGGCGGCGAGTCAGGGCGTAAACAAAAAGTGGCCAGGCTGATGGAAGAGGTGGGACTGAAGCCCGAACATATGGAACGCTTTCCGCATGAGTTCAGCGGCGGTCAGCGACAGCGCATCGGAATTGCCCGCGCACTGGCCCTTGAGCCAACGTTGATCGTAGCGGATGAGCCCGTCTCTGCACTCGATGTCTCCATCCAATCACAGGTACTGAATCTGATGAGAGACTTGCAGAAACAATACGGCCTTACCTACATTTTCATCTCGCACAATCTGAGCGTGGTCAAGCACTTCTGTGACCGAATCGGCGTGATGTATCTGGGGCGGATGGTGGAACTTTCTCCAAAGCGGGAGCTGTATCAGGAGCCGCTGCACCCCTATACCCGTTCGCTTTTGTCTGCTGTCCCGATTGCCAAACCAAAGGCCAAACGGGAACGCATCATTTTGTCGGGCGATGTGCCCAACCCGGCCAATCCGCCCAGCGGCTGTGCGTTTCACACCCGCTGTCCTGACTGTATGGACATCTGCAAGGTGGAAAGACCGTCGTTTGTGCCAATGGGGAATGGCAGGTATGTAGCCTGTCATCTGTACACTAATGGGGGCGGATGACGGCTTCCATATATACCAACCATGAAGTGACAAAAAGAATAGGGGGACTCTTCAATGAAGAAGCGCATTGGTCTGTTATTCTGCTCACTCCTGCTTGTGATGGGGACGATTTTCGCAGGCTGCTCCGGTCAATCGGAGACCGGAGGTGAACAGAACCCCGGACAAGCAGCGGATCAACCGGTCGCCAGCGGTAAAAAAGGAGAATTGACGATTGGGGTGGTAGGTGATCCGCACTCCTGGGATCCGATTGATACCTTCCTGCTGGACTGGAGTACGATTGCCACCTCTGTGTTTGAGGGACTTGTAGAGCGTACGGTCGATCTCAAGATTCAGCCTGGACTGGCAGAATCCTGGGAGTTTACAGACGACAAGACGCTGCAGTTCAAACTGCGCAAGGGGGTTACCTTCCACAACGGTGAACCGTTTAACGCGGAAGCAGTCAAGTTCACCTTTGACCGGCTGCTGGGTGAAGAAGGGGCAAAAGGGCCGCAGCAGGCCAACTATGCTTCCATTGACCGCGTGGAAGTTGTCGACGAGTACACCGTCAATATGATTCTGAAAGAAAAGGACCCGGTTCTGATCACCAAGCTCGCCGGATACGGTGCGGTCATCGTCCCGCCCAAATACATCCAGGAAAAGGGAGACGAGTACTTTAACACCCACCCGGTGGGAACCGGTCCGTTCAAAATGGAAAGCTACGAAAAAGACAACCAGGTCGTGCTCGTGAAAAACGAGAACTACTGGAGAGAGGGACTGCCCAAGCTGGACAAAGTGACGTTCCGCATCATTCCGGAAGCAACGACCCGTCTGGCCGAACTGAATACGGGTGCAATCGACATCATGAAAAAAGTGGAAATCAGCCAGGTCTCCTCGGTTGAGAAAAATGAGAACCTCGAACTGATGACGGTCGGTTCGCCAACCGTATATGCCATTCGTTTCAACACCAAGATGAAACCTGTGGACGATGTGAGGGTTCGTGAGGCAATCGCCCATGCCATTGACGTCGACCTGTTGATCGAAACCATTCTCGGCGGGTACGGCAAACGGATTAACACCTTCCAGAGCGACATGTCCTTTGGGCACGACCCGAGCATTCCGCTGCGGGAGTACAATCCGGAGAAGGCCAAGCAGCTGCTGGCTGAAGCAGGGGTAAAAGAAGGAACAGAGCTTGAATTCTACTTCCCCGGAACCGATGCGACGTTTAAGGAAATCGCGCAGGCGGTGGAAATCCAATTGGCCGAGGTGGGCCTCAAAGTCAAGCTGAACCCGGTGGATAACTCCACGTTCATCTCTGAGTTGATTCCGAACGGCAAGGCAGGTCACATGTACCGCCAAGGTTGGGGTGGTTGGACCCTCGACTTTGACAACACGGCCTACCTGATGTACCACAAAGGTGAATTCTGGAATCCGGATTTCTACGATGAAAAAGTAGAAGAACTGCTTGCGGCAGAACGCTCCACGTTTGACCAAGACAAACGTTTGGAAATCTTCAAAGAACTGGACAGACGCCTGTATGAACTGGTGCCGGAAGTCCCGCTCTATCAATCCATTAACCTGTGGGCCGTCAACAAGCGCGTCAAAGGATTCCAGCCACCTGCCGATGAGCGAATCGATTTGAAAGAAGTGACGGTCGAATAAAAGAACTGGATAAGAGGGGATAGAAGGCTCTCTTCTATTCCCTCAAATCGTTTGGGAGAAGGGGGATGGCGATGACAGCTTTTATCGCTCGACGGATTGTGCACAGCCTGTTTGTCGTGCTGGCGATCACGGTGGTCATCTTTGTGCTCGTTCGTCTCACCGGCGATCCGGTAGCCGTGATGTTTCAGTCCGGCGAACCGACGGCGGAAGCAATCCAGGAGCTGCGCAAAAACCTGGGGCTGGATCAGCCGATCTACATCCAGCTCGCGATCTATGTAAAAGACATGCTGACCGGCAACTTTGGCACTTCATTCCGGACAGGGGAAAGTGTCTTCAGCATGATCATGGAAAAGATGGGCGCAACCCTGCTGCTGGCCTGTGGCGGCATGCTGACCGCACTGCTGATAGCCCTTCCGGTCGGGATTTTGTCTGCGGTAAAACGAGGCAGTGCCATCGACTTTTTTGGACGTATCTTTTCGCTGCTCGGCATTTCGTTCCCCAACTTCTGGCTGGGGATCATGCTGATCATCATCTTTGCTGTCCACCTGAAGTGGTTTCCCGCCTCCGGCTATCAAGGGCCAGAGTATCTGATCCTGCCTTCCGTTTCGTTGGGATTGATTTTGTCCGGGATTCTGGCTCGGCTGATCCGTTCGTCGATGCTGGAAGTACTTAATCAGCAGTACATTACAACAGCCCGTTCCAAAGGCATCAAGGAATGGATGGTGATTATCAAGCACGCCCTGCGCAATGCGCTGATTCCGACGGTGACGTTTATTGGATTGCAGTTTGGTACTCTGTTGGGCGGAACGGTGATTATCGAGCAAGTGTTTTCCTGGCCGGGTGTCGGGCGTTTGGTGATTGACGCGATTTCACAGCGCGATTTTCCGGTGATTCAAGGATCGGTCATCGTCCTGGCTTTTTTGATGATATTGGTCAATTTAGTGGTGGACATCAGCTATGGCTTCATTGATCCGCGCATCAAGCAAGGGGGAGGGAAAAGCGAATGACGACAGCGGTAGCGGAAAAACCTGTTCCCAACTCGCCAAAGCCAAAAAGAAGCAAATGGGGAAAACTGCTTCGTCGTTTCTTGCGCAATCCCGGAGCGATGATCGGGATGCTGTTGTTGGTGCTGACCGTGGTGGCAGCCGTCTTTGCTCCGTTCATTGCGCCGACGGATCCCGATCAGGCAGACCTGCGTGCCCGGTTGGCGCCGCCATCCTGGCTGGATGAAGAGAGCGAATCGACCCATCTGTTGGGAACGGATCAGGTGGGGCGCGATCTGCTGAGCCGGATTATTTACGGTGCAAGAGTTTCGTTGATGGTGGGAATCTTATCCGTCCTGATTTCCATGGTGATTGGTGTCATCCTGGGCTTGATCGCCGGTTTTTACGGCCGGTGGGTGGATGATGTCATTATGCGGCTGGCCGATGTACAGCTTGCTTTTCCCTTTATTTTGTTTGCGATTATCGTGATGGCGATCTTCGGCGCCGGTCTGTGGAAGCTGATACTGGTATTGGGGATCAGCAACTGGGTTGGTTTTGCCCGATTGGTTCGCGGACAGGTAATGGCTGTAAAAGAGATGGAATACGTGCAGGCAGCGCGGGCGATTGGCGCGACCAATCTGCGGATTATCTACAAACATGTGCTGCCAAATGTGATGTCGTCCATCATCGTGCTGGCTACCCTGAACGTAGCCGTCAACATCTTGCTGGAAGCCTCCCTGACATTTATCGGAATGGGGGTAGATCCTTCCATCCCGGCCTGGGGGGGCATGCTGGCCGATGGCCGGAATTACATTGAAACGGCCTGGTGGGTTGCCACCTTCCCCGGTATCGCGATCATGATTACCGTGTTAGGTTTCAACCTGCTGGGTGACTGGCTGCGTGACGAACTGGACCCCAATCTGCGGGCCTAAACGAGAGAGACAGGGGGAATTGCGGTGCAGGATTTGCGAGACCTCTTCACCACCCGTGGTTTGCTGGCCGATCAAAACGGGGACGGACTGGCCGATTCGCTCAGGGTTTCGTTTTGGCTGCAGCCCGGTCTTGTGGCAACCGGCCTGATTGATGTCTGTGCCCGACTGGGATTGGAGACCAGCGAACTGGATCTGCCGT
Organism: Brevibacillus sp.; assembly: GCA_017656235.1. Taxonomy (GTDB): domain Bacteria; phylum Bacillota; class Bacilli; order Brevibacillales; family Brevibacillaceae; genus Brevibacillus_E. Next base: position 759,788 of record JACDOF010000001.1, read on the forward strand.
CGATCCACATAGGCACTCCAGACGATGAGCGAGGACAACGAGCAGAAGGTCAGTGGCTGTGCCGGCTTTTCGCGGAGAGTGCCTACGGAGAAGCGGAGGCCAGCTGCACACTGGATAAGGAACGAAAGGAGCTTCTGCTGGCCGGCGGAAGTGCGGAGAGCCTCAACAGGCTGCTTCGCTGGATCGCCGCTTGCTGGCCTCATGCCGCGTCTGAGATGGACGGGTCGGAACCGGCCGTCGAGCGGATTCGGCTGCGTGGGAAGGAAATGATCCTGGAGGGAACAGACTCCGTCATCATGACCGTGTCCGTTTTGCAGCCGCAAAAGGACAGTAAGCCGCCTCAGATTGACCGCCCCAGACCGCTTTCCAGTCTGACAGATTTATGGACCACGGCGGGATTTTACCAGGCCGGACGGGTGGACGCAACCAGCAAGACCGATCTGTTCTTTGACGGCGTCACGACGGGGCCGCTTGCCGCAGCATGCGCCCGCCTCGCTGCCCGCATCGGACTGGCATCCACCGGCCTTGGTTTCCCGCTGACCGGGACGGCAGGGCGAATACCTGAACTTACTTTCTCCCTGCGAAACCAAAGCACGTCTTCTGAACGGAACTGTCGGGTCAGTGTGGAGCAGCACCCGCAAGATGACCTGGCACGCGTAATTGTCCTGGAAGGTGGGGAAGATGCCCAGATTGCGGCTCTGCAATACTTTGCGGAGGCGGTGCCTGCACAGGAGGGTGGACGCTTTGGCTGTTGGGAACAGGAAGTGATTGCCGCGCGTCCGTCTCCCGCTGCAGATGAGCTGCCCCTGCTCATGGAGCAAACCTGGGAGGACTGCGGGGAAAGGGCAGAGATGGAAGAAGTGTTTGAAGCCGCCCTGCGGGAACTGGCCGCTGAGTGGGCAGGTCAATCCGCCCAAGGCTCACGTCTGTTGGTCAGGGCGTTTCTATCCGAACCGATTGAGATCTTGAACGAGATGAAGGAACGCTGGAGACGAGAAATAGCCAATCAGCTTGCGGGTGCGGATGCTCAGGTTGAGATCATCTCTGCGTTTAAACCTGGGTTCTGTTGGATCAGAGAGAGCGTCATCCCTGCCGTCAAGCAGACCGGAAAGCAGGTAGGACGGGTGAAGCTGTCCTTCCAGCCCGATACGCGCCCGGATGGCCTGGAGCTTCCCCATCGCTGGCTGCAGGAGTTATACCCAGTGGATCAATTGCTGGCCCAGCAGTTTCAGCTCACCTACGACCAGATTCAGTTTGAGATGGTAGAGAACCAGCCGCACACCTACCAGGTTGAGGTGTGGGATAGGGAGAATCGTCTGCTGGGACACTGGCGATTGGATGTGCCGGTGTCCGCTGTGCCTTATCTGGATGGAGAGAAACGGGCGTATCCCACAACCGCTGCCTTTTATCTGGAGGTCAATGGCAAGCGGGTGCGAGAGCAAATACTGGCGACGGATCGGGAACGTTTTTGGCGGTATTACTTACAGCAGTTCCTCCCTGCACTGGAGCAGAAGCTGCTGGCCGCTGCCGAAATGGACGACAGCCGCCGCGGGGTCGACATCCCGCTCTTTTACTCCATCGATGTGCACGTTGCCATGAGCGAGCAGGAAGAACGATTGGGGATTGACGAAGAACGCCTCTCTTCCCTGGAAGCACTGCACGAGGACATTTACTTCAACACGCTGGACTACTTTGCTGCCAGGGGGCGGAGCAGGTGCGGTGTGGAATGGAATGCTCCAGGAGCGGTTCGGCCGTTTGTTACTGTCAAGCCGGGTGAGAAACCTCGCGCCCGGATATGCGTCCGACCATACCGTCACCAGGACGTGCCGCGTGTGCAAACGGAATCGCTTCTCTTTTCCGTTGCGGATACGGAACCAGTTGAAGCCGTTGTCTCGCTCGTCTCGGCGGACGCTGTGGATCGAATGGAATGGAGACGGCAAGACAAGCAGCCCCCCATGCGAAGCAAAGATAGCCATCCAACCGATCCGCTGCTGTCGGGGTGGCAGTCCTTGCGCGATGACCCATCGATTCACATCTGGGAAGTGGCGCGTTCCTTTGAACAAAGACCGATCTATGCGGTTGAAGTGACAGCGCCGCGGGTATCCCGTTTTTACTCGCCCCACAAGCTGTCCGTCTTCAAGCCGACAATCCTGATCGAAACGGGTCATCATCCCAACGAGGTTTCCAGCATGCCGGCGGTGAGGGAACTGGTGGAAGAAATCGTCTTCCAACGCCGTGAGTGGCTCCACCGATTCAATCTGGTGGTCATCCCGTACGCGAATCCGGACGGACTGGTACTGCACCGGGAATTGACAAGGGATAATCCGGAGTGGAAGCATCATGCTGCCCGATACAATGCGGTCGGTCTGGAGTACACGACGCACCGCTTCCGCCCGACCATCTTCGGTGAAGCCGCAGTGGTCCCGACCCTGTTTTACCGCTGGCTGCCCGATATCGTCATTGACGATCACGGCATACCCTCACACGAGTGGACACAACCGTTTGCGGGGTACAACAGTCCGCCGCGTTTCCCCGTTTCGTACTGGATCCCGATCTCGCTGATCTACGGAATTAGTCGGGAATTGGATCGGGATGCGTATCCTGCGCATGCGGCTGCTTTGGACGAGGTACAGCAGGCCATTGAGCAGAAATTGTTCCGGGATCAACGGATCCGGATGAAGAACAAGCATTATGTAGACCGCTATATTCGGTACGGGCACAAATGGCTGCCAGAGGTTTTCCCGCTGCAGGACGAGCGGGAATTGGTCTTTTACCGCTGGCCGACCAAGCCAGACAGCAGTTCCACCGCACTGATTGCCCGCCACCCCGAGTGGATCACGCTGGATCTGATCACGGAAGCGGCTGACGAGACCGTGTACGGTGAGGCCCTGCGAGACTGCATGACGGCTCACAAGCTGTTTCACCTGGGGGTCATCGATTGGATGCTGGCTCAGCCGCTACAGATTGATAAAACGTTTGACGAAACAACCCTACGATTTACCAGAGAGCGACCACTCAACAGGAGGAGACAACCACGATGAAGAAACTACTCTTGACCGGATTTGTGCCTTTTTTGGACTATACGATCAATCCAAGCCAACAAATCGTGCAGGCTCTCGACAGACAGCAGATCGGGGCATACGAAGTAGTCGGTACCATTCTGCCTGTTGAGTTTGCCAAATCGGCTGCCGTTTTGCTCGAGACGTATGAGCGTGTACAGCCTGATGCGGTTATCTCGCTCGGATTGGCGGCTGGCCGTGAGCGAATTACACCGGAGCGGGTGGCCATCAATTGCAATGACGGCGATGCCGACAATTCCGGTGTACAAGTCCAGGATCAACCGATCGCAGCGGACGGGCCCGCTGCCTATTTCAGCACCCTTCCCATCCGGCGGATGGTGAACCGTTTGCTCGAGCGGAACATACCGGCGGAGATTTCCAATTCGGCAGGTACCTACCTTTGCAACAACGTGATGTATCAGATGCTCCATTATCTGCATCAGCGGCAGTTGGACGTACCGGCAGGCTTCATTCACATCCCGGCTTCGCACGAACTGGCGGCTCAGATGAAGCGGAGCATTCCCAGTTGGTCACTTGACACACTTACCGCAGCCATTCATACTGCCATTGAGGAACTGCCCGCATAGGATAATAATGACCATTTCTAAATAGAAAGGGAACCGGACGATGTCGTTGACCTGTTTGCCAGTCGGGGATATGGCGCTTACCGTAGTATTTGAACAAAAAATCGCAGAAAACATTAACCGCCGGGTCGTGGAAATGGCCTCCCGCCTGGCAAAGCGGCCGGTTAAAGGGGTGGTGGAGATCGTACCTGCGTACGCTTCGCTGACCATCTATTATGACCCCCTGATCATTTCGTACCAGGAGATGGTGGAACGATTGCATGAGCTGGATCACATGTCCGGCGAGTACGAAGAAAAACAGCGAATCGTCACCTTTCCGGCGCTGTATGGGGGAGAGCAGGGACCGGACCTCAATGACGTTGCCGACCACCATGGATTAACACCGCAGCAGGTGATCGACCTGCACACTTCGGCCCTTTATCGCGTCTACATGCTCGGTTTTTCGCCAGGATTTCCCTACCTTGGCGGGCTGCCCAGGCAGCTTAGCACACCGCGACTGGATACGCCCCGCCTGCATATTCCCGCCGGCGCGATCGGAATTGCAGGTTCACAGACGGGGATCTATTCGATCGATTCGCCTGGCGGGTGGCGGATTATCGCCCATACGCCGGTACCGCTGTTTCGCTTGGACGAGGATCCTCCGTTTCTGCTGCGGGTGGGCGATCTGGTCCGGTTCATGCCGGTTACGGATGAAGAATACCAGGAGATTGTGCAGCAGGTGAATCATGGTACGTATCAGCCGCAGATCGTCGATCATACCGGAAAAGAGGTGAATGGTTCATGATTGATTTGAATTGTGACATGGGGGAAAGCTTTGGCCGCTACCGAATAGGTCAGGATGAAGCAATTTTTCCCTTCATCACCTCGGCGAACATCGCGTGCGGGTTTCACGCCGGTGATCCGCTGGTCATGAGACGTGCCGTTCGTCTGGCCAAGCAAAACGGGGTGGCGGTCGGTGCTCATCCCGGCTTTCCCGATCTGGTTGGATTTGGCCGGCGGGAGATGAACATCGACCCGGAACAGCTATACTGCGATCTGTTGTATCAGATCGGGGCATTACAGGCCATCGCCGCTTCGGAGGGAGTCAAGCTGCAGCACGTAAAACCACACGGCGCGCTGTACAACAAAGCAAACCGGGATGCGCGAACCGCGGAGGCCGTCGTGCAGGCGATCAGCGATTTGGACCGGACACTTGCCCTGTACACACTGCCAACCGGACCCCTGTACGAACTGGCCCGTCAAAAGGGACTGCGGGTCGTACGGGAATTTTTTGCCGATCGCACATACCAGACGGACGGAACCTTGACACCTCGTACCGCTCCGAATGCGCTGATCAGCGATGCCAGGGAGGCAGCCCGGCGTGTCGTCAGGATGTTGAGGGAGAACCGGGTAGAGACCGTGGATGGCAGTGAGATCCAGATGGAAGCTGAGACGGTGTGCATTCACGGAGATGAGCCCAGTGCGGCAGCATTTGCCCGCGAGATACGGCGCCGGCTGGAAGAAGCGGGAGTAGTGGTGAAAGCAATTGGTTCAGGATAATCGTCTGTTTGAAGTAATCAAACCTGGCTTGTTCACAACTGTACAAGATTTGGGACGAATCGGGTACCAGCAGTACGGCATGGTGGTGAGTGGGGCGATGGACCCGTTTGCCTTGCGGATGGGGAATCTGCTGGTCGGAAACGATGAGAATGATGCTGCACTGGAGATCACCATGGTCGGACCGGTGCTGAAGACCTGCCGGGACTGCCTGATTGCGGTGACCGGGGCAGATCTTGGTCTCAGGCTGGACGGTCACCCGATCCCAACCTGGAAGAGCGTCTGGGTGCGGCAGGGTGCCGTGCTTTCATTTGCCGGAGCCAGACAAGGGTGCCGCGCTTACCTGGCAGTACGAGGGGGTATTGATGTTCCGCCTGTAATGGGCAGCCGTTCCACGTATGTAAAGGCGGGGATCGGCGGGTATAACGGTCGGCCCCTTCGAAGCGGTGACGTCCTTGAGGTGGGCATAAGAGGCTTGTCCGAACGGCCGCGTGACGATTTTCTGCCGTTTGCCAACAGACGGCTTCCTCCGGAGATGATTCCGCGTTACGGGACACCAGTCCACGTGAGAGTCATTTTGGGACCACAACACGACATGTTTACGATGGACAGCCTGGAAGCTTTTTTGCGCGAGCCGTACCTGGTAACGCCGCAGTCAGATCGAATGGGTTATCGGCTGAAAGGTGCCCGTCTGACACACACTGGTCCCGCCGAAATCATTTCCGATTCCGTTGCCTGTGGTTCGATTCAGGTTCCGGCCGGCGGCAATCCGATTCTATTGCTCGCAGACCGTCAGCCAACGGGAGGATATCCCAAAATCGCCACGGTGATCTCGGTCGATTTGTCTCTCGTAGCTCAGGCCAAGCCGGGTGATCACATTTGCTTTCACGCCGTTTCGCTGGAAGAGAGTCACCGGCTGCTGCGGCAGCGGGAGCAAACCATTCAGATGGTAAAGACGGCCAATCGGCTCGTAACTGGTTGAAAGCGCAAATCTTGGGGTAAACAGGACACCAAACGGTGCTGACCGAGTTTCAAAGCTCTGGCATGGGACGAGTGTGGGCGGCTTTTCGCCAGCGAACGGGTTTGGCCAACCTGCCAGCGAAACGGCGTATCCGCAGGGAAATCGCAGCAGCACCAGCATCACGTCACTGCGGGACATCGTTTTGCCGCTGCCCCTGCGGATCGTCGGGGAGCGATCCTGGACTGCTTCCTCGCTGGTTGGCCACTGAAAGTGTGCGCGAAAAACGCCCCACTCGTCACGACACTTTGTCTGCCATCTGTCACGACATGACAGCAAAACTGTCAGTCGTGACCGCATGCTCGACATCCTTCAGACTGAATACAAAATGAGTTCTGACAGGAGACGTAAACCGAACCTGTCTTTTTTGTTGCCGCAGCAGCTGCCGCCATGATAGGCTGATGGTACCAGACGGGAGGGAGCGCAGCGGATGACGGGGCGTCACACAGATGTGCAACCGTTTTGCAACTTCACTTGGTTAACAATAGAGAAAAACGAAAGCGGTTGCATCGAATGAGGAGGAACCAGGATGAGTGCGGAGAGGATCGACTGGCTGGCCGGCCGGGCATTTGTAACGCCACATCGGGTGGCGGTGACAGATCCGCAGGCAGGTGAAGCATGGTCATACGCGCAACTTCATCAGCGGGCCAGCCGATTAGCCTGCTACCTGCAGCGACAGGGAGTAGACAAGGGGGACCGGGTTGCCCTGCTCGCACCCAATCATGTTTGTTACTTTGATGCCCTGTCTGCCTGTATCAAGCTGGGAGCTGTTTTCGTTCCGCTTAACTGGCGGCTTTCTCTTACAGAGCTTGAACAGATTGTCGCTGATTGTTCGCCCAAGTGGCTATTGTTTCACTCGCTCCAGGAGCATACAGCCCATGCCCTGTCTGTAGCCGGCAAACTGGCGGTTGACGGGGAGACGTACCGTCAGGTGACAGAAAGCTGCTCGGACCTGTTACTCACGCAAGAATCTGTCGAGATCACCGATCCATGCATGATCTTATACACCGGCGGCACCACAGGCAGGGCCAAAGGGGTGGTGCTCTCCCATCAGGCAATTCTCTGGAACAGCCTCAATACGATTGCCAGTTGGCAGCTTACCGCTGACGAGGTCACCCCCACCTTTTTACCGATGTTTCATACGGGCGGCTTGAACGCGCTCAGCCTGCCGGTTCTTGCAATCGGCGGCAGGGTGGTGATCGCAAGCGAGTTCCGGCCGGAACAGGCAATTGACCTCTTGGAGCGGGAACGGTGCACGATTGCGCTGATGGTGCCGACGATGTATTACCTGTTAATCCGCTCTCCCGCCTTTGCCGCGGCCCGTTTTCCCACGATGCGTACTTTCCTCTCCGGCGGGGCGCCCTGCCCGCAGGAGATCTACGAAGCATTTGCCCGAAAAGGACTTGCGTTTAGGGAAGGATACGGGCTGACGGAAGCGGGACCCAACAACTTTTTTATCGACCCGCGCGAGGCGTCGGTGAAACGCGGGTCGGTCGGCAAGCCGATGTTGTTGAATCAGGTGAAGCTGGTTACCGCAAGCGGACAGGAGGCGCAGCCGGGCGATACGGGTGAGCTGCTGCTGGCCGGACTCCACCTGTTTAATGGCTACTGGAATCAACCGGAAGCCACCCGCGAAGTTTTGGTGGACGGCTGGCTGTGGACCGGAGATTTGGCCCGGCAGGACGAGGACGGCTATTTTTTCATCGTCGGACGCAAAAAGGAAATGATCATCAGCGGCGGCGAAAATGTGTATCCACAGGAAGTGGAACAGCGGCTGCTGGAGCATCCCGGTGTAAGCGAAGCAGTCGTCGTCGGCATGCCGGACGAAAAGTGGGGCGAACGGGTGTCAGCGGTGATTGTGCCGGCTGCTTCCCACCCGCTGACGGCCGAGCAGGTGCAGACATTTTGCGCCGCCAGGCTGGGCGGATACAAGGTGCCGAAACAGATCGTCTTCGTCAAGGAACTGCCCCAGACAGGCGTCGGCAAAGTGGATAAGAAGCGGATTCGCCAGCTGCTGGCGGAAGCTGAAGCGGCTGAAATGGAAAAATAGCGGGAGGTGTACGGTTACCGGAACATTGGCAGCAATTGTTGGATTGAAAAGCTGGTCGGTGAGCAAAACGGAAGGTGGTGGTGTCTGATGCGTCAGGCCATTGTCAAAACCAAACTGCTGCCGCCCGCACTGCCGCAAGCGACGGTTTGGCGGCCCAGGCTGATGAAAGAGCTGCGGCGGCTGACAGATCACCGGATAACACTGCTCTCCGCGGAATTCGGCTACGGAAAGAGTACAGCCTTAGCCGCCTTTTTCCGCAGCGGACGACTGCCTGTCTGCTGGTACACCGCAGGCAGAGAGGAGCGGGACTTGCCCTTGTTTGTCTCTTATCTGATACACGCCGTGCAGTCCCGCTATCCCTCTTTTGCCGCTGATCTGCTGGAGGAGCTGGGCGACAGCAGCGGCCAGAGCTCGAAGGACGATCTCTACTGGTTGTGTGCCCGGATCGTCAACGGGTTGTGTGAACTGCCCGAACCAATTGCCATCGTTCTGGACGACTATCACCTGGTGGAAAGCTTCCAGCCGGTTGATCGCTTTGTCCAGTACCTGATCGCCCATCTGCCGGAGCACGTTCATCTGGTGATCGCCAGTCGCACGTATCCCGACTGGGAGATGCTGGCTACATACAAGCTGAAAAGCCAACTGCTGGAGCTCGGCCCTGAGCAGCTTGCCTTTGACCGGGAAGAGGTTCAGCTATTGCTCGGCGGGGATGACGAGCAGCCGTTTCCGGTGGACGCGGCCGAGCAGATTTACCGCAGGACGGAAGGATGGGTCATGGCCGCAGAGGCTGTCCGCCAGCGGCTGAAGGGTCATCGCTCGTTGTCCGCCGTGTGGGAAGCGGAGGAGACGTTTGACGAGCTGTTTGGTTCGCTTCGTGTGGAAGTATGGCAGGAGCAGCCGCCGGAGATACGCAGCTTTTTGTTGAAGACATCGGTCCTGGAGTGGCTGAGCGATCCCTTGTGTGCGGAGTTGTGCGATACGGGGGAGGGGGAGCACCTGCTGAAGCAGATTCGGCGGCAAGGGGTGTTTGTGCGCTCCGCCGGCCGCGACACGTACCGCTACCATTCGCTGTTCCGCCAATTTTTACAGCGCCAGTCGGCGCACCAAAAGGCATTGGCAGCCGACGCCCACCGGCGTGCCGCCCAGTTTTTCCTGAAGCATCACGAGTATCTTTCCGCCATCTCTCATTTGCTCGCGCTTGGGGCTCATGAAGCAGTGGCCCAACTGTTCCAGGACCACGGCCAGGCGATCCTGAAAGAAGCAGATACGGAGCGATTGCGGCGGCTGCTGCAGCAGATTCCGCCAGCGGTCAAGGATCGCCATTACCTGCTGTGGATCTGCGAGGGGGATCTGTACCGCTATCACAATCGGTACGAACAGGCGATCGCATGTTACACCAGGGGAGAGCAATTGGCAGCCAAAGCGGGTGTACCGCTTGCAGACAACGCCGGGTTGCAGCGGAAAGCGCAGATTTTTTTGGACACGATCGAGCCGAACAAAGCAGAGCGCGTGCTGAACCAAGTGCTCGGAACGGCGACCACGTCCGAGAGCGAGTCTGCTTCAGCCAGCGTTGAATGTTATCAATTGATTGCTGAAAATTTGCTCAATTCCGGCAGGAGCGGCGAAGCGGAGCGGTGGTATCGCCGCTGTCAGCTGCTGCAGGCCGACTTTCAGGACGAGCAGTTGGAGGCACGGCTGTACTTGCGGACGGGCCGGCTGGCCCAGGCTCGCCACCTGCTGGAGCGAAAGTGGCACAGGGAGAGCGACAAGCTCTTTCGGCTGCGCCCGCAATCTCATCGGGAGACGACGGTTTTGCTCTCGTTTCTCGAAGCGTTACTGGGAAATCCGGAAAGGGCAGAACAGTTGGCAGAGTCAGCGATTGTGCTGGGAGCGTCCAGCCAGTCGCCTTATCTGGAAGCCTGCGGCTGGATGAGGAAAGGCCATGCGCTGCAATTGCTGTCGGGATACGATGGGGAGCTGCCGCATACCTGCTACCGGACGGCATTGGAGCTGATGGAGGCGATCCATGTCAGGAGGGGAAAGGCGGAACCGCTGATGGGCCTCTGTCTGCTGTACGGCCGGATGGGACAGACGCGGCAGGCGGTTGCATACGGCAGACAGGCTTTGGAAGAGACGGAGGAAGCGAATGACGGTTGGCTTTCGGCGTGGATTCGCTTAAGCATTGGCATCGCACTTTTCTACGGCCAATCCTGGGCGGAAGCGTCCCGCCAACTCTCCCAGAGCAGCGACCAGTTTCAGATTTGCGGCGATGCGTATGGGGTAACCGTGGCACGGATGTGGCAAGCGCTGCTTGCGTACCAGACAGAGCGCGATGCGTTTGAAAACGTGATGACCGCTTTTCTTCGGCTGATCGATGACGGCGGGTATCACTTCCTCTTTTCCGAACGTACCCTGTTCGGGCCGCGAGATGTGCGGCAGCTTATCCCGCTTTTGCTGCAGGCTCACCAGCGTCAGCTTAAGCCCGCTGTCACCGCTCAGCTGATCAGTACTCTCGGCTTGTATGATGTCAGCTATCATCCGGGGTATACGCTGGAGATCGGCACACTTGGCGCCTTTCGCGTCCGCTTGGGCGAGAAAGAGGTACTGGAGCGGGGCTGGCAGCGGGGGAAAGCGAAAGAACTGTTTCAATTGCTGATCACGTACAGGGAGCGCCTGCTGCCCAAGGAAGAGATCATCGCGCTGTTGTGGAGCGACGCCGATGAAAAGGCGGCCAACCGCGATTTCAAGGTGGCCTTGCATGCGCTGAACACGGCACTGGAGCCAAACCGGCAGGCGCGTTCGCGTCCGTATTTTATCGAGCGGCAGGGTTCATTATACCGGATCCACCCGGAAGCGGGGTTCAGTCTGGATGCAGCCGACTTCGAATACCTGGTCAAACAAGGGCTGGATGCAGCCGATGACGAGAAGGCAAAAGCGCTGCTGACAAGGGGGTTACGCCTCTACAAAGGAGATTATCTGCCGGACCGTCTCCATGCCGAGTGGTGCAGTGGGGAGCGGGAGCGCCTGCGGCTGCTGTATCTGAAAGGAGCGGAGCGGTTGGCCGCGGTCTTTCTTCAGCAGGGTGCGTACGATCGGGTGATGTACTGGTGCGAACAGATCATACGCAAGGATGCGTGTTGGGAAGCCGCATACCAACTGCTGATGAAAGCACTCCATGCCAGCAACAACAGACTTCAGGCCGTCAAATGGTACCAGCGTCTGTGCGAGGTCTTAAGGGTGGAACTCGGCGTCGAGCCACAGCCGACAACACAGCAGCTCTACCGCAACATCACCAGTCAGGAGTGGATCGACTGATGAAGACAAACCAAGAACCGATCGGGATCTTAAGCACCGGTCTGTACATTCCGCAATCGTTCATGACCAGCAGGGAGATCAGCCAGCGCTCAGGCATACCGCAGGACGTGGTGGAAGAGAAACTGGGCATCCTGCGCAAGCCGGTGCCGGGTGAGGGCGACCATAGCTGCGAGATGGGCATCCGCGCTGCCCGTCAGGCGATTGACAGGGCGGGAATCGATCCGGCCGAGATCGACCTGGTCATCTACATTGGAGAAGAGTACAAGGAATATCCGGTCTGGACAGCCAGTTTGAAGCTGCAGCAGGAGGTGGGCGCGGCAAACGCCTGGGCGTTCGACGTCGCGCTGCGCTGCTGTACAACGGTGATGGCGCTGAAGGTAGCCCGCGACATGATGGCGGCAGATCAGTCGCTGCGCACCGTTTTGTTGGCCGGCGGCTACCGCAATGGCGATCTGATCGACTACCGCAACCCGCGCACACGCTTTTTGTTCAACCTGGGTGCGGGCGGAGGGGCGATCCTGCTTAAGCGGGGCTATAGGCGAAATCAGGTGATGGAGAGCCATCTGATTACGGACGGCTCTTTTTCCGAGGACGTGCTGATCGCAGCCGGTGGTACCAGACAGCCGCTGACAGGCGAAGCGCTGGAGCGGGGCCTTGCCTGTTTCGACGTGCCCCACCCGGAGCGGATGAAACAGCGTTTGGAACAAACATCCATGCAGCGCTTTCTCACGGTAATTGATCAGTCCATGACCAAAAGCGGCATGGCTGGGAGGCAAATTGATTACCTGGCGGTGCTGCACATGAAAAAGTCTGCCCACGACGCCCTCTTGCGGGAGCTGGGGCTTGGGCAGGACCAGTCGATCTACCTGAACGAGTACGGCCATATCGGTCAGTTTGATCAGATCCTCTCGCTGGAATTGGCACAGGCCGCCGGCAAGCTGCGAGATGGTGATCTGGTCGTGCTGGTCAGCGCGGGGATCGGGTACGCCTGGGGAGCGACGACGATCAAATGGGGGGAGTGGCATGAACCGGATCAGCCTGGAAACGGTTGACCTGCCCAACGGGGAAACATTGGGTTACCGCAAGCGGCCTGGCAAGGAGCAGGTGCTGCTTTTGCTTCACGGCAACATGACCTCTTCGGCACACTGGGATTTGTTCTTGGAAGTCTTTGATCCCGACTATACGATTTATGCTGTGGATTTGCGCGGATTTGGCCTCTCCAGCTACCGGCGCCCGATTGCAAGTCTGGGAGATTTCGCCGCTGACATCAAGCTGTTTGCCGACGCGCTTTCCCTTCCGCCCTTTGCGCTGGTCGGATGGTCGATGGGAGGCGGCGTGGCGATGCAGGTTGCCGCTGACTACCCCGAGCTGGTCAGGCGGTTGGTTTTGCTGGCCTCCATCTCCACGCGCGGCTATCCTTACTACGATCCGAATCGCCCAGGGTTTGATGGCACGCGACGACTGCAAAGCAAACAGGAGATTGCCCGGTTGAAGAAGGCGCAGTTGGTTCAGTCCGCCTACGATCGGAAGGATAAAGCGTTTTTGCGCAAGCTGTGGGATGAGTTGGTCTACACGCGGCAAACACCGCCGGAGGAACGGTACGCGGTGTATCTGGACGATATGCTGACCCAACGCAACCTGATCGATGTGTACGATGCAATGAACCGCTTTAACATCAGCGGCGAAGATCATGAGGCGGCAGCAGGCAGCGGAGCGGCCGGCCGGATCACGATGCCGACCCTGGTCATATGGGGCAGGCAGGATCGCGTGATCAGCGAGCGGATGACGCAGGAAATCCTGGCCGACATCGGCAGCGGGGCCAACTTTGTGGTGCTCGAGGAGTGCGGACATTCGCCGCTGGTCGATGCCCTGCCGCAGATACACAGTGCAATTGCCGCCTTCCTCTCAGCGGGGGAAGCAGACGTAGAGCAGCATGCTTGACACAGACGGCGATTGGTTTTCGCCATAAGGAGGAAATCAGAATGAGGTTAAATGGAAAAACTGCGCTGATCACGGGCGGAGGAGGTGGCATCGGCCGGGAGACGGCACGACTGTTTGCGCGCGAAGGGGCCTGCGTCATCATCGCCGATTACGACGCCGCACGCGCCCGCTTGGTGGCGGACGAAATCGCGGCAAGCGGCGGGGATGCGGCGGCGATTCAGGTGGACGTGTCCAATCCGGAGAGCGTAGAGCGGATGGCCGCGCAGGCCTTGTCTTCATCTGGCGGTGTCGACATCCTGATCAACAATGCCGGGATTACGAGGGACCGGATGCTGAGCAAGCTAAGCAGGCGGGAATGGCAAGAGGTGATCGATGTAAACCTGAGCGGTGTCTTCCACTGCACCCAGGCACTGGTGCCGCAGATGATCGAGCGGGGCAGTGGCAAGATCATCAACACCGCCTCCATTGTCGGCGTTCACGGCAACATCGGCCAGACCAACTACGCTGCCGCAAAAGCGGGTGTGATCGGGATGACCAAAACGTGGGCCAAAGAGTTGGGACCCAAGGGCATCCAGGTAAATGCGGTTGCGCCGGGATTTATCGAGACGCCAATGATCGACACCGTGCCGGAGAAAGTGATCGCCAAACTGCGGGAGAGCATCCCGCTGCGCCGCTTGGGCAAGCCGCTTGACGTAGCCTGGGCGTACCTGTTCCTCGCTTCGGCAGAATCCGACTACATAAACGGCACAGTCCTGGAAGTGGACGGCGGCCTCGTCATCTGAGGAGCGGCCGCCCAACATCAGGACAGCCCGATGTGCAACTTTTTTGCAACCGCTTTCTTTTACGATGCAGTTGCGCTGCCCAGGCAGCAGCACTTCCCAAAGGAGGCCGATCATGAATCGTCTGTATTTTCTCCCTGTTCTGCTAGTCATGGTCTTTTTCGGCACGCTGTCCGCCCCGGCTCAACCGGGTATGGCATCCGCCGCAACACTGGAGAAGGAAGAGACTTTTACCAACGTGAAGAACGGATGGAGCAAAGTGGAGCGGTGGCGCGACAGCAATCCGCTGTTTCAGGCAGAAGATTATCCGCTTGACGGGCGGGGCGACCAGGACGGCCAGCGCCTCACCTTTTTCGGAAACGTAAAGCAGCCTCATTCCAGCCGTTTTCTGCTGTACTATGCTCCCCACTACGACACCAATCCCATCGAGACCCCCGTCCTGCTGGTCCACGGAGCCAATGACAACGCCGACCGGGCCTGGGCCAATCCCAATGAACTTGGCTCTTACGGCTGCGGGGCGATCTCCTGCCCAAATACCGGGTTGATGCAGTACCTGGTGGCAAAAGGGTACAAAGTATTTGCGATCAACTTCGGCCACAAGCAGGGAGACAACTACTACACGGCCGAACATATCCACAACGCCATCACCATCGTCAAAAACGTCACCGGAGCGGACAAAGTGGACGTGATCGGCTGGAGCAAAGGGGCCTTTGCCGCCCGCATGTACGCTTCCTCGGTGAAAAAAAGCGGCGGCACCGTATATGCCGGCGACATTCGCAAGCTGATCCTGCTCGGCAATCCCAACAAGGGATTTGACTATATCTTCCGACACGGTTGGTTCCACAACTTCAGCATCTTTACGGAGTGCGGCGGAACGGTAAACGCGCCCGCGCCGCATACGCTGATGGTCTGTTACGGCCTGTGGCGCAGCCACCCCGAGCTGTCCATCTACAGTACGGAGAAGGGTGACTTCTTCCCCGGCCAAAAACAGATGCTGGCGAAATGGGATGATGTGTACGCCCTGCCGGTCTATGAGCAAGACTGGTACACCACCTATTACGGGGGACAGGGGTTTTACACCAAAGGGGATGGCATTGACGCCGCGATGGCACAAGGATCGCTGGTACAGACGATCCTGGACGCGGGCGTGCCGGCAAGCATCCAGACGTACCTGCTCTCTGGAAACCAAAACGACATCCCGACGATCCACAATGAACACACCGGGCCGAGTGACGGCGTCGTCTTCATCGACAGCGCAGCGGCTGAAGAAGGAATCGGCAACGTCGCCGGCAATATCACCGTAAGGTTGAATCACCTGGAACTGGGCTGGGCACCAGCAGCCGCCGAACAGATCGACCAGTGGCTGCGCGAGTAGGACCATGGCCCAGGTAATGGCACCCGTCAGCCTGTCAGCAGGGTGAACCAATCCATAAAAGGAGGCATCAACCCCATGCATGAACATTTGGAAACAACCTCGATTCAAACCGCGCGTCTGCGCATCTCATGTCTTTCAGCCGGCAGTCCCGATAACCCGCCGTTGATGCTGATTCACGGCAACGTGTCGTCCAGTCTGTTTTGGCAGGACACGATCCGCGCGCTGTCAGACCGCTACCGGGTGATCGCTCCCGACCTGCGCGGATACGGTCAGACGGAGGCACGCCCAATTGACGCGACGCGCGGACTGCGCGACTGGTCAGATGATCTGAAGGAGCTGAGCAGGGCGTTGAAGATTGAGCAGCCGGTCCACTTTGTCGGTTGGTCAATGGGAGCAGGCGTGGTGATGCAGTACGCGATTGACCACCCCCGGGAAGTCGCTTCCCTGACACTGGTCGCCCCTTTGTCTCCCTTTGGCTTTGGCGGGACCAAGGATGTTGAGGGGACACCCTGTTACGCCAACTACGCCGGATCAGGCGGGGGCACGGCCAATCCGCAGTTCGTCCGGTGCATCGCGGAGCAGGATCACGGGGAAGAGGATGAAAACAGTCCGCGCAACGTGATGAACCAGTTTTACTTCCGGCCGCCGTTTCGGGTAAAACGGGAGGTGGAGGATCAGTTCGTCGCCGCGATGCTCTCAACGCGGACGGGAAAAGGGTACTATCCGGGTTCCTTCGAGACGTGCGAACAGTGGCCAGGTGTTACCCCCGGTACTGACGGGATCAACAATGCGATGTCGCCGAAGTACGTCAACCTGACGCCAATCGTCGAAATCGAGCCGAAATGTCCGATTCTCTGGATTCGCGGTGCCGAAGACATGATCGTCTCCGACCAGTCGCTGTTTGACTTTGGCACGTTGGGCAAGATGGGAGTGGTGCCGGGCTGGCCTGGAGAGGATGTCTATCCGCCGCAGCCGATGGTGTCGCAAATGCGCCACCTGCTTGAGCGGTATCAGGCTGCGGGCGGAAGATACAGGGAAGTGGTGATCGAGGGGGCTGGACACGCGCCGCATGTAGAGAAGCCGGAACTGTTTCACGCCGAACTGAGCCGTTTTTTGTCCGCACAATTGACAAAATAGCTTGACAATTGCGCTCTTTTGCAGTATAAGGTATGTATTGTTTCTCAAATGTGAAAAGAGCATGGACGAGCTGAGCAGAGGAGGAAACGAGCATGAGCACAGGGCAGTTTGAGAAGGGATATTTTGGCCAGTTTGGCGGCAGCTTCGTCCCGCCAGAACTGCAAGAGGTACTTGATTACCTGGCAGAGCAGTTTGAACGGTACAAGGACGATCCCGAGTTTAAAGAGGAGTACTTGTATTATCTGAGAGAATACGTTGGCCGGGAAAACCCGCTTACCTTTGCCCGCAATTTGACGGAGAAGCTGGGCGGCGCCAAAATCTACCTCAAACGGGAAGATTTGAATCATACCGGCGCCCACAAGATCAACAACGTCATTGGGCAAATCTTGCTGGCCAAACGGATGGGAGCCAAGCGCGTGATTGCCGAAACAGGTGCTGGCCAGCACGGTGTGGCAACCGCGACGGCTTGTGCCATGTTTAACATGGACTGCACGATTTACATGGGGGAGGAGGACACACGACGGCAGGCACTCAACGTGTTCCGCATGGAATTGTTGGGAGCAAAGGTCGTGCCCGTATCCAAAGGACAGGGGCGGCTGAAAGACGCGGTCGACGAAGCGCTCAACGATCTGGTAGCCAATTACAAGGATACGTTCTACTTGCTTGGATCGGCTGTCGGGCCGCATCCGTTCCCCACAATGGTGAAGCACTTCCAATCCATTATCAGTGAAGAATCGAAGCGTCAAATCCTGATGAAAGAAGGACGCCTGCCCGACGCGGTAATTGCCTGCGCCGGAGGAGGGAGCAACGCGATTGGAGCATTTGCACACTATCTGGACGAAAAAAGCGTGCGGCTGATCGGGGTTGAACCGGAGCAGGCGGCGACGCTGACCAAAGGGGTTCCCGCCGTTCTCCACGGTTTTAAGTGTCTTGTCCTGCTTGACGAAAACGGCAATCCGCAGCCGACTTACTCCATTGCCGCCGGATTGGATTATCCCGGTATCGGGCCTGAGCACAGCTATCTGAAAGAAACGGGCCGAGCGGAATACTATACCGTGACGAACGAAGAAGTACTGGAAGCGTTCCAGATCCTTTCCAAAACGGAAGGAATCATTCCCGCCCTGGAGAGTTCCCATGCTGTCGCCTACGCACTGAAGTTGGCTCCGACCATGGCCCGTGATCAGATCCTGATCGTCAACCTCTCCGGACGTGGTGACAAGGATGTGGAGCAGGTCTTTCACATGCTGCGGAAGTAGGAGCGGCAGCTGATCGCACGAATGATTGCGACAATGATCCCGTATCACGCCAATGTGGTACGGGATCTTTTATTGGGGAAGTATTCTGACTGGGGGTGAAGGCAGGAATGGAGATGACGACGGGGCGCAGAAAACGTCTGTCCCTGCAGACACAAATGATTCTCCTGATCAGTTCGCTGCTGGTGATGCTGATCGGGTTAATGGGAACGGCATTTTCCTCCATGATGTCCGCAACGATTGAGGAACAGGTGGGAAAACGGGCGCTGCTGCTCGCGCGCACTGTCGCTACCATGCCGGAGGTCCGGCAGGCGTTTCAACTTCCGGAACCGTCCAAGGTGCTGCAGCCGATCGTGGAGCGGGTTCTGCGGAATACGGATGCGGAGTTTATCGTCATCGGCAACCGCGAAGGCATCCGTTACGCTCACCCGTATCCTGACCGGATCGGCAAGAAAATGGTGGCCGGGGATAACGACCTGGCACTTCTTTTCGGTCAGACCTATTTGTCCAAGGCAGTCGGAACGCTTGGTCCTTCCCTTCGCGGCAAGACCCCTGTTCTGGATGAGCAGGGAAAGATTGTTGGAATCGTCTCGGTAGGCTTTTTGCTCGAGGATATCGATCGAGCGGTGGCCGGTTACCGGGATAAGGTGCTCGCCATCGCAGCCCTGGCCATCGTTGTCGGGATGATCGGGGCGATCTATTTGAGCCGCCGTTTCAAACAGGCGATATTCGGACTGGAACCAGGCGAGATTGCGGCCTTGTACGTAGAACGAAACGCCGTCTTGGAATCGGTGCGCGAGGGGATCATCTCCATTAACCGGGAAGGCAGGGTGACGATGATGAACAGAGCTGCCAGCGAAATCCTGAACATCCCGCAAACGAGCGGCCGGCACCATCCACCAATTCAGGAACTGCTGCCAGCCACCAAGATGCTGGAGGTGCTGAAAACGGGTGAGCAGCAGCTTGACCGGGAAATGGTTGTGGCCGGTAAAGAAATCGTGGTCAATCGGATCCCAATCAAAATAAATGAACAGGTGATCGGGGTGGTCAGCAGCTTCCGCCTCAAATCAGAACTTGACCGGTTGGCGCAAGAGCTGTCACAGGTGAAACAGTATGCAGAGGTCCTGCGTTCACAGACGCATGAGTTTAACAACCTGCTGTATACGATCTCCGGGTTGCTGCAGCTCGGCGCAGCACAGGAGGCGATAGAATTGATTGCCCGAGAAAGTTCAAGCCACCAGGAACTTGTGACGTTTCTGGTTGGTGCCATCCGCGATCCTTACGTGAGTGCGTTCCTGCTGGGGATGTACAATCGGTCGAGGGAATTGAAGGTCCAGTTCACGATAGACCGCGACAGTCGCCTGCGGAGGCTGCCGGAACACGTCTCCTCGCAGCAGATGATCATCCTTTTGGGCAATTTGATACAGAACAGCTTTGATGCCGTGCTCACCCAGGAGAACGGAAAGAAAGAAGTTCTCTGCTACTTGTCAGACAAGGGGGACGATATTTTGGTCGAGGTTGAGGATTCGGGACCTGGCATACCTGAGGACAGGAAAGAGCAGATTTTCGAGTACGGTTACACGACCAAGGATGGAGAGCATCGGGGGATTGGACTGGCAAAAGTAAAACAATTCATCGATGATGTGGGGGGCTACATCGTAGTCAGCACAAGTGAGCTGGGCGGTACGCTGTTTACGATAGCTTTGCCCAAAACAGTGAGGGGAGATAGCTAATGAGCGAGAATGTTCGTGTCTTGATTGTCGAAGACGATCAGCGGATCGCTGACATCAACCGGCGCTTTGTGGAAAAGGTGGAGGGGTTTGAAGTAGTCGGAATCGCCGCCAACGGAGCCGAGGCAAAAGAGCATATCGCCATATTGGAGCCGCATTTGCTGCTGCTGGATGTGTACCTCCCTGACATGCTCGGTGTGGAACTGGTGCAATTCGTTCGCCTCTATCACCGGGAGGTAGACATCATCATGATTACGGCGGCAAAAGAGGCGGAAACGTTACGAGCAGCGCTGCGCGGCGGCGTTTTTGACTACATTATCAAACCGATCTCATTTGAACGCTTTCACGAACGAATGGAAGCGTACCGCAAGCAGTGGGACCGCCTGCGGCAAGCAGACACACTGGAACAGGAGGAGATTGACCGACTTCTGGCCAGGGGAAGGGAGCCGGCACCACGGAATGTGCACTTCCTGCCAAAAGGAATCGACCGGGTCACACTGGACAAGGTGCGGGATGCGATGCGGGCAGCAAGCGGTGAGGGTGTGAGCGCGGAATCCGTGGCCCAGTTGATTGGGACAAGCCGGACCACGGCTCGACGATACCTGGAGTATCTTTTGGAAGAAGGAGAAGCTTATGCCGACCTGGTGTACGGGACGGTAGGACGGCCGGAGCGACGTTACATCCTGAGGAATCACGAAAAGTGAGCCGTCGTCGTGAACAAAATGTTCAAAATAAACAAAATAGACATTATGCCACATATGTGCAAAAACTGTTCGCGCTCATACAACCATGCTACCTTATGTGTAGTTGTGGAAGCGCTTCCTGTAAGCGTATCCACAAAAGAAAGCATAAGGGGGAATTCGGATGAAAAAGCGTTGGGCCTGCAGCTTGCTGTCGGCGGCTTTGCTGCTCACGTTGACGGCTTGCGGCCAGGGAAATCCACAGACGAACGGAGGTGGGACCGGTACATCCACAAGTACGGCCGCCCACCATTCATCCTATCCGGAGAAGCCGCTGGTTGTTGTCGCTCCCTCGGGAGCGGGCGGGGGATGGGACAAAACGGCACGCTCATTGGCAAAGGTACTGGTGGAGAACAAACAGATCGACCAACCGGTAACGGTGGAAAACAAACCCGGCGGAGGAGGAGTCGTTTTTCTGTCCGAATACGTCACCAAAGACAAGGGGAATGATTATCGATTGTTTGTCAATTCACCCCCCCTGCTGATCAACCACAGAAAAAAAGAAGGGAACAGTCCATTCGGGTATGAGGATGTAACGCCATTGGCCCAGTTGACCAAAGATTTCGGCGCCATTGTGGTACCCGCAGATTCACCCTATGAAAACCTGAAACAACTGTTGGAAGAGCTGAAAGCGGATCCAGCCAAACTAACCATGGCCGGCGGCTCCGCCCCAGGGTCGATGGATCACCTGATCGCCGTGCTGCCGGCAGCCAAGTACGGCATCGATCCAAAAGCGGTGAAGTACGTCTCTTACGACGGCGGGGGAGAAGCAATGGCCGCGCTCTTGGGAGGAAATGCCGATGCGATTGCCACGGATGCGTCAAGTCTGGGCGAGTACCTGAAGGCAGGGCGGATTCGCGTACTGGGTGTCAGCTCGGATCAGCGGCTTGGCGGACATCTGGCGGATATCCCCACTTTTAAAGAACAGGGCATTGACGCCTCGTTTACCATATGGCGCGGGGTGTTCGGACCACCGGAGATGTCCGCAGAAGCCGTCGCTTTCTGGGATAAAACACTTGAACAACTGGCCGCCAGTGATTCATGGCAGGCTGAGCTGCAGCGCAACGCCTGGGAGAGTGAATACAGAAACGCCACCGAATTTAAAACCTTCCTGGCCGAACAGGATCGGCAAATCAACGAATTGCTCCAATCGCTAGGGATGGCCAAATAAACCCTCCCCCTGTCAAAACACCTTTGTCTAAACGCTGAAAGGAGGTTCAGATGAGTACGAGGTTTGACCGATACAGCAGTGTCGTTTTCACCATGATTGGCGTTTTTTTTGTCGCAGAGAGCGGCAGCATCTCAGCCAGTGCCTACGGAAGCAAAGTAGGACCCAACCTGTTTCCGCTCGGGTTGGGCATCCTTCTGATCCTGCTTAGTCTGCGCCTGTTCTGGGAGGCGAGCAGAAAGAAGTCAGAGCAAAAGGCCACGCCTGCTGTCGATCACCGGCGGCTCATTTCGTTTGTGGTGCTGACCTTCTTGTACGCGGTGGTAATGGAATGGATGGGCTACGTGTTAAGTACCTCCTTGTTCCTGTTTTGTGCTTTTTGGCTGATGAACAAGGAAAACTGGTGGAAGTCCGCGATGATAGCATGCTCCTTTTCGCTGCTCGTCTACTACATCTACGTTGACGGATTGAAGGGGACGCTCCCCGGTTGGCCGGCGTGGCTGAACTGAAGGAAACGGAGGGGGATGGATGTCGGTCATTTCGTTTTTGCTTGATGGATTTGCGACGGCACTGGCCTGGCATAATCTGCTGTTTGCCTTTGTCGGTGTGCTGATCGGGACTTCAGTAGGTGTCCTGCCGGGAATCGGTCCGATGAGCGGGGTTGCCTTGCTGATTCCAGTCTCAGCTTCACTCACCGCTGGCTTGCCCCCGGAAGAGGCGGCCGCCAGTGCAATCATCCTGTTGGCTGGCGTGTATTACGGAGCAATGTACGGTGGTTCCACCACCTCGATCCTGCTTAACACGCCAGGTGAGTCTTCTTCGGTTGTGACCACGCTGGACGGTTACCAGATGGCCAAACAAGGCAGGGCGGGCACAGCCCTGTCGATTGCCGCGATTGGATCATTTGTTGCTGGAATCGTTTCCTTGATCGGACTAGTATTTCTCGCCCAACCGCTGTCAGAATTGGCGCTAACCTTTGGTCCGGCGGAGTATTTTTCGCTGATGGTATTGGGCTTGTGTGCAGTGAGCGGGCTGGGCGGCAGGTCGATGACCAAAGCATTGCTGATGACGGTATTCGGCATGCTGCTGGCGACGATCGGCATAGACAATGTATCCGGGGTAGCTCGCTTTACCTACGAGATTCCAGTCCTGTATCAGGGGTTGGAGTTTCTAACCGTTGCCGTCGGTTTGTTTGCACTGGGCGAGGTGTTTAAAACCATACATGAAACGGGCAGACAGTCTGGAGCCATTGCCAAGGTAGGGCGGGTCATCCCCACTCGGCGCGATCTGAGGCAGAGCGCGGGACCGATTGCCCGTGGATCGCTTTTGGGTTTTTTTATCGGACTGCTGCCTGGCGCCGGAGCCACGCTGTCCTCATTCTTCTCTTATGTGCTGGAAAAGAAGCTGAGCAAACATCCGGAACGGTTTGGCAAAGGGGAAATCGCTGGTGTCGCCGCACCGGAATCAGCCAACAACGCCGCGTCCGGAGGTGCCATGATTCCCCTGCTCACACTGGGTATTCCCGGTTCCGGAATGACAGCAATCCTGATGGGCGCCCTGTTGATGTACAACGTTCAGCCAGGACCGCTGCTGTTTAGTGATCATCCCAAGATCGCCTGGGGCTTGATCGCCAGCATGTTTGTGGGCAATCTGATGCTGTTGGTGCTGAACATGCCATTGGTCAAGCTGTTTGCCAAGATCATCGAGACGCCGTCCCAGTATCTGCTGCCCATTATTATCGCCATCTCCGTGTTTGGCGTTTATGCCGTTCAGATCAACACGTTTGATCTGGTCCTGTTAGTCGTCTGCGGCGTAGCAGGATACTTCCTGTCCAAGCACGACTATCCGCTGGCTCCGTTGGTGTTAGGTCTGGTATTGGGACCGATGATCGAAAATAACATGAGACGAGCGTTAACCACTGCCAATGGCGACTTTACGATCTTCCTTTCAGAACCGCTGTCGCTGTTGTTTCTGCTGCTGGCTTTCTTGTGGATCGCACTTCCGCTGCTGGTCAGGAAGCGCGGAAGACAAGTTGTGGTGAGCGAAGAGTATTGAGGCGGTCCTAGCGAAAAAACAGTGAAGCCACGAGGTTGTGGCCAAAGTCAGTCCGTGTAACAGGCAATGAAAGATAGCAAAAAGCTGTCCAGCGTAACTGCCGGACAGCTTTTTGTGCGGCTCTTCTTACCGGTTGGCCGGTGCCAAATGCTTGCGGTACGCGAAGTGGTTGGTTGGACCCACGAACTGGTTTAGCGGGAAAGAGTGTCGGATAGCTTCGGTAATAAACTGCTTGGCCGTGGCGATTGCTTCCGTCACCGATTTGCCCTTGGCCAGTTCCGCCGTTATTGCAGCCGAATAGGTGCAGCCGGCTCCGTGCGTGTACGTCGTCTCAATCCGCTCAGCTTCGAGCACCTCCATCGAAGTACCGTCGTACAGGACGTCGATTGCCTTTTCGTGCTGCAGTTTGCCGCCCCCCTTGACCAGAACGTATTTGGCGCCAAGGGCATGTATCTTGCGGGCGGCTTCCTTCATGTCCTCAACAGTTTTCAGGGGAGGAAGCTGGCTCAGTTGAGCAGCTTCAAACAAATTGGGCGTCACAACGGTTGCCCGAGGAACGAGCACTTCACGCAAGCTGACGGCGGTTTCCGGATGCAGCACCTGGTCGGCACCTTTACAGATCATCACCGGGTCCACAACGACATTTTGCAGCTTGTGCCGATCAATTACGGCTGCGGCCAGTTCGATGATCTCGGTCGAGCCGAGCATGCCCGTTTTCAGCGCTTGGATGCCCACCCCGGTAATAATCGTCTCCAATTGGGCTTCAACCGTTTCCACGCTGATGGGAAAAACCTGATGAAACCAGTTGTTATGGGGATCCATCGCCACAATGGTCGTGAGCGCGGTCATGCCGTACACCCCAAGCTCCTGGAACGTTTTCAGATCGGCCTGGATGCCGGCGCCGCCGCTGCTGTCTGAACCTGCAATGGTTAGCGCTTTGTAAATTGTCGTCATCTTATCTACTCCTTACAACACAACTGGGATAATAATCCTATTGAAGGGCAAAATCCCGGCAGTGTCAATAGACTTTCCCCGCTAATTTTTTTCCTCGCGATGCTATTTACCAAAATCATAACAACTCTTCCGCTCTGGCGGTGACAGGCACATAGGACACGTCGTCGGTCTTTTGGCCGCAGTGCTCACAGTAACAGGTGATCGTTACCGTATGTTGGCAGGTGGAGTGTATCAATTCATAGTGCTTGGGTTGCAGATAACGATTTCCCCAGATCGCCATTGCGTTCAGCACATGCCTCAGATCTCTGCCCTTTTGGGTCAACGCGTATTGGTATCGCGGCGGATGTCCACTGTAAAGCTCCGAGACAACCAGTCCTTCCCGCTCCAGCATCTGCAGACGATCGGAAAGGAGGTTGGGAGCGATGCCCGTCAACGATTGCCGCAGTTCATTAAATTTTGTTTTTCCAACTAACAATTCCCGGATAATCAACAACGTCCAGCGATCTCCAATCAAATCAAGCGTGCAAGCGATGTTGCACGGCAGATTGTACGTTTTTGCCATCCCCTCTCCTCCTTTTATGGATCCTGCAGAAAGCCCCTCCTAAGCGCATGATAAAGCAATGTACAAAGAACCTCAACCGAGTTTTTTAAAAATACTAAGTTGATAATTTATACCTCATGCCATATAGTTATTTCTAGAGAAGGTATTATAAGGAAATATGGGTTGTTGAGAAAAAAGGAGGAAGCCACATGACGGAAGCACAACAGGCAAAGGAAACTTCACGAATGATGCGGATCTTTGTTCTCTGCGCGTTTTTGATCGGGCTTGATTCGCTGATTGTCGGTCCGCTGATCCCGGTCATCTCTGATGAACTGGCGTTTCAACCGGAGTTGGGAGGTCTTTTGGTAACCTCGTATGGACTGTTGTTCGGTCTGTCTGCCCCACTGTTTGGACCGATTTCCGACCGCTGGGGCCGCAAACAGATGATTTTGTTGGGTATGCTCGTTTTTTCTATAGGAACGGCACTGACGGCATACGCCAATGATCTGATCTGGTCGCTTATCTACCGGGGGCTTGCCGGATTGGGTGGAGCCATGTGCATGCCAAGTATTTATGCACTGATTGGAGATACGTTTTCCTACGAGAAGCGGGGCAAGGCGATGGGCGTGATTACAGGTGCGATCATCGGCTCACAGGTACTGGGAATTCCGGTTGGCACGTACATGGCCGAAGTCGGGTCTTGGCGAATCTCGTTTTGGGCCATTGCCGGACTGGGCTTGCTTGCGTATTTCATTGTTTTGGCGGGCATCGCCAAAATGCCTGCAAAACGCCAACTGCCAGTCGGACCCGTAAAAGCGTACATCATGCAATTCAAGACAGCCTTCTCCACCAGCTCCGTCTTTTTTGCCCTGCTTTGTACTTTCTTGTGGACGGCAGGTTTACAGGGCATGTTCGCCTACGTGGGGGTTTACTACGAACAGAACTTTGGGCTGGCAGTCAATGAGATCGGGATTGTTGCCATGTTTGCTGCCGCAGTTAGTGTCATTGGCAGTATCATCGGTGGGCGGTTCGCCGACAAGGTGGGGAAGAAGACCATGATTGGCATTGCTGCAGTCATGTCCGCAATAGGTGTATTGATCTTCTCCATCATGACGCACACATTCTGGGGCGCCTTTGTCACCCAGTTGTTCTGGGCTGCCTTTGTCGGCATCGGGCAAGCCACGCTGACCGCTCTTGTTTCCGAGTTAAGTCCTAATGTGCGGGGTACGGTTCTTTCACTCAACAGTTCCGCCTTGTATCTGGGGATGATGGCGGCAACGGCTGTCGCCGCAGCGATACTCCAGTCCGGCCTTGGTTATCTGTCCGTCGGGATCATGTGTGCCATTGCGGCACTGCTGGTCATGCCGGTTACCGTTTATTTTGTCAGGGAAGGGTCGGCAGAGGCGGAAGCGGGAGCTTCGACCGCCAAATAGTGTATCTGTGTTCTCTTATCGTACGAATTATAAAATTTTTTTGAATAATTGAATAATTAACCGGGTTTATAGTAATATATTAGAAAATTTACCATAAAATAATAATCCGTGTGCATTCTGTTCACCTTTATGCGATATTCTTACGATGCAGCTGCTAGCCACGCGGATACAGCCAGGATCCCAGGGAGGTGATCAGACAGAGGCACAGACAGGAGGTTGAAGAACTGCCGGAAGAGGGCGGCATGTGAGGTGACATTAAGCATTGGTACATGGAAAAAAAATAATGGTGACCGGTGGTTCACGAGGAATTGGTCGTGCCGTGGTTCTCTCCCTCGTCGGTGTGGGGGCGGACGTTGCTTTTACGTACCGCGACAATGACGCGGCAGCGGAAGCTGTGTGTCGGGAAGGGAAACAGATGCCGGGGCGGGTTTGGGCCCTAAAGGCAGAAGCGGAAGATTACGAACAGTCAAAAAGTACAATTGAGCAGGCATACAACTTGCTCGGCCGATTGGATGGATTGGTACTAAATGCGGGTATTACCCGAGATCGTCCCTTGGTGATGATGCCTGAGGAAAACTGGGATGAGGTGATCGCGACCAATCTCAAAGGAACGTTTACTTACGCCCGGGCGGCCATTTACGAAATGATCCGGCAGCGGTACGGGCGGATTGTCTGCGTCAGTTCGGTCAGCGGCATCGTAGGTGTGGCGGGGCAGTCCAACTATGCGGCCACCAAGGCCGGACAGATCGGTTTCGTCAAGGCACTGGCCAAGGAAGTGGCGGCATATGGAATTACGGTAAACGCTGTAGCCCCTGGTTTTGTGGAAACAGATATTTGGAAATCGATCCCGGAGGCCAAGCGGGAAGGGATCATTTCCAGCATCCCCTTGGGGCGGTTGGCACAACCGGAGGAAGTGGCGGGAGCGATTCGTTTCCTGCTTTCGGAAGAGGCAGCTTACATTACTGGAAGTGTTCTGGTCATTGACGGTGGTCTCAGCTCGTAAAAAGGTGCAGCCGTCTCATCCAAAAATCACAAAAATTGAAGGAGGATTCAAAATGAACGAACAAGAACTGCGCAGTCAGCTGAAGTCCATTGTTGCGGAGATTATCGAGATGGAAAATTTTGGAGATGACGAAAGCTTTGTTACCGACCTGGGTGTCGACTCCATGATGGCTCTGGAAATTGTCGCCCGCATTGAAAAAACATACCGGATTCGCATTCCCGAAGAGTATCTGCCTGAAGTGAAGTCTCTGAATGACGTTACAAGGATTGTGGCACAAGTCATGCAGCCGGTCAACGGATAGTGGGAACATCAATAACAGGAGGAATCCAGATGATCCGGCGAATCGCAGTTACAGGACTGGGTGTTCTGTCACCGATCGGGATTGGTCACGAGTATTTCTGGAAGCAATTAACCGCTGGTACAGTCGGGACAAAACCGATCCGCTCGTTCGACTCAAGCATGTTTGACGTACATAACGGGGGCGAAGTGGACAACTTTGACCCCGCTCCCTACTTCCAGGTGCTTGATCCGGCTGATTGCGGACGTACCACGCAGTTGGCCGTTGCCGCCTCACGGCTGGCCGTGGAAGACGCCGGGCTGCTCGGTCCGGATTACGATCGGCAGCGCATCGGTGTATGCATGGGCACGACGATGGGCAACCAATCGATAGTCGAAGCGGAGAATGATCGTCATATCCGCGGGGTAGGATCGTTACCGTCCGCCTTTATCTCTCATTACCCCGAATCCTTTATATCCGCTGCCGTAGCACAGGAACTCGGGATCGAAGGCCCTTGCCAGGTTATTCCCACTGCCTGTGCAGCAGGAAATTACGCCATTAGCTGGGGAGCTGACCTGATCCGGGACGGTGTCGTCGATGCGGCAATCGCTGGCGGAGCCGACGCGATGTCCCGAGGGTGTTTTGCCGTCTTTCACCGGCTGGGAGCAATTGCTCCGGAGGTTTGTCAGCCATTCGATCTGAAACGCAAGGGAATGATGGTAAGCGAGGGAGCCGGCGTAATCGTGTTGGAAGATTACGAAAAGGCTGTCGCTCGAGGAGCTCGTATTTACGCCGAACTGCTCGGGTACGGATTGGCCTGTGACGCCTATCATCCAACTGCCCCGCATCCGGAAGGACTTGGCGCGGAAGGAGCCATGCGCAAGGCGATCGCGGACGCTCAATTACATGAGAGGTCTTTTTCTTACATCAACGCTCACGGTACAGGTACACGGGCAAACGATTCCTCCGAGTCAAACGCCGTCCGCAAAGTGTTTGGAAGTCTCGCCGATGAAATCCCGACCAGTTCGATCAAGTCGATGCTCGGGCATACCATGGGCGCAGCCAGCGCGATCGAAGCGGTCACCTGCGCACTCACCATCTACCACGCAACGATCCCGCCTACAGCCAACTTCAACGAACCGGATCCGGAATGTCTGCAAAACGTCGTACCCAACCAGGCCATGCCACACCAGGTGGATGTCGTCTTAAGCAATGCGTTTGCCTTCGGGGGAAACATCTCCACGATTATCATGGGGAGAGTGTCGTAAATGTCCATGAAAGGTGACTCCATTGTAATCACCGGTATCGGGGCCGTCTCGCCGTACGGCGTGGGGACAGAAGCGCTCCTTAAGGCGCTTCGGACAGGAGAGATGCAGCGCTGTACCACCAACGGTGAGGCTGCGTCGGATAAGGACAGTTGTGAACTGTACGTGATGAAAGTAGGAGCGTGGAATCCGGCGGAACTGCTGGGAAAGCGGGGGCTGCAGTATTTGCGGCCCAGCACGCAGTATTTGTTCGCCGCTTCGCTGTTGGCCTTGCAGCATGCAGGTTTGGACGATCCCAAACCAGATCCGGACGATATAGGCATTGTGGTCGGCAGCAACCTGGCTGGACTGCAGAGCATTACGCAGTATGACTTGACAGCGGTCACCGAAGGGCCGCAGTATGTCAGTCCGATGGAGGCTCCCAATACGCTGGCCAATGCTCCCGCATCCCACCTCGCCATCCGGGTGCAGGCCCGGGCCTTCAACACCACGGTCGCTTCCGGGCAGTGCGCCGGTTTTGACGCACTTGGCTATGCCTCCAAAATGCTGCGCGAAAAACGGACCCGCTATGTGATTGTGGGCGGTGTGGAGGAGTTGAATCCGCGGGTGATGTGGGTATACCGCCATGCCGACGTGCTGCCTGCGGAAAGGCCAGAAGATGCCGGGCTGCCGTATCATCCTGAAAGCACAGGATGGATCCCCAGTGAAGGGGCCGCCGTGCTGATCTTGGAACAAAAAGCGGATGCACTGGCGCGCGGCGTACGGCCGCTTGCGGAACTGGCCGCATGGACGAGCACGTTCGCCCTCTCCAAGGAAACAGGAAAGCGTTCCGCAGCGTTGGAACGGGCGGCATGGCAGGTGCTGACAGCGGCCGGACGCACACCGGATGAACTGGACTTGATCGTCTCGGGGGCCAACGGCCTGAGCAGTCAGGATCAGGCTGAAGCGCTGGCGTTCTCCAGGCTGCTTGCCGATCGTCCCGCGGTTCCGGTTCTGCCGGTGAAAGAGACACTCGGTGAAAGTTATGGAGCAGGCGGGATTTTTCAAACCCTCGCAGCCATCGGCGTTCTTCAAAACGAAGAGATTCCGCCATCGTATCGTCTTGTAAGCGACACTGCTTCACTTGTGCCAAACCGGGAAGCGACCCCGTGGATCAACCATCAAACCGCCTCCGTGCTGCTGACCAGCCAGGACCTGTTTGGCGCGTCAAGTGCAGTCGTCCTTACAAGATGCGGCGAGTAGGAAGGAGACAGCGATGATGACTGTTCGTTTGGGATTTGACGACGTGCGCCGCCTGCTGCCCCAGAGTTACCCGTTCGTGCTCGTCGATGTGATTGAAGAATGGGAGCGGAACAGCCGAATTGTCTGCCGGAAAAACGTGACGGGGAACGAATGGATGATCCCCGGTCACTTTCCCGCTCAAGCTATCTATCCGGGTGTGCTGCTGATAGAAGGGATGGCGCAATCAGCCATTTTGCTGTTCCGGCTGGACCGAACCAAGCCGGACGATGCAGACTCCTCCTTTATGATTGCCGGTGTCAAAGCTCGTTTTCTGCGACCAGTCGTGCCCGGTGACCAAATACGTTACGAGTGTACGGTCATCAAAATGGTAAGTACGGGCGGAGTTGTGGAAGCGACCGCCCAGGTTGACGGTGAGATCGCGGCCAAGGCCGACCTCACGTTCGCTGTTCAATCATGAGAGAGGGTGAAAGCTTTGAAAACCGACGTTGTCGTCATCGGCGGAGGGGTGGCTGGGTCTGCATCTGCATTTTTTCTGGCGCTTCAGGGGCTGCGCGTCGTCGTGCTGGACAAGACGCGCTTTCCCAGAGACAAGGTGTGTACGTCGACAGTCAATCCGTACGCAATGACCTACCTGTTAAAGATGGGGGTCATGACCGAGCTGTTGAAAGACGGACTGCTTCCGATTACCGGGATGC
Organism: Brevibacillus sp.; assembly: GCA_017656235.1. Lineage (GTDB taxonomy): Bacteria > Bacillota > Bacilli > Brevibacillales > Brevibacillaceae > Brevibacillus_E. The sequence continues at coordinate 790,938 of JACDOF010000001.1, forward strand.
AGGGTTACAGCTACGAGGGCAGCGCGTATCGTGGTTACTACGAACCACACTACCCCTTCGTGAACTATGGACATACCGTTCCCCGCTACCGCCTGGACAGCGCATTCTCCAACCGGGTCAAGCAGCTATCCCAGGTGACGTTGTTAGAGGACTGGGCCGTGGAAGAGATTCTCTATCACGGCAGCCGGGCAGTCGGCGTGCGCGGCCAGCATGGAGGCCGCCCGGCTGAGATCAAGGCCGATTTTGTTATTGATGCGGCCGGAAGAGGATCGATCGTGGCCAGGCAGAAAGGTCTGTTTGAACCGATGACCGACCACGTGCGCTACGCCGTGGTGTGTCAGTTCGAAGGCGTAGAGCCTCCCGACCCGTTGTTTACTATCGGGACGGACGATACGATTGGACCCGGCTATTTTTGTGTCTTTCCCGTCACCGACAGCATCGCCATCGTCGGCTTTATCGTCGATTCGGCACTTTATGAACGGGTAAAGTCTGACCCATCAGGGTGGGTAGACGCCTACGTGCGGCGCGAATCGTGGGTGGGGCGCGAATGGTTGTCACCGGCCCGCCGAACCACCGAGGTCGTCACGTTTGGTCCGCTGGCTTTTACCACCAAGACCATTGCGCATAACGGCATCCTGATGGTGGGAGACACCACCGGCTTTTTCGACCCGCTCACGGGAGAGGGGATCGGGATGGCCATCCGCTCGGGTGAGCTGGCTGCCGAGACAGTTGCAAAACTGCTTAATGGCGGGGCTGATTGGGAACGGGAACACGCCCGCTACGAGCAGACTTTTTTGACGGAGAAGGCGGAGAGCCTGGAACAATCGAGGCAAATGCACCGCATGTTGAAACGGCCGGCTGCTTACAACCGTTTTGTGGAAGCGTTGAGCCGCAATCAGGAAGCAGCCAACTGGGCGGCTCGCTCGTTTGCCAACATGCTGCCTCCTGGAGAAAGAGTTTCCGGCCGCTTGTTCGAACTGGTCACAAGCAAGCAGTAAAAGGAGGGATTGGATGAAACAGATGTTTTCCAGACGTACATACCTGATCACGGGAGCTGCCCGGGGCATCGGCAGAGAATTGGTCAAGCAGTTGGTTAGAGACGGGGCCAATGTCTACTTTACCTATTATCAGGATCGTGAGCATGTGGACACTCTGCTGGATGAGCTGCGAGAATATGCCGACCAATTGGACGCGGTGGAACAGGATGCCCGTCAACCCGAGGGGGCCAAACGGGTGGTGGAACTGGCGCTGGATCGATTTGGTCAGATAGATGGATTGATCAATAATGCCGGGTACAAACTTGATCGTTCTTTCGTCATGATGCAGGACGATGCTTGGTACGATCAGATGAACATCAACCTTACCAGCGTTTACCATTACTCACGGGCCGTCACCTATCACATGATGCGCCGCCGATACGGACGAATCATCTGCATGGGTGCGGTGAGCGGAGCGTTAATCGCAGGCCCCTACCAGGTGGCGTATGGAGCGTCGAAAAGCGGCCTCGTCGGGTTTACCAAGTCACTGGCTTACGAGCTGGCCCGTTTCAACATCACAGTCAACATGGTCACAGGCGGCATGATCGACACCGATGGCATGAAGTTTCCGCGTGAGATACGGGAAGTGTGGGCGGAACACATCCCGCTGCGCAGACTGGGCAATCCGCAGGAAACCGCTTCCCTGGTCAAATACCTGCTGTCGCCGATGAGCGATTACATCACCGGACAAAACTTTGTCATTGACGGAGGGATGACGCTGCTCGGTTTTACCAACATTGAAAAGATGCTGCCCAACTACTACAAAGGGTCGTCCAATCTGGGCAAAAGCCTGATCACGTAGAAAAGCAAGCCTGCCAAACTCGATGGAAACGCAAGGAGGCGCGTATGGAGAAACAAACCGGAGTTGTCGGAAAGTCGAAACCTGTCCGTCAGGAGACGGTGTTGGACAGCACATACGACACAATCGTCATCGGTGCCGGAATCGGCGGATTGTTTGCCGCCAATTTTTTGGCCAAGGCAGGGGGAAAGACCCTGCTCGTCGAGCGGCACAATGTCGTCGGCGGTTATCTGCAGGGCGGCTGGCACAAGGGATTCTACTTCGATTACGGCACACAGTCAAACGAAATCAAAGGGGCGATTCTCCCCGCCTTACAAGCGCTCGGACTGGATGAGCGGGTGACGTTTCACCAATGTCACCACCGTTTTGTGAGCAGTGAGGGACTTGATTTGAACTACCACGATCTGGACGATGCCGAGCGAGCGTTTATCGCCGCCTATCCCGAGAGCGAAGAAGGTCTGCGCTGCTATTTTCGCTACTACCGCCGGGTTACCGAGGTGGCCAAAATGGTTAACGAGGAAGGATTGGGAAGCATCATCAAGATCGATTCCACTTCCTTTATGCCCGACTATCACGCCTACTGGAAAACCAAGCCATACTACGATGAAATGATGGAGTACGATTCCATCCACTCCTGGCGAAAAGCGCGGGAATTCCTGGGAGGAAACAGCCGTGTCTCACGAGTGCTGACCCATTTTGGCTACCGCAATCAAAGTGCACTCTCCACCGGAATCTTCTGGCATCTTTGGCGGGATGACTACTTTTACAACGAAGGCGGAAAACAGGCCTTTGTCGATATGTTGGCCGATGCGTTTGTAGAGCGCGGCGGTACACTTGCGCTGGAAACCCACGTGGAAGAGATACTGGTCAATGGCGATACCGCAGTAGGGGTCCGTTTGGCCAATGGCAAGGTGATCCGCGCCGGGCACGTGCTGTCCAACGCTGACATGCGAATGACGATGGAACGTCTGCTGGGAGGCCACGAGGCAGTTCGCGGGTGGATTGAGACCATGCGCAAAACCACGTTAAGCGAAGCGTTCTACACCGTTTACCTGGCTCTCGACATGCCGCCCGAAGAACTGAACGAGCATCTGAAAGGAGCTCATCACAGCTGGATTTTCCCTACCCACAAGCCGCTCCCGGAGCCCTTTGACATCTCTTTTCACGGCAGCCTGCCGATGGAAATCTCCGCGCCTTGCCTGCACGATCCTTCACTTGCTCCTCCGGGCAAATCAACGGTCGTGCTGCAGACGTTCAGCTTCTATGACTGGATGAACCGTTGGGAGATCAATGCCGACGGACGGAGGGCAGCCAAGTACCGCGCTCTGAAAAAACAGGTGGAACAGCAGCTAATCGATAATCTGGAATTGGTCATTCCGGGTGTGAAAAAGAAGATCGTCCATCAGTTTTCCTCTACGCCGCTGACGCATGAACGCTACACGCTGAATACCAATGGTGCCACGGGGGCCTGGACCTGGAACCCGAAGAGGACATTTGTCAAGCTGACGGAACAGCGCGTGACGACACCGATTCGCAATCTGTACTGCGCCGGGCATTGGGCGCTCTATCCGGGTGGACTGTTGACCGCCACAGTTGCCGGCAAGATCGCCGCCGACCTGGTCGTACACGGCTATTCCCCTGAGCAGGAGGATCAAGCGGACAGGTTAACAGTTTAGTGTCCGGTCGAATACCAATTCCTGATGCCGAGATGTGTAGAGGAGGGAAGCAGGATGAAAGTGAACGAGACAGAGGAAAAGCTATACCGCTACTGGTGGCTGCACGATGGAGCGTGGTACCAAAACGTCGCCAGGCGAATGGGATTTTCCATCGCAAACGAACTGAACAAGGAATGCTTGCGCAGCATGGCCAAGCGCACCATGCAGACCTACGTGCGTGAACACAACATCGATTCATCCTCTTTGACAATGGAGGATCTGGTCCATCACTACATGACGGGGGCCAACGAAATGTGGCCAGATCAATGGGTGAAGCTGGAAGCACATATTCTTGGTCCTGATTCGTTTGAAGTGGTGCTGAGCAAAAACTTCGCCATTGACATGCTGCGAAAGGCTGGAACGCTGGAAACCTACGAATGTCCGGGTCTGTCGCTGCGGGAGGGCTGGTTTGCCGGCCTCGGCGTCAGGCATTACGAACAAGAGGAGAAAGAGTGCATGGTCAGGGGAGACGATGTATGCCGCTTTTGGGCGCGAGTCGACCTCGCCGCACGGGACAGGTGAGAATCATGGGGAAAATGCTGTATACCATTCAAGGACGTTTTGTCAAGATTGACCAGATTGGCCCTGTACCACAAGGGGAGCGGACCAACTTTCACTATATGGCCGATTGCGAAGGTGAGCAGGTGAAAGGAACACTGCGGGGGATTGACTACGCCCTGACCAAAGATGGCGTCGTACACATTCACATCCACGAACTCCTTACAACGGATCAGGGAGAAAAGATCACCATTGAACGAACCGGTCATTCCGTACCCGGTCCGGATCCCGATACAGTCCTGCTGGAAGGGGTAGGGAAGGCCGGTACCGGTGCGGCCCGGCTCACCTGGCTAAATGAGGTGCCCATTGCCTGGAAAGCCCGTATTAACCGCAAAACCGTCCATTTCACGGCGGAGGTATACCACTCATGAGCCAAAAACCAACTGCTCCCGATTGGTCAGACGCACCCGTCGTAGAAAATTACACTGATTTTTCGCGTGAAGCCTTCTGGGGAGCTTATCACTGGCAGGCAGCGGTCGGTTTGTACCGTTCCGGTCTGAGGCAAAAGAAAGGAATGATACTGGACATCGGCTGCGGCCCTGGCTGGCTTACCTTCATTCTGAAGGAGATGGCCCCTCAAGCCAATATAGACGGGCTTGATCTGTCCGAGGAGATGGTGGAGACAGCCAGACTGCTTGCTGCACAAAAAGGATACTCAAATGTGCGTTTTGTGCAAGGTGATGCGGTGAAGCTCCCCTTCCCGGACAACTCGTTCGACTTGGTGACAAGCTGCTTCTCGTTTCGCCTGTGGAGCGACCCGGGGGCTGGTCTACAGGAAGCATACCGTGTGGTCAAACCGGGCGGTCTCGTTTACATAGCCGACATTGGCGGCGATGTCCCTCTTGATATTCGGGACCAAATTTTGGATGATGCGCCACAATCGGGGCGGACGTTCTTAAAGCTGTCGATGGAGATGGGGATTCCGCTGGAGCGGGTAAGGGAGATCGCTGCTCAAGCCGCCGTTGGTCCCTGGGAATGTCGCGTCGGTGGCTTGGGCGGATACCTGCCGAGCAACCGGGAAGTGATGGACTGGGTAAATGAGGGCTTTCCCCTGCGGCAGTTGTTCCAGCTCGTGCAAGGCAAAGAATGGGCACGCGAGCTGGGCAAGTACTGGATTCACCTTTATATACAAAAACCGTGACGGAAGGTCTCGCTCCGTGAAGGTAACTGGAAAAAGAGAGGAGGCAAACACGTGATCCGATTGGGAGGAAAACATGCGGTAGTGATCGGCGGCAGTATTGCCGGTTTGCTGGCTGGGCGAATCCTTGCCGAACACTTTGAACGCGTCACGATCCTCGAACGCGATCAACTTCCGGAAGACGGCGGTCCACGAAAGGGTGCACCGCAGGGACTGCACAGCCACATCATGCTCAAAGCAGGCGAACTGGTAATCTCAAAGTGGTTTCCCGGCTTCTACGAGGAACTCAATGCCTCAGGTGAAGTGCCAGTGATCGACTCGGCAGACATAAGCTGGTTTCACTACGGTGTATGGAGGCTGCGGGTGCGAACCGGGATGCCGAAAACACTGATGACCCGACCGTATTTTGAGTGGAAGCTGCGCTCCCGCCTGTGTACCCATGCAAACGTGGTACTGCGTCAGCAGTGTGAAGTAACGGGACTGTTGACCAATGAAAGCGGCAGCAGGGTAACCGGGGTCAGCATATGCCAGAAAGGAAGCGGCGATAACCCGGAAAAACTGGCAGCCGACCTCGTCGTGGACGCCAGCGGCCGAGGCTCGCAAACACCCAGATGGCTGGAAGCGCTCGGTTACCCCAAGCCGGAAGAGACGACGGTCAAGATCGACATCGGGTATTCCAGCCGACTTTATCAGCCTCCTGAAAACAAGCGCTTTGATTGGGAGTTTTTGCTTGTCTACCCCAAGGCTCCGTACGGCTCCAAGATTGGTTTCGTTCAAGCAATCGAAGAGAATAAGTGGATGGTCACACTGGCGGGCTGTATTGGTGATTACCCGCCGAAAGACGAGGAGGGATTCCTGGAGTACGCGAAACAACTGGACAAACCGGACGTATATGAAGCGATCAAAGATGCTGATCCCCTAACGCCCATTACGATTCACCGTTTCCCGGCCAGTCTGCGCCGCCGCTACGAAAAGCTGTCACGATTTCCTGAAGGCTTGTTGGTGGTGGGAGATGCGATCAGCAGTTTTAATCCCGTTTACGGCCAGGGGATGAGTGTTACGGCCCTGGGCGCTGACGCGCTTGATGCCTGTCTTAAGGAACACGCGGTTTACAACAAGGGCAGTCTGGCGGGACTTTCCCGGCGCTACTTTGCCAAAGTATCCAAAATCATTGATACGGCCTGGATGGCGGCCGTAACAGAAGATTTTCGCTATCCGCAAGCGTCCGGAAAAAAACCTTACGGCACCAGGTGGCTCAACTGGTACATGGGGGAACTGTTTGAACTCGCATCTATCGATCAAAAAGTGTACTTTCAGGTGATTTTGGTACAAAACATGGTTGCTTCTTCACGCACACTGTTTTCTCCATACATCATCCGTCAGGTAATGAAGAAGAATTGGAAGAAGCGTCAAGCGGAAAAGCAGATCATGCCGGTCAGCATGAACAAAGAGGTGTAAGCAGCCGAAAGACCATGTTTCTGCCACGGTGGAAGTCATGGTCTTTTTTTGTCTGCACTTTTCTGTACGGTTGATCATCCATTCTTTCTGCCGGATGTGATACAATCACAACAAAGCAGCATGGTTCGCTGACGGGCTCTTGGACGCCGGCTGCACTTCATGCGGTGTGGGACCCAGCTTTGACGAAAAAACAGCAGCCGTACCACCAGATCGCCTGCTCGTGCTGGAAAGGAGAGTGTAGAGATGAAAAGACAGACGTTCGATGCACTGCGACGTCCTCTCCGTGACTTGCGTATTTCCGTGACGGATAAGTGTAACTTTCGCTGTCAGTACTGCATGCCCGCCGATATTTTTGGCCCTGACTACAAGTTCTTGCCGCAAAACAAGCTGCTCACGTTTGAAGAACTGACCCGCTTGACCAGAATATTCACAACTCTGGGAGTGGAAAAAATCCGCATCACCGGCGGAGAGCCACTTCTTCGCAGAGATTTGCCCCGCCTGATCTCCATGTTGCGCCAGGTGGAAGGGGTTCGCGACATTGCCATGACCACCAACGGCTCGCTGTTGGCGCAGCACGCCAAGGCGCTGAAAGAAGCTGGCTTGAGGCGAGTGACTGTCAGTCTGGACAGTCTGGACAACGCCAGATTTGAGCGAATCAATGCCAGAGGCTACCGTGTGGAAACGATTTTGGAAGGCATTGATGCGGCAGCGGCAGCAGGGTTACAGGTAAAAATCAATATGGTGGTACAAAAAGGCGTCAACGAACAGGACATTCTGCCGATGGCCCGCTTTTTTCGGGAAAAGGGGCATATTTTGCGCTTCATCGAATACATGGATGTTGGCAACACCAATGGCTGGCGGCTTGACCAGGTGGTGCCCAGCAGGGAGATTGTGGAGCTGATAAATGCCGAAATGCCGCTGGAACCGATTGACCCCAATTACTACGGCGAAGTGGCCGCGCGCTACCGCTATCGGGGCACGGATCAGGAGATCGGCTTCATCTCGTCGGTTACCCAGGCGTTTTGCTCCACCTGCACACGAGCGCGGCTGTCGGCCGAAGGAAAACTGTACACCTGTCTATTCGCCTCTTGTGGCGAAGATTTGAGAAGCCCCTTGAGAGAAGGATGGAGTGACACGGAACTTCAGGCGCTGATCGAGCGCGTGTGGAGGGAAAGAGTGGATCGGTATTCCGAAGAACGACTGAAGCATACGGAAGGATTGCCCAAGCGAAGGAAAGTGGAGATGTCACACATAGGTGGTTGATTGATCGGCAGGGACGGACACACGTCCCTGCTTTTTTCATCTTTGCAAGCTCAATCGTTCACGAATTGCACATTTTCCGCGACAAGAATTGAACAGAAAGATGGCGGTGCCTCCCGCTATAATCATACTAGGGGCGGCACTCTTGCAAGTGGGCAATCTTGACAACGGCAGCGTGTATGCGTTTCCATGCCTGCAAGAAAGGAGGGATTGTCATCTCGTTGGATCAACGCAGCACCCTGCTGCTCACCCTGCTGCTTTTTGCCGACAGGTTTCTTACGATCGAGGAAATCGCCGTAAAAATGCAGGTGTCGAGGCGGACCGTTTACTACGATCTGCAAAAAGTGAACCATTGGCTGCAGGAGCATCATTTGGAGCCAGTGGAACACGTGCGATCTTCCGGTCTTTATCTGCCGGATCGGACGCGTCAGCATGTTCCACGCCTCATTCAGCAAATCGATACCCGCCAATACTACTACTCCATGGAAGAAAGAAGGGCATGGCTCGCCATCTCCCTTTTGACGGAGGAACGTCCGCTCTATTTGCATGACTTGATGGAACGAATCGAAGTGAGCCGGGGCACCACCTTCAAGGAGTTGAACCGTTTACGAAATGAGCTGGCCGATTTTCGTCTCACACTTACGTTTGATCGCAAGCAGGGATACCTGATCGAAGGCAGCGAAAGTGACATGCGCCGAGCCGTTGTACATTACTTTTCGCAACTGCTGTCCAGAGACGGATGGCACCATCTGGTGGCCCAGATTCAGATGTACCTGCACTCCGACAGGGGAGGGAGCGGGGAGCAGCAACCACGGACGGCTCCGGCTTTTACGGAAGAGCAGCTCTGCATGGTCTACCAGTTGATCGACCAGTGTGAAAAAGAACTGGGAATCCGTTTGACGGACGAAATGGTGCATCAGTTGGCGTATCGGCTGATTCTTTTCGCTAAGCGGATCGGCTTGGGCAAGTCCATCACCATGGATCGTGACGAGGTGGCAGTACTAAAAACGACACCCGAATTCAAGGCGGCGAAAAACATCAGCGCCAAGCTGGCGGAATTGTTTTCGATTACGTATCCGGACGATGAAATCTGCTATATCGCCGTGAATCTGCTGGGCGCGAAGGTAAACAAGCTCAGCCTGAGCACCTCACCGGATCAAGATGTTTCCCTCCTGCGGAACGTCGTCTGCAGGATGATAGACGACTTTCAGCGGTACGCCTGCGTCTTCTTTCGGGACCGGGCGGCACTGGAAGAGAGTCTGTTAATCCACCTCAAACCGGCCTTTTACCGCATCAAGTACGGGTTGGACATTCAAAATCCCTTGACTGATGCCATCAAAGAGAAATACGCTGAAATCTTTGAAGTAACCAGAAAAGTAGTGCCTCATCTGGAGAAGGCAGCCGGCCGGCAAGCGGTCGATGCGGAGGTGGCCTATATTGCCATGCATTTCGGCGGATGGCTGAAACGTGAAGGAGCCTCCGTCGCCACCAGGAAAAAAGCGCTCATCGTGTGCGGCAACGGAATCTCCACCTCCAGAATCCTGCAGGCACAGTTGGAGCAATTGCTCTCCTCGGTTGACATCGTCGGTGCCGTTTCCCTGCGCGACTACGAAAGCGGATGCTACGACGTGGACTTCATTGTTTCCACGGCACCGATTCCCAAAAAGGGCATCCCCGTGTTTGTGGTCAGCACGATACTGACGGATACGGAAAAAGAAACGCTGCTCAACCAGGTGAACCGGCTCGATAACCGACAAGAAAGGGGGAACAACCCGCGCGTAAAGGCGGTGCTGGAGGTAATCAGACGGCATGCCCGCATTGCCAATGAAGCGGCCCTGTTGGAAGAGTTAAGCCAGGTCCTGCACATCCGGACACGGCCGGAACACAACCTCCGCAAGCCGAACCTTCATGAACTGTTAACGCGGGAAATGATTCAGTGCGGGCGAGCCGATGACTGGAGGGAGGCCATTCGCCTGGCGGCCAGACCCTTACTGCAAAAGGGCATGATAGACAGGTCATACGTCGAGGCCATGATTCGGAATGTGGAGGAAATGGGCCCGTATATCGTCATCGGTCCGAAAGTGGCGATTCCCCACGCCAGGCCGGAGCAGGGGGTACATCAACTGGGCATGAGTTTGCTTCGGTTGGAGCAGAACGTATCTTTCTCAGATGAAGAAAAACATCAAGCAGCGTTGATCATCGTGGTGGCGACGGTTGACGATGCGCTGCACCTTAAGGCACTCTCCCAGTTATCGGCGATGATTGCAAACCATCTGGAAGAGATTTTGACCGCTCCATCCCCGGATGACATCCTGCGCTGGATTCAACATTATTCAATCAGCAATGTAGGCAATCAGCAGAGACGGCAAACAACGATCAAAGGAATGGGTTGGCAAAATGAAATTTTTAAATAGATCTTTGGTTTCCCTCCATGCCACGGCAACATCGGCGGAAGATGCAATCCGTCAGGCAGGCGGTCTGCTGCAGCAGGCCGGTTTGGTGGAAAAAGCCTATCTGGACGCGATGGTCGATTCCTATGAAAAAAACGGACCTTACTTCGTACTCGCCCCGGGAATTGCCATCCCGCATGCAAGACCGGAAGACGGTGTACACGAGGCGTGCGTCGCCTTGCTGCAGCTAAAAGAAGGCGTGCCCTTCGGCCATTCTGCCAACGATCCGGTACGACTGGTCTTTGCGCTTGGCGCTTCATCCAGTGACGAGCACCTGGAGCTTTTGCAAAGGCTGGTCACGCTGTTAAATGACCCGAAGAACGTGGAACTGCTGTTGGGTGCCCGTGATTATCAGGAGATCGAACACGTGATGGGAGGAGAATCAGCATGAAAATCTTGTGTGTATGTGGATTGGGTCAAGGGACAAGTCTCATTTTGCGAATGAATGTGGAGAATGTGCTGCGTGAACTGGGACTTGATGTCGAAGTGGAGCACACCGATGTTTCGTCTGCTTCCGGCATGAACGCCGATTACATCATCACCAGCAACGAATTGGCGCAAAGTTTGACTGGCTCCGCCAAGGTGATCATCGTTAACAATTACTTTGACACCCATGAAATCAAAACAGCAATTGAGGAACATTTGACCGTATAGGAGGAGGATTGCATGGACCTGATCTTTTGGCTTGCCACCAACGTATTTGGCACACCCGCCATATTATTGGGCTTTATCGTTTTTCTCGGTTTGCTTCTGCAGAAGAAAAATCTGAACCAGATCATGAGCGGCACGTTCAAGGCGATCATCGGCTTTCTCATCATCGGTGCCGGAGCAGGCGTGATTGTCAACGCTCTCAACGTATTTCAACCAATGTGGGCGGAGGTTTTCAATCTGAAGGCAGCCGACCTGGGCCAGTTCATGGGCCAGGAAGGGTTTAACGCCAAGTACGGCAGCGCCGTCACCCTGGCCATGACGATCGGATTCTTGATCAACGTGCTTCTGGCTCGGCTTACCAGGTTCAAGTTCATCTACCTTACCGGCCACATGATGTTCTGGACGACGACGATCTTTGCCGGTATCGTTGTGCACAGCGTCGGCGATGTATCGATAACGAAACTGGTCATTTTCCTGTCTCTTATCATGGGCTTGTACTGGACGATTCAACCGGCACTGACGCAGCCGTTCATGCGAAAAATCACCGGCAGCGACAACATCGCGCTTGGTCACACCTCCGCCTCCGTGGCCCTGTTGGGTGCACTTGCGGGGAAGGTATTGGGCAATAAGGAAAACGATGCAGAAAAGATCAAATTGCCGAAAGGTTTGGAGTTCTTGCGCGACTCCAACGTGATCACCGCCCTTACGATGGGGCTCTTGTTCCTGGTCGGTGCGATCATCCTCGCGTCAAAAGGCACTCCCGGGGCGCAGGAGTTGATAGCCAAGGCCGGCGAACAGAATTTCATGATCTATTCCATCGTTCAATCATTCCAATTCGCCGGCGGTATCGCCATCGTTTTGATGGGCGTGCGGATGTTCATCGGTGAGATTGTCCCCGCCTTTAACGGCATCGCCACCAAACTGGTTCCGGGAGCGAGACCGGCACTTGACTGCCCCGTTGTCTTCCCGTATGCGCCGAACGCAGTAATTCTCGGCTTTCTCGGTTCCTTCATCGGGGCATTGCTGTGGCTGGTGATCATCGGCAAGACGGTCAGCTATATCTTCGTCCCCACGATGATCGTTCTCTTTTTCCACGCCGCAACAGCAGGAGTGTTCGGCAATGTGACCGGCGGGGTGCGGGGTGCTTTGCTCGGTGGTTTTCTTACCGCCACGGTCGTCTCCTGGGGGCAGTACATCATGGTCACCTTCCTGCTGACCAGTACGGTTCCGGATACGGCAATGTGGGCTGCCGATTCCGACATGTTCATCCTCGGACCGTTTATCAAGTTTCTGGCACACTTGTTTTTCTAACAGCGGAAAGGGCGGCACGCCCTTTCTCCTCATTTGACTGACATGGACAGGGGAGATGCTGCATGCCATTCATCCGTACACTGAACGGTGATATTGCCCTGGAGCAGTTGGGCTTTACCTATTCCCATGAACATATCGTCTGCCGTCCCGCTTATTGGCAGGAACGAGGGGAATACGACCTGCTTCTTGACGATCCGCACAAGTCGCTGCTGGACGTACTGGACTACAAGCGGCACGGCGGAAAGACGATCGTCGATGCGACCGCCGTCGATTACGGCCGCGATGTACCGGCTGTTGTGCAAATATCCCGCGAGACGGGTGTGCAGATCATTGGCACGGCCGGTTTCAACAAAAGTTTTTTGTGGGATGCCAAAATCAAGGAAGAGCTAAAACCCTTGATTGGAAATTATGCCACCTATCAGGAATGGATCGACAGCAAAAGCGTGAATGATTTGGCCGAGTTTGTGATCAGGGAAGTGGAGGAGGGATTGGAGGGAACCCCGTATAAGGCGGGACAGGTGAAGTTCGGTACCGGTTACAACCGGATTACGCCGTTGGAGGAAAAGACGCTGCGTGCGGTAGCCCGGGCTCATCACGAAACCAAAGCGCCGATCCACTCCCACACGGAAGCGGGCACGATGGCCCTTGAGCAAATCGAGCTCTTGCGCAGCGAAAACGTGGATTTGCGCCATGTCAGCTTCGGCCACATGGACCGCAACCCCGACCCATATTATCATGAGCAGGTGGCCAAAACAGGCGCATACCTGTGTTTTGACGGAATCGCCAAGATCAAGTACGCCCCCGAAAGCACACGTATTCATTGTATACTGGAGTTGGTCCGAAAAGGGTTTGAAGACCAGATCCTGATTAGCGGCGATACGGCGCGCAAAAGCTACTACAAGCACTACGACCACGGTCTGGGTCTGGCGTACATCATCGCCAAGTGGATTCCCCGCTTCATCGATGAGGCCGAACGTTCCGGTTTTGACGGACGTGCCCTGATCGAGAAATTTTTCGTGAAGAATCCGGCTGCCTGCTTTGCCTTCAAGGAGTAGGAGGGGAACAATGAAATACCAGTATCTATCGTCCGCAGAGATCGGGGAGAAAATCAGGGAAAACCCCATCGCCATCCTGCCCATAGGCGCCGTGGAGGCGCACGGGCCCCATCTCCCGCTGGGCACGGACAACCTGCTGGCGGAGCGGCTCGCGGAAGAGCTGGCCAGTCGGACCAACGCGCTGCAGCTGCCTACGCTCCCGTATGGACAGGTCTGGAGCCTGAAAAATTTTCCCGGAAGCATCAACGTCAGGAACGAATCGCTGATCAACCTGTTGGTGGACATCGGGGAAAGCGTGCACCAGCAAGGATTTCGTCTGTTTGTCATGGTCAACGGCCATTTGGGCAACGCCGTCGCCTTGAAAGAGGCGGCTCGCCAACTGTACCAGCGCTGTCCCGGTTTGAAAGTGCTTTATCTGTTCTACCCAGGGACAAAGCAGGTGATGGAAGCGGTGCGGGAGACAAAAGCTGCTCATGCGACGTACTTCCACGCCTGTGAAATCGAAACGTCATACATGCTTTACCTTGCTCCGGAATACGTGGACATGAGCAGGGCGATTTGTGACATGCCGCAGATTCCGGCGCTTGCCGACGTCACGCCGACCCCGTGGGAGGAGTTTACGAAAACCGCTGTTCTGGGCGACGCCACGTTGGCCACCAGAGAGAAGGGGGAAGCGATCATCGAAGCGGCACTTGCCGCAATGGTGAAACTGGTGCAGGAAGCAAAAGAGGGGCTGCCAAAGGAATGAGAAGCACTGGCAGGATGTTTTCGCGCTTTCCCGTCGGTTTGGAGACATGGGAAAATCAAGGATTCGAATGGAGGGAACAGCGATGCTTCATCAGTATTTTGACAAGATCAGAGAGCGGCTGGAACTGGTTGAAAAAAGAGAGGGGGAAAAACTGAAACAGGCGGCCCGGCGGGTTGCGGAGTGCCTGAGTCAAGGGGGCATTGTCCATCTGTTTGGGTGCGGGCATTCGCATATCCTGACGGAAGAGGTGTTTTACCGGGCGGGAGGATTGGTGCCGATACACCCCATCTTACACGAACCGCTGATGCTGCACGAAGGGGCCGTTCGCTCTTCCGAACTGGAGCGAAAGAACGATTACGCCGCACAGTTTATGAACGAACAGGACATTCGTACGGGTGACGTCGTTTTCGTCCTGTCCACCTCTGGACGCAATCCCGTGCCAATTGACGCGGCCTTGATCGCCAGGCAAAAGGGGGCCTACGTGATCGGTGTCACCTCTGTCGAATACGCGCGAAGCCAGCCGTCCCGGCATAAAAGCGGAAAACATCTGCCGGACGTCGTGGACCTGCTCATCGACAACCACTCGGTCAAAGGAGACGCCATGCTCACCCACGAAAAGGTGTCCGCTCCCTTTGGCCCCAGCTCGACAGTGGTCGGAGCAGCCATCCTGCACGCCATATTTGCCGAGGCGATCAGTACCATCGCTGATAATGGAGAAGAACCACCAGTCTTTCAGAGCGGCAACCTGGACGGGGCCGATGAGCATAACCGGCGGTTGATTGAAAGGTACAGGGAGCGGATTCCGCTGTTATCGTAGGTTGAACCAAAGGGGGACAAACACTGTCCTCCTGTTATTGTTTTTCCGAACAGGGGCCCGTCCGGGGCATACATTCCGGGCGCCTTTCCTAGGAGTGGTCGGGTGCAGCAAGCGGGTTCCACGGGCCCAACTGATGTCCTTTCCATTCGCTGCCGTCTTCCCATTTTTCCTTTTTCCAGATCGGCACAATTTGTTTTAGCCGTTCAATCGCGTAGCGGCCTGCTTCGAATGATTCATGGCGATGCGGGGCAGCGACAGCGATGACCACGGCGATCTCTTCAATCTGCAGATCACCGATGCGGTGATGCATCGCCACTTCCGCTTCCGGCCACCTCTCCTTGACCTCTTCCGCTATTTGTTTCATCTTGGCAACCGCCATCGGCGCATAGGCCTCGTAGCGAAGAGAGACGGTGCGCTGTCCCTGTGTAAATTCACGGACGGTGCCCACGAATGTAAGAACAGCCCCGGCGTGGGGATTGGTGACAAGCTTTACCAGCGTGTCTGCTGAAAGCGGTTGGTCGGTAATGCGAAAGCGTTCCGTCTCTTCCTGTAGATGTTCCGGTTGTTCTTCCCCTCCACTCACCGGCGGCAGAACAGCGACTTCGTCCCCCGGCTCAATCCGTCGTTCCGGTGCGGCGTACTCTTGGTTGACAGCGACAAAGCAGCTGGTGAGAAGTTCCGCAAGCTGCGGGTGTTCCGTCGCTATCGCGGCCAGCAGTCTCTCCACCGTCGCTCCGTCCGGCAGTGAAACCGTGATTTGACGCTGTCCGGCCCGTTCGGCAAGGGCTGCAAACAAAATAACGTTTACCTGCATGTCGTCACCTTCTTGCTTCTTGATACGCTTCATTCCTACAGTAGACGATAACACAAAATGAGCCGGGGACAAATAGAAACAGCCGAAACATTGTGCTTTCCAGAATAATTCCTTACTATGGGGGTGAAAAGGGAAAAAAACCTGGCAGAGAGGGAGTAGGAGAGCACATGAAGGAGCAGGTGATTATTATCGGGGCAGGCCCGTGCGGTCTGTCAGCCGCTGTCGAATTAAAAAAGATTGGCGTTGATCCGCTCTTGATCGAAAAAGGGCCGATTGTACACTCCATATACCGGTATCCTACCTACATGGTTTTTCACAGTACCCCGGAACTGTTGGAGATTGGCGATATCCCTTTTACCACCCCCAATGAAAAACCGACGAGAAATGAAGCGCTGCACTATTACCGACTGGTTGCAGCCCGTTATCAACTTCGTATACAAAGCTATGAGACGGTTACTGCTGTCGAGCCGGGTGAGGCCGCTTTTACCCTGCGGACAGTGGACCGATTCGGGGCGGTGCACAACTACCACAGTCGGTTTGTCGTTGTCGCAACCGGATATTTTGACCATCCCAATCGCCTGGGAGTACCCGGTGAAGATTTGCCCAAAGTCATGTCCTACTACAAAGAGGCCCATCCTTATACGGGGATGAAAGTGGCGATCGTCGGCGGCAACAACTCCGCAGTTGATGCCGCACTTGACCTGGAGCGGGCCGGAGCAGACGTGACGGTACTCTGCCGCAGGGCGGAACTGTCGCCAAAGGTGAAGGCATGGACCCGCCCGATCTTTGAAAGCATGGTGCAAAAAGGGAGGATACGCGTGCTCTACAACGCGCGGGTAACGGCAATCCATGAGCGCACGATCAAGGTAAATCACGCCGGAGAGTCCCTTGAATTGGAAAACGACTTTCTGTTTTCGTTGATTGGCTACCGGCCGGACAGAACCCTGCTTGCTTCGATTGGGGCAGAAATCGATCAAGAGAGCGGCGTTCCACGTTTTGATTCCGAAACAATGGAAACCAACGTTCCAAATCTCTACATTGCCGGTGTGATTGCGGCCGGAAATGAAGCCAACGCCATCTTCATCGAGAACGGGCGATTCCACGGAAGGTTGATTGCACAGTCCATTGCCGCCAGGATGAAGCAGCAGTCCGCCAAGGCAGACCAGGTTGATTCAGAAATCGACAAATGGTGACGTGGGACTGCCCAGCAGGAACCATTTGTCAAGGAGGGAGCAGCAGAAGTGTTCGTCGTGACGTCTGCCGAAATGAGAAAACTGGATCAATACGTAATCGAACAGATCGGCATCCCATCGATGGTGCTGATGGAGAACGCCGGTTCAGCCATCGCCAGAGAAGTGGAGCGGTTTTGGCGGGAACGGGCAGCGAACAGCAGTCAGCCTGCGCACTGGTTAATCCTGGCAGGATCGGGCAATAACGGCGGAGATGGGGTAGTGGCAGCACGCCATCTCGCCGAAGTCGGGTTTCGGGTGACGATACTCTATGTCAAGGATCCCGCTTCACTTCGAGGTGATGCCGCACGTCAGCGCGATGCGGCGCAACATTTGGGCATCCCATCACTTGTCTACGGCTCGGATGCCATTGACTGGACGACGTATGATGGAATTGTTGATGCGCTTTTGGGAACTGGTTCCCAAGGCCCGCCACGCGGTCCTTATGCGGATTTGATCCGGGCAGCCAACGAAAGCGGGCTGCCGATCATTGCCATAGACATTCCCAGCGGTCTCGACGCGGATACAGGGCAGACGTTTGATCCCTGCATCCGGGCCGTTAAAACGGTTGCGCTTGCCTTTCTCAAGCGCGGACTGGTGCAGTATCCGGGCAGGGAAGCGGCGGGGGAAGTTGCTGTGGCCCGCATCGGCATCTGGCCGCAGTTTGCCGACCAGTTTGCCGTCAAGTGTTTTCTTTTGGGAGAAGAGTTCTTTGAGCAGCATTTTGCCATCTCTCCCCACCTGCCGCGCAGGGCTGACGCGCATAAAGGAACATACGGTCATGTACTGGTTTGCGCCGGCAGCCTTCCCATGAGCGGAGCTGGTTTGTTGTGTGCGAAGGCAGCTCTTCGCGCGGGTTGTGGTCTGGTGACGTGGGCCGTTCCGGACCGTTTGCTTCCTGCTCTGATCGGCCATCTGCCGGAAGTGATGCTGGCAGCCATTTCGGATGGGTGGGCGGGCCCAACTTCTGCTGACGAGCTGCTTCAGCTTATGCGCGGCTGCAGCGCGGCGGTGATCGGTCCCGGCATGGGCCGCTTCCCAGGTGATTCCACCTGGCTGAGAACCATTTGGGAAGGAAGCGACTGCCCCCTGGTGCTGGATGCGGATGCGCTGAACATGCTGGCAGATGCGGGTGACTTCTCCACTTGGTCCAAGCGCAGGGCCCCCACCATCCTAACCCCACATCCAGGTGAGATGGCCCGCCTGGCCAAAATGACGA
Organism: Brevibacillus sp.; assembly: GCA_017656235.1. Classification (GTDB taxonomy): domain Bacteria; phylum Bacillota; class Bacilli; order Brevibacillales; family Brevibacillaceae; genus Brevibacillus_E. The sequence continues at coordinate 809,197 of JACDOF010000001.1, forward strand.
CGAGCGAGGTGCAGGGGAACCGAATCGAGTGTGCGCGAAGCTACGCAGTCCGCCATCAGCTTACCTTGGTCCTGAAAGGGGGAGGAACCGTTGTCGCCACGAAGGACGAAACGGTCTACATCAATCCGGCAGGCAATGCGGGCATGGCCACCGGCGGAAGTGGCGATGTGCTGGCCGGGATGATCGGTTCGCTGCTGGCCCAAGGGTTTTCCGCTGAACAGGCAGCCTGTCTCGGCGTCTGGTTGCACGCGACAGCGGGGGATCGGGCTGCGGCCAGAAGGCATGCGGCGTACTCCTTGATTGCGGGGGATATTGTGGAAGAGCTGTAAAAGAGAACGGACAGCAGCATACGTCAAGGTTGAGCCGGTTCTTGCAAAGAAGGTGGAAAATCTTCGGCAAGGCCGGCTTAGCTATGGAAAGAATTTTCAAAATGTTTTAAAATATATGCAGATGTCCATAAATACCCTTTCATCGAGTTCGTTCCATCAAAATGCAAGCAAACAGGTAAAGGGAGGCGAGGAGTTTGATCACGTCGGAGGTGCTGAATCAAACACTGCCACAAATGCTGGCGGAAACTTGCGAGCGCTTTCCCGAGAGGAGCGCCATTTATTTCAAGGGGCAGACGCGGGACTACCGCTCCGTGCAGGAGGACGTGTACCGCTTTGCGGCTGGTCTGGCTGCGCTGGGAATCGCGAAAGGAGATCGTGTGGCCATCATGCTGCCGAATTGCCCGCAGTACGTAATCGCTTATTACGGCATCCTTTCGGCAGGCGGGATCGTCGTGCAGGTGAACCCGATGTCGACCGCCGACGAACTTGATTACTATCTGGGTGATTCCGGTGCAAAGGCGATGGTCGTATTCAAACAATTTCTTCCTACCTTGGCGAAAACACAGCTTGCCGGTAAAGGGCTGAAGAAGATCGTCGTCGAGCTGCCGCCCGTTACTCACGAACAGTCGGATCATGCCGTGACGTACACCGAGCTGCTCGCTTCCGCGCAGCCGGAAGCACCTATTGTCGACCTTACTCCTGAAGACGTGGCGGTGCTGCAGTATACCGGGGGAACGACGGGACGGTCAAAAGGAGCGATGCTGACACACCGCAACCTGATGGCCAATGCTTATCAGGTACTGCTGATGATCGGCACAGATTACCAGAATCCGGAGCGCGTCCTGAATGTACTGCCGCTGTTTCATGTCTACGGCATGACCGTCGGGATGAATGCGGCGCTCCTGGGTGGTTCACAGATGATCATTCTGCCCCGTTTTGATCTCATGGAAACGCTGGAGACGATCAGGCAGACCAGGCCCACCGTTTTTCCAGGTGCACCAACGATGTACGTCGCGATCAACTCTCACCCCCAGGTGGAGGAATACGGAATCTCTTCCATTCGCCTTTGCATCAGCGGCTCTGCTCCTCTGCCCGTTGAAGTAATCAAGGAGTTTGAAGCAAAAACGGGCGGCACCATCCTGGAGGGATACGGTTTGTCGGAAGCGTCTCCGGGTACCCATTTTAACCCGATGGAAAGACGGAAACCGGGTTCCATAGGGAAACCGCTGACGTTTACGGAAGCAAAAGTCGTTGATTTGCACGATGGGACAACAGAAATGCCGCCCGGAGAGGCCGGAGAACTGATCGTGCGGGGACCGCAGGTGATGAAAGGGTATTGGAACATGCCGGAGGAGACGGAGGTGGCCTTGCGCAATGGATGGCTCTACACGGGAGACATTGCCCGAACCGATGAAGAGGGGTATTTTTACATCGTCGACCGGAAAAAGGACATGATCATCGCGAGCGGTTTTAACGTCTATCCGCGAGAAGTCGAAGAAGTGCTCTATCAGCACCCATCCGTTCAGGAGGCTGTGGTCGTTGGCGTTCCCGACACCTACCGGGGCGAAACGGTACATGCCATCATTGTCCCACGCGCCGATAAAGTGCTTACCGAAGAAGAGATCATTGCCTTCTGCCGGGAAAAGATGGCTGCCTACAAAGTTCCGCGACACGTGGAATTTCGCTCATCGCTTCCCAAAACAGCGGTCGGAAAAATCCTGCGCCGCACCGTAAAGGATGAGGTGGTCAAGCAGTACAGCAGCAGCATGGCCAAGGATGATCCGGCGTAATTGGCGACAGGTTGATGCACACCCTGTGTCACGACCAAACGTGACACAGGGTGTTCGTTTGTTATAAAATGCGAACGTTATGTGAAATTTCCCGTTTTTCCTATCAATATAGCTCTATCGAGTCATCATTCATCGTAGGTATGGGGGTTACACTAGAAATGGAGGGAAATCCAAGGGGTGATATCGATGTCCGCTGTGAAGAATGAGAGAAAGATAATCCGGTTGATGGCAATACTGGGAACAGCTGGTGCTGCGGCACTTGCTCTTTTGCTGACAGGAGTGTTCTCGACGGGGACCGCCACCCCCAAACTGGGTTGGAAGGTTTCCGATTTCACTTTCGTCGATCAGGAGGGGCAGCCGTTTGGCTTAAGCAATCTGAAGGGGGATATCTGGCTCGCCGATTTTATCTTTACCAACTGCAATACGGTATGTCCGCCGATGACAGCCAACATGGCTGACTTGCAGCGGCAGCTCGCGAAAGAAGGGATCCAGGTGCAGATTGTCTCCTTCAGTGTCGACCCCGCCAAAGATACACCGGACGTGTTGAAAGAGTTTGGCCGGGCCTTTGACGCCGACCTGAGCAGATGGCACTTTTTGACCGGCTATTCACTGGATGAGATTCAAAAGCTGGCCCTTGAGAGTTTCAAGACTTCCGTGCAGCCGGCAGCCGATTCGGATCAGGTCGTTCACGGCACCTCTTTCTACCTGGTGGATCAGGCTGGTTATGTCGCGTATCGCTACGACGGTCTCAATCCGCCCTATGAAACGATTATCAACGACATCAAAACGTTGCGGTAATGCCACGCGTTCCTGCCGGCTCATGTCAGGCAGCATCCAGTAAAGACGCAGCGGCGGACACGCTGGCGGATCATCCGCTTGGATCAGAAGGGAGAAGCGATGTCTCTCGAATATCTGCTCTTTTCTTATGATTTCCGACTGGTATGGACACCGGACGTACTCTTGTTCGTCGTTGTCCTGGCCACAGCTTATCTATTGGTGACGGGACGGTTCAGACTGTACGTGACAGAAGCATCTCCCGTCCCGCATCAACAAAAAATGCTCTTTCTCGGAGGGCTTGTCTTTCTCTATTTGGGCTTGGGGAGCCCGCTGACGTTGATCGGCCATTTCCTGTTCAGCGTACACATGATGCAGCAGGCGATACTTTACCTGTTCATGCCGCCTCTGCTCATTCTGGGCACGCCGGGCTGGATATGAAGACGCATGCTCAGCCTATCACATGCCCGCAATCTTTGACGCGGTGATGAACAGCTTTGCCATGACTACCGCCTTTCGTCTCGGATTGACAACCAAAACAACAAAGTTCGCAAAACTTATGGAATGGGTGAAGATTTTGATCCAGATCAGGTTCTCGCTGATCTGACAACATTGATAAAGGAAGGGAGAGAAGAATGATGAAACAGTGGACAGCCATTTTGCTCGCTGTGATCGCGTTGACGGCAGCCTGCGGCAATCAAGAAACCCATGATCAAGCGGGGCAGGAAGGAATGCTCCCGATAGAAGTGTCTTCCTCGATCGTGCCGGAGTCGCCGCAGGCGGGGGAGACCGTGACGTTTTCCGTAACGGTTAAACATGGGGATCAAGCCGTGGATGACGCCAAGGAAGTTCGCTTTGAACTGTGGAGGGAAGGGCAGGACGAACACGAATTTGTCGATGCCTCCGGAAAAGGAGAGGGCGTGTATACCGCAGAGAAAAGCTTCTCCGTCCCCGGTACCTACTACATGATGTATCACGTTACGGCCAGAGGATTCCACAGCATGGACAAGCAGTCCTTTACTGTGGGCGGTGAAGCCGGGCAGTCAGAACCGCACCAGGAGAGCGGACACTCGGAAGCAGGACACAAGCACTAAGGTGACGATCCACTCGCGTCTGCCGCGCACCAGTCGGCAGGCGTTTTTTATCCTGGTGATGTTATACGGAAAGGCATGAACAGTTTTTCATCTTAAGACAGGCCGAAGCTTTGTGTTCGGCTATTGACAGACGGCAAACCGATTATCTCGTGTTATAATACCTGATAAACCACCTTGTTGCACAGCAAAGGGAGGGATGAGCAGACCTTGCTTGCCTTTGATTGGATAGACTGGACCGGCTATCTGGAATGGGAATACTGGTCAACTCAGTTGTCGCTGCTGCTTCATCGCGCCATCGTGATCTGTTTTATTATCATCATGACCTGGATTGCGTTAAAAACCCGAAAAATTCTTATCTCCCGCATCTTTACCCTTGCCCGCATGGCAGACAAACAGAGAAATACGTTGGAATCCCTGCTGCTGTCGTTTACCCGCTATGTTTTTTATATTATTGCCTTTTTGATGATTCTGAGCAATCTGGGCCTGGAAATCGGACCGATTATCGCGGGAGCCGGAGTGATCGGACTGGCTGTGGGTTTTGGAGCACAGACGTTGGTGAAAGACCTGATCACCGGCTTTTTCATCATTTTTGAAGATCAGTTTTCGGTCGGAGACTATGTAAGCATTAACAACGGACAGATCAACGGAACAGTAGAAAGTGTAGGGCTGCGCGCAACCAAAATCCGCACGTGGGCGCAGCATGTGGTGGTGATTCAGAACTCCGAGATACGTGTCAGTCAAAACTACAACCGTGAACGAATGCGCGTGATTGTAAACGTCACCGTACCATATGAAATGGAACCGGCAGATGTAGAGAAAGCCGTTTACGCGGTTTCGCAGGATTTGTTACGGAACCAGCCTCATCTGTTCCTTCGCGATGGCAATGGCGAAGTACTGGAACCGCCGCAGTTGTACGGTATTACCGATGTGGAAAACAACGCCCTTGGCGCCAAATATACAGTAGTAAGTCTGGTTAAAGATGAACACTACTGGACAGCAGGCAAAGAAATTCGAAAGGGTCTGTTAAGGGAATTGAAAGCGGCAGGGGTAACGATTTCCTACCCCCGCCGAATCGAACGAAAAGAGTTTGCTCAGCAGCCTGTTGACTGATGGAAGGGGGATGTCGACCGGTACGACTTCGCTTTCAGCCAGGAGCTGTGCGGAACACCGGTACGCGGCAGCCAATCAAAATGAGAGGAGCGAATCAGTGATGAAAGCTTTCATCAATGTGGATTATACGGTTGACTTTGTAGCGGACAATGGGGCCCTCACCTGTGGCAAACCGGCGCAGGAAATCGAGCAGACCATTACCGATTTAACCGTGCAGGCCATTGAGCGCGGTGATTACGTCGTCTTCGCCATCGACCTTCATTACCGGGATGATTCCCATCATCCGGAGAGCGAGCTTTTTCCGCCGCACAACATCGCGGGAGCCCCCGGGCGCGAGCTGTACGGCAAACTGGCCGAGGTCTACCGCCAGTATCGGAATCATCCCAACGTAAAATGGATGGACAAGACGAGATACAGTGCCTTTGCCGGAACCGATCTGGAAATCCGCCTGCGCGAGCGAGGCATCAACGAAGTGCAGTTGGCTGGGGTATGCACGGACATTTGTGTCCTGCACACGGCTGTTGATGCCTACAACAAGGGGTTTCGGATTGTTGTCTATGAAAACGCAGTGGCCAGCTTTGATGAGGCTGGGCATCAATGGGCGCTTCAACACATGAAAAGCTGCCTGAACGCAACGATCTTGTAAGTGAAAGACCGGGAAGGGAGATTTTTTTCCATGAGCAACCCTTACGCTGACGACAGTTTGGCGCTGCACACGGATTTGTACCAGATTAACATGGCCCAAGCGTACTGGAAGCAGAACATGCACAATCGGAAAGCTGTATTTGAACTATACTTTCGCAGGATTCCGTTCGGAAACGGTTACGGCATCTTTGCCGGTCTGGAGCGGATCGTGGAGTATCTGCGGGATTTTCGGTTCAGCGAAAGCGATTTGGCCTATCTGAAAGAAGAGTTGGGGTATGAGCAGGCGTTCCTCGACTTTCTCGCCAATGTCCGCTTTACCGGCACCCTCCATTCCATGAGGGAAGGCGAGCTGGTCTTTGGCAATGAACCCATTCTGCGCGTAGAAGCCAACCTGGTGGAAGCGCAGCTGATCGAAACCGCTCTTCTCAACATTGTCAACTACCAAACCCTGATCGCCACCAAGGCATCGCGGATCAAGCAGGTGATCGGCGATCAGGATGCCTACGAATTCGGTTCAAGGCGGGCTCATGAAATGGATGCTGCTGTATGGGGCGCTCGCGCTGCCTACATCGGCGGATTTGAAGGGACCAGCAACGTGCGTGCCGGCAAAAAGTTCGGTATACCGGTTATCGGAACCCACGCCCATTCTTTTGTGCAGGCATTCCCCGACGAGTACACCGCCTTTCGCGCCTATGCCGAAACCCACAAGAACTGCGTCTTTCTCGTTGATACGTACGATACGCTCAAATCGGGCGTCCCCAACGCGATCCGGGTAGCAAAAGAGTTGGGAGATGCGATTAACTTTATCGGAATCCGTCTGGACAGTGGTGACCTGGCGTTCCTGTCCAAGGCAGCAAGAAAAATGCTGGATGAAGCAGGCTTTTCAACAGCCAAGATTATCGCTTCCAACGACCTGGATGAGGATACGATCATCAATCTGCGCGCGCAGGGGGCCAGCATTGATGCTTGGGGAATCGGGACAAAACTGATCACGGCTTACACACAAGCCGCGTTGGGCGCGGTTTACAAGCTGGTGGCAATTGAAGACGATGCCGGCAACATGGTAGACGTGATCAAGATTTCAGGTAATCCGGAGAAGATTACCACCCCGGGCCTGAAAAAGGTGTATCGCATTGTAAACCGGATCAACCAGCACGCTGAAGGAGATTACATCGCCCTGCAGGATGAGAATCCTGGCAAAGAAGAAAGGCTGAAAATGTTCCATCCGGTGCACACCTTTATCAGCAAGTTTGTGACCAACTTTGAGGCACGCGACCTCCATGTCGAAGTGATACGGAAAGGTGAGCCGGTGTATCCGCTGCCCGCGATCGAGGACATCCGCGCATTTGCGGCAGACAACCTCAACCTTCTCTGGGACGAATACAAACGGTCGCTAAATCCGGAAGAATACCCCGTTGATTTGAGCACGCGATGCTGGGAGAACAAGATGGCGATCATCGAAGCAGTCAAACAAAAGATAAAGGAGCGGTGACCGGTATCACCAAGGAACCAACTGCTGCAACCACCGCTTGTTCAGCGGTCAAAGCTGCCGGTCTCTGCCCCCCTCCATTTTACTTGGAAGGAGAGGGATGCCCTCCCCCTCAGACCGACTCCTTCGACTCTGCTTCTTCTTTTAGCAGCAGGGACTTCACCTGTTCCCGTTTGCTTTTCTCAGCCAGCACATACAGGATATCGCCCCCGAGCAGTTTCGTTGATCCTCTTGGGGTGACGATCTTGTTACCGCGGATAATGGCGGTAATCAGTGCGTCATTCGGGAGGGGAATCGACCGTATTTCAGATCCGGCGATAACGGCACGTTCGCTTACGTGCACTTCGATCATTTCTGAATTGGTTTTTCCGATAGACACCAGTTCCAGACTATGAGGAGTCACCGTGTTCTCACCGGTTGAAAGCCCCCATCTCCTCGCCAGTGGTGAGAGTGTCGCACCCTGGATCAGCGCGGAAGTGAGCACAACGAAAAATACCACATTGAAAAACAGCTGGCCTTTCTCGACACCGGACAGCAGGGGATAGGTGGCCAGGACGATTGGTACGGCACCGCGCAGACCGGCCCAAGAGATAAACAATTTCTCTTTCCAGGTATATGAAGTAAACAAGGTACTGACGAATACCCCGATTGGTCGGGCCACAAGCATCAACAAGCTGGAAAGAGCGAGACCCTGCCATGCTATCGCTGGCAGCTCGTGCGGGAATACCAACAAGCCTAGAAGGATAAACATGAGAATCTGCATCATCCAGGCAAACCCTTCGTTAAAGCGGAAGATGGAATGGCGGTAAATGATGTCGGAGTTCCCCATCACAAGTGCCATCACGTAAACAGCCAAAAGGCCGCTCCCTTCCAATAACGAGGTACAGCTATACGTCAGTACGGACAGTGACAGGGACAGCACAGGGTAGAGCCCGGAAGAATCCAGGTTAATCTTGTTGATCATCCATACGGATGCCTTTCCGAATACCAGCCCCATCAGCAACCCGAAAGCCATCTGCCAGAGGAACGAAAAACAGAGCTGAAGAAAGCTGGCCTTCGGAATGAGCAGCAGTTCAATCAGCGAGACCGTCAAAAACACAGCCATCGGATCGTTGGGTTCCAGACTCCGCTTCCAGCAACGAAGTAATGCGCCTCTTGATGTTCTGATTCCCCAGTACGGCAAACACAGCCGCCGCATCGGTCGAGCCAACGATCGCGCCAAATAGCAATCCTTCCAACCAGCTCAGGTTCAGGGTAAAGACAGCAAACAGACCGATTACCACAGTCGTGACCACAACGCCGATGGTCGCCAGGGAAAGAGCAGGGGCGATCACCGGTTTTACATCAGACCATTTGGTTTGCAATCCACCCTCAAACAAAATCACAATCAGCGCCAGTATACCGAATAATTGCGTCAGTGCCGCATTGTCAAAGTAGATGAAATTGTTCAGAAGCATCCCCACGCCGATAAAAAAGACCAGCGATGGGAGGCCGATCCGCGAAGAAAACTTGGTCGTCAGCACCCCTACGATCAACAGAATCGCAAATAATAAAATGGTGTTATCTGTCGTGAATCCCAATATGGACACCTTCTTGTCACGTTCCGGTTAATCGAAAGATCGTATCATGGATATTTTACTATACATCGGTTGGTAACGGAAACAGCACGCCCGCCATGCTTTGCAAACGAAAGCAAATTGAAACATTTGTCTGAAACTTTCATCCCTGCCTTTCGTACTGAGTAAGGAAGAAACGAAAAGGAGAGGGAAAAATGGATGACAAAAACGTAGTCAGAATGAACCAGCCGCTAAAATTTGGCGGCGGGAAGCTCATAGGCGGGATACTGCTGGCGGTGATTGCAGCTGTAATCGGTTTTCAGTCATTTACCATCGTCGAGGCGGGACACCGTGGCGTGGTGCTTCAGTTGGGAGCGGTTCAGCCCTATGTGTTGGATGAGGGCCTTCATTTTAAAATCCCCTTTATTCAAAAGGTCATTCAGATGGAGGTTCGGGTTCAAAAGTCCGAAACCAGTCAAACATCTGCTTCCCGCGACCTGCAGACCGTTTCAACCACCATTGCCGTCAACCATCATCTGGATGCCAACAACGTAAACAAGCTTTATCAGCAAGTTGGTTTTGAGTACGGAAGCCGCATTGTCGACCCGGCAATCGCTGAGTCGTTAAAAGCGGTCACCGCACAGTACACGGCAGAAGAATTGATCTCAAAGCGCTCGGAAGTGAGTGCCAAGGTGAAGGAAGTCCTGTCGCAAAAACTGTCAAACTATAACATTATCCTGGACGAGATCAATATTAGGGAATTCATGTTCAGTGAAGAATATAACCGCGCCATTGAGGCAAAACAGGTGGCCGAGCAGCAAGCGCTGAAGTCAAAACTGGACCTGGAACGCATCAAAATCGAAAAAGAGCAGGAGATCACAAAGGCACAGGCTCAGGCGGAAGCCCTTCGCTTGCAGAAGCAGGAAGTAACTCCTGAACTGATTCAACTGAGGCAGATCGAAGCGCAGCTTGAGGCCATCCGCCGCTGGGATGGAAAATTACCCAACGTGACTGGTGGTACCGTGCCGTTTATAAATGTCGGCACCCAATAGAGTCAAAGCCGCACCCAAAACAAGCCCTCTGTCCGAACGCTTCCGCAGGCAGAGGGCTCTTGTCCAATTACTTGCTCTTTTTCCATGGTTCCCTTGCCAGGTATTTTACAATGACCTTCAATGCTTGTCATGTTATCATGACCTTGTGTTTGGTTGAGGGGATCTCATACAGCAGGGAAGCAAACATTGCGCTTGCGCTATCAATAAACGATATGCATCGGTAAACCAAACGTTTTGTATAAACGGACAAGCTGTTCCGTTTGCGTTTGTACCAAAACCAACAGAGGAAGGATGATACCATGAAAAAGCAGATGATGGGAATGCTTGTGGCTGCAGCACTCACAACGGGCTTCGTCCAGCCTTCCCACGCTGCTTCTGTCAATGCAGGGGAGTATGTCAACCAGGTGGCCATACGGGAGAACATCATCCAAGCAGGGTTACAGTACCTGGGCACCCCGTACGAATACGGTTCATCTCGCAGTTCCAAGACAACGATGGATTGCTCTGAATTCGTCATGTGGGCATACCGTGAAGGAGCCGGTATCGACTTGGGACGCGGAAGTTCCAGAAGCCAAATGAAGTATGTAAAAACGCACGGAACCGTCACGTATGACATCAACCAGTTGAAAAAAGGTGACATTGTTTTCTTCATGAGTTACCGGGGATCCGACCCAAGCGATTATGCTGGCATTGACCCCAGCCAGCAGCGCATTACCCATGTTGCGCTCTACATGGGAGACAATAAACTGCTGCATACCTTCAGCAAAAAAGCAGGTGGAGTGAAGATCACGGAGTTTCAAGGAACGTCCTGGGGACTTCGGTTTATCGCAGGTGGCAGCCTGCTCTCCTGATGGAGAAACAAGCGGCAATAACAGAGCATTGTAAATCCTGTATCACGATTCACGTGATACAGGATTTTTTTCGCGAATACAGGGGAAACAGAGCATACGTACATCAATACCTTCTTTACACGGAGTAAAAATCAGGCTAACGTGGAAAGAGGGGTTTCACTTTCGAAGTCACTTGTTGCAGATCAATCCATGAAGGAGCTCATTTACGTGGATCAGCATAGGGCGACCGAAACAGACACTGTCTTCAAGTCCGATAAACAGGGAAATGAAAAACGTATTCTCATTGTTACCTCCGTTTCGGCGGAGAAGGATGCGGTATTACAAGGGCTTCGCGAGTCCCGTAGATTCGACGTTTTGGTAGGCGGCGTTGGTCCGGCCAGTGCTGCCGCCTATACTGCCAGGGCATTGTCCACAGCTCCTTGCAGGTACGGCCTGGTCGTATGCGCGGGGATCGGTGGAGGGTTTCCCAACCAGGCAGGGGTAGGCTCCTTGGTGGTGGCCAATGAAATCGTTGCGGCTGATCTGGGGGCAGAAACGCCGGATGGTTTTTTAAGCCTGGACGAGCTGGGTTTTGGCTCCATACGTATCCCGGTGGACCAAAGCCTGCTGGAGAAGGTGAGTGAGGCGCTGCGCGCTGCCGGCCTGCCGATCACGACTGGTCCGGTGCTTACGGTATCGACTGTAACAGGTACTGCCGAAACAGCCTTGAAATTGGCCAGTCGAATACCAGGTGCCGCCGCGGAGGCGATGGAGGGCTACGGCGTAGCGATGGCCGCACACGCACATGGCCTGCCCATCCTGGAAATCCGCGCCGTGTCCAATCTGGTTGGTCCGCGAGATCGCAGTGCCTGGCGGATCAAAGAGGCTCTTGCCGCACTGCAATCGGCAAGTTCCGTATTGCTGGAGGTGTTACCATGAAGATTGCTTTCTCGCCATGCCCAAATGATACCTTTGTGTTCCACGCCTGGGTACACGGTCTGGTACCCGGTGCTCCGCAGCTGGACGTCATGTATGCAGATATCGATGTGACCAACAAGCTGGCAGCCGGCTCCAATGGACCGGATATCCTGAAGATTTCCTATGCAGCTCTGCCGTGGGTATTGTCCGAATACGCCCTCCTTCCTTGCGGCGGGGCGTTGGGCAGAGGATGTGGACCGCTCATTTTGACACAGAGCAGTATCGGCAATCAGGACCCATCTGCATTGTCCAGGGGGCGGATCGCCGTCCCCAGTGAACGATCAACAGCCTATCTGTTGTTCCGGTTGTGGGCTGCGCAAAACGTTCCCCACGGCGTGGGCGATATTGTGATCATGCCCTTTCACCAGATTATGCCAGCCGTACGTGATGGTGAGGTGGACGCTGGGCTGGTGATTCACGAGGCACGCTTTACCTATCCCCGGTATGGGCTTACGTTATTGACAGACTTGGGAAGTTGGTGGGAAGCCGACACCGGATTGCCGATTCCACTCGGGGCGATTGTGGCCCGAAGATCCCTGGATCTGGAATCCATCGCCCGTTGGATACGCGCGTCTGTCGAATACGCGTGGAGCAATCCCGATGCATCTCGTGCGTACGTTCTCAGCCATGCGCAGGAAATGTCCCCTGATGTCGCGCAGGCACACATCGACTTGTACGTAAACGACTTTACGGCCAATCTGGGAGAAGAAGGTTACGCGGCAGTCACCGCACTGCTCAGCCGGGCTGCAGAAGAAGGACTTGTACCCCATGTGGACCTCGCTGCACTGCGCTGAGCCCATCCCTGATATGTGATGAACACGGCGAACAAGAGGGGGAATGAAAATGAATGATTTCACAGAACTGATACAGCGGCACCGTTCCATAAGACGATTCAAACCGGATGGAATCACGCCAGAACAGTTGAACGCAATTTTACGTTCTGCGCAGGCGGCCTCCACTTCCAGCAATGTACAGGCGTACAGCGTGATCGGCGTAACGGATTCCGCCAAGAAAAGGGAACTGGCTGTCCTCGCTGGAGATCAGAAGTACGTGGAGCAGTGTCCGCTATTTCTGGTCTGGTGTGCTGATTTGCTGCGGCTCCGTCATGCCTGCGGAAAGCAGGGGATCGAGATGGTGCACGGCACGATGGAAAACTTCATCGTGGCGACGGTGGATGTGTCCCTGGCAGCGCAAAATGCGGCGATAGCCGCAGAATCCATGGGGCTGGGCATCGTCTATATCGGCGGCATCCGCAATCAGCCCCGAGAAGTGACCCGGCTGCTCCAGCTCCCTGAACTGGTCTATCCGGTTTTTGGGATGTGCATCGGCTACCCTGATCAAGATCCCATGCCCCGGCCGCGGCTTCCGCTTGCTGCGGTGTACCATGAGAACGCCTATTCGACGGCTTCCTTTGATCGCGCAATCGACGAGTATGATGTCGTCATGCGAGAGTATTATCGACAGCGCACGGGAGGCAAACGGGATACGTCATGGTCACAGGAGATGGGCGAAAAGTTTAGACAGGCGGCACGGAAGCATATGCGCGCATATCTGGAAGAGCAGGGGTTTGGGTTTGAGTAACCCCTGCCAATCTTGTTTGCATCATGAAACTGGTCAAATAAATGCCCGCCTTGTATATAACCATATAGTTATAATATTATGGTTTTGGAAAGGAGGGATGCGCCAATGGACACGAATCGACTCGCAGCTGCGTTGAAAGCACTAGCTGATCCCACAAGATTAAAAATCATTGCCCTGTTAAACACCCGTAGTTGCTGCGTATGCGAACTTGTTCCGATTTTTGGGATTTCGCAACCGGCTGTCTCCAAACACATGAGTCGATTGAAAAGTGCAGAACTGGTGGTTGAAACGAGAAAGGGGCAATGGGTTTTCTATTCCATAAACCGTGAACGTTTGAAGCAAGTGTGCTGCGCATTGGAAAATTTGCCCGACTGCTCCCATGAGTTTGAGAAACTTGCAGAACAGGGGCGGCTGGTCACCTGCGAGTAGAACGGCAGATAAAACGACAGGATTGACAGAATAAAGGATCGGAGAGAGATTCATGACTGCTGCATTAAGTGCGTTTCTCATCTTTGCCGTGACATTAACCTTTGTCATATGGCAGCCAAAAGGACTAAACATCGGATGGTCTGCGACTGGCGGAGCCATTATGGCCTTGTTGTTCGGTGTAGTCAGTTTTGCAGACGTTATGACAGTCACAGGAATTGTATGGAACGCCACACTGGCCTTTGTGGCTGTCATTTTCATTTCACTGATTTTGGACGAGATCGGATTTTTTGAGTGGTCGGCCTTGCATATGGCCCGACTTGCCAGAGGAAACGGACGACTGATGTTCATCTATGTGGTTCTCTTGGGAGCAGCTGTAGCTGCCTTCTTCGCGAATGATGGAGCTGCTCTTATCTTGACACCGATTGTTCTTGCACAAGTGAGAGCATTGAATGTTCCTGACAAGATGATCCTGCCCTTTATCATGGCCAGTGGGTTTGTAGCAGATACAACTTCGCTGCCGCTTATCGTAAGCAACCTGGTGAACATCGTATCTGCCGACTACTTTGGCATTGGTTTCGTTGAATACGCCTCACGCATGATTGTTCCAAATTTCTTTTCGCTAGGAGCGAGTCTGGTTGTCCTGTATTTTTATTTCCGAAAAGATATTCCCCGACAATACGACCTTTCACAGCTGAAACAGCCCAAGGAAGCGCTGAAAGACATTCGTCTGTTCCGTCTGTCCTGGGTTATTCTAGGCATCCTCCTGGCAGGCTACCTGATGGGGGAAATCATCGCTATTCCCGTTTCTGTTAGCGCAGGGGGGGCAGCTCTCCTCTTCATGTTGGCCGCGCAAAGGAGCAAGGCTGTGCAGGTAATGCAAACGTTCAAAGATGCCCCTTGGGCTGTCGTCGTATTTTCCATCGGGATGTACGTTGTTGTGTATGGTTTGCGAAATGTCGGATTAACCGATCTGTTGGGTGAATTGATCCAGGCGGTTACTGACCAAGGATTGTTCGCCGCAACGGTTGGGATGGGCTTCCTGTCAGCTTTTTTGTCTTCTCTGATGAACAATATGCCAACAGTCATGATTGACGCGCTCGCGATTCATGGCACGCAAACAACCGGGGTGATTCGGGAAGCGCTGGTGTACGCCAACGTAATCGGCTGCGACCTCGGGCCGAAGATTACGCCTATTGGCTCACTTGCTACGCTTCTGTGGCTGCACGTCTTGTCCCGCAAAGGCGTAACCATTACGTGGGGACAATACTTCAAGACGGGGATCGTCTTGACCATTCCAACACTGTTTATCACCTTGTTTGGGTTATTTGTCTGGTTACAAGTTGTCGTATAAACAATCCTTCGACGTATAGGGAGGTTAACAACTCATGGATCATAAACCACTCGTGTACTTTCTATGCACTGGAAACTCCTGCCGCAGTCAGATGGCTGAAGGATTCCTGAAGTCTTTGGGCGGCGACCGTTACGAAGTAAAGAGCGCTGGTCTTGAAGCGCACGGCCTGAATCCGCGTGCCGTACAAGTAATGAAGGAAGCCGGCGTTGACATCGGCAACCATACATCTGACGTCATTGACCTTGAAACGCTAAATCGTGCCGATTACGTGATAACGCTATGCGGACATGCCGATGAGCATTGTCCCATGATTTCCAACAAGAATGCGATAAAATGGCACTGGGGCTTTGACGACCCGGCAAAGGCAGTCGGTACTGAGGAGGAGATCATGACCAGCTTTCGCATTGTCCGCGATGCCATCAAGAATCGTATTGAACAATTCCTGAAGGAAGCAAAGTAAATCCCGTTTTCCAGGGAAGGGTGCCAATGGTCCGTGAGGAGCGCCTTTGCCTGGCCAGCGAACAGTCCTGCTTCTCTGCTGATCAGGCAGCAGCGTGAGTAGGACTTTTGTCCCCTTCGGAGCACTTTGTCTGCACGCTGTCCTCGATCAGAGATAGAGAAGATCTTTTCACAATTGCGCATGTTCCCTATGACACCTTATTTTGTGGTAAAGTAAATATACTTATCAACTTCGCCTGTTTGGAAAGGAGAGTATTTCGTGAAATACGGCGATCATATAAAAAATCGTTTAAAACGAGTTGAGGGGCAGGTTAGAGGCGTTCTTAGCATGATGGATACGAATAAAGACTGCAAGGACGTTGTCGGGCAGCTGACAGCAATACGATCGGCTGTCGATAAAATCATAGCGGTTATTGTTGCGGAAAACCTGGCTTCTTGTATTCGGGAGGAACTCCAACAAGGGAAAGATGCGGATCAAGTTGTTGAGGAAGCTGTAAGACTACTTGTCAAAAGCAGATGAAGAAAGCTCCACAGATTACGGAGCTTTTTTTATTCCGACATAAACAGTTGACAGAACAAGGCGAAGCACATATTATACGTATAGGGGTATTGGTATTAGGGATGATCTTGTTCATCTAAACTGTATACGCGAAGGAAAGGTATTTTTTAAACAGCATAATACCTGTACGTGTATATGTATTTTGCAAGGAGGAGAAAAGACCATGAACAAACAAGACAAAACAACGCTCATTGTGTTCGACGGCGATCTTGACAAAGCAATAGCCAGCTTTATCATTGCCAACGGCGCAGCTGCAATGGGGAAAAAAGTGACGATGTTCTTTACTTTCTGGGGGTTGAACATCCTGAGAAAAGACCAGGTTGTCCCGGTTAAAAAAGGGTTCCTGGAGAAAATGTTTGCTTGGATGATGCCGCGGGGGCCGGAAAAGTTGGGGATCTCCAAGATGAACTTCGGTGGTTTGGGGGCCAGGATGATGAAGTATATCATGAAAAAAAAGAACGTATCCACGCTCGTCGAGTTAATGGAGATGGCGAAAGAACTTGAGGTGGAATTGATCGCCTGTACCATGTCTATGGATGTGCTGGGTATCAAGGAAGAAGAACTGATGGACGGACTAAAATTCGCTGGAGTAGCAACGTATCTGGCGGAAGCCGATCAGGCCAACATCAATTTGTTTATCTGATACAGGGTGCATCCCGCTACGAAACATTACTGGAATCATGGTAAGGGGAAATGACCGGTAACGATCATCTCCTTTTTATAAACCGAAAATATATACCCCTCTGGGTATTACCCCAACTGTGAGGAGGAAAAGGGGTTATGACCCTCTCGTTGGTAATTATTTTGTTTCTCATCGGATTTATCGGTTCGTTCATCTCCGGTTTGGTTGGCATCGGGGGGTCCATTATCAAGTATCCAATGCTGCTGTATATTCCGCCAGCTCTGGGGCTCACAGCTTATACCGCCCACGAAGTATCCGGCATTAGTGCGGTGCAGGTTTTCTTCGCAACTATCTCCGGTGTATGGGCCCTTCGTAAAGACAAGCTGATCCATTACAGGTTGGTTGCCTACATGGGTGTGGCTATTATCATCGGGAGTTTCGCCGGAGGATACGGCGGCAAGTTTCTGGCACCAGAGACAGTCAACCTGGTATATGGTGTCCTGGCAGCGATTGCTGCGGTTATGATGTTCGTTCCAACCAAGGGAATCGATGATATCCCCTTAGAACAGGTTGCGTTTCATCGCCCCATTGCTGTTGTGGCAGCTCTGGTTGTTGGGATCGCTTCCGGAATTGTGGGCGCAGCCGGTGCTTTCATTCTGGTACCAATCATGCTGCTCGTATTAAGAATCCCGACACGGATGACGATTGCTTCTTCGCTGGCTGTCACCTTTATTTCATCCATTGGATCGACAGCGGGAAAGGTGTTGGCCGGGGATGTTCTGTTCTGGCCTTCGCTGCTCATGGTTGTGGCGAGCGTTTTGGCCGCACCGCTGGGTGTGCGGTTAAGCAAGCGAATCAACACAAAAATCTTGCAAGCCATTCTGGCAGTCCTCATTCTGGGGACAGCCGTCAAAATATGGCTGGACATCTTGCAATAAAGGAGGAACTCTTCAGATGAAAAACATCACCGTAGACAAATCCATCGACTGCAAAGGGCTTGCCTGCCCCATGCCGATCGTCCGTACCAAAAAGGCCATGGACGAGATGAAAAGCGGGGAAGTATTGGAAGTAGTGGCTACCGACCCTGGTTCAGTGGCCGATGTCCGCAGTTGGGCAGACCGAACCGGACATCAGTTTTTGGGCACGATCACGGAAAACAGCATCTACAAACACTACATCCGAAAAGCCGATCCATCTGAAATCAAGAGCGTGAAAGTTTATCCACATGTGGTTTCAAACGAAGAATTGGAGCAAAAGCTTGACACCAACCCACTCATCCTGGATGTACGCGAACCAATGGAATACGCATTTGGTCACATCCCAGGGGCCAGGTTGGTTCCGTTTGGAAAGTTGCAAGAAGCGATATCTGAATTGCTGCCTTATCAAAATCAGGAGATTTATGTGGTCTGTCGCACCGGCAGCCGCAGTGACGCAGCCTGTCAGGTACTGCAGCAGAAAGGTTTCACCAACGTGAAAAACGTGGTTCCCGGCATGTCCAGTTGGAAGGGACCCGTTGAAAAACAATCGTAAACAAGAGGTGAACACGATGGCAGTAAAGGCAATTAACGCAAATGATCTTCACGAAAAAATCGAACAGGGAGTCGTCATCCTTGATGTACGCAACCCGGATGACTATCAGGAGTGGAAAATCGAAGGGAAAAATCTTACTTCCATCAATATCCCTTACTTTGATTTTCTCGATGACAATGAAGAAACGTTTGCACAGCTTCCCAAAAACGAAGAGATTGTCGTCATTTGTGCGAAAGGAGGAAGCGCGCAGATGGTGGCCGAAATTCTTGACGAAAAAGGGTATCGGGTCAGTTACCTGGAAGAAGGGATGCACGAATGGAGCCAGTTCTATCATCCCGTAACCGTCGCAGCCGAAGAAGAGTTTACCCTAATCCAGGTCAACCGCCTGGCAAAGGGATGCCTTTCCTACATGGTGATCTCCCAGGGGCAGGCTCTTGTGGTCGATCCCAACCGCCACATCGACGAGTACCTTCAACTGGCCAAAAAAGAGAAGGCAACCATTACGCACATCATTGATACCCATCTGCACGCTGACCATATTACCGGTGGGCACGAACTGGCGAAAAAGACAGGAGCCGCATACTACATTTCATCCAGTGAAATGCAGGGCTCCAGCAGACCATTTGAACCTCTGGAAAACCATCCGAAACTGCAATTCGGCGCAGTGGAAGTACAAGTGATTACCGTCCCCACGCCAGGACATACGCCTGGGAGTGTATCCATTTTGATCAATGACAAGTACCTTTTGTCCGGCGATACGATCTTTGTTGGCGGTCTGGGGAGACCGGACCTTGGCGGAAAGGCAAGAGAGTGGGCGCAATACCTCTACGATACCGTGTTCAAAGCGATTGCCGCGCTCTCCGATGATGTATTGGTGCTGCCGGCACACTATGCTGACATTAAGGAAATCAACGAAGGCGGTTTTGTCGGTGCTCGCCTTGGCGACATCCGCCAGAACAACGAAATCATGCGAACCGAGGATCGCGAACAATTTACGGAGATCGTGGCCGGTACAGCAGGCGCAACGCCGCCAAACTATGAGGAAATTGTGAAAATCAACCGCGGTACTGTCAAAGTCTCAGCGGAAAAGGCAACGGAGTTGGAAATAGGTCCCAATCGTTGTGCGATTCACCACAGTTAAACACGAAAGCTTGAAAGTAGAAGCAACAAAAAAGCTTTCCCATATCGGTGAAAGCTTTTTTTGTGTGTCATTGATGTAAGAACAATACTGATGTTGAATTTGATAATCATTATCAATTATAATATTGTTAACTGATGAGAACCATCGTTAGAGTTTTGGATAGCAACTCAATATTTGCCGCGTTATCAAATGAATTGTGCTAAAGCTTTCCCGACATTTATAGAAAGGCTGAGATCGATGAAGAACGAGAGAAATCTTTCAGAACAACTCGCTTCTTACCTGAACCTAAAAATGAGAAACGATATGAATGGCGTGACGAGGTTATCGCAAACATTTTTGCCGGGAATCTGGCAAAAATATGGCGTTCCATTTCCAAAGTCGCTAACATTCCGCTGTCCATCTTATGGGAAAATACAGCAATCCGTGTATATTCACTGTATGAGAAGCGAATCGGAGAAGAAGCTCGTGATCAGGAAAAATCCCGTATACAGGAGGATTTTGAATATCTAATCAGGGAAGCACCAGCTTCTCTGTTTGGGGGAACGGAAAATCCATTGACGCCTTCGATCAATGTTCTCATTCGTCATTTTGCGCCGGAAGGCATGGAAAGCCGAACATACAGCTATTCCAATTCTGCTTTGTTTCTGGGGGGGATGGCAGGGTCGGTTGTAATGGGAGTGATCGCGACTCAGTTCGGCTTGCCGATGATCTTTATTTGTTCCGCCGTTCTTTTACTACTAAACAGTTTTTGGTTGAGATGGACCGTTTTCGCCCAAATTCGACAACAACGCGAGGCGAGCACCAAAACGAGCAGAAGTTAAAGAGGGATTCAAATTTATTGGCGGTGTATGTTTAACTTTTATTAGTTAACATAATATATATTATCGGACTCAATGAATGGTGCTGCCAGGGCAGTTATGTCCGGAACCGCCGCAGCACCATCAGGGACGATTGCAAGATATGTTCGCGCCGAATGTTTCGGCAATTGCCCCGAACAAACGGCATGATGCTTTGCTTATTGCCGGTCTTCTTCAAACACGTAGAGATCGCGATCCACTTTGCGGACTCTCGGTTCCAGGCTGATTACCCTGTTCATGGTCAGCGTGTAATTGAGATACACCAACTGATGTTTTTGTTCCAGTTCCTGAAAAATTTCTTTTCCTGTTACTGGCTGGTTTTTTTCCCGGAGGATATCGATAATCAGCGGCAGCACATCCGTTTTAAACGTATTGATTTTAACCTGGCCATCGGAACGGCTCTGCTGCTCTTTCTTCTCTGTGTATCTGTACAAGGCCCGCCCTATTTTCTCTACATGATTGCTGAGTTGTTCACATTTTTTCAATATAACAAACGGATTTTTGTAAGCGATATGATGATGCTGCTTCAGGTACTGGACGATTTCGTTTTTCGTGGCAGGCCGTCCCACCTGTTTCAGGAAACTTTCCACTTTGGGCACAATGTCCGTTTCTACGTTGAAATACGGACGATGATAGGCACTGCCAGCTATTTGCGGCATCAATGATGCACGCTGCAGATCTTTCGCTGCGGTGTCTTGATGGGTTTCCGTGTGGACAGGTGCATGTGTCTGATCTTCTCTCTTCACTCCTTTTGTTCCTGCCCGCTCGTGATAGACAACATCGTGGAGATGACGGTAGTACTCATCCATTTTCTGGTTCAATTCTTCATCCAGAGCAGACAGCTCTGTAGCAAATCGGACGGTAAGATGACGTTTTTTTTCTTTCAGGGATTCAATCTGATCCATCAGATGCGAGAGGTATACCTTCTTGTCCATGACATTTCCTCCTTCTCCGTTCTATGTGTATCGCAGCTTGCAGACGTTGCGACATACATGTATAAATCTATAATTCCAATTTAGCCTTTAATTGGATATATTTCTATGCAAAATTGCAAAAAGGCCGCAAATAACAAAAACAACCGCGCAAAAAGCCGGTTGCATGAAATGGATCGGTCTCTAATTAATGCTTGTCCGATACTGCTCTTCCGAAAGCTCTCAACTTCCGGTTTCGTTTTCGGCGTACATAAAGGTAAGCGACGAAAAAAACGTTCAGTGCAAGCCACATGACGAGAATCGCATACTTGATGGCCTGCTGGCTGCCCGACTCGACTGCTGGCTTGTCTGGTTCCACTTTTTCCTGTGCTTGTGCCGTCGGCATCTGTTTTGGCTTGAGCTGCAGTTCACGTGTTTCTCCCGTGGCAAACTGCAGTACCAATCTGCCGTCTGCGGTTATCTCTTTTGTATACGCTTCGCCTATTGGGGCGGCTGCGTACAGATCTTGATCCGTATAAAACCACCGTTCAGCCCCCCCTGCCTCGTCAGCCTTCGTACGAAATGTCTCTCCCGCTTTGGCCACCTGCACTGTTTGATAATGTGCAAATCCGTAATCGAGCAGTTGCGTTACGTCGCCGTACGCCTGTTCACTTGATGCTGCTTTCATCGTCACGGCAATCAGTTCCGTCTCTCCCCGTTTGGCGGAAGCAACCAGCGTATGACGGGCCTGGTCCGTGTAGCCGTTTTTGATTCCGGTCGCCCCTTCATAGCGCCAAAGCATTTTGTTGTGGTTCACCACCACCGTTTGCCATTCCTTCCCTTCCCAGGGAAGCTGCTTGGTTGCCACGATTTCCCGAAATTTCGGGTTTGCCATTGCATAACGGGCGATTTTGGCCATGTCAGCAGCAGTTGTATAGTGATCAGGGTCGTGCAAACCGTGTGCGTTGGTAAAGTGGGTTTCGGTCACACCGGTTTTTTCCCGGAGATACTCGTTCAGTTTTTCGGAAAAGCGCTCCACGCTGCCGGCCAGATGTTCGGCGATCGCAGTCGCTGCATCGTTTCCCGAATTCATCAACAATCCGTATTCCAGTTTGCGCAAGGTAACCTGTTCACCTTCTGCCAGGTAGACACGAGTCCCTTCCTCGTATCGGGCCCGTTTGGAGACCGTTACGATTGCGTCCGGATCGCCGTGTTCAATGGCGTAGATACCGGTCGCAATCTTGGTGATGCTGGCCGGATACAACCTTTGATGCGGATTCTTGGCAAACAGCGGCTCTCCCGTCGTACCATCAATCAGGATGGCAGACTGGCCGCTGATCATTTCACTGGTTAGCGTTTCATCGTCTTTCGCCTGAGTCACCCCCAAAAAGGGAAAAAAAAGCACATGTACGCACAGGATAATCAAGAGGATAGATGGTCTCATGTTGAAAAGCTTCCTTTCCATTTTTAAGCGTCTCGTTTACCACTTTACCAATACTCAAGCGAAGCGGACAAGTGACAACTTTACAAGAATCTCGTTCCTTGTCACGGGTTTCCTTCGTTTCGGCATGAGCAGGACTCCAGCAGCGATGAAGCAGAGGTCACCTGTCCAATCGCCAACAGTGACTGGCGTGAAAGGGGAAACGACCAGGGATACAGATGGGGAAATGCTGCGGGGAGAGGCTTGTCTACTTCTCATCGTCGCTTTTGCACGGGTGTGGGCAAAGTTGCGGCGGCCACAGACTCTTCATCAGTGGCCAAGCCGCTTTCCGATCAAATCGTATATCATTTTAAACTTGGGATTATCAGCGAAGGCACCTTCGTACCCGCTCAAATGCTCCCGGTACAGAGCTGCTGCTGACTCCAGGTCTTGTTTGACGAACAGTGAAAAGATTTCCTCCAGTTTTTCCTCCAGCGAATTGTCGACGGGTGCGGGTTTCAGGATTTCCTGCCGCAGGTTGTTCATCAGCACGTCCAACTGGTGGGCAATCGCAGCCGCTTCGTTTAGCTGGAGCAGTACGTTTTCCGGGATTTTTCCGGCGTACTTGTAGCGCAGTTCATGCTCGTTGGTGGCCCAGAAGTTCATCCCCAGGGTGCGGATTTGAATTTCGCAGAACAGCGTCTTTTTCTCGCTGCCATGGTACACCGTATACGTCGCGATCATATGTATGCTGCGATAGCCCGATTCTTTCGGATTGGTGATGTAATCCTTGACATCGACAACCTGAATGTCTTCACGCTCATGCAGAAGCTGCTCCACTTCGCGCACATCATCGATGTATCGGCAGACAACACGCAGACCGGCGATGTCGGTAATCTCCCGACTTAGCGCTTCTTCCCAGTCGTCGCGTGTAAAGTCGATTCCCTTCTCCTTCGCTTTTTGAAACAGACTGTCCGCCTTCTTGACACGGCCAACGACAAATTCTATTGGGGAATAGCGACCACTTTTTTGAAAACCGTATTTGATTCCTTTCAGCTTCAGCTTCAATTCTTCTACCGCCTGCTCGTAGGGAGCAAGAAAATGGACAAGCGAGTTTAACACCTTTCTCGGAACTTGCAGATTCATTTGCCGTTACCCCCCATCTTTGAAAAAGCATGTCTATTCCAATTCCGCACCCGTAACCTTTCAACGTACACCCGTTCGTTTCCTGCTCAGTCTACAGAACGGGGCACATCGCATGAAAGCGGCCTAACCATGGAGCAGCCAGCAGAGCAGGATTCCGCTCGCCGCAAACAAAGCCGTCGTCGCGTAAAGCAAACGAATCGCGTAAAGAATATGGCGGGGGTTCAGCACGTGTATGGGCTCGCCGAGGAGGGCCCGGCGGGAAGCGATCCCCTGGTAGAAGTTGGTGCCGCCCAACTGAACCCCAAGAGCTCCCGCCACTGCCGCTTCAGCCCAACCGCTGTTGGGACTGGGATGCTTGCCGGCGTCACGCCATCCCATCTTCCAGGCGCCCGCTGCATCGAAGCGCAGTCCCCATGCAGCGGCCAACAGCACCAAAAAGGTAAGTCGGGCGGGCAGCCAGTTTAGGAGATCGTCAAGCCTGGCAGAGGCCCAACCAAGGTCGCGAAAGCGTTCATTTTTGTATCCGATCATGGAATCCAGCGTATTGACGGCACGGTAAACAAAAGCGAGTGGTGCTCCGCCAATCAGCGCAAACAACATGGGCGAAGTGACGGCATCAACAATGTTTTCTGCAACCGTCTCCACCGCACCGCGTGTCACTTCCCGTTCGTCCAAATCGGCAGTGTCGCGTCCTACGACCTTGGACAGCTCCTTGCGCGCGCCGGTCAGATCACCTGCCGCCAACCGGCGCCATACTGCCTTTCCGGCATCGGCCAATCCTTTCGCTGCCATTGTTGTCGCGATCAATATCGTCTCCACGATGGCAGCCAGCAGGCTGTCTACTGCAGCAGCCGCCTGGATCAGGAGCCAGGCAAACAGAAAAGAAGCCCCTCCAACCACCAGCGGAAACAGCAGCCCCAACAATCGACCGACAAGCGTTCGACAGCCGGCAGCATCCGACAGCCTCTGGTACAACGGCCGTACCAACCGCTCCACCCACGAGGTCAGCTTGCCCATGCCGATGACCGGATGAGGCAGCCAGCGAGGATCGCCGAAGATCAGATCGAGCACGTACGCAATTCCTACCTGAAGCGCCAGCAGCAGGCTCATCCCTCATCCCCTCGCTGTTCTTGACACCCCGTCCTTTCCTTCAGCACTGCCGCCAATGTGGCCGTGTAAACCGCTTTCGCCAGGGCATCGCCCAGTGCCGTCGCCGTCCCGGCGTACAGGTGAGTCACCGCATCGGGGCGGGTGGGATGAGATGCGATCACCACTACATCCGTCGAGGTACCGGTAGCAGGGAGTCCCGATTCGTCCAGGACACCCGCTTCCTGCAGGGCAGCCGTCTTTGCTTCCGTCGCCGTTACAATCGCGTTCAGCATCGCGCCGTCTGTCAGATTCGCATCCAACATCACAATTGTATTAATGGTACCGGCGCGATATGCCGGATACGTTCGCAAAGCGCGGCCAGCTCGAACGGCATTGCCGACACCGGCAGTGACAACCGCACAAAGCCGGAACTGATCTCCTTCCTGATAAGCTGCCGCTGCCCCTTCCATCCGCGCAGCCGTTAGCAGGCCGACCGTCACAGCCGGATCCTGGCCCAATGCGGTGATGGCACGCATGATGTCGGCGGCGGGGTCAGCGGAACCGTAATCCATGCCAACCCGTTGGTTCAAGATACCTGACGCCTGACAAAATCCACCGTTCCACAGAGCGTTGGAGCAGGCACGAAAAGGGATCCGAGTGTTTAGAAACATCCGTTCGCGATCGAGTGACACGTTCCACTCCGGCATCCGCCTCAGCTCAGGTAAACAATCCATCTCGCCACATCCCTTGATGTACATCATACTCGCAGCATACCATGCCCCCGTGTGCCAGCGGTTGGGAAAACAACGCGGCACGGTCCTGTTTCAGATACAGCGCCTGAAACAGGGAGATTACCCCTCCGTGGGTGACCGCCACAATCGTATCCTGGCACGCATGGCACTGCCGCACCTGCTGCAAAAAACGATCAAGCCGACGTTGCAGATCTTCGACCGTTTCTCCATCGGGGGGGCCATTGCGCCAGGGATCGTCATAAAAGCGACGAATCTCCTGATCCCCCCCTGCTGCAATGCCCGAATAGGATTTCCCTTCCCACCTGCCGAACGACAATTCCCGCAGATCGGAGGACTGGCGTACAACAAGCTGTTGATGATAGCGGCAGATCGCTTCGGCCGTCTCGACTGAACGGCTAAGATCACTGCTGTAGACGGCCGCAATGGGCAGGTGCCGCAATACCGCTGCCACCCGCTCTGCCTGCTCTCTCCCCGCTTCACTTAACGGAACATCCAGATGACCGATGTATTGCTTCTGTTGGTTGGCGTGGGTTACACCGTGGCGGACCCAGATCAGCTTCGTCACCTCACCGTTCCCCTTTCAGTTGGAGCGGCAGCCCGGCCGCCACCAGAAACACTTCATCGGCAGCCTCCGCCACCGTTTGATTGGCTTGTCCGACCACATCCTGAAAAGCCCTGCCCAGCGGAGTCGCAGCCACTCCTCCCAGTCCAACTTCATCGCTTACCAGAATCCAGCATTGGTCGTCTTGCTGACAGGCGTACCCCAAAAGGAAATCCACTTGCTCCATCAACTCCTGCTGAACGTCCGCAGAGTGCCATTCTCCATCCGGGTAAGCAAGCAGGAGATTGGCCAACCACCCGGACAGCGTATCCACCAGAACCACCTGACATTTCGGATAAACGGAAATAGCAGCAGGCAGCGCCACCGGTTCTTCACAGGTCTTCCATTGGTTGGGGCGGCGCAGTTTGTGTTGGGCAATCCGCTGCTCCATCTCCCGGTCCGTACTGCGCCCTGTGGCCACGTACAGCACCGAGTCACCACCCCGACGCCGAGCCAATTCTTCCGCATATGCACTCTTGCCCGAGCGGATTCCACCCAATACCAGCACGATACTCACACGCCTACCTCCTTTTCACCGCGGCACTCCGCGATGGCCGCTTTCAGGCTGTCCAGCATGCGCCGATTCTCGTCAGCTTTCTTGACAGCCACGCGGACATACCCTTCACCCAATCCGGGGTACATGCTGCAATTGCGGATTAGAATCCCCCTTTTGGCCATCCGTTCCTGCAGTTGCAGACTGGCAATTCCGTCTATATACAGCAGCAGATAATTGGCGAGACCCGGGAAGACACGAATACCCGGCCAATTGGCAACCTCGGAAATGATCCGCTCCCGCTCCCGTTGGACAAGTGATTGTGTCTGTCGGACAAAATCTTCGTGCCGAAGCAGCCACTCACCGGCAGACTGCGCCAAACCATTCACGCTCCAGGGAATTTGACGTGCCTGCATCCGCGCGATTACCCCCGCCTGTCCGATTGCGTAGCCCAACCGCAAACCGGGGATGGCATACATCTTGGTCATGGAGCGAAACAAGAGCAGATGCGGCAGTCGCGCCAGATCAGTGAGCAGCGATTGGTCATCCCCATCGGGTAAAAAGTCAAGGAAGGCTTCGTCCATGCACAAATAGACGTTTTGCCGCTCGCAATACTGGGCTATCTGCAACAGTTCGTCGCGATCCAGCAGATTGCCGACCGGGTTGTTGGGGTGGCCGAGAAACAGCAGATCAACCCGCTTGATCAAGGAAAAAAGCTCTGCTGCGGCAGGCAAAAACATCTGCTCCGCCTGGGTGGTATGTGTGATGACTTGACAGCCAGCCTTTCGCGCAGCCGATTCATACTCCGAAAAACAGGGATTGACCACGCCCACTCGGCCAGCCCCCAAGCTGTCGCAAGCAAGCTGGATGCACTCGGCTGCACCGTTTCCCACCAGAATCTGCTCCGGTTTCACGTCCAGTTTCCTGGCAATCGCACCGCGCAGACGGCGGCATCCCGGGTCGGGGTAGCGAACGATGTGGGGCATTGCATGCTGCAGATGCTCAAACAGACCAGGCGGCGGACCCAGCGGATTGATATTCGCACTAAAATCCAGCAGCTCGTCCTGGTTCGTTCCAAACAGATCCGCAGCCGTCCAGATGTCTCCCCCGTGTCCGTACCGTTCCAGCCACTTCAACAGAACCACCCGCCCTTTTCTACTTTCTGACGTTTTTGAAAATGATCACTCAACTACCGGATCGGGCAATCCCAGATCGGCAAAGGTCGCCATCTCGTCCAGGATACGGCACGCCGCCTCCAGTATGGGCATGGCCAGGGCGGCTCCTGTGCCTTCCCCCAACCTCATCCCCAAGTGAAGAAAGGGAACCAGACCCAATTCTTTTAAGAGAAGCGCATGTGCCGGTTCCGCCGACAGGTGCGAAGCAAACAAATACCGGGTCGTGAGCGGTTGCAGGCGGTTGGCAACCAGTGCGGCTGCAGCCGTAATCACTCCATCCACCAACACCGGACAGCGATTGGCGGCGGCCCCGATGATCACCCCGGCCAGGGCCGCGATTTCCAGCCCGCCCACCTTGGCTGCCACATCTACCGGGTCTGACGGATCGGGTTGGTGGGTTTGAATCGCTTCCGCAATCACCTGCTTTTTCCGCTCCAGTCCGGCGTCATCTACACCTGTTCCCCGCCCAACCAGCGCGTCGAGCGATGCGTCATTCAGCCAGACTCTGGCAATTGCCGCGCTGGCCGTGGTGTTGCCAATGCCCATTTCCCCCAATGCCAACAGTGTGCTGCCCTCACCGACCAACCGTTCTGCCGTATCGATTCCGACCAGGATGGCCTGAAGCGCTTCATCGCGGCTCATCGCCGGTTCCTTTGCCATGTTGGCAGTGCCGCTCCGCACCTTCTGGTTCCGGACGACTGGAGGCAGTTCATCGCAGCAGCTTCCCACGTCAACCACAACCACGTCTGCGCCGACCTGTCTCGCCAAGACGTTGATCGCCGCTTTACCAGCCGCAAAGTTATGAATCATCAACCCGGTAACGGCCTGCGGGAAGGCACTTACACCTTCCGCTGCAACACCGTGATCGGCGCACATCACCACCACATGTTTACGGCCCAGGCGAGGCCTGTGCTGCCCCGTTATCCCAGCCAGACGGATGGCGATTTCCTCCAACTGCGCCAGACTGCCGGGCGGTTTGGTCAATGTATTGAGCCGCTTTCTCGCCGCTTCCTGTGCAGTCTGGTCCCGCTCGCAGACACGCTGCAGCCAATCGTTCAATACCTTTTGTCGTTCCATCGTGATCCCCCTCCAATAAAAAATGCTCCATCGCGCAAATAGCTGATGGAGCCAGTCAGATGTCGAATGATGGCAAAAACAAAGAAGCCTTGGCTTGCCGATACCAAGAGTGACATCCTATGCCAGCGCGAACGTCTCCTCCGACCGCAGGCAGGTCTCCTGGCTCCCGGATCATCGCCGTGCATGCAGCATGCTGCTGCCTTCCCAGTCAAACGACCAGTGGCAGCAGCGGGCTATCCGGATACAGTGGCGGGCCCCGCGTGTTTTCTTCCCTATTCTCCACAAGGGTGTGGCACCTGCGGCACGTATGTAAATTGTTGTCTGTACCTACAGTATCACATGCTGCAGCGGATGAGAAGAAAAACCTGCCTGCCAATCGCGGCAGACAGGTTGAATGAGACAGCCGGACGAGAGCTATTCATGCAGCAGCTGCACAATGGCGGTTGCCGAATCAGATGCCTGCAATTGCTGTCGAAACTCATCGTGCATCAGCTTGCGTGACAAAGCAGCCAAAATCTGCAGGTGCTCATTTCCTGCCTGGTGTTCCGGTACGGCAATCATAAACACCAGCGAGACAGGTTGACCATCCAGGGAATCCCACTCAATTGGTTCACGCAGCCGGGCAAACGCCAAACCCGGACGTTTCACCCCGGACGATTTGCCATGGGGAATGGCGACACCGAAACCAATTCCGGTGGAACCAGCTGCCTCCCGTTCCTCCACCGCCTGTACGTAAGCGGGTAAATCGGTGATGCATCCTGCTTGCAAAAGCCGTTCTGCCATCCTGCCAATGCAGTCCTTTTTGTCGACTGCCGCCAGTGAC
This sequence comes from Brevibacillus sp., assembly GCA_017656235.1. GTDB lineage: Bacteria > Bacillota > Bacilli > Brevibacillales > Brevibacillaceae > Brevibacillus_E. Next base: position 838,860 of record JACDOF010000001.1, read on the forward strand.
AGCAGGATGGTTTCATCCTTGATCAGCGATGAGACGTCCATCTGTTGCTATACCTCCAGTGTTTAACGTGTTGTGGTCATGACTTTTTCTTCAGCAGATTTACCAGCAGAGCGGTGATTACGGTCCCGATGGCTATCGCCAGCGCATAAAGCAGGACATTGCTTACGGCATGGGGTATGGCCAGGACAAAGATACCGCCATGCGGCGCACGCAGTGCGGCACCAAAAAGCATGGACAGCGCTCCGGTTACAGCCGAACCCACCATAATGGAGGGGATCACCCGGATCGGGTCAGCGGCGGCAAACGGTATCGCTCCTTCCGTAATAAAGGAGATACCGAGGACACCTGCCGCTTTACCTGCTTCCCGCTCTTCCGCCGTATACTTTCTGGGTGCCAGCAAGGTGGCCAACCACAGCCCCAGCGGGGGTGTCATTCCGGCAGCCATTACGGCAGCCATCGGTTCAAAAATGTTGCTGGCCAAAAGACCGGTCGCAAACGTGTAGGCTGCCTTGTTGACAGGTCCGCCCATGTCAAAAGCCATCATCGCACCAAGCAGCAGTCCCAGCAGCATGGCGTTGGTTCCGCTGAGACCGGTCAGCCAAGCGGTCATTCCGTCCATGACTGCCTTGACCGGCGATCCGATCACATAAATCATCAGCAATCCGACGACAAGCGTAGCCAAGAACGGAATGATCAGCACCGGCTTCAGCCCCTCCAGGTTCCGCGGCAGGCGAATCGCATCCCGTAGAAATCTGGCGATATACCCTGCAAGAAAACCTGCCAGGATGCCGCCAAGAAAACCTGCACCGGTGCTGGATGCCAGCATTCCGCCTACCAAACCGGGAGCGAGCCCTGGCTTGTCGGCAATGGAATAGGCGATATAGCCGGCGAGGACAGGGACCATCAGGGCAAAGGCAGAGGAACCGCCGATTTGCATCAGCGCGGCTGCCAAGCTCCCTTCTTCCTTGAATGCTTCGATCCCAAACAGGAACGAGAGCGCGATAATCAACCCGCCGGCGACAACCAGCGGAATCATGAACGAAACTCCGTTCATCAAGTGTTTGTACGGACCGGACTGCCGGGCTTTGCGCTCCGTTTTGGCCTTTTCCACCTGACTGATGTAGTCGCTTTCGCTCGCCTGCTGCGCCAGCGCCTGGTCGATCAGCTTGGGAGCATCCTTGATCGCTTCGGCCAGGGATGCTTTAATCACCGGTTTCCCTTGGAAACGGGCCTCGTCCACATCTGTGGCGGCTGCGATGATGATGGCGTGTGCCGCGCCAATCTCTTCTTCGGTCAACTCATTTTCCACCCCTACAGCGCCGCGGGTCTCCACCTTTAACGGAACTTGTTTGTCTTGTGCCGCTTTCTGCAGGGCTTCTGCAGCCATGTAGGTATGAGCGATACCTGTAGGGCAAGCGGTGACAGCCAACAATTTTTTCATTCTTCTTTCCCCTCCTCTAGTTTGGTGGCTTCCACTCGGGACAAGTACCTCTCCACTTCCGCGAGAGTACACACCTGTGTCCCCGGCTTTTCCGCGGTTACGGTTCCCGCCGTGGTGGCCCACTCAATTGTCTCTTGCAAGGATTTATTATGAATAAGGCAGTAAGCCAGGGCCGCTACCATCGAATCGCCCGCGCCCACCGTAGACAGCGGAATGATTGGAAACGGTTTCGCGTAGTAGATCTCGTCCTGGTTTACCGCGACTGCTCCCTTGCTGCCTAGCGATACGAGCGCAAGCCGGACACCTTGACTGATCAGCTCCTCTCCCGCAGCGACAACAGCTTGCAGCGATTCCAGCTTGCGGCCGGTCAGGCATTCCAGTTCGTGCAGGTTGGGCTTGACCGCAAACGGCTTCGCCTTGATTCCCTCTCGCAGCGCTGTTCCATCGGCGTCAAGAATGGTTTTGACCCCATAGCGGCGGGCCAATTCTACATACTCGCGGTAAAGCCAGTCAGGCGCGCCTTGCGGCAGACTTCCGCCGATGACCAGAATCTCCGCATCAGCCAGCAGGCTCTCCAGTTTTTGCTTCAGTCCGGCCAGATCGGAATCGCTTACGTTAAAGCCGGGTTCGTTGATTTCAGTCGTCAGTTTGCTCACGTCGTCATACACTTTCAGGTTGGTCCGCAGCTCACCGGGCAGCTCACAGAAATCGGCGCTGATGTTCAGCTCCTGCAGTCGGGTGAGCAATTGCCTGCCCTGGAGACCGGCGATAAAGCCGGTCGCCTTGACGGGAACGGCAAACTGGCGAAGAACCTTTGCCACGTTGATTCCTTTTCCGCCCGGATCGGTCCGCGCCTCCTGCACCCGATTCAGCCCGCCGATTTGAAACTGACGTACCGTTACGGTTTTGTCCAGTGCCGGATTTAGGGTCACGGTCACAACTGTTGAACGCATGCTGTTACTCCTCCCTCGGGTGAACCACAAACACATCCATGCCCGTTTTCTCCAGTTCCTCGATCGCGGAGAGCGGTGCTCCATCGTCGATGATGCATTTGTCAATCTCTTCAAGATCAGCCACCTTGGCAAACGCCACTTTCCCCAGTTTGCTGTGATCCGTTAACAAAATCACCTCTTTGGCAATCCTTATCATCTGTTTCTTGGTCTTAGCCTCCACCAAATTGGGGGTGGTCAAACCATCTGTTAGGTCAAGTCCATTGGTTGCGATAAAAGCCTTGTCCACTCGTACCATCGCGAACGACTGATCGGCAATGGGGCCGACCAGGGCGAGTGTCTCCTTGCGCAGCGTCCCGCCGGTAAGAATCAGGTCGATGCCCGGATGGTGCTGCAGTTCGTGTGCAAATATCAGGGAGTTGGTTACGACCGTCAATCGTGAAAACGCTTTTAATTCTTTTACCAAAAACATCGTCGTGGTACCGGAGTCAAGCAGGATGGTATCCCCTTCTTCGATAAACGAGGCTGCCTTTCGGGCGATTGCTTCTTTCTCACGCCGATACGCCTCCTCTTTTTCGCCAAATGTGGGTTCAAAGGTGACGCTTTGCAGGGAAACAGCGCCGCCATGCGTCCTTCTAAGCAGTTTTGCTTCCTCCAGTTCTTTCAAATCACGACGAATGGTCGACTCCGAGACATGAAACGCGAGGCTCAGTTCCTGAACGGATGCGCGTGTTTGCTTGGTGACGTATTCCACAATTTTTGCCTTTCGTTCTTCTCCATAAATCACGAGTACTCTCCACCGTCCTGGCGATATTTTGATCATTTTCAGTCATTTTATTATTATTTTTGGCTGTTTATGATTGTTTATGATTATATATGAAAAATTCATTCAAATCAATCCCCAGCTCTTGGGTACAACACGAAAAAACACCTCCCCGTCTCAGGAGGTGCCTTTTGCCTTGCGTACGCTGGCGCGAGATTTCGCATCCAGCTCTTTTCCGTATTCTTCTTTGGCAAACACTGCCATCGAATCCATAAACAACTGCACTTTGTTCAAGACATCGGTTGCTCGCTTGGTTTTGCGTGACATTTCTTCAAAATCGATCGCAGTACCAATGCCCCGGCGGCTGTTCGACTGCTTCCATATGGTCAACAACCGGCCTGCAGCGGATGGGTTGGCCCGGATCTGCTGTAATCGTTTTACGTCCTGTCTCAGCCATGCGGCAAAATCGGGGTTTTCCCTGAGCACCCTCTTCAGTTCTCGACTTCTCATCTCGATAGCCCGCTCCTTTCTGGTTGCGATCAACAAGGCATAAACTTTGTCACTCCTACCCTATGATTTTCCGCTTCCGCCGCTTGTGCGTTTGCACCATCCCGCGCAAAAAAAGTGGCAGGTCAAGCCGGGGATCAAGAAGCCGCCCTCGGCGCCGTCTGTCTGGCGAATTTTTTTCTCAGAAAACTGGCCGTCCGGTCCATGTTCATCTTGTGCGAGCCTTTGACGAGGACCATGGTATTTGGTTCGATTGCCTGCAGCAGATGGCGATGCAACTCTTTTCGTGTCCGGCAGTGAATGGCGTTTGCGGCGGGAAATCCGGCTTCAACCGCCCCTCTTTTAATGTGGCGTGCGCTGTTTCCAATGGTGAACAGATAGTCTACGCCCTTGTCAGCAAGATAACGCCCCACGTTTTTATGGCCTCTTACCACATATTTGCCCATCTCCAGCATGCTGCCCAACACAGCAATCTTTTTCCCCTGATGCTGCACCAATACGTCAATGGCAGCTTTGACAGCATTGGGGTTGGCGCTGTACGTATCATCAACCACGGTGACACCGTCTCTGCCGCGGTATGTGCTTAACCGCCGTTTCGGACGCGCAAACCGCTTCAATCCGGTCCGTATATCGGCCGGGGAATACCCGAGACAGTGGGCCACCCCGATGGCGAACAGTGCATTGTACACATTGTGTTCACCGGGAACCGGAATGTAAAACGTGTGAACGTTGCCTTGCAGACTGATGTCAAAAGAGACGCCGCCGGCTTCATGTTGAATGTTGGTTGCCTTGAAGTTTGCGGGATTGTGGATGCCTACTTTATAAATTCGTCCTTTGAAAGGACGGGTACGCAAAAGACGGGAATTGGCGTCATCCGCATTGATAAACAAAGCACCGCGTTGATTCATATAACGGATCAGCTCCGATTTTGCCCTGGCTACTCCGATGATCCGGCCGCCAAAGTTGCCGATATGGGCAGTGCCCACGTTGGTAACAACCCCGATGTTCGGCTGAATGTATTGGCAGTGTTTTTTTATTTGGCCGGCGCGCAGCATGCCGTACTCAAGCACAACGGCGCGATGGGAAGCGCTGATTTGTTGTTTGTATTTGCGCGTATTCATCCAGGTGTTTCGGTTTTGTATGCTTTTAAACACTTTTTTGCGAATCCGCAAGATTGAAGCAAGCATCTCCTTGGTTGTCGTTTTGCCTGCGCTTCCGGTTATTGCGACAATCGGCCGTTTGAATCTGAGAATTTTCGGCATTTCGGCCCCATCCCTTCCGTTATCAGTTCTGTTCGCAAGTATATGTAACCCATTGTATGAATCCTGCGTCCGGCTCGTTTGGACGATTGTCGCCGATTTGTACACCCAAACCTTTCAGCTGACAGGTGAATAGGATGAAAAGGGAGACACATTAGGGAGAGATGCCCCGTGACAACCAGAGTAAAAATTGCCGCAGTCGGTGACATCTTGATGTGGCGGCGGCAGATCCATTCAGCCCGCATGGGCAAGGAGCAGCGCTACTCGTTCGATGAGATGTTTCGTGAAGTGGCCCCGTACCTGCAGAGTGCCGACCTGACAATCGGCAATCTGGAAACCACCCTGTCCGGCAGAGAGTCCCGTTACCAGCGGACAAATCCGAAGACGGGATGGCCGATGTTCAACTGTCCAGACGAACTGGCCGGGGCTTTGAAGCGTGCCGGATTTGACGTATTGACCACCGCCAACAACCACTGCATGGATCGCGGCGTACAAGGCCTGAAGAGGACACTCCGGGTGCTGGATCAACACCAGTTGGCCCATACGGGAACATTTCGCACCCGCGAGGAGGCCCAGTCCTTTCTGGTCAAAGAGGTGAACGGGATCAAGTTCGGCATACTGGCCTATACCTACGGAACCAACCGCATACCGGTGCCAAAATCAAAACCGTGGCTGGTCAATCGCATTCGCAAAAACAAAATCATCCACGATCTGAAACGACTTCGCCCCAACGTGGATGTGATCATCGTCGCGCTCCATTTTGGTCAGGAATTCAAGCGCCATCCCAATGCTTCCCAGCGCGCGCTGGTGCGTGCGCTGTTCCAGCACGGTGCGGACATCATCCTCGGCGCTCATCCGCACGTATTGCAGCCGATGTATGTCAAACAGATGGAGAACGCTGTTGGATTAAAGAAGAAATTTGTGATCTACTCGCTGGGCAACTTCATCTCCGACCGGATGCTGAACAGCCTGCATGCCGACAGCGGGGTTATTGTCAACATCAACGTGGAAAAAAACAATCAGGGTCAGGTTCGCATCTCCGACGTCCATTACGTGCCCACCTGGGTACACAAACCTGTCCGGCAAGGCAAACTGCGATTTTGCGTCCTGCCAATCCGTAGTGCGCTGGTAAACCCGTCACTGGCACTAAGTCAACGTGATCGGCGTACAATGCGTCGCGTCTGGAAGAATACGACCTCACATCTGAAGGGAAAGCCGCTGTAAGAGGCGAGCTGCGGCTTGATGCTGACCTGATGGGTTCATGCTTCACCGAGCAAGGAGGGATGGTGCGTGTATGCAACAGACTGGAAACCCGTACGCAAACTGTCGCGTAAACTGGGGCCGGTATGGGTCGTGCGGCGCACCGGTACCAAGCAAGAAGAAGTGGGGTTTTTCAAATATCCCACCCGCAAGAACAAAAAATACGTCGGACACCTGATTGCCAATGAACTCATTTCCTGCCGCTTGGCCCAGCGGCTTGATCTGGAGACTGCTGAAGTGGAACTGGCGCGAATCAAAGGCAGGAAGGGCATCGTTTCGATTGCCCGCCCTGCACGCCGCTTGTACAACTGGAACCAGCTCAACCGATTAAAAGGATCCGCCATTCGCCTGCTGGAGAAACCGGATCAACTGCTGCAAACCTTTGTCTTTGACATTTGGATCTGTAATGTGGACCGGCATGGCGGCAATTTGATCACCTTCCGCAAAGGGGAGAAATACAGCTTTTATTTGATTGATCACGGACTGGCGCTGGGCGGTGCGCTGAAGTGGCGCAATACCCCCTGGGATTCTGCTTATTGGGAGGACGTCTGGACCTACAATCGCCACTACGTCCGCGGATTATTAACCTACGTCAAGGATTACCGCCAACTAAAACCGTTCGTTAAAAAGATTGAAGCTCTTCCCCAAAAAGACATTGAAGCGGTCGTCGACAGCGTCCCGGATGAAGTTCTTCCGGAAATGGAGAAATTGACGCTGAAAAAAATGCTGCTTTATCGGCAGAAAAGGCTGCGGCACATCATCAAGAAATGGTTCAAACAAAGAAAAAACGTCTCCATAAAGAAAGGCACCCGCCGGTGCCTTTCTCATCCATCTATTCAGTTGGTTACTGCCGAGCCAGTTGTTGTTCAGCGAAGCTCACCAGACGCTTGGTGATTTCGCCCCCTACCGAACCGTTTTGACGAGAAGTGGTGTCAGGACCAAGCTGTACGCCAAATTCTGCAGCGATCTCATACTTCAGTTGGTCAAGTGCCTGGTTGGCCTGAGGGACTAACAGGTTGTTGGTGCTGCCGTTGTTATTGGCCATCACGATTCCTCCTTACGCATTTTTACTCCCGGCGCGGTGCGAAACCGCCAGCGCTGGCTACCCACCTGGTAAGACCGAGAGATGAAGCCGAATAGTTCGTATGGACGGCTTCGTGTTACTATCATCCCACATCATCGCTTATCCATTCCCATTGAACTAATGCAATATTTGTTAATCTACCGCTTTTCGGTTGACGTGACGTGTTATAATGAACGCGGTGCAAGGAGATGAAGGAGAGGAGTTTTTTGTGTGCATAGAGATACGTTTTTACTCATTGACGGGATGAGTCTGTTGTTCCGCGCCTTTTACGCTTCGGTTTGGACAGGCTCCCTCCGACGTACGTCAGCCGGTGTCTATACCAATGCCGTTTACGGTTTTACAAAATTCATGCTGCAGTATGCCAATCTGGTCCAGCCGACACACTTGGTTGTCGCCTGGGACGTCGGTTCCAGAGATACGCTGCTTAGAAGCCAATGGTTTTCCGGTTACAAAGCCAATCGAATCGATCCGCCGCTTGAATTGATCCCTCAGTTCGACCTGGTTAAAGAGGTGACAGCTGCCTTTGACGTCCCCAACGTTGGCTGTCCTGGATACGAAGGCGACGACATTTTGGGTACGCTCAGTGATCGATTCGCTCGCGACGGTCACCAGATCGTGATCGTCAGCGGCGATTACGACACATTACAGTTGGTGAGCGAACAAGTCAGTGTCAAGATCCTGAAAAACGGAGGGAAACATGAACACTACACCCCTTCCAGTATGCTCGAGAAACGCGGGATTCATCCGCAGCAGGTAGTGGACGTAAAAGCGCTGCAAGGAGATCCTTCCGACTGCATACCCGGATGTCCGGGCATCGGGGAAAAGACGGCAGTCAGGCTGATTCGGGAATACGGTACCCTGGAAGAACTGTACAGAAACCTGGACACACTCACTCCCCACTTGCGACACAAGCTGACCGTACATCAGGAACAAGTATTCACAAGCCGCCAACTGGCGACGATTTTGCGCGACGCACCGGTTGAGCTTACCTCTGAGCAAGCCGTCTGGGCCTATGATTCTGAACGTGTACGAGAAATATTTACCGAGTTGGAATTCGGTCAGACTGCTCTCTCTTGGGTCGGATAACAAGCGACTCTCTTTGTACAGGAATATGCTGCCTCACCCCTCTGTACACCTCCGCATAAGCTGAAGCAAAAGTGCCGGCGGCGATTCGGGTCGGGGGTGGCACCTTGATCCCGTGGGCTTTAATTCCGGCCGCGGCCATTTGTGGTGTCGATCCGTTTGAATTGGCACGGCGCAACCTGGTTCCGGTGTCAATCGGACTGGTTGTGACGACAGTGACAGCGATGTTTCTTCTCTAACCAGAGATGGAAAAAACTGCTCCTTTCCGGCCGGGAAAAGGAGCTTCTTTTTGCATCACTGGAGATTAGATATTAACTCGTCCCTGCCCACATACAATGATACCAGTCATGACTGGTCATGATACAGGGGGTGAATCAGGATGAAGGACTGGGGAAAAAGTGTGCAGGTAGCCGCCACCTATATCGGCACTGTTGTGGGAGCCGGGTTTGCAAGCGGTCAGGAAATCCTCGCCTTTTTTACGTCATATGGTCCTTGGGGAACCGTGGGAATCGCGATGGCTGCCGCGTTGTTCATGTGGTTGGGATACAAAATGATGAGCATTGCCGGCGACATCGGTTCGCCGTCTTACGAATCATTTAACAGAAGCATGTTTGGGCCGTTCATTGGCCGCGCAATCAACCTGATAGTATTCGTGACGCTGCTTGGCGTAACGACCGTCATGCTAGCCGGTTCGGGAGCCATTTACGAGGAGCAGTTTGGTTTGCCGTATTTGATCGGAATCCTGTGTACGATCGGACTTGGCATCATCGCGCTGAACAAGGGATTAAAACGCCTGCTGGTGGTAAATTCCATCGTCGTCCCGCTGATGCTGTTATTCTCCTTCATGATTCTCTTCTCGGAACCGATCGCAGCTTCTGCCCTGCCCGCCCAGACTCCTGCACGATATGGATTCGTCTGGAAAGCGATCCTGTACGTCTCGTTTAACCTGGCAATGGCCCAGTCAGTGCTGATTCCCATGGGCTATCACATAAAAAATCGCGCGATCATCAAGCGGGGTGCGCTTCTGGGCGGACTGGGACTTGGTTTTATGCTCATGGTCTCCCACGTGGCCATGCTGTCCAATTGGCACGACGTCCGGTTCATGGATATCCCGATGGCGTTTATCACCGAACAGTGGCACGACTACCTGGGTCTGTTTTTTATCATTGTGCTGTACGCGGAGATCTTTACCACCTTGATCTCCAACGTGTTTGGCATAACGGAGCAGCTGCGGGAAGTGTTTGTGCTGTCTGAGCGCACCATACAATTCCTGCTGTTTGGGACCAGCTTTACATTCTGTCTGTTTGGCTACTCGAACCTGCTGTTGTTCCTCTATCCGCTGTTTGGTTACCTTGGACTGGCTACGCTTGTGCGAGTCGGCTTGTACCGGAACGGTGCAGCGCTGCTGCCATTTCTGCGGAATTACTTTTGAGCAGGTTCCGCCCACAGCCGTGTCCGCAGTTCGGCGGGATCGATAAGCGGGGCCTGGCATGTGAAGTGCTCGCAAACGTATGCGGCTGCCCTGCCCTCTCGCATCGTTTTGTCCGTGATGTGTTCGGCAAGATCGGCCAGCGGTTGACGTGGATCGTTGAGGATGACCGTCTGCAGTGGATGGTATCCCTCATCCAGAATGCTGAGCAGCGCCTCTGTCTGTTCATCCTCCCGTTCTCCTGCGATGACGATCTGCCGGAACCCGTAAACGGCGGCCTGCAGTGCCAGCAGTGAAAAGCTGTATCCGGGCGGATAATGATTGATGGTGCCGGCATAGGAGTGCAGGAGCTGCTCCGCCTTTTCAGCCAGGTCGGTGCGACCTGTCAGGTGATACAGGCGAAGCATGTTGTAAGCGGAGACACCATTCCCCGACGGCGTGGCTCCGTCATACACTTCCTTGGGTCGGGCGATCAGCTGTTCGGCGTCACTGCCGTAGAAGTACAACCCGCCTTCCGCATCGTCCCAAAACAGGCGCAGCAGGTCATCCTGCAAGGTGAGCGCAACCTCCAGATAGCTGCGCTCAAACGTCGCCTGATACAGTTCGATCAGTCCCCAGATGAGAAAGGCATAATCATCAACATAGCCGAGATAAGCCGCCTCCCCATCCCGAAAGCGGGCCAGCAGCCGTCCATCTTCGCGTCTCAGGTTGGAAAAGATGAAACGAACAGCCTTCTCCGCTGCCTGACGGAACCGTTCATCACCGAGCACCTGGGCTCCTTTGGCCAGGGCGGCGATCATCAACCCGTTCCAGGCCGTCAGGATTTTGTCGTCTTTGCCTGGACGAACCCGCTTTTCCCGATGTGCAAACAACTTCTCCCTCGCTTCTTCCAGCTGGCTCAGCAGTTCATCCGGTTTTCGTCCGCTCCGGATGGCTGCCTGCTCCGGTTGTACGTTGATCAGATTGGGGATGCTGTGTCCCTCGAAGTTGCCTTCCTCCGTGATGTCGTAGACCTGACAGTAAAGGCTGCCCAATTCTTCACCCAGCACCTGTTTCACTTCAGCTGGCGTCCAGACATAAAACTTGCCTTCCACACCTTCCGAATCAGCGTCTTCTGCCGAGTAGAACCCCCCTGCGGGGTCGGTCATGTCGCGCAGCACATAGCGGAAGATCTGGTTGGCGATCTCGGCATACTGCGGCTTACCGATCACCTGGTAGGCTTCCAGATAGGTATAGGCCAGCAGCGCATTGTCGTACAACATTTTCTCAAAGTGCGGTACCAGCCACTCCCGATCCACGGAGTAGCGGGCAAAGCCAAAGCCAATGTGGTCGTAAATCCCCCCTGCGCGCATGGCATCCAGCGTTTTCTCCACCATCTTGACCGCCTTCTCCTCCCCTTCCAGCACTCCATGTCGCAGCAGAAAGAGCAGGTTATGCGGGGTGGGGAACTTTGGCGCAGATCCGAACCCGCCGTATTCGGGATCGAAGTTGCCGAGGTACTGCTGATAAGCATTTTGCAGGGTTGCCGTGGTAAGCTCCCCCTTGTCATGGACGGACAGTTGCGACATGACGCCTTCGGAGATCCGCTTGACGGTCTGATCGATCTTGTCCCGCTGGTTGTCCCAGACCTCACGTATACTCCGGAGAATGTCGAGGAGACCGGGCCTCCCCCACTTCCCATCTTTGGGGAAATAGGTGCCGGCAAAAAACGGCTGCTTGTTGGGCGTCATCACAATGGTCAGCGGCCATCCGCCGTGTCCGGTGACCGCTTGACAGACCATCATGTAGATGTGGTCGACATCCGGCCGCTCCTCGCGGTCTACCTTGATGGAGACGTAATGTTCATTCAGATAGCGGGCCACTTCCTCATCTTCAAACGATTCGCGTTCCATGACGTGACACCAATGGCAGGTGCTGTAGCCAATGCTGAGGAAAATTGGCTTGTTTTCCCTTTCCGCCTTGTCGAATGCTTCTTCATTCCACGGGAACCATTCCACAGGATTCCATGCATGTTGAAGCAGATAGGGTGATTTTTCATGAACCAGTCTGTTTGGTTTTCCGCTTTTTCTCTCCAAATGCAAGCAACCTCCTTAGTACGTTATTTGAGGGCGGTTGTCAACAAAAGCCCGAATGACGGACAATCCTTCCCTCTTCAAGACTCCTTGGTACCGCAAGACCTGTTTCAGCGCTCTAACACCTTACCCATCTGTTTGTCATAGGCTATTATGTACAGATTTTGGCCAACAGAAAGGAAGTTTTTTGCCATGCAGTATTACTATGGGGATAAAATGCCTCTCCGGATTCTGGACGAAGCTGAATTTTGGAAACAGCAGGAAGCGGAACATACCGTCGTGATCAGGGAGCTGGTGCCTGACTTGGAACCTCAGTTTACGGATGCCCTGCAAAACTGGGAGCAGGCCTTTTCGCAGACACAGGCGCTTGTCGTCAGATATGTGGAAACATTGGTTCGATCAGGGAATCTGTTGCAGCCCGCTTTTTATCAACGAATGCTTGGGCTGATTCAACACTGTCTGCAGCAGAGCCAGCAATTTATTCAGTTCTTGAATCAGTTGGCGGAACAAAGCGAGCCAATCAGAAGGAGTCCTGTCGTGATTGTCGTGCTGAATCACATCCGACGTGAATCAGAGTATTTCATTGGAATTGCGCAGACCATTTTGTATCAATCACCCGCTCACCCGCTCGTCTATTGTTGAAGTGCCGAACACGGCGCAGCTTCTAGGACCGTCATCCGGTGGTGACGGTCTTTTTCCCTTTTTGCCGGTTTTGCATAAAGGAACCAGATCTTGTCACACTAAGACGTAAAAGGTCACAAGGAGATCACCATGGTTGACAGGAGAAAAGGATGGCATCGTCTTACACGCTCCAACCGGCAAAAATCTTCAAACGCAAACCCGGCAAACATGCCTTCTTTTGATCAAACGCCACTTGCCAAGAGTTTAGCGGAAAACCTGCAGATGCTGCAATCCTTGTATGCAGATTGTGCCGATGTCGTATTTCACGACTTTTTGATTGGAGAACAGACAAAAGCGGTGCTGATCTACACGGACGGACTTACGAATGTGGAAGAGGTTGACCAACATGTCCTGGCGCCGCTTCAACAATCCTTAGAGCTGCAGCATACGATCCCGAACATCAGGAACATGATTTCCGTCTTGTCCATAAAGCTGATGCGGACCATCGGTGATGCTGTCACGGAAATATCGAACGGGAATCCGGTTCTGCTGGTGGATCAGGAAAGTCAAGGTTTGTCTTTTGGATTATCCAAGTGGCAAAAGCGGAGTATCGAAGAACCTACGGCCGAATCGGTTGTACGAGGACCACGCGAAGGATTTATCGAAACGCTTGCCACCAACACATCACTGCTGCGGCAAAAGATAAAAGGGCCGCACCTGAAAATCAAATCGATGCGCATCGGCCGCTATTCCAACACCCCGGTTGCGGTTGCCTATATGGACGGCATAGCAGACCCTGCTTTGATCGAGGAAGTCATGAACCGGCTGCAGCGGATTCAAATAGATGGAGTATTGTCGGACGCAGCGATTGAGGAACTGATTGAAGACAATCCGTTCTCTCCGTTCCCCCAACTCTTATCGACGGAACGTCCGGATGTAGCCTGCGGGTATTTGCTGGAAGGACATGTCGTCATCTTGGTCGACGGGACGCCCAGCGCACTGATCGCACCGGTGACCTTTTTTTCCCTGCTGCAGTCACCGGATGATTATACCGATCGATATTTCATTGGCACAGCGACTCGTTGGCTGCGCTACCTTTTTCTCTTTGTTTCCTTATTGGGACCCTCGCTCTATGTCGCCGTGGTTTCCTTTCATCAGGAGATGCTGCCCACCACACTGCTGCTAACGCTGGCAAGGTCGCGCGAACAGGTGCCCTTTCCCGCTCTCGTCGAAGCGTTACTGATGGAAACCATGTTTGAGGCCTTGCGCGAAGCTGGTGCCAGACTGCCCAAACAAATCGGCTCTGCCGTCAGCATTGTCGGCGCGCTCGTCATCGGCCAGGCGGCGATTTCAGCGGGGATCGCCTCTGCTCCGATGGTGATGGTGGTGGCGATAACCGGGATTGCCTCGTTTATGGCCCCGCGGTTTACTGCCGGCATTGCCGTCAGGCTCCTCCGTTTTCCGATGATGTTCCTGGCCAGTTTCCTGGGACTGCTCGGTGTGATCCTGGGCGTGACCGTGATTCTGACTCATCTCCTCACGCTTCGTTCGTTTGGTGTTCCTTATATGGAGCCATTGGCCCCGTTACAAGTCCGCGGCTTGAAAGACGTGCTGATCCGCGCTCCACGCTGGGCACTGCGTACGCGCCCGCACTTGACAGGAGAATGGAACAAGTATCGGGAAGCTCCCGGACAAAGACCAAGTCCAGAGAAGGGGGACGAGGGTGAATAATTCGGAGGGGATGTTCGTGCCTATGAGGAAATGGAGAGCCGCGCTTCTGCTGTTGTTTCTTTGCAGCCAAACGTTTTTTCTCACCGGCTGTTGGAACCGCATCGAAATAAACGACCTGGCGATCATTACGGCGGCCGGCTTCGACCTCACACAAGACGAGAAGGTTGAAATTACCGTCAACCTTTTTCTTACCCACACACAAGGCAACGTCGATATGATGGGAGGATCCAGCGGCCCTGGCGGAAGCACTCCTCAATCTCTCGTTCAATCAGCATCAGGGATTAACCTGGCGGATGCGCTGTCCAAATTGCAGCAAATCCTGTCCCGCAATATTTTTTGGGGCCAAAACGAAGTGTTTATTTTTGGGGAAACGCTGGCCAGGAGAGAACTGATCGAACCGATGGATTTCCTGACGCGGCATCCTGCACCACGAGAGCGCGCCAACGTCTTCGTCAGCAAAGGATCGGCCAAAGAAGTGCTGAAGCTGCAGCCTCCAGTAGAACGAAACTTGGCGGAAGTACTGCGGGAATTGGCAAAAACCCAGACGGGACTGAACATCACGGTAAAAGAGTTGGCGCAAATGATGGCGGGCAAAGCCAGCGCGGCTGTCATCCCCTTGGTGGAAATCAAAAAACAGGAAAAAATCAAGATACCCATTATCAAAGGAACGGCGATCGTCAAAAACGGCCGCATGATCGGCCGCATGGATGACGTTGCGACCCGGGGAGTCTTGTGGCTGCGGAATGAAATAAAAAAAGCCACGGTAACGGTAACCCCCGAAGATAAGGAAGGATATGTTTCGTTCGAACTGCTGAAAAGCCATACCGAATTGACCCCGCATATCGAGGGAAACGAGTGGAGCATCACTGCCAAAATAGATACACTGGACGATATCGTTGAAAATACGACGTCAATCAACCTCCTGGATACAGAACAGACCAAACGGTTGGAAGAAAAACTGGCAGACGATCTCGTAAATCGGGTTAACCTGGCCCTGACCCGGGCGCAGAAAGAAATGAAGGCGGACATTTTCAATTTTGCGGACGTGTTTTACCGCAAATATCCGAAGGAGTGGAACCAGGTCAAGGATCGTTGGGATGAGATCTACCCGCAGGTGAAAGTAAAGGTGGAGGCACATCCAAACATTACAAGGCCGGGACTGACAGGGAAAAATTTCTTGAAAAGGAACTGAGGTGAGCGCAACGTGATAGTGGCGGCAGTTTTGGGAATCACAGTGGTGTTGGCGGTCATCACGCTCTGTGAATGGCCCAACCTGAAACAGTCCGGAAAGAAGGAGAAAATGGCCTTTGCCGCTATAACCGTCATTGGAGGCATCATGGCTGTATTGTACGCAATCAATCCCGATCTCCCGGGGCCGACGCAATGGATTGATGCCGTATTCAACCCGCTGAGAGTTATGTTTTCCGGCTAAAAAAAAGGAAAGGAGTGCGGGTACACAATGATCGAAAGAGGAAAAATATCTGCGGGGCAGATGGCGATCATGCTCTATCTGGCCATCACCCCTACTGCGATCCTGACCGTTCCCTCCATTTCGTTTCAGTATGCGCGGCAGGATTTCTGGATCTCGCCACTATGGGCCGGCACGGCGATTGCTACTGTATTTGTCGCGCTCCGTCTTCATCGCATGTATCCAGGCTTGAATCTTCTTCAGGTGAGCGAACGTGTCCTGGGGCGGCTTTCGGGGAAACTGATCGGTTTCATCATCCTCTTCATGTATCTGTATCTTGACGCACTCGTCATTCGCGAATACGGAGATTTCGTCGTAGGGGCCTTCCTGCGTCAAACACCGCTTATCGTCGTATCCGGCTGCATGGTGCTGGTTTCAGCCTTGGCCGTACGCGGAGGTGTGGAAATCGTGGCCAGGTTTGGCCAGCTGTTTCTTCCCGCTTTTCTGGTTTTTTTTCTCTTCATCATTCTCCCGATTATTCCTGATCTGAATGTAACCTTCATGCTTCCGGTCATGGCGGAAGGAATCATGCCTTCCATCTCAGGGAGCGGCATCCTGCAGGTCTGGTACAGCGAATTTATCACCATCTCGTTTCTTCTTCCCTTTGTCGCCGATCGGCGAAAAGCAGCGAAAAGCTGTACGTTTGCGATCCTTGCGGTGATCCTGACGTTGGTGATTTCCAATCTGACAACACTGCTGCTCCTGGGGGAACTTACAGACAAGTACAACTATCCCTTCCTGGTTGTGGCGAGGTACATCAGCGTGGCCGATTTTTTCGCCCATTTGGAATCCCTGTTCATGGCAATCTGGGTGTTGGGTGTGTTTGTCAAAATCTGCGTGTTTTATTACGTTACCGTGCTTGGTACCGCCCAGTGGCTGAACCTGCCTGATTATCGGACAATCGTGTTTCCCATCGGCTTCATGATTACGTTCTTCAGCATGTGGATGGCACCAGGCTATCAGGAATTAATATTTGCCATTGAGACGACCGTCACCTACTATCAGCTTACCGCTTTCGTGGTGATTCCGGTAATCCTGTTTTGTATCGCATCGATACGGAAACAGGTCAGCGGTGTACGCTGAAAAGGAGAGCCTTTCGGGCAAAACTCTCCTAAGGAAGCTCCTGCCACTTGTTATTGCAGTAGCAGCCGGGTTGGAATGGAAGGGTGGCGGGAAGGGCAGAAAAACACAGGTTGACCACTTGGCACAAGTGGTCAACTTGCTTGCTGCAGGGCAGCCTGCTTTGCCGGCGGCCAGGAGACAATCGCATCCAGCTCGCCCTCCAGGATAAAGCGGCCCAAATTGCGGGGAAGCAGCAGGTGATCCCCTTTGCGTATCTCCATATCCCCCTCTGCCCAGCGCAGCCGGGCCGTACCGGAGAGGACGGAGAACAAGGTAAAACCCTCTTGTCTGGAACGCTCTTCATGGGTTCCGCACAACCACCACTTTTGTACGGTAAAGAACGGTCCTGTCTGGTATTGGGTAATCCGCAAGTTTTGCTCAAAACAGGTTTTCGCCTGTGCCTCGGCGCGAGCGGACGGCACGCTGGTCACCTGCAACACCTTGTCGAGGTGCAGTTCCCGTTTTTTGCCCGTACTGTCCACCCGGTCGTAATCATAAGCCCGGTAGGTGGCATCGGAGTTTTGCTGCGTCTCCAGCACCACGATTCCCCTGCCCAGCGCATGGATTGTCCCGTGCGGAATAAAGAAGAAATCCCCCGTCTTGACCGGTATGCGCTGCAGCAGTTGGTCCCAGCAGCCTGCCGCGATCATCTGCTGCAGTTCTTCGCGCGTCTTGGCGGAATGGCCGTATACAATCTGGGCGCCAGGCTCGGCGTGAACAATATACCAACACTCCGCCTTGCCCAGTTCACCGTTTTCATGCTCGGCTGCAAAGGCGTCATCCGGATGTACCTGCACCGATAGATCATCGTTGGCGTCCAGCAGTTTCACCAGGAGCGGAAAGCGCTCCATCCGCTCCCTGGCAAACCACTCCGGATGCATCTGCAGAAGGTCCTGAATGGTTTTGCCGCGGTACGCACCGTTGCTGACCGTACTTCTCCCCTTGGGATGGTCGGATATGACCCAGGCTTCCCCCGTATCGTCGGAGGGAATAGAATAGCCAAACAGTGCTCGCAGACGGTCGCCTCCCCAAATGCGTTGATGGTAGGTCGGCGTAAACAACAATGGATATGGTTTCATCTTTCGTTTTTCACCCCGATCCAATCTCAACAACACATCGGTCTGGTTTTATCCCGTACATTCAAACAAATCGAAATGAGGTGTTTTTTACCAGTTGACGACAAGCTGCGGGTTGGCAGAAGCGAGCGCCTTTTCAATCTCACGCTTGATCTCCGCCAACTTTTCCTCCGTGTCCGCTTCGGCACGCAGGACCAAAATAGGCTGCGTGTTGGAGGCCCGTACCAAGCCCCATCCGTTGGGAAACAGCACTCTGGCTCCATCCACGTCGATCACCTGGTAGCGCTTCTGAAAATACGCCCGTACCTGCTTGAGGACGAGCTGCTTTTCGTGCTCTGCGCACGAGACTCTCGTCTCCGGCGTGACCGGGTAGCGCGGAATGTCGGCAAACAAGCTGGACAAGGGTTTGTCGGTATGCGTCAGGATGCGGAGCAGTCGTCCGGCAGCATACAGGGCGTCGTCGAAGCCGTAGTATTCGTCCTTGAAGAACAGGTGTCCCGACATTTCGCCGGTAAACGGCGTATTTAACCGTTTCATTGTCGCTTTGATGTGAGAATGTCCGGTACGGTGGAACATCGGTTTCCCGCCAAGCTTCTCGATTTCTTCCACCAGTGCCTGGGAGCACTTTACTTCAACCAGGGCCTGACAACCCGGATACTTGGGAAGGATCTCCCGCCAGAAGAGAATCATCAACTGATCGCCCCACAAAATGTTGCCCTGATCATCCACCACGCCCAGACGATCGCCGTCGCCGTCAAACGCGATGCCTAGATCCGCATGTTCTTCCCGGACCGTTTTAATCAATTCCTGCAAATTTTTGGGATCAACGGGATCAGGATGGTGATTGGGAAAGGTGGGGTCCGATTCGCAGTACAGCGGAATGACCTCGCATCCCCACTGCTCAAGAGCTTTCGGAACGAATGGTGACGGCGTACCGTTGCCGCAATCGACAACCACTTTGCGTTTGTGGGGACCCAGTTTGATTTTCTCCTGCAGCATCTTCAGATACGGCTGTTCGATGTCGACGTGTTCAGCCTGACTTGAGCGATTGGATTCGTACGGCACGTCCCCCGCTGAACCGGCCAACTCCAGCATCCGCCGCTTCAGTTCCTGAATCTGTTCGCCATAAATCGTTGTTTTATTCATGGCGATTTTAAAGCCATTTTCATCACCCGGGTTGTGGCTTGCCGTCACCATCAAACCGCACGGGGTGTCCAGGTGCTCCAGACTGTAGTAAAACATCGGCGTGGTCACTTCGCCGATATCGGTGACCTGGCAGTCAGCCTCCATCAACCCCGTGACCAGTGCATCGCGCAGTGCGGGTGACGATGTGCGGTTGTCCCGCCCTACGACCACACGCTGTTCTCCTGCCGCCTTCACTTTTTCGCCAAATGCTCTGCCCAGCAGGTAGGCAAACCTGCCGCCAATCTCTACTTCTGCCTTGCCGCGGATGTCGTATTCGCGAAATACGTGTGTGGGAATGTTCTGTTCACGAGATGTTGTGATCGCCATGATCGTCAACCTCCTGATACTGTTTTCGCCACATCACTTCCGTCAACAAATAGGACAGGGTAGATTCAGCCCCCTGATTGGGGTTGACACCGTTCGGGGTCAATCCGTCACAGCAGCTGCCCTCTTCCGGGTCGACCATTGGGAGCCCCAGGTCGTTCTCGCCGTAAAACCAGTTTCGGCACTTTTGGAGCACCTGCAGGTAGCGGTTATCACCCAGTACCTGAGCAGCTTCCGCCGCAGCCAGTGCAAGCTTCATGACATCTAGCGGCTGCTGATCCCAGTCGCTTCGCCGCTCCCGGCTGCACCATCCCTCGTTGCCCACCGGACGGATCTGCCCGGCCTGCCCGGTCATCTGATCGATCAGGAAATCGAGGCTGGTCTGTGCCACGGCCAGCGTCTCTTCACGCCGTGTGACCCGATAGGCGCGGAACAGCGACCAGGGCAAGAGGCCGTTGGCATAGGTTAGCATGGGTTCAAACCAGCGCCACTCCTGATCCGCTGATTGCCGGTACATCTTAATCAGACTCGCTTCCAACTTCTCCACATCGCCCTGCAGTGAGGGATCACGGCCGTTTTCCACCAGCAAGCTGCAGGCCGCCAGCGTGTAGGCCATTCCCCGAGGAAAGCGCAGCTGCCCGATGTGCTGCCGGGCGTTGGCAAACATGTTCGATGCCGCCAAGCGCCTGCCGTCATCTGGCAGTCGAACCGAAGCGACTGCACAAGCCCAAAGGGTGCGGCCCAAGCAGTCGTCTGAGGGTGCTTCCGGCTCGGGACTGCGATCGTAGCCAATGTTGTTGTGAAAGGTGCCATCATCCCGCTGCACCCATAAAAGAAATGCCAGATAGCGATCAATCAATTGCCATAAAGCCTCTTTCCATTCCGACTGGTCTGTCATCTCTACATGAGGCAGCCATTCCATGCAAACCCACAGCGCACGGGCGTTGTCGTCCGTGGTGTAGCCTTCCCGCCGCCGGGGGATCCGGCCCAGCGCATGCTCCAACAATCCGGTCTCATCCGTCATTCGCAAAAGATGTCGAAAACTAGCGTGCGACGGATGCAACGGCGATCCCCCCTGTCGCTTCCGGCAGGTCGTACTGCCGCTTGGCTGTTCGTGCGAACAACTGGGCATGCCGTTTGCCTACGTGGGGCCAATGCATGGCAGAACCGATCTGTCCGATCTTTTTCTCCCACTTCCCTCGCGCTGCTTCATCACGCAGGAGCGAAATGATCGTCTTCGCCCACGCGGTCACATCGCCATATGGAACAAGCAGCTGTTCGCAGCCTGCAAGCAAATCCTTGGCATAGCTGTACGGCGTGCTGACGACCGGTCTGCCCAACCCGACGGCATACGCCAGGGTACCGCTGGTGATCTGCTGCATGCCCGGATAGGGCGTAACGTACAAATCGCAAGCCATCAGGTACCCAATCAGGTCTTCTTCGTCAACATATTGGTCAACCATCGTCACGTGGCTGCTCAGCCCGCGCTTGTGAATCAGGTCGGCAAGCTCCTGCCGGTAGGCTTCTCCCTCCTGCCTTTTCACTTCAGGATGTGTCTGTCCCACGATTGCGTACAGCACGTTTGGGATTTCATCGGCTACCTGACCGAGCACTTCCAGTACCAATTCCAGCCCTTTTCCTCTGCTGAGCAGTCCAAAGGTCATCAGCACGTTTCTGCCAGTCCAACCCAGTTTGTGCCGATAGGCATCCCTTTTGTCTTTTGCGGGAGCAGGCGTGCCGTGCGGCAGATAGATGATTTTTGCTTCGGGAATCGCATAAGCCTGGTGAAGAAACTGAATTGCCTTACGATTCATGACGATAATCTTTTCGCTTCGTTCGGCAATCTGCTGTTGGATCGAGCGGTAGGGCTCTTCGGGGTTCTCAAAAACGGTATGGAATGTCGTAATGAGTGGTTTCTTCAGTTCCTTTACAAAATCAAGCACGTACGAACCGGCTTCTCCACCGAAAATGCCAAACTCGTGTTGAAGCGAGACAACGGAGATATCACTTTTGTTTACTCGTTGTGCCATTTTCACATAAGCTTCCTTCTCGTGCTTCGGTAAAAACCACCTTTCCTGATCAGCCGAGGTCTCGCTCGTTCCCTCGGAAGAGAGGACGATCACCGGATCGGCTGCCTCCCACAACCTGGCCTGTTTTACAGAAAGTCGAAGATGGTGGGTGTAGGTGGCCAGCCCGCACTTTTGCGGAATGTATGTGCTCATATACGCTACCTTCATCATGCCTGCCCCCCTTTTGCCATGCGATTCATCACGGCTTCATAGAGGATATGTCTTGGTCCCAACTCCAAACTGTACCCAAAGATGCAGTTCTTTAATTGAGCTCCATCACGTACTTTGCAATCGTGCCACATGATCGTCTCCGTGCAGCGCACGTTCTTACCCAACTGACAGCGGTCGCCAATCACGGCGTAAGGACCAATCACGCTTCGTTCGCCGATTTGGACATGATCGCCGACCAGGACCGGTGGGACGAATAACACCCCTTGCCCGATCGATGTCTCCTGTCCGATCCAGATGCCATTTCCCTGCTCCTTTTGGGATAGAGGAAGCGGAAACTTGCGATCCAACAAATCCCAATGTACTTGTCGATAGCGCTGCTGAGTGCCCATATCCATCCAATATCCGTCAATCAGTTTGCCATAGACCCCCACGTTCTTTTCAATCAAGAGCGGGAAGGTCTCCCGTTCAATGGAGACTTCTTTCTCTGCCGGAATCCAATCCAACACTTCTTTATCCATCACGTAGATCCCCGCATTGATGCGGCGAGATGGTGCATGGTGCTTATCCGGTTTTTCCACAAAGCGGACGATTTCTCCGTCGTAGTTCTGCTGCACCACACCATACTGGGATGGGTCTTCCACCTCTGTCAAGCCGATGGTGACAGCTCCTTTGTGCTGCAGGTGAAACTCCAGCAGCGGCACCAGCGATGCCTGGTTGATGATGTCGGCGTTGACGACGAGGAAGCGGTCACTCAGTAGCTTTTCCGCGTTTTTGATGGCACCTGCTGTGCCCAACAGTGTCTTTTCCACGGCGTATTCGATAGACACACCCCATTTTTGGCCATCCCCAAAGTATTGTTGGATCATTTCCGGGTAATGCTTGACGGCAATCACAAAGTCGACAATGCCTTGTCGTTTGAGATGAACGATAAGGTGTTCCAGCCACGGACGATTGCCCACCAGGGCCATGGGTTTGGCCAGATTTTCGGTGAGCGGTCGCAACCGCGTACCCAATCCTCCTGCCAAAAGCAGAGCCTTCATTGTTCATCATCTCCTTTGTGAACGGTATGGTGTTATTGGACAAATGAAAAAAAGAAGCATTGCACATAAAATGAAATCTTTTATCGCCCGCAAGCATCAAATAAAAAATTCCAAAATATGAACAACCTTCTTTTTGCTCGTCGTCATCCGGTTGGACACTCGCATATGTAAGCTCATCAGACTACCCAGGGATTTGGATCTGTTTGTTTGCGCAAGTTTTCGCCTGCCTTCTCCTCCTCTCTCCACGAGGTTGTTAGCACTCATTAGAAGTGAGTGCTAACAAGATAATGGTATGACGTTCCACCCCAAACTGGCAAGGTAGAAAACTTCCCTGTATTCGCCATTTTTTCTTGTATCGTTTCATTTTTCTCCAATGTTAGGCTAATATGCGCGATTTTTCCCTCAAGCTCTTGCATTCGGCCTTATCCGCCACTTGCCAGGACAGGCTTCTTCCCACCTTGCCGTACCTCGCCATGAGACGGGACGAGTGGTTTGACGGCACGGCAGCATGGCTGCTCGCTCCACCACAAACCTTAAAAAAGACGGCACTACCCGAACAGCGGTGCCGTTTTTTTAATGTTCTGCTTCCACCTCATCGTCTGCGCGAGACTACCGTGACCAGGTAAGACATCATCCTGACCAGCAGAACGACCACAAACAGCGGAAGCACGTCACCTGCGTCCAGCGGTTCGCCCTTGATCCCTTCCACATAGATCAGCGCGTGCAGCGTGACGAGCACAAATATCATCAGGTTGCTCATGTGGAGCCGCTTCCAGGCCGCTCCACCCAACATGCGCTCCGCCCGATCAGAAGACGTGAACCACAAGGGCATTAGAAAGGCAAACGCCAGTAATCCCAGGTAGTTGGCGATCCCCATCATGCTGATCTTAAGGGACCACTCGCCCCCCTGCCGGTCGAGGAAGAGATGAAGCCAACCAGGTTCCGGTTGTCTTGGATCGTGAAAAAACATGAAGCGAACGCCGTCTTCAAAGCTGAGTATCACCAACACGACGTGCAGGAGTGCCGCTGCTCCCCCCCAAATGCCGAAATCCCTCCTTAGCTGCACAGCGGCTGCTGTCCACCTGCCGGGCAGCCGCTGTTTCAGCGGGCCAATCAGCAGAGTGAAACCGATACAGAGAAAGGCGAGGTAACCTGTGATCATGCTCCATGCTTCCCTTGTTTCGAACATCGCAAAGTCAGGCCACAGTGCCGCGGAGATGATGACGAGCAATCCAAGAATTCCGATGTGAAGCAGCACTCGCAAGAAACCGCGTGTCGCACCCGTTTTTGCTGTCAGTCGCATCTTTTCATCCTCCCATGGTTGGTTCTTGACTGCGGTATGGTTTGGATGCAGCAGACAGCGGTTTTGTTACAAAAAAAGCCCGGAGCGCATCCGCTCCGGGATCATGTATGGCAGGGAACAGTTCGTACTGGCTGACTGTCAGGGAAGGATCACGATGTTGCTGGTTACGGGACGCTCCCGTCCGTCTGAAGGACGATTCAAAATTTTCCCGTTGTAGTAAAACGCACTGGAACCGCCGCCATCCAGGTTGTAGGCATCTCTGACTTTGAACTCCAGCAGTTTGGACTGTGCTTCTTCCAGGGTAACCCCGTTGCTCCATCCCTTGCGCCGCCCATCTATCACGATAAACAGCAGATCGCCATTGGAGAAGTGACCGATCATCGTACGGGGCTGTCTTTGGTTGGCCCACTCTTTTGGAATCGGCATCCGCCTGCCATCCTGCAGGAGTGTCGGCAGGAAGCTGGCCCCTTGCAGAACATCCATCTTCTCCAACTGCTCCCGTGAGGTCACTTTGCCGCCGACCAGCCGACCGTTTTTGTTAAAGCCAACAAACGACAGGTTCGTGTTGGTGGAAAAGGTTACAATCTGACCATCGACAACAGTGGTGCCCAAAACGGCCAGTTTTCCGTCAATCTTGTAGAAGCCGCCCGCATTCACTGCCAGAATGGCCCCTTTTCGCCGGGCTGCGTGGCTGGTCGTCTCACCGTCGCTGACCGTCTTGTCGTTGGCCAGCACCACTTTCAAGGCATTCGGGTTGTGCAGCCGCACTTTGGCCATATAACCGCGGTAGCCCGCTTCGGTCAGGGAATACACTTTGACTGTAGCGTTTTTGCCAAACGTCTGGCCAATGGGATCGCCCAGCATGGAAGACAGGATCTGGTCCAGCACATCCTCTGACATCTTCACCTGGGATTGGCTGGCAGCCACCAGTTGGTCAATTTTTTTCTGACGTGTTTCGTAGTACTCCTTTTCCATTTCGGCCGCTTCATGCAGTTCTTCTATCACCGCTGCCGTCTCTCGGGCCGCGTCCCGGGTCTCATCCAGTGCCTCCCCGACGTCTGCAATCTGCGCTCGGGTCTTGTCCAGCTGCAGCTGCAGGGGGGACTCTTCCAGGCTGTGAACCGGGTTGGTCAGCGAAAACGCGAGATAAAAGCCGACGACGGGAGCGAGCAGAAAGGCCAGGAACAGCTGAACCCTACCAGGCACGAGCGGCATCCTCCAGTTTTTTCAGCGAGTTTTTCAGCTCACCCAGTTGAGAGGTCAGCTCTTCAATTTTCTTTTCCAAGGCCTGCTTCGTCTGATCTGTGCCGTTGATCGTCTCTCCCGTCAATTCCAAATCTTCTTTAATATATTCCAGCTCTTCCCTGACATCGTTCAGCACTTCCTGCACGGATGCAATGTGTTCTTCTACTGTCTGGATCTGCTCGCGATTGAATGCCTCCACCTGCTTCAAGCGTTGATCAATGTAGGCCCTGCTTTGGTCAATGTACCGATCGGCCAACAAGTAGCCTCCGACTGCAAGCGCAAGCCACAGCACGACGGTAAGGACAAGTACGGCGTTTTTGCTTTGTCTGCGTTTGCGCAGCTTCTGTTCCTGTCTTGAGATCGGAGAATCTGCGGCCTCAGCTTGCACGCGGGCAACGACTTGTTTGTTCATGGAAAAAAAGCCTCCTGCTTCTAGTTGTTACCCAACCTATTATATCATTCTAGCAGCGTGTGCGAGGAATAGAAAAATATAGCAGCAAAACCCGGTCAATGATTCCTGCGGCTTGTCTCATTTTAATAGACGTTGTTCATGCAGGAAAGTTGCATCAATGGTAAGCCTTTCCCGGTAATAAATCCGGCAAAAAACCAGGCGAATCAACCGCCTGGCTTGAATATTCTATCAGTGGGAAAAATACTCTGTTTCCAGTTTGATCAGTTCTTCCAGTGCCCGTTCCGCCCATGGTCCCTGCTGGGCCAGAAGTTTCTCTTTCTCTTTTGCCAGCGCATTTCGCAGGGATGTGGTGTAGTCGGGCACCGTATCCGTGTAAGGTGTAACGGCCGACAGCGGTACCATCACCTTTTCCTGATAGGAAAGCGCTCTTCGCTGATGGAACAGGGGCACGTTCACCTCGAACGGGTGATGCAGGTCGCCCTGCTGCGGATGTTTTCGTACCGCCAGTATTTTTACCGTGGCCTTTTCCGGGAATGTCTCGATCACTTCGGCTATGTAGACTCCCGTTTTGTACGGTACGGTTACAAGATCACCGACCTGTATCCCTTCTCTCTGCACCTTCTTCCCCCCTATCTCATGTCAGCCTTCCGCCAGCACCTGTTGTGCGGTGTCTGGCATACTGCCGTCAACTTTGCCGCTCACATCCGGATGAGCAGGTCTCGTCATCTGAAAGTACATAAACACTGCGATGGACACGAGCGAAGCGACGACAAACAGGCTGAACACAAGAAAGATCAGTTTGGCCTGCCGCTTCTGACGTTCTTCTTCATTCATGTACGCTACCCTCCATTGACCGCCTTAGGAAATTTCCACCTGCGTAATGCCCAAACCGGGGGTTTCCGGCAGACGAATCACACGTCCCTCGTAAATGACGCCGCCGACAACAGGATCTGTTTTCAACATCAGCGGTGCGTCAAAGTCAAAGCGGGTGATGTTTTTCTTGCTCGCGGCAAAATGGGCGGCAGCGGAAATGCCGACACGCGATTCGATCATGCTCCCCACCATGCAGGCGACACCGTGTTCCTCGGCGATGCTGTTGATGAGCTGCGCCTTGTAAATCCCGCCTGCTTTCATCAGCTTGATGTTGATCAGATCAGCCGCCCGTCTGCTCACCACCTCCAGCGCCTGGGCTGGAGAAAAGACGCTCTCGTCCGCCATGATCGGAGTGTACACCGCATCTGTTACCATCTTTAAGCCGGCAATATCATGGGCCTTGACGGGCTGCTCGACCAATTCGATGTCCAGTCCCATGTCTTCCATCTTGCGGATCGAGCGAATGGCCTCTTTTGCCTCCCATCCCTGGTTGGCATCCAGTCTGATTTTTACATCGCAGCCGACACGGCTGCGAATCTCGCGAATCCGCTCGATGTCGCGGCTGATTTCATCTTTGCCTACTTTGATCTTCAATATGCGAAAGCCGTCGCGCACGTAGTTTACGGCATCCTCGCCCATTTCCTGTGGAGAATTGACGCTGACCGTGTAATCGGTCTCAATCTCGTTGCGGTAGCCGCCCAACAGTTGATAGAGCGGCAGACCGCACATCTGCGCCAGCAAATCGTACAAAGCCATGTCCACAGCAGCTTTGGCGCTGCTGTTGCCGACGATGGAACCGTGCAGCAGGTGAAACACCTCTTCGTGATTGGATAAGTGTTTCCCGACCAACTGCGGTTTGATCACGTGGGTGATCGCCGCTTCGATGCTTCCCAGGCTGTCGCCGGTAATGACGACAGTGGCTGGTGCCTCTCCCCAGCCGACCAGCCCGCTGTCGGTTGTCACTTTTACAATGATCGTTTCTGCTACTTCCACGGTGCGCAGAGCTGTTTTAAACGGCTTCTTGAGTGGAACAGCTTGTCGTCTAACTTCAATGTCAGTGATCTTCATGATGTGCCTCCTTTTTCTCTCTGGGGTGAACACGGGTACCCACTATTTATGGTAAAACATTTTCTCTGATTATCTGGTCGATGGTGGCGCCTCCCAAGCACACATCCCCGTCGTAAAAAACGACCGCCTGTCCAGGGGTGACTGCTTTTTGGTGCTGATCAAACAGCACACGGCATCTGTTCCCTTCCAGCAGTTGGACCGTAACCGGCTGATCCGGCTGACGGTAGCGAAACTTGGCCGTGCAGCGGAATTCCGCTTCGGGTGCCCGGGCGCTGATCCAGTTTACATCGGTTGCGATCAGACCTTGCGAGAACAAACGAGGATGGTTGGAACCCTGCGCAACGATCAAGACATTATTGGCCAGGTCCTTGTCGACCACGAACCACGGTTGACCGTTTCCACCGCCGCCAATGCCCAGCCCCTGGCGCTGTCCCAACGTGTAATACATCAAGCCGTCATGCTGGCCGATGACCTCTCCCTCAACGGTGCGAATCTCACCTGGTTTCGCCGGGAGATAGCTTTTCAGGAACTCGCGGAAGTTGCGTTCGCCAATAAAACAGATGCCGGTGCTGTCTTTCTTTTTCGCAGTGGCCAACCCGGCTTCAGCTGCTATCTGACGAACCTGTTCTTTCCGCAGATGACCTATGGGAAACATGGCCTTTGACAGTTGGGACTGGTTGAGTGCGTTGAGGAAGTACGTTTGATCCTTGTTGGGATCGGCACCGCGCAGGAGCTTGTACTCTCCGTCGCGATACTCCACACGGGCGTAATGTCCGGTGGCGATGTAATCCGCTCCCAACTGCAGCGCTTTGGTAAGAAATTCCCCAAACTTGATTTCCCGGTTGCACATCACATCGGGATTGGGGGTGCGCCCTTTTTTATACTCATCAAGAAAGTAGCGAAATACTTTCTCCATGTATTCCTTTTCAAAATTAACGGTGTAGTAGGGAATGCCGATCTGGTCGCAGACTCGTCTCACATCTTGAAAGTCTTCTTCTGCCGTGCAATAGCCGAATTCGTCCGTGTCGTCCCAGTTCTTCATAAACAGGCCGATCACATCGTATCCTTGCTGTTTCAACAGGAGGGCGGTAACCGATGAGTCCACGCCACCGGACATCCCGACCACAACCCGTGTTTCTTCCGGTTTTTTCATGAGCGGGACCTCTCTTTCCATTGCAAGTCTTATTGGTTATTGTTTGACCGATTTGTTCGGGTCAATTCACTTCATTTTATCCCTGAACCGTCGATTCGTCCAGCCGCGAAGGCAAACAAAATGCCTATCCGTGCACAAGCGGATAGGCTCCTGTATGTCCGGGCAACATCTACGCCGGACGAAAGAGTGCGTACTGGTTTCTCCCCTCTGCTTTCGCCTGGTATAGGGCGATGTCGGCATGCCTCATCAGCAGTTCGCTGGTATCCCCATGTTCCGGGTAGAGTGCGATGCCGATGCTGGCCGAGGCGGTAAATTGGTGTTTCTGGATTTTCCAGGGGTGCCTCACGGAATCGAGAATCCGCTGGGCAATGTCGAAAACATCCGAGACCTGTATTGACGGGAGCAAAATGATGAACTCATCTCCTCCCAAGCGCGCGATGGTATCCGTTGCCCGTACGCAGTACCGCAAGCGGTTGGCAAAGCCCTGCAGGAATTCGTCCCCAACCTCATGACCCATGGTATCATTCACCGTCTTGAACAGATCGCAGTCCAGATAGAGAACGGCAAGCGGCTGTCCAGTTTGGCGAGCCGTGGCCAGCGCCTCCGTGAGACGTTCCTGAAACAGACGCCGATTGGGCAAGCCGGTCAGCGTGTCATGGTAGGCCATAAACTGAAGCCGGTCTTCCAGCCGTTTGCGCTCGGTGACGTCCCTGGTCAGAGACAGCACATGCGTGCAAACCCCATTAGCATTCATGATCGGGGTTAGAACCGACTCTCCGCAGGTTTCGTCAGTCGACACAAACGAGACTGGCCCCCGCCGCTCTACCGCCTCCTGGTATTTGCTGTTTAACAGGTCGGCCTTCTCCGGATTGGTGGCATAGACCTCGTCAATC
The DNA here is from genome assembly GCA_017656235.1 of Brevibacillus sp. Lineage (GTDB taxonomy): Bacteria > Bacillota > Bacilli > Brevibacillales > Brevibacillaceae > Brevibacillus_E. The sequence goes on from JACDOF010000001.1 coordinate 868,462, forward strand.
AGTTTTCCGCAGGCATCCTTCGTCAGCCCGGCAAACTGCATCGCCGCCGGATTAATCAGCACGTAGCGGAACTTTCGATAACCAGCCACTTCCATTAAAAACACCATGTCCGCGACGTGATCAAAAAAACTGGCAAGAACCTCTCCGTGACGTTGGATCAGCTCGGAAACATCATGTAGTGACATACGTATGCTCCTTACGTGAAATCCGTCTCACACTAATCGTCCCATTATTCTCTACTATACCATTACTTGTGGTATGACAAACAAGAGACTAATATTGTCGAATTTTCGGAACCTAACTCGTTTTACTCTTTTTCGTCTCCGCACACCTTCCCTCATCCGGCTGTAGGGAGGAATGCTTTCTGGATGCCAGTGTGAGGGCATACTGAAGGGGCCTGCGCACCGCCAGCCTGTACAAATCAGGCTGCCCCATCTCGCGAAAAATGTCGCGGCCCGGTTTGGGATTGATTTCGATCAACCAAACCCGCCCCTGCACATCAATCCCAATGTCCAGTCCCAGCTCCATCATGGAGCCAAAGTACGCTTCAATGGCGGCTGCCGTTTCGTACGCAAGCTGCTCACACTCTTCAATCAATTGTTTCGCTTTTTCTTCACTGAAACATTGCGTCAAAAAGTGGTCAGCAGCAACTGCTTTTCCCCCTCCGTGCAGGTTGGCCGTCGCACTGTTTTTCGGGCCGACCCGACATCCCATGCCGGTTACCAGCCATTCTGCATGCTCATCCTTTTGCATCAATAGACGGATATCGACTGATCGGCCAGGCAGCAGACCAAGCTCCAGGCCCTGCTGCATCAGGTACTTCTCCTGGCCAACCCACTGTCTGACCCGACTGATCAGCCCTGCACTTCCCTTTGCCACTGCCGCCTTCTTGACACGCTGTTTGTCACGCCCCAACAGATGATAGTGTTCGCCGCGCTTTTCGATGCGGAGGATGCCGCGGCCGCCCGTCCCATTGATCGGTTTTAGATAGATGATCCGGTGACGGGTAAGCATTTCCTTCAGCCTGCCCTTTTCACCTGTATAGGTGCAGGTCTCCGGCAGCCACTTTCGCATGTTTTCATTGCTGTACAACACTTCGTGAACACGCCACTTGTTGGCAAAGCGATTGTTGGCATACAAGAAATACGGCTGTTTGCGAAAAGAAACGTATTCTTGAAACACTGGCTTTGGGGTATACCAATACCGGTCGATCACCACATCGGGCCAGGAAAACCAGCGGCTGGCCCACCTGCCGCGATCAGTAAGCGTAATGCCTCTGATCCTCCTGCGCTTCACCTGCACGTCGCGAGGTGAAAACAAAAAAACGGTAACGCCCAATTCCCGACCGGCCCGAAGCAGTTGACGAAAGTAGACAGGCTCCCTGAAGGTCATCCCCTCCCGCCAAGTCAAGATTCCGATTTTGGGCTTCATGAATGGCAACACCCCTTTTTTCGGTCTATTCCTTGGCATTCTATTCAGCCTAACCAGACAGGCGTGCGCCCAAGCTTATCAGGCTTGTCTCCGTGGAGGGGCACAGGAAGAAGGACGATTCATGTTGCTGACAGCCTCATATGCAGTTGGAGCAAGTCATCAGGCCAGCCAGCCTCCACCCTCACGATATGTTCCCCAAACGGGTGCAGCAGTTGAAGAGAGACAGCGTGCAAGGAGACCCGGTCGATCAAGTGAATGGGTCCTCCGTAGAGCCGATCGCCCAGCAGCGGATGACCGATATGCTGGCAGTGCACACGGATCTGGTGGGTCCTGCCCGTATCCAGCGTACACGCCAACAAGGCCGCTTCCCGAAAACGATTCAGCACCCGGTAATGGGTCACGGCCGTTTCACCCCGCCTGGTTACTCTTCGGCGTACGGGGTGGTGTCGGTCGCGTCCGATCGGTTCGTCAATCGTACCGCGCTCACGCCGCGGTCGTCCGTTGACAAAAGCAATATACTGACGGGAGATGTGTCGCTGACGAAGCTGCTCGTCCAACAGGGCGCAAGCCAAAGCGTGCTTGGCATAGAGCACGGCTCCGGACGTTTCGCGGTCAAGGCGGTGGATATGGCGCACCTTGGCGGCTATACCCGTCCTGGCAAAGTGACCGGCCACAAGGTGATCCAATGTGAACCGATCATCATCTCCGGTGGGATGGAGCAGGCAGCCGGCCGGTTTGTTGACGACAAGCAGGTGGTCATCTTCATACAGGATCTCGAGCGGCGCATGGAATGGCTCCACCCCCAACGGCTCCGGTTGACAGGCATGAAGGCTGATCGCCTGGCCTGCTCTGACCGGCTGATTTTGGCTGCAAACCTCTCCGTCCACGCGAACCCCTTTTTCCTGAAACAACAGGTGAACCGTCTTTCTTGGCAGCTTCCAGTATTCACGCAATAATGTGCCGGCTGTCAGTACGGGCATCCCGTGCGGCAGCGTTCCTGTCAGCCATTCCCCCTGAACTTCCATAGCGATCATCTGACTCAACCTCGTTCCAGGTAAATATGTACTGTAACGCCGCGCTATCCCTTATATCCCAGGCGGCGGGAAATGTTCCGCCCAACCTCCATTATTTTCCATTTGAGCTCACTCAGCCGCTGCTCGGTCATCCGGATGGTCGGTCCGGAAATGCTGACAGCCGCTGTTACTTTTCCGTTGAAGCCAAAGATAGGCGCAGCAATACAGGTAATGCCCTGTTCGTTTTCTTCATGATCCACCGCGTACCCGTTTTGTCGAATTTCCCGGAGGTGACGTTGAAATGCGTCCAGTTCCGTAATGGTGTGTTCTGTATGACGGGCCAAACCCTTTTTCTCTACAATTCGCAGCATCTCCTCGCTTGGCAAGTGTGCGAGAATCACTTTTCCGACACTGGTGCAGTGCATCGGAGCCCGCTTGCCTACCTGCGAATGCATCCGCAATGTTTCGTTGCCGTCCAGTTTCTCGATATACACAACCTCTCCCTGGTTGTAAACCACGAGATGAACGACCTCATTTGTCAATTGTTCCAATTCTTTCAGATAAGGACGGGCCTCGGCCCGCAAGTCGATCGACTCCAGCAGTCTTTCGCTCAGTTCCAGTAATTTATACCCCAGCTTGTAACGGCCGCTTTCCTGGTTTTGCTCGATGTAACCGTGGCTGGCCAATGTGGACAAGATACGATAGACGGAACTTTTGTTTAATTCGATTTGTCTGGCCAGCTCGCTTACTCCAAACCCTTCTTTTCTGGTGCTGACGATGTCGATGATCTGCAAGGCTCGATCAACTGATTTGATCATGTTTTCCTTTTCCATGTCGGGAACCACCCCGCTACTCTGTCTTGGGTTAACTTTCCCATTATATCACAATTCCCCCTGCCATTCAGGGGTTGGGAGATATTCCTATGCCATTTCGTTAGGTCTGTTCTACGCATGTCGTGGACTGACGTGAGAATGGGTCTTTTTTACACGCAGTATTTTTTGTCTATTTTGAAAATGGGGAGAATTCCATTTTCTCCTTTACACGGCAACCTGCAAGTGGTATCATTTCCTCACAAAATAGAAACAGTGTTGCATATTACGAAACAAAAAGAGGAGGATGAGAGAAGTGAGTACCACAAGCCCCTTGTATCCTGCAGGAGTGACCATTACGGCACCTCTCCCCGAATCATATGCCGAAATTCTGACCCCCGATGCGCTCGAATTTGTGGCGAAACTTTCACGCTCCTTTGCGGTCAGGCGGAAAGAGCTCCTGCAAAGACGAGTTTCCCGGCAGCGGGAGATTGATCGCGGTGTGCTGCCTGACTTCCTGCCCGAGACGTCCCACATTCGCAACAGTGAATGGACAGTGGCATCCATTCCTGCGGACCTGCTGGATCGGCGGGTCGAAATAACCGGGCCGGCCGGTGATCGAAAAATGGTGATCAACGCTCTCAATTCCGGAGCCAAGGTGTTTATGGCGGATTTTGAAGACGCCAACTCCCCCACTTGGGCCAACACGATTCAAGGACAGATCAACATGCGCGATGCCGTCAATCGAACCATCCGCTACACCAGCCCGGAAGGAAAAGAGTATGCCCTTAACGAACAAACGGCCACTCTGATTGTCCGCCCCCGCGGCTGGCACCTGGATGAGAAACATGTCCTCATCGATGGAGAGCCGGTGTCCGGCAGCATCTTTGACTTCGCCCTCTATTTTTTCCACAATGCCAAGACCCTGCTGGCCAACGGCACCGGTCCGTACTTCTACCTGCCCAAACTGGAAAGCCATCTGGAAGCCCGCCTCTGGAACGACATCTTCGTCATGGCCCAAAAGGAACTGGGTATCCCCAAGGGGACGATCAAGGCGACGGTGTTGATTGAAACCATCCTCGCTACATTTGAAATCGATGAAATCTTGTACGAACTGCGCGACCACATCGTCGGCATGAATTGCGGCCGTTGGGATTACATTTTCAGTTACATCAAAAAACTGCGCAATCAGCCCGGGGTGATCTTGCCTGACCGTGCGCAGGTGACGATGACCGTACCTTTTATGCGCGCTTATACCCTGCATACGATAAAAACCTGCCATAAGCGGAAAGCCCTTGCCATCGGCGGAATGGCCGCCCAAATCCCGGTAAAAAACGATCCCGCCGCCAACGAAGACGCGATGAACAAAGTAAGGGCCGACAAAGAACGAGAAGCGCGCGATGGACATGATGGCACCTGGGTGGCTCACCCCGCTTTGGTGCCGGTCGCGATGGAAGTGTTTGACCGGTTGATGCCCACGCCCAATCAGGTGGATAAAAAACGGGATGATGTCAACGTGACGGCCGCTGACCTGCTTGCCGTCCCGGAAGGAACCATTACGGAGGCGGGACTGCGCAACAACATCAGCGTGGGTGTGCAGTATATCGCCGCCTGGTTAAATGGCTCCGGTGCCGTCCCGATTTTCAACCTGATGGAAGATGCCGCGACGGCGGAAATAGCACGCGCTCAGGTTTGGCAGTGGATTCGGCATCCCAAGGGCGTTCTGAACGATGGCCGCAAGGTGACGGAGGAACTGGTTCGCAGCCTGCTTGAGGAGGAATTGACCAAGATCGAAACGAACAGCGGAGATGAGCGGAAGGATACATTCCAAAAGGCCAGTGAATTGTTCGCTAACCTTGCCTTTGCCGATGAGTTCTGCGAATTCCTGACACTGCCCGGATATGCTTATCTCGATTAGAGGGGAAAGAAAGCCAGCAGCGGCTGTCCGATTCCATTTACGGACAGCCGCTTCTTTATGGAGGAGAAATATGTTCGTGCTTGCGCGATCTGTTTGTCTTACGCTTCCCCCGCGACAAGCTGCAGCCAACGATCCGGGTGGTTGGTGCAGATTTGAATCCCTTCATGCAGCGAAGCAATCTGCTTCATATGCTCCGGGTCGTCGATGGTCCAGGCAATCAGTTCTACGCCTGATTCCAGAACTTCCTCCGCAAGCGCCTTTGACAGATAGGGATAGGAAAGGGACAAAACGCCCGCCTGCAGGGCGGAGAGCTGTTCATGCAGGAAAACGGGCAGTCCGTATACAATTGGCCCGACGGTGATTTCCGGGGCCAATGATTTTACCCGCCGTACACTTTCTTGATCAAACGAAGTGACGATCACTTGCTCCTGCATGCAGCGGCGGCGAATTTGCGAGACCACCGCTTCTTCCAGGCCGACGTACCGGTTGGCCGCCTGTTTCAACTCGATGTTGAGTCGTTTTTTCCCCCGGCAGATCACCAGTATCTCTTCCAGAGAAGGAATGCGTTCCGCCGCATATTTGGGGGCAAACCAGCTTCCCGCATCCAACCTGCGGAGTTCGTCATACGTATGTGTCATGACCAGTCCGCTTCCGTTGGTGGTGCGGTCCAGTGTAGAGTCGTGGATCACAACCGGTACGCCATCCCGGGACAGCTGAACATCGATTTCGATTGCGTCCACATCAGGGTGATCCAGCGCAAGTCCGATGGCGGCCAACGTGTTTTCCGGGGCGGCACCTGACCAGCCGCGGTGGGCCATACACAGATTCTTCATTTTGATCGCCTCCTCTTTCCCAAAGGGTAAAAAGGCTGTTCCCTCAAAGGTCACAGCCCTTTACCTGCGCAAAAGTGAAACCTATGAACACGCAACCGGATTGATCAATGCTGCTGCGTTCCATAGGTTTCGGATACCTCTCTCCCCATGTCACGTGCTATCTCCCCATCACGATCCAGTGTACACGGGAGAGTTGAAGTTGTTGCGATCCATCCGTAAAAGAAATGTAAACACTTGATCAAGTTTGCTTTAACGCTTCACTTACCTGCACGGTTCGATCGAGGAAATGTTCGATTTCTTCCCGACTTTTGCCCAGTTTGCTGACAAAGCGAATCAGTTCCTTTCCTTCCTGAAAGGAAATAAAACTGGGTATTCCAAACACATCCAGCTTCTCGGCCAGCTCCGGCAGATGGTCACGGTTTACCGCAACCATGTCCAGCTTCGATTGATAAGCTGCTTCTACTTCCGGCATGAACGGGTCAATCCGGTGACAATCCGGGCACCAGGTCGTATAAAACTTGACCACAACCGGTTTGGTGGACGCAATCGCCTGTTCAAATTCTGCTTGACTGGTAATTTCCCTCATCGTGATCCTTCCTTCCCTTCATCTTGTTCACAGTGTACCACATGGCTGCCGCCTTTGTCCTCATCGGCTGACACTTCCATGCCGCTTTCCTTCCCGACCAGTATGTCGATAAAGGCACGGACCGGCCGAGAAAGATGGCGATCTTTCCGATACGCAACGACCAGCGTCCGCTCGGGTCGCGAGCGCAGCCGTACATAGGCTGGTGCGTTGTCTGTCCAGGTGGAGCGGGTAATCATCTCCGGCGCAAACGAGATGCCCATACCGGCGGCAACCAGTGATTGTACGGTCTGGATGTTGCTGCTCTCAAACACGATACGCGGCGTAAATCCGGCCTGCTCGCAAAGTGAGAGCGAGATCTGCCGAAAGCCCTGCCCCTCCTTGAGCAGAATGAACGGTTGATCCGACAAGTCGGCCAGATCGACAATCTCGCGGCAGGCAAACGGATGGGCTGGCGGGAGCGCCAGATAGATCTCTTCCTGAATGGCCGGCTCGATCGCAAGCATCGGCTCACTGATCGGCATCGTCAACAGGCTGACATCCAGCTTTCCATTGACGAGCAGCTGCTCCAGTCGGCTGGACGTTTCTTCGATCAGCTGCAGTTCTACCCCCGGAAACCGCTGTGTAAAGACAGGAATAACCCGCGGCAGCACGTAAGCCCCGGTTATCGGCAGGCTGCCCACCAGCACCTTTCCAATCTGGCCGGAGGCGTACTGGCGCATTTCCCGTTCCAATCCTTCTGCCTGATCCAACAGCTTCCCGGCCACTTGAACGAACCGTTCGCCGGCATCCGTCAATTCCACCTGCTGGGGTAAGCGGTGAAACAGCAGGATACCCAACGTTTTTTCCAGTTTGGCAATTTGCTGACTCAGTGACGGCTGGGCCAAATGAAGACGGGCTGCCGCACGGGAAAAGCTGCGTTCTTCGGCTACAGCCACAACGTAGCGAATTTGTCGCAATTCCACCGTTATCACCCCTCCAATAGCAATTTCCTATCAAACGTATAATTATTATATCTTTGACCTATCTAAGATCCCATGATACAACCAATACATATAAGAAGCAACGCACCGAATGCTGTTGGAAAAAGGAGGGCATCCACCGTGAAACCACGCACGCTGTTTGAAAAAATCTGGGATGAACATGTGATCCATGAAGAGCCGGGCAAACCCAGCCTGCTGTACATTGACCTGCACCTGATCCACGAGGTAACGTCGCCGCAGGCATTCGAGGGACTGCGTTTGGCCGGGCGAAAAGTTCGCCGTCCTGATCTCACCTTTGCCACGATGGATCACAATGTTCCGACAAAGGACCGCTTTAACATCACGGATCCGATTTCCCGTCAGCAGATGGAGACCTTGACCAAAAACTGCGCCGAATTCGGCATTCCGCTGGCCGATCTGCACAGTCCCGATCAGGGTATCGTGCACGTCATCGGACCGGAATTGGGACTGACCCACCCCGGTAAAACAATCGTTTGTGGGGACAGCCACACTTCCACCCATGGGGCTTTCGGCGCACTGGCCTTCGGGATCGGGACCAGCGAAGTGGAGCATGTCCTGGCCACCCAGTGCCTGCAGCAGTCGAAACCAAAGACGCTGGAAGTCCATGTAAAGGGCGAACTTGCGCCCGGTGTCACGGCAAAAGACCTGATCCTGGCGATCATCGCCAAATTCGGAACTGATTTTGCTACGGGATACGTCATCGAGTACACCGGGGACGCGATCAAAAAGCTGACGATGGAAGAGCGGATGACCGTCTGCAACATGTCAATTGAAGCAGGCGCACGAGCCGGTCTGATCGCTCCCGACGAAACCACGTTCGCCTATTTGAAAGGACGCCGCTACGCACCGCAGGGTGAAGATTTCCTCGCTGCCGTAGAGAAGTGGAAACAACTGGTGACCGACCCCGGGGCCAGCTACGATCACCGGGTAGAAATCGACGCCAGCGAGATTGCTCCGCAGGTTACCTGGGGAACCAGTCCGGGCATGGGTACGGATATTACTGGTGTTGTTCCCGATCCGGAGTCCTTCCCTACACCGGCACAGCGCAAAGCGGCAAAAGACGCTCTCGCCTACATGGGACTTACGCCGGGCACGCCGATGAGCAGCATCAAGATTGACCGCGTCTTCATCGGCTCCTGTACAAACGGCCGCATTGAAGACCTTCGCAAGGCTGCGGCTGTGGCGAAAGGGCGCAAAGTGGCTCCGCACGTACAAGCGATGGTTGTGCCCGGGTCACAGTCGGTCAAGGAGCGGGCCGAGCAGGAAGGGCTGGACAAAATCTTTATCGAAGCCGGGTTTGAATGGAGAGAGTCTGGCTGTTCCATGTGTCTGGCCATGAACCCTGACGTCCTCAAACCGGGTGAACGCTGCGCCTCCACCTCGAACCGCAACTTTGAGGGACGGCAGGGACGTGACGGCCGTACCCATCTGGTCAGCCCGGAGATGGCTGCAGCAGCCGCGATTGCCGGACACTTTGTTGATGTTCGCGAGTGGCTCCGCGAGACGACAACCGTATAGTACAGCCCAGACGCAGCTCTCGGCCAGTCATGCGAACGAACCGATTCATTCACAAGGAGGAAAAAGAATGGAACCGTTTGTCATCCATAAAGGGATTGCTGCTCCGCTTGACCGCGTCAACGTCGACACGGACGCGATCATTCCCAAACAGTTTTTAAAGCGCATCGAGCGGACCGGATTTGGCCAGTTCTTGTTTTACGAATGGCGCTTTACGCCGGAAGGGAAGCCAATTGACACCTTTGTGCTCAACCTCCCCCGTTATGCCGGTTCGACCATTCTGCTCGCTCGCAACAACTTTGGCTGCGGCTCTTCCCGTGAGCACGCCCCCTGGGCACTGCTCGATTACGGGTTCCGCGCCATTATCGCGCCGTCGTTTGCCGACATCTTCTACAACAACTGTTTCAAAAACGGCATTTTGCCGATCAAGCTAAGCGAAGAGCAGGTACAAGAGCTGTTTGAGCGAACCGAAAAATATGAGGGCTATCAATTGACGATCGACCTGAACGAACAGGTCGTAAGTGATGAATACGGCCTTTCCTATTCCTTTGAAGTGGATGAGTACCGCCGTTACTGCCTGCTCAACGGCCTAGACGACATCGGGATCACCCTTCAGTACGAGGACAAGATCGCAGCCTATGAAGCGAAGCGGGGATTGCTGTCCCGCTGACGCTAAGAACCTTCAATCCGACAACCGGGATTTGTCCGGAAAGGAAAAACCGTCAGGGTCCCATCTCCCTGACGGTTTCATATTGGTGCGATTTGATAACTGATCCGACACGTAACGAAACGAATTGACTATCTCCTACTTCACCAGCCATCCTGGCAAATGAAGCGGTGCTGTACGGTTTCCTGCAGCCCGGACAACCTGCTTCAAGGTCATGTCTGCCAAGGAAGAACGGAGCTGGCGGTTATTTGCCGCCGCCTGTTTTTTATCCTTTATCTTCATCACCGTTTCATACAGCAGTCCCATTACGCTTCACCTTCATTTCCTTCATCGTTTGCATGATCAGCTTATCATGCAAATGTAAACAAGATGCGTACATACGGTGAAAAAATTGTGAGCATTCCGTTACGGTTTGTTTTCTATTCCTCTATCGGCTATCGGTGCTGCTAGGCGGTTTCAATCCCATCTGCCGCTTGCAGTCCGAAATGAGCGATGGCCTGTTCCCGCAGCTTGAACTTTTGAATCTTGCCGGAAGCTGTCATCGGGTATTCGCTGACAAACTGAACGTAGTGCGGAATCTTGAAGCGAGCGATTTTCCCCTCACAGTACTGTTTCACTTCCTCCTCGGTCAGGGTCTCTCCGTCGCGTACCTTGATACAGGCCAATACCTGCTCTCCGTACTTGGGATCTGGCACACCAACGACCTGCACATCCAGGATTTTGGGATGGGTGTAGAGGAATTCCTCGATTTCTCGCGGGTAGATGTTTTCGCCGCCACGGATTATCATGTCCTTCAAGCGGCCGGTGATGCGGTAGTAGCCTTCTTCATCCACCGTAGCCAAATCACCGGTGTGCAGCCAGCCGTCGCTGTCAATTGCGCTTTGCGTTGCCTCCGGCATGTTGTAGTACCCTTTCATGACCAAATATCCGCGCGTGCACAATTCGCCCTGTACACCCGGTCCCACCTCTTCACCCGTAACGGGATCGACGATTTTTACCTCGACGCCATCATGAGCCCGGCCAACCGTTGAAACCCTGCGCTCAATACTGTCTTCCGGTCTGGTCTGGGTTATCACAGGCGAGGCTTCGGTCTGCCCATAGGCGATGGTGATGTCGCGAATGCCCATTTGCTCAACCACTCGCTTCATTACTTCAATCGGACATGGAGAGCCGGCCATAATGCCCGTACGCAGCGAGGACAAGTCGCGCCGCGGGAAGCTGGGATGGTTCAGCTCGGCAATAAACATCGTCGGTACCCCGTAAAGCGCGGTGCAGCGCTCTTCTTCCACTACTGTCAACACCTTCTCCGGGTCAAATGTTATCAACGGCACCATCGTCGCACCTGTTGCCACACACGCAAGCGTCCCCATTACGCAGCCAAAGCAGTGAAAAAACGGAACTGGTATGCAGAGGCGATCCCCTTGGTGCAATCCCATCGCTTCGGCAACCTTGATCGCGTTGTTGACGATATTGACGTGAGAGAGCATGACCCCTTTTGGAAAGCCGGTGGTGCCAGAAGTGTACTGCATGTTGATCACGTCGTCAGGCTGAAGCGACCGCTGACGGTTGGCCAGTTCTTCATCCGAGACGGAGGCTGCCCGCTCCAGGAGATCGGACCAAAGAAACATGCCCGGCTGCGGCTCGCTCCCAATGAAAATGACGTTGCGAAGTTTAGGCAGCCGCTTCGATTGAAGCTGTCCCGGTTGACACGCATCCAGTTCGGGGCAGATCTCCCTGATCATTTCCAGGTAGTTCGCATCCCGGTAGGAGTCGATCAGGATCAGAGTGCTTGATTCGGACTGACGCAGCAAATACTCCAATTCATGGACGCGGTAACTGGTGTTGACAGTGACCAGGACTCCTCCCATCTTGGCTGAAGCAAACTGGGCGGTTACCCACTCCGGAACATTGGTGGCCCAGATGGCGATGTGCTCCCCTGCCCTTATGCCCAGTGACATCAACCCTTTCGCCACCTGATTGCACAAATTGCGAAACTGGGCAAAGGTATACCGCAGCCCGAGCTCCTGGTACACCACCGCTTCCTGATCAGGAATCCGTTCGGCGGTCTCGTCCAGCAAGTCACCGATGGTAATCGTGCGAATGGTCATCTCGCGCTCACCTCGTATGATAATTCGTATGATTCATATATTTTTGTCATTTTATTCGATAAAACGCTTTCACTTTCCTGCTGAACGAAAGCGTCCCGCAAACGGGACGCCCTATCGTGTAGAGAAAGGGTGCCATTTTCCTCTTCACTCCATTGCCAACCCCCAAGGGAGCCGGACTGTCCGCGTCGCTCTCCCGAAGCGGGCTGGCGCAAAAGCAGCGCTGCTCCGCTGTTTGTCCAGGTTGTGCCCGTAGGCCTCCGCTTCGGTCGTGCTCCGCTTGGAAGGTTGGCAAAGTCGTTCGTGTGGAAAATGGCCGCTCTCCTGTCCAAACTCGCTTTGCATTTAATCTGAAGGATGTCAAGCGTATCTTGGGGTGAGCAGGGACAGCGAGTGGGCGGTTTTTCGCCAGCGAACGGGTTTGGCCAACCTGCCAGCGAAACGGCGTATTCGCAGGGAAATCGCAGCGGCAACAGCTTCGCGTCGCTGCGGGACATCGTTTTGCCGCTGCCCCTGCGGATCGACGTGAAGCGATCCTGGATTGCTTCTTTGCTGGTTGGCCACCTTACGTGAGCGCGAAAAACGCCTTTGCCGCAAGAACGACTAATCGACTTGGATGATCTTAACCGCTTCCACTTTATAGGGAAGATGATTGCTGTAGTTCAGTTCCACGCGGATTTCGTGTTCGCCTTCGGGAAGCTGCTTGATTTTGAACTCCGGTCCGTACAGCATCTGCCAAAATTTCCCATCCAGATAGAGATGGGCGTGTCCCTCTCCATGCGCTGGCTGCGGGCTCTCGCTGCTGTCGCTGCCAACGAAGCGGAAGTTTTGTGTCAACATCTTTACATGTGCCTCATTTCCGTTCACATCCACATCCAGTGTCAGCGTGGGTTTGGGCGACCCGTACAACTCAGCGCCGGCCGATGCGGGTACAGCCTCTGAATCAGCATCCCATTGATAGGATTGCGAGACATCCAGCGGATCGCTCAACAGCAGCACAATTCCGGTGATCAACACCAGCAGAAAAATGGCTCCGCCGATGATTAGGTTGCGAAGGCTGATTACAATCACTCTCATCGCTCGACTCTCCCTTACAAGCCTATTTGTACATGCTTACGCAGGAAGAATCGAAGATAGAATCTGATCTTGCAGATTTTGCTCGTCAGCGATAGTTGACAAACTGTACGTCAATGGGCAGATCTGCCTCCTTGATGGCGGCAATTACCTTCTGCAGATCATCCTTGCTTTTGCCGGCGACCCGCAGTTGGTCATCCTGTATCTGTGTTTTCACCTTTACTCCTGTCTCTTTGATTATGGCACTGATCTTCTTCGCATTTTCTTTGTCAATACCCTGTACCAGCTTTACGCGCTGCCGGACAGTACCTCCAGCGGCCGGTTCGATCTTGCCGTACTCCAGATTCTTGATCGAAACGCCGCGCTTGATCAGTTTCCCCAGCAGCACGTCTTTCAGTTGGGCCAGCTTGTATTCGTCGTCAGAAAGCAGAACAATCTCCTCTTTTTCCAGCGTGATGCTGCTTTTGCTTCCCTTGAAATCGAAGCGGTTTTCAATTTCCTTGGTGGCGATATGAATCGCGTTGGTTACTTCAGCCAAGTCTACCTTGGAGACGATGTCAAACGAACTTTCCTTACTCATTTTCTTCCTCGCTTTCCACTACACCATTTTCCATCTGTTTCCCTCTTATTGTACTTGTTTCTCTTACCAAATCAAGCTTGGGCTGATCACGTTGGATACGGCAACTGCAAACACGGCAAACAACAAGGCCGGCTCCAGTTCACCTGCTTCAATCAGTTTGGAAAATCGCTGCTTGTAGAAAACCTTGGCAGCCATCCACTCTACGAGGAGAAACAACACGATTTGCCAAAGGACGGCCAGCGCTCCAAACAGAAGAAAATCGGGAATACTGATACTGTTGGCAATCGCCGAGTAAAGATTGTTGGAGATGGCGTAAATCTGCCCGCCAAACACAATCACCGCTGCCCGATTTTTCTCTCTGATCAATTTCCATTCGTTGTGCGGGGTGACCAGCGGAATCAGCAAAATACTAGCAATCAACAGTAAAAAACCGACAAAGGAATAAAGCAAAAATGCAACCATAATTAGGCCTCCTTTTCCCTCTCCATCTTTTCACGAGATTTCAAATGTACCTCAACGCTCCATCGCCGCTGGTGTAAAATACGCAAGATTATCGGTGATTTTGCCACCTATGCGGGGAAGGATGCCGGCAAAGCGGCCGCCAATGCAAAAAGCACCCAACAGCAGATAGCCGGTAAACGCTCCCTCTTCAGTGGACAGCGTAACCTCCGGCAGGTCGACCCGCTCCTGATAGAGCATCGGCTGATCCCAATACGCTTGTTCACGATCTCGCTCTTCTACTCCCCCCTTGGGGGTATAGAGCGTGACGGCTCCCCCCTCCCTTCCAAAAAAAGGCTTGGACACATAGGCGATGCCTTGCCGCAGGAAAGGGTCGGGATCAAATCGGCTGGGCAAAAAATTACGGAGGATAAACTGTCGCTCCGTTTCGTCGAACAGGGGATGGCGAAGTTCAGCCAACTCCCAGATAAACCCTTGCAGACCTTTGGATTGCATGATCACTGCGTGCGGCGGTGAAATGGTGGCCAGCTTCCCTTCGGCAATCAGCTGGATCAGGTATTCGCCTGTCGGAAAACCGTCCGAATCTTGATCAAGAGGCAGGTGCTCCCAGGGATACAGTCGGTACCAGATTGACACCTTTCGATCAGCAGCGTACAGCCCATCTGCCGCTACGCGCAGCTCTTCGAGCGGAACGAAGCTGCTTTCCAGCGCCGCCCGAAAGCGGGTATAGGCGACCGTGCCGCGATCTTCTTCATGATCTTTTGCTGCACTGAATACCACTTCCCCGCCAAAACCGTGTTTGCGGTAATGGTCACACAGCACCCGGATGGCTTCACCGATCGCCTCGTCCATCCCGGCAGAAGGATTTCCAAAAGATGAATAGCGACGAATCACCGATGCCGCAACGTATGCCGTCTCCACCACGCCTGTCGGCGTATCGGCATTGTACTCCAGAATCCGCACACCTTCCTCGGCGACGCTCAGGTCGAAACGGGTGATCCCGTCGTACGGCACATACTGGCGAGCCACATCACACAAGGAAGGCGGAATCCCCAACTGGTGGACCAGATAACTGTCCGGTACCTCCCGCTGCAGGTAGCGCAGCGCTTTGCGAACGACGCGATAGGCCGATTCCGTCACATGAGCCAGTTCCTTAACCAGCTGCCGCGACAACAATGTAAACGCCGGTACCAGATATTCCTTGCCATACATGCGGTTCCAGGTGCACCAATCGCGGGTCGGGCCATATACTTCATCGTGCGCAGCAGCGATCGGAAGCACCCTAACCCCCGAAACTTCGCGAGGCGCCACCGCCAATGCCTCCTTTGGTAGAGGTGCTGATCTTGCTCATTTGATACTGGTAGTAACTAGAGGTACTTGGAATTTTCTGTTTTTTGCTTTTGTACCCGTTTTTGACGTAAAAGGGGCTGTCATCATCGTCGCAGTCGTATTCCAAGCCGTTTTTCTCCACTTCCCACTTGCACTCCTCGTATGCGGTAAACTCCGGCTCATCATCGGCACAGCCTGTCAAGGCTGCGGTCAGGGATATGATACCGCTTACCGCCAGTGCTTTGCGATGAAACGGCACTTGAGCGGCTCTTTGCTTGAAAGCACGAGACTCTTGTGACGTACCCGCCGCCAGATGTTCGCACTGCTGTGAAAATGTACGCTCTACCCAACCCTTCCAATCCAACTCTGCACACTCCTTTCCTTTTGCTGATTTGTGAGAGATTACTCCGGTTCCATGAAGATCAGCACCACACCCCGATTCTCATCCAATATGCTGTAAGTCAGCCGGTAGTCTCGTCCTCTCAGCACCGTATAGTGGTCGAGCAGTCTCGTCGCCATCTCAGCAAAATCGGCATAGCTTTGAGTGACCACCAGCCGCGAATGGCCGGAAGAGATGTCGTAATACTCTACCGTGCAGCCGTAGACAGCGACCGTTTGCTGCGGCAGCAGATGAAGTCGCTGGGCGTTCGGCTCCACGTAGATCACTTCGTAATCTTCCCAAGCATTCGACGTATGTTCGTAGAGGGTGCCGTCAAACAGACTGGCATCCACCAGCTTGCGCACGTGCAGTTCCTCACGGGATACGTCTGCCGTGCGAATGACCGGAGAATCTTCCACCCGATCGCGGTTTAGCTGTTTGTAGAGAAGCAGCATGGGAGGTCCTCCTCTGCATCAAAGCTTACCCTATCATTGTAATACGAATCTTCTGGCAGTCCTGCTCCCGCTGCTGCCTGACCAGCAAAGAAGCAGAGCTGCCCGCTGCGAAAACGATCTGATTAACGAACCAGGCCCCGTTTCTCATCAGAAAACGGGGCGGCAGCTAAAAAACGTGCTGATGTGCAAGTGGTCCACCGCTATTGTGCAACCAACTGCTCCATCTGGGTAAGCAGATCCTGAAACACGGACAGAGCTTCGCGAATCGGCTCGGCAGAAGTCATGTCCACACCGGCCCGTTTCAATAGATTGATGGGATAGTCGGAGCCACCGCTTTTGAGGAACGTAAGATAACGCTCCACGGCCGGTTCTCCTTCCTCGATAATTTGTTTGTAGAGTGAGGTGGCTGCAGAGAAACCAGTCGCGTACTTGTAGACGTAAAAGTTGTTGTAGAAGTGGGGAATCCGCGCCCACTCCAAGTCTACCTCCCTGTCCACGACCATCTCCGGCCCGTGATACGCGACATTCAGCTCGCGGTAGAGAGCGCTGAGTGAATCAGCGGTAAGAGCCTCTCCTGCTTCCACCCGTTCGTGAATCCGCTTCTCAAACTCGGCGAACATCGTTTGACGGAACACCGTACCGCGAAACTGCTCCAAATAGTAGTTGATCAAGTACATCCGCTGATGTTTTTCGTGAGTCGTCTCCAAAAGATGGTGCATGAGCAGAGCCTCGTTCAGCGTGGAAGCCACCTCCGCGACGAAGATCCGGTACTGGGCATAGGTGTACGGCTGATTCGTGTCCGAGAAGTAGCTGTGCAGGGCATGCCCCATCTCATGAGCCAGTGTGAACATGTTGTTTACGTTTTCCTGGTAGTTCATCAGAACGTACGGGTGGGTTGTATAGGCTCCCCATGAATAAGCCCCACTGGTTTTTCCTTCGTTTTCGTAGACATCAATCCATCCGGACGTAAATCCCTTTTCCAGCACTTGCCCATACTCCTCACCGAGCGGCTTGAGGGCCTCCTTGATGGTAGCCACCGCCTGTTCGTAGGGAATCTTCATTTCCACATCTGCGACAATCGGGACGTACAGGTCGTACATGTGCAGCTCGTCAAGGTTGAGCATTTTTTTGCGCAGGCTGACGTAGCGGTGCATCAGCGGCAGGTGTTCCCGAATGGTCGCAATCAGGTTGTCGTAAACGGACGGATCGATGTTATCGGCGAAGAGTGCGGCGTGCAATGCAGACGGATAGTTGCGGACGCGTGCGTAAAACACATCCCGCTTGACTGCAGACGTCAGGGTAGCCGCAATCGTGTTTTTCTGCTTGCCATAGGTTTCGTACAGCGCCTGAAACGCCTCTTTCCGGACGCGTCGATCTCTCGACTCCATAAACTGGATGTAACGTCCCTTGGTCAGCTCCACTTCTTCTCCATGCTCGTCAGTAATCATTGGAAACTTGATGTCGGCATTGTTCAACATGCTGAAGATGGTTGATGGTGCGGCGGTCACCTCACTGGCCTGGGCGAGAATAGCCTCTTCCGCAGCAGACAGGGTGTGTGGTTTTTGTCTGGTGATTTCCTCCAGCAGAAAACGGTAATGGGCAAGACCTGGTTCACTTTCTTGCAGCTGTCGCAGCTGCTCGTCAGGGATGGCCAGAATCTCCGGCTGTATGTAGGCCGTTGCGCTGTACACCAGCGTACTGAGACTGGTCGCTCTGTCTGTCAGTGCCTGGTAGGTGGGGTTGGTGTTGTCCTCATCACGGCGCATCCTGGCATAGACGTACACCCGTTCCAGCAGCTTGTTTACCTCATCCTGCAGAATCAACGCTTCCAGCAAGTGTTTCCCGGATTGGGCCAAGCTGCCCTGTCTGGCTTTCACCTGATCGATCAATTCTTTTATCTTGGCTACGTCTTGCTCCCATTCGGCGTCACTGGGATAAATGTCCTCGAGTCTCCATTTGAATTGGTCAGGAATCTCCGAACGCTTCGGCAAGGTTTTGCTGTTGTTCATCATAAGCACCCTTTCTGTTCATAAAACTTATGTTAAAAACGCGGTCTGCATATCATCATACCATCCATAACGGTAAACCATAATCTTCCTGCCGTCAATGCTGCATGTCGAACGGTTTCGCTACCTGCCCACACCGGTATAGGCAAATCCGAGCGCAAGCAACTGCTGTTTGGGCCAGGCATTGCGTCCGTCAAACAAGACCGGGCGGGCCATGACTTCCCGTACACGAACCCAATCCAGATCGGTTACTTCCGGCCATTCCGTAAGCAGAATGGCTGCTTCCGCATCTGCCAAGGCTTCGTAGGGATCGGCAGCCAGCGGAAGGGACGGAAACAAGCGGCGCACCGCATCCATTGCCGCCGGGTCATATGCGCACAGACGGGCGCCGGCTTCAAGCAGCTTCGAGATGATGGTGAGCGATGGAGCCTCCCGGATATCGTCCGTACCCGGCTTGAAAGAAAGACCCAGGAGGGCGATCTGTCTGCCGCCCACTCCCTGCAGCCGCTCCTCTACCAAACGGAAAAACCAGTGGGGCTGACTTTCGTTCACCTCCCGAACCTGCTTGATAATGGCGAGCTCCACATCTGCCTGCTGCGCAGCCCACAGGATTGCCGCTGTATCTTTGGGAAAACAAGAACCGCCAAAGCCGACTCCAGCCTGCAAAAAATGCGGACCGATCCGCACGTCCAGTCCCATCCCGGCTGCTACTTCACTTACATCCGCGCCAATCTCGTGACAGTAGCGGGCCAACTCGTTCATAAAAGAAATGCGTGTGGCCAAAAACGCATTGGCGGCGTACTTGATCATTTCCGCGTTGCGCGGCCGGGTGATGACAAAAGGAGCGTCGAACGGGCGAAACAGCTCCTGCAGCACTTGAATCGCCCGAGCAGAATCGGAGCCAATGACGATCCGGTCAGGTTTGAGCGCATCAGCCAGCGCACTCCCTTCCCGCAAGAACTCCGGGTTGACCGCCAGTGAGATATGCGGATAGGCAGCGAACCGGATTGCCTCTCTCTCGGTCGTACCGGGCGGAACCGTACTTTTGATGACGATCACGCGCGGCTTGTCTGAATGTGCGGCCAGCGCCCGCAGTTGCTCCAGCACCTCATCCAACTGGGTTAAGTCAGCTTGTCCATCACTTGATGACGGCGTGCCGACGCAGAGCAGGATGACGTCCGCTGGCCCGACTCCGTCGAGAAGCGAGTCGTGAAAACGGACGTCTCCTCTGGCCAGCAATTGGCGAAGCGCTGATTCCAGTTCCGGCTCGTAGAAGGGGAGCTTTCCCTCTCGCAGCAGCTCCAGTTTATGCCGAGCCCTGTCGATCCCGGTCACGGCGAACCCTTTTAAACCAAGCGCAGTCAGCGTAGCAGCCCCCATGTATCCTATGCCGACGACTGCGATGTTCATTCCATCAACTCCTGTCAGGGGACCTACCTCTCTCGTCGGGACTCCCATTCTTTTTTGAGCGACAACACCACTTGATACAAGTGTTCCCTCTCTTTTTCCATCTCTTCCTGAAATTGCTCCCACTCCTGTTGATAACGTTCCAGTTCCGAGCAAACTTGTTGAAGCTGCTCCTCCATCCGGCGAATTCTTTCCTCCTGGGTCGTTTCCTCTTCGGGCATCTTTTTGACAAACGCCGTCTGTCCAACAGCATGCTCGACTTCAAATGATCCGCGAAACACCCCTGGAGTAATCCAATAACCGGTCTGGCTGTGCTTCTGTCTAGCCATGGATCCTACCTCCCTGACGGTCATTTCCCTATATGCTATGACGCATGGTGCGCCAAGGTACATTTCAACGAAGAAAAAGCCGTCGTGATCACCAGGATCATAACGGCTGTCGCTGATCGCTCGGGGCGATATGGCGTCGAAAACGCAAGCTGTAATTTCGTGCTTCCTCGGCACTGTTGATCTTTTGCCGCTGCCACTCCAACAAGATGCGGTCTATGTAGCGAATGTACAGCTTCCCCACTGCTTGAGCCTCGCGCAAAGCGGTCAGAATCAACTCTTCCGGGTACTTGTCCTCCTCTACCCAAATGTGCAGGGTTTCGATTTCAAACGGCGAAAGCGGACGACCAAAAGTCTGTTCAAAATGGTTGTACAAGCCTTTGCTGCAGATAGCTCCCGCAGCCGCTCCCCGCGGACTGGACACCGATTCCATCACCGCAAGCTGTTCCTCTTTCAAGCACTGGGCCAGCCTGCGGTAAAGCGGCTCCAAATTGTAGCTTTCATAGCGCATGCCGGTCTGTCGGTCCACTTCCTCATCGATGGTCAACCACTCTTCCTTGATCAGTTTCTGCAGCAGTTGAATCAACCGCATGCTTGGCATCGACAAGCGTTCTTCCAACTGTTGAATGGTGGGAAAGTAATTTCCTACCTGCTGGAAAGACAAGAGGTGGATGATCAGCATCATCTCTTCGTCTGTAAGCGACATACGTTTATACGTTTTTAGCAGCAGATTGGAGACAGACGTTGCCCCTTCTTTCAGTATTTGAAAAATTTGTCGATCCATGACGTCTGTTCACCTCTCACTACATTATAGCAACTGCAGCCATAAAAGCCCATACAAAGAACGACCAGGACGTAAAATAAAAAATAAAATAGGACAGCCCGCAGACGGCGGGACTGTCCGGTCAACGAGTCAGTCGGCTGCTTACGGATAGAGTCTGTAAAGCATGCGTGGAAACGGTATCGTCTCACGTACATGATCCAGGCCGCAGATCCAGGCGACGGTACGCTCCAGCCCAAGGCCAAACCCGGAGTGAGGCACTGTCCCGTACTTCCGCAGATCCAGATACCACTGGTACGCTTCCTTCGACAGACCGTGCTGCTGAAAACGCTGTTCCATCAACACGGGGTCGTCTATTCTCTGGCTGCCGCCAATGATTTCCCCGTATCCTTCCGGAGCAATCAAATCGGCACACAGCACGACCTCCGGACGATTGGGATCCGGCTTCATGTAAAAAGCTTTAATCTCCGTCGGATAGTGGGTAATAAAGACGGGTTTGTCAAATTTCTCGGCAATCGCTGTCTCATCGGGGGCCCCGAAATCTTCTCCCCACTTGATCTCATGTCCCTGCTCTTGCAAAAGCCGGATCGCCTCATCGTAAGTAATGCGCGGAAATGGTGCCGTTACCTTCTCCAGTTTGCTGGTGTCCCGCTCAAGGGTTTGCAGTTCGAGCCGGCGGTTTTTGAGAACAGACTGAACGATATGGGTAACGAACTGCTCCTGGATTCGCAAATTCTCTTCATGCTCAACAAAAGCCATCTCCGGTTCAATCATCCAGAATTCAATCAAATGGCGGCGTGTTTTCGATTTTTCCGCACGAAAAGTCGGTCCAAACGAGTAGACACGTCCCAAGGCCATTGCTGCCGCCTCCAGATACAGCTGTCCGCTTTGCGACAGGTAGGCATCTTCGTCAAAGTATTTTGTATGAAACAGTTCAGTTGTCCCCTCCGCCGAAGTCGGAGTGAGAATCGGCGGGTCTACCTTGTAAAAGTCATGTTGATAAAAATATTCGTGAGCAGCCCGGATGATCTCCGAGCGAATCGACATGATGGCACGCTGTCGCGGCGTGCGCAGCCAAAGATGACGGTGATCCATCAAAAAATCGACACCGTGTTCTTTCAGCGAAATCGGATAATCCTGCGCAATTTGGATGATCTCAATCCCTGTAACGGTCAGTTCATAACCGCTGGGTGCACGCTCGTCCGCACGTACGATCCCTTTTATGTATAAGGAACTCTCTTGGGTAAGCTGGCTGGCAGCCTCCCAGGTCTCTTCTCCTGCCTCTGCCTTTACGACCACTCCCTGGATGAACCCGGAGCCGTCACGAAGCTGCAAAAACTGGATTTTCCCGCTGCTCCGTTTGTTGTACAGCCAGCAGCCGATTGTCACTTCTTCTCCAAGGTGCTGTCCCACCTGGGCTATCGTTGTCAGCATTTCCCTTAACCTCCATTCCGGTCAATCGCCTAATCCATTATACTATCCGGACCAGTCCGATTCAAACGCAAATAAAAGGAACCCCCTCCGATCGGAAAAGGATTTCTCTTCCTTCCCGCTGGAGGGGACTCGTTCACAAAACGGGCAGCCAGGCCTGTTTACCGACCCTCTACGAATCGCTTGATCCGGCCGATTCCTTTTTCCAATTGTTCCATGGAAGCCGCGTATGAAATGCGGATGTTGTCCTTCACACCAAAGCCGCTGCCAGGAACGACGGCAACCTTTTCCTGTTCCAACAGCGCTTCGCACCATTTGTCCACGTCGGTGTACCCCATTTTTTGCATGGCCCTGGATACATTGGGAAAAACGTAAAAGGCCCCTTCCGGTTTCAGGCAGCTTATCCCGTCAATTTCATTGAGCAGTTCAACGACACGATCACGTCTTTTGACAAATTCCTGCTTCATCTTCTCCAAAGGTTCCTGCGTACCGGCAAGCGCAGCCAGTGCGCCGTACTGGGCAAAAGAGGTAGGATTGGAGGTACTGTGACTGGACAGGTCGACCATAGCCTGAATCAACTGCTCATTACCGGCGGCATACCCCATTCGCCAACCGGTCATCGAATAAGGCTTTGACATACCGTTGATGATGACGGTGTTTTCGTACGCTTCCTTGCTGAACGTGGCGACACTGACGTGGCTGTGACCATCGTAGATGAGTTTCTCATAGATCTCATCGGAAACCATCAGAACCCCATGCGAGAGGCACACGTCGGCAATCGCTTCCAGTTCCTTGCGGGTATATATGCTGCCGGTCGGATTGCTGGGAGAATTGATCACGATCGCTCGCGTACGGGGTGTAATGGCCGCTTTCACCTGATCTGCGGTCACTTTGAACCCATTTGTTTCGGCCCCTTCTATAAACACCGGCACACCATCTGCTACCTTGACCATTTCCGGGTAACTGACCCAGTAAGGAATTGGAATGATAACTTCGTCACCAGGGTTGAGCAGTGCCATGAACAAATTGTACAATGCGTGCTTGCCCCCGTTGGTGACGATGATCTGTTTGGCGCTGTAGGAAAGGCCGTTGTCCCGCTCAAACTTGTCGCGAATCGCCTGGATAAGCTCGGGAATCCCTCTAGCTGCCGTATATTTGGTCTTCCCTTCGCGCATGGCCTGCTCAGCCGCTGCGATGATGTGCTCCGGTGTATTGAAGTCAGGTTCACCCGCTCCCAAACCTACCACGTCAACCCCCTGCCGCTTCAGCTCGTTGGCTTTCGCCGTGATGGCCAACGTCGGGGAAGGGGAAAGAACTGTGACTCGCTTCGCTAGTTTCATGGAAACGTAAACCTCCTCTGAAAAGGTAACGTAAGTATTATTATGTAATCTCAATCCATATCCAATTATACGCATAGCCTACCACACCTTTACGTGCTTGTATAGGTAGGTTTTCTCCTTCAGCAGAAAAAACAGATCGCCCCCCTGTTCTCATGCCCGCTAGGGGGGGCGACTGCTCAAACCTCCGTCTGTTGGTCATCTGTTCCAACATCTGGCGTTTGTTTACGGGATTCCTTTGTTTGTTTTCCAAAGGCAATCCAGTATATCATTCCTTCCTGGTGGCTGCTTTCTCCCTGACGAATCACCGTCAGCATTGCTCTATCCGCGGTCTTCCATTTCAATGTCGCAAATGATCGGTACAGATTGGTCATTGCCACGATCCCGTACTCAGCGTCGGCAAACGGTTCATCCAGTTGGACCAGCACGTCGGTCGACATTTCACTCTCTTCCACGTTAAAGAGTACCATTCCAAACTGTTGCATTGTATTCTCTCTTGCTTTTACCGTCTGAACCGGAACAAACGACAGCTTTTCCGGCGTAATGGAGGAATCTTGCAGTTTGCTGCCGGAGACAGCCTGGTTCTGAATGTGAACCGTGCTGACAGATTCAGGAGCGATGTGCTGGGTGTATACAGATCTGTCGGCAAGCTTCTCCTTGGTCACGGAGCCATGACTGAGATGTTGGCTTTTGACGGATTCCATCGCCAGCTTCTGGGAAGTGACGCTGTAATCAGCCAATTTGCCGCTCGTGACGCAGAAATCGGTCAATTTGTCGGTAGAAACCGATTCAGGGGCCAGCTTGGAGGTGGTCACAGCATGCTCGCCAATCTGGTTGGTTTGCACCGCTCCGTCTACCAAATGTCTGCGGTCGATGGAGCGATCCTTGATGTGCTCTGTGGTGACCGCTCCCTTGTTCAGTTTTTCAGCCGTAATCACCCCGTCTTGGAGGTGATGGGCCATGATCGCATCCTCGGAAAGATGGGCGGAATAAATGCTTTGTTCGGCGATTTTTTCCGAGGTCACGGCATTGTTGGCGATTTTGCTGGTGGTCACCTGTTGGTCCCCGATCTTTTTGTGAGTGATCAGGTAGTCGTGCAGATGACGTGTCTGTATCGAAAACGGCTGCAGGTGCAAATCTGACACGACTTCCCTCGCAAGCTTCGTCGCCGTCACCGACTGATCGGCGAGATGTTCACTGGTCACACTCTGCCGGGCCAGAATATCGCTGGTCACCACACCATTCTTCAAATGTCGGGTATCAATCCCATCTTCGGCCAGGTGTTCGCCCGAGATGGCTCTGGCCGCGATATGCTCCCGCAGGACAGCTCCCTCCGCAAGATGGAACGACTGTACGACATGGTGCTTCAGGTGTTCCTGTCCTACCGAGCCACTGGCCAGTTTATCAGCGGTGACGGCTCTGTCCCGGATTTTGTCGGTCGTAACCACTTCAGGAGCCAGTTTGGCGTTGTTAATAATCCCGTTGGCAAGGTGATGGGTCTGAATGTTTCCCGGCTTGATTTTCTCGGCAGTGACCGACTGTTCTTGCAATAGATCGGTTGTGATGCACTGTGGATGGAGATGCTTTGTGCCAATCGATCCTTCCGCAATTTTCATGGAGTCAATCGTCTTGTCGGCCAGCTTCTCCGAGGTGATGCTGTTGTTCATCAACTTCTCGCCAGAAATGGTCCGATCCTGAATTTTTACGCCCGAGATGGCGTAGTTGGCGATATGCTGTTCTTCTATGGCCATCGCCGCAATCTTGCTGGAAGTAACGCTGTGATTCGCCAATTTGTTGCTGTTGACGGCGTAATCCTTGAGCGCTTCCGTGTCGATGCTCCCGGTTTTCAGTTTGGACGAATCGATCGCCCGGTTGGCAATCTTCTCTGTTGTCACAGCCTGATCGGTAATGTCGTCCGTATAGATAAAAGCGACTTGTTGCTCTCCCTTTCGTTCCTTGACCACTTTGCTATAACTCTTTTGATTAGAAGCTGCTGGCCGGGGCGAGGACATCTGTGACGGCTCACTAGCGGAGTCATCAATTTCTTCGAGCCACTCCAGATCGATCGGCTTGCGCGCTACTGCTGCCTTTTTGCGCTTTGCGGTTGACCTTCCGTTTTGCTTGGCCATTCCTCTCGCCTTCCTTCTCTAAAATCTTCGTACCATGTCATTTCATAACATATTCATTTGCTCCTATTGCGGGCACTGCTACCGCGACAATTAGGTACATGTATCATGCGAGGGGTTACACGATTACACGGACTCAACCTGAGTGGATGCTCTTTGCATTTCTCCTCTGCACAAAAAAACCGCCAGAGCCAATATCATGCCCTGGCGGATCTCCTATCGTGCTTACCCGATCAATTCTGCTGCCGGTTCTGCCTGTTCAAGCAGGCGGCGGAAAACATCTCCGCTGAGGACCTCCTGCTCCAGCAAGATTTGCAGACTACCCGTAAAGACCGAGTCGAACTGCCGCAGCAGGCGGCGTGTCCGGTCAAGCAGTTCTTCTATTATCCGGTTCACTTCTTCGTGCACCTGTGATTTGGCGATGTACGAGAGATGGACAATTCCCAACCGGGACATCCCGCTTTGCACAATTTCGTGGGCCATGGCCAAAGCCTGCTCAAAATCGTTTTTGGAACCTGTGCTTCGTCCGCCGTAGTAGATTTCTTCGGCAACGGCACCACCCAGGCAGACCATGATCTGCTCCTCCAACGCTTCTTTGGTGTAGAGATAGCGATCCTCCAACGGATTTTGCCGCACATACCCCAACGCTTGTCCACGCGGTGTAAGCGTAACCTGGGATACCGAGCCAGGCCGGATGAATTCGCTGACGATCGCATGGCCCAATTCATGAATGGCTACGCGCCGTTTCTCTTCATCAGATGCTTCCCGGTCCGTTTGTTCCCCCATCATTACCTTGTCCACGGCCATTGCAAAGTGGCGCTTTTCGATCCGTTGGGCCTGTTCTCGCATCGCGTAGATGGCGGCCTCGTTCACCACGCTTTCCAACTGGGCACCGGAGAACCCGAACGTCTCCTGCGCGATTTTTTCCAGCTCGACCTCATCGGCCAGCGGCTTGTTGGCAGTGTGTATCCGCAGGATCTGCTCCCGCGCCTGTTTGTCAGGCAGATCGACGACAATATGCCGATCAAACCGGCCAGGCCGAAGCAGAGCAGGATCCAGCATATCTTTGCGGTTGGTAGCCGCGATCAGCAGGATGCGCGGTTTTTCCTCGGCCACAATCCCGTCCATCTCCGTCAGCAGCTGGTTCAGCGTCTGGTCGTACTCACGCTGCTGCTGTCCATCCCGCTTGCCTCCGATCACATCAATCTCGTCGATAAAAATGATCCCGCTGTCCTGGCCGTTTTTTTCCGCAAGCTGCTTTACCTCACGAAACAGTTCACGGACACGCTGGGCTCCCACGCCGACATACATCTCCACAAACTGTGAGCCGGATGCGGCCACAAAAGCGGAATTGGTATAGTTGGCCGCTGCTTTGGCCATCAGCGTTTTCCCGGTTCCGGGCGGACCGGTCAACAGCACTCCCTTGATCGGCCGGATTCCGTAATGAGCAATTTGGTCCTTCCTTATCAGAAAGTCAAGCGCCTCCATTAACTCACGCTTGGCACGCTCCTGACCGCCAATGTCGGCAAACTGCACATTGCTCTTGGGCACGACATGTTGCGAGCGCTTGCGCCGTCCTCCAGTGCCCAAACCCGTACCAGACTGCCGTGAAAGCAGAAAGTAAATCCCGACCAATACGGCCGCAAAGACAAGAAATGGCCCCACATTGACGTTGAGAAAAAGCAGGAAGAGAATTACGCTAGGGACAATCCCATAGAGAATTTCCTTAACCATGGCTCGTCACCTCGCCATCCGCAACCTGGCGCGGCACTACTTTAAAAAAATCGTCATCTCCGCGCTGCAAATAGATAAACACATGCTTCTCGTCCATTGCAGCCTTGGCCTTATCCAGTTGGTACATCTGCTGCCAGTTGTGCATCAACGCAGGAATCTTGCTGTACTGGTGAAGTTCGACCGCTTCCGTCAACGCAAAGATCCCATCCTGCCAGATGGCTTCCAGTTCGGGAGCGCGATTGGAGGTCTCCACGGTTACCTGCTTGTTGGGGGCAATCTGTTTCAGTTCCTCCATCAGTTGGCTGTATTCCAACGAGAACGCTTCCGGATTGATTACTCTCAAAACGACACGTACCTGATCCTTGTTTACCTGTAAAGCGGCCAGCTCGGCCGACTTCAACTGCGTAATATGGTTTCGCAGCGGCTCTTCCACCTGCATCTTCTGATACAGGAACCAACCGCCAAACAGGAGTGTGAACGTGGCTAGCATCGAGAGTAAAATCGGTACTACGCGCACTTTCACAGATTCTCCTCCTATCTACCTGAGATCATATCATCCATCATTGTCTGTCGAATAGGGATCGACTTACAGTATATCACAATCGTATAGCATCCGTTGCATGTAGATCTTGGATGGTGTCTCCTGAGCTTCTCCTGTTTTCGCGTTTGTTTCAGCTGCCACAAAAGCAAAAAGAGAACCGGTTTCGGTTCTCTCAGATTGCAGCATCTCAAAGCAGCTTGAGACGGTATGCTTTCAGCAGCTCCCCTGAATAAAAATCGTAGTAAACGTAGTTGTATCGCTGCTCCCCGTCGATGAAGAGGACCTCCCAAAAGCGCTTGTCCCCGTCAATTCCCGGTACGATGTGCCGGATCTCGGCATCGGGCTGGTTTTTCAACACCGCTTCCCGTACGCTTTCCTTGGAAACACTGCCTTCCAGCACATCATAAACTACCTGATCGGGAGTCATCCAGGCAATCACCGGCGTTCCTACCCGATTTTTGCCAATCACCACCGTATACGACTGCCTGCCGCGGTATTCGGTGATCTCCTCGATCTCGGTAATGGCGGTACGTTCCAGCGCCCACTTGCGAGCCTGTTCAATAAAGGCCTCGCGCTCTGCCACCACCGCCGACGTAAGGTGATACGACGCGGCAGCACCCACTAACAGCACACCTGCCAAAAGAAACACGATTCGCAACCACATGCCGTTCTCCTGTTCCTCGTTCTGTATTGAATCCGTATGGATTGTTCCCGATTCTTCTTGTCATTTTACATCCGAAAAAGAAGCTGGTCCACTTTTTGGCCGGAGGGAGAGACCACCTTCAAGGTGACAAGCAGCCTGCGCAGCGTAAGCGAACGTTGTTCGTACCACATCTGGTAGGTAAGGCTGACATCGCGTAAAGACTGATCCATTACCTCGTCAGCCGGAAAGCCGGGCCCCAGCCACAAAGCGAGCATCGCCTTTACTTCTTCTGCCGGAAGTGTAAACTGGTATCCACTTAACCCCTCGCCTTCGGCACGGTGCAGCACAATCGGAACGATTGACTGCAGTTCTCCCTTGATCAGCATCAAGTGATCGTATGGAGTATACAGGGCAAAGGGAAGCAGCAGCGGCTCTTTGGGTTCGCCGTCCACGGTCAGTGCAAGGGCATCCCCTTCCCGCTGTACGGTCACCTGATGGCCGCCGACGTCGCCCGACAGTTGAAACGATTTTCCCTGCAAGGTACCGCGAAACTGCTTTTCGCCGACGTCCACCTGAAACGACCTGTTTGCGTTGGTTTCCCACTGTTGAATCAACGCGGCAATCTCTTTCCTTTGTTCGCGCATCTGTTCCGCCGGGTCAACAGGCTGCTCCTGCTGACTTCCCTCTTCATGCGCAGTGGATTCGTCTGTCCAATGGGCAATCAGGCCTCCAAGCAGAAACAGCGACAGCATTATTGGCAGCAGCCACCAAAGCTGCTGCGGCCGGATAACCATCCACGCCCCCTCCTGTCCTTTTATGGCTAAAGGATATGAAGGCGGGGAAGGTTTTAGAACCGGGCGGAAAACTTACCGAACATAGTGCCGTTACGGGCGGTCATACTACAGATACACCCCGAGGAGGTGAGCGCGTGAATCCGCCCGACCGGACGACCTCTCCTGACGTCTACATGCTGTGGCAACAGGAATACCGCGCATCCTGGGCAGGATTGTCATCGCCGCTGAGATCCTTGCCCACACCTGTCCGCTTGTCGTTCCGACATACGTCGCTCACAGAAGTGTGGCGAGCGTTCAAATCATGAACGCATCAATAATATTCCCTACCTGCGCCTTTCCACATCTCTCCTGTTCAAAACAACAGGAGCTCTT
The DNA here is from genome assembly GCA_017656235.1 of Brevibacillus sp. Classification (GTDB taxonomy): domain Bacteria; phylum Bacillota; class Bacilli; order Brevibacillales; family Brevibacillaceae; genus Brevibacillus_E. The sequence goes on from JACDOF010000001.1 coordinate 898,114, forward strand.
TCATGCCGTGGGCAATAACGACGTCAATCGGTGCGGATTCCATAAAAATCAGCGCTTCAGCTCGGAAAAAACTCGATTGGATTCGTAAATTACCCTTTCCTCGTCAATTGTGAGCAATTCCCGATTTCTCATCAGAAAACGTCCGGCTACAACCGTGTCCGTTACATCGCGGCCATTGGCGGCGTAGACGATGTGGGATACCGGGTGGTTATGGGCCGGTTGGAAGTGAGCCTGGTTGGCATCCAGCATGATCAGATCCGCTTGTTTTCCCACCTCCAGGGAACCCAACTGATCCGGCTGGAAAACACAATCTGCCCCATAGCGGGTAGCCATTCGCAGCGCTTCCTGGGCCGGTACGGCGACAGGATCGTAGTTGACTCCTTTGTGCAGAATGGCAGCCAGCCGCAATTCCTCGAACAGATTGACGTTGTTGTTGCTGGCCGAACTATCGGTGCCAAGCGAGACGCTTATACCACGCTTCAGCATGTCCGGTACGCGGGCTACCCCGCTGGCCAATTTCAGATTGCTGATGACATTGTGTGACACCTTCACTTGATAGCGTGCCAAAATATCCAGCTCTTCATCCGTCAGATGTACGGCGTGCGCCACCAGCGTCGGCCGTGCGAACACCCCGATCGTTTCCAAATGTTGTACAGGCCGTACGCCATAATCCTTCACATTTTGTTCCACTTCCCAGGCCGTTTCGGACATGTGGATGTGAATGGGCAAATCCAGTTCTTCAGCCCGTTCCACGATTTGAGCGATATAAGCGGGCGGGCAGGTATACGGGGCATGCGGAGCCATCATGGTGGTAATTCTGCCGTCTGCCTGGTTGTGCCATTCGCGTGCAAACGCCGTGGACTCTTCCAGCTTTTGTCTTTGTTCTTCCGGAGAACACAATCCGATGACCCCGCGGCAAAGCCTTGCTCTCAGGCCGGCTGTTTCGACCGCCTTTGCCACCTCGCCCATGTGGTCGTACATGTCGACAAACGTGGTGGTGCCGGTGCGGATCATTTCCGTCAGGGTAAGGTAGGTTCCCCACTTGACGTGCTCCGCCGAAAATTGGGCCTCCATCGGCCACATCTTCTCTTCCAGCCACTGTTTAAGCGGCAAATCGTCGGCATATCCGCGCAGGAGGGACATGGCGGCATGTCCATGCGTATTAATCAATCCCGGCAGGACGTACTTGCCCCGCCCGTCAATGACCTGCTCGTAACCGGAGAGGTCTTGGGGTGTTGGCCCCACATAGGATATTTGTGCACCTTCGAATGCTACGGCTGCGTCAAGAAGCACATCATTTTGTTCGTTAACCGTAATGACGGTGGCATGGGTAATAATGGTTTTCATTTGTTTCTACTCCCATCCGAGTTCAGTTTGGTTCTGTTCAGATAGTAAGCCAGGCTTTGCAGGCTGGATGTTACGTCGGCGTGGTAAATTTTGACGTCGGCATCTGTGCGGATGTTGACCGGTGCAAAGTTGAGAATTCCCTCAATTCCTGCTTCAATCAGCTGGTCGGCCACTGCCTGCGCCGCTGCTGCCGGTACCGTGATGATGGCCAGGCGAATCTGACGCTGTTTTACGGTATCCTTCAGTTCCTCAAGCGGCTGAATCACCAAACCTGCAATTGTTTTGCCTTGTTTGGCCGGATCGTTGTCAAAAATGGCCACGATTCGCATGTTGTCCCGCAAATAAGCGTTGTAATTGCTGATTGCGTGACCGAGATGACCGGCACCTACCAGAGCTACGTGTATTTCCTGGTCCAGTTTCAGGATTTGCCGTATTTTTTCAATCAGATAGTCGACGTCATAGCCGATTCCTTTTTTTCCAAAATCGCCAAATGAGGACAGATCTTTACGGATTTGCGCCGGGTTAATGTCAAGTGTTTTGCCCATCTGTTGAGACGAGACGGTCTTCACCTGCATCTGCTGCAAATGGATCAGATACCGGAGGTACACCGGGAGCCGTCTGACCACCGCCTCAGATATTTTGGGTGCCTTCAAATACGCATCCCTCCCCCTTTAGCCCCTTTTTTTCTCCTTCAAGACCTTGTAGTCTTTTCCATTCGAGAGCACCGTGATCGTCCCATGCTGACCGGTAATGTAGGTTTCCGCCCACGATTCACCCAACCGCTCCACGATTTCGGCCTGACCGGCATTCATTTTTTCTTGGGAAAGGCCTGTTTGGATCACTGCCACCTGAGGATCTACCTTGTTAAGAAACGGCGCGGAAGATGCCTGGTTGCTTCCTTGATCCGCCACTTTCAGCACCTGTGAACGCAGTTGTGAGGCATAACTGGCCAAGAGGCGCTCTTCAGCCTTGGCGCCGATCCCGCTGGTATAGAGAAAGCGCAGATCGCCCTGCCGCAGCTGCACCACCAGCGAATTGTCCTGCGGCGACAAAAACAACTGCTCGCTGGGGTTAAGGACGGTAAGCGAGATGTCCTCGTCAAGGTCAAGGTTGTCCCCCTCAGCCAACAGCACCACTTTTTTGTCCGCGCTGATCGGAATGAAGCGGCGGATGGTATAGGCAGTCAGCTTGGGCAGGAGTACCGTGTCGATTTGCAGATTTTTTTCCAGAAACGGGTATCCGCTGGCATAAACGGGCAGGTCATTGCTGATCAGTACGTAGTCCAGTTTGGTGACATGCCGTTCCTGCAAAAGCTTCAACAGCGTCCGCACATCATCTACCCGCCCGGTATCAATCAACAGGTTCTTGCCGTTGGGGAAGCGTATCAGCGTGCTTTCCCCTCCAGGGAGCGCAAAAAACGAGGTGATCATGCCGTGAAAGTCTCGTTCATCCTCGCTGATGAGCGGATCATCTATTTTTACTGCATCCTGCAGATGACTGTCGATGGTACAACCTGCGGCCAGATACATCAGACATGCGACGAGCAGCAGAAGAGAGAGATTCCCATGCTTTCGCATTTTATTGTATCACCTAAATCCTGACCAGACTATTGCTACATTCTTATGAATGGCCATCAGGTTGCATACCGTCGAGAAACGGGCGAATCCGCTCACGCAATGTGGTCCATGCCCCGGTTTCGATGCGGTAGGGCGGAAGGGATAACAGAAACGCTTTTCCATAACGGGATTCCACGATTCGCGAATCAAGGACGACGATTACGCCGCGGTCGGTCTGGTTGCGGATCAATCGTCCCAGTCCCTGTTTGAAGCGGATGACCGCATGCGGAAGCGACAGCGAGAGAAACGGATTTTTTTGCTCCGCCTTCAACTTCTCGGAGCGTCCTTCCAACAGGGGTTGAGTAGGGGGCTGAAATGGCAGCCTGACAATCACCACACAACTTAGTGCTTCTCCAGGGATGTCCACTCCTTCCCAAAAGCTGTTGGTCCCCAACAGGACTGTTTTCTCCTGCCGTTGGAACTTGCGCACCAACTTGCTGCGGTTGCCGCTGTCAATACCGTGGCCCAACAATTCGTAACCTTCGTCGGCCAAAAGCTCCTTCATCGCCTCGTACACCTGGCGCAGCATCGTGTAGGAAGTAAACAGAATCAATGTGCGCCCCATCGCCGCACGGACGGTGTCAACACAGCCCTGGATCACGGCAGAAAGGAACTCCGCTTCTGTCTCCCTGCCCAGCGCGGGAAGGTCGTCAGGAAGCAGGAGCAAACCCTGCTGTTCGTAAGCAAACGGCGACGGCAGCATCAAGGTGCGTACCCGGCCCTCGCTTTTGTCCAGGCCATACCGTTCCATGTAGTAGGTAAAACTGTTTTTTACGGTGAGCGTTGCTGACGTGAGCGTGACGCTCCGTTTGTCCGCAAACAGACGATCAGCCAAAGCAGCAGATACATCCAGCGGTGCGGAGAACAAATAGATGTGCTTGCGCGGAGAACGTGTCTCAATCTCCATCCAGAACACGTATTCATCCGAGCCATTTACAAGCAGGAAGTGCAGCGTATTGGCAGCCTGCTGCAGTTCGTCGAGCAGTCCTTCAGCGTCAATCAACAGACTTCGCACTGCAAAAGGTGGAGTTTCCTCCGTTGTTCTCAGCTTGTCAAGGAAGCGCTTCAGTGCATCACCCAGCAGTGCCAGGGCATGGACCAGCTTGCTTGAGGCACGCTGCAGGCGTTCCCCCTTGTCTTGAAACGCCCCAGGCCGATAACGCACAGCGGCCCGTCCTCCCTCCGTCTGCTCGCCAGCGCGAACCTTGGCCCAGTTGTACAGATGGTTCCACCACTGCTGCAGCAATTCGCGTGTTTCCAGCCACCTGTCATCGAACACATCCAGATGATGAACCGCTTCCTCCGCCATTTGCGGCATCCACTCCCCTGCAGCCAGAACCAATTGCTGCAGCATGTCCTGTTTTTCCCTTGTTGACAGTCGATCCAGCAGATGGCTCAATCGGGGAGTTGAATAGAGTACCCCCAGCTGCTGACTGGCCACATCTTCCAATTGGTGGGCCTCATCAAGGACAGCTACTTCGTAGGAAGGCAGGATGCGGTTTTCTGTTGCCAAATCGTTGATGAGCAAAGCGTGGTTGACGATCAGGATGTCGGCTTCTTTGGCCCGTTCCCTGGCCCGAAAGTAATAACAGCGGCTGAACCAGGGACAATGGCGGTGCAGACAAGAGTTCGCGTCGCTTTTGACCTCCTGCCAGAACATCTGCCCGACTGGTGAGAGGCTCACTTCCTCCACGTCTCCAGTCGTGGTTTGGGTAAGCCAACTAACCAACTGTGCTTTGGTAAACTGCAATTCGTGACTGTCTGCCTGCACCGAGTCCTCCAGGTGCTGCTCCAACTTCCGCAGGCACAGGTAGTTGCCTCTGCCTTTCAGCAAGGAGGCCGTAAACGAGAATGGCAGCGCCTCACGCAGCATGGGCAGGTCTTTTTGGAACAACTGATCCTGCAAGTGAATGGTATTGGTGCTGATGACGACCTGCTCGTTCTGCCGCTTGGACCATAGGACAGCGGGAATCAGGTAGCCCATCGATTTACCCGTACCTGTTCCCGCTTCAACAAGCAGGTGTGTACCGTCCGTCATCGCCTTGTAGACGGCACGTATCATCGCCTCCTGCCCCTCCCGCCGTTCATAACCGGGGCGGACGCAGGCAATCAGACCGCCTGGAGCCAGCAACTGCTCCAGAAAAAGGTCCAGCTCAAAAGCAGACCAGTCCATCGTCACGGGCTGCCGTTCGGGCTCCGGCCGCCTCCGCAGAGCCAAGCGCCGGTAAATATCCCATTGGTCATCAGACTGTTCTGCGTCAGCAGCACTTTGTTCATAATCGGCCAGTTTGTTCATCTCAATGGCGCGCAACAGCGGCCCCAGATCCGATCGAAATGAAGTGACCAGCATCTGCAGCCGCTGGATCGTCACCAGGGGCAGTTGGTTCAAATACTGCAGCATTTTCAAAAAAAGGTGCGCAGTCGCCATGGCATCACTATCCGCCTGATGCGGATGCTCGTGGCGAATGTCAAAATCATCTGCCAACTCCACCAGTCGGTAGCTGCCTTGGGTCGGAAACAAGAAACGGGCCAGCTCCACTGTGTCCAGCACATAGCCGTCGAACGTATAATAGCCCTGACTGAGCAGGGCTTCTTGCAAAAACGTAAGGTCAAATGACGCATTGTGAGCGACAAACGTCCGCTGGTCAAGAAGTCGCAGCAAACGGGGCAGTACTTCCTCCAGCGTCGGTGCGTCTGCTACCATCTCATCGGTAATTCCCGTCAAGGACGTGATCATCGGCGGAATCGGTCGACCGGGGTTGACGAAGGTGGAAAAGTGTTCGGTGATCACGCCGTCATCAATCGTCACCGCACCTATCTGAATGATGCTGTCTCCCTGACGGGGATGATTTCCTGTTGTCTCAAAATCTACTACGATAAATCGATTCAAACCGAGCTTCACCTCAATAGTGCGTCCCTCGCATGGCTGGTCACGACTCTCCCTGCAACATTCGGCAAAAGCCTCGAAAATCCTGCTTCTAGTACGTCAAGAGAGTCTCTGTCGGCACCGCGTCAGATCGTCCCAGTTTGTCGGCACACAGCTTCAGAAAAAGCGGAACTTCCCAGAACCCGCTTGCAGCAGACTGCGACGCCCGAAAATGTTGTTCGGCTTTTTGCCATTGTTCAGCAGCCACGGCGATCCTGCCCAGATGATAATGGCCCAGTGCGCGTACGTACGCGCTTTTCGCGTGGAGCAGGTGTCGGGCCAACCGGCTCGCTTCCCCCCATCCTCCCTGTTTCAGACGAACACTGATCAAACCGGAGATGGAGAGAACATGGTCACTGTTCTGGCGCAAATTTGCCTCAAAAATGGCCCCAGCCTCATCTACTTGTCCCTCAAACAACTGGATCCAGCCGTAACTAAATACGAAATCAAGGTTTTCCGGAGACAGGGAGATCGCTTTCTTGATCAAGGGGATCGCTGCTTTTGCCCCTGCAAGCAGCCAGGTGTTCCAGCCCAGTCCGTGCCAGACCCACCCTTCCCGCGGTATCAGCTCCAGAAGATAGCGATAGCAAAGTTGTGCGCGGCGAATTTGACCGGTCTCTTCACACACGTTGGCCATTTCCCAAAGGGCGTTGACATCCAGTTTACGTGACGGCACCGTCAGCATGGAAGGAGGTACTCTTAGGCTCTCCGGATCAGTTTTCCGCAGTAGGTTGTAACCTCTCAGCCACAGTACCTGTGCCTCCCAGTCATCGGAAAAACGTTCAAGGTAAGGCTCAATGGTTTCCAGAGCTTCCTGCTCTTCTCCCCCATTCAGATAGCAAAGAGCCAAATTAAAGGCAGCCTCCGGGTGAGTCGGGATCGTTTCCAGCGCTGCTTTGAACGCCTGACCCGCTTCCAGCCAGTGCCCTTCCTCTGCTATCATACACCCGATCGCATTGTGACTGATGGCGACAATCTTGGGTGAGGCGGCTGTCCGCGCGAGCAGTCGAAACTCACGCATGGCCGCTTCCCGCTCTTCGCAGAACAACAAACTATACCCGTAATAGAGACGACCGCTCTCCCAGTCAGGAGATTGCTTTAACAGTTCAGCAAAATGATGTTTGGCATCGTCAAACAGCCGAAGGTGATAGAACCCTTCTCCTTTGCGAAACAGCAGCGAGTAGGCAGGAGAATCGGCTGTTTCACCCGGAATCGCCACACCTGCCTCTCCATCCAGCGGGTAGGGGGCCGTCCCGTCACCTGCTTTCTCCATTTCCAGCTGCGCCGGTTTGCCCCATGCCGTTTTCACCAAGGAGAGCCCCGCAGCCTGTTTCGCCTCGTCCTTCTGTTGCGTCGCTTTTACCGCCTTGATCACAGATGAGAGCTTTTCCTCCAGGCTGATCCAGGCGTCAACGATGTGGTCACTTACCTGCCGCAGATATACGAGCTGTTCCGCCATTCTTCTTTTTTCATCCTCGTCCGCATCCGGCCAGTTATCCTCAATAGATTGCAGTTGGTCGTGTAGGTGTTTGAACCACTCGTCGACATGCATAAAAAAGCCCCCCTCCTGTGGTGCAGTGAGTTACTCTCATTGTCTCACAAGCAGAGTGGCTCTATTCAGCGGCGCTGCCTTCACACCAGGATGGGAGAGACGATCGCATCCATTTTGGAACATTACAGAATCTCTGCGTGCAGCTCTTGGCCAAGCATTTGTACAATCTTGTTGCCTTCGCCCATAACGGCAATGCGCGGCTTGTGCTGTCGCGCTTTCTCTTCGGGAACCAGCGCGTACGACATGATGATCACCGTATCTCCCGGCTGAACCAGACGGGCGGCGGCCCCATTCAGACAGATGACACCACTGCCCGGTTCTCCCTCGATTACATAGGTCTCAAAGCGGGCGCCGTTGTGATTGTTAACAACCTGTACCTTCTCATTTGGCAAAATGTCGACGGCATCCAGAATTTCCTTGTCTATGGTTATGCTGCCTACATAGTGGAGATTGGCCTCGGTGACCTGGGCGCGATGGATTTTTGCCTTCATCATCGTACGAAACATTGTCCGCATCGTCCTTTCATCCAGTCATTGGATCGTGCTGATCAGGTTGTCGATCAGTCTGGTGCGGCCAAATTTGACGGCTAGCGCAACAAGCACCTGATCACCCTTGTTCAACTCTGTCGCTTCTCGCATGGAGGGATAGTGGACCACTTCCACATAATCGATGACAGCCAGCGGTTCCGCTTCAATCATCTGTTTCAGCTCTTTGCGGATAACTGCCGCCCGTCGCTCCCCGGCTGCGAGCAAATGTTTGGCCCGCTCCAGACTGCGGTAGAGTACGGTTGCCTGTTTTCGCTCCTCCGCCGACAGGTAGACATTTCGGGAACTCATCGCCAACCCGTCCGCTTCCCGTACGATTGGACACGGCACGATTGTTACCGGAATGGACAAATCTTGCACCATCCGCTGAATGACGGCAAGCTGCTGCGCATCTTTTTGTCCAAAGAAGGCAAAGTCGGGCTGAATGATATGAAACAGTTTGGCCACGACCGTCGCCACACCCTCAAAGTGTCCGGGGCGGGACCGTCCGCAAAGCGGCTCAGCCACCTGCGCAACCGACACGGTCGTCAAGATTTTTTGCGGGTACATCTCCTCCACCGTCGGCGCGAACAACAAATCGACACCGGCTGATTCAGCCAATGCACGATCCCGTTCGAAATCGCGCGGATAGCGGGAGAAATCTTCCTGAGGCCCAAACTGAAGGGGATTAACAAAGATACTCATCACCACGATATCACTACAGCGGCGTGCAGCTTCCACCAGACTGAGATGCCCGGCGTGCAGGTACCCCATCGTCGGTACAAAACCGATGCGCTTGTCCATCCTGCGGGCCTGGCCAATCCGCTCGCGGATTTCCGCAATCGTTGCAACAACCTGGATCATGACTTGACTCCTTCTCCGTACAAGGCTTGAATCGTTTCCTCCGAAGCATGAAAGGAATGTTCCTTCGCCGGGAATCGCCCTGTTCTTACATCGTCGATGTATGCGGAAACCGCCTGGCTGATCACGCTGCCGACATCGGCGTAGCGCTTGACAAACTTGGGTTTGATCGTCGAGGCGTAAGACAAAACATCATGAAAGACCAGCACTTGTCCGTCACAGCCGGCACCCGCGCCAATGCCGATCACGGGAACGGAGACGCTCTCGCTGATTTTGGCTGCAACCTCCTCCGGCACGCACTCCAGAACCAAAGAGAACACGCCTGCCTCCTCCAATTCCTTCGCCTCTTTCAGCAGTTTCGCCGCAGCCTGGGCGTCTTTCCCCTGTACCTTGTAGCCGCCAAGCTGGTACACGGATTGGGGGGTCAGACCGATGTGCCCCATGACGGGGATTCCGGCCTGCACGCAGCGTTTGACAACAGGCACGATCTCGGTTCCCCCTTCCATCTTGACCGCTTTGGCCAATCCTTCCTGCATCAGCCGTCCGGCGTTTTTCAAGGCTTCTTCCAGCGATCCGTGATAACTCAGAAACGGCATGTCGGCAACGACCAACGCCCGCTTGGCTGCCCGGGTTACCGCTTTGGTGTGGTGGAGCATTTCTTCCATCGTAACAGGAATGGTCGAATCGTAGCCAAGTACGACCATGCCAAGCGAGTCACCAACCAGAATCACGTCCACTCCGGCTTCGTCGACAAGTTTGGCCGACGGATAATCATACGCGGTAATCACGGCAATCGGCTGCCGGTCCTGCTTACATTTGCGCAGGTCGGCGGTGGAGACAGGTTTTTCCCTCACGTGTGTTCACCTCACCCGTGCTCTACAACCCGTAATCGCGGAGCAACCGTCCATCCTTTATACAGAAAAGACCTTCCCGCTACGGAGAAGGTCTTCCATACCTACACAAAAGATGCCGGTCCCCTTTCGGAATGACCCGATCATCCGGATTTCCTTCTGTCTCGGTCCTTACAGGCTCAGAGCAGATTGTTCATTTTTCAAAAAAAATGCATAAAGGCAGGAGTGCTGTTCATCACTGATACAGCCTCATGAACATCAGTATACCAGAGATTTTACCGGTTTGCACCCTGTTCTATATCAGCAGAGTACACTTTGTGCCGTACGCCGTCACGATCCTCCACCACGAGAACACCATCGGGGTCAAGCCCGACAGCCCGCCCTTCAATGGTTGTGTGCTGCGTACGTACGGTCAGCATTTTGCCCAAGGTCGTGGCGTACGCTTCCCATCTTGCCTTAATGGGGGCAAACCCGTGCTCCAGGTATTCCCGGTAGAGCTGTTCAAACTGCTTGCAAAACGTTTGGATCAGCATGGCCCGGTGGAACGGTTGGCCCGCTTCGATGCGAAGCGAGGTGGCAGTGGAACGAAGCTCGGGTGGATAATCCTGTGGCTGCTGATTTACGTTGATGCCGATGCCGATGACCAGATAGTTGATCCGATCCGACTCGGCATTTAGTTCGGTAAGAATCCCGCACACTTTTTTTTCGTTGATCAAAATGTCGTTCGGCCATTTGATCTGCGCTTCCAATCCAGTCTCGCTCTGCACAGCCCGGGCCATTGCCACTGCCGTCAACAAGGTCATTTGCGGAGCGCGCGTAAGTTCTATATGAGGACGCAGGATCAGACTCATCCAAATACCCGTCCCTTTTGGGGAATGCCAGACACGGCCAAGCCGTCCTCTTCCGCCAGTTTGCTGATCAGCGACGACCAGTGTTCCCTCCGGTGCCCCTTTTCCGGCTGCTTCATGCGCCAATTGCTGCGTGGTGACGACCGTATCGTATGCGTAAACAGTATGTCCGATCGTTTCGGTTTCAAGACCGGCCGCAATCTCTTCAGCGGCTATCCGATCCGGAGCGGTCACCAGCCGGTAGCCCGACCGGCGTACAGCCTCGAACTCGTAACCCTCCTGCCGCAGTTCCTCGATATGTTTCCAGACAGCCGTTCGCGAACAATGGCATAGCTGACTGAGGTGTTCCCCAGAGATAAACTGGTCGGGATGCTCACGAAACGCTTTGAGAATTTCCTGCTTAATATTCATGTCTTTCTAACTCCTTCATCGCGGCCTCCAGCAAATCCTCACGCCTGTTGGGCAGCCCGTGCAGCGCGGTCTGCTCCAACAAATAAGCGAGCAGATCTCCAATCCAACTTCCGGCCTGTCGCGAAAAGGCCTGCATCAGATCTTTTCCCGACACCGCCAGATCTTTCGTTGACTTAACCGGCAGGGCTGCATACGTATCAATCAGGCACTGTGAGACGCTGCGGTCCCTGTTCTTCCACCAAACAGCCTGCAGCAGCATATCAAGTCCCATGCAGGTATCCCACCCATGCGTCAAAAGCAGCGGTGCCCAGTCGATTGGCTGCGGACGGTCCCACTGCGGCTGCAGTGAAAGAAGAAGTTGTGCATAGCGGTGAATCGCCTCCCGTTCCCGCTTCGACATACGCAGCAGGGCGGTGAATTCACGCACCTGTTCCTCGTTTCTTGAGGCGGCATAACAGAGGAGGCTCCACTTGAGCAGAGAAGAGCCAAGTTGGGGCAGCCGCCACGCTTCACTCGACGCCCGGGCAAATGTTTCCTCAAGCAGCGGATAAGCCGAAAGGAGTCTCGTATGCTCCAACACGGCAAATCCCACCTGCGGGTGATCGCTGTCGATCAACTTGTGCAGTTCTCCGCGAATCCGTTCCACAGCGATGTGTTTCAGCAGAGGGGCGGTCTCTTGAATCGCCTGTTTGGTCCTGGTCTCGATGGAGAACTGAAGCTGAGCGGCAAAACGGGCGCCTCGCAAGGGACGCAGCGCGTCTTCACGGAATCGCGACTGCGCTTCTCCCACTGCCCGAATTAGACGATCGTTTAAATCTTTTTGTCCATAAAACGGATCGACCAGTCTTCCCTCGCGACTGAGCGCCATGGCGTTGATCGTAAAATCTCTTCGCGCCAAATCGGACTCCAGATCAGAGACAAACTTCACCTCAGTGGGGCGGCGATACGATTCGTACTCCGCTTCCAGCCGGTAGGTCGTCACTTCAAACAGGTAAGGCCCCTGTTTCACTGAGACCGTACCATGCTTGACTCCGGTCGGAACGTGTTCGGGAAACAGTGTCATTACTTCCTCCGGCCGTGCATTGGTACAGATGTCAATATCATGAACCGGCCTCCCCAACAGCCAGTCGCGAACGCAGCCCCCGACGAAATAGGCTTCGAACCCGGCGTTCTCCAGCCGTTCCAAAACAAGCGTGGCATGCTCTTTCAGCATCTGTCCCGCCCCCCTTGTCTGTCCAAGCTCCGCCGCTTCCCGCAGCGCCTAGACGTTGGCGGGAAAGTGTCCCGCACTGTTCTTACGGTTCCGGTCCAGCAGCCGCCTATACAACGTTTCGTACTGACTGGTGATCGTCTCGTGGCAAAATGTGTGATAGGAACGTTCCACGGCTGCCAGGGAAAAACGACGATACCGTTCCTCATCATGCAGTAAACGGAGGGTATTGGCCGCCATCTGTTCCACGTCCCCTACTTCACTCAGGTAGCCGCACTCTCCATCCCGAACCACCTCGGGAAGTCCGCCTGTTCTTGTGGCAATGACCGGCACCCCGCAGGCCATCGCCTCCAGGGCGACCAGACCAAAACTCTCTTTCTCCGATGGGAGCAGCATCACATCAGCCATGGAAATCACTTCGGCTACATCATCCTGTTTGCCCAGAAAGCTGACATCCTCATTCAAGCCGCGGTCACACACCATTCGGCGGATATTGGCAAGTTCCGGTCCTTCCCCAATGAACACCAGTTTGGAGGGTATCTGCTGGCGTACCCGGGCAAACACTTCTACAACATCGTGAACCCGCTTGACCGGTCGGAAATTGGAGATGTGCATCAGCACCTTTTCATGTTCCGACGCAAAACGCTTCCTGATCTCGCTTGCGTCCCGCCGGTAGTAGCGCCTTTTATCCACGAAGTTGTATACCAGTTCAATCTTCTTGGTTACATGCAGCAGCTCTTTGGTTTCCCGGATCAGATCACCGGATACGGCCGTTACCAGGTCGCTTTGCTCGATCCCGAACCGAATCATTTCGCTTAAGCTGGAGTCGTAACCGAGAACGGTGATGTCTGTTCCGTGTAAGGTTGTCACCACTTTTAGCTGATCCCCCACCATTTGTTTGGCCAAATAGGCGCACAGGGCATGGGGAACCGCGTAATGGACGTGCAAGATGTCCAGCTGTTCGTCCCGCGCCACTTGTGCCATCCGGTTGGCCAGGGTCAGGTCGTAGGGCGGATACTTAAACACATCGTACTGATTCACTTCCACCTCGTGGTAAAACAGATTGGGGTGAAAGGTACCCAGGCGAAACGGCATGCTGGAAGTGATGAAATGCACCCGATGCCCCCGCTCGGCCAACAGCTTGCCTAACTCGGTGGCCACCACGCCGGAGCCGCCCAACGAGGGATAGCAGGTGATACCGATATTCATTGGGTACGCCTCTCCTTTCTTTTCACGCCGTTACAGAAGCGAGGGCAAGCTGAGCGGAACGGCGCTGACGAAACCTTCGGCATGGGCAACGCCGACCTGCTGTCCAAACAGTTGTTCGCGAGCTGCCACATTTTCCAGGTACCCATTGTTCAGCGGTGTGCTGACACTGCCCTCTTCCCGTTCAAACTGACTTTTGTAGCAGCGAAGCACTTCCATCTTTTCTATGTATACGTCGCTTATGTCAACAACAAAGGTTGGGGCTGCTGTACTGTTGATAAAGTAATAGTACAGCCGGGCGGGACGGTGAGCGGGCAGGAGCGCTTCCGTACGGTATCTGCCAATTCCGGCGGTAAAGACCGCTTCTTTGACCAGACGGGAGACCGACTCGTGATCAGGGTGGCGGTCCTGCCAGTAGGGGGCCAGTACAATCTGCGGCCGTGTCTTGCGAATCAGCTCCACGATCATGTCATGCGCCTGCTTGTGCACGAACTGCAGGCCGCGATCCGGCAGGCCAAGGTTGAACCTGGCCTTAAGCCCAAGCAGGCGGGAAGCTGCTGCTGCCTCCTCCTGCCGCCGCTCAACCGTTCCGTTGGAAGAAAGCTCGGCGCAGGTCAGATCGGCAATTCCCACTCGTCTCCCCTGCCGGGAAGCCAGAATGAGTGTGCCCGCCGCACCAATCTCCACATCGTCGGGATGGGCGCCAAAGGCCAGAATGTCCAGTGAACCTACTTCTCCTGCCCGCGCACCACGTTGCGCCATGCCAACTCCCCTCTTTCCAGCGCTTTTAGCAGGATTTCCGCTGTGCCCATGTTGGTGGCAAACGGAATACGATGGACGTCACACAGCCGAAGCAGGGCGATGATATCTGGTTCATGGGGCTGGGCAGTAAGCGGGTCCCGGAGAAAGATGATCAGATCCATCTCATTGCGGGCGATCATGGCGCCGATCTGCTGGTCGCCACCAAGCGGACCGGACAAGAAACGGGTAATCGAAAGAGACGTGTTTTCCATGATTTTCGTTCCTGTCGTACCGGTGGCGTACAGTTCGTGTTCCTTTAATATGGATTCATAGGCGGTCGCCAGTTGGACCATTTCCTCCTTTTTCCTGTCGTGGGCAATCAGCGCGATCCTCATCCGTTTCTCCCCCTTGTCTCTGTCAATCCAACAAGTGTTCCAAACCGTACACCAGGGTATCCAGGTTCATCACGGCTTTGATCGCCATGCTGACACCAGGCATAAAGGACTCCCGACTGATGGAATCGTGGCGAATCGAAAGCGTCTGTCCGGTTGCGCCAAACAATACCTCTTGATGAGCCACCAGTCCCGGCAGGCGTACGCTGTGAATGCGGAAGCCATCAAACGCAGCACCGCGAGCCCCTGTGAGGCTTTCTGTTTCCTCCGGATGTCCCTGTACAAACGAGCGGCGTGCCTCCGCAATCAACTCCGCGGTTTTTATGGCTGTTCCGCTTGGTGCGTCCAGTTTCCGGTCATGGTGCAGCTCGATGATTTCCACATGCGGCATGTACTTGGCCGCTATTGCGGCAAACTTCATGCAGAGAATGGCGCCAATCGCAAAATTTGGCGCGATGATTGCGCCCAGTTGTTTTTCTCGGCACCGCTCACGCAGCGTATCCATCTGCTCGGGGGTAAATCCGGTTGTTCCCACAACCGGCCTCACCCCACGTTCAATTGCCACTTCCATATGGCGGTATCCCGTGTGTGGGGTAGTAAAGTCGACCAACACATCCGGCCGTTCTGTATCGAGTGCCTCTTCCAACGAGTTAAAAAACGGTACACCAATCGGTTTTCCGCTGATCACCTCGCCCACGTCGACACCGCTCAGCCTGGAGTCAATCCCGGCTACAAAGGCGAGTGAATCGTCTTGCAACAACATCTTTACCACTTCTTGGCCCATGCGGCCTTTTGCCCCGGCGACGGCCACCCTGATTGTCTGCTGTGTTTGTGTCGTCATCTCTTGATCTACTCCTCTATCCTTGTCCAGCGATCCTTGTCGCGCGTTTGAAACTTGTGCATGATCCGGTCAAATGCCTGCTGCAAGTCGATACCCAAAGAGTTGGCAAAGCAGAGCACGATGAAAAACACATCACCCAACTCTTCTTCCACTGTCTTCTCCTGCTCATTCTGCTTTTTCGGTTTTTCGCCGTAGTAATGGTTGATTTCACGGGCCAGTTCTCCCACTTCTTCGGTCATCCGTGCCATCATCGCCAACGGCGAAAAATATCCTTCCTTAAACTGCCGTATGTACTGGTCCACTTCCTGCTGGATCTCGTGCAGCGTCTTCTCCTTGCTCACAGTGCCGTCTCCCCCCAGCGCAGTGCAACTGTTTCACATTCTAATATCATCGTACCGCAAGGCGGCCGATTTGCCAAATCGTGATGCACTGAAAAGTGTATCACAAAATGGACAAGCGGGAAAACCTCCATTATAATTGCACTGGTATTGTCCATGTAACTTCTACCAATGTTGTGACGGGTAAGGAGAGCGAACGCGAATGAAAATGCGTCTCAAAAGTATAGCGGCGATCATCGTTGGCACAGCGATCATGGGATTCGGCATCAATACCTTCAACATCCCCAACAACCTGGCAGAAGGCGGAATTACCGGGATCAGCATTATCATCAAGCTGCTTCTGCCGCAGGTGGATCAGGGGATCGTCTACTTTGCGCTGAACGTTCCGCTGTTTTTCATTGGATGGAAGGTTCTGAGCAGAGCAGCCTTTCTCTATACCATTATTGGCACATTCTCATTGTCGGCTTTTCTCTCCCTGTTTGACTGGCTGCTTGATCCGTCTCCACTGGAAGACACGCTCCTGGCTTCCCTCTATGCAGGCGTCACCCTTGGTATTGGCCTTGGCATTATCTTCCGTTTTGGCGGTACCACCGGCGGCGTCGACATCATTGCACGTTTGCTGAACAAGACAGCTGGTATCAGTATGGGACGCACCCTGTTTTTTGGCGACATGCTGGTTATCGGCGCCTCGCTGATCTATTTAAGCCTGGAAAGTGCAATGTATACGCTGGTAGCCGTCTTTATTGCCGCCCGGGTCATCGATTTCGTGCAGGAAGGGGCATACGCCGGTAAAGCGTTGACGATCATTTCCGATAAAACGTCGGACATCGCCAACCAGATCCTTGAATTGGGGCGAGGCGTGACAATGCTGTCCGGCAAAGGGGCCTTTTCCGGGAGCAAGAAAGAGGTACTCTACTGTGTGGTTAGCCGGAACGAGGTCATGCGGATGAAAACCATCGTGCAGGAGATCGACCCTCATGCCTTCGTGGTGGTAAACGATGTCCATGAGGTATTGGGAGAAGGGTTTACGTTTGATGAAAACAGACAGCCGCTTAGAGAAGAGTAAGGAGAACAAAACATCCCGCACCGATCGACGACATCCGATGGTGCGGGATGCTTTGTTTCCCATTACGCATGCTGTTCCGCCCTGTATTTCTTCCATCCAACATAGGTAAGAGTCAGTACGACAGCGGCCGTTACGCTAAATATCAGCATGTACGGCGAAGCCGGTACATACGGTCCACCCATCGCAGTCCGTTCCTCTCCTCCAAACGCCGCCTGCATGGCGGCGCTCAACTGGCGCAGTCCGTCGCGAATCACCTGCCAGTCGGGGGCAGTATGGCGCAATGCTCGGATTACGCTGTCATAGGCGGAGTCGATGGTGTTCATCTGCTGATCCTTCACGTGAATGCCCATCCCCGGCCGAATGACCAGGTACAAATAGTAGTTTTCGTCAAACTGGGCCCGAAACTGGTTCAAATCCTGTTGAACAGCAGCTTCCATCAAATGATGCAGTTGATTCATGTAGGAAGACTGGTATTGTTTCCAAAGCGGCTGATGGAGGTGATGCAGGGCATCGATAGCGATACGCACCTGCGTCGCGTGCCACAGCAGTCTTTCTTCATTGACACGGGGAGAAGCAAACATCTGCTTTGCCGCCAGAATGGATTGGGTCACTGCATTTAAACTTTCGATGCGAATGGTCACGGGGAGGGTTATATTGGGAAAGAGTTCGGCAATTTTGTCGATCTGCTGTCGGGATCGTTCGACATCACCCTGCTTGGTTGATTGGTAAAAATCTTCCGCCAACTTATCCAGTTGCTGCATATGCTGATGTTCCGGCTCCGTTTCCAATTGACCCATCAACAGGCGGATCGGCCATGCCAACAACACACCCAGGATAAGCAGAAGCAAAAGCAGCCTGGTACTCTTCTTCAACGTAAAAAACCTCCTTTCCCATAGTACAGCCTATGGACAGGAGGACAAGATTAGACCTTGAATTGATTCGCTTTCACGTTCAGATACCAGATGAGGGAGATGGAAATCAAGCTGAGCAGAACCGTGAAAAGACCAACGATTCCGGTATAAGGAACCAGTTCATCCGGCAGCCAGGGGTGTATGTCCATCACATAATCAAGAAAGTCGTTATTAAGCGTCCACAAAGCCGCAATCCCTACCGGCAGCCAGCTTAGCTTGTAGAAGCGCGTGTACAGCAGCGACTCAACGGCCATGCCGGCATGAGAAAAAAGCAGCATCAGATCGGTTGCTCCCACCTCGTTCCCCAAAGACCAGCCAGCCAGGATGACGGCAACAGCCCAGACGCCGTATTTAAAATTGGTGATACCGGCGAGTGCCTCCAAAACCGGGATGTGGCGCCCCAGTATGTACGTAAGCAGCACCAGGGTAAACAGGCCGCTTCCGGTCGGACTGTCGGGCACGAAAATACGAAAGAAGGCAGGATGCGTATCGGCCAGTTGATTTTTGTACCAGTAGAAACCGTAAATTGTCCCCAAGAGATTGACAAAAAACAGCGTCCAGAGAAACCATGACTTCCCTAGCGAGTCACAAAACCACTCCCACATCTGTCTCATCGCATCGTCTCCCATATTTGTACAACCGTGACAAAGCACGTCTTTTGGTCGTGATCGCGAAGCGCCCACCGCTCCATGATGGTTGAGCCCCAAGCCGCGTCACCTGGAAAAGGAAAAGCTGACCGAGTTGTCAGCCAGCTTTTCGCTTCCACAGCAAAATTACTTCAATGTTGCCATATATTCGGCCAGTTCCTTGATCGCCTGTTCGTCCTTGATCATGCCACCCGGCATGAGCGGCGGTTTCCCGTTCTTGATAATCTCGGCAATCTCCTCGGCAGAGTACTTCTCGCCAACCTTCTGCAGATTGGGCGCTGCCGCGGTACCTTCCATGTTGTTTCCGTGACAGCTTATACAGCTCTGTTGAGCGGTCCAGATATCGGCCGCCTTGAAAGCGGGATCCGCCTCCTCTGCAGGTGCAGGCGCGGCACCGTGGGAACCTCCGCCAGCCGGGCTGGGGTGATTCCGGTGGTGTTCATCCATTGCTGCCCAAGTTAGGTAGAAGATCCCGACCAGGGAGAGCAGCATGATTCCGGATGCAATCGGCCGACGAATCGCCCGGCGCTCCGGACCGGCATCCAGCCATGGCGCCAGCAGTAGTGCACCGAAGGCAATTCCCGGAATAATCACCGTTCCGAGGACAACCCAGTCACCGGAAGCCCAGGGATACTTGAGCAGTTGGTACAAGAACAGGAAGTACCAGTCGGGCAGCGGTACGAACGATGTGTCATTGGGGTTTGCCTTCGCCGTTAACGGAGATTCGTGCGAAACCGTCAGGACGAGAAAACCGACCAATCCTACAGCTGCTACCATCCACTCTTTCAGCAGGAAGTTTGGCCAAAACGGCTCCGATTTTCCCGGAAAGTCGGAGTAAGACGGGGCAACATTCGGGATGCGCTTCGCAGGTACCCGAGAGTCTCCGACGAAGGTAGCATCTTTATCGTGTTTTGCCATGCTAATTCCTCCTTATCGAAGACATCATAATGGTCCAGAAATGCCCTGCCGACGAATCATGATAAAGTGAGCGCCAAGCAGGCCCAGCAAGGCGGCCGGCAGGAAGAAGACGTGAATGGCGAAGAAGCGGGCCAGCGTCTGCGCACCGACAATGTCTCCACCGGTCAGCAGTGCTTTGGCATACGGACCGATCAGCGGTACGGTCTGCGCGATTTCCAGACCTACCTTGGTTGCGAAGTACGCCGTGTTGTCCCAAGGCAGCAGGTAACCGGTAAACCCTAAGCCGAGCATGACGAAAAAGATAAGCATGCCGACAACCCAGTTCATCTCACGCGGTTTTTTGTACGAACCGGTGAAAAAGACGCGCAGCGTATGGAGGAACATCATCACGATGACAAGACTTGCTCCCCAGTGGTGCATACCGCGTACAATGACACCGAACGCCACTTCGTTTTGTAAGTATTTGACGGATTCATACGCGTTATTGATATCTGGAACATAGTACATGGTCAAAAACATTCCAGATAGGATTTGAATAACAGTAATGAAGAACGTCAGGCCCCCGAAACAATAGACGAACGCGGAGAAGTGGTGTGCCGGGTTCACGTGTTCTGGAACTTCGTGGTCCGCCAAATCACGCCACATCGGGGTGATATTCAGGCGCTCGTCGACCCAATCGTACATCTTCTGCAGCATCTACATTTCCACCCCCGGTCGTGGATTTGGAATGATTTTACCCAGATAAAGCTTTCCATCCTTGATTTCCGTCTCGTACATGTCAAGCGACTTCAACGGCGGCGTGCCAATGACATTTTGGCCGTCGATGTTGTAGCGCCCCATGTGACACTGACAGAAGTACTGCTCTGGATGGTCGGGACTAATGTTCCAGTCCACGGTACAGCCCAGGTGTTTGCAAATCGGAGAAAGCGCGAGGATCGAACCGTCATCCAGTTTGCGCACCCAGGCGACAAGTGTGGATTCAGATTCGTACCAGCCGTCCTTGGTATGAAGTTTGAATTCCACACGTTTCGGCTCTGAACCAAAATCGTCAACGCTTCCTACCGCTACTTTATCTCCACCGCCCGTTGCTTTCAGCATCGGGTCAATTGCAAACCGTACCATCGGGGTGATCATGCCTGCAGCAAGGAAACCGCCAGTCCCCATCAGAGCATAATTAAGGAAAGTACGTCTGGAAATTTCCCGTTTCTCACTCAACCTGTCTTCCCCTCCTTATCCTGTAAAATGACGTAACGAAGGTACTACATACGCTTTCTTACACTAGGTCAAGACCAATCATAGCTAACGCCCCTTTAGATGTCAAGAATGTCCACAGGCCAAGCCGGGGCGCAATCCCTGCAAAAAAAGAGATTGTTGAGATTTTGTCAAATATGGACATAAGGTCATCCGTAGTATGACCAAAAAAGGAAACTTCTATCTGTCAACGGTTCTCCCGCATCGCTCGCCAAATGTCTGTGACTGCCTCGTACAAGACCTGGACGGCCACCTCAAACCGAAGCGGATCGGTCAGATCCTCTTCCCACACGGAGAGTGTGTGTACGACCGCCGACTCCCGCTCGTACTGCAACTGCCATTCGTCCCCGGCGTACCGGAGAATGATGTAAACGGGAAAGCCGGTTGGCAGAGCAAACAGGTTGTTCCCTTCCCCCTGATAAGCAAGCGGAAACTGCAGTACCCTGCCCCTGAGCCGTTGTTCGATGCCGGAAGCGGCATTGGCCAGTGCAGTCATCCGGTTTACGTGCTGCGGAACGGACAGTTCCTGCCTGTACAAATAAAGAGGGAGCAGCGCAGTATCCACGTATGGACGCAGCTCCTCCCAGTTGTTCACTTGCTCGCTTCTCCACTGCATGCCAGATCCCCTTTTCCTGCTCAGAGTCTGGGTCTAGCTTACCACGGCCGCCACCGCCTGACAATCAGCCAGTCTCGGACTGTTCGTATTCCATGATGGCCCGTAATTCCGCCGTCAGGATCAGAAAACGTTCCTTGTTCTTCATTGCGAGTGCCCTGTCAATCTCTTCATATAATGTTTTTTTGCGAAACGAACGCATTTCCTGATCAATCACGATCTCCGACAGCAAACCAGCCAGCACATTTTGTTGTTGCATGTAGTTGGAACTTTCCATTCTCATCCCTCACTTTAACAAAATCGTGGTTTCGGCAAAGCCATTCCACTCCCTTAGCCACGTCCGGCAGGCGTAGGTTGCAGCATATTGCCATTCACCATCTGTCTGCCCCACTTTTAAAAGCCCCAGATGAACCATCATTTTTAATACTCGGTTATGTAAAATACTCAGCGGGTCGTCGTAGTAAAAAGGAGTAATGAAAGGGAGGAGGGAATCCTCCAGCTCGTGCCGGGCAATCCATCCGCTCGCAGCCATCAGGGGGATCAACTGAACCAACATCGGCAGGTTGGGTACGGCCCTCTTGTACAAACGCAGCCAAAACCGGATCAGCTGGTGGTACGTTTCGTCGGTGTAACCGGTTTTTAGCCACTCGCTCCCCCGTTCGGTGATCGCGACATGGCCTGGCCGTTCTTCAATCCAGTGTTGGTAATAGCAGAAGTCATACAAGAGCGAAAACCTGTCCGGGTACTGATCAAAGTGAAGTCCGTACCCAAACCGCCACCTTTCTTTCGCCACCGGTTCTTCCTTGATGTGAAACTGTCGGAACAATTGAACCTGATAGCGTTTATACATGCTGCCCTCAGCAGTAAGCGGGACCGGTTCCTTCTGCAAAAAGGACAGGAACAGATAGAGATCGTCGCAAGCAGCGGTACCTTCATCGCGGTAGGCTGCGGGCTGAGTGGTCGCAGTGGTGTCGCCCTCGCACCTGTTTTTCAGCCACGCCGCCAGGAAAGGCTCACGCAAATCAACCGGCACTTGAAACTGCTCGCTGTACGCTCCTTTTAGCGGAAACAGCCAGCCCCGCTTCAGTGCGCCGCTCACCAACTTGCGGGAGGCGTCCCGTGACTTTTCCGCCGCTTGACCGAGCGCCACTCCTGCCTTGGCCAGCAGATCCTCAAGCGTAAACTTGAACCGCTTGTCCAAAAACAGCAGGAGGGAAAAGTGGATATCTTCCTCTGTCAGACGCTTCACTTCCTCCTGAATCGTCTGGCGCAGACGCAGACCGGCCAACAAGGTGGTGATCAGCTCGTTTTTGGAGTGATGATTACACTCGTACCCGTAGTACCCGGCAATCTGGTTCAACTGCCTGATATCCGTAAAGACCAGAATTTCTGCCAAGTTCATGTGGACATCCCTTCAATCCCCGATTCCTTTACTCTCATTCTTACCAAGATCGCCCAAGCTAAAACAAACAGGAAGCTGCGCTTGCGCAACTTCCTGTTCAACGGAACATCTCTCGCCGTTCATGCACTTGACTGCCTTACTCCCCCTGCTCTTCACTCCGCTCCCACTGATCGTACAGAGCCTGATATTCTTTGGCCTCTTCGTAGCGGCCGGACTGCCTGAGCAGGGCAATCAAGCGGGCGATCTGGCTGGTATCGAAGCCGGACAGCTTGACATACTGGATCAGCGCGTCAATCGCTTTGTCCGTCCGTCCTGAAGCCAGCCAGACATCGGCCAGCAGCGGGTATGCCGTTACGTACTCCTCATCCAGGGCCAACAGCATCTGAAGGTATTCTTTTGCTTCTTCCAGCCTCCCCAGGTGAAACGCCATCATGCCGCAGCCGAACAGGACCTCCGGCAGTTTGTCTATCTCCAGTGCACGCCGGTACAACTGATACGCCGCCTCGAAGTCACCACTCTGCGCCAATGTGCGCGCTCTCATCACCAGGGACCCGAGATCAGAGTGATCTGCTTTCTGCATGCAGGCGATTGCCTCGCTGTTTCGCCCCAAACGCATGTACAATTCACTCAAGGCAGCAAGCAGCTGCTCGTTGTCAGGTTCCAGCTGACGTGCTTGTTCGACGTACTTCATCGCCACTTCATCAAGTCCCTGCAGGGCGTAAAGGTCCCCCAACAGCAGGTACAAACGGGTTTCGTCACAGCCCTCCTCTTTCAGCCGGTACAATATCGCCTGGGCCTCGTCATACCGATCCTCGTCCAGCGCGATTTCGGCCAGCAGCAGCTCCCCTTCCCGGTGGAGCTCCGATTTCTGTGACGCAGCAGCGACAACCAACTGCGCCGTCTCTCTGGCTTCCTCCAGATGCCCCAACTGATACCACACGTCTGCCAGGTAGAGCATCACTTCCGGGATCGCCTTTCCATGTTCCTGTACTTTTTTCAGCACGGTGATGCCCAGTTCCACTTCGTTTTCCTTGATTTTGGCGACTCCCTGATCAATCACCTGCAACCACTTTTGATGCAACCATAACACCCCAGTTTCCTGTCATATTATGCGACCAAGCGCAAAAAGACCGTCCGCAGACGGTCTTTTCCACCACGTCGTCAGGCCCGTGTCAACCAGCTCATGCCCAGGACGGTAACCAGTATGCCAAAAAATCCAAGAATCAAACCATAGTTTGGCTTCAACCCTGCCGGTGGAAGACTGCTTTCGTACGCAATCCCAGCCGCGGCGGAGGCAAACTGTTTGCTGTCCGGCGCCTCTTCAGCAGAAGACAGCTCTTCAATCTGCGGCGTGATTTCGATGGACGCAGAAATCACCTCCGTTTTGGTCGGGGTGACGATGGTTCCGGCCGCAAGCGATTCATCACCCGATTCCGTATACAATGCGAACGAACAGAGCGCCAGCAGCAGGACAGCGGCAACAGCCCCCATTCTCCGCATGCGGGCCGTGACCGTAAACACCTTGCGTCCAATCGGAATCGCCCACTTCTCCTCTGAGAGGATGCGCGCCATCACCGCATCGACAATGGAGCGCGTCGATTGCACCGTGCCGTACTTTTCTTTCTCCGCCTGAATCCACCTGCTGCTGTCTTCCCACATCTGCTGCTCCGTCCGGCACGTGAGACAGGATTCCAGGTGCTGTTCCAGACGGCGGCGGGTGATCTCGGGCAAAAGATCATCCCTGTATTCAGTTAACAGTTGTTGCGCCTCTTCGCATTTCATCGTTTCGTCATCCCTTCGGCTTCTTCCAGATAAGCATCCATCATGTAGGACTCCAACTGCACTCTGATGCTTTGACGTGCCCGAAACAGCAGGGATTTCACCGAGCTTACAGTCAAATCAAGAATTGTAGCAATCTCGTTGTAGTCCATTTGTTCGTATTCTCGCAAAATCAGCGCCGAGCGCTGCTTTTCCGGCAGGTTGTTGATCGCTCTTCGTACCAGCGCTTCCCGCTCCACGCGCAGCAGCTGCTGCTCCGGCATCCGTTCGTACGATGCCACCGGAACCTGAACCGTGTCCTCGAGATACACGTCGGCGTTTCGGCTCTTGCGCAGTTCGCTCAGCACCGTGTTTCTGGCGATCGTATAAAGCCAGGTGGAAAACGTCGCTTCGATATCGCGGAAGGAGTGGATGCTCCGATACGCTTTGTAAAAAGTCTCCTGACAAATGTCCTCTGCCATGTGCTCCAGATGGGCTTGGCGCAGCATGTGAACGACAAACGAGAAGATCTTCTTTTCGTATCGGGAAATCAGTTCGGCATAACATTCAATGTTGCCTTCCTTGATCTCGCGTATCAATTGGGAGTCGGTCATCATCAGGTATACCCCCTCAGCGATTCCGATCCCCCCGACGGTTTCCCGCGTTTATCTAGTTATACCGTCAGGGCGGCCAAAAAGTTGCGCTGTCTTGCCCTCATTTTTTCGCATCTTTACGACAAGTTGATAGCAGACCGGGTCGGATTCAACCGAAAACGGCACACTTTCAATGGTTCACGCAGACCTGTGCCTGTTCTTTCCCATCGAAAGACGGCGTTCACATGAAAAGGCGACTTAGAAAAAAAACCCTCGAAAACGGGGTCACATCACGTAGTTATAGCATCGTACATCCCGCAAGCAGCGGCCTGATCCGACAGCATCCATGTATGTACCTTGTCGATAGATCCAGCGGCCTTTCGACATCACGTAGGCTGGCTGGCATACTTCACTAAGGTTGAGCATAGTAGAAACATCAAAATTTGTCAACCATTCTGCCTTTTTTAGCAGCCAAAGATCCGCATCGGCCCCTGGTGTCAAACTACCCTTCTGCGGGTACCAACCAATCGCCTTGGCAGCATTTGTCGAAGCGAGTCGAATATACAGGGAGAGCAGGCGTTCCGGATCACTCCCTCTGGTATCGAGCGGTGCGTTCCAGCGATCATACGGGCAAAACGCTGGCAGATATCCGTACCAGTCCCTCTGCAGTCTGCGCAGCACCGACGGTAATCGGGCCGTACTGATTAGCGCAACCCGATAAAACAGGTCTGGTTGATACAAGGTACGCGGTTCGGCACCATCGATGCAGGTGCGAATCTGTCCGTACTGGCAGTCAGCCGTCCACAACTCAATGATATCGCTGCGTTCCGCTCTGCTGATCACGGCCTCCGGTGAAATCCTCAAGTGAAAGGCAAGCTGTGCACCATATGCGAGTTGATAAAGCGGTGTCCAATCGATTTGCCTGATATCGGCATGTCGGTATATGGTCACTTCAATCAGACGAAATCCAGAGTCCCGTAACAGCCGCAGGTAAGCAGACGTGAACTGGTTGACGTCAACACCGATGCGGATGCCGTAATCAAGCGAACTGTTAAAGTGCGGGGTGAGCAGGTAACCGATCTCTTCTTCCGTCATCCACGGTTCCGCCTTAAGCGTATGCAAAATAGTGGTAACCCCGCTTGCGATCAGCGACCTGATGTAACGTTTATACTGTTCATGGTGAAGCTGCCCAGAAGAGGTTGTCCGGGCAAATTTGATCAAACCAGGCAGTACGTAATACTCGCTGGCGTCAAACACTTTGAGTCGTTGACCGCTGCCCGCCCTTCGCACCGCCAGCGTATCCTTCCCGATGCGGCGGATGATGCCGTCTTCAATCCACAGATCGGCCTGCATCGTTCGGTATCCCGTCACCAACGTCCCACCGCGTATTACCACGATCTGCCCTGCCACAGCTTGTACCTCCTTGATCCGTGATTGCGCAAAACGAATCCTCTAGTACGAGCATATGTGGCAAGTACGTGAAAAGATGACTGGCAGAATGGATCTGCGGCAGGAAATTACGCTTTGATGCGAAGAGAACGCAAGCGATTGACTGCAGCCGCCACTTCAAACCTGCGCGGGAGAGCCAAATCGCCGGGATGTTTGCCAACATGGCGGGATATCGCTTCCACGCCGTGTTCTTCCATCATCTCATACAATTCCTCCATCAGCTCTGCCAACGTTTTGGTACCATCCACTCGGGCAGCTATCTGCATCAGCATGTCGGCGATCGCCCGGCATTGACTCTCATCAACCAACTGCTCCACCGCGGACAAGTCGATCCGCTCATCGCCGAAAAGTACCGTCGCCATCCCTTTTGCTTCCACCTTTCCCCTGTTCCCGCGCCGCATGTCGAAGCTGTCCGGCAGCGGGACGCGGTGGGTAACAGGCCCAAATCCGGAAGTACCTCCCTCACACTGTCTATCGTCATGCTCCCCCGCAATCGTCTTTGCTCTCGCCGTCACATCCAGCGCCCGGTATTCATCCATCATAATGACCCGGTCTGCAACCCGAAAGTAATCGCCGGAACCCCCCAGAACCAGCACGGTGGATACGCCATATGAGTCGTACAACTGCCGCACCTTGTCAATAAAAGGGGTAATCGGCTCCTTTTCCTTGTGAACCAGCTGCTGCATTTTCGCATCCCGCACCATAAAGTTGTTGGCACTGGTATCCTCATCAATCAACAAGAGTTTCGTCCCCATTTCCAATGCTTCCATGATGTTGGCCGCCTGTGAGGTACTGCCGCTGGCATCACGCGTGGAAAATCGCTCAGTCGTTCGTCCGAACGGGAGGTTTTGGATAAACGGCGAGATGTTTACCCCCTCGACGCTCCGGCCGTCTTCTGCCCTGATCTTTACTGCCGTCTCATCGGTGATGACGAATTCTCGGCCATCCCCGGCGATGTGATTGTACACACCTCGTTCGATGGCGTGAAGCAGTGTGCTTTTTCCGTGGTAGCCGCCGCCGGCAATCAGCGTGACACCCGCAGGAATGGCCATTCCCCGGATGGGTTCCTGCTGATGTGGAACGGGGATGGCAATCTCAAGTGACGGCGGCGATTGAAACGGAATCACCCGGCCTTGGCGCAGCGGACGGTTGCTTGTGCCCGATTCCCGCGGCAGAACAGCCCCATTGGCGATAAACGCCACATACCCGTGCTCGTCCAGAAAACGGCGAATCGCCTGCTGCTGATCGGCCAGTTTAAGATGACGACGCAGCCCTTGTTGATCCATCTGCACGACTCCTTGTTTCACCACTGCCGGCACGGTCGCGCCCAGCAGCCGGGCAGCATCCTGGCCCAGAATTGTCCGTCCGGTAGCGGGCAAACCTACCGACAAGCGGATTTCAATCGCCTCGTTGGTCACCTTGACCGCAGTACGCGGTAAGATTTCCTGACCGGGGGCATCGATGGCGATCAAACCACTTTTTCCGCTCCCTTGCTTGCGTGATCCTGTCTGCCGGATGGCTGCCGCAACCTGTCTCGCCAGATAGTCTTCCACTGCAATCCGCCGCCACTTCGAATCCAGCCATTCGTCGGCTATATGCCGGCAATCGCGGGGGAGGATCACGCGGATTCGTGAAGGGGCCGCAAACGGGTCGCCCTGGACGTGATCGATATGTAAGTGATACCACTCCCCTTGATAGCTGCCGCGCAGTTCTTGATACGCTTTGTAACCCCTGCCGTCCAATCGGGTTAGCAAGGTACGGAGTCGTTCCACCTCTTCTTCACATCCTCTCGATATAGTCTTCCTGAATAGAATACATCCTGCCAACAACAAAAAAAAGACCGCTGTTCCGCGCTATTGTAAGCGCATACAAACAGCGGCAGCACATATGTGCTCATATATATGGATAGGAGTGGAGAGAAACCATACTGTACTTTTAATTATATTCAATTGTAAGCGCTTGTCAAACCTTTTTTGCTCATTTTGTTTATTTTTTGGGATGTGCCGGCACCTGTCCAACCTGTCACAGTTGGCATGTCGGACAGGTGCACTGTGCATGATGTGGTTATTTCGTGATCCGCGCCAACAGATCGGCGAATCCCGGAAAGGACACATTGATCGCTTCCGCATTTGCTATCGTCGTTTCACCCGTGGCTGCCAGTCCGGCCACGGCCATTGCCATCCCGATCCGGTGATCCCCCAGGCTGTCGATCTCCGCGCCTGAAAGCGGGGTCCCCCCCTCGATGATCATCCCGTCGTCAGTCGGTGTCACTTTGGCGCCAAATTTGGTCAGTTGGGAAACGACTGTCGCGATGCGATCCGTCTCTTTCACCTTCAACTCCTGAGCATCCCGGATAACGGTTGTTCCCTTGGCCTGAGTCGCCATGACCGCAATCACCGGGATTTCGTCGATCAAACGGGGAATCAGTTCACCTTCGATCACGGTCCCGTTCAGTTCGGAATGGAAGACGTGCAGATCAGCGACTGGTTCTTCATTTACCAGGCGTTCGTTGACAATTTCCAGACGTCCCCCCATCGCCCGCACCACGTCAATAATGCCCGTCCGCGTCGGATTAATGCCTACTTGTTCAATGACAAGCGAGCTGTTTGGAACCATCATCACGGCGGCAATCAAAAAGGCTGCCGACGAGATGTCGCCCGGTACGACAATCTCACGCCCCTGCAGCGTTTGACCACCAGACACCGACACACGGGTTCCCTCGCATCGAACGTCTATCCCAAAAGCTTTCAGCATCCGCTCTGTATGATCCCGGGACACATGCGGTTCCACCACGCTGGTCGTCCCTTCAGCCTGCAGTCCGGCCAACAAAATGGCTGACTTGACCTGCGCACTTGCTACTGGCGAACGGTAATCAATCCCTTTTAATTTACCTCCGCGGATGGCCAGTGGCGTGAATTCACCGTTTTGCCGGCCATCAATCCTTGCGCCCATCTCCCGCAGCGGACCGACGACGCGGCGCATGGGCCGTTTGGCGATCGATTCGTCCCCTTCCAATACGGCGTGGAACGGCTGTGTCGCCAAAATTCCGGCCATCAGCCTGATGGTGGTACCGGAGTTGCCGACATCGAGCCGTTGATGGGGTTCGCTAAGCCCGTACCATCCCTTTCCCTCCACGGTGACGGAGTCGCCATCCTGCTCAATGGAGATGCCCATCCGGCGGAAACAACTGATCGTGCTGAGGCAGTCTGCTCCTGGCAAAAAACCGCTGATTCGCGTTGTTCCCTCTGCCAAAGCACCAAACATCACCGCGCGGTGGGAAATGGACTTGTCACCTGGTACGCGGATCGTCCCTTCGATTTGCTTCGCTTTCGACACGCGCAACACATCTTCCACTCCCCTCTCTCAATCTCTGCGATAAACGTTGTACTCGAAAAAGCGCAGCAGTTCTTCTCCTTTTTCCAGCTCTTCCTCGTTGCGAAACGTGATCCGCAGCACACCCATGATATCTTCTCTGCTTTCCATGATGCGGATGTTGGTAATGCTGATCTGTTTGGCACCCAGCAGGGTGGTGATGCGGCCGATTTCTCCGGGATGATCGGGGATGTCCAGATACAAATCGTAGAGCGGCTGCATCGCTCCCTTGCGACGTTCCGGCAGTTGTTCACGGAAATCGCGGGCAGTTTGAAAGAACTGCTCAATTCCCTCCTCGTTGCCGTCAGCCACCAGCTGCATCACGCGATCCAGACCGGACCGCCACTGTTCGGCAATGTCCAACAGATAGTCCCTGTTGTTGAGCAGGATGTCCCGCCAAAGACGGGGGTTGCTGGAAGCGATGCGGGTAATGTCGCGAAACCCGCCCGCCGCCAGCAGCTGGTACCAGCCGTTTTGCTCGTTGTAGGCGCTCACCAGGTTGACCAGGGCCGCAGCGATGATGTGCGGAAAATGGCTGACTGCTCCAACGATACGGTCGTGTTCGGCCGGATCAAGTTCGATGACCTTTGCCCTTGTCGCGGCAAGGACCGCGGTCAGCCGGTCCACATCCGCCCTGCTCACTTCTTCGGTTGGCGTCAGCACGTAATAGGCATTCTCGAACAGCCTTTCGTTTGCCGCTTCCACGCCTGATTTGTGTGAACCGGCCATGGGATGTCCGCCAATGAACGTTACCTGCTTGTCCGCCAGCCGTTTTCCGTAGCGGACGATCTTTTGCTTGGTGCTGCCCACGTCGCTGACGATGGCGCCTGCTTTCAGTTCCACAACCGCCAATTGATCGATAAGCGGGTAAATCTGTTCGACCGGCGCTGCCAAAAAGATAAAATCCGCTTCCCGCACAGCCGTCTGCAGATCGGTTGTTCCCGCATGGAGTATCCCCTTGTTCAGTGCCTTGTCAAGGTATTCTTCCCGGACATCATACCCGATCAGCCGATGACGGGCGTCTGATTTCAAGGCCAGGGCCAGCGAACCTCCGATCAGTCCGACGCCCAATACTGCAATTGTCGTTTTCATCTCCACGTCCCTTTCTCTCTGCTTTCTCAAGAAAGCTCTTCTGCCAGACGCCGCAGACGCGCAAAAGATGCCGGCCGAAGCCGGCATCTCTCTATTGTTTGAGAGCTTCCAGTACGACTGCCTCAAGTGCAGCCAGCAGTTTGTTGTTCTGTTCAGCCGTTCCTACCGTAATCCGCTGATAGCCCGGAAAGCCGAGCGCGGCGCCGGAACGAACAATAAGTCCTTTTTCCAGCAGCTTGCCAAACACCACGTTGGAATCCTGCCTGATGTCAACCAAAACGAAGTTGGCTTGTGACGGGAAGTAGGTCAAGCCCAGCTCATCAAACCTGTCGGTCAGGAGTTTCATGTTGGTCCGGTTTTGCTCCCGGCATCCCGCCACGAACTCCTGATCCGCCAGCGCCGCCCGGGCAGCCGCCTGTGCCAGCGTACTGGTGTTGAACGGTTCGCGTACATGGTTCAGGTGTTCAATCACCTCCGGACGGGCAATCCCGTAGCCAATGCGCAGTGCAGCCAATCCGTAGATTTTGGAAAAAGTACGTAAAACGATAAGATTCGGATATTTGGCCAGCAGGGGAATCGTTTGCGGATAATCCTCCGCCACAACGTACTCGTAATACGCCTCATCCATCACGACCAGGACATCTCTTGGCACCTTTTCCAGAAAGCTGAGCAGTTGGCTTTCTGTCACGATGGTGCCGGACGGATTGTTGGGATTGCAGACCCAAACCACGCGTGTCTTCTCGTTAATCGCCTGGGCCATTGCATCCAGGTCGTGTACGCCTTCCTTGAGCGGCACTTCGATCAACTCCGCTCCTTCGATAATGGCATTGGATCGGTACTGCGGAAAGGTGGGTGTGGCCATCACCGTATTGGTTCCTTCGGACAGGAACGTACGGGCGATCATCTGCACGATCTCGTCAGAACCATTGCCAAAGATCAATTGATTCGGCTCCACCTGCAAAAACTGAGCCAGTTCCCAGCGAAGCTGCATGCTTCCGCCATCCGGGTATATGGCCAACGTATCCAGGTGCGCTGCCAGCGCTTCCTTTACTTTCGGTGAACAACCAAACGGGTTTTCATTGGATGCCAGTTTAATTACTTCCGTAAGCCCCAGCTCACGCTTTACTTCTTCAATTGGCTTTCCTGGCTGGTACACGGGCACATCTAGGATGCGCTGCTTCGGAATCATTCCATATCACTCCAGAACGGTTTTTCCTGTTATTTTAACGCAGAGAGCAAGTTTTGTACAAACGTTTTTATGTTGCTGATTCCTTCCTCTCGCCGTGCGCTGTCCTTTAACAACGGTAGATTCCGTTCAATTTCCTGCACAATGGCACTCCCGACGATCACCCCGTCTGCGTGTGCGGCCACCTGCCGCACTTGCTGCGGCGTGGAGATGCCAAAGCCAACAGCGATGGGGATGGAGGTACTGGCTCGTACTTTGGATAAAAACTGAGCCAGATCATCCGGCAGCTCTTCCCTCGCCCCGGTAACACCAAGCGAAGAGACACAATAGAGAAATCCGCTGGCCCTCTGCCCGATCCGGGCAATCCGCTGCTCCGATGTGGGGGCGACCAGTGAAATCACATGCAGTCCGTTGGCACGAGCTGCCTGAACCGCCGCTTCGTTTTCCTCCACCGGGAGGTCGGGAATGACCACGCCATCCGCTCCATGCTGGCGCAGGTCGGCAAAAAAGGCATCGATGCCGTATTGCAGCACCGGATTGTAATAGCTGAACAACACCAGCGGAACCTCTATCCCTGCTTCCCGCAAGCGCCGGACAAAATCAATGACGTCGCGGATCGTCGTCTTGGACGCAAGCGCCCGCAGTGAAGCACGCTGTATGGTCGGCCCATCGGCCAGCGGATCGGAATACGGCACGCCCAGTTCAATCAGCGAAGAACCGGCCTCAACCAGCGCCTTAACCAGTTGGAAGGAAACCTCAAGAGACGGGTCTCCCACCGTGACGAAAGGCATGAAATGCTTCCTGCTTCGATCGGCAAACAGGAGGTCTATCCGATTGCCCGCTTGGATCACCGCTTCTCGCCCCCTTGTTCGAGATAGTGCTGGATCGCTTCGACATCCTTGTCACCACGCCCGGACAAACAAACAACGATCACCTGATCCGTTCCCATTTGCGGAGCGATCTTCACCGCTTCGGCCAAGGCATGGGCGCTCTCCAGTGCGGGAATGATTCCCTCCGTCTCAGAAAGCAGCTGCAATGCGGCCAGGGCTTCCTCGTCAGTAACAGCGGTGTAGCTGACGCGGCCGATTTCCTTGAGATAGGCATGCTCCGGACCGACGCCGGGGTAGTCCAGTCCCGCCGAAATCGAATGCGCTTCCTGTACCTGCCCCCATTCATCCTGCAGGAGGTAGGTGAGCGCCCCATGAAGCACGCCAGGTGTGCCCAGTGACAAGGTGGCGGCATGTTTGCCGCTCGCAAGTCCGTGTCCGGCGGCTTCTACACCGCGCAGGTTCACCTCATCCCCGATAAACGGGTAAAACATGCCCATCGCATTGCTGCCTCCCCCGACACAGGCAATCACTACGTCCGGCAGCCGGCCAATCTGGGCCATGCACTGCTCTCTGGTCTCTTCGCCGATTATCTTTTGAAACTCGCGCACCATGTACGGATAGGGATGGGGACCGACGACAGAACCAATCACGTAAAAAGTATCGTCAACGTGGGACACCCAGTAGCGGATCGCTTCATTGGTCGCATCCTTCAGCGTCCGGGTCCCGGAGGTGACGGGAACGACCTCGGCGCCGAGCAGTTTCATTCGAAACACATTGAGCGCCTGCCGCTTGATGTCTTCCTCACCCATAAACACTTTGCAGGACAAGCCCAGTTTGGCCGCCACGGTGGCGCTGGCCACACCGTGCTGACCGGCGCCTGTTTCGGCAATAATCGCCTTTTTGCCGAGACGTTTGGCCAAGAGCCCTTGGCCCAGTGCGTTATTCAGCTTGTGAGCTCCGGTGTGGTTCAGATCTTCCCGTTTCAGGTAGATCTGCGCTCCTCCCAGCGTCTCCGACAGTCGTTCTGCCTCGTAAAGCGGCGTCGGTCTTCCAGCGTAATGGCACAGCAGGTGGTTCAACTGCGCGAGGAACTGCGGGTCCCGCCTGGCTTCTTCAAAAGCTGTCTCCAGTTGGTCAAGTGCGTTCATCAGCGTTTCCGGCACAAACCGTCCGCCAAAAGAACCGAAACGTCCCTTCTCGTCGGGAACCTGTTTATACGCAGCGGTTGTTTTGGTCATACGCTCTCACCCTTTCCACCAGGTCTCGTATCTTGTCAGGATCTTTTGCCCCATCTGTTTCTACACCGCTCGAGATGTCTACCGCTTGCGGACGGTAGTTGGCAAGCAGTTCTCCAATATTGTCGGGGGTGATTCCACCAGCCACAAAAAACGGCTTCCCATCAGCCAACCGGGACAGGAGGGGGATTTTATCCCACGAAAAGCAGCGCCCGGTTCCTCCTGCCACCACGGGGTCGTGGGTGTCAAACAAAAACGCGTCAACCACACTGCGGTACCGATCGATGTCGCGTGCCATCTCCGATCCACTCCTGACACCAAGTGCCTTCCAGACCACCGCGTTGTAACGGCTGCGCACCTCTGCACAAAAGGAAGGCGGCTCTTGCCCATGCAGTTGTATCACCTTTAACGGCACATGTGCCAGCACCGCGTCCAGTTCCTGCCTGTCCGGATTGACAAACACGCCAACAGCATCAGGATGGTGGGGCACTCTCCTTAGCAGTTCACCAGCCTCTTTTGGGGTAACCCGGCGGCGGCTTTCGGCAAAAACAAAGCCAGCGTAATCGGCGCACAAGTCACCAAGCAGACGCAGCGTGGCGGCATCTCGAACTCCGCAAATCTTTATCATCGTCATCGGATGTCACCGAATGCCTCCGAGGCGCTTGTGCCAACGAGATCCAGCACAGCCTGTCGGATGTCGTCCTGCCGCATAAAATGCTCACCCACCAGGACGGCCCGCGCCCCCGCCTGCTTTAAAAAGGAAATATCATGCGGATGGGCAATACCGCTTTCACTGACAACCGGTATTTCCGGTGGTACAAGCGGCAGCAGTCGGGCTGTCGTTTCCAACTGCGTGTCAAAGGTGCGCAGGTCGCGGTTGTTGATGCCCAACAGGGAAGGGGTGACGTGATTCAAAACCATGTCCAATTCGGCCCGGTCATGGATCTCAATCAAGGTATCCATCCCCAACTGCTCAGCGGTCTGAACAAAGTGGACAAGCCGGGGGCCGTCCAGAATGGCGGCGATCAGCAAAACGCAATCGGCCCCACATGCACGCGACTGGATGATTTGCCACTCGTCGATCAGGAAATCCTTGCGCAGTACCGGAACGTCTGCAGCCGCGCGTACCTGCTCCAGGTAGCCGAGGCTCCCCTGAAAATAGGTTTCGTCTGTCAAAACAGAGATTGCTTCCACGCGGGCCGCGGTGTACTGGCGGGCGATCGAAACCGGATCAAAATCTGCCCGGATCACCCCTTTGGAAGGAGATGCTTTCTTTATTTCCGCGATCACGCTAACCGGCCGGGGGCTCTCCAGAAGCGAGCGGCGAAAGCCGCGCGGAGCGGATATGGTTCGGGCCTGACGGAGCAGTGCCTGTTCCGTCGCTACCTTTTTTTGCCGTGCCACTTCCGCTCGTTTTGTTTCCACAATCTTATGAAGCATGTGCAATTCCTCCTGCCACTACCCGGATTTGCTCCAGTTTGCGACTCGCCGCTCCGCTGTCAATCAGGCTGGCCGCCAGCTCTACTCCGTCGGCAATCGAAGCGGCTCGATCTGCCAGGTACAGAATCGCCCCGGCATTCAGCAGCACAATGTCGCGGGCAGCCCCTGGTTTGCCGGCAAATACTTCACGGATGATCGCGGCGTTCTTCGCGGCGTCTCCTCCCTGCAGCTGTTCACCGGTGTAACGGCCAAGTCCAACCTGCTCCGGAGTCAGCTCAAAGGTCTGAATGCGTCCTTCTAACAGTTCTGCGACGCAGCTTTTTCCGGTTACGGTCAGCTCATCCAGGCCATCTTCTCCCGCCACCACCAGCGCGCGCTTTACTCCCAGCTCTCGCAGCACTTCAGCAACCGTCACCAAGAGCGAACGGTCGTATATGCCGAGCAACTGCCGATCGGCACCCGCCGGATTGGTCAACGGTCCCAGCAGGTTGAACACCGTGCGAATCGCCAGCTCACGGCGCGGACCGGCGGCATGTTTCATCGCCTGATGGTAAAGGGGGGCGAACAAAAAGCACATCCCGGTTTTTTTCAGACAGGAAGCAGCCCCCTCCGGAGTCAAGGAAATGGGAATATCCAATGCTTCCAGTACATCTGCACTGCCGCTTTTGCTGGAGACGGCCCGATTGCCGTGTTTGGCGATGGATACTCCGCCGCTCGCAGCCAGAATCGCCGCTGCTGTTGAGATGTTAAACGTGTTTGCGCCGTCTCCACCTGTCCCGCAGGTGTCAACCAATCCGTCCACCGCCAGCGGCACCCTGGTCGCCCGCTCCCTCATGGCTTGGGCAAAGCCGATAATTTCCTCGGTTTTCTCCCCTTTTGCCCTGAGTGCGGCCAAAAACGCGCCGATCTGGGCCGGAGTGGCCGCACCGTCCATGATTGCTCCCATCGCCGCCCGGGCCGTGTCACGATCCAGATGTTCGCCGCGGACGATTTTTTCCAGCACGGTGGTCAGCATGCTTTCACCTCCGCATCAGGAAACAGTTGAGCCGCTTTTTCCAGTGCGCGTAACAGCGCCGCTGCCTTGTTCATCGTCTCCCGATACTCCAAACGGGGAACAGAGTCGGCCACGATTCCCGCACCGGCCTGAACGTGTGCGTACGAGTCCTGAAACAATATCGTGCGGATCGTGATGCAGCTGTCCAGATTACCGGCAAAACTGAGATAGCCAATCGCTCCCGCGTAGGTGTGCCGGGCGTCCGGCTCCAGTTCCGCAATGATCTCCATCGCCCGCAGCTTGGGTGCTCCCGACACCGTTCCGGCGGGAAACGCCGACAACAGTGCGTCAAACGGATGCAGATCCTCGCGCAGTCTTCCCGTAATGTGGGAGACGAGGTGCATGACGTGCGAGTATGGTTCGATCACCATCTGTTCTTCTACCTTTACGGAACCGTACTCCGCCACGCGCCCGACATCGTTTCGTCCCAAATCGAGCAGCATCGTATGTTCAGCCCGTTCTTTGGGGTCGGTGAGCAGCTCCTGTGCCAACCTGGCGTCCTCTTCCGCTGTAGCGCCCCGTTTGCGGGTTCCGGCGATGGGCCGCATCTCTACTTTGCCTTCCTCTACCCGCACCAATAGTTCCGGCGATGCGCCGACCAATGTCTCGTTTTTGTACTGGAGGTAGTACATGTACGGCGAAGGATTTAACGTTCTGAGCACGCGGTAGACGGCAAACGGATCAACGCTTGTTTGCACCGAGAAGCGCTGTGACAGAACAACCTGAAAGATGTCCCCCGCGGCAATGTACTCCTTGGCCCGCCTGACCATCTGTTCAAACTGGGACTGCGTCAGATTTGTCTCCACCTGCAAGGTCCCCGGTTTTGCAGGCACTCGATTGTGCCTGCTGGCGACCGTTTCCGGCAGCTCTCCTTCCGCTTGTGCTGCCAGCTGCTGCAGTCGTGAAATCACCTGTTCGTATTTTTGCGTGACTTCGGCCGCTGTGTCGCCGGCACTGACATGCAGGTTGACGATCAATTGTATTTCTTGTTTCAGGTGGTCAAACACAAGCAGTTCGTCGACAAACAGAAACCGAAGATCAGGTACGTTCAGCCGCTCGGCGCGATGGGCCGGCAGCTTTTCAAAATAGCGAAGCGTGTTGTAGCCGAA
The DNA here is from genome assembly GCA_017656235.1 of Brevibacillus sp. Classification (GTDB taxonomy): domain Bacteria; phylum Bacillota; class Bacilli; order Brevibacillales; family Brevibacillaceae; genus Brevibacillus_E. The sequence goes on from JACDOF010000001.1 coordinate 935,704, forward strand.
AAATCCGACTGCACCGCCGGTCAGACGGGGAAAATGGGGAAAAGACGGGCTGTTGTAGCGTGCCATCCGCTCTTTGAGAACGCGGACCGGATTACCCTGACACTGCTCGCGGCTGCCGTCGCGGCTGCTGATTGCAATCTGCTCGCCCCTGGCCTCGATGGTCAGGAATGGCCGCAGCCCAATAAACGAATACCTGGCCCAGCGGCTCCCCCCTTCGACGCTTTCCAGCAAAAATGAATCGTCACTGCGAAACTTCTGGTAAAGCCGGATGGGAGTCTCCTGATCGGCCAACAATGTCATGCGGACCGGAATCAGCGAGTACCGGGTTGCGAGACGCTGTACATCTGACAAGGGTGGTTCAAACACGGAATCATCACCTCTTCCTTTTGTAGAAGAGGAAGCCGTGGAGAGAAACAAAAAGATCCAGGAACAGAAAGAGTCCTGGATCGCAGATGACAAACATACGTCCTGGCTCAACTCTTCTCTCCCTCAACTTCACTCAACTCGACTCATCTTGACTAAACCAAAAAAACACCCAGACCAAATCGGGCAGCGATTACGTATCTTCTTAAAACTTCCTTACTGCCCTTCTCAACTTGGTTAACACTTTATAGCAAGAACTCGAAGCTGTCAACTACTTGCCGGTCAAATCGGGACGCAGCCGAACAGCCTCCCGCAGGAAGACATGCTCAATCTCCCGCTGACTGCGCGACGTGTTGACATGCATCATGACCCGGATGCAGCGCGGCAAACTGCCCGGAACGGGAATTTCCCTTGCGCACATCAGGGGAACGTAAGTCCAATCCGCAAAGGACCGGGCAGCCCTTGCCGGAAAAGCGGCATCCAGATCATCCGTAGTCGTGATGAACACACTGGCAATTTCCTCTGCGGCCACTTGATTTCGCCTGACCATTTCGGTCAGCAGTTCCCGCGTAGCGGCAATGATCTCTTCCGCCTCGTTGCGATCAACAGTGGTAGCTCCCCTAATCCCCCGTACAATCATGTTGTCTGTTCCTCCCGTGCATCCTGCATCACTTGTAGTACCAGGCTCTCTTCTATATTTTTGACAATTTCCACTCGTCCGATGGCGCGCGGCAATACGAGCACGAGCTTGCCGGCAACACTTTTCTTATCCCGCCGCATCACGTCCAGCACATCCCTGGGGGACAGTGAACCCGGCCAGCTCACCGGCAGGTCAAACGACTGCAGCAGCGTCTTGATTCTTCTTGCCGTGCCATTGGGAGCAAGCTCCATCCGCTCGGCCAGTTCCGCAGCCAGCCCCATCCCGATTGAGATGGCCTCGCCGTGGTTGAGTTTTGCGTAATCAAGCAGGGCCTCGAAGGCGTGGCCAAAGGTGTGCCCCAAATTGAGGATGGCTCTCAGTCCCTGCTCTGTTTCATCCTGTGCGACCACACGGGCCTTGACTGCACAGCCCCGCTCTATCGCCTCGCTTATAAAGAGCGAATCCAGCGCTTTCAGCCGATCCACATGGTTCTCCAACCAGGTGACGAAGTTTTCATCGGAGATCAGACCGTGCTTGATCACTTCCGCGAAGCCGGCGGAAACTTCCCGCTTCGGCAAGCTGTGCAGCGTGTCCGTGTCGTAGATCACCGCAAGCGGTTGATGAAAAGCGCCGATCAGGTTTTTGCCGAGCGGGTGATTGATCGCTACCTTGCCCCCGACTGAGCTGTCGTGAGCCAGCAGGGTGGTCGGTACCTGTACGAACGCGATGCCGCGCATGTAGGTAGCGGCGACAAATCCCCCCAGGTCGCCAATCACGCCGCCGCCCAGCGCAAGCAGCAGCGATTTTCGATCCAGTCCGGCCTCGATTGCCGCCGTCATTACCTGTTCGTAAACTGCCAGCCGTTTGGCCTGTTCCCCTGCCTCCACCACGCAGCTGGCCACCGGATAACCGGCTGCGGCTAGTGTTGAACATACGGTATCCAGATACAGCGGAGCAACATTCTCATCCGTGAGAACAAACAACTTACGCGACCTCTCTACCCCGGCTGCCTGCAAAAAATCAGGCACTTCCTTCAAGAGACCCGGCCCGATGTGAATTGGATAAGAGCGTTCCGCCAAGTCGACCTGCAGCGTTCTTTGCTCCATCAGAATCGCTCCGTGTAAGCCCGGTATTGATTGACGTAATCGATCATTTCATCAAGAGAATCACAGGGGAATTTCTCACACATGGCACGAGCGATCTCCCATGCGACCACTGCCTCCGCCACAACACTGGCGGCAGGCACGGCACAACTGTCGGAACGCTCGATACTGGCGGCAAACGGCTCTTTCGAATCAATATCCACGCTCATCAGCGGTTTGTACAGGGTGGGTATCGGCTTCATCACTCCGCGGACGACAATGGGCATCCCGGTGCTCATTCCGCCTTCCAGTCCCCCGGCCCGGTTGGTCTTGCGGTAGTAGCCTCTTTCTTCCGACCAGGCGATCTCGTCGTGAACCTGGGAGCCGGGGCGTCCTGCCGCTTCGAAGCCGATGCCGATCTCAACTCCCTTAAAGGCCTGGATGCTCATGACGGCCTGTGCCAGGCGTCCATCCAGCTTGCGATCCCACTGTACGTGGCTGCCCAAGCCAATCGGCACTCCTTCAACGATCACCTCTACGATCCCGCCGAGCGAGTCACCTTCCTCCTTGGCTTTGTCAATCAGGGCCATCATCCTGGCTTCCGCCTCTTTATCCAGGCAGCGAACCGGTGAAGCTTCTGTCCGTTCGATCAGTTCTTCAATCGGCACATCAATGCGTTCTGCCCGCACCTCGCCGATCTGCAGCACCTGTCCGGCCACCTTGATGCCAAATGCCGCCAGAAGCTGGCGGGCAACGGCGCCAACAGCCACCCGCACCGCGGTCTCCCGCGCACTGGAACGCTCCAGAATATTCCGCATATCACGCTGACGGTATTTGATGGCTCCATTCAAGTCAGCATGCCCGGGACGGGGCCGGGAAACCCGGCGGCGTTCTTCTCCTTCCTCCACCGGTTCCACGCTCATGATCTTCTGCCAATGTGTCCAGTCCTTGTTTTCCACAACCAAGGTGATCGGAGCACCCGTCGTATAACCGTGACGCACACCGGACAGAATTGTCACCCTGTCGGATTCGATCTGCATCCGCCGTCCACGCCCGTATCCCTTCTGACGGCGCGCAAGCTGTTCGTTTATTTGTTCGATCGAGATGGCCAGGTTGCTTGGCATCCCTTCGACAATGGCTGTCAGTTGGGGACCGTGCGACTCCCCCGCTGTCAAGTACCTCATGCTCTCTCTTCTCCTCCTACCCTTTACCACTTTTATGCGTTATCATATCACACCCACCGGGGGATGAAAACCAAAAAAACAAAACGCTTCTCGCGAGGAGAAGCTGCTGTCACAACGGATTTTACAGATGATCGGCCACAACATAGGGCTTGGTCGGTAGAGAACGGCGCATGTGTTCAATCGAGACGAGATCATCCAGTTGTGACCTTTCCGCTCCCAGTATTTGACCGCATTCTTGCAGTGTGATCAAACCACGTCGGTATGCCTCAATCACCTTCTGTTTATCCATGTCGTACCTCCCTGGTCTGGCTTCCTTTTTATTGTTGGAAAATTCTTGGAGGCATATACGTCGTTTCTGGTTCAAGCTTCTTTTTTGCGGTAAAAGAAGGTGTCTTCCGACTCAAACTGGTATTGCTGCGGCTGAAAGATTTGCTCTGTACTTCCGACAAACAAAACACCGCCAGGACGGAGCGCGCGGCTGAACTTCTGATACAGCTCGTGCTTGGCCTCTTCCGTGAAATAGATCATCACGTTGCGGCAAATGATCAAATCAAAACCGGTGTCGAACGAATCAGCCAACAGATTGTGCCGCTTGAAGGTGACGGACTGTTTGATTTCAGGCGCCACCTGGTAGGTTTCCGCATTCTTTACAAAATACCGGGTGAGCAGGTCTTTGGGGCAATCCTGCAGTGACCGTTCCGGATAAACAGCCTGTTTCGCTCTGGCGAGAGCCCCCTCATCGATATCAGTGGCCAGAATGGAGGCGCTGTGCAAAAGGTTCATCCGCTTCAGCACCAATGCAAGCGTATACGGCTCTTCTCCTGACGAACAGGCTGCACTCCAGCATTTCAGACGGGCGGACTGCTGTCTCAGCCGCGGCAAGATTTTTTGCTCCAGCACCTGCCAGCGTCCCGGGTTGCGAAAAAATTCCGACACGTTGATCGTCATCCGGTCGAGGAACTCGTCAAACAAGGAGCGATCCTGAATAATCGCTTCGAAATAGGCGGCAAACGTGGAAAAACCCCGTTTGGTACGCAGCGAGGTAAGCCGCCGTTTCATCTGTGCTTCCTTGTACAAGGCGAGGTCAATACCGGTGCGCTCCTTGACTTTTGCAATGAACTGTAGAAAGTCGCGGTCTTCCATGCAGGAATATCCTCCTTGTCCAAACGTGCCCTTGCATGCGGGCTGCTACGAAAAAAGACTCCGTGCACGGAGTCTTTTCCCGTTTTTTCCGGCGTTAAATCCAGCGCTGGATCGTTTTTTCGTAACTGAGGATCTCCTCTTCGGAAAACCACAAACTGATTTCGCGTGCTGCACTTTCCGGAGAATCGGAGCCGTGGATCACATTCATCCCCACCGAAACGGCAAAGTCGCCACGGATCGTACCCGGTGCCGCGTCGACAGGGTTGGTCTTGCCCATCATGTTTCGGGCGGTGCTGATCACGTTTTCTCCCTGCCATACCATCGCAAACACCGGCCCGGAAGTAATGAAGTCAACCAGTTCGCCAAAGAACGGACGCTCCTTGTGTTCAGCGTAATGTTTCTCCGCCAGTTCACGGCTCACCTGCATCAACTTGGCGGCAACAAGCGTGAATCCTTTTGCTTCGAAGCGGGAAACAATCTCGCCGACCAGATTGCGTTGAACACCGTCCGGCTTGACCATGATAAATGTCTTTTCCATTCCTGCCTCCATCACAACTATGTATTGATAAGTGTCGTTAACACCAATGACCATAATATCAAAAGAGCAGCGGGCAAGCAAGGCGCACTCGAAAAAAGAGCTAGAATTTGCGCTCCACGATAAAGTTGGCTATCTCCAGGAGAGAGCGCTTGGTCGCGTTGTCCGGCAAATCGGCCAGCGCTGCTCTCGCCCGATCGAGATATCGTCCGGCCAGCGCGCGGGAATACGCGATCCCCTCCCCACCGCGGATCAGCGCTATCGCTTCCTCAATATGCTCGTTCAGCTTGCCTTCTTCAATCCATGACCGCAAGCGGTGACCGTCACGCCCGCCGTTCCAAAGGCTGTAGAGGGCCGGAAGAGTGATGTTTCCCTGGCGCAGATCGCTGCCTACAGGTTTGCCGAGCTGTTTCTCGGTCGCGGTGAAATCGAGCAGATCATCAGCGATTTGAAAGGCCATCCCCACGTTGTATCCGTATCGGTACATCGAATCAATCCGCTCTTCAGGCGCTTCGCTGGCGATAGCCCCAAGTTGACAGCTGATCGCAATCAAAAGGGCCGTCTTCCGTTTGATGCGGCGCAGGTAATGTTTCAAACCCTGATTCCAGTTGTATAAATCCCGGATCTGTTCGATTTCTCCCTTGCACATTTCCACGATCGCCTTGGACAGAATCTGGTGGACGCGCGGATTATCCAGACGGGTGGCGATGTTCAGGGCCCGGGCGAAGATGTAGTCACCGGTGTACATGGCAATCCGGTTATTCCATTTGGCTTTGACTGTCTCCCTGCCGCGCCGCTTGTCGGCATCATCGATGACGTCGTCGTGGACCAGCGTCGCCATGTGAATCAGCTCCAACGGTACAGCTACCAGCTTTAACCGCTCAAGGTCGTACGAGCCCCATTTCCCGCCCAGCAGGACAAAGACGGGTCTGATCCGCTTTCCCCCCGCCTTAAGCAGATGCGTCGAGGACTGATACAACTCCATGGTGCGTGCATCCATCGAACGCTCCAATTCCCGTTCGATATATTCCACATCACCTTTCAACTGCACATAAATATCTACGAGGTTCATCCATTCCACCCTAACTCAATGACGTAGTCTGGGTCGCCTGTGCACCCTCCTGCCAGAGATGTACGACTGCCGGCTCATTCAGCAATCCCAGTTCTGCCGCACAGGTGTAGTAGTACATCAAGCCGGTCTTCTGCTCCGCAGTAAAATCGTACTGCAAGCCGCGGAAGTACGTAAACCAAAACGTTTCCTCACCGCCAAACTGCTCCTTAGCGTAGGCCACAACTTGATCAAGCTGGCGCAGGCTGCGCTGTTTGCTTGCAAGAAATGCGGCATGAACCTGACGAAGCAGCGGCCCGAATTCTTTTACCGCTTGTTTGCGCACCGCCCACAGGGCGAACGTCATGAAATAACCCGTGTGGCGGTACCAGAGTTCCGCCAGATCGTACGCGTGATACTGCCGGTTATGTCGATTCGCAACCAAGGCCTCGTCGCCGATCAGCAGCGCGGCATCTGCCGAGTTCATCATCTTGTCCAGCACGGGATCCTGTGTTTGGTACGTGACAGTAAGGCCGAGAAATTTCTGAAGGATGATCTTCAACAGATTGACGGAGGTGGCTGAAGTGTTGGTCAAGGCCACCTTGGCCCCGTCCAACTCCTCGATTGGCCGTTTGCTGAACAGGTAGATGGAACGTACTTTTTCCCTGGCACTGATGGACAAGTCAGGCAGGGCCAGGTATTCCCGGTAATGCTCGGCAAAACTGAAGGAGGAGATCGGTCCCACATCGATCTCCCCGCGCGCCATCGCCCGGTTCAGTTGGGCCGGATACTGCGTGATGAAGTCGATTTGATCGCGAAACTGCTGCTCATCAAAAAAAAAGTAGACGGGCAGCGTGTTGGTGTAGATAATTTGACCTACCTGCAGCCGTTTTTTGGTCATGATTCACTCCCCCAGCGTGTAAACAGCGTATGGGGTATGTCAAAAGCGTCCAATGCCTTGCCGACGATAAAGTTGACCAGATCGTCGAGCGTCTGTGGTTTGTGGTAATAACCGGGCATTGCCGGCAAAATTTTGACCCCCATGCGGCTGAGTTTCAGCATGTTTTCCAAGTGTATCGCGTTAAGTGGGGTCTCCCGCGGCACCAACACCAGTTTTCGTCCTTCTTTCAGCGTGACGTCGGCAGCACGCTCCAGCAAGTTGCCTGATGCTCCAGTGGCGATACCGGAAAGCGTCCCCATTGAGCAAGGAATCACGATCATGCCGTCGCTCTTGGCCGATCCGCTGGCGACGGGCGAAGAGAAATCGCGCAGCGTCCAGTACTTCAGTTTTCCCGGAAACTGCTGCTTCAGCCGTTCCCGTAACAATTGTTCCCTGTCACCAGAGGGCCAGTCCAGTTCGTCGCGGAACACCTGCCAGCCCGCTTCGGTAATCATCAGGTGAACTACGTGTCCATCCTTCAGCAGCTCCTGCACAAAGCGCACACCGTAAACCGCACCGCTCGCACCCGTGATGCCAACCGCAATTGTCTTTACGTCCATGTCATCACCAGGTCAATCAGGGTGAAGGTGAACACGACCACACTGAGAATCCCGTTCATGGTAAAGAATGCCACATCCAACTTGGACAAGTCGGTCGGTTTGACCAGGCTGTGTTCGTAGACCAGAATCAGTGCGGCGATTACCACGCCGAGCAAAAACCAGATGGAGAGCGCTGCCTTCAGGAACAAGGCAAACAGCCCAACGACCGTCAGCAGATGGCAGCCCCTGGCAATCATCAGCGCCGTGGCGATTCCGAAGCGGCTGGGAATGGAGTACAGCCCCTGCTCGCGATCAAAATCGGTATCCTGGCAGGCGTAAATGATATCGAACCCGGCCGTCCAAAGCATTACCGTGGCAAACAGGAGCAGTGCCGTAGCGTCTACTTGTCCAGTCGTGGCTATCCAGCCTCCCAGCGGGCCAAAGCCGATCGCCACGCCCAGCACGAAATGACAGGCCCAGGTAAAGCGCTTGGTGTACGAGTACAAGATCAGGACGAATACGGCGAGCGGAAGCAGCTTTACGGCCAGATCATTCAGTTGGTACGCGGCAAAAAACAGAAGCGCAAACGACAAGAGGATGAACAGCACCACTTCTGTAATCGAAATCAGTCCGGCGGGAATCGCTCGATTGGCGGTACGCGGATTCTTTGCGTCGATGTAGCGGTCTATGACACGGTTGAGTGACATCGCCGCACTGCGGGCGCCTACCATCGCCATCGTTACCCAGAAGATCTCCCACCAAGTGGGCCAGGTGTCTTCCACCACGATGTTCCCAAGAACCGCTCCCATGAACGCGAACGGCAGGGCAAAAATCGTATGTTCAAATTTGATCATTTCCAAAATAATCTTTACTTTCCGAAGGACCATTCCTACGCACTTCCGATCTGTACGATACTCGGTTGCCTTCACTTCTTGATCCCGATGTGAAGTGCCGCAACGCCGCCCATAAACAGTTTTACCCGCACGGGATCCAGTCCTGCCTGCTGAAACATCGCGGCCAGTTCCCGGCTGTCCGGGAAGTTGGTCAGCGATTGCGGCAACCAGGCGTACTCTTCATACTTGTTGACGAACCACTTGGCGATATGGGGCAAGATGTTGTAAAAATACAGGTAAAAAAGCTTCCGATAAGGCAAAAACGGGGGTTTGGACACTTCCAGGGAAACAACTTGTCCGCCCGGTTTTACCACGCGCGTCATCTCGTTCAGCACCGTCTGCACATCCGGCACGTTGCGCAGGGCAAAGCCGATGGTCGCGTAGTCAAACGTATTGTCCTCGTAAGGAAGCTGCATGGCATCCGCATTTACCAGGGTGACGATGTCGTCAACACCCTCCCGGGCCACCTTGTACGCCCCGACATCCAACATGTTTTGACTGAAGTCCAACCCGATTACCCGTCCTTCTTTTCCAACAGCGCGAGCCAGTTGAATCGTCCAGTCACACGTTCCACAGGCGACGTCAAGAGCTGCTTGTCCAGGCTGCACGCGCATCTGTTTCATCGTGTAATTGCGCCAGGCGACATGACAGCCGAAACTGATGACATTGTTCATCCGATCGTACTGATCAGCGATGCTTTCGAAGACGGAATGGACGAATTGGGCTTTTTGACGCATCTGCTCGTTGTTCACGCGCTACAACTCCTCCACTACCCGCTTGAGCCGGTCGACGCGGTGGGTATAGCGGGAAGTCAGCCAGGTCAGTACATTTTGCTGATCGGTGGGATACAGGTTGCCGACCAGCTTCTCACAGACTCCGATCAACTCCAGCGCCTTCTGTTCAATTGCGTCCAGCACGTGAGCGATGGTAGAACCAGGCTTTTGCAGCAGGTACTGGGCAAAGCCGAACGGTACCCGTTTTTCCCACTGAAGCTGTTCCCACTCGCCGATGAACTGTTCCACCGCCGATGTTTTTTCGATCAGCGTCTGCCAGAAGTGTCGCGCCTCCGGCGTCGGAGCATAATGCTGTACAAACCCTACGTACAAAGCCGTATCTATCGTTTTGCGCAGCGCGTAATACGTCTCCCAGGGCAGTTTGTTTTCCTTTTCGCACACGTACAACTGCATTTTGGCCTCATTGATCTCTTCGATTGCGCGGGCCAGTATTTGAACGGCTTCCAATTCGTTGGCCTGGGCCAGCAAATGGTAGTAGTGGCTGCTGAAATAATCACCGGCGAGCACAGAGAGCTGTCGGTTACGCTCCGCACTCAGCGAATCTCCGTACTCCAGCCTCACCGTCTCATGGGTATCCAAACCCAACTGAACCAGGGTGGTGGTCACGCAAAGAATCTGGGCCCGCGGTTTGGCCATCCCACTTTCACATAAAAAGAAGTAGAGAAGGGCCAGCCGATTCTCCGCAATCGGCGGCAGGTCGACGTACCGCTCGATATACGGCTCCGCAATCAACTGGCGGACGCGGTCCGCAATTTCCCTGATGTCCTTCGTAAAAACAGCTGTTTCTCTGTTCATATGCTTCCTCCAATTGGAAAAGCCTCACCCGTAGACTTTTCACGAGAAGTAACTGGCTGCCGGATAAAGGAAGCTTGGCCCGACCGCTGTCGCCATACCACTGAACTGGTTCGTTCTACCCAACCGGATTGCGAAGCTTCCTCACGAGAGCGGATGCACGTTTCAAAGTCGCCAACCCCAAGTATAGCACATTTTCCGGTCATCGGATAAATCTCTCGTCGTATCCAGGCTCAATGCGGATTCTAGCCAAACCATGGATGACCTGCTGTGGATTGTCCATTTGCTCCGGCGGCGGAAAGTGAAAGACGCCCCGCGGGCGATCTGCCTCAATGGCGATCAGCAGTTTGGCCGAACGATCCCGTTCCTTTTCCAGCAGTCGAAAAAAAAGGTGCTCCACGTTGCGGGTGAGTTGGAAGGAACGGTAGAGAAGCGAATACACGTCACGGTACAACATGTGCTCTTCCAGGCGCTCTGTGGGCGTGACGGCGATATCCACGTACAAGGAACGGTTCTCCCACTTTACATGCTTTATATTATAATGAGTCGGTAGTATTGTAAACAAATCGACCAGATTTTGTTCACTGAGGACCATCGGCGTATAGGGGCGGTAGGCGGCAATGTCTCCTCCTTGGTCAGTGCGAGTGACTGCCGGCACAAGCGAGATGACGAGTGCCAGACACGCGGAAACGGCTAATGCCATCAACATATTGCGGGGCATCGGCAAACCTCCTTTCCTCACCATTGTACAAACAAAAAAAGCAGGCTATGCCTGCTCTCAGGGTATAGACAAACATATCCCGAAAGGACACACGTCCTGCTCGCGCCGCTGCCTGGCCAGTATGCAGACAAAGGTGTCTGAATGGCAAAGTCGTTCGTGCGGAAAATGGCCGCTCTCCCGTCAGAACTCGCCGTCTTGGGACGAACAGGGCGCCATACGATGCTGGACGAATCTCAGAAATCTTGCTTGGGAACGAGTGTGGGCGTTTTTTCGCCAGCGAACGAACGGTTGGGCCAACCTGCCAGCGAAACGACGTATCCGCAGGGAATCGCAGCGGCAGCAGCATCACGTCGAAAGCGTGATGTCGTTTTGGCGCTGCCCCTATGGATCGTCGTGAAGTAATCCTGGACTGCTTCTTTGCTGGTTGGCCAGCGCGACTGAGGGCGAAAAACGCCCCACTCGTGTTTTCGACAGGTTGTCTGCAAGCTGAGCTTATGCCTGCTTCCCGGTGCTACTCCTCCGACGTGTCAAGCACGCCGTGGCGGGTCATGATGAGTGCCTTGCCCCGAACCTTGATCGCGGACGTATGCTCGGTAAACTGGGCCAGCATTACTTCTCCCTTGTCCAGTTTCTCGGTATGGTGAAAGCGTGTATCGGTGCCGCGCGTCAGGCCAATGACATGAACGCCGTTTTCCTTGGCCTTGATGACAAAGAAATCCTGATGGATCGAAACGTTTGGCAACGAATCTTTTCGCTGTTCCAACGCAGTTCCCCCTCTTGGCTTGATTCCTATCTATTACTATCGCTTAGTTTGCCCACCGATGTCAAACGGTTTCCGCAATCAGGGGGACGGAACCCGCTCATGGATCAGTTTTGTTGATTCGCCTGCTGGGAAGCCTTAAACTCCTCCAGTTTTTTCATCTTGAGTGGTTTGAGCTTTTTGCCAGCCTTTACATCCTTCCTGGCGAGGGACCATGTATCCGTCGAACCGTCTTTTTGAAACCAGTAGATATGGTTTTTCCCATCTTCTGACGACTTGAAGAGGACAAACGCTTCGTTGCGATCATCTTTGTTGAGGAACAGACCGGGTTTGATATCTCCCCGCTTAATCTCCTTGTCATCTCCTAGTACAGATTCAAAAACAGCGCTCTTTAGCTGCTGAGCCGAGTCCTCCGAGAGTTCTTGTATCTCTTCCGCTTTCACGTGCAAATCGTAGTATTGGTACTTTTCCTTGTCAATGCCGAATACAGCCATACCATCGTCATACGCTTCAAACAATTTCTTGTTAATTTCCGCGTGTACATAATCCACCCATTCATGTTCTACCGCCGTTTTGGGTGTAAATTTGTCAGTATCGGCCCCTGTCGAAGATACGGTAAAACCGGTTACCGCTAACGCCGCAACAAGACCACCCGTAACCATAAATTTATTTACATTCATGCTCTTCTTCCTCCGTCCGGTTTGTTCTTTGAATTCGGTCCAATTGCAGACCCGGTCGGATTTCTTCACCCGGTAAACTGATGATCGCTTAGATTGGATCGTTTGCTATTTACATCATAAAATGCAGACTTGAAGAAGTAAAGAAAATAATGTTAATTAAAGAGATAATAGGAAATTGCAACAAAAAAGAAAGTCCTGGAGCAAAACTCCAGAACTTCTTTACTTGATGTATTTACATGTTGTAATGGAGATCAGCCCTCCGCAATCATTGATCCAAACCGAATTCAGAACTGAAGCCGGGCGCTGATCCTGGCCACATACCGCTGTGTTTCGGCAGGCAGCAGCGAGGCCTTCTCTTCGTATGCGGCGTCGGAGTCGATGCCGAGCGAATCGATGCGGGCAGGACCGGCATTGTAGGCAGCCAGCGCTACCTTGACACTTCCATATTTGTCCAGAAGCTGTTTTAGGTAACGGGTCCCTGCCTCCACATTCTGCACAGGGTCGAAGGGATTGCGAACACCCAGCGAACGAGCGGTCCGATCCATCAACTGCATCAACCCTTTCGCTCCGGCAGGGGAAACGGCGAATGGGCGAAAGTCAGATTCAGCCCGAATCACTTCGCGTACCAGTTCAATCGCAACACCGTGCCGCCGAGCTGCCTGCTCGATAATCCGTTCAAGATGTGTGCGATCGGTCAAGACCGGACGAGTCAGACGAGCATGCCCGAACAGCGGCTCCGCCTTGACATCATGCTGCGGACTGCCATCCAGTTCGGCTTTGATTTGTTCCGCGGTTATGACCTGCCTTCCTTCCGCCATTCTGGCCGTCTGCAGTTGGACGGCAAGCATCTGAGCAAAACTGTCCGCAGGTAGTGAGAGATCTCCTCTTCCCGCCGACAGGCTGCCCGGCTGCCCCTGCTGTCCGGAAAGCTGACGGAGCAGTGCATAAAAAGGAATATGGACGTTCATCCCAACACCAGCCCATCCAGAAAATCGCACAAGTTTGTCATGCTTTCATTATACGTACTTGTTATTAACACACCAAGACGAAATGTCTGCACAGGAAAAAGAAAAACTCCCCGAATGCGAGGAGTTTCTGTTGGTAGATGGTCGGAATGCAGGGATTTGAACCCTGGACCTCACCCACCCCAAGGGTGCGCGCTACCGGGCTGCGCCACATCCCGACTTCACACAAGTTAGTATAGCAAAATAAATTAATGAATGTCAAGGTTAATTTTTCATTTTTACTGTACTTTTTTACCTGTGCTTTGCGCCGGATTGTCTCCCTTCCAGCCGCACGTCATATCAGGTCAGGCCTCATCCCTTGATCAGGCTGAACACTTCCGCCCTGGCCGCACTGTCATGGGCGAAAATACCGCGCACCGCAGACGTAACCGTCACCGCCCCCGGCTTTTTCACGCCGCGCATGGCCATGCACATGTGCTCCGCTTCGATCACGACGACCACCCCATGCGGCTCCAGCTTTTTCATGATCGCATCCGCGACCGTTGCCGTAATCCGCTCCTGCAGCTGCGGCCTGCGGGCTACCGCCTCCACAGCCCGAGCCAACTTGCTTAATCCTACGACGCGTCCGCCCTGTGGAATGTAGGCAACATGCGCCTTTCCGAAAAACGGAACCAGATGGTGCTCACACATGGAGAAAAACGGTATATCTTTAACGAGAACCATCTCTTCGTGTTCTTCGCTGAAAATGGTATTAAAATACTCTTCTTCGTCAATATGCATGCCCGCAAACACTTCAGCATACATCTTGGCCACCCGCTTGGGTGTATCCAGCAGTCCTTCGCGGTCCGGGTTTTCCCCTACTGCTTCCAAGATCATGCGTACCGCCTGCTGGATCTTTTCCAAATCGACACTCATACTTTTTACCTCCTGACCCCTGGAACAAACAACAAGCCCATCTTACCACAAGATACTGAAAAAAAGCAAAAGCGGATGTGCTCGATGCGCTGCGCTGGATAAACCTTCCGGAAGACGACGATGAAAAAGCACCTGATCGTAATCCTCAGGTGCTTCTTGTAAAACCAGACATAAAAGGTCCTATGTATAGACCATTTGTCCTACCAATTAACGGATAACGTCACGGAGTGCTTTACCAGGCTTAAATGCAGGCACTCGGCTGGATGCGATTTCGATTTCTTCTCCGGTTTGCGGGTTGCGCCCCTTGCGAGCGGCACGCTCACGAACTTCGAAGTTACCGAAACCGATCAACTGCACCTTCTCGCCTGCTTTCAGTGCCTCGGCAATTGCGTCGAGAACTGCATCAACTGCCTTGGTTGCATCCTTCTTGGTGAGTTCGGTGGTTTCTGCCACTTTCGCAATCAGTTCCGTTTTGTTCATGACTTTCTTCACCTCCCCTCAAGGAGTTATCGACAGCAACTGCAAGTCATCGGTTATTACATGTCTGTACCGAAACACTTGATTTTATACGCATATTGGCTGTTTTTACCGTTCTGACAAGCTAATAGTAATACAGTGTTTCTATAAATTCAAGCCCTTTCCTGTCGAAAGAAAGGGAATAAACGAAAAAAAGGCTTCTAGCAGACTAGAAGCCCTCGTTTCAGGTTGTGATTATGGTACATTTGACCTAGTTCTATAGAATTATGGCGATTAACCCGCCAGATCCCTCGTTGATGATTCGCCCAAGTGTCTCCTGCAGTTTGTACCGTGCCGTATCCGGCATCATCGTGATCTTGGCCTGAATTCCTTCACGAACAATGGAGTGAAGCGATCGGCCAAATATGTCGGAATTCCAGATTGCAAGCGGATCATTGTCGAAATCCTGCATCAGGTAGCGTACCAGTTCCTCGCTCTGCTTCTCCGAACCGATAATCGGCGCAAACTCGGATTCAACATCCACGCGAATCATGTGAATGGACGGGGCCGTCGCCTTCAGCCGGACACCAAAGCGTGAACCTTGACGGATCATTTCCGGTTCGTCCAGGGACATTTCGTGCAGGGACGGCGCCGCGATGCCGTAGCCGGTCGTACGAACCATATGCAGCGCTTCCGCCACCTGATCATACTCGCGTTTGGCGTGTGAAAACTCCTGCATGATTTTTAACAAATGGTCTTTTCCTTTTATTTCAACACCGACGATTTCCATCAGGATGCGGTCATACAAGTCATCTGGTGCATACAGGTCAATCTCGGCTACTCCCTGCCCCATCTGCATGCCGGACAGAACCGCCCGCTCCACGAAGTCATACTCGCTGAAAAAGCCGACTACCCGGTCCACATCGCGCAGACGACGAATGTCCTTGACCGTCTCCCGTACAGCTTCTTCGTAGTTTTGCCGCAGCCAGTGTCCACTTTCCAGAACCATGACCCAACTTGGCAGGTTGACGTTAACTTCATGCACCGGGAATTCAAACAGTACTTCGCGCATCAACAGCAGCACATCTTGTTCCGTCATCTGATCGACGGACAGAGCGACGACCGGAACGTCGTGTTTCTCCTCCAGTTCCTGCCGAAGGCGCTGCGTTTCTTCGGAGCGTGGACGGGTGGAGTTGACGAGGATGACAAACGGTTTGCCCACTTCTCGCAGTTCGTTAATCACCCGCTCTTCTGCGTCGATGTATCCCTCTCTCGGGATTTCGGAAATCGAACCGTCCGTCGTAACCACAATACCGATCGTTGAATGTTCCTGAATCACTTTGCGCGTGCCCACCTCAGCGGCCTCTTCAAACGGCACCGGCTCTTCGTACCAGGGCGTATTGACCATTCGCGGTCCGTTTTCATCTTCGAACCCTTTCGCTCCCTCAACTGTGTAGCCCACGCAGTCAACCAACCGCACATTGATGCTCAATCCCTCGGTTACATTGACCGTCACGGCCTGATTGGGGACAAATTTGGGTTCGGTAGTCATGATGGTCCGTCCCGATGCACTCTGGGGCAGTTCATCAATGGCCCGTATCCGATCCGCTTCGGAGGGAATGTTCGGAATGACAACCTGCTCCATAAATCGCTTGATAAAGGTCGATTTTCCGGTACGAACCGGACCGACTACCCCGATGTAGATGTCGCCCCCGGTACGCTCCGCAATGTCTTGAAAAATATCATTACGTTCCACCTTAAATGACCTCCTTGTGTTTGTCTATTTCTACTCTATGACTGTTCTTCCGATTTATCCCTCACACACCTGCGTATCGGAGAAGTCTCGTACTAGAGTCTGGACAGTACCAATATATGTGCAAATGCGGTTCGTAGAACAAAAAAAGCGACCTCTTTGCGAAGAGACCGCTTTTTTTCTGGCTGCAGACTATTGCGAAGCCAGAACCGGCTCGTCACCCTTCATCGTGTAGGGAAACGACTTAACCGGCACAAACATCGATTCTCTGGCCAGGATATGGCGGGGATCGGTACCTTCCGTCACAACCGACTTGGTGCTGCGAATGATCGCGGCAATATCAGCCGCATAGTCTATCCCGACCATGCCTTGTTCGTTGATTACAAATGGCAGCAGTTGATTGCTGACCAGGCTCTCCACCTGCTGCTCCTTCATGTTGAGCTGATCGAAGTCGATGGTGTGGTATCCGCCCGCCAGTTCTTGCCCAAACGGCCATTTCCCGTAATTGCGGTGGTAGTTGTTGACGGCCAGCTGGACATTCGCCACCTGACTCACTACCCCGAGATGAAGCAGCCGTACCGTGGGCTTCGTCTCCACGTCAATCAGCACGTACTTGTAAATACCCCCTTTTTCAAAGGAGTTGCCGGGGTAATCGGGGAGGTATTTCGGCATCAACCGCTTAAAGTCGATTTCGTACTTCTCAAAGATCGGCGTATCGTATTGTTTGGTCAAAATCGGCAGTACACCCTGTTCCGCTTGAAACTGTTCAATCGCCTTTTGGGTCATCTCCAGATAAACGGTACTCGGAACCTGATTTTCCACCCGACGCTCCTCCGGATAGAGGCATCCTCCCAGAAGCGCGGAAAGAATCAACATGAGAACGGCGGCAGAGACATGCCGCCTGCATCTTGCTGTATTCACGCAATACCATCCCCTCTACCATTCCTCTGCTTCTTCTTTCTGCCGAGCCAGCGCGGCAGCGACGACAGAACGCAATTTGTTCTCGGGAATGCGGATCGTACAATCCAGTCCGGTTAACTTCGTCTGGCAGGCGAGACGGGTCCCTGCCCGAAGATCAGCTTCCATCATCTTGCGTCGCTCCAAGGCTGATGGTTCGGACACGCTTCCCGCCTCAACGATCACCTTGCACATCTGACAAGAGGCGTGTCCACCGCATCGCTGCGGGATCACCACACGGGCTGACCGGGCCAGGCTGATCAGCGATTGGCCAATTCGTCCCCTGACTTGTTTGCCAGACGGCAAAAACGTAACGTTTGGCATCCATTTACCTCCATCAGTACGGAACATGAACGAGCTTGACTTCGCCCGGGCGCTTCAGTTTGATTTGACAGCCCAAGCGAAATCCCACTGCACGCTCCGCTTTTCGCAACCTAAGTTTCTCCTCTTTGGTCACCTCGTTGAGGCACTCCGCTCCCGCTTCCACTTTCGTGCGGCATTGGGCGCATATTCCCCGCTCACAGGCATGGCCCCACGCGATCTTGTGCTGTTTGGCCAGGTTGACAATCGTTTGATCGGTCACCGCCGGTACCTGGTGTGTTCCGTTACGGGTGACCAGAGTAAGAATGGTCACCTTCCACCCTCCTTATGCAAAAATAACCAACAAAATCATAAAAAAGACAGCGAGCAAGAGGAGAAATGCCACCGTTTTAATCAGAAAACGGACAAAAGCATGGTTCAGCTTACGGGCGAAAATCATCATTACATTGCAGACAAACATCAGTGCAATTGCCACGAGTGATATATTCATTTTGGTCATCGGATCGATCGCCATGTACAAACTGCATCCTTTTCTCTTTTTTGCCTTCATTATAGCACAGGGCGGGATACGAACCTAGTATCGGACATTCGCATAGACTATTCTGATGATTGGTCAATGGAGGGAAGGATGGAATGGATATGCGTACATGGCGAAATCCTTATCTGCCAATTCACAAGCGAAAAGAACGGAATACGTCCAGCTCGGCCCAACCGGTTGCCGCCGGTTCACTTGCCGTAACGCCGAGGAAACTGGCAATTCCAATGGACCTGCGCACCTCGGTCACGCGTATGCGAACCAACATAAAAGGGATCAGCCACACGATACGGCAAGTGGAAGAGACAATGGATACAATATACGGCGCGATGGAGATGCTGGAATCACTCGGAAAGTCAGGTGCACGCCCGCCGGCTCCATCGCAGGCCACGTCCAGCCGACCGGTTAAACCAGCGGAGGATCACCACACGTCCAGTGAACCGGCTCCAGAATCTGCTTCACCGTTGGGTGGCGCCCTTGGCAGTCTTGACGTGAACCAACTGCTGTCGATCCTGCAATCGCCGCTTGTGCAGTCCTTGTTAAACCAACAAACGAACAGCGGCACAACCAAACGAAAAAAAGAGGGGTAAACCACATCCCCCTCTTTTTTTCGTTGTTGCTACTGTAGGCCAGCCATGTCCCTGTAGAGCATGATTGTTCCTAGTCATACTGTATGTGATTCGATGCTTGAAGGAACAGGCATAACCGCCCATTTCTCGCCCTATTACTTCAGCAGTTTGGACAGTGACTTCAAGTCGTTGGGATTGATCTGCTTTTCGCGGATCATCGCCACAATGCGGTCCTCTTTTTCCTTCGAGATGGCAGAGCCGCTTACCGAGGCAATCGTTTTGATCAGTTTCCGCAGTTTGTCCTCATTGGTCAAATCTTCTCTTGTTACACCGCTAGCGATGCTGCGGAGCTGCGCTTCATCCACTTTCCCCTGCAGTTTTTCCAGTAATCGTCGCGACAAATTGTTTTCCATGCTTCTTCTCTCCTTCGCCTCTAGGGTTCTCCCTATCCTATGTGCGAAGGAAGATGGGGGTGCGTGTATCTGTTGTCACTGGTTTGGTGCCAGGTCTTCCATTTCCATGGTCGCGTCTCGTCCCATCAATTCTTCCACACCACACCGCGGCGATGTCCCCTCAAACAAAATCTTGTACAACAACCAAGTGATCGGCATGCGCACCTCTTCCCGTTTGGATAACGCCATCGCCGCCTTGGTGGTGCGCACCCCTTCCACGACCATCCCCATCTGGTCAAGAACATCCTCCAACTTGTGCCCTTGTCCGAGCATGTATCCGGCTCGCCAGTTGCGGCTGTGACGACTTGTGCAGGTCACGACCAGGTCGCCTACACCGGCCAATCCGGAGAAGGTTAGCGGATTGGCGCCGAGCTTTACGCCAAGACGGCTGATCTCCGTAAGGCCGCGGGTAATCAGCGCCGCTTTGGCATTGTCCCCAAAACCTAAACCGTCCGACAGCCCAGCTCCCAGCGCGATCACGTTTTTCAGCGCACCGGCGATCTCCGCTCCTACCAGATCCGGGTTGGTGTAAACGCGGAAATAGCTGTTATTCAGCAGCTCCTGCGCCTGCTTTCCACTCGCTGCGCACTCGGAGGCGACCACCACCGTCGTCGGTGAGCGGCGAACCACTTCTTCGGCATGACTGGGACCCGTCAGTACCACCAACCTTTCGCCCGCCGACTTCGGCACTTCCTCCCGAATTACCTGCGACATTCGCTTCAGCGTATCCAGCTCCAGTCCCTTGGTAGCGTGGATCAAAAGAACATGCTGCGGTAAAAAGGGAGCGAGCTGTCGCACCACTTGTCGCATGGCATGGGATGGCAGTACGAGAAGCACTGCATCGGCTTCACAGACTACCGCTTTCAGGTCGGAATTCGCTCTGATCGAGGGAGCCAGCGTTACATCGGGCAGGTACTTCCGATTGGTGTGATGCGTGTTGATCTCGTCCACCATACGGGAATCACGCACCCAGAGGGTGACCTGGTGCCGGTTGTCGGCACAGACGGAAGCAAGCGCTGTTCCCCAGCTCCCTGCGCCAATAACGGCTATCTTTTTGATCAAAACGCTTCTCCTCCGTTCAGTTTAGTTTTCGCGTGGACTTCTCGCCCAGTTTTCGCTCTTTTCCCTCCAACAGATTGACGATGTTCGTATAATGTCTCATGTATGCAAACAGGGTAATCAACAAGCTGATCCAAACATAGGCCGATTCGGCAGCGAACAGATACAAAAAAACGGGTAAAACGGTAACATAGACCAATGAACCCAACGACACGTAGCGGGTGAAGTAGATTACGGACACGGTGATCAACGCTGAAAGCAAAAACGCGGTTGGAGAAAGCCCGAGCGATACCCCAAGGGTCGTGGCGATTCCCTTCCCACCCTTGAAACCGAAAAAGACGGGCCAATTGTGTCCGATGATCGCGAACATTCCTGCGAGAGCGTAAGCGACAGGATCACCCCCGGTCAGCCAGTACGCAACTCCCATCGCGGCCAGGCCCTTTACCGCATCAAGAATGAGGACAACGATTGCCGGGCCAATACCCAAGACACGCAGTGTGTTGGTCGCCCCGGCATTTCCACTGCCCACCGTACGGATGTCAATACCAGCCATTTTCTTGCCCAAGAGGTAACTGAAACTGATGGATCCCAGCAGGTAGCTGATCAGAAGACTAGCAGCCCAGCTCATCATATCCCCTCTCCCTACGTCTTTTTGCGCGTCAGAATGCGGATCGGCGTCCCTTCAAAGACGAATGCTTCGCGGATTTTATTCTCTATGTACCGCTCATACGAAAAGTGCATCAGTTCCGGATCATTGACAAACAACACAAAGGTGGGCGGTTTGACGGCAACCTGGGTCGAATAGTTGATCTTGAGCCGTTTGCCCTTATCAGACGGCGGAGGTGTCATAATCGTCGCGTCCGTAATCAGGTCATTTAGCGTGGAGGTCGCAATCCGCATGGCGTGCGCTTCTGCTACCTCGTTAACTTTGGGCAGGATGGTATGAACACGCTGTTTGGTTTTGGCCGACACATACAGGATGGGAGCGTAATCAAGGAACTTGAATTCTTCCCTGATCAACTGGGTGAACCGCTGCATGGTCTTGTCGTCTTTTTCAACGGCGTCCCACTTGTTGACGACGATAATGATGCCCTTCCCTGCTTCATGGGCGTAGCCGGCAATCTTCTTGTCCTGTTCGATGATTCCTTCTTCACCGTTCAGCACGACCAACACGACGTCAGAGTCTTCAATGGCCTTGAGGGCGCGCATCACACTGTACTTTTCTGTCGTCTCGTACACCTTGCCCCGCTTTCGCATACCGGCGGTGTCGACCAATACATAGCGCTGGCCGTCCCATTCAAACGGGGTATCTATCGCGTCGCGCGTCGTTCCGGCAACCTCGCTGACGATGACCCGTTCTTCGCCGAGGATCGCATTCGTTAGCGAGGACTTGCCGACATTGGGCCTTCCTATCAGCGAAACCCGGATCACGTCCTCAGCCTCATCTTCATCAGTCCGGTCGGGAAAGTGTGCAAATACCGCATCCAGCAAATCTCCGAAGCCCAGTCCATGACTGCCGGATACGGGGTACGGATCGCCGACACCCAGTTGATAGAAATCGTAGATCTCGGCTTTCATGTCGGGGTTGTCTACTTTATTGACAGCCAGTACGATCGGTTTTTTGGTCCGCTTCAACATCCTGGCCACTTCCAGATCGGAATCGGTGACGCCGGAGCGGCTGTCTGCGACCAGGATAATGACGTCAGCCTCGTCAATGGCCAGTTCAGCCTGGTGTCTAATCCGGGTGAGAATCTCGTCGTCTTCCCCGATTTCAATCCCGCCGGTGTCAATCAAGTGGAAGTGCCGGTTCAACCACTCCCCCTTGCCGTACAGGCGATCTCGCGTAATCCCCGGCTTGTCTTCGACGATCGCAATCCGCTCGCCGACCAACCGGTTAAATATCGTAGATTTGCCGACATTCGGTCTGCCGACAATCGCAACGACTGGCAATCCCATACTACTCAACACTCTTTTCTGTGTCTAATTTATCGATGTCGAATCAGTGTCCAATACTTGAATATCATACCACACTCAGTCTGTGACGAACAACGTTCGCCCGGGCAGTCCAAAGGGTGTCACATCCGCGGCTGGCGACGTTTTACTGCTGCGTAGGGGGCTTGGCCTTCCAGCTGCGGCGCAGCGTATTGGACACCGCAGCAGAGATCAGCCAGCTGCGGCCGGCAGCGACTGCAGCCAGTGACAATGTCCAGAGGATAATCGAACACCACAACAGATCTTGCGCCGCCGGTCCCCCGATCGTCAACCGGGAGGTATACAGGTGAAAACTGAACGCGTAGATGGCATCAGAAAGCGGCACAGTCAGCAGGATGGTCACCACTTGCCCGGCGGCACCGCGCATCAAGAGGTGGAGAACAATCAGCAGCAGGCCCGGCACCATCAACCGCTCATCGGCGAGCATCAGTACTGGATCCAGAAACAGCAGCTTGCGGACAAAGAACACCAGCGCCAGACACAGAGCCGCGGCCGCCAATACGTATGCACGGCTGCCCGGTCGTACTGCTCGCCAGATACAACCTGCCGCCAGAAGCGGCAAAATCGCTCCACTCAGATAGATGTCGACGGAAAGAATGGAAAGCTTCCACCCGGCAAAAGTACAAACAATAAAAGCCAGCAGCCAGACCAATGTACCTTTTGCCGACAGTTTCAGCTGCCGCAAGATCCGGTCCATTCCGCCCATCCATACCAGGCAAAGAATACACCATTGCGCAATCAGCGCAACAATCCCTTCTTTCATCTCAAACCCCTTGTAATCGTTTGGCTTTCTCCTTCCCAGTATGCCTCCAAAGCACCCCAATCATAACGTATGGTGGTCTTCGTCCCGCAGCGTATACCGGCTGAGCACGATCCCCCTCTGACGGGCCCATTCGGCCACCTCAGGAGAAAACGTCAGCGCAGCCCGCTGTAAATCACGCGGTTGGGCAGCCCCCAGGGCGGTCATGGCGACCCGAAGCTGATGGTGCAGGTGATCCACTTCTTCAAGGCATCTCTCCATTGGCAGCTCATGTACCAGTCGCAAGAAAAAGCCAGCCATACCGACAGCGGAGGCACCAAGCGAGAGCGCTTTGGCAATATCGAGACCGTGCCGAATACCGCCGCTGGCAATGAACGACACCTGCCCCACCCCGCTTGCCGCTGCTTCCAACAAGCTTTCCAGTGTACTCGTCCCCCAGCTCTCAAACATTGCCAACGGCTTCTCTCTCCGTTGATTTTCAATCCTGGCGAAGTTGGTACCGCCCGCCCCTCCCAGATCAATGATCTTGACGCCCGCATCCGCCAGTTGACGGATGGATCGGCGGCTCATTCCAAATCCAACTTCCTTCACGATCAGCAGCACGTCCGGCCGATACCTGGCCAATTCCTCCGCAATTCGTTCGATGCGGAACAAACAGTCGCTGAAATCCCGGTTTCCTTCCGGCATCAAAAGCTCCTGTACCACATTGAGGTGAATCTGAAGTCCGTCGGCAGCAATCATCTCAACGGCACGGACTGCCTCATCACTTGTCGCCTCGGCTCCCAGGTTGGCAAACACCAAGCCATCCGGGTTTTCTCGGCGAACAATCTGATAGCTGTCAGCCTGAGCCGGATCACGTAAAGCGGCCATCTGGGAACCTACTGCCATCGCCAGTTTCTTTTCTCGGGCAATCACCGCCAGTTTCTGATTAACCTGTTTGGTTTCCGGCGATCCGCCCGTCATCGCGTTGATCATGACGGGGGAGGATAGGGACAGGTGATGCAGCTGAACGGTCAAGCTGATGTTACCATAAGACATGTTCGGTAAACTATTCGGCAGAAAACGAACCTGGTCAAGACCTTTCTGCTCCGCCTCTTTTTCGTCCAGTGCGTGTTGGATGTGCTCCCACTTTCTTTTTGAACGGCTCATCAGATTGGCCCTCCTCCTTTGTGCCGACTAGGAACCCCGAGCGGGACTCGGGCAGCGTGTAAACGAAGGTGTATCCGCTGCCAATCAACAGTCAAAAAAAGGATACGCAGCTGCGTACCCTTTTTTTGACCTTAGGCCATTATTTCAGTTTGTCTCGTAAATCCCCGAACAAGTCGCCAAGCGTTACGCCCAACCCTTGATTGTTTTCTTGTTGGTACGCTTGTTGTTCCCGTCTGCTTGCCCGCTCCGCCCGTTCGCCGCGTTCTTCTTCCAGCGCGCGAATGCTCAAGCTGATGCGCTGTTCGGAAACGTTGACATCGAGGATTTTGACCTGTACTTCCTGGCCTTCTTTTAATACCTCACCCGGAGTTGCAATGTGGCGGTTGGCAATTTGCGAGATGTGCACCAAGCCTTCTACGCCAGGTGCAATCTCCACGAACGCCCCGAAGCTGACCAGGCGCTTGACTGTACCCGTTACAACGTCACCGGCTTTAAACTGCTCACCAGCCTTTTCCCACGGACCAGGCTGCGTTTCCTTGATACTGAGGCTGACGCGCTCATTCTCCTTGTCAACCTTGAGCACTTTTACGCTTACCCGATCGCCTTCTTTTACGACGTCAGATGGTTTCTCGACGCGCTCCCATGCCAGCTCGGAGATGTGTACCAAGCCATCCACACCGCCAATATCGACAAATACGCCGAAGTCGGTGAGGCGCTGAACCGTCCCCTCCAGGATTTGCCCAGGAGCGAGACTCTCCAGCACTTGCTGTTTTTGTTTGTTTGCCTCTTCTTCCAGTACCGCTTTGTGCGAGAGAATCACTTTGTTTTTTTCGCGATCCAGTTCGACCACTTTCAGCGGCAGCGTACGACCCTTGTAGTCGGAGAAATCTTCGACAAAGTGGCGCTCTACCATTGACGCCGGAATAAAGCCTCTCAGTCCTACGTCAACAACCAGGCCGCCTTTCACCACTTCTTTTACCGTAGCCTCAAACACTTCGCCCGATTCCAGCTTGGCAGTCAGGACGTCCCACGCCTTTTCGGCGTCGACGGCCCGCTTGGAGACCACCAACTCCTCCTTGTCGTCGTTCAGTTTGGTTACTTTTACCTCAAACTCGTCACCGACGGAGACGACGTCAGACACTTTTTCCACATGAAGGCTGGACAGTTCACTGATCGGAATAATGCCGTCGTATTTGTAACCGACGTCAACCAAAGCGTGTTTATCTTCAACCTTGGTTACCTTCGCTTTCAGTATGTCGCCGACAGAGACCGTCTTCACCTCCGTCAGGCTTGGGCTGTTGCTCGTTTCTTCCACCATTGACGAAACCTCCTTGATACCATCCGTCACACGATAATCGATGATGAAGCGGGATAGTGTAGTATTATATAAACCACCGCCGGATGGCGGGTGGTCTACGGTTTTCAAGCGGAGATGTACAATCGTAGTATTCTTCCATCTCCAGAATTCGATACTTGTTCCGCTACGATTTGTGCTGATCCATCAGTCTTTGAATCTCCTGCATGATGAAGTCAGTCAATTCCCGCAGCGTATCCGAATTGGGTTTTTCTTTCTTAAACCGACTCAGGTCGAGCGGTTTCCCGTAGACGATCTTTATGCTGCGAAACAAGCGATACGGGCCGATGATGGCTACCGGTACCACCTGCGCTCCTGATTTTAGCGCAAACATCGCGGCCCCGGGCTGACCTTTTTTGAGCTTGCCGGTTTTGCTTCGTGATCCCTCAGGGAAAATCCCCAACACCCGTCCGTCTTCCAGAACACGGAGAGTCGTGCGAATTGCCGCACGGTCGCCAGCACCGCGCCGGACCGGAAAGGCTCCGAACTTCGTGATGATATAGGAGAGGACCGGGATGCGAAACAGTTCTTCTTTGGCCATGAAATGCACTTGTCGCTCAAGCGGGGCACCAAGCAATGGCGGGTCAAGGTTGCTGATGTGGTTGGCGCAGAGAATTACCGGGCCTTCCTTAGGTATATGTTCGTTGCCGATCACTTGCCAACGGTAAAACAAAGAAAAAAAACATCGAAAGAAAGTTCGAAAAAATATGTAGGTTTTCACGAGCCCTGTTCACCTGTCTGTTTGCAGATTTGCAGCACGCGCTCAACCACTTCGTGGACCTCAAGGCCAGTAGTGTCGACGAGGTGGGCGTCCTCGGCCCGTCTGAGCGGGGCTACGGTACGTTCGCTGTCGCGTCGATCCCGTTCGGCGATCTCCTGCCGCAGCGATTCCAAATCAACGTCCAGTCCCTGTTGCTGTAATTCTGCCAGCCGCCGCCTGGCTCGCTCTTCAACAGAGGCCGTTAAAAAAATCTTCACGTCTGCATCCGGCAGCACATGTGTCCCGATGTCACGCCCGTCCATAACGACATTGCCCTCTGCTGCCATGGCCCGCTGTAATTGAAGCATCTGTTCGCGAACCTGCGGATAACTGGCTACGATTGAAGCATGGTGACTTACCTTCGGTGTCCGGATCTGTGATGTTATGTCTTCGCCATTCCAAAGAACGATCTGTCCGGATGGAGTGCGTTTGAGCGAAATCGCGGAGTCACGGAGCAGGCTGGCTACTGCAGCTTCATCCTCTACAGGAACTCCGTGATGAAGCACAGCCCAAGCCAAGGCACGATACATCGCCCCAGTATCAATGTAGACGAGGGAAAGGCGCTGGGCGACCAATTGTGCCACGGTACTCTTGCCAGCTCCTGCTGGTCCGTCAATTGCAATGTTCATCTACAAGATCACCTACTGCTGTCTGATGTGCGGGCCGTTCTGCCATGCTTCCACCGCACGCGATGTGTGCCGCATTTCCATTGCCAAAAAAAGTGGCTCAGGATGAAACAAAAGCAGGACAAGCCTGCTTATCTGCTTGCATTACTCTGCCTTATCGTATCACAAATCCACCGCACAGGCAAACATTAGGGTGGAGAAGAACGGCCTTCCCACCGCTCTGTCTCTATTAGCAGATGACGTAGTGGGTCAAGGACGCAAGCCGCTTGTCCTGCTGCAAGCAGCAGCGTGACGACCGCGATCAGGGACAGCAACAATTTTTCAACCCGGGTGGACAAATGACAAAACCGCTGATCGTAATCGTGTTTCATCCGCTTTGCTCCTTCTGGTCCGTTTCAGGAAGGACTTTATGTAATTCAAGTTGACGCTCAAAGCAGGTTCGGATAATCTTGGCTCGATCATTCTCGCTGATTTCCACAAACTTGATCGATACCCACTGCAAACTCTTGTCGGGATCGGGCTTGTGGACACGGGTACATTCACCTGCTGCCGTGACGTGCTCCACCGAGCCGGACCTCGTTGGCAGAACCATCCACATTCGAACCCGATCTCCAGGAGCCAAGCGGTACGTGTCTGGACACGTGATGGCCAAACCTCCACCGCTGAGATCCCGCGTAAAGGCCAGGAAGTGATAGCTGCGCACGTTGTCTTCCACTTTTACGGCAACTTCCACATTGACGTCAACGCGGACAAAATTGCGACGTTGTGTACGCGTAAACTGACTTTTTTCTGGAATCTGAATGAATACGAGCGGAATGTTTTCGTTCCGCTTTTCAACCACCTCTGTTTGGAATTCATAGCGCGAACCGTCGCTGCCGAAGTACCAAACCAACCACTTCGATCCCTGCGTCAGGAAGATCGGACGCCCTGTCTGCTCGTCTGTCGGTACTTCCATCGCAGCCATTCCGTTGTCCAAGTCTGCGATCCGAGACTTATACGTGCGATTGCTCTTCTGGAGATCTGCAGCATGCGGACGAAGCCAAATCACCTGACCTAAGCGCGGCAGTGCAATCAAGCTAACTTCCCCTTTCCCCTTCGCTTACCATTATTATACACAGAAGCCGCGGAATACGGCAAATGGGGAAAGCCGCTTCAGCCTTCCCCATCCCTACGTTTCAGACCGTCTCCTGCAGGTTTTCAACATCCATTTTGACGATCTCTTCTTCATCACCGTTTTGGGCATTGATGTAGATCATGTAGACATTCCCTTCAAACTTGGTCTGGAATTCGTAGCAGAGTACCTCTTTCCCGTCCCGCTTTCCTTCAATCAGGGCCAGGCGCGGTTCGTTTACACGTAGACGGGGATTAATCGATTTGCGTGCTTCTTGCGGACTGATCTTTGCCTCCGGAATGTTCCGCTGCCTGTGATTAAACAGGTACTCGGCTGCATGAAAGCCCACTACCTCGCCATTGTCCAACGCCACCTTGACCGTCACTGCTTCCGGATAGATACGGACGCCATTTTGCTCGGTGACAAACGTGTAGACGGCCAACCCCTGATACGCGTCCGTCTCGGCCGGTACCATGTTGGGATATCCGCGCGTCTGTAAAAAGTTCCGGGCGCGCGCTTCCGCCTGCGCGAGCGAGAGTTTTGGCTGCTTCACGTTACGCTCGTTTAACAGCCAGACCACTTTACCGCCCCGTTTGGTCACGTCCATATTGATGGCATCCTTGCTGCCTTTCGTCTTCACGCGCACGCTGTAGGCGCTGTAAACGTCACTCTTTCCGTTTTCATCCACTTCGACTGAAGCTCCCTGAAGAATGTTGGCCTGCTGTCGGTCGGCGGCCAAGAACCGGCGAGCGATTTGGGCCGCCTCCTGTTTGCCGATTTTACGGCCGCTCAATCCTTTCATCCGCTCTTTCTTCTTTTGTTCCAAGCTTTGAATACTTACTCCCCAATCCACTTCGTCGAACTCCTGTACCTGTTTGTCAATGGTGCGGAAACCGTCAATAATCGTGTTGTCCGTCTTCTTGTCATCTGACGCAAGTGCTGTTTCCACATCCATCCAGCGCAGCCGCTTGTCGATCACTTTTGTCTGTACATGCTGCAGTTGTTGCTGGATTTTTTTGGACTGATGATACAGGCTGCGCAGGGTGTTGTATTCGGAGTCATTCAGCGGCTGCTGGTTCAGATCGCGGATGGCCACACTGTAAGAGAAGTCGGCTGCCTTTGACAGGAACTCTTCCGTGTTGTTAAACGGCATCAGCGTCAGTGGTAACTGGCCCACGTCGGACTGCGCCTGATAAGCCAAACGCCAGACGTTTGTCAAGCAAGGCGTGGCCTGCCGCTGGGAATTGATCACAAGGGACTTGCCCAATTCATCACTCAACTTGTTGATCGTGTAGGACAGATCGTGAAACGCGCGTTGGTACTGGTTTTCGGCCTTGATCAGAATTGAGTTTTTTTCGTTGTGCTCCTGATATCCCCAGACACCGGCGCCGATCAATGCCACTACAGCAACCGGAAAAAGTACACGACTTACTGCACCATATACCATCCATGAATCCTCCTTTCAGTTAACGACAAAATATATGTTTGCCGATCCGCTTTACCTGTGGTCTGCTCCAAATCCACTTGGATGTAGCGGTATCAGGGTTGAAGTAATAGATGCAGCCGTCTGTTGGATCCCAGCCAGCGAGCGCATCACGTACGGCTTTTTTCGCCTGTTCGTTCGGAGTCAACCAGATTTGTCCGTCTGCGACAGCCGTGAACGCACGCGGTTCAAAGATAACCCCCGATGGTGTGTCCGGAAACGACGGGCTTTTAACCCGGTTCAGGATAACGGCGGCAATCGCCACCTGTCCGATGTAGGGCTCCCCTCGCGCCTCGCCGTAAACAGCATTGGCCATCAGTTTCAGATCGTTTGCCGACAGCTTGGAGGGATGAAACGTCGTCTGCTGTTGTTTGGCTGGAGCGGTCCACTCCACTGCCTTTGCCACGAGCTCTGATTCTCCGCCCAAGTGAAGTGAACCAGGTATGTACGCGAAGCCGAGTACGCCTGCCAAGCAGACAGCAGCCGTAACCCAGATGGCATAACGCATGGTGTTCACCCTTCATTCCTCCTCGTAAGGGGATCGTAACCTATGGGCATAGTGTTAGTGGCGGGTTCGTCATTTATGCAAAAAAAGAAAGACCTGGCATCTGCCAGATCTTTCTTTTTCCCTATGGCTGTTCCATCACTTCAAAGTCGTCATCATTGTTGCACAAACACTGCTTGAATCCCGTTTCAATCTTACCATGGGCACCGCGGCGTCCCCTCAGCGTATAACGTTCTCCACATTTCCTGCACCGGATCAACACTTTGGTTCGTTCTTGTACAGCCACGATTGTCTCCTCCTCATCGGTTAGTTTGGACGAGTCTTTCGTGCTTTAGAACCGTAATCGTGCGCCAGTTCAACCTTTTTGAGGCCTCTCCACCACAGGAGCAGCATGAATGGGGTAATCAACCAGATCCAATACTGGCCGCTTAACAAGATCAGGTTGTAGGCGGAGTGCATCGCCGTCGGCAGAAGGAGGGATACTAACAGACGACGTGCTTTCAAGCTGCCTTGATGTGTAAATTTTCCCAAACCAAGGTAATACCCCATGAAAATGCCAAACAAAGCATGGCCGGAAACCGGCAGGAGCGCCCGCCAAAAGGCCATGTCCAGCCCGTTTGTGATCAGGTACAAAAAGTTCTCCAGGGTGGCAAACCCCAGCGAGACAGCGACTGCATAGACAATGCCGTCGTAAGGTTCGTCGAAGGAAAGGTGCTTGTACGCTGTATAGTACACGATCAGCCATTTGAAAAATTCTTCAACCAGTGCTGAAGATACGATGGCCTGGAACCACATGTCCGTCAGGTTCCACTCTACCTGGATTACGTACTGCAGCATCATAATCGGAAAGACGAGCAAAATCCCGAACACAAAACTCCGGATGACCATCGAGATGGGCTCCGGCTGCAGATTGTCGCGCAGGTAGAAGTAACTGAGTAAAGCGATACCGGGTGCAAGGGCCGCACCGACGATAGCAATCATTGAGCGCTCTGCTCCTTTACATAAGCTAAAAAACATCGTACCATGAAAGATACTGGTTGAAAACCCGTTGTAAGTGAGGGCTTTTTTATGAGAAGAGTACTCGTCATCAATACAGGCGGTACGATCGCAATGACCGCTGATGATTCCCTGGAAAGCGTAAAACCGCTTGATGATCAGGCCGTAAGACGCATCCTGCCGCATCTTGCCAAGTACGCCGAGGTTAGGATGTTAACGTACGCCAATCTGCCCAGTCCGCACATTACCCCTGCTTTTATGAACGATCTGCGCCAACACATCCTCTCGGAACTAAAGACCACCTCCTACGACGGAATTGTGGTCACGCACGGTACCGACACCTTGGAGGAAACCGCCTACTTTCTTGATCTGACGCTGCCGTTAACCGTTCCGGTTGTCCTGACAGGCGCGATGCGCAGCAGCAATGAACTGGGAGCGGACGGGCCGGTCAACCTGATCTCTTCCGTGCGGACGGCGATTGATCCGGCCAGCCGCAACAAAGGTGTGCTGGTCGTCTTTAACGACGAGATTCACGCCGCCCGTCATGTCACCAAAACCCATACCAGCAATGTGGCCACCTTTCAATCACCGCAGTACGGCCCCATCGGCACCGTCACCAAGCGCAATGTCATCTACCATCACGTCCCACTGGCAAGAGAGTATTATCCGGTCGAGCAGGTGGAGGCAAACGTGCCGCTGATCAAGGCGGTTGCCGGAATGGATCCGCGCTGGCTGTCGTTTTTATCCGAACAACCGGTTGACGGCGTTGTGATCGAAGCCTTCGGACTGGGAAACCTTCCTCCCGCTGTGCTGCCTGCCCTCCAGCAGGTACTGGACAAAGGTGTGCCGATCGTCATCGTCTCACGCTGCTTCAATGGACAAGTGCAGGATCTCTACGATTACGACGGCGGCGGCCGTCAGCTGCGGGAGATGGGAATGATCTTTTCCAATGGACTTAATGGCCAAAAGGCACGCATCAAACTCATGGTCGCCTTGCAGCAGACCAGGGATCGCGATGAACTGGATCGGTACTTCGAGCAGTAACAGTTTACGCGCAGCAATAAGAAACCTCTCTCAACCTGATGGTCGAGAGAGGTTTTTGTTTACGACCTGCCTATACCCAACCGCGGAAGCGGGAAGCTTCGGCCATTTTACGTACCCCTACCATGTAGGCGGCAAGGCGCATATCCACGCGACGGGTTTGTGCCGTCTGATAGACGTTGTCAAATGCCTTTACCATGACTTGTTCCAGCTTTTGCTCCACTTCTTCTTCCGACCAGTAGTAACCCTGGTTGTTCTGAACCCATTCAAAATAAGAAACAGTAACCCCGCCCGCGCTGGCCAATACATCCGGCACCAGCAGAATGCCTCGTTCCGTCAGGATTTTGGTCGCTTCCAGCGTGGTCGGACCATTCGCTGCTTCAACCACAATCGACGCCTTGATGTTGTGCGCATTCTCTCTCGTGATCTGGTTTTCGATGGCGGCCGGGACGAGAATATCGCAATCCAATTCTAACAATTCCTTATTGGTGATGGTATTGGTAAACAGCTTGGTAACCGTACCAAATGAGTCACGGCGATCCAGCAGATAGTCAATGTCCAGGCCATCGGGATCGTACAGGGCACCGTAAGCGTCAGAGATCCCGACCACTTTTGCCCCTGCATCGTGCATGAACTTGGACAGGTAGCTGCCCGCATTACCGAAACCCTGGACGACGACGCGCGCACCGGCCAGCTCGATACCGCGACGCTTCAGTGCTTCCTTGATGCAAATGGTAACGCCCTTGGCCGTGGCCGTCTCGCGGCCATGCGATCCACCGAGTGCGATAGGCTTCCCTGTAATAAAACCAGGTGAATCGAACTCACGAATTCGGCTGTATTCATCCATCATCCACGCCATAATCTGCGAATTTGTGAATACGTCCGGCGCAGGTATATCTTTTGTTGGCCCCACCAGTTGGCTGATCGCCCGCACGTAACCGCGGCTCAGCCGCTCCAGTTCGCGAAAGGACATCTCGCGCGGGTCACAGATGATGCCGCCTTTCCCGCCACCATATGGCAGATCGACGATCCCTGCTTTTAGGCTCATCCAAATGGAAAGCGCTTTCACTTCATCCTCTGTGACTTCCGGATGGAAACGGATACCTCCTTTTGTCGGGCCAACCGCATCGTTGTGCTGTGCCCGGTAGCCGGTAAATACTTTCACTTCACCGTTGTCCATCCGGACTGGGATCCGAACCGTCAAGACGCGCAGCGGCTCCTTCAACAGTTCGTACATCGCTTCCGGGTAACCGAGTTTTTCCAATGCCTCTTTGATCACCCTTTGGGTGGAAGTGAGCAAGTTCAAGCTCTCTTTCGGATTGTCAGGTTCTTGGGTGTTTCCGGTTACCGCATCTTGATTTCCCATTCTTTACTCACCTCAGAATTGTTGTCGGTAATCCATCGTTAAGTATACACGTTTGCCGTAGGGATGAGAAGATGTATTTTCCTATTTTCTTCTCGAACCAGGGAGAGGTACATACCATCTCCTGTGCCACGTTTTCCCCACGTGTGAACGCAAACGGGATCACCATTTCCTATCTATTTCCACCTCGAGGATGAAGTCCGCTTCTCAGCCTCACCGCCGTCTTTTGTGCATACAGATGTGCTGACCACTACCTTCCCCGTGCCCCCCGTCGCGTATTCCTCCAGAAAGACGGTTACACTACGGGCATCAGGGGCACAGCCATTTTTAGGTTCTCCGAATCACCCGGCTTTCATAAGCATTACCTGTGCGGACACTTCCTTCAGACCATGTGCGATTTCCGCATCCGGCGTCGCACTCGCCATGGTTTCGTGCCATAATCATGATAAGATCAGACCCTTACAGGAGGATATGGAGATGTCTACCAGACGGTTGTTGTTGGTATTTGCCCATCCGGACGACGAGTCGTTCACCTCGGCGGTTACCATCGCCAAATACGCTGCAAAAGGAGTTGAGATTTCTCTCGTCTGTGCCACGCGCGGTCAGGCTGGCAGCGCCGGTGATCCACCGTTGTGCAGCCCGGGGGAACTGCCGCAAGTGCGGGAGAGGGAGCTGCGCGAGGCAGCGCAGATATTGGGCATCCGACATGTGGAGGTACTGGACTACAAGGACAAACACTTGTCCGAAGTGCCGCAAGGGATCCTCTGCGAACAGATCAGACAGGCGATCAGGAGTTATCGGCCTCAGGTGGTGATCACCTTCGCCCCTCATGGTATCTCGGGACATCCTGATCACCGCGCGATCTCTTCGGCTACCTCCCAAGCGGTACGCGAACGTTCCGAAACGCTGCCAGTGCGAAAGCTGTATCACTGCACCATCCCCTCCACCTCTCCGCAGCCGCCGGGCCGCACGCTGCATACGGATCCATACGAGGAGATTACAACCGAGATCACCGCGCCTACTTTTGTCCCCACCGCTGCCCGCGCGCTTCTGGCCCACCGCACGCAGCATAAGTCCGTAGAAGGCGTTTTCCCCGGGATCACGCGGGGAGACTTGAGCCGTGTGCGACACGTTAATCACTTCATCCTGGCATGGCACAACCTTCCCGGCTACAGGATTGTGGGAAAGGAGAACGATCTGTTTGCAGGCATACCTGCCTCAGATTGAGAAACGTAGAAAGCACCCTGACATTCATGCCGGGTGCTTTTGATCTCTCTATTACCAAAAGTGTTTGCAAATCTCTTTTACGGCGTCGTCCTGTAAAACCACCTTCCCGTATTCCTCCAGGACATAGACGGTGGTTGGTGTTGCTTCACCGTACTCGGACAGGATCGCGATCAAACGCTGGTACCGATCCTGGTCCAAATCCACATCTTCCAGAACGAGGAAGTACTTTTCCTGATAGAAGTAGCAGGTACCGCCACTCGTCAGCAAGGTATTGATACGGTGTGCCGCTTCCACCAGGTGTTCAAAATCGCGGAAGGCATATATGATCAAATCGCTCTCTTCAAGCGTTACTTCCATCTCGTAGACGTCTTCGTCGAACTCTTCATCCTTCTCGCTATTTACGCCGGTTTTACCTCTGGTTACGATAACGACCATTCCCTGTGCTGGCAAGGCGAATACTTCAACGGCAACCGGCCCCGACACTTCGAAGCCCAGTTCTTGATAGGCCTGTTCCATCATGTCGTTGAACAGTTCATGGACTTTCGGAATGTCACGCCACATGTCTTCTTTCTCTATGCCTCGTTCAGATAGATCATCAAACGTAAGGAAGATTCGTATCTTGTCTTGGCCAAGGCGTTCTACACGCATGACTGTCCCTCCTCGCCATCCAGTCGTATTACAGGGTATGATGCACAGCCTGTAATGGTGCTCCGCACTGCGCCATTCGCCGCTCTTGCAGATCAACCGATTTCAAGAAAAACGGGCGAATGTCGCGGACGGATCCTATGTATTTATCATACCACAATTTTGGGACAAGAACATAGTCTATCGCGCTTGGCAAATGGTTGTTCGCACATCTCGACAAGCCCGCCCATTTTTTCCTTCCCGTTGTTGG
The DNA here is from genome assembly GCA_017656235.1 of Brevibacillus sp. Lineage (GTDB taxonomy): Bacteria > Bacillota > Bacilli > Brevibacillales > Brevibacillaceae > Brevibacillus_E. The sequence continues at coordinate 971,062 of JACDOF010000001.1, forward strand.
ATGGTGTCAGTTTCTGCGCTTTCCCGGGAAACCATGCTGCGCATAGGTCTTGACAAAGGAATAAGATGGATTCACAACATTCAGTCGTTTTCCCGATACAGTAAGTATCCAGCTGGAGGTGACATCCTTGCGAAAAGTTGTCATAACTATTTGTTCCATCTTGTTGTTCAGCGCTTGTTCCTCTGCTCCGTCCATCCTCACCCTTCCCTCACCTTCCCCGCCGGAGGGGATAGCAGGAGACGATCAGGCAGCGTCAAAAGAAGTCCAACCGCGGCCAGCAGAAGTTGGGAAACATCCCACCCGCTCCAACTTGACAGATAATCCTGCCGCTGATGGGGAGGCAGCTCACTCAACCGTCACGTACACCATCAACCCTCGCACATATACCATTGTCAACCCACAGCAGCCGGATGAAAAAATCGCCCTGCTCACGTTTGACGACGGGCCGTCGGGGGAATCCACCCTTCAACTGTTGGACGTCCTGGACCGCCATCAAGTCAAATCCATCTGGTTTGTCAACGGCCTGCAGTTGGCCACCAAGCAGAAGGACGGAACATTCACGATCAAGCCTGAAAAAGCGGATCTGTTGAAGGAAATCCGCAAAAGAGGACACTTGGTGGGAAACCATACATGGTGGCACGAAAACTTGCGGAAGCTGCCTCCCGCAAGACAGCGGGAAGAAATACTCAGTACAAGTGAAATCATTGAAGCCATTCTAGGTGAATCACCGCGATTCTTCCGTCCCCCTTTCGGAGCGTATACCGACATCTCACAAGAGGTGTGTTCCGAAACAGGGATGCAGTCCATCAATTGGTCAGTCGGCTCACTGGATTGGGATCCCAAGGTGTACAAACAGCCTGGTGCGATTTCCCGGCAGGTGCTCAATCACATGCATCCGGGGGGCAACATCCTTTTTCACGACCGCACATGGACAGCCAAAGAATTGGATGATGTACTGGGTCAGCTTACCAAGAAAGGGTATCGATTTGTTCTCCCGACAGAGAAATAATCCAGGCTGTTTGACCAGAGCAGTGCTATTGACTGCGCCCGTCAGCTCGCAGCACTTTGCTGCGCAATAACCGGTGGCCCCGCCACCTGGAAACTGCCCTTGCTGCCGCCAGCAGCAGGCACCCCAAGACCGGTACCGGAAACTTCGCTCCCAAAACGAACAGTAAAAAAAGTGCGTAGACCAACAGAACCACATGCAGCATGCGTCCAGGACCAGGTACTACGGAATGTCGTATCAACGCGTGTCTTGCGTGTGCGGCGGCTATCCGCCACACCAACCAGAAAGCAAACAAGAAGAAAACGATCACTGCCAAGCAGGCCCCGGGGCGAAACATGACAAACGTAAGCCAGTCTGATAATCGGTTCATCTCCAGATACGCAATTGATGATACATAGCGCTCCGCCATTCGGCCGCTTCCCCAGGCCAACAATCCCAGCAGCAAATCCCGCCAGAAGATGGTCATGTTGCTGCCTCCTCTCTGGATGCCACAACGGCTGCAGCCGCGCTTATTACAACATATACGGCCGCAGGGAAAAGGAGACTTTTTTCGCTCACGATTTTACTCCGTGGGAGGAGGCGACACCTCGCTTGGTTCCATCAGCCGCTTGTTGATCCAGATCGCTGCCTGCGCGCCGTCCCCCATCGCGACCGCCGCCATTTGGGAGTGGGCAACCAGATCCCCTACCGCCCAGATATTGCGGCAGCTTGTTTCTTTCGTTCGCGGATCGACAAGTACGTGTCCGCTGGGCAGTATCTTGACGGAAAACGGCTGTAACAATTCGTTGTTGACGCTGCCGCCTGGATTGGCGAGGAATGCCTTGCGGGCTTGAAGACGAATCCCATTCGCCAATTCTACCGCCTGCAGCTGCCCTTGACGCTGGTCAATCGCGGTCACGTTCGCGCAATACCAGGGGAACCCCGTCTTTTCCAATTCAATCAACTGTTCCCCGTCAACGGCAGGTACCCCATGTACGACCAGCGTCTGCTGCCGTGTGTAGTGACACAGCCGCCGAGACATGTGTATCAACTCTTTTCCTGCACCGATCACAAGGGTCGGCTGAGCCCGCACCTCATAACCATCGCAATCCGGACAGATAAAGATACTTTCACCGAGACATTCCGTCAGCCCCGGAACCGGCGGAAAGGCGTCCGTCAGCCCCGTTGCCGCCAAAAGCGTTCTCGCCCGGTACCGGCTTTGATCGGCTGTTGTCACCACAAAGATGCCGTCCGTATCCCGCACCAGTTCCACAACTTCCCCCTGTTTCAGTTCAACTCCAAGTTTGACCGCCTGCTGCATCCCTCGCTTGCGCAGCTCGGGTCCACTCACACCATCCGGAAACCCCAGGATGTTCCGGTAGTTTTTCGCCACCACCGAACGACCAGCTTCCTTGTCAATCACCAGTACGCGGCGCAGGCTTCGCCCGAGCTGAATCGCCGCTTGCAAACCAGCGATGCCGCCGCCTATCACGATTGTGTCATAGAGCATTCTCGTCCCCCCATCGGCCCGATCGTTCGCTTCATTAGCGTACCCCGTCCAGCATCCAATCATGAACGAGTGGGCGACGGAATCGTCAATACCTTGCCGATTGGCAGCGGATCGTCGGCATTGAGACCATTGTAGCGCGCGATGCGCTTCCATCCTTGATTGTTCCCATAATAGCGGCGGGAAAGACTAAAGAGGGTATCGCCTTTTTGAACGGTGTGTCTCACCACGTGCTGCTTGACTTTCGGTTCTGTCTGCGGCTGATCGTTCACTGAAGCGGCTCCTTCCGACTTGACAGCTGCAGTCGACGCTCCTCCTGCCGTCTGCTTTCCTTCCGCCTCGCTCGTCCCCGCTGTTGATTCCGCATTTACAGGAGCTCTCCCCTCCGCCGTCGGCTCTGCTTCCAGGCTGACCGCTGCCTCCTGCCCGGCGGTTTCCTGCTGCGGCGGGGAAGATACAGGAGACTGCTGTACAGCCTGCAAACGTTCTGGCGTGGTTGGTTCGTACCGGACTGTCAGCTTGTCCGCGGTTGAGGCTCGGTACAGTTCGTAACCGATGACAATGATAAAGAGCAGGCCGAAGAGAGCCGTCCCCCCTGCAACCCACACTTTGAAGGACCGCCTTAAAGGGCGTCTGGCATGTCTTACCCTGCGCGGCAGCAAGCCGGATGGTGCCTGTGATTCAATCTCTTTTCCAGGACGGAATGACTTCCTGTTTTCGACCTTCACGAGCCAACGCCTCCTTTCCGTTTTCGCTCAAAGACCGGATACCTTTCCCCCATTGTACCTTTACCTGTTACATCGGCGGAACTCTTTTTGGATCAGCAGGGCCGAAATAAAATTGATCAGCGTATGGGCGACAATCGGCGGAATCAGACTACCTGTAGATGCAAACAGCAGTCCGAGCACGCAACTGGTCAAAAAGACACTGCCCAATAACAGCGGTTTGCCAAAATATCGGAAGTGGATCAGGGTAAACAGCAAACTGGTCCAGACAACACCGATCAGCGGCTGCAGCACACCACGAAACAGCCATTCTTCCACTGTGCCGATGACGAGGGAGAGCATGGCGGTCTGGCCGACAGTCAACCCGCGAAAAATCCGGATGTTAATCTGTCCGTCATCTGTCCAGTGAGGAGGAAGAAAGCGGTCCATGGCGAATCCGACCATCGTGATGAGCAGGGCAAAAGCCACGGCTGCCACCAGCGGAAGCCATCCCGGATAGCTGAACAACAGGGCTAACTCGGTCCAATCGTACATCCAAAGAGATGCGGCAACGGCTGCCGCCAGCACGCAGCTCTGCGATACATAGAGGTTATAGCGAATTGCAAGATCATCCAGTTCAACCAAGTCTCGCCTCACAGAGATCCTCCTGACTCCAGTCCCGAACGCCGTCCGAGCAATCTGCCCAATACCTGCTCCAGGTCCCATTCCTTATCCGACATGGTCCGCGCCGCCGCGCCTGTCTGCCGGCCGTAATAGGAACGGTCCAATCCGCAGTGCGAACAACAATACATGTCATACGTCAATCCGTCTGCCTGCTCGCCGAAGTACGCCGCGATCGCTCGCCGCAAACACCCTGTCTGCTCAAGCCAGTGTTCCATCGCCTGCAGCTTTTCCAGCTTGGCCTGCCGCACACGGGCCAGTTCTTCGGCGATCCGGTGCGCCGCGATATGCTGTTCACCCGTGCCCAGGTGATACACGTAGCCGTCCTTGGTCAGTACCACGTCAGCAACCATCCCTGCCTGCTCGGCGTAAAAGAACAAGGCGCGCATCTGGGTTTCGCCAATTCCAAGCTCTGTGTGCAGCTGGGCAAACGAAATTGTTCTCGAGGCTGTGCCTGTCACCACCTGCAAGAATTTTTCCACGTCAGCGCGGGACAGGGATTCGGCCCGCAGCAGCCCCTGGTGGATGGCCGTGTCACCCGGCCAGTAAACCAGCCCCGCATATCCTGGCAGCCCGTCCCTGCCGATTCGCCCTACCTCCTGTACGTAGGCCTCCAGACTGGCCGGGTAGTGGTAATGCAGGACAAAACGGATGTCGGGCTTGTCTACTCCCATCCCGAACGCGTTGGTAGCGACGATGAGGCGGAGCTGATTCCTGAGAAATTGTTCCTGTATCAACACCCGCTCCATCGCCTCCATCCCGCCGTGATAGCCGTGAACGTTGTCAATCCCTGCTTCCCGACAAAGACGAACCACTTGTTCCACAGCCTCGCGCGTACTGCAGTAGACAATCCCGGAACCGCCCAGATGCGCAAGTGCGTGAAGCAGCCACTCCCGTTTTTCCTGCTCGGAGTCCACTTTCTGGATGTCATAGGCAATGTTCGGCCTGTTCAAGGATTGCTTGACCAGGTCATCCCTGTGGATATGAAACAGCCGACAGATTTCCTCTACCACTTCTGCCGTTGCCGTCGCCGTCAAGGCCAGCACAGGCGGTGAACCTACTGCTTCGACAACAGATGGCAGCCGCAGGTAATCCGTGCGAAAATCATGACCCCACTGTGAGATGCAGTGTGCCTCGTCGATAGCGAACAGTGAGACTCTCCGCTGCCTGAGAGCGGCGACGACGGCAGGGTGCTTGAGTTTCTCCGGTGACACGTACAACAGCTTGTAGCGGCCGCTGCGAATCTCCCTGAGAAGCTGCTGCACCTCTTCCGGATTAAGGGCGCTGTTGACGTAGGCCACATCCCGTCTGCCCTGCTGCCTCAATTTCTGTACCTGGTCCACCATCAGCGAGATGAGAGGCGTTACGACAAGCGTAAGAAAGGGCAGAATCAGAGAAGGAAGTTGATAGATTAGCGATTTGCCGCCACCAGTGGCAAGCAGCCCCAGGACGTTTTTTCCCTGCAGCAGTTTCTCGATCAGTTCCCGCTGCCCCGGCCGAAAAGACGGATAGCCAAAATACCGCACCAGTGCCTCATCCAGTTGGCCCCGCAGCTTCTGCATGCATCATTCCCCCTTCCTGCGCCAACGCCAATCGAATCTGCAAGTAGCTGCACTGCTCTCCCAACATGTCCTTGATTATGCGCAGCCTTTTGGTACCTGCTTTCCGGCTGGTGTGGAGAATGAGCTGTTTCACCTCTTCGGGCAAGTAAGGGGAGATGTCCCACTCCGGACAGTGCAGGGCAATTTCTACGAGATGATCCTCTACGGTCCCTCTTTTCAACCTGCGTCGGTTCATAATTTCCTCTATCCCCAATCCCTTCTTCAACAACCGATAGGTCTCCCCGGCACTTGCCGAGAGCCGCGGATCACGAGCTGATTCCACCGCCGCCAGCGCTGACAGAACCGGATAGCGCTGCACTCCTGCCTCCACCACTTCGCAAAGCAGGCGAGTAAGCAGCCACTTCATCTTGAGCTGAACCAGGGGCAGCGGTTCTCCGCTTCGAACGGATATTTGCTCCAACGTATGCCCGACCTGCGTCGCTCCTGACAATTGATCCACCAACAGTCTCTGCATGTCCTTGTCGTAGGGTGAGAGCACTTCCAGCAGTTCGTTGTACAATTGGTCGTTTTCCAGCCGATGTCTCATCAACGGCCTGGTGAGGTGCTGCTTGACCCACGCCTGTACCTGCTTCCGCTGTACAACCGGGTAAAAGGCATGCTGACGACGCTTCAGGTGCGAGATGGTCTGCACCAGCAGATGCAATCGCATCCAGAACAACTCCAGTCGTTCGCCGTAGACAATTCCATTGAGCGGGGACAGCCAGTAATCAAGGCGGTAGCGCTCATTGCCGCGTTGAACCTGTTGACGGCCCGCCTCCGTAATCGCAAACGTAAGCTGCCGAACCTTGTCCCCTGCTTTTTTTCGTTCCATCCAGCCGGATTGCAAAAAATATGTAACAAATTCTTGCCAACGCTCTTTCAAAAAACCAGGAAACAGCCGATAATATGGATGAAGTCGGTAATGGTGGACATCCTGTATGGTTTGATTTGCCTTTCGTCCCACCAGTACATAGTAGAGCGACTGCGGCGTCCGCTCTCCTGCGAGCTGAAGCAGTCCGCCAAGTATCAAGGGCGCCATCACGTCAAACTCGCGTGGTGTCAGTTGATTCATATCATAACCCCTTTGCTGCTTCGTTTGTACTTGCCATATCGAATATGTCACAGTTTCTTTGCAGAACCATATGTGTCGTAAACGGAGGCGAATCATGACGAGATTAAAAAAGTCGGACTATTTGTTCACCTACATGATTATCATATCATTTGCCTGTTTTGTTGGCGGATTTTTTTTGGGTGCAAGCGTGATGAAAGCCCGTATGGCGGAACAAGTAGCCGCCATCACGAAAGCGGAACGGGAACAGGCACTTCGCGAAGTGATGCTGAAAGAACAGAAACTGTACCGGGAGCAGGACTTCGTCAGCTTTTATTACGGCGTATACCTTCCGCTGGAGGAGTTCCGCGAGGCCCATTTCCGATATCTGACCAACCTGCAGGGCAAACCGCGCAGCGAGCAGTTGGAAATCAGTGAAGAAATGCGCAAGGTGGTGGACACAAAGCGCCAGGAGGTCGAAAACGGCCAGGTGCCCCCCACGTCTCCTTTGTTGGTAAAAGCGAAAACAGAGTATATCAACAGCCTGAACGCATATACTGAGGGTATTGAACAAGTGTTGGACAAAAAAAATCTGAACGCGTTTAGTGCGGAGGACATCGCCGCCGGCCGCCACCTGGCTCCGTTTTACTCGCTCTGGCTGCGCGGTCAGGCCGACCTGTACAAGGCCGTAGCCCTTTGGGAATCGGCCTATGTAACAAAAAAGGAGATCCCGGACACCATCCCCGCCAATATCAGCATCAGCCAATGGAAGTCGTATCCGTTCCACTATCGAAACTACATCGCCGCCGAGTACCTGACCAAGCAGCCGGGTATTACCGAATACAACCCCGAGGATTTGACGGCTCGCCTGGACTCGGTGATCCTCACCAACCAGGCCGCATCGCTCGGCTGGGAGGATATTCCTTACGCCCTGCGCGTCCTGAATGCCACAAACGCCGTGCGCAAAGGAGATTACCTGTCGCTCAAGGAGAAACTCTACTCCGAGGTGAAGACACCGGAAATGCCAATCTTTACGGATTAAGTCCATTATTAGATGGCATTCATTCTTGAAATCTCCTGTTACAATGAATAAAATGAATATGAGCAGTGGACGTACCATTCGGTATGGGAGGTGAAACCACGATGACCACATGGGTAGATAAAGAAACCTGTATTGCTTGCGGAGCTTGCGGAGCAACGGCACCCGACGTTTTTGATTACGACGACGAGGGTATTGCATACAACAAGCTTGACGACAACACCAATACAGCGGAAATCCCTGAAATCCTCTACGATGACGTTCGTGACGCCGCTGACGGCTGTCCAACCGATTCGATTAAAGTGGAAGAGTAATCATAACGGGAAAGGACCACTCATCGCGTAAGGCGTCTGAGCGGTCTTTTCTTATTGTATCCCCTTTTTTATGTCCCCTTTCCGTCACAGCCGGATAACTTTTCATCCACAGTGGTTCTTGTTATAATGGTAAAGGTTTTTATCGTCCACCAAATGTGAAGGAGGAACAGTTCATGTCGTTTTCCTGCAAAGTAGTAGACGCATTCATCGAAATCCCCACCGGCAGCCAGAACAAGTATGAATATGACAAAGAGGCTGGCGTGTTCCGTCTTGACCGGGTTCTGTACTCGCCGATGCACTACCCGACCGAATACGGTTACCTCGATCAAACCCTTGCTCTTGATGGAGATCCGCTGGACATCCTCGTGTTGACGACGTTTCCGACGTTTCCCGGCTGCGTGATTAAAACCCGTGTCATCGGCGTGCTGGTGATGTCCGACGACAAAGGGCAGGATGAAAAGCTGTTGGGTGTGCCGGTTGACGACCCCCGTTTCGATCATGTCCAGTCGATCGATGATGTTGCTCCCCATGTATTGAAGGAGATTTCCCACTTCTTCGAGCGCTACAAAGACCTGGAAAACAAAGTGACGAAAATCGAAGGATGGCAGGGGCCGGAGCAGGCTGCGAAGCTGATTGACGAATGCCTCGCCCGCTACCAACAGAACAGGTAAGTCTACATAGCGGTGATCACTCGCTGACACGGGTATTCCTTGGCAGGATGCCCGTGTCTCCTTGTCTTCCGGGCAGACCGTCCCCTCTATTTCCCCTGGCAAGGATTCGGAAATCACGAAGGTACAATCTCCCCCGCCGAATATTCAGAGGATATTCCCGAACGATCAAATAAAATTTCTCGATATTGTTCTTGTTTTATCGTTCTCATTCTCTTGACGCCTTCGAAAACGCGTGATAAAGTAAGATACAAGTTTATCGACATCGACAAACAGTAAACAAAACAGTGAACAACGATGATGAAGAGAGGCTGTTCGCTTGGAAACCCCCAGAGAGCCGGTGGTCGCTGCAAACCGGTGGTTCCACGTAACAGATGAGCACTTCGGAGTTGTCAAACCGAACGGAAAGAAAGCGTCCCAGTAGGTTTGTCCGGTTGAACCGTTATCTCCAGGTCTTGTACCTGACAAGGTTTTCTCTTGCGAAAGGGAAAACAAATGAGGGTGGCACCACGAAGCAAAAACCTCTCGTCCCTCACTACGGCAGTAGTGGGCGTACGAGAGGTTATTTGTTGTTTCCACATATACGATAGGAGGTAGAGAGAATGTTTGCAGACAAACAGATTTTGCGAATTCCCGGTCCAACCCCCATCCCGCCCCGCATTCAGCAAGCGATGAACCGCCCGATGGTCGGTCATCGAAGCGGTCAGTTCTCCGCCTTGTTGGCCGATACGGCCAAGCGTCTCAAGCCGCTGTTCGGCACTGAACAAGACGTGTACATCCTGACCGGCAGCGGTACCAGCGCACTGGAGATGAGCGTGGTCAACACGGTACAACCCGGCGAGGAAGCAGCCGTGCTGGTCAGCGGCGCGTTTGGAGACCGCTTTGCCAAAATCTGCGAACGTTACGGAATTGTTGTCCATCGACTGGAAGTAACCTGGGGTGATGCCATTACGCCGGAAGCGCTGGCTTCTTTTCTGGAACAGCATCCGCGAGTAAAAGCGGTTTTTGCCACCTACTGTGAAACCTCTACCGGCGTACTCAATCCGGTCCGCGAACTCGCCCAGGTGATTCGCGAAAAGACGGAAGCGCTGTTTATCGTTGATGCCGTCAGCTGCCTGGGAGCCGTGCCTTGCGAAATGGACGCATGGGGCATCGACATCCTCGTCACCGGGTCCCAAAAAGCGCTGATGCTTCCTACCGGTCTCGCCTTCCTGGCTGCCAGCGAACGCGCCTGGCGGGTGATTGACCAGATGAAACCATTGGCCTTTTATCTGGATCTCAAAGCGTACCGGAAAAGCTTGGCCGACAACACGACACCGTACACACCGGCTGTTTCGCTGGTCTTTGGACTGGCCGAAGCATGTGCGATGCTCGAAGAAGAAGGTTTGCCGGCCGTCATCAAACGGCATGAGTTGATGCGCGACATGACCCGTGCGGCTATGCGCGCCCTCGATTTGCCGCTGATGACCGAGGACGCGTATGCTTCCCCTACCGTCACTTCCATTGATCCACAGGGCAAGTTTGACGCTGAAGAACTGCGCAAGGTGCTCCGAACCCGGCACAATCTGGTGGTTGCCGGAGGCCAGCAGCACCTCAAGGGGAAAATCTTCCGCATCGGCCACATGGGGTACTGCGAGCCGCTTGATGTATTAACAACGGTCGCCGCAATCGAAATGGCCCTGCGCCAGATCGGCGTTGACGCACCGCTCGGCGCCGGTGTCAAAGCAGCTCAGGAGGTGTTGATCAACCATGTTTAAAGTACTGATTAGCGACCCGCTCAGCGAGCAGGGAATTCAAAAATTGCTGGAAGCACCAGATGTGGAAGTGGTGCAAATGACCAACCTCTCCCCCAGCGATCTTCTGGCTGTGATTGGGGAATATGACGCACTGCTGGTGCGCAGTCAGACACAGGTGACCGCCGACGTCTTCGCTGCGGGCAAACGATTGAAAGTGGTGGGACGAGCCGGCGTAGGTGTCGACAACATCGATCTGACTGCGGCCACCGAAGCGGGTGTGGTCGTGATTAATGCCCCGGACGGAAACACGATTTCCACGGCCGAACACTCCTTCGCGATGCTGATGGCCGTAGCGCGCAATATCCCGCAAGCGCACAAAAAGCTGGTGGACGGCACGTGGGACCGCAAAAGCTTTCAGGGGGTCGAGCTGAACAAAAAGACGCTCGGCGTGATTGGGATGGGGCGCATTGGGTCGGAAGTGGCCAAACGGGCAAAAGCATTTAACATGAAAGTAATCGGATACGATCCCTTCTTGACTGACGAACGCGCGCAGAAGCTTGGCGTTATCAACGGAACCGTGGACGATATTCTGCGCGAAGCCGATTTTATCACGGTGCACACCCCGCTCATCAAGGAGACTTATCACCTGATCAGCACGGACGAGTTTGCCAAGATGAAGGACGGCGTACGAATCATCAACTGCGCACGCGGCGGAATCATTGACGAAAAGGCACTTTATGAAGCCATTTTGAGCGGTAAAGTGGCCGGTGCGGCCCTCGACGTTTACGAAGAAGAGCCGCCAAAGGACAATCCCTTGATCGGACTGCCGCAGGTCGTCACCACCCCGCACTTGGGCGCATCCACTGTCGAAGCACAAGAAAACGTGGCCATTGATGTATCCGAAGAGCTGCTCAAAGTGCTGCGTGGGGAACCCTTCAAAAACGCGGTCAATCTCCCGTCTATTCCCGGTCACGTCATGGAACGGGTGCAGCCGTACTTCGACCTCGGGGAGAAGCTGGGCCGCTTCCTGGCTCAGGTGACGGTCGGCGCCTTGCAGGAAATTACGGTTACCTACAGCGGTGAACTGGCCGACGTGGATACCTCGCCGCTCACCCGGACAATCCTGAAAGGAATTCTTTCGTATCGGTTGGGCAGCGAAGTGAACTTTGTGAATGCCCCCCATCTGGCCAAAGTGCGCGACATCAACGTGACCGAACAGAAATCGTCGCAGAGCCGCGGTTTTACCAACCTGATTACCGTGGCCGTCAGCACCAACCTGGCGACTCGGATTGTGGCCGGAACCCGCCTGAATGGCTACGGCGCCCGCATCGTCAAGATCGACAATTATTCGATCGACCTGGCCCCAGAGGGACAGCTTCTCTACATTCACCACAACGACCGACCAGGTGTAATCGGTCGTGTGGGGTCGATTCTTGGCTCCAACGACGTGAATATCGCCACCATGCAGGTGGGCCGTCGTGATGTGGGGGGAGACGCGATCATGGTACTGACCGTCGACAAGCCCCTGTCTCCCGAACTGCTGGATACGCTCGGTGAGTTGGGCGAAATTACCAGTGTCACCCAAATCGAACTGTGATACGCCGTCTCGCAGCAGGAAAAGTGCCGGTCTTTGGACTGAGCACTTTTCTTTCTTTGTCATTACCAATATAATGATACAAGACACTATAAACATGAGAGGAGTTCGTTATGACAAACCAAGCAATTTTCGCCATCGGACTTTTTCTTCTAACCTATGCATTTATCATCAGTGAAAAGATTCACCGTACGATTGTCGCCATGTCCGGCGGACTGCTGATGGTCCTGTTTGGCGTTGTCACGCAGGAAGAAGCGCTTCACCATGTTGACTTCAACACACTTGGGCTTTTGGTCGGCATGATGATACTGGTGGCGATCACAGCGCAGACCGGTGTGTTCAAATACATGGCCATCAAAGCAGCCAAGGTGGCAAAAGGAAATCCGCTGCAGGTGCTGATTTATCTCTGTCTGATTACAGCCGTTGCCTCGGCCTTTTTGGATAACGTCACCACGGTACTGCTGATGGTGCCGGTCACGTTCAGCATTGCCCGACAGCTGCAGGTAAATCCTCTCCCCTTCCTGATCAGTGAGATCATTGCTTCCAATGTGGGAGGAACCGGTACCTTGATCGGCGACCCGCCCAACATCATGATCGGAAGTGCCGTTCCCGAGCTGGACTTTTTAGCCTTCCTGATCAACCTGGGCCCGATCGCACTCATTATTCTCGCCGTTACGATCGCGCTTCTGGCCCTGATCTACCGCAAGGATCTGAAGTCGTCTCCGGAACTTCAGGCCAAGCTGATGGATTTGAATGAGAACGATGAAATCACCGATGTAACACTGCTGAAGAAGTCGCTTTCCGTGCTCGGCTTGACAATTCTCGGATTCATGCTGCATGGTGTGCTCCATCTTGAATCAGCCACTGTCGCACTGGCCGGGGCCTTCCTGCTGCTGCTCCTGACTGGTGAGCACTATTTGGAGGATGCCTTGGGGAAAGTGGAATGGAACACGATTTTCTTCTTTGTCGGGTTGTTCGCTCTCGTGTCCGGTCTTGTTGAGACAGGCGTAATCGCGATGATGGCAGAAGCGGCGATTGAATGGACTGGCGGCGACGCATTGAAAACATCCGTACTGATCCTTTGGCTGAGTGCCATCGCTTCCGCTTTCGTTGACAACATTCCGTTTGTTGCCACCATGATTCCCATGATTCAGGAGATGGGCAGCCTGGGCATCAACAATCTGGAGCCGCTCTGGTGGAGCCTCGCCCTTGGTGCCTGCCTTGGTGGCAACGGAACGATCATCGGAGCCAGCGCCAACGTAATTGTTGCCGGGATGGCCGCCAAGGAAGGGCATCACATCAGTTTCCTCGGCTTCATGAAAGTGGCGTTCCCGCTGATGCTGCTCTCGATCATCATGGCGCATGCCTATGTCTATCTGCGCTACTTCCTGTAAACGTGCTTGAAGCAAGGGAGATACCATGAGAAGGGAGGCTTGTAAACATGATCCGTTATACGTACGATACCAATCAAATCGAGATAAGGGAGTCGAAAAATGAAGGCGACGTCACGTTCAACGTCATCGTGAAGACAGATGACATGCGTGATCGTGTCAAGCAGCTGCGTGCCTTCTTCGAGGAAAACAATGATTATACCGACGCGATGTTTTACTCGCATCAGGACGGCCATTACGAAGTAATCGTCCGGAACAACAACTACCTGATTTTCCTGCTTCACGCTTTCCGCTTTCGCTGCCTTGAATCGATCTCCTGGACCTAGGGCAACACGAAAGGACCGTCAGGAATGGTATCCTGGCGGTCCTTGCATTAGACAACGGGTCTTGATAGAGGGAGGCGGCCATTTTCCTTCCTCACTCCGTGGCCAACCACCAATGATGCTGGGCTGTCCGCTTCGCCATCCCAGAGCGGGCGGGCTCAAAAGCAGTGCTGCTGCGCCGTTTGTCCAAGTTGCGCCCGTATGCCCCGCTTCGGGCTTGCTCCGCTTGGATGGTTGGCCAAGTCGTTCATTCGGAAAAATGGCCGCTCTCCTGTCAGAACTCGTCAGAACTCGCTTTGTATTGATTCTGAAGTATCTGTCGGCTCTTCGGGCAAACGAGAACCATAGGGTGCCGAGTGTGTTTCAAAGCTTTCGCATGGGACGAGTGCGGGCGATTTTTCGCCAGCGAACGGTTTGGCCAACCTGCCAGCAAAACGACGTATCCGCAGGGAAATCGCAGCGGCAACAGCATCACGTCGGCAGCGGGACATCGTTTTGACGCTGCCCCTGCGGATCGTCGTAAAGCGGTCCTGGACTGCTTCTTTGCTGGTTGGCCACCGGGAGTGAGCGAAAAAAACGCCCCACTCGTGTTTACGACACTTTTTCTGCAATCTGGGACCGTCAGGAATGGTATCCTGACGGTCCTTTTTTGTCTGTACGTTCTCCTCATGTAACGAACTCAATTAAACAGACTGGCAATCTCGCTTACGTCATTCAAGATGTAGTCAGCCTGTTCCTGTTCAAACTTTGTACGGGCTGCCTGCCCGGACAAACCGGTCAACGTGGCAGCAAACCGGCAGCCAATCGCTCGTGCTGCCAGCAGATCGGCCAGGGAGTCACCGACGATCAGAACCTCATTACCATTGGAAATCGGCAGCGGATAAGACAATACATCCCGATCGTTGGTCTCTAAACCCAGCAATCCCTTGACGTAGCAGAACGGGTGCGGTTTCGCCAACGGGGCCTGATCCGGATGTGCATTTTCCGCCGCCAGGACATGGCTGGCTGTAACGATCCGCTCCTGCTCAAACAGGTCAAGAAGACCCAATTCGGCAAGAGGGACATGCGTTTCAATGGTCGGCCGACCGGTTCCAATTCCAAGCGACAGCCCCTTCTCTTTTAGAGAAAGCAAAATCTGACGCAGTTTGTCCGGTTCCACAATGGGAATCTCGTCCTTCAGGAACCCCCTTTTCCCCGGTTGTGCCGTCGGCCGTCCAATCGATTCCGCTACCCGTTCATCTCCCAGATACCACTCTTGAAACGTTTCCTGACACAACTTCCATAACTCGCTGTTCCGTGAAAAGCTGTCCGTCTCAACAGCACAGCACTCTTTGACAATATGATTGAGATAGAGCAGCAATTCTGACTTTTGGGCATGTCCCTTGCCGAAGTCGGTGGAAAACGCGGCATAATCAAGCGAGGTGCAGCCTGCCTCGTGCAGCCACTGACCAAGCTGCCGCAGTTGGGGTTGATTGATTTGTCCGCGCAGAAGCTGACTCACCTGTTCAGGCATGGTCGACTGCAGCTGCTGGCATAGGCGGATCAGCTGATAGGAAAACGTGAGATAGACCATGTCCCAATTGGAGTTGATCCCGCGCGACTTGATAAAGTTGAGGACATCGTCATTGGCAAAAACCGTTTGCCGCACCCGACGAATCACCGTCTCATCAGGTGAAGGCGTAAACTGGTCACCTGCAAGCCCAAGATAGCGGGGACTGTGCAGCAACTCCCAGACAGTCAGCGCTGAAGCGTCAAAGTATCGCTCCTCGCTCAACATAACGCCGTCAACATCAAACAATATCGTTTTGATCATAATTGTGAACTCCTCTCTTTCTCTCATCGACCCTCGGGTCAGCTCTGCCTGCCGCCGCTGTCCAAGGTAATGGTAAAGGTAGTTCCCTCACCTACTTTGGAATGCACCGTGATGGTGCCGCCATGAGCTTCGACAAGGTTCTTGGCAATCCCCAGACCGAGCCCGGTTCCCGCCCTGCCTCGGGTACGCGCCTTGTCTGCCTTGTAAAAGCGCTCGAAGACAAAAGGCAGATCATCCTGCGGGATGCCGCTGCCTGTGTCGCTTACTTCCATGACCAGCGGTTTTCCGCCGCGCACGCTCAACTTGACCATTCCTCCCGCCGGGGTATGGCGCAGCGCATTGTCGAGCAAGTTGGTCAACACTTGTTCCATTCGGTCAGGGTCAATCCATACCTTTTCCACGTTGGTCTTCATTTCCAACTGGAGCGCAATCTCACGCTCGCGGGCAATGTTGGCGAACTTGCGCTGGATTCTGGATAAATAAGGATGAAGTGCAACCCATTCCCGCTTCAGTTCGACGTGACCAGCCTCCATCCTGGCCAAATCCAGCAGTTCGTTAACCAGTTTGCTCATCCGAACCGATTCGTCGTAGATGATTTTGGCCAGCTCCTTGTGCTCTTCCGGCGTGGCGGCGATGTCGTCGACTATCGCTTCGCTGTATCCCTGCAGCATGGAAAGCGGCGTGCGCAGTTCATGCGATACGTTGGCGACAAAATCCTTGCGCAGTTTGTCCAGTTTGCGCTCTTTGGTCATGTCGCGCAAGACCGCCACCGCACCTCTGATCTGATCTTTCACGTAAAGCGGAGCCACGACGACGGACCAAATCCTTCCCTGCAGAGGAATGTCTTCGGTAATCTCCTGTTCGCTTTCCAGCACTCGTTGGTACAAAGAAAAAATGGGACTTGGCTCACTTTTTTGTTCGTACTCCCAATCACGTAAAAACTGCTCGGCGGGAGGATTGGTGACGGCGATACGCCCCTCCGCATCAATCATGATCACCCCGTCTACCATACTGCGCAGCACGCTGGCCAACTGCTCCTTTTCACGCGAAAGTGCGTGCACCAACTCATCCAGCCTGCTGGCCATGGTATGGAACGAAGACGCCAGTTCGCCAATCTCATCATTCGTGCGGATGGGGATCTCGGCGTGGAAGTCGCCCTCGGCAATTCGGTGTGCCGTCTGCTTCATCTGGCGCAGCGGATAGGTGATCCGCGAAGACAGGAAAAAGGCAAAGACAGTGGTCGAAATAAATCCCAGCACGCCAACGACGAAGATTAACTTGCGGATCTCTTCCATCGTTTCATTGAAATCTTCCAGCGCCTGGTACATCACGATGGCACCGTTCCGCCCGGTACCAAGATCCAGCGGAGCCGTGACCGCAAGGAGTTGCGTCCGGTCGTTTCCGGGGGAGACTCCATCGTGAAAGATGATGCGGGTCGGTTCCGGATGGCCGCCGGCCAGCGCTTCCTTTAGAGGAAGCTGACGATGGTGCAGCAGCTGCTCCACGCTGACCGCAGGCAGGATTGACCTGTCGGGCGTGCTGGCGAGCAGTCGGTATTCTTCATCGACGGCGAGCAGCCCGGTACGGTAGACCGAACCAAGCTCTGCCGCCAATTGCACGATTCGCTCTTTATCCGCCGCCCCAACGACACTCTCCGAAAGTCGTTCCGCCAGAGCCCGTAAATCGTCGGTCTGCTTCTTCAGGTAATAGCTGTCAAAGAACTGCACAATCAGCAGACTGAAGATTGTCAACACCAGCGCGAACAAGGCAATAATCGTCATCCACAGTTTGCCGACGACACTGCGAAACAGTACGTCCACCTTACTTCGGCACCTCTAGCTTGTAGCCGACACCCCAGACGGTTGCGATCATCTGCGCCGCCCGCGGTGATACCCTGTTTAACTTCTCGCGCAGCCGTTTAATGTGCGTATCAACCGTCCGCAGGTCGCCGAAAAAGTCGTAGTGCCAGACATCCTTCAGGAGCTCTTCACGGGAAAACACTTTATCTGGTGACTGCGCAAGGTAATGCAGCAGCTCGTACTCTTTCGGTGTCAGGTTAACCTCTTGGCCGCTGGCGACCACTTTGTGGGCGTCGTGATCAATGGTCAGGTCGGGAAACACGATGATCGAATGGCTTTGCGTATGTTCCGTCTTCAGGTAAGCGGTTGCCGAAGCGCGCCTGAGGATTGCCTTCACCCGATACACAACCTCGCGCGGGCTGAACGGCTTCACCACGTAGTCGTCAGCGCCGGCCTCAAAACCATGCACGCGATTGGCTTCCTCCCCTTTAGCTGTCAGCATGATAATCGGGGTCGCCTTGTGCTCGCGAATTTTTTGGCATACCTCGATCCCGTCCATACCCGGCAGCATCAGATCAAGCAGGATCACGTCGTAATCGGTGGCCATAGCCATTTCGTACGCCTGCTCCCCTTGCTCCGCCTCATCAATCTGGTAGTTCTCCCGTTCCAAATACATGCGGAGCAACCTGCGAATACGCTCTTCATCGTCAACGACCAGGATTCTTGCCTCTTTGTCCATCTGTATCACCTCTTTTGAAATCGGATTCATATGCCAAAAAGCTGGTTCATAACCAGCCTTTTGGCAGCCTTTCGCCTATACGCCCGCATAGGAATGCAGCCCAGCGATGACCAGGTTGACCACAACCAGGGTGATCAAGATTATGACGAAGCCAATCACCGACATCCAGGCCGAACGGGTTCCCATCCAGCCGCGCGACAGGCGCAAATGAAGATACGCACTGTAGAACAGCCACACGATCAAGGCCCATACTTCCTTCGGGTCCCACCCCCAGAAACGGCCCCAGGCTTCAGCCGCCCATATCATCGCAAAAATGAGCGCTCCGAGCGTAAATACAGGGTATCCGATGGCGATGGCCCGGTAGCTGATCTCATCCAGCAGATCTGGTTCGATGTCATCCAACAGGGGCTTCAGCACTGCCCCCAGCCGCTTGCGGAGCACCAGGCGGAACAATCCGTATAACACCAACCCGGAGATAATGGACCAGAGCATCGTATTCAGCTTGCGGGCTGCATCCTGTCCTTCCATCCAGGCGGGCGCTTCGAACCACGGTGTCATCGGACCAGGGGTTATGATGGTTGACTGATAAGGCGCAACGACCGCCGGCAGCAGGTATTCCACTTCCAGCGTTTTTTCAACGTTTCCTGACGAATCAAACTGAGGCACTTGAAAGACCGTCTTCTGATCCAGGTTGGCAAACGTACTCACCATCAGGATGAACCCGACCAGCATCAGCACGACGACCAGAACGATTTCCAGCCAGGCTGTGCTTTTGCTTGGCCTCTCCTGGGGGACTGTCCGAACCAGATACATTAACCCCGCAGCAAACCCAACGGCAAGAATCCCTTCGCCCAATGCGGCTGTTGTTACGTGGATGTGCAGCCAGTAACTTTTCAACGCCGGAATGAGCGGTGTTACCTTGCTGGGAAAGACGCTGGCATACGCGAGCATGATGATTCCGGTGGGAATGACGAACACGCCCAGTACCGTCAGTCGGTAAATCCGATAGATAATCAGGAACGCCAGAATGATGCAGAACGAAAGAAATGTCATGAATTCAAACATGTTGCTGGTTGGGCTGTGCCCACCAGCAATCCAGCGTGCAATCACATATCCAAGCTGGGCCAGAAACCCGACAACAACCAGGTAAAACCCGGCCCTTCCGTAGCGCTGTTCGTGCTCCTTTGGTTCACGATTGGCCCAGCGCCTGCCGGTAATCGCCAGCACATAGACGATTGTCGCTGCCACGTACAGGAAAAAAGACAGCAGCAGAAGCCATTCGCTGATGGTAATTAGTGACACCCATGTCCCTCCTTTGGCTCAAGTTCGCCTTGCTGCCGATTCAGGTCGGCTTCTCCTCTTCCTTCGTCTTGTTCTCGGCAGCTGAATTCTTTGATTTCGAGTCCAGGACAAGCGACATCGGCAAAGCAAGCTGTTCGACGAGGAACTCTGCTTCCCGCTTAAGCCCAAACCAGTTTTTGTTGGTATGTCCGGCCAGATACAGGCGCCCCTGCTCCAGGTGGAGCCAGATACGTCGATGCTGCCAGTAGAAGCCCATGACCAGTCCAACCATCACCACAAAGCTGCCAAAGTAGATAAGCGGAAGCATCTTGTCCTTGCGCACCATCAAACCGGTAATATCGGTAAAATCGGGCATCTCAATCTGCAGGGTATAGCGTCCGCCTTCCGACTCCGGGATAATCCGGCCGGAGACGTAAATCATTTTTTCGGCGGCGCCATCCTGCGCGGAACGGACTTCTACCGCAAACATCGGATTGTTCGGCTGACTGGTCCTCGTAGCAGGCTGGCCGCTTTCGTCCATGTAAAAGTCGGGAAAGTAGCTGATTACACGTACGGTTATTCCCTCTGCAACCACCTGTTCCTGCTCTGGTTCGTACAGGTCCAGTTTCACCCGGCCAAGCTCTTTGTTCCCCGCTTGTTTGTCAATCAGGGTGAAGTTGAGCGCGGCCAGCTGCATCTCCTGATTGGAAGCCTGATACAAGTACAGGTCTTCGTACACAAATGGATTGTTGACCGTGATGGAACCGGATTTCACTTCCCGCAGCTTGGGTTCTGCGCCTGGCAGATCGGCGTTCTCATTGACATAGAGTACGGCATCCGTCTGAAAGTTTTTGGGGATGAGACGATTTTCCAGGTCAAGCTGTTCGGGAAACTCGTCTTCTCTGTAGTATTCCGTCTTGTACTCTACATTTTTCAGGTAATATGGCGTCTCCGGTACCGCTACCGTCTGTCCTTCGCGCACCCAAATAAACTCATCCAGATACATTCCCGGCAATCCGCGCAGAAGAACCCCGAGCAAAAACAGGATCAGTCCGATGTGGTTGACATATGGTCCCCAGCGGCTGAAACGGGCTTTTTCGCCCAACAGGGTGGAACCCTCCCGATAAATCCGGTATCCTTTTTTCTTAAGAATGGCGGCTGCCTGGGCCAATGTCTCGTCAGCTGCAAAATCACTTCCTGGTTCGCACTCTCCCCGCAGCCGCTGCCCCTTTAAAAAGGAGAGATGCGGATTGACCCGCGGTTTGCTCAGCGCCTTGTACAGCGGTACAATCCGATCCAGGCTGCAGATCACCAACGACATCCCAATCATCACCAACAGGGTGACGAACCACCACGACGAGTACAGCTTGTGAAAGCCGAGCAAGTAGTAGATCTCGCCCAGCATTCCATAGGTATCCTTATAAAATGCAGCAACACCGCTCTCCCCGGAAACCGGCACCGGAATATAACGCTGCTGTGGAAAGATCGTCCCGACGGCTGCCGCGATGAGCGTGATCACGATCAGGATGATGGCGATTTTCACCGACGAGAAGAAATTCCAGACGTGGTCAACCAGCGTTTTGTTGTGCGTCTGGGAACGTCGGGCCATACCCTCGTAGCGCATGCTGGGAAAGGCGCGGTCGCCATTCTCCTCAACCGGCTTGCCACAGAACTCGCACAGGACGGTACCGACGGGATTGGTGTGTCCGCATTCACATTTCCGTTGGTCTGCCATGCTGCTACCTCGCTTACGGCATTATTTTTGCCAACTTTTCTTCGATCATCTCTTCCGTCAGTTGAACCACCAGGATGTCTGTTATTTTGCCATCCTTGTCAATAAAATAGGTGGTGGGAATCGGACCGATCTTGTACAGTTTCGTAATCTCCCTTTCCCGGTCGAGCAGGATCGGGAAGGTGACACCAACTTGCTTGACAAATGTTTCAACCGTGACCGGGGTTTGCCCAATGTTGACCCCGATGAAGACCACACCGTCATCCTTATGCTTCTGATACTGCTTCTCCAGTTCGGGCATCTCCGCTTCACAGGGCTTGCACCAACTGCCCCAGAAGTTGAGGACAACCCCCTTGCCGCGCAGGTCGTTCAAGGTAATCGAGCCCCCTCCCAACTGCTCCAGTTGGAAGTTTGGTGCAGCATCGCCAGCTTTCAGCACGGAATCCGAAGCCAGACTGGAATATACGGCAAAGACCAGTGCGGCCAACAATACGCCGAGAATGGCGACGCGTATGAACATCCGGTTTTGTTTGCCCATCACACATACTCCTGTTCTTACTTTCGAGGTTCATCCCCCCATCCAAAGGGGATTGGGTCCGGTTGACAGCTTCAGCATACGCTTCAGCCGCTTTTTCTTGTACCTATTATAACGTTCTCGCGGTTTGGCCCGACCTATCATTTATGAACAGATTTTGAACGATCCTTACAGCCTTGGGGAAGGGACAAGCAGTTCCCGCTTCAGTCGTGCCACTTCGTCCTCCGTCAAGTAACGATATTGACCGGGTGTCAATCCATCCAGGGTGAGAAACCCAAGGCGAATCCGCTTTAAGGCAAGTACCGGATGGCCTACTGCTGAGCACATCCGCCGAACCTGTCTGTTGCGCCCCTCGTGGATGGTCAGCTCCAGCAGGGCCCGGCCGCCAGCGGTGTCCTCCCTGATCAGGCGGGCCTTGGCAGGAGCAGTCATCCCGTCCTCCAGAGGCACGCCTTCGGCAAGCAGGCGGATGCTCTTCATTGCGGGAACCCCCTTTACCCACGCATGGTACACTTTCTCGATTTCAAATGACGGATGGGCGATGCGATTGGCCATATCCCCATCGTTGGTTAACAGCAGCAAACCGGAGGTATCGTAATCGAGCCGACCAACCGGAAAGACACGCTGTTTCACGCCGTGGAGCAGGTCAGTAACAACGGGACGCCCCGCGGGATCACGCAAACTGGTTATGACGCCGGTCGGCTTGTACAGCAGCAGGTAGACGTACGATTCTCGCCGGATTGGACGGCCGTCAACACGAATCTCGTCCTGCTGCGGATCCACCTTGGTACCCAGCTCGCGTACGGTCACACCGTTAACCTGAACGCGTCCCTCTCTGATCAGATCTTCACATTTGCGGCGAGAAGCTACGCCTGCCTGCGCCAGCACTTTTTGCAAGCGTTCCATACGCTGTTTCACCTCCTTCTCATGATACCCATTTCTTCCAACGTGGACAAGGAAAACGAAAAAAACTTCCCACAGCACATGGGAAGTTTCTGGAAAGGGGAAGCAATTCGCTACAAGAAAACAAGGTAAACGATGAGAACGGAGGCAACGACACCCACCAGATCGGAGAGAAGACCAACTTTTAATGCGTACATCCCGTTGCGAATGCCGACCGCTCCAAAGTAAACGGTCAGTACGTACAGTGTCGTATCGGTGCTTCCCTGCATGGTCGAAGCCAATCGTCCGATCAGTGAATCAGGACCGTGTTGGGCAATCAGGTCCGTCGCAATCGCCAGCGAACCGGTCCCTGACAGCGGCCGCAGCAGTGCAAGCGGGACAATCTCCGCTGGTACGTGCAGCAGCGTGAGCAGCGGCTTAAGTGCCCGCAGCACCAGCTCCAGGGCGCCGGATTCACGGAACAATGTAATCGCCACCATCATCGCCACGAGATGCGGCATGATCTTGATCGTGGTGACGAGTCCACCTTTTGCTCCATCCACAAACGTCTCGTAAACAGGTACTCGCTTGTACCATCCATAGACCAAAATGAAGGAAAGGATCAGTGGAATGGCCCAAAGCGAGAGGAGCGATACCCAAGCGTACAAGCCGTTCCCTCCTAGCGCTTGCGGCGTATATGCTGATGGCGGTACCAGCGGTCCAGAAGCAGCGCCACCAGTGTGGCAAAAAACGATGCGATCAACGTCGTCCCCACGATCTCTACGGGATTTGCGGAACCGTACTGCATCCGGATCGCGATCATCGTCGTGGGAATCAGGGTAATGCTGGCCGTATTGATCGCCAGCAGGGTACACATCGCCGGCGAGGCCGTCTGTTTGTCAGGGTTTAGTTTTTGCAGCTCTTCCATCGCCTTGATGCCCATCGGTGTGGCCGCATTCCCCAGCCCCAGCAGATTGGCGCTCATATTGGACAAAATGTAGCCAAGTGCCGGGTGTCCTTTGGGGATATCGGGGAACAGACGCTGCACGACAGGAGAGAGTGCTTTCGCCAACAGCTCCAGCAAACCCGCCTTCTCAGCAATTTTCATCATCCCCAGCCAAAAGATCAGCACGCTCAAAAGGCCGAAACTGACAGTGACACCCGTTTTGGCTCCTTCAAAGGACGCCTGACTGATTACCTCGATCCGGCCGTTGAGTGCAGCCACTACGATGCTGAACACGATCAGGCTCAACCAGATCACGTTAAGCATGGAGCAATCCTCCTGCCATCAACTGCCAGACACGCTGCCAATACGGCTTGGCAGCCTGATGGGCGGCGCTCCCGGCCGTCATCGTCGGAATCGCTTCCTGTACGAATAGTGGAACCCGACCGATCATCTGGCTGCCAAGGTAGATTTGCAGGAACCCCGCATGTTGGTTCAACATCCTCCGGTCAAGGTGGCGCGTAAACAAGTAAACGCGCGAGGAAACGGAAGCCACTTCTTCCTCTTTTAGCGGGTAGACAAACTCACTGCTGCTTGCCAGTATGAGGTTATCGTCTTCGGTTTCAAGGCTGACCTCCGGTTCGACGGTATCGCCCTTGTGCACGATCTTGACAGGTTGGAAGTTTTGGAAACCCCAGTTCATGAGATTCATGGAATCGTTCCAATCGTCAGGAGCGTTTAGCGTAACGACAGCCAACTGTCTGCCGTCCCGGGTAGCGGAAGAGGCGAGACAGCGCTTGGCCAGTCGCGTGTAGCCGGTCTTGATGCCATCTGCCCCTTTGTACAGGGTCAGCATTTTATTTTTATTCTGCAGCCGTCGGCTCCACTCTTCTCCCTCCCAGGAAATCGTCTTTAGTTTGGTGGCGACAATTTTCTGAAAGACCGGGTTTTTCAGGGCGTATGCGGACAGCTTCACCATGTCGGAAGCAGTGGAATAATGCTGGTTGCTGTCGTCCAATCCGTGCGGGTTCATAAAGTGGGTCCGGGTCATCCCAATCATGGCCGCTTTTTCGTTCATCATGTAAACAAACCCCTCTACCGATCCACCCACATGGTTGGCGATGGCCACAGCCGCATCATTGCCGGAGCGAAGCATCAGTCCGTACAGCAGCTCTTCCAGGGTAAGCCGTTCTCCCTTTTTCAGAAATATGGAAGACCCTTCCACCCCAACCGCAATGTCGGGGACGATGACCACGTCGTTCAGGTCGCCGGACTCAATAGCCACGATGGCCGTCATGATTTTGGTCAGACTGGCGATCCGCATCTTTTTGTCCGCATCTTTTTCATAGAGAATCCGTCCCGACTGCACGTCAATCATCGCCGCCGCCTCCGCCGACAGATGAGGAGGCTGGTTTGCCGCAGCCGCGGGAGACACCGCTCCCCACAACCCTTGACAAAGAAGAAAAACGACAAGCACGCGGGACAAGTGCTTACGGAAAATCATAACGTCCTCCCATCCTTTGTTCCGTCGATGAAATGACGGTTTGTACAAAGTATATGGGGACGAGACGTATGATAGTACCGACAGCTATTCCGGCGACTGGTCGTTTCGTTTTTCCTCGTTCCTGGCAAACAAGGCGGATGCCTCCAGGTGGACCTCTTCCAGATTGATCTCGACGGGAGGTTCAGGCAAGTCAGCCAGCTCCCGCAGTCCAAAATATTCCAAAAATTCCTTGGTGGTACCATAGAGGATCGGGCGGCCGATCCCTTCCGCCCGCCCTACCTCGCGAATCAACTGTTTGGACAGCAGGGTGTTGAGCGCCTTTTCGCACTTCACGCCGCGGATCTCCTCTATGTCAGAGCGGGTAATGGGCTGCTTGTACGCGATAATCGCCAATGTTTCCAGGGCCGCCTGGGACAGCGAGGCATGGCCGGGCGACGAAGCCATGCGCTCAAAGTACGGCGCGTGCTCGGGCAGCGTCGTCAATTGATAGGCGCCGGCCACCTCGACGATTTGGATCCCGCGGCCGCTGCGGCGGAAATCTGCCTTCATGTCTTCCAGCAAATCGACCACCGTTTCCGCATCCAATTCCACGATCTCCGCGATCTGCTTTGCCTCAATGCCTTCGTCGCCGGCCAGAAACAGCAGTCCCTCAATGACGCTCTTCAGCTTGTCGTAATCCATCACTTTCCCCTCCCGTCGGAACAGCCTGTTCGCAAATGAGAATGTCCGCAAACAGCCGGTTTTGGATGCAGATGATTCGCTTTGCCTTCATCAGCTCCAGAATGGCCAGAAAAGTCGTGACGATCTCTGTCCTCGTCACCCGCTCCGAAAAAAGCTGCGAAAAGCGGATACTTCCTCCGCCTGCCGCCAGCATCTCGGTAATATCCCGCATCCGGTCCTTCACCGAAATCTCATCGCGGGAAACTTTGGCCAACGGTTCTGGCTGCATCCGCCGTCTGTACAGTTTCTCCAACGCAGCCAGCATATCGTACAGCGTGACGTGAAGCACCGGCTGTTCCTCGCGGATGTACGGGCTTAAATCCTCTGCCGGACGGGTAAACACCTGACTGCGGCCCGTCTCCATCTCCCGCAGCTGCTCCGCCAGCATCTTGTAACGCTTGTACTCCAGCAGCCGCTGCACCAGTTCTTCACGCGGATCCGTCTCCTCCAGCTCCATGTCAAACAGCGGTTGGAACACGTGTTCTTCTTTTTTGGGCAGGAGCATCTTGCTTTTAATCGACAACAGCGTTGACGCCATGACCACAAACTCACTGGCCACTTCCAGCTGCAGCTCCTGCGCTTCGTCGAGAATCTGCAGATACTGCTCGGTAATCTCGGCTATGGGAATGTCGTAGATGTCCACCTCGGACTTGTCAATCAAGTGGAGCAGCAAGTCGAGCGGCCCCTCGAACGAATCCAGCTTCACACTGTAAGCCACATGCGATCCCGCCTATCATTACGATCATCATATTTCTTCCCTGTCTGGCCGGCTGACTACCCGAGAATCAGCGAAGCAAGGTAGAGCACTCCATTCAAGAGAAGCGTGAGCGGCCATCCCAGGATGATTCCGCTCAGTCCCGGAATGAAAATCATCAACAGCAGCAGCCACGGCCCGTACAGTTCAAACTGGTAAAAGTAGCGGTCCCAGCGGCGCGGCGAAAGAAACCGTACGATTTTTGAGCCGTCCAGCGGATGAACGGGCAGCAGGTTGAAAACGAACAGACCACAGTTGATCAGTACGCAGAACTCGAGGGTATAGCCAAGGGCGAAGGCGGCTTTCTCAGGCAGTGTGTCCAGCAATCCCCCCTGGTAAACTGCCAGCAGTGCGACCGCAAACACAAGCGCCAGAACCAGGTTGACTACCGGACCTGCGGCCGCCACGTAGACGATGCCGAGCCGCTTGTTGCCGCGAAAGTTAAGGGGATTAAACGGTACCGGTTTGGCCCATCCGAACGGTCCGAACAAGATCAGAATCAAGCCAAACGGATCGATGTGCGGGATCGGGTTTACCGTCAGGCGCCCTTCCCGCTTGGCCGTATCGTCTCCCAAACGCCAGGCGGCGTAGGCGTGCGCCCACTCGTGAAGCGAAAAAGCGATTACAAAGGCAAGCAATCGAAACGGTACCGTTTTCCAATCGAAATGAAACAAGTTGGAAAAATCCATGCATAAGCCTCCTGCCAATGCACAATGGCATCCTTGTCGTTTAAGCAAAAATCGCCAACTACTAGCATACCAAGAGAGTCTTATGGTTACAAGAACCGAAAAAGAGAAACACAATCCGGGCAGGTACTGGACAAATTTACAAAATTGTATACATGTTCGAAGAATTTTTGCCGATTATAGTTGATAGACCGTATTGGTTTGAGGGAACCATCTAACGTTGGGGGATTGTTCAGTGGACTACATTGACAGACAAATTCTGGAGCGGCTGCAGGTAGACGGCCGCATCTCTCTTAGCCAGCTGTCAAAGGAACTTCACCTGAGTCGGCCGAGTATTGCAGAACGGATGCGTCGGCTGCAAGAGCGGGGAGTGGTGGAAGGGTTCACGGCCCTCATCTCGCATGAAGCGATCAACCGCGGTATCCTGGTATTGGTGCAGATAAGTGCATTGAAGACCGATTGCGAGCGCTTCGAGGAGTACGTCAAGGAAGATGCGGAGATCATCGAGTGTCACCGCGTTACCGGTGTCAACAGTTACGTCATGAAGGCCGCCGTCTCGTCCATGAAACGGTTGGAGGCCCTGGTAGACCGTCTGACTCCCTTTGGGCAGGTGACCACCTCTATCGTTCTTTCCACCCCGGTCTCGCACCGAATTCTGCTGCCCATGGAAGACGGCAGCCTCAACTAGGAAAACCAGCTGCCTCCCCGGTCGGGGAGGCAGCACGCCCTAGAGCTAGAACACTTCCACTTTTTCCATAACGTCGCCCTGCTTGATCTCGTCAACGTGTTCCATTCCTTCCGTCACCTTGCCGAACACGGTATGGACACCGTCCAGGTGCGGAAAGGAATCATAGCAGATGAAAAACTGGCTGCCGCCAGTATCTTTTCCGGCGTGGGCCATGGACAGCGCACCTCGTACGTGCCGGTGGGGATTCCCCTCTGTCTCGCATTTGATCGTATAACCTGGTCCGCCGGTACCCGTGCCGTACGGGCATCCTCCTTGGGCGACAAATCCTGGAATCACACGGTGAAAAGTCAATCCATTATAAAATCCTTCATTGGCCAGCTTCTCAAAATTGGCGACAGTACCAGGCGCCGCTTCCTCGTACAGTTCAAGCAGCACCTCTTTGCCGCCCGCCAGTGTAATCTTGGCTTGTTTCATCCCATTCTCCTCCTCGGCCGTTTATCCTCTCTATCTTATCCGTTTGCGTGTGGACAATCAAGGCTGTCACAAGTTACAGCACCATTGGTGGTTGGCAGCGGAGTGAGGGAAGGAAAATGGCCGCCACCTTCTGTCGTTTATCGCTGCAATTGAATGCGGTTGGGGATCCGGTCCAGGCGAATCAAGTCATCCAGTGTTTCCCGCTTAACGATCAGTTCCGCGCTGCCGTCCTTGACGAACACGACGGCTGGCCGCACGATCCGGTTGTAGTTGTTGGCCATCGCGTACCCGTACGCACCGGTACACGGAACTGCAAGAATGTCGCCGGGCCGGACCGGCGGCAGCGCCACATCCCAAATCAGCATATCACCCGACTCGCAGCATTTGCCGGCAATCGAGACCAGTTCACCGCTCTGCTCGTTCATCCGGTTGGCCAGAGCCGCTTCGTATTTGGCCTGGTAAAGCGCCGGACGAAGGTTGTCCGTCATGCCGCCGTCGACGGCCACATATTTGCGAACGCCGGGGATTTCCTTGACCGAGCCGACGGTATACAAGGTTGTCCCGCTCTCGCCAACAATGCTGCGCCCCGGCTCAATCCACAGTTCCGGAAAGGGAATGTTTCGTGAGCCGAACTCCCGCCGAACCGCTTCCGTAATCGCCTTCACATACTCTTCCGGACGGCGGGGGGTATCCCCTTCCACGTAGCGAATGCCGTATCCGCCGCCCAGATTGACCACTTTGGCCGTAAAGCCGGTCGCTTGTGTCACTTCAAGCAAAAAGTCCGCTATGTGGCCAACGGCAGCAACAAAGCCATCAGTTTCAAAGATTTGGGAACCGATGTGGCAGTGGACTCCGAGCAATTCCAGCGCCTCCGCCTGCAAACTGTTGCGAATTGCCTGAAGCGCCTGACCGCTCAAAAGATCAAACCCAAACTTGGAGTCCTGCTGACCGGTGGAAATATACTCATGTGTGTGCGCCTCCACCCCTGGTGTGATCCGGAGCAGAATCGCCGCGGTTTTCCCCCGTTCTTTCGCCAAGTGATTCAAGAGTTCCAGTTCGTAAAAGTTATCAGCAACAAAACAGCCAATTCCGGCATCCAGCGCCATCTCCAGCTCTTCCGGGGATTTGTTGTTGCCGTGAAAATGAATCCGTGAGGCGGGATATCCAGCTTTAAGTGCCGTGTACAGCTCTCCGCCCGAAACCACGTCGAGCGACAGCCCCTCTTCTTCCACCAGCTTGCACATGGCCATCGTGCAAAAAGCCTTGCTGGCGTAAGCCACCTGGAAGGCGAAGCCGCTTTGCTGAAAGGCCTCCACATAGGCACGGCAATTGTCGCGAATGAGCTGTTCATCGTAAACATACAGCGGAGTGCCGAAATCCGCAGCCAATTGGACCGCATCACATCCCCCAATCTCCAGATGACCGCGGCTGTTAATTCGACTCGTACCGTGTAAGTACATTTCTGCCTCCTCCTCAATTCCCCCAGGTTAAATCACAGCCAAATAATAAAAACAACTGACGCGATGACGCCAGTTGCCGGATAGGTCTCATCTGACCGCGACGCCTCCTGTCAAGACACCCCACAGCCACCTGGGTCATGGGATTTCAGAGCGTCGTGACTGTTCCTTTCCATTCGTCCGCGAACTGCTTTGTCGTTTCTGTTCCTGTTTTTCGTTACTATACCACAGCGACAAACAGCTTGACAATGGGGGGACATCCTACTTGCGAAACGGGTTCTGCGGTTTGACGATGCTTGGCCTCGTCTTTTTTAGCGGAATGGCCAGACGCAGCATCACATCTGTCAGCGCCTTGAAATCAAAGGGAATGAACGGCCACAGGTACGGTGTATTCAGCGACCGCGTCATCGCCAGGCCGATCAGCACCGCCACAATCCCCAGGACAAAGCCGGGCACCGCAAAAATTCCGACCATCAGCAGCAAAAAGATGCGAACCAACCGATTGGCCAAACCCAATTCATAGCTGGGAGTGGCAAACGTGCCAATCGCAGCGACAGCCAAATAAAGGATTACTTCCGGCGTGAACAGTCCCACTTTCATCGCCACTTCACCGATCAGGATGGCTGCGATCAAGCCCATTGCCGTGGCCAATGGAGTGGGGGTGTGAATGGCTGCCATGCGCATCAGATCCACCCCCAGTTCGGCCAAAATAAACTGGGCGATCAGCGGAACACTGCCCTTCTCCTTCACCCCGATGTAGGAAAGCGGTTCCGGGATGAGCGATGGATTCAATGCCAATAACGCCCACAAGGGCAGCAAAAAGATCGATGCGATCATGCCGAAGAAACGCACCCAACGAAGATAAGCTCCTACCACTGGCGTCTGACGGTATTCTTCGGCGTGCTGGACGTGATGAAAGTAGGTGGTCGGTGTTATCATTACACTAGGCGATGTGTCGACATACACCAGGACATGTCCTTCAAACAGATGAATCGCAGCCACGTCAGGCCGTTCGGTATAGCGGACCAGCGGAAAGGGATTGAGCGGCTGTCGAATCATAAACTCTTCGATCGTCTTTTCCGCCATCGGAATCCCGTCGATTTTAATCTCCTGAATGCGCTCTTTCAATGTTTTGACCAGCTTGGGGTTGGCAACGTCTTTTAAATAGGCGACGGCCACATCTGTTTTGGAGCGTTCCCCTACCTGCATGATCTCAAAACGCAGCCGTCCATCACGGACCCGTCTTCTGGTAAGAGCAGTATTCATGACCAAGGTTTCCGTAAAACCATCGTGTGCGCCGCGGACCACTTTTTCCAGGTCTGGTTCTTCCGGATTTCGCCCCGGGTACTTTTTGGCGTCGAGGATCATCCCTTGCCGCTCGTCCTCGATGATCAGGCCAACCTGGCCCATCAGTACCTTGTCCATAAAGTCGTCCAGGTTGTCCACTTTCTCCATCTGGAAAAACGGAATGTACTTGTGATACAGCCACTCCAAAGCAGGTCGATCCAGTTCGCCTTCCCCCACATTATTCAGATCGCGAAGGATCATCGTCACAATTTCATTGTCGGCAAACCCGTTGATGTAGTAGAGGAGGATGCGGCGGCTGCCAACATGTAACTCATGGGCGCCGATATCAAAACTTTCCCCGACGCCCAGTTTTTCGTTCAGGAATTCCTTGTTTTCCGCCAGGTTGGAGGAAATCTGCTTTTTTTGATGTGTCTTCTCGCTCATCAACCTCGACATGTTTGCCATTCCGCGCACTCCTTTCCAAGATCCACTCCACCGCTCTTCTGGTCACCGGACATCCTCGGCGAACACTGTCACGGCCCTCCATTTTGCCGATGTCGCCAATTCCGATTACACAGGGGATGCGGTATTCGTTGAGAATGTCCACCGTATCTCCGTAGATGACATGCTCAAGCTGCTTGTTCGGGTTGCCGTACTTGTCCACCGCTTCTTCCACAACGTTTCCGTCTTTGTCGACCGAGTACCTTACCCGGGTTCCGCTGACCCATTTTGTGTTGGAGGCGACGGCTATGACTCCCAGTACTTCAATGCCGGGGTGCAGCAAAACGTATTCGAGCGCTCGTTCCCCCATTCCACAGCCAAAATCCCCATTGTCGTCAAACATGACCAGGACGGGGTCGCAGGCTGCCTGTTTGATGAGGCGAACCACCTCCGGTCCGCTCAGCGGAGTCGGATTGCCGGCCGAAAGGGAGATACACCGCCCCCCTACCTGTCTGGCCACTGTTTCGATCACCCTTTGGGCGGCATGATCGCCATCGGTGACGAGAATGACCCTCCGGACCTGCTCACCCATGCTCTGCCACCTCCAGCGGAAGGACTACCCTTTTGGCCTAAAGAAAAGAGCTGCGAGAAACCCGAATACAATGGCTGCCGAGATGCCGGCACTGGTCACTTCGAAAATGCCTGTCAGCACACCGATAACCCCGTTCTGCTTGGCCTCGGCAATCGCGCCGTGATAGAGAGCGTGACCAAAACTGACAATCGGTACGGTAGCTCCTGCTCCGGCGAACTCAATAAAAGGATCGTAGACTCCGATGAAGTCGAGCACCACACCGCAGACGACCAGCGTGCTCATCACGTGGGCCGGCGTCAATTTGGCCACATCCAACAGCAGTTGGCCCACCACACAAATGAGGCCGCCGACGGCAAATGCGATCAGATACTCCATCTGCTCTTACCCCCTCCGATTTGACTTGCGCCCGGGTAATTTCCCCGTCACTATGGAGCTTCCAGGGACACGGCGTGTGCCACGCATGGAATGGAATGGCCCTGCTGGTAGCTGACCGGACTCAAAAGTGCGCCCGTCGCGCATACCAGAACCTTTTTCCAATGACCGCTCAACAGTTGTGAAACGATGTAGCCATACGTTACGGCGGCGCTGCTTGCACAACCGCTGGCCCCGGCAAACACGTTCTGCTCAGGCGAGTACACCATCAAGCCGCAATCATTGTACACATGATCCAGCTCAAATCCCTCTTTACGCATCAATTCCTTGGCGATCGGGTAGCCAACCGCGGCCAAATCCCCTGTGACAATCAAATCATAATCCTGCGGACGACGGCCTGTATCGGTAAAGTGGGCTGCCAGCGTGGAAACGGCCGCCGGAGCCATTGCCGAACCCATATCGTACGGATCCGTTATACCCATGTCGATGACTTTGCCCAATGTGGCGCAGCTGATCAGCAGACCGCTGTCACCTCTTCCCACAACTGCCGCTCCCGCCCCGGTTACGGTCCACTGCGCGGAAGGCGGTTTCTGTCCGCCATACTCGGTTGGATATCGGTACTGCCGTTCGGCTGAGGCATTGTGGCTGCTGCAGGCAGCAACAACATAGTCGGCATACCCGGCATCGACCAGAGCGGCCGCATTTGCCAGTGTCAACATGGAGGTGGAACAGGCTCCGTACATGCCGAGCAGCGGGATGCCCAACAATTCAGCCGTAAAGGAAGTCGTGATGTTCTGGTTGAGCAGATCCCCGCCCAGGATCAAGTCGATCTGATGCTTGCCCAGTTTTCCTTTCTCAAGCGCAATGGCAATCGCCTCTTCCATCAAGTGCTGTTCCGCCTTTTCCCACGAGCTCTGACCGGCATACATGTCCGGATATACCTTGTCATAGTAGGGGCGAAGTGGTCCTTCTCCTTCTTTTGGTCCAACAACTACGGCGGAGGCCACCAGCCGCGTGTGATCTGAGAATTTCCAGGTCTGTTTTCCCAGTTTTCGTCGGGGCACAGCTAAATCGGTTCTCACCTGTTTTTCCTCCTCATTCAGGCCAGTCCAAACAGGCTTTTGACGATACCCGCGACAAAGGCAGCCACTACGCCAAAAACAATCACCGAACCGGCCAGTTTAAACATGTTGCCGCCGACCCCCAGAACAAACCCTTCGCTGCGATGTTCGATGGCAGCCGAGGCGATCGAGTTGGCAAATCCGGTAACGGGTACGGCAGAACCGGCTCCCGCATACTGACCGATGTTGTCGTAGACGCCGAGGCCGGTCAGCAGAACAGAGAGAAAGATCAGGGTGGCCACAGTTGGATTGCTGGCTGTTTTCTCCGTAAAGTCAAACACGTTAATATAGAAGTTTTGCAGGATTTGACCAAAGAGACAAATAGTGCCGCCAACCCAGAAGGCGCGCCAGGAGTTAAGCAGTACATTCCGCTTCGGCTGAAACCTGGACGCCAGTTGTTTGTACGTGGCCTTCGTTATTTGCATGGATGGAGATTGTTTCGCTTTGGTCATCCGTTCCACGTCCTTTCTACACAAACGTTCTGACTCTGCCAGTTTGAGGTGCAAAGATAGTTTTACTGCTTTCCGGGCAATCTATAAGCCGTGATGTTTGGCAATATTTACAACCGGAACAGCCACTGCAGCATAGATCCGCACACTTTGCCAAGGACCATCGCCATCAACAGCACGAGCAGGTGCCCGTCGATATTCAGCCGCTTGGCCAGAATCGGAAAGACGTTCAAAACCTCTGTCAGCCCGGCAGCCAGCAGTCCAACGAAGATGCCCGCCCCCAGGCCAAGGGGAAGCATCAGGTAGCGGGACAGATGCCAACTCCAATCAAAAAAATCGATCACGGTGAAAAACAAGGCGCCGCTGATGAGCGCCCATTCGTATGCCTTGATGTAGGGGCGGGAATTGGTCAACTGGGTTAATCTGGGGATGATGTCCAGGACAGTAACAAAGGCCACCAGTCCGCTGCCTACCGCCAACCCTCCCCCCAAGCCCACAACCACCAGCACAAGCTGCTTCAGGATGATCATGGCTTGATTTTCTGATTCTCCTTGTTTTCATGATGCAAATAGTACTGGTCCAGATTTTGCTGGTATAAAAACAACTCCACTTCCAGCGGGCTTGGTTCTTCGTTGATCCGTTTTCGGAAGAGGTGATTAAAAAACAGCACCATTCCCAGTCCAATTCCCAGCGAATAAGGAACCTGCAAGAGCAGCGGCTGTCTGTTCTGTTCACCGGTTATAAGCTGGTAGAGACGCTGATGGACCTCAGGCATGCTGACATCGGTATGAAAATTCATGATCGCCAACCCCGAACCAATAAACAACACGATCCAGGCACAAGCGACCAAAAACAAATTGGGCGTTTTGCGCGGGCGGTCGACTTCCACAATAATCTGCGCCGCCCCCTGAATCTCCAACGCCAGTTCCGGAAACACCGTTCTCAGCTTTTCAATCACCTGCATGATATCAATAATGATCATGTCGCCATCTTCCGGCTTGACCCGGTAAATCGGCAGGCTGGCGATTCTCTTTTCCTGCCGACCGTCTATGTACAATTGGCAGATGTCGCCGATTGTAATCACGGCTCCCGGTTTGACCGACAAACGTTTGCGCAGACGCAGATACAAAGGTTCGGTCATCCAGTCTCCCTCCTGTAACCTGCGGATTATAGCCTAGTATGCGCGTCGGACGGGTGAACAATGCACAGCAACCGAAGCACGCGGAACCCCAGGCCGCAGCCGGAGGGGACAAAGATCCTGCCCGTGCTGCTGCCTGGCCAGAAGCGATGCACGACTGCCCGCTGCGAATCGATCCCGAGGGCGAGGGCAAACCGGTTCCACCAAAGAAAAAAACCAGAACGAGCTAGAGCTCAATCTGGTCGCGAATCGACTGCAATATCCTTTTTTCCAACCGGGAGACCTGCACCTGTGAGATGCCCAGCCGTTCTGCCACCTCTGACTGTGTCTGATCCTTGTAGTACCTTAGGTAGACAATCAACTGCTCCCGCTCACTCAACTTGCTGATCGCATCCTTTATCGCAATCTTTTCAAACCACTTGCCTACGTCGTCGTCGGCAATCTGATCGATGAGTGTGATGGGATCGCCGTCGTTCTCAAAGACGGTTTCATGAATGGAGGACGGTGCCCGATTGGCTTCCTGGGCAAAGACAACCTCCTCGGGAGTGATCCCGAGTGCTTCCGCCACTTCTCCCACAGTTGGCGACCGCCCGTAGCGTTTGTACAGCTCATCCTTGGCCCGACGTACCTTATTGGCCGTTTCTTTCAGCGAGCGGCTTACTTTGACCGTGCCGTCGTCGCGCAGAAAGCGCTGAATCTCACCGATAATCATCGGCACCGCATACGTGGAAAATTTGACGTCGTAATTCAAGTCAAACTTGTCTACAGCCTTCAACAGTCCGATACAACCAATCTGGAACAAGTCTTCCGCCTCGTAACCGCGGTTCATGAAGCGCTGCACCACCGACCAGACCAAGCGTATGTTGCTGTTGACCAGACGTTCGCGCGCATCGGTATCACCCTGCTGGCTTTTGGCGATTAAATCCTTAACCTGTTCATTCGTCAGATATGGTTGACCTGCATGTTTGATTTCAGCTCCCATGGCATTACTCCTAATTCTGCATGGCATTTGCGAAAGAGAGGCGCTTTGTCATGCGAATTCTCGTTCCCTTTCCAACGCCGGTCGCAACCTCGATGGAATCCACGAAGTTTTCCATGATGGTAAACCCCATCCCGGAACGCTCCAGCTCCGGCTTCGTCGTGTACAGCGGCTGCATCGCCTGATCCAAGTCAGCGATTCCTTGTCCTTTGTCCTCGATGACCAATTCAACCAGACCGTCGCGGTAAGAAACCTCGATAAAGACAATTCCTTCCGGATTTTCCTCGTACCCGTGGATGATCGCGTTGGTCACGCCCTCGGAGACGACTGTCTTGATTTCTTCCAGCTCTTCCATCGTGACATCCAACTGCGAAAGGAAGGAAGCCACCGCCACCCGGGCAAATGATTCATTTTGGCTGAGGGCGGCAAACTCCAGGCGCATGAAATTTTGCTGACTCATGATTAGGCCACCCCCAACACATGCAGGGCTTCCGCTTCGCTTTCCCTGAATTTGATCACCTTAAACAGCCCGGACATTTCAAAGATACGGTGAATGGTCGGGTTAATCGAGCACACCACCATCTCACCGGAACGAGCCGATATTTGCTTATAGCGTCCAAGAATCACCCCGATTCCGGAGCTGTCCATAAACTCCAGGTCGGTAAGACTGAGAACAATGTGGCGAATTTCGGAATTGCGCAGGACGTCGTCCACCTTCCGGCGAAGGTCTTCGGCAGTGTGGTGATCCAGTTCTCCCCGCAGCCGAACGACGAGTACATCGTGTTTGATCTCCATGTCGACAGACAAACCCATGCTCGTAACACTCCTCTTCCCGTTGATAAACTCTCATTTCTCCGCATCATCAGGTAAATCCTCCCAGCCGACAAAAGAACAAAAAAATCGAGAAGCCATGTCGATACCGGGACATCTCGATTCTTTGCGTGAATGATATTACACGTAGCTTAGCAGGATCAGTTTGGACGTACGTTTGAGAATCTCCCACAGGCTTGCTTGACTGATCGTTTTTTGCGGATGCAGGTCGATGCGTGCTACTTCGACACCATCCTTTTTAATAAAAATGTGTCCAATCACATCTTCTGTGCTGACGGGAGCCTGAACAAAGGGTTTCAGTACCACTTCACGGGTGAACATTTCCGGTCGTTCTCCCCGTTTGGTGAGCAGACTGACGGCCTGGGAGGTGACGACGTTTACCTTTGGTTCTTTCCCCTTGTCTACACGAAGCTGCTCAACCACTTCCCCTCTTTTGAAGATGGGGAAAACCTGGTAGTGCGTAAAGGCGTAGTTGAACATCGCTGCCACTTCGCTATTGCGGGTTTTGGTATCCGGCTCGCCCAGCACGACGGCAATCACTCGCATGTTGTTTCGTTTGGCGGTTGCCGACAAGCAGTACTTGGCTTCCGAAGTGTATCCGGTTTTGAGACCGTCCACCCCTTCGTAGAACCTGACCAGCCGATTCGTGTTGACCAACCAGAACGGATTGTCGCTCTCCTTCCGCAGGTAATCCTGGTAGATTCCCGTATACTTGGTGATCAGCTCGTGTTTGAGCAGTTCGCGGGACATGATGGCGATGTCGTAAGCCGTGGAATAATGATCGGCAGCGGGCAGGCCGTTGGAATTGACGAAGTGGGTGTTCTTCATCCCCAACTGCCGGGCCCGTTCGTTCATTTTGGCGACAAACGCTTCTTCCGTTCCCGCTATGTGTTCGGCCATGGCAACCGAGGCGTCATTGCCGGAAGCGATGGCAATCCCCTTGATCATCTCTTCCACCGTCATCTCTTCGCCTGCCTGCAGGAAAATTTGCGAACCTCCCATCGAAGCCGCCCGCTCGCTGGTGCGAACCTTGTCCGTCAGCTTGATTTCACCGCGGTCAAGTGCTTCCATGATCAAGAGCAAGGTCATGATCTTGGTGATGCTGGCCGGCGGCAGTTTTTGATGCGGATTCTTTTCATACAATACCGTACCCGAATCCATCTCCATCAGGATGGCAGATGTTGCATGGGGGGCCATGTTCAGTTTCGGCTCCGCTTCCGAAGCGGCCAAAACCGGCGAGGAAAAGAAGACGAAACACAAGATCGTACAAACAAGTTGGCGAGATCTGCTTCTCATGACGCTCTCTTCCCTCCATTTCATGCTCCTATTTTCTCCAAGCCGAAAGGAAAATATTCACAAGCCCCGTCTGCGTTCCCCCATGCAGAAAAAAGCATAACTGTAAACAAAACAGCCCCTTTCGTTGGAAAAGGGCCGGCTTTGCCGATGCCTACGAGATGACAAACCGCTTTACCTGTTCGTTCAGCTCGTCGGCCAGTTTTTTCAGATTTTCGACGTGTTCCGTCATCTGTGCGATCGAGTCAAGCTGCTGGTCGATGGTTGCGACTACACCGCCAATCGTACCGTTAATCTCATCCGACATCGCAGTGAGCCGTTCCATCGAGGAGATGACCACTTGATTCCCTGCTGCCATCTGTTCCGACGTGGCGCTCATCGCTTCGCTCTGTTCGGCAGCTGACTGAATGTCCTGCAGGATGTGTGCAAACGCTTCACCTACCGATTCCACAGACTGCAGGCCATCTCCCACCAT
The DNA here is from genome assembly GCA_017656235.1 of Brevibacillus sp. Taxonomy (GTDB): domain Bacteria; phylum Bacillota; class Bacilli; order Brevibacillales; family Brevibacillaceae; genus Brevibacillus_E. The sequence goes on from JACDOF010000001.1 coordinate 1,009,638, forward strand.
TTCAACTACCTTGTCCATGTTGGAGCTCATATCAACTGCTTCATCGTTGATGGAATGGGCAATGTGAGCAATTTTTTCTGAAAAGGCACTGCTCTCCTCAGCCAGTTTGCGCACTTCGCTGGCTACCACCGAGAAACCTCTGCCCGCTTCACCGGCTCGTGCCGCTTCGATTGCTGCGTTAAGGGCCAGCAGGTTGGTCTGTGCCGCAATGGTCGAAATCATTTCGACAATGCTGGTAATCTCCTTGGCCCGATCACGCAAACTGTGCATACGCTTACTGGTGGATTGGACCTCCTCTGTCGCATGTCGCACCTTTTCTATAACTTCCTGTACCAGGCTGACACCGCTCTGTGCCCGCTCGAACGTCCGCGTCGTCGCCGTCGAGGTAGCTTCCGCAGCCACTGCGACCTGTTCCACTCCCTGTGAAATTTCCTTCACCGTGGCGGCAGCCGCTTGGACTTCCTTGGCTTGCAGACCAACCCGTTCGGAAATGGCACCGATGTTGCCGGAAATCTGGTCGACAGCTTCTCTGTTCATCTGCGCGTGGTTGTTCAACTCGTCCGCCGCTTCATTGAGGTGGGTGGCTTGTCCCTGCACCAGCGAAATCAACCCGCGCAGTTCTCCCACTGTTTGGTTCATCGTATTCCCCAACAGCGCCAGTTCGTCATTCCCGCGTACCTGAACCTGTACGTTGAAATCCCCGCTTCCGATACGCTGCATATCCTGGCTAATCTGATGCAGCAGGCGGCGAATCCGGCGGGCAAACCACCAGATCAAAAGCACGGCTGCGATGATAATCGGCACGCTGAATAAAAGGAAGAAAATGCCCATTTGATCCACTTCTCCGTAAATTTCGTCAACAGAAGTGGTCAGCGCAATATTCCATTTCAGCGATGGGATCGGGGCGAAAGCGGCGAACGATTCCACGCCATTGTTGTCATAGATCAGGCTGTTCCCCTGCTGTGTCCTCATCAGTTCCAGCATTTCCTGATAGGCCGGGTCCTTGTCAAGCTCCAGTCTGTTGTTGTATTTCGACTCGCGGTGTGCGACGACCAAGCCGGACGAGTTGACCACAAACGCGTAGCCCTGCTGCATAAACGGTATGGACGCCACTCTGTCCAGGAATTGCTGGACGGAAAAGCCGACAATCAAAAGACGGCTGGCATCGTCGTTCTTGTCACCGATCGGGCTGGCTATGTACAGGACACTTCGCTCCGATCCCGGTTGGATCTCTTCATCAGATATGTATGCCGATTTGTTTTCTTTCGCCTGTTTGAAGTATTCCGTCTCGGCAAAGTTGGTGTCACTCTTGCCGGTGAGGGAATACAGCTGCTCACCCGTTGCCCCGTCCACCAGGTACACCTTAATAATCTCCTGGTGGCTTTGAGCCAAGAGGCGGAATTGTTCCATGATCAACGGCTCCAGATCAGTACCCATTACGCGTTTGGAAGCCGTATCCTGCGTCGAGGCGATCAGTTCCCTGATCCATTCCTCGGTACTGGTGCTGTGCTGTTCGGCCAGCATTTTGGCTTGGTTGGAAGTAATCTGGATTAGCGTATTTTTGGAATAGGAAAGTGCAATGATTTGTGATGAAGCCATCACGATTACAACGAGCAAAATCCCGAATCCGATCATCTTTGTGGCGATGGAACCGGTTTTCTTTCCTGAACCGCCAGCAGCTGCCCCGTCTGCAGTCATTCCTGCTTTCTTTCCTCTTCCGGGCAGAGGGAAGAAGCGAGCCAGCCGTTTTCCAATATGCGTACGGTTTGATGGTTTCTTCTCGGTATTCAACATGACGCCCCCTCTCGTAGTCCCAAGCACCTACTTGCCCTATTACAAATACTCTTTCCATCCGGAAAAACCCTTCTTTTGTACCAATATTACCCCAATGCTTCCGTACTTAAACAGCAATATAATCTGGTTTACTTCGCATAAACCGATTGCCCGAACGGAACATTGGGCAAAAAACAAGCGGGAAAGCCTCTTTATCTTCGAGGCATTCCCGCCAAATGCTGCATGGGTCGATACTAGCTGTACAAGTGACAAGCTGTAAAGTGGCCCGGTTCGACTTCCTTCCAAACCGGCTCCCGTTCCGCACACTCCGGCATCGCTTTCGGGCAGCGTGTGCGGAAGTGGCAGCCGCTCGGCGGGTTCATTGGGCTTGGCACGTCCCCCTCCAGGACGATTCGTTCCCGTTTGCGTTCCACTTCCGGATCCGGAATGGGAATCGCGGACAAAAGAGCTTGCGTGTAGGGATGAAGCGGTTTCTCATACAGCTTGTTACTCTCTGCCAGTTCCACCATTTTACCCAGGTACATCACGCCGACCCGGTCGGAAATGTACTTGACCATCGACAGGTCATGCGCGATAAACATGTAGGTCAAGCCCATTTTTTCCTGAAGCTGCTCCAGCAAATTGACCACCTGGGCCTGAACCGACACGTCAAGTGCCGAGATCGGCTCGTCACAGACGATGAACTTTGGCTCAACGGCCAGTGCCCGCGCAATACCGATCCGCTGCCGCTGTCCGCCGGAAAACTCGTGCGGGAAGCGGTTCATGTGCTCCGGGTTCAAGCTGACCAGGGAAAGCAGTTCCTGAATCCGCTCCTTACGCTTTTTCCCGGTGGCCAACCCGTGAATGTCCAGCGCTTCGCCGATAATGTCGCCCACGGTCATCCGCGGGTTCAAGGAGGCATACGGGTCCTGGAAGATCATCTGCATGTTGCGCCGCATCGCTTTCATCTCTTGCGGATTCAGCTTTGTAATGTTCTGACCGTCAAAGATCACTTCACCGCCTGTCGGTTCGTACAGGCGCAGAATGGTCCGGCCGGCCGTTGACTTTCCGCAGCCGGATTCACCGACGATCCCCAGCGTCTCGCCGCGCTTTATGTCAAACGTAATGTCGTTGACCGCTTTCAGCGTGTTGTCGCCCACTTTGAAAAACTTCTTCAAGTTGCGTACCTGCAGTAGTGGTTCCTGATTCGCCACGGTTGCCCCTCCTTCCTACGAACCGATACGGCTTTTGGCCAGCGGGTGCTGCAGCCAGCAAGCCGTCTGCTGTGTTTTACTGACTTCGGTGAGTTCCGGATCGATTTCCTGGCAAACCCGCATCGCTGATTCGCAGCGAGCGGTGAAGCCGCAGCCTACCGGCGGACGGAGCAGATCCGGCGGTGTGCCGAAGATGGGCGTAAGCGGTTCATCCTTGTTCAGATCAAGACGCGGTACGGAGCGAAGCAAGCCCTTTGTATACGGATGCTGCGGGTTGTAGAAAATGTCGTCAACCGTACCGGTTTCGATCACCTTGCCGGCGTACATGACGATGACGCGGTCGCACACTTCCGCAACGACACCCAAATCGTGCGTGATCAGGATAATCGAAGTATCCATCTTTTTTTGCAGTTCTTTCATCAGTTCCAGAATTTGGGCCTGGATGGTCACGTCCAGAGCGGTAGTCGGCTCGTCGGCGATCAACAGCTTCGGCGAACAAGCCAGTGCGATGGCGATCATCGCCCGCTGCCGCATCCCGCCGGAAAACTGATGGGGATACTGATCGACACGCTTGTCAGGCTGTGGAATGCCGACCATTTCCAACAGTTCAATGGCGCGGCTGTGTGCAGCCGAGCGACTCATTTTCTGGTGCTTGACCAGTCCTTCGACGATCTGGTTCCCCACCGTCATCGTCGGGTTGAGCGAGGTCATCGGATCCTGAAAGATCATCCCGATGTCCTTGCCGCGGATCGCTTCCATTTCCTTGTTCGTTTTGTTGACGATATTTTCACCCTGAAACAGGATTTCACCTTGCTTGATCTCGCCCGGAGGCATTGGAATCAGTTTCATCAGCGACTGTGCCGTGACGGACTTGCCACAGCCCGATTCGCCGACAATCGCAACCGCCTCTCCCTTGTTGACGTAGAAGTTTACGCCGCGAACTGCTTTTACTTCACCGGCGTATGTGTGAAAAGAGACGTGCAGATCGTTTACTTCCAGAATGCGTTCCACTTTTTGTTCCCCCCTATTTCCGCAGTCTCGGGTCTACGGCGTCACGGATACCGTCTCCCAGCAAGTTAAAGGCCAGCATCGTCACACTGATAAAGATGGCCGGGAACATCAGACGCCACGGGTAGTATCGCAGTGCGGACAGTCCCTCAGATGCCATCGTCCCCCACGATGCGACCGGTGCGGAAACACCGAGGCCGAGGAAGGAAAGGAACGACTCGGTAAAGATCGCTTGTGGAACCGTCAGACTGAGCGTGACGAGAATCGGTCCCAAAGCATTGGGAATCAGGTGTTTAAAGATGATCCGGCCATTGTCGGCTCCAAGAGAGCGGGCTGCCAGGACGAACTCCTGCGCTTTGAGCTGCAGCACCTGTCCGCGGACAATCCGGGCCATCCCGATCCATCCGGTAATCGTCAGGGCGATGATAATCGTCCCCACGCCTGGTTGAAGCACAACCAGCAGCAGAATGACCACCAGCAGGTACGGCACCGCGTACAGAATGTCGGCAAAACGCATCATGTATTCGTCGATACGCCCGCCAAAAAATCCGGCGATCCCGCCCCAGATCACCCCGATGATCAGGTCGATCAGTCCGGCGGCAAACCCAACTTCCAGCGAGATGCGGGCACCGTGCCAGATCCGGACGAACATGTCACGTCCCAGGTCATCGGTACCGAACCAGTGTTCCGCAGACGGCGGTTTGTTCTTATTGGTCAGCTCAGTCGTATAATAATCGTGGGAACTGATCAGCGGCACGAAAATCGCACAAAGGCCGAGCAGAATAAGGAAGACCAGCGAGGCCATGGCCACTTTGTTCATTTTCAGTCGACGCCACGCATCTGCCCAGAAGGACAGCGACGGACGCTTGATGTCTTCCGCCTCGCGCAGATCCATGGAAATCGGTTCAAAATGTTCTTTGGTCAGCTGCATCGCTATCCTACTCCTTTCCGCCGTCGGCAAGTTTGATGCGCGGGTCGACAATTGTGTAAGCCAGGTCGACCAGCAGGACCAGCACAACCAGCAATATCGCGTAAAAGACGGTAGTCCCCATGATGACCGTGTAGTCGCGGTTGCTGATCGACATCACGAATTCGCGGCCCAGTCCGGGAACGCCGAAGATGCGCTCCACGACGAAGGAACCGGTCAGGATGTTGGCGCTGAGTGGTCCCAGATAGGTGATGACGGGCAAAAGCGCGTTGCGGATCGCATGCTTCACCGTCGTCGTAAAGGTGCTCAGCCCCTTGGCTTTGGCTGTTTTGATGTAGTCCTGACTCATCACCTCAATCATGTTGGAACGTGTCAGGCGGGCGATAAAGGCCAGCGGCAAGGCAGCCAAGGCAAACGACGGCAGTACGGTGTACTCAAAGCCCTCCCACTGCGCAATCGGAAACCAGCCCAGTTTGATCGAAAAGATATACTGATAAAATGAGGCCAGGATAAAGTTGGGTACGGACAATCCCAGTACGGCGATGACCATCGCGGTATAGTCCTGCCATTTGTTATGGCGAAGTGCCGCGATTACCCCAAGGGTAATGCCGCCAAAGATGGCGATGGCCAGCGATTGCAGTCCGAGGTGCAGGGATACGGGAAACCCGCGTTCGATAATCTGGTTAACCGTAGACGCCTTTTCCTTGAAGGACGGACCCAAATCCCAGGTGATCACCCGTATCAAATAGTCCACGTACTGCTCAAAAAGCGGCTTATCCAGTCCGTAATGGGCGTTGAGCGCCGCCTCAATCTCCGGCGGCACCTGCTTCTCTGACGTGAACGGACCGCCCGGTACGGCCTGCATCAGCCAAAACGTAGCGGTAATGATCAGAAACAGCGCAATGATCATGTAAAAAATGCGCTTGCCAAGGTAGCGAATCAAGATTACGTACCCCCTTATTTCCTTAAAGCTGCTTTCACTTCCCATTTTTGCACTGTCGGGAGACTCCTCCCCACAGTGCAAAAATCGGTTGTGGAATCCCCCGCCGCGTAATGGAACATGTCTATACTATTCTTTATGTGCCGCATCCGCTGAGGATGCGGCCGGCATAAGTTAAGGTATATGGAAACCCATATACCTTAACCTGCAAAGCCTAGTGAGTTTCAAGCCACGTGTATCGATGTGCAGATGTTTACTCAGAGATGTACGCCCACTTGTAGTCTACGAAACCGAGGCCGTCAACCTGAACACCTTGTACTTTATCCGCTTTTACCCAGTTCATCGTGTAGAAGTAAATCGGTGCAACCGGCATTTCGTCCATCAGGATTTGTTCGGCTTGGGCGAGCAGTTCCTTCCGTTTCTCCGGATCTGTCTCCGATGCCGATTGCGTCAGCAGCTCTTTGTACTTTGGATGTTCCCAACGCGTATCGTTGGTACCGCCGTACTTGTCTTTAAACAGCTCCAGGAAGTTGACCGGATCGTTGAAGTCGCCCAGCCAGCCCATCCGACCAACCTGGAAGTTCCCCTCATGCAGGTCTTCGATGTAGACCTTCCACTCGGTGTTCTTCAGCGTTACCTCGACGCCGAGGGCTTTCTTCCACTGATCCTGAATCGCTTCGGCAATCTTCTTGTGACCGTCGTGCGTGTTGTAGGAGAGCGTGATCGGCGGCAGTTCGGTCAGGCCGGACTCCTTCATGCCCTCTTCGAGCAGTTTCTTGGCCGTTTCGACGTCGTTGTCCTTGAAGTAGCCATCCGGATTGAGCGCCATCGACGGAGGAACCGCACCCATCGCCGGAATTTCTCCGCCTTGCGAAACGTTTTCAACGATTGCCTTGCGATCAATCGCATAGGCGAATGCTTTGCGGATCTTCACGTTGTCAAACGGCTTTTGCTCGGTGTTAAACTTGTACCAGTACGTACCGGCGATTGGATGCGTGGTCAGGCGTCCCTGGTCTTTCAGGGCCGGGAGGGCATCCAGCGGCAGGTCGCCAAGCGGTTCGCCCGCCCAATCCAGCTCGCCGTTTTCAAACATGGACAGTTCGGTGCTCAAGTCTTCGATCATGGAGAACTCGATGCGATCCAGCTTGACTGCGTCCTTATCCCAGTAGTTTTCGTTCTTGACAAGCACCAGCTTGCTCTTGTGCTCCCAGGTTTCCATCTTGAACGGCCCGTTCCCCACATGGGTAGCCGCCTCGTTGGCCCACTCCGGATTGGCCTCTACCACTTTCTTGTTGACCGGAGAGTAGGTGTAGAAGGTTAGCAGTTCCAGGAAGTAAGGGGTCGGATTTTCCAGCTCTACCTGCAGGGTGTAGTCATCCAGCGCTTTTACGCCCACATCGTCCCTGGTAATGCCCGCTTCACCTTTGTTGAACTTCTCACCGTTTTTGATGTAATACAGCTGGTAGGCGTAGTTGGCTGCCGTCGCCGGGTCGAGCACCCGCTTCCAGGCGTACTCGAAGTCATGCGCGGTAACCGGATCGCCATTGCTCCACTTCACGTCTTGGCGCAGCGTGAAGGTGTAGGTTTTCAAGTCGTCGGATACTTTGTAATCCACAGCCACCGATGGCTCCGGCTTGCCATCTTTCAGGCGCATCAGGTTGTCAAAGGTGGCACGAATAATCGCACCTGAAGTGGTGTCTTCCGCAAGCCCTGGATCGGCTGTTGGCGGTTCGGAGTGCAGATTCAGCTTCAGCACCTGGGGCCCTTTGGGTTCAGCCGGTGCAGCAGGCTGCTCCTGACTGCCGCTGTTTCCATTGTTTTGCTGTCCGGCCTGCTCGTTGCCTCCGCAACCCGCTAAAGCCGTACCAAGTACGAGAACGGAACTAAGCAATGCGAACACACTTTTTTTCAACGTTACAACCCCCATTACTTTTGTTTATTTTCTGAACATGCAAAAAACAGACAAACCCCTGCCGCACATCGAGAGGCATCATCCCCTTTCCTTATATGACCACTTCGTCATTACGAACATACGTAAACGGGTCCTTGTACTGCTTTAGTTCGAGTGACACATCGGCAGACATGATTCCGTGGATCTGTGAGAGCCGTTCGTTGACGAAGGTGATTAACTCTTCGTTGTCGTGGAAGCAGGCTTGGATGATCAGGTCGTGTTTGCCGCTAAAGGCTCCGACAAAACGGACCTCCGGCAGCTTGCACAACTCTTCTGCAACATTCTGCTGAAGTCCGAGCTTGGTGGTCAGTCCGATGATCGCGAGGACGTGCAGCCCCAACTTCCGGGGGTCTGTATGGATGCTGAAACCAAACACCCCTTCCTGCAGCAGCCTTGTAATCCTCGTGCGCACCGTCCCCTCACTGATTCCCAACTGGTGGGCAATCTCCGTGTAGGCGGCTCGGCCATCGTGCCGCAGGATCTGCAGTATTTGCCTGTCTACCTGATCGATTTCCTTCTTCACCTATATCCACTCCGTTGTCGTATCCCTTGCAGAAGACAGGTAGATGACTGGTTTCGATGTTGGAGCAAGCTCGTTCAATTTTTTACGAAAAACGTAAAAAACTTTAACAATTTGTCTGTCAAAATTAAAATATACTGATTTGGTAACGGTGTCAACGAAATTTGGCGGAATGAAAAATAAAAAATTATAAACAGATCCCTAACAATAAATTTTATTTTGCAAAAGAATGTGATTTTTTTACCTATACAAAACGGGAGAAAGCGCGTACCTTTCTCCCCGTGGATGATCAGGATGCGGACACGATGTCATAGATTAACGTCGGCGGATTTGTTGGATCATCAATAATTTTTATGGCATTTTCCAATTTCTTCAGAGCCATTTCTGCTTTGTTTTTGTCATTTGCTTGTATTTCCGCGATCGTTTCACCTTTTTCCACCGCATCATCAACTTTTTTATTCAATAAAATTCCCACAGACAAATCAATGGGTGACTCTTTGGTTACTCTTCCGGCTCCCAGCAGTACGGCAGCGTGTCCTACCAGTTCGGCGTCAATCTGCGCGAGATACCCGGCTCGTGGTGCAGCGAGCTGCAGTTTGTACGGGGCCTCTGGCAGGTGTTCCGGCTGAAACACGTGCGTCGGGTCGCCTCCCTGGGCTTTTACCATGTCAGCCAGCTTGGCCAATGCGCTTCCGTCATGCAGAAGGGTCTGCAGGCGCCGGTAAGCGGAGGCAAGGTCTGCTTCCTTTCCTGCCAAAAGAAGCATGCGCGCCCCGATGGTCAATGCCAGTTCTTCCACATCCTTCGGCCCCTGTCCGGACAGCGTCGCAATCGCTTCCTTTACTTCCAGCGCGTTGCCGACGGCATAGCCAAGCGGCTGGTTCATGTCGCTGATCACCGCGATGGTTTCCCTGCCCACGTTGCGGCCAATCTGCACCATCGCCCGGGCCAGATGTAATGCCTGCTGCCGCGTCTTCATGAATGCGCCTTTGCCCACCTTGACATCGAGGATGATCGCATCTGCACCCGCAGCAATTTTTTTGGACATGATCGAGCTGGCAATCAGCGGAACGGACTCGACCGTCGCCGTCACATCGCGCAGTGCGTACAGTTTCTTGTCGGCTGGGGTCAATTTGCCGGACTGGCCGATGATCGCCAATCCGACATCCCGCACCTGGGCTAAAAACTGTTCCCGGCTCAGCTCAGTCTGAAAGCCGGCGAACGACTCCAGCTTGTCGATTGTGCCCCCGGAAAAACCCAGCCCCCGGCCGGACATCTTGGCTACCGGGATACCGGCCGCCGCCACCAGCGGAGCGACAACCAGGGTTGTCTTGTCCCCCACGCCGCCGGTGCTGTGTTTGTCCACTTTCACGCCGGGGATGGAACTTAGGTCGAGCTGCTCTCCTGAGCGAGCCATCGCCATCGTCAACTCAGCCGTCTCCTCCGGGGTCATTCCCTGGAAGAAGACGGCCATCGCCCAAGCGGACATCTGGTAGTCGGGGATGGAGCCGTCAGTATATCCGTTGATGATATAGGCAATCTCATCAGCCGAATAAGCAAGCCCTTCCCGTTTTTTGGCGATCAACTCCACCATGTTCATCCGGCTACACCTCCGCTACGATCTTCTTCATCAATGCCATAAAGCGTGGGCGGGTGCGGTTGGCCACCTCCACCACCTGCTCGTGGGTGAGCGGTTCCAACTCTTCGCCAATTGCCATGTCGGTCACGCAGGAGATGCCCAGTACTTTGAGGCCGCAGTGGCTGGCTGCGATCACTTCCGGTACGGTTGACATGCCAATCGCATCGCCCCCCAACCGCGCCAGCATGGTCAACTCCGCTGGTGTCAGGTAGCTGGGGCCGCTTACGCCGCAGTAAACGCCTTTCTGAACGCGAATGCCCGCTTCCAATGCCTTTTGTTCGGCCAACGCGACCAGTTCCGGCGTATAGGCACGGGACATGTCGGGAAAACGCGGGCCGAACTCCTCCAGATTGGGGCCGATCAGCGGGTTGTCTCCGGTCATGTTGATATGATCGGTAATGATCATCAGATCGCCGGGAGCAAACGCGCGGTTCATCCCGCCGCAAGCGTTGGTGACAATCAACGTTTCGATCCCCAGGCGCTTCATGACGTAGACCGGAAAGGTGACGGTCTGCATGCTGTATCCTTCGTAGTAGTGAAACCGGCCCTGCATCGCAGCCACCGGTGTGCCCTCCAAAGTCCCAAGGACCAGTTTTCCGGCGTGCCCGGCCACCGTTGAGCTGGGAAAGTGGGGAATCTCCTCAAATGGTATGGTTACGGGCTCTTCGATCTCATCTGCCATTACCCCCAGCCCGGAACCAAGGATCAAGCCCGCCCGGGGCTGAATCGAGGCCCGTTCTGCTATGTACGAGGCTGCTTCACGTATTTGCTCCATTCTGTCGGTCATCTTCCGTCCTCCCTACATCCGGCCTACGATTTCCTGGACCAGTGACAAGAAAGTGGATTTCACTCTTTCCGTTGTCTCGATCACTTCCTCGTGAGACAGCGGCTGTTCCAAAATACCGGCAGCCACGTTGCTGATGCAGGAAATGCCCAGCACTTCAAGGCCGGCATGGCGGGCGACGATCACTTCCGGTACAGTCGACATTCCCACGGCATCACCGCCAAGCGTACGCAGCATGCGGATTTCCGCAGGTGTCTCGTAGCTTGGGCCGAGCAGTCCGACGTAGACACCTTCCCTGAGGGGAATCTTCAACTCTGCGGCAACCTCTTTGGCCAGCGCGCGCAGTCGCTTGGAGTATGCTTCCGACATGTCCGGGAAACGTACGCCCAGGCTGTCGTCATTGGGCCCGATCAGCGGATTGCGGAACGTGAAGTTGATGTGATCGGCAATCAGCATCAGGTCACCTGGCCGGTAATCGAAGTTGATTCCACCGGCGGCGTTGGTGACAACAATCTTGCTTACGCCGATCGCTTTCATGACGCGAATGGGGAATGTAACGGCTTCCAGACTGTGGCCCTCGTAATAGTGAAAGCGGCCCTGCATCACAACAACTGCCTTGCCGCGCAGGGTGCCGATGACGAGCTGCCCTTTGTGGCCTTCTACTGTTGATTTCGTAAAATGAGGAATTTGTTCATACGGGATGGCAACGGCCTGCTCCACTTCTTCTGCCAGTACGCCAAGCCCTGAGCCGAGAACCAACCCGATCTCCGGCTTAATCCCGGTTTTTGCTTCGATAAACGATTTTGCCTGCTCAATGGCGTTCATCTTTCTTCTCTCCTTATCATCTATACGTCTGGTTTGTTGATCCTATACGCGGGACAAGAAACTGGTACCGATTTCCGGCAGCGTGACGCCGAAGTTATCGGCGATCGTGGCGCCGACGTCGGCAAATGTCTCCCGCACCCCGAGATGAACCGCTTTTTCGATGTTTTGATGATAAACCAACAGCGGTACGTACTCGCGGGTGTGATCGGTTCCATGATGGACCGGGTCATTGCCATGGTCGGCTGTAATGATCAGCAGATCATCGCGTTTGACCGCAGCGAGCAGTTCCGGAACCCGCGCGTCGAATTCCATTAATGCGGCACCGTAGCCTTCCGGATCGCGACGATGGCCGAACTTGGCGTCAAAGTCGACCAGATTGACAAACGAAAGTCCTTCAAAGCTCTCTTTCATCGTTTTCAGCAGTTGGTCCACCCCGTCCATATTGTCCGCGGTGCGAATTTCGCGGGTGACCCCTTCACCGGCGTAGATGTCCGCGATTTTGCCAATCGCGATGGAGGCATAACCTGCTTCGACCAGGCGGTTCATCACCGTCGGTGCAAACGGTTTGACAGAGTAGTCGTGCCGGTTTGCCGTACGGGTAAACGCTCCAGGTTCCCCGACGTACGGACGCGCGATTACCCGGGTTACGGCAAACTCGTCACGTAGCGTCAGTTCACGGGCGATCTCACAAATCCGGTACAATTCCTCAAGAGGGATCACTTCTTCATGAGCGGCGATCTGCAGCACGCTGTCCGCCGAAGTGTAAACGATCAAATCACCAGTCTTCATCTGGTGTTCACCCAACTCGTCAATAATGGCCGTCCCGGAAGCGACTTTATTCCCAACCACTTTCCGGCCTGTACGCTCTTCCAGCAAGCGGATCAATTCAGCCGGGAAACCGTCAGGGTAGGTCCGAAACGGCTTGGATACGTAAAGTCCCATTATCTCCCAATGACCTGTAGTCGTATCCTTTCCAATGGAAATCTCCTTCATCTTCCCCCAGTGTGCTTTTGGCTCGGCGGCCGGCGGCACATTGCGCAGGGGTTCAATATTGCCAAGCCCCAACTCGGCCAACCGGGGCAGGGCAAACGACTCTACTCGCTCAGCGATGTGGCCCAGCGTATGCGCCCCCTGGTCGCCAAACGAAGCGGCGTCAGGCAGTTCTCCGATCCCCACGCTGTCCAGTACGATCAGAAAGACACGTCGAAAACGCGGCATGATATTCCTCCTCTGGATGTGTCGGTTGTTTGACAGACGTCTGCCAACAGTCTGAATAAGCTGACCTTATGCACGGGGATGCGTTTTGGCGTAAACATCCTTGATCCGCGTCCGCGTCACATGGGTGTATATCTGGGTGGTGGAAATGTCGGCATGGCCCAGCATTTCCTGCACCGATCGCAGGTCGGCTCCGTTTTCCAGCAGGTGTGTGGCAAACGAATGGCGCAGCGTGTGTGGTGTGATCTCCGTGTGAATGTTCGCCTGCTGCGCGTATTTTTTGATGATTTTCCAAAATCCCTGCCGACTGATTCGCTTGCCGAGATGGTTCAGGAACAACGCCGTTTCGGCCTTGGCCTTTAAAAGACGGGGTCTCCCTGTTTCGATATACAGGCGGACCACGTCAACGGCGATTTTGCCGAGCGGGATAATCCGCTCCTTCGACCCTTTGCCCATACACTTTACAAAACCCATCTCCAGGTTGACATCGCCCATGTCCAGGTTAACCAGTTCGGAGACGCGGATACCCGTCGCATACAGCAGCTCCAGCATGGCTTTGTCCCGGATGCCGGTTGGCTGGGTAAGGGCAGGCCCCTCCAATAATCGCTCCACTTCTTCTATTGTCAGCACCTTGGGCAGTCTCTTCTCAATCTTGGGCGTCTCCAGATGGATGGACGGATCCTTGTCCAGGTACTTGTCGCGAACCAAAAACTGATAGAAGGCCCGGATCGAAGCCATGTTGCGGGACAGCGTCGCCGTCGCCCGCCCTTTTTGTTTCAGCATCATCAGATACCCAACGATATGGGAACGGTTTGTCTCTTCGATCCGCTCAATTCCCTGTTCGCGCAGATACGCCGCGTACATCACCAGATCGCGCTGATACGATTCCAGGGTGTTGGCAGCCAATCCTTTTTCGACAGCGAGAAAATGTGTAAACTGGTCGATCAGAAAGTCCATGAAGCGCTCTCCTTCGAGGGATGGTTTTCCTATTTATGTTTCCACACCCGCTAAGCAAAATCCTCCTTTTGGCGGCTGTGCCCGGTACGCTGCATGTGGCGGAAGAGAAGAACTTATTCTCCCACGAGGTAAAACAACTGCAAGCGATCAACATACCAATCGAGCTCCTTCGAATCGCTCACTTCCAGCAGGCCGATCACCTTGATCGCATTGCCGTGCGGCTCCCGGTACGGATTGGCGGGCAGGAAGTTCTCCGCCAAAAAGGAGACGATGCCGTAACAAAGCAGCGAACAGGCCAGAAAAATGAGCACGAAGCGAATGGCGTCCGTGACCCGCCGAAACGTACCGCCCATGTCAACCCATCCCTCCTTTGCGAAACAAGCCCTCTTGCTACTCTATGCCTTCAGCAGGCAGGGCATGTCAAACCGGAACGCCTCTGATCACGTCGCCAAGCGGCGTATAGGGGAGGTTGAGAGAGCGGGCGACCGCTTCGTACACGACCCGCCCGTCGATCACGTTAACGCCACGCGCCAAGGCCTTGTTTTCAAGAATGGCCCGCTCGTACCCCTTGTTCGCCAGCTGCAGTCCGTAGGGTAGAGTCACATTGGTCAAGGCAAGGGTAGAAGTGCGCGGCACGGCTCCGGGCATATTGGCTACGGCATAGTGTACGACTCCGTGCTTGACATAAACGGGATCGCTGTGCGTGGTAATGCGGTCAATGGTCTCGATGGACCCGCCCTGATCAATGGCCACATCCACAATAACCGAACCAGGTGCCATACTCTTCACCATCTCTTCGGTGACCAGACGCGGCGCGCGGGCGCCGGGAATCAACACCGCTCCGATCAGGAGATCGGCCTGCTTCACCATTTCGGCAATGTGATAAGGATTGGACATCATGGTTTGCAGACGACCGTGGAACAGATCGTCCAACTCGCGCAGCCGCCCTGCGTTGATGTCCAGCAGTGTGACGTTCGCCCCCAGTCCCACCGCCATCTTTGCGGCATTGGTCCCGACCACTCCACCGCCGATGATCACCACCCGCCCTGGCATGACACCGGGAACGCCGCCCAGCAGAACCCCTTTGCCGCCGTGCGGCTTCTCCAAAAATTGGGCCCCAACCTGTACAGCCATCCTTCCCGCCACTTCACTCATGGGCGTAAGCAGGGGCAGGGCCCCATCATCGGTTTGAATCGTTTCATACGCTATGGCCACCACTTTTTTCTCCATCAAAGCGTGCGTCAAATCCGGTTCGGGAGCGAGGTGAAGATAGGTAAACAAGATCTGGTTTTCGCGAAAGAGATCGTACTCGGCCGGCAGCGGTTCCTTTACTTTGCAAATCATCTCCGCCCGGCCCCAGACCTCCGCCGCATCGGGCACAATCCGGGCTCCCGCCGCACGAAAATCATCGTCTGAAAAACCGCTTCCTTCTCCTGCATTTGTCTCAACCAGCACAGTGTGGCCCGCCTGTACGTAGGCAGCCACCCCGGCCGGAGTCAGCCCCACCCGGTTTTCGTTGTTTTTGATCTCTTTGGGAACGCCAATCAGCATCTTGGGGTTCTCCTCCTCTGACACGATGTTCCTTCTTATCATGTCTCAGGAAGGCGAATTGCAAACGAAAAAACTTCTCTCGATGAGAGAAGTCGTCATTTAAAGTCCTCGATATTGACCTTGTCGATGCAGCGGTGGCAGATGCCGTAAAAGTTGAGCCGGTGGTCGAGGATGGAGAAGTTGTACGCGGTACGCACCCGCTCCTCGGCTCCCCCCAGCAAATCTTCAAAGATTTCATCAACAGTGCCGCAGTTCATGCAGATCAGGTGATGGTGATGCCGTTCCGCGTTGTCATCACGCAAATCGTAACGGGCCACCCCGTCTCCGAAGTTCATTTTGTGGATGATGCGCAGTTCACTTAGCAACTCCAACGTGCGATAAACCGTCGCCAGGCCGATCTCGGGGGCTTTTTCCTTTACCAGCAAGTAGACGTCTTCTGCGCTCAGATGATCTTCTTCGTGCTCAAGCAGGACGCGAACAGTTGCCTCCCGCTGCGGTGTCAGCTTGTAATTACGGGAATGCAGCAGCTGCTTGATTTTCTCAATTTTTTCTTCCATAAAATAGCCCCTCCCCGTGCGCATGAAACCTGTTCCTA
The DNA here is from genome assembly GCA_017656235.1 of Brevibacillus sp. Classification (GTDB taxonomy): domain Bacteria; phylum Bacillota; class Bacilli; order Brevibacillales; family Brevibacillaceae; genus Brevibacillus_E. Next base: position 1,025,538 of record JACDOF010000001.1, read on the forward strand.
TTATAGAGGAGCCGCTTGAAATAAGTCAAATGCGTTATTAGATGATAATTATTCTTAATAAAGATTGAGCACGTAGCGCATCAGGTGCGGCGAGACATACGCCTCCAGCAAAGCTGCGAGGGTGAGGATGCCGAGCATCGCCGCACAGATCAGGGTATAGCTGAAAAAGTGAGGCTGAATGTCGCCGCGCCGGCTCAGCAATCGGGAGCGGACCAATCGCAGTGAAAACGTGATACCGGCTACGCCGACGATGATCATTGCCGGGACGACCAGCATGTTTTGCGGCAGTACGCCGGCAAGCGAGAAGGTGACGCCCTGCCACTGCAGCTGCTGGACCAGAAAGCCGACCGTAAAACCGACGATCAACCCTTTTGCGAACAGCATGAGCAGGATGATCGGCAGGCCAATGACCGACAGGCCAAACACCCACATGACGACAACCGTTTTCAAATAGTGTCCAAACGATTGCGCAAAGTGCTGGTTCGTCTCCGGGATGCCCTGTTCGCCGAGACTGGTAAAAAAGTAGCGGAGAAACGAAAGCAGATCCCGCTTTTGATCAGGCGACAAGGCCTGTACAAAAAAAGTGCCAAAAATGATGCCCATCGCAAACAGGATGATGGTAAACACGTACAGGGAACGGTGTTCGAATAGGTAAGCCTGAACGGTTGGGCCAAAGCGATTCCGCACGCGCCGCTCGCCTCCTGATCGGTTGATACTGTATACGTATGCCCGCGGGAGGACAAGTATGACAGCAGTACCGATCACGTATTACACTTCGATTCTTCCGTAGACACCGGCCCCTCCTGTGCGGATCGGAAGTCGGCCACTGCGCGCTTGTACGATCATGTGCGCCTTCTTTTCCCCCACGATCACCGCCAGATCTGCTTCGTTCGCCCGGTGCAGCACATCCATCTCGGTGCCAAACGCTTCATACAGCCTGGCCACTGTTTTCGATCCAAGCCCAGGTACAAACTCCAGAGGAATCTGTTCCACGTACGGCGGACGGTGCGGGGGATGATGGCCGGGTGGCAGGTCGGCAAGCTGCTCCACCCGCTCTTTCACCCCGCGGGCTGGCACGCGCGAGCCGCAGGCCGGGCATCGCGCATCCGCATCCGCAGGCAGGGCGGTTTGGCAGGAGGGACAAATCGTCTGATGGTATTTGCCGAGGCGCGGGTGAAGGCCGTAATTGACGAGAACGCCTCTCGATTCCGTCCGGCGGAGCGCTTTCACCCACTCTGCAAAAGATGGTTCTTTCATCCTCACCTTTTGATACTCACGACCGATTTTTGCAAGCGAATGGGCGTCCGAATTGGTTAAAAACGTTTTGTCATGCAGCTCACTGATACGATCCGCCATCTCGGTGGTGGCGCTCAACCCCAGTTCAACAGCCCAAATCTGCGTTTCGTCGGCTACCTTGGCCATACGGTCGGTACAACTGCCATACAGGCCCTTGTGTGGAGTGAAAATGTGGGCCGGAATCACCACGCCGCCCAACTCTGACGTGTACCGCTGCAGTTCCCGCGCGGTAGCGCGCACCCGCTGTGAGCTCAGATGTACGTTTTTGCACCGCTCGGCAAGCCACCGTGTAAAGCGTCCCATCTCCACAAGAGAAGGCAGATAACACAAGAAGTGCGCCTCCCCTTCTCCCTCCTGAACCTCCACTTCCGCCCCCAGGATCAACGTTGTCTGTTCGTAGCGAATCCCTCCATCCGGCAGCGGTCGTGCCAATCCCCTGTCAATCAGCTCTCGCAGTTCCTCCTGTACTTCCGGCGAGTGGGCATCGATGATTCCGATCATGTCCAAGCCTTTACGCCGGGACGACTCTTCGAGAATGCGGGGCAGCGTCATCTGGCGGGAAGCCGTTATCTTGACCGGCCTGCCGCTGAGCGTGCGGCCGATATGGATATGCATGTCGCAGAAGTAAGATGCCAGATCAGCCACCCTGCTTCAACACCCGATTTTCCCAGGCAAACAAAGCCAACACCGTCTTTGCGTCGCGGATTTCCCCCCGCTCATGCAGCCGTTTTGCTTCCTCCAGTGTCAGTTCCTCCACCTCTACGAACTCATCATCGTCCGGCTTGACCGGTCCTGGTTGCAGGCCCGTAGCCAAATAAAGGTGGAGCAGCTCGTCGGCAAAGCCGGGCGAGGTATAAAACGAGCTGAGATGGGTAAACTGTTCTGCCTGGTATCCTGTTTCTTCGGCCAGTTCCCGTTTGGCGCACTCCAGTGGGTCTTCCCCGGGTTCCAACTTCCCGGCCGGGATTTCCACGATCGTCCGCTCCAGCGGCTTGCGGAATTGGCGAACCGTCACCATTCGCCCTTCGTCTGTCAGCGCCAGCACGGCGACTGCCCCCTGGTGGTTGACAATCTCCCGCTTTGCGGTTTTGCCATTTGGCAAGCGGACTTCATCCACTTTTACCTTGATGATTCGTCCGTCGTAAATCGTCTGGCTGCTGATCGTCTGCTCGTACAAACGGTCATTGTGCCGCATCCTATCCCTCCAAAGTTGGTGTTCTATGGCCAGCCGCTGCCACATAGGCTGACAACATAGCTGAACTTGTCCATCTCATCATAACAGGAGGCGTTGAAGATGAAAACCTATACCGCTCCCAAACACTTGCGTATGGTTGGAAAAGTGTGGGAAATCCGCGCTACTCTGCGTCGGCTGTCCCATACGTCCATGAGTTTGCAAGATTGGTTAGCTCGTCGCGACCGAGCGATGCGCCGCTGACAGACGATCGCTGCCGCTCAACCCACTTCAGGCAATGGTCGGCGATCATCGCCGCGGCATAGGCCGTCTGAACCGGCGAGGGGTCATGCTGGCTGTCCCGGCCCATCGAGGTAATCGGTTCCGGGTAATCCCGCACCAGGTCAGCCAGCTTCGTCGGCGAAGGGACATCAGCCATCAGCGGCACATGGCGTAGAAACAGTCCCGCCACTCTGGCTTGTTCGGCGATCACCTGATCCCTCCAATCCGCAAAACGGGGCAGGGCCAATAAAGACGGGACCAGAGTAATTCGTCCCAACAAGGTTCGCGTGTGATGACTAAGACCTTGGTGCCGGCTGCGCGAATCAGCAAAGCTGATGCGCGGCACCGAAACCGGGACACCCCCGAGCAGGGAAACCGCGTGGATCGCTTCCGCCAGCTGCATACCTGAAAAACCGTACAACGTACCTGTTCCGACAATACCGGGCCCGGGCAGGCAGAGAATCAGATCGGCACCAGTCACATGCCTGGCAGCAAGCAAACCCGTGTACAGGTTGACCGCTTCCAGGTCGCCTCCCCACGCATGTCCTGTTGTTACGGTTCCTGCCAAAAGCCCGCGCTCCTTGAGATAGCGGACGTGCCGACTAAGCGCTATCGGCAGGGAAGCACAGTCCGGCATCACGTATGCCAGTCGAACGGAAGGGCTGATTTCCTTTAGCGCCAAAACAATCGCCGGAAGCAAGCTGTGCAGCTCCCCGATCAGCACTGGCGTTCGCTCCAGGTGACGAGCGGGATCACAAAACAGTTCGTGCCACGGACTGTTCTGCTCCTCCACTGCGTCCACAACCAGCTGCCAGGGGGAATACCGCAGCTTGACAATATGCCCCCAGGTACTGTGATGGTAATCGGCCGGGCGATCACTTTCCTTGGCCATCACAAAGTGACTCCCGCCTGTTCCCAGCCCGAGACGCTCCGCTGTCACATTCAGCAGCACACGCTCTCCGACTGTGCACCGCTCACTGCCGCGCCGGAAAAAATAGGCCTGTTCATGCCGGGGATCGGCCTGGGTATCGGCGTCAGCCACAACCACTTCCAAAAGCTGCATTCCCTCCGTCTCTTCCAGTACACGCTTCACGGTTCCGGAAACAACCTGTAACATGCCTCTCCCCCTCTTCCTGTCCTATCAATGATCTTATTCCCGTGCAGGGAAAGAGATACATGGAAAACAGGAACGCATCAAGCGGCGCCTGTCACGGACAATGGGCACCCTTCCCGGACACTGATTTGTCGCGGTAGAAAAAAAGCAGGGGTTTTTCCCCTGCCCTTATTGACCGCTGTCCTCAAGCGACTCTTCCACCAGCGCCAGAACCAGTTCCGCCGCTTTATACAGTTCTTCGAGCGGCATACGCTCGTTTGTGGTGTGAATATGCTCATAGCCAATGCCGAAGTTAACCGTGGGGATGCCAAACCCGTTAAACACGTTACCGTCGCTTCCGCCGCCCGAACTGTTCAGTTTCGGCTCACGGCCGATCCGCTTGACGGCGGCAATGGCCTTGGCGACGACCGGTGTGTTTTCGTCAAACTTAAACCCGTGGTACATGAACCTCACATCATTCTCGCAGCGAGCCCCCGCTTCTGCGGCAGCCGCTTCAAACGCCTCGGTCATCGCCTTGACTTGCGCTTCCAATTTTTCCATGACCAAACTGCGCGCTTCCGACCAGACTTCAGCATAATCGGAGACGATATTGTACGCTTTTCCGCCTTCAAAGCGGCCAATGTTGGCTGTCGTATCTGCGTCAATTCGGCCAAGCGGCATGCGGGAAATCGCTTTGCTGGCCACATTGATCGCACTGATCCCGTCTTCCGGATTGACGCCGGCATGAGCCGCCTTGCCGTAAATCTTGGTTACGATCCGATACTGACCGGCACCTGCCGCGATGATTTCGCCAACTTTTCCGTCGGAGTCCATGATGAAGCCCATCTCGGCTTTCAGAAGCGAACTGTCCATCGCCCTGGAGCCGACCAGACCCGATTCCTCACCAACAGTTATGACCACTTGGATGGTGGGGTGAGGCAGGTTTTTTTCCTTGAGGGTCCGCATCGCTTCAAAGATGGCCGCGATCCCCGCCTTGTCGTCCGCACCGAGTATGGTTGTCCCGTCTGAATAAACGTAACCGTCTCGCACGGAAGGTTTGACTCCCTTTCCCGGGACAACGGTATCCATGTGGCTGCTGAACAGGATTGTCGGACCAGCGGCCGTTCCGGGAAGAGTAGCAATCAGGTTGTTGGCTTCGTGCCCCGTTTTGGCGGCAGCGTCGTCCTCTTCCACCGTAAATCCCATGTTGATCAGCTTTTCCTTGATCACCTTGGCGATCGCCGCTTCATGCTTTGTCTCACTGTCGATCTGGACCAGTTCCAGAAACTCCTCCAACAAGCGTTCTCGGTTAATCAACAGTAACCCTCCTAGTTCTCGCTTCACACTTTCCGATCATACTTTACCAGTATAGCGCATCATCCGGGTCCTTCCAAGAAAATCAGAGCGGGATGTTGCCGTGCTTTTTAGCCGGGCGGCTTTCCTTCTTGCTGCTGAGCATCTCCAGCGCTTGTTTCAGGTGTTTCCTCGTCTCCCGAGGATCGATCACATCATCCACCATCCCGTGCTCCGCCGCCACATACGGATTGGCAAATTTTTCCCGGTATTCGTTAATCTTCGCCTGACGGGTGGCGGCCGGATCGCTGCTTTGTTCGATTTCTTTGGCGAAGATTATGTTGGCCGCTCCTTCCGGTCCCATGACGGCGATTTCCGCATTGGGCCAGGCATATACCACATCGGCCCCGATCGCTTTGGAGTTGAGGGCCACATAGGCTCCACCGTATGCTTTGCGCGTAATCACCGTGATTTTTGGTACCGTCGCTTCCGAATAGGCGTAGAGAATCTTCGCCCCATGCCGGATGATGCCGCCGTGCTCCTGATTGATCCCGGGGAAAAACCCGGTTACGTCAACGAACGTGATCAGCGGGATGTTAAAGGCATCGCAGGTACGGATAAAGCGGGCCAGCTTATCGGATGAGTCGATGTCCAACCCCCCCGCCATCACTTTTGGCTGGTTGGCGATCAGCCCTACACTCTGACCGTCGATCCGGCCAAAGCCGACGACGATGTTGCGGGCAAAGTCAGGCTGAACCTCCAGAAAATCACCATCATCCACAATAAGCCGCAGTACTTTTTTCACATCGTACACTTTGGTTCCGGCCACCGGCACCAACTCAACGATCTCTTCCAGCCAGTCACCGCTCTCCCCCCGCCAAGTACGAAGAGGCGGCTGCTCCTGCCAGTTTTGGGGCAGGAAGCCGAGCAGGCGACGAACCATCTCCAGCACCTCCGGCTCGGTTGCAGCCGTGAAGTGCGCATTGCCGCTGATGGAAGCGTGCACCCGGGCACCGCCCAGATCTTCACTGCTGATCTTTTCCCCGGTGACCGTTTCGATCACTTTCGGACCGGTAATGAACATTTGCGACGTGTTTTCCACCATAAATACGAAGTCGGTTATCGCTGGTGAGTACACCGCTCCGCCGGCACACGGCCCGAGAATGACCGATATTTGCGGGATCACTCCGGAGTAGATCGCATTGCGATAAAAGATGTGGCCATAGCCATCGAGTGAGACAACCCCTTCCTGGATGCGGGCTCCTCCGGAATCGTTAAGTCCGATGACCGGAGCGCCGGTTTTCGCGGCCAAATCCATAATGGCTGCGATTTTTTGGGCATGCATCTCCCCAAGTGCTCCTCCAAAGACGGTAAAATCCTGGGCAAAGACGTAAACAAGCCGCCCGTTGATCTTGCCGCAGCCGGTCACCACGCCTTCGCCAGGACCCTCTATCTTGTCCATTCCGAAGTTGGTTGCACGATGCTTGACAAACGGTTTCAGCTCCACAAACGTGCCGCGATCCAACAAGATGTCAATGCGCTCGCGAGCCGTCAGTTTTCCGCGGTTGTGCTGCGCTTCAATCCGCTGGTCCCCGCCACCCAGCTCCACTTTTCTTTTGCGCTCGTGCAGTTCGTCGATTTTTTTGTACATCTCCTCACTCATCGGCGCCCGCCCTCCTTACCTTGCCGGGATGCTGGCAAAGTTCAAACAGCACGCCGCCGGCCTGTTTCGGGTGCAAAAAGGCGATTTGCGCCTGATGAGCTCCTTCTCGGGGTGTATCGTTGAGCAGACTGACGCCGTTTTCTTTCAAAGATGACAATCGCTGCTCAAGATCATCCACTTCAAGGGCGATGTGGTGTATTCCCTCTCCCCGCTTGGTTAAAAACCGGGCGACCGGACTGTCTGGGCCAAGCGGTTCCAACAGCTCCAGACGGCTCTCCCCGATTTCGAGAAAGGCAATCTTTACTTGTTCACCTGCCACTTCTTCACACCCCAGGAGCTTTAACCCCAGCACTCTGCAGTAAAAGGGCAAAGCTGCCTCAATACTGTGTACGGCAATACCGATGTGAGCGATTTTTTTGGGGGGCTTGGTCACGTTGACGGATTTTGGCTGCACCCGTTGACGGATAAACGCAGCAATGTCCTTGGTTGGGGAGCCGGGGGTAAAGACCTTGGCAATCCCTGCAGACTCCAGAAAAGGAATATCCTCTTGCGGAATGACTCCTCCACCGATGACCAGGATATCGTCCGCCTGCCGTTCCCGCAAAAGCCGAACCACTTCGGGAAACAGTTCGTTGTGCGCTCCTGACAGGCAGGACAGCCCGATGCAATCGACGTCTTCCTGAATCGCCGCGTTCACGATCTGCGCCGGAGTCTGCCTGAGACCTGTGTACACCACTTCCATACCTTCGTCGCGAAGCGCCTGGGCAATCACCAACGCCCCGCGATCGTGTCCGTCCAACCCCGGCTTGGCAACGAGGACGCGAATCTTTTTCTCCATTCCTGCTTCCCCCTTATTCCATTTGCAGCCGTCCCTAAACGGCCCGATACTCTCCAAATACCTCGCGCAGCACACCGCAAATCTCGCCGATCGTGGCATAATGGCGCACACAGTCAAGGATAAGCGGCATCAGATTTTCCGTTCCTTCCGCTCCCTGCCGCAGCCGAGCGAGCGTTTGCTCTGTTATCGCGTTATCACGTCTGGCCCTGAGAGCATCCAGCTTCTCCTTTTGTTTTCTGCCAATCGATGGATCAACGCGAAGCAGTTCCGGCTGGGGTTCGTCTTCGAGTTGGAAACAGTTCATCCCGACGACCAACTGTTCTCCCGCTTCGATCTTGCGTTGTGTCTCATACGCCTGCTTGTGAATCTCCCGCTGCATGTAGCCGGCTTCTACCGCCGCCACTGCCCCTCCCATCTTCTCAATCTTCTCCATGTATTCCAGAGCGCGCAGTTCAATCTGGTCTGTCAGATATTCTACATACCAGGAGCCGGCAAGCGGATCTACCGTATCGGTGACGCCGCTCTCGTAGGCGATGATCTGCTGTGTCCTAAGCGCGATTCGGGCCGACTCTTCCGTCGGCAGGGCAAGTGCCTCGTCCCGTGAATTGGTATGCAGGCTCTGAGTCCCGCCCAACACCGCCGCCAAGGCCTGGATCGTCACGCGAACAATGTTGTTGTCCGGCTGCTGGGCAGTCAAAGTCGAGCCTCCCGTTTGCGTATGTACACGGAACTGCCACGACTTGGGGTTCTTGGCACCAAACCGTTCCCGCATCAGCCGCGCCCAGATACGCCGCGCCGCCCGGAATTTGGCGATTTCCTCAAAAAAGTGATTATGTCCGTTAAAGAAGAAGGAAAGCTGGGGTGCGAAGCGATCAATGTCCAAACCTGCCTGCAATGCGGCTTCCACGTAGGCGATCCCGTCTGCCAGCGTAAAGGCAACTTCCTGGACGGCGGTGGCGCCCGCTTCACGGATGTGGTACCCGCTGATGCTGATCGTATTCCACTTGGGTACGTGTTCGGAACAGTAGGCAAAGATGTCCGTAATCAACCGCATTGACGGTTTGGGTGGAAAGATGTAGGTTCCGCGTGCGATGTACTCTTTGAGTATGTCATTTTGAATCGTTCCGGACAATTTGCTTGATGGGACACCCTGCTTTTCGGCCACTGCGATGTACATGGCCAACAGTACTGACGCTGGTGCATTGATCGTCATCGAGGTGCTGACCTGATCAAGCGGTATTCCGTCAAAAAGGGTTTCCATATCCTCCAGCGAATCAATCGCCACTCCCACTTTGCCTACCTCACCGGCAGCCATCGGGTCATCGGAATCGTATCCGATCTGGGTGGGTAAATCAAAGGCGACGCTCAATCCGGTCTGCCCCTGTTTAAGCAGGTAGCGAAACCGTTTGTTGGTCTCTTCGGCCGTACCGAAACCGGCATACTGGCGCATCGTCCACAGGCGTCCGCGATACATCGTCGGCTGTACGCCGCGCGTGTAGGGGTATTCGCCGGGAAACCCCAGTTTTCCCATGTAAGCGCCATCAATCTGCTCCGGCAAATAGACGCGGTCCACTTCAATATCGGACGATGTGGCAAATCGCTGCTTGCGTTCCGGCGCCTTGACCAGACGGTCCTTCACCTGTTGTTGCCACTCTTGATAGAGTTGGGTAAAATCTTTGTTGGACACATATTTCCCCCCGTTCCAAAAAGGCGATCCTAATGGGATGCTTCGTGATCCATGCAGCAATTCCCCTGAAAACAGACACCTTCGCTTCAATTCTAGCACAGCTTGCCGGTTTTTCAATAAACTTGCGGTGAGCGGTACACGGCACGTGTACCATCGGTTCCATCAACTGCAACCCCTTTCGGTTCCATTTGAAGGAGGATTTGGTATGAAGCGGTCAATTTTCATGAAAGTCATGATCATCCTGTTGGTTTTGGCACTGGTTGTCCCCACGCTGACGATGATGCAGCCGTGGTAGCCGAATTGGATTGAAAAAGACTCCCTCGTCACGGTATCCGGTGACAAAGGGAGTCTTTTTGTTTTATCCTCTATTCCTTCATCCGCTCTTATTTGTACATGACGATGCTGGAAGTAGCACCATCCCAGCCAATCGTATACTTGAGCGTGTCCGAGACAAAGCGGATCGGCAGCATCGGCATGTTGTTTTTCACCTGTACGGCTACCGGCAGTTTTACCGTGGTTTGCCCAATCTGGGCCTTGTCGGAACCGACAGTGAAGCGAATCACGGTAGAACCGCTGATGATCACTGCCGTGCTGCCGTTCCACTGGGTGGTCAGGCCGAGAGCATCTCGGAAGAACTGCGCCGGAACCAACGTATTGCCGTTGGCCGTATATGGCGCAACCGGCAGCGCATGCGTTTGGCCGTTTTTGGTAAACGATGCCACGTTCAGCTTCAGTCGGGCAGCGTCAGCCGGAACCGGCGGCGGCACATTGACTCCGCCTACTCCAACGGCGCGAATGAACAGCGGCGCTCTCTCCTTGGAGGTGTAGACACCGATGTTGTAGGCCTGGGCCGTGGGTGGCGTCTTGATACCGGCCGCTTCGCTGATTACCACGTTAATCGCCGCGTTGGCGTACAGATCCTGGGAGGGGTAGATCACCAGGTTTTGGCCGCGAGAGGTAACGAAGCCAGCCGCCAAGCCGTTCACCGTCACGCTGGAGGCGGTAAACGTCGCCGGGACAGTAAAACCGGCCGGGAAAGCCAACTCCAGGAAGTCCTGATTGCGCGTCAGCGGCACGGTTACCCCTTTGATCCCAACCGTGATCGCGGTCGGCGAATTAAGCGCGGTTTTGGACAGGGTAATCGTCGCCGTGCTGTTGTCGATTGTACCGTTCGGAATCGTAATCAGGGTCCCCACGATGCTGAACTTCTTCGATCTGATGGTCTCGCCTGCCAGCTTGACTGTCAGGTCGTACTCCCCAGCCAGCTTGGGATTGATGATGTTGGCGTCTTGCGAGAATTCCACTTTCACCTTGCTGTCGGGTTTAAAACTGAATGGCGTGGACAGATAGACCACGTTTCCGTATACCCAGACGCTGCTCGCCTTCGAGCCGTTGATGCTGACGCTTGTCGGGGCTATGTAGCTGGGAACCATTTCCGCCGACGGGAACTGAACCTGGATCTCGTTGTTGTAGGAAAGCTTTTTGCTGCCGAGGTTCACTTCAAAGCTGTAAGAAGAGCGGGATCCCACCGTCCTGTCGGACAGGTTGACGGTGAAGTCCTTGCTGACTGAACCGGAGCTGGAACTCTTGATCTCAAACTCTTCCGACTTGTAGGTTACGCCATTGTACTTCACCTTGATGGTGTAATCCCCTGCATCGGGATTGGTAAGGCCGGCATCCTCGCTGAATTCAATCTCTAATTCATCGTCGCCGTCAACATCCTCCGGGATCTTGATCCTGACTTCGTCATCGTCCACCTCGACATCGTCCGCTTCTTCACCGTTGATTTCCACGTCTTCCTCATCAATGCTTCGCGGAAGCATGTCCTCATCCGGGAAGATGACGGTGATCCACTCGGATTCTTCCAATGTGTCGCTGCCGTCCAGATCGAACGAGCCGAGTGTGTAGGAGGTTTCCACGCCAGCCTTGTTGTCGCCGATTTTTACCCTAAAGCCGTCGTCATCACCGATTTCGATCTCCGCATCCTCCCAGCTCTCGTTATCGGTCTTTACACTGATCTCATAGTCATCTTCATCATCCGGGTTGGTGATGCCATCTTCAATGACAACTTCTACCGTGTCGCCATCTTCCAGATCTTCGGGTACCTCGATCTCGATTACGTTCCCGTCCACCTCCACATCTCTGGCCGTCTCGCCGTTTACTTCCACATCCCTGCGGCCGATGGAGTCATCAATCTCGAAGTCCCTGTCAAACTTGATGTAGATCTTTTCACCTCTATCCAAGCTGTCTTCCAGCTTAAACTCAATCGTATACTCGCTCTCCTCGCCGGTTTCCGTATCGTCCGCACTTACCTTGAGATTTTTAATCGCATATGCTTGCGGCGGTGCCACAAACGGACTGGTCACTACGGTTGCCGCGAGTACGATCGAAAGTCCCTTTTTCGTCTTTTTCATGTTCTCCTCCCCATTTCTCGTAATCCTTTTCATTCTAGCATAGATATTCCTGATGAGGAATGATGTAGCAACGGATTTTTCGTTCCTTGTACAAGGCGAGACGGCTTTTGTGCAGGGTAATCCATTATTTAAGACGTGTGAGAGTGGAAAAGGTTACATATTTTTTTGGCAAATCTCATTTTTTTCACATGACGTCAAAAAAAGACCAGGGAGGCTGCCGTCCCTTGGTCTTTTCAATGTATGGTTATTAATATTTAATAGATCGTTGTGTCCGGTCCCATCGCTTCCAGCTTCTGTTTCACCGACTGCAGGAAGCGACCGCAGATCAAACCGTCCAGCACACGGTGGTCAAGCGAGAGGCAGAGGTTGACCATCGAGCGAATCGCAATCATGTCGTCAATCACAACCGGCCGTTTGACGATCGATTCCACACTCAAGATGGCCGCTTGGGGACTGTTGATGATGGGCATGGAGAGCACGGAGCCGAACGAACCGGTGTTGTTAACTGTAAATGTGCCGCCTGTCATGTCGTCAACTGTCAGCTTTCCTGCACGGGCGCGGGCAGCCAAATCATCAATCGCTTTGGCGATGCCGTAGATTGACTTCTGATCCGCGTCCTTGATGACCGGAACGTACAGCGCGTCTTCGGTGGCCACGGCAATGGAAATGTTGATGTTTCGCTTCACCACGATTTTATCTCCAGCCCACGTGGAATTAAGCAGCGGATACTCTTTAAGCGCCTCCACCACCGCTTTGATGAAGAACGGCAGGTAAGTAAGGTTCATGCCTTCCTTTCGTTTGAAATCCTCTTTGATCAGGTCGCGAAAACGGACCAGATTGGTTACGTCCACTTCCACCATCGTCCAGGCGTGGGGTGCTTCGTGTTTGCTCTGCACCATCCGGTTGGCGATGGTGCGGCGAATCGCACTGACGGGGATGACGTGATCTCCCGCCGCAACCGTCACATCGCTGGAAACACCAGCAGCCTGGGCAGAAGAGGCTGGCACAGCAGGTGGTGCCCCGAGCCCCGGCGTGAAGGCAGGCGACTGCTGTTCAATCACTTGTGACGAGGAGACCGGCATACGGGATGCGGCTGCAGGCAGACCGCCCTGTTCCATTACTTTTTGCACGTCCTTGCGGGTGATGCGTCCACCGGCGCCGGTACCCACAAGACGCGACAAATCAATGTTATGTTCTTTTGCCAGACGCCGTACTGCCGGCGAATACCGCTGCTTGTCAGCATGCTGCGATTCCTCGGTCCGTGAGGGGATTTTGGCATCAATGCCCGATGCTGCCCCTTCATCCTGTTCCCCTGCTTCCGTAATGTACAGAATCAGCGTCCCTACCGCTACCGTCTCCCCCTCCTGCACCACGATTTCCGCCACTCGGCCGGACACGGTAGAGGGCACTTCCGCTGTTACCTTATCCGTCGTCACTTCACAAAGCGGATCGTACTTGTCGACGACATCACCGACGTTTACCAGCCACTTGGAGATCGTCCCCTCCGTGACGCTTTCTCCCAGTTGGGGCATCAGCACTTTTGTAGCCATGTTTGGTCCTCCTTCATCCTGGCGCTCCTGCATCGGAACAAAACGCCGAAACAGGAGCGAGGTGTCCTGCGGATTCATTAAAAATAGGCAAGTTCGCGCATCGCCTCCAATACCTTTTCCGGTGTCAACATGAAAAACTTCTCCAGCGGCGGGCTGTACGGCATCGCTGGAATGTCCGGACCGCACAGGCGTTTAATCGGCGCGTCCAGGTCAAACAAGCAGTGCTCGGCGATGATTGCGGCCACCTCGCCGCCAACGCCCCCTTCCTTGTTATCTTCGTGTACGATCAGCACCTTGCCCGTTTTGGAAGCCGCCGTGATGATCGCTTCCTTGTCCAAGGGGTAAAGCGTACGCAGGTCGAGAACATGGGCGCTGATTCCCTCTTCAGCCAGTTTTTCCGCCGCCTGCAGAGCAAAGTGCAGGGTCAGTCCGTACGAGATGACCGTGATGTCGTCTCCTTCTCTTTTCACGTCTGCCCTGCCAATCGGAACCACATAGTCGCCATCCGGCACTTCTCCTTTGATCAGGCGATAACAGCGTTTGTGTTCAAAGAACAGCACAGGATCGTTGTCACGGATTGCCGCCTTGAGCAAGCCCTTGGCGTCATACGGCGTAGAAGGAGCGACCACTTTTAATCCGGGAATGTTGGTAAACATCGCCTCAACGGATTGCGAATGGTAGAGTGCGCCGTGCACTCCCCCGCCGAACGGCGCCCGGATCGTGACCGGGCAGTTCCAGTCGTTGTTGGAGCGATAGCGCATTTTCGCTGCTTCGTTTACGATCTGATTGACCGCCGTCATGATAAAATCGGCAAACTGGATTTCGGCGATGGGGCGCATCCCGTACGCTGCCGCGCCAATGGCCACACCGGCAATTGCCGACTCGGCCAGGGGGGTATCAATTACACGTCCCTCGCCGAACTCCTCGATCAGTCCGTTGGTGGCCCGAAACACCCCACCGCGTACTCCCACATCTTCTCCCATCACAAATACGCTCGGATCTCGCCGCATTTCTTCCTGCATCGCTTGTGTAATGGCCTCTATAAATGAAATAACTGCCATTCCCGCTTGTCCCCCCTACCTCTCGTAGACGTGATCCAGCGCCGATTCCGGCATCGGATACGGCGCGTTCTCCGCATATTCCGTCGCCTCGTCCACTTCCGCCTGTACTCGCTGTGCCATCTCCTGTTCCATTTGCTCATCCATTACCCCGGCTTCTTTCAAATATGCAGCAAACCGCGGGATGGGATCTTTTTTGCGTGCGTCTTCCACTTCTTCCCTGGTCCGGTAGGTCCGGTCATCGTCGTCACTGGAATGGGGCACCAGCCGGTAGGTGACGGCTTCGATCAAGGTTGGACCTTCCCCGGCGCGAGCCCGTTCTACCGCCTGTTTCATCGTTTCATAAACGACAATCGGGTCGTTCCCGTCGATGGTGATCCCAGGGAAGCCGTATCCAGCGGCGCGATCCGAGACGCGTTCGCAGCCCAGCTGCTTGGCAAGCGGCACAGAGATGGCATACTTGTTGTTTTCGCAAAAAAAGATGACGGGCAGCTTGTGCACTCCGGCGAAGTTGGCCCCTTCATGAAAATCCCCCTGATTGCTTGACCCCTCACCGAACGAGGTGAACACCACCAGATCCTTTTTCTGCATTTTTCCGGCCAGAGCAATGCCGACGGCGTGCGGGACCTGGGTGGTTACCGGACTGGAACCGGTCAGAATGCGGTATTTCCTGGAACCGAAGTGTCCCGGCATTTGCCGGCCGCCGCTGTTCGGATCCTCCGCCTTGGCGAACGCCGAGAGCATACAGTCGCGCGCGGTCTGACCAAACACCAGGACCATGGCCAGATCGCGATAGTACGGGCAAAGGTAATCTTTCTGTCTGTCCAGGGCAAATGCCGCCCCAACCTGGGCCGCTTCCTGCCCCTGGCAGGAAATGACAAACGGCACTTTCCCCGCACGGTTGAGCAGCCACTGCCGCTCATCAATGCGTCTTGCCAAGAGCATGTAATAGTACATGTCAAGCACCTGCTGATCCGTCAAACCTGCTGCGGTATGACGGTTACGCGTCGATTTCGTCATGATAAAGCCCCCCTCTTGCGATTAACTGTGAATCGGGTTCCCCTCTACCGCCAAAGCCGCTTCCCCGATTGCCTCCGACAGCGCCGGATGCGGGTGGATGGCATGACCGAGTTCCCATGGAGTGGCATCCAGCACCATCGCCAGGCCGGCTTCCGAAATCAGATCGGTTACATGGGGGCCGATCATGTGCACCCCCAGCAAGTCATTCGTTTTGGCATCGGCGACCAGTTTGACAAATCCGTCGTTTTCCCCAAACACCAACGCTTTTCCCAGCGCCTTAAAGCTGAACTTGCCCGTCTTCACCTCGTAGCCGCGCTGTTTTGCCTCCGCTTCACTCATGCCCACGCTGGCCAGTTCCGGTCGGCTGTACGTACAGCGAGGCACTTTGCCGTAGTCGAGCGGTTCAGGGGAGTGTCCCGCCATGTGTTCCACTGCGATGACCCCCTCCCGGGAAGCGACATGAGCTAACTGCAATCCGCCGATGCAGTCGCCGATGGCATAAATATGCGGCTCTGCCGTCTGATAAAACTGGTTGACCGCTATCGCTCCCTGATGCAGCTTGATTTCGGTCGCTTCCAGGCCCAGATTCTCCACATTGGGCTTGCGTCCCACCGAGACAAGCAGTTTCTCGGCTGTAAAGGTTTGTTCGCGCTCTCCAACCGCTGCGGAGATCGTCACTGCGCCGTCATTTTTCACCAGCGTCTCCGGCAGCACTTTTGCCCCCGTGATGACATTGACTTTCCGCTTCTTGAGCAGGCGGGTCATCTCCCGGGAGAGATCTTCGTCCTCCTGCGGCAGGATTCGGGAGGCGTATTCCAGTACCGTCACCTCGACGCCAAAATCCCGCAACATGGAGGCCCATTCAATGCCGATCACCCCTCCGCCGACGATCAGCACGGATTGCGGAAGCTGCGTGAGGGCAAGTGCCTCATCACTGGTAATGACGTACTGGCCATCCACGTCAAGTCCGGGCAGCGTTCGGGGACTGGAACCGGTCGCAATCATCAGAAAACGCGGCACAATGATCTCCTGCTCTCCTTCAATCGTTTCGACGCGTACCGCTCCCGCCTGAGGCGAGAAGATCGATGGCCCCATTACCCGCCCCAAGCCTTCAAACACCATTATGCTGCCTTTTTTCATCAGGTACTGAACACCCTTGTGGAGTTGATCCACGATCGCCTGTTTGCGCGCCTGTACTTTGGAAAAATCCAGGCGAACGTTATCGGACAGCACGCCAAATGACGCGCTTTCTTTCATTGTCGCATACACTTCTGCGCTTCTCAGCAGTGCTTTTGACGGGATGCAGCCGCGGTGCAGGCAGGTGCCGCCCAGTTTCTCCTTCTCGACAACCGCAACGCTCATTCCGAGCTGAGCGGCGCGAATGGCTGCTACATACCCACCTGTACCGCCGCCCAGTACAACAAGATCAAACTCTTGAGACATCGTAAAAAATCCCCCTTCCGAAGATGGCCTGCCCCCATCATATCTGTTCACCTTGATAAAATCGACTTTTCATTCCGTATAAACATGCTGCGGGACCGGGCGACACGGGCGATTCGTTCTTCAGCCATACGGTCAGCCGCTTTGTACGAAGGTATCCCGTCGCGCTCGGCGATCTCGAAAACGAGCAGGATGTTGTCGTAAATGCCCTCCACTTTCTTCAATGCCCGCTCGCGATTATACCCATGTAATTCGTCGGCTACATTAATCAATCCTCCAGCATTGATCACATAGTCCGGGGCATAGATGAACCCTTTCTCATGGATCAGGTCTCCATGGCGCTCTTCTTTCAATTGGTTGTTGGCTGCTCCGGCAATCACTTTGGCCTTTAACAGCGGAATCGTGTCGTCGTTGATGACCGCCCCCAACGCGCAGGGTGAAAAGATATCGCACTCCACACTGAATATTTCACGGACTCCGACCGCTTTGGCGCCAAAGTCGGTGACAACCCGGTTGACATTTTCTTCATGAATGTCTGTCACTACCAGATAGGCGCCTTCTTCATGCAGATGCTTGCAAAGGTTGTAAGCGACATTGCCCACTCCTTGTACGGCAACCACTTTACCTGAAAGGTTGTCGCTGCCGAACGCTACCTTGGCTGCCGCTTTCATCCCGCGGTAGACTCCATAGGCGGTGACGGGGGAAGGATTGCCGCTGGACCCGAATGCCGGCGAAACACCGGTGACATAATCGGTCTCCTGGTGTATCGCGTCCATGTCTGCCACAGTCGTCCCCACATCTTCAGCGGTGATGTACCGGCCGTTTAGTCCTTGAATAAAGCGGCCGAACGCACGAAACAGCGCTTCACTCTTGTCTTTTCGCGGGTCACCGATAATGACCGCCTTGCCTCCGCCCAGATTAAGGCCGGCTGCAGCGGCCTTGTAGGTCATGCCACGCGCCAGGCGCAATGCGTCGATGATCGCCTCCTCTTCAGAATCGTACGTCCACATCCGGGTTCCGCCCAGGGCAGGGCCCAGTGTCGTATCGTGTATGGCAATAATCGCGCGCAGTCCGGACGCCTGATCCTGGCAAAGCAGAAGCTGCTCATAATCGTAACGCTGCATGTATTCAAAAATCTGCATCGTTATGCCCTCCGTACCAAAGTTTCGCGTTGACGCCGCTCGCATAATACATATAGGGTGTACCGTCACTACATCCACTATGTACCTTCTGCAATCGGTGTGCCAAATCCGGCAAAGAATGAAAGCGCTTTATTTTACAGTTCTTTCTCCATTCAGCAAAAACAAAACGCGCAAAAGGTTGCAGAGGACTGCAATTCCTTGCGCGCAAGATATTGCATACCTTGTTTTTGTTACCATAATGTTCGTTACGTAACCTAGCGGCTGTCAGGAGGAACGTGAATCCCCCCCAATTTTTCCATTTTGTAATACAGGCTGCGCACCGAGATGCCCAAGCGGCGAGCGGCCTCCGTTCGGTTCCCGCCGCAATCTGCCAATACCACTGCAATATGGGCTTTCTCCGCTTCCTCCAGCACCTCTTTCAGCGGCTTTGTGCTGCTCACCGGCCCTCGCCCGCGCTTTCCCGCCGGCTCATCCCGCTTCTGATCGAGCGCCGGCAGATGTTCCGGACGAATACTCGTCTCGCTGTACTTCATGTTGATCATTGCTCGTCCCAGCACGTTCTCCAGTTCCCGCACATTGCCCGGCCAGTGGTAGGTGGAGAGAATGCGCAGGGCCTCATCGGTGATCTCCTTCACATTTCGTCCGTACTCCTGATTGTGCTTGCGCAAAAGGTGCATGGCCAACGGCTTGATATCTTCCCTGCGCTGCCTGAGCGGCAGGATGTGAATCGGCACCACATTCAGCCGGTAGTACAAATCCTCCCGAAAGCGTCCCGTCTGGATGGCCGATTCCAGATTCACATGGGTCGCCGCGATCACCCGCACGTCGATCGGCGTCGGCTTGCTTCCGCCGACGCGGACGATCTCTCGCTCCTGCAGTACCCGCAGCAGCTTGGCCTGCATGCTCATCGACAGCTCGCCGATCTCATCCAGGAAAATGGTACCGCCGCTGGCTTCTTCAAACAACCCCCGTTTTCCGCCGCGCCGGGCGCCGGTAAAGGCGCCCTCTTCATAGCCGAACAGTTCACTTTCCAACAGCGATTCCGAAATCGCCGCACAGTTGACGCGGATGAACTGGTTGTACTTTCGCCCGCTGGCATTGTGAATGGCATGAGCAAACAGTTCCTTGCCCGTTCCGGACTCGCCTCGCAGCAGCACCGTGGCCGGAGTCAGCGCCGCTTTCCTGGCCTGCTCAATCGCTACCCGCATCGGCTCGCTTTCCCCAATGATCTCTTCAAAGGTGTACTTTGCCTCCAGCGTGCGAATGATCCGGCGCGCTTTTTCCAATTCCTCCGTCAACGTTTTAAACTCGGTCACGTCGTGAATGACGCCGACGCTTCCCTTCAACACCCCGTCCACCATGACCGGCGCCACATTGACAATGACGTCCTTGCGCTTTGGACCAAGCTTCATCGGAACGCCGCGTACGGGTTTTTTGGTTTTGAGCACCTGCATGTGCATGCTCTCACCTTCGGAAATGTCGACAGTGGCCGGCTTGCCAATCACATCCTCCGCGGTAAGCCCGGTAATTCGGGTGTAGGCAGGATTAATCAACAGTCCATTGCCGTCTGCATCGACGACAGAGATCGCTTCGTCCGAGCAGTTGATGATCGCCTGCAGCATGCTTTTCAGTTCTTTCAGATCCGTTACTTCTTCGGCCAGACTCATGATTTCGGTAATGTCGCGAAAGACCGCGATCGCTCCGACCGGTTCCCCCCGCTCATCGCGAACGGGCACACGGTTGGTAATGATTCGTGTATGATTGGGAAGCACCTGCTCCTGGTTCAGTTCCGGCTGGCCGGTTTTCAACACGATATGCAGACGTGTGTTGGGGATGCTTGTCTCTGCCTTCGTGCCCAGCACTTTCTTGGCAGGAATGCCCATCAAGCGCTCTGCTGCCTTGTTAAACAACGTAATGACGCCGTCGGTATTGACAGCAATGATTGCATCGTGGGTGGAGTTGAGCATCGTGTCATACTCCCGCTGGCTGTTGGTCAGTGTGGCGATCAACCGTTCCCGTTCCTGGATCAGACGCATGATCAGGCTGGCAAACGTGCCAGGAATCAGCACCGTCTTGTCCGGTTTTTGGCGCAGGATCGCTTCATAGGTGGCCTGATCGCCAGTCGCTTCCAGGATCACATCGACATCCTGCAGGTAGAATTGATAATCGGTTCCCACTTCTATTCCCAGCTCTTTGGCCAGCTTGATTCCAGGCGCGTCAGGTCGGCGGTCGACCATCGCCACTACCTGAATCTGTTCCATCTTTTGCAAAACCTGCAGAAGAGCAGTGCCGCCACGGCCGGCTCCCACAATCAGCAATCTGTGCATCCCCTGTCACCTCTCTTACCTCTCCTTCTCAATTGTACCCCATTTTGTTTGGTGGACAAGGGCATGCCGATGTCTTAAGATGTATGGTAGCGCCAAAAAAGGATGTGACGACGACGATGCTGGGCCAGAAGCTGATCGCCTTGCTGATTATGGTGATACCGGCCGGGATTGCGGTTTGGGGCATCAAGTTGATGCGGGACGTCTTTTACCTTGCGTTTGACCCGTCCTACACGGGGGGATCGCTGTGGGGACAATTCCTGCTGGGACTCGTCTTGTTTGTCGTTCCGGTGCTGTTTATCGGCGGTTTCATATTGCACCATGACCGGAAGCGGAATCGCGTCCAGCCCCGCTTCATGAAACGGGACCCGGACGAAGAGGAATAGGGTATGGTTTATGTCGTTCTGCCCCACTCATCAAGCCGCCTGAGCAGGGGAACAGACTGAATGACCCGTGAAAAGGAAATCACCTCCGCCAACAGCTGAAGGGCTGTCAGGACGAGCAGGATCAACACCTTGATCCAGAACGGAAAGACCATCAGACAACCGAATCCGAGCAAAAAACCGAGGTAGTTTGCCCCAGCGTCACCCAGCATGACTTCCCCGCGCGCATCATGCCGAAAAAACATGACGGTGGCACTCAGCACAGGCAGTACCCAAACCCAGACGACCAGTGATGAGAACAGTGCCGGAACCGCTGCCATGCCTGTAAAACCTGCCAGCCAAAACACCTTGATCGCCCTTGTGGGCCGCAGGTCAAACAAATTGATGACATTGCAGGACAAAGCGAGGAGAGCGGTGTGTACCACCAGTTCCGCGAGTGACCCGGAGACGGCAGCACTGATGAGGAGGGCCGTCAGCCCGCCGCCGACACATTTGACCAATCCGCTTGTGATCCGTCTTTCGCTCCATAGTGCGCAGAGATGCCCACGAAAGCCCTTCACCTCCTTTTCATCGGCCCGGTCATCCTGCCACCCCAGAAGCAGCATCAAGAGAGAGCCGCACAAAAACACCCCCATTTCGCGGGGCTGAAAGGCGCTTATCTTGACGGCCCAGCTGATCACCGTCAGGGTCAACAGAGTGAGCGTCACACAGCCGGCAATCAGCAGTCCTCCGGAAGTAGGAACCTGTCTGCCCCGGTAATTTTGCCGGATCAGCCTGTGCCGTTTCAAACTTTCAATGAGTCGCCGGTAACCCAGCCGGTGCAGGAGAGCCGGAAGCAGTGCGGACAGCAGCAGCAGTGCAAACAGCTCTACTCCTGTCATGTCCGAACCCCTTCTTTCCACTTTTGCCCCAGCGCCCGGCTAATTGCCACGAACTCACGACCGCGGTGCAGGAATCCGCTCCAATCGTTACCCGTGTACCGATGAGAAAAGGGTACGGGTATCTCTTTTACCACAAAACCTGCCCGCAGCGCATCAACGGTTAAGCCCACCTCTATTCCAAAGCCGCTGTCCAGCTTGCCCGCTGCTTCCAATACCTTTCGCCGCACGGCACGCTGACCGGACAACGGGGCCAGCGCCCAAAAGCCGGTCAACCAATAAATGCCCCGCCGCGCCAGTCCCTTGGCCAGCCCCAATCCGATCCTGCGCGAGGGGGCGGGAAGCTGTGCGATAGCCATGTCACATGTACCGCCCAGCACCGGCTGAATCAACCGGTTTGCTTCTGCGGCGCTTTCCCTAAGATCGGCGTCCAAAAATACCACGATGTCGCCGCAGCAATCCCGCCATCCTGTCATCAGGGCTGCCCCTTTGCCTTGATTGGTTTCATGCACAAGCACCCGGTCGGCCCGCTTCGCTGCCAGCTCGGCGGTTCCATCACAGCTGCCATCGTCCACGACGATCAGTTCATCACAGGGAACGGACCGCCTGATCGCGTGCAGTGTGTCGGTGATGTACGCTGCTTCGTTGTAAGCGGGAATGACGATGCTAACTTTTTTCAATCTCCCACCTCATCTCTTTCATCAGCAGCTGGACATTTTCCAGCAGCTTCCACTGCTTGGCCGGCGAGTCGGGCACCGTCTCCATGTGCAGCCACTTGCATTCGGCTGGGAGCGAGGACACCCATTCCGGCCGTTCCTTGCCGAACAACAACAGCGGGTAGCTGTAATCAGACTGCCCGGGCTGAAATGGCACCGCTTCCACCCCGACAGAAGAGAGCACGCGATCCAGGTTGTGCAGTTCAAGATCCAGCGGACGCCAAACATACACTTTTTGCCCCTGCAGGTCATCCGCATAGCGGGCAGCCATCAGGTGGATGACCTCTTCATTGCTTCTCTCCACCTGCACGATCAGCTCGTTTACCTGTTGTTTCAATTCATTGTTGCTCTTAAGCGCGTTGTTGTACTTCTCTTCCAAGCTGAGCAAAAATTCCTGCTGGCGGGCCGCAAACCAGGACTGACCAGCCGTGCCTCCAAGCAGAATACCAATACCAAGCGCCAAAAAGATGGATGCAATTGTAAGCAGGTGATAGCGAATATGGATCATCTCGTCTCCTAATACATCATCATCGTCCACTGCTTCCAAATCATTTGGGCGACGTGGCGAGTGATGGGATTGACTGCCAGAATCGCACCGACCGGCACAAGCGCTGCCGCTGTAAACAGCAGCCAAGTGTTCCAGGAAACGCGCGGTTGATAAAGTTGACTTACCCCTTTGGCATCGATTAGACGCGGTCCGATTTTTGTCCGCACCAGGAGGGTACTGGCCATCCCTTTTCGTCCCTTTTCCAAAAAGTCGATCATGTTGGTGTGGGTGCCGATTGTGACAATCAACTCGGCCTGCTCTTCATAGGCCATCAGCATGGCCACGTCCTCGCTGGTTCCCGGCGCCGGCAGGATGTGATACGGCACCCCCAACTGCTCCATTCTTTCTCTGCCCGGAGCTCGTCCATCCGGGTAAGCGTGTACCACCACTTCCGCACCGCAGCGCAAGGCACGGTCGGTGACACTGTCCATGTCACCGATGATCACATCCGGCAGATAACCGGCTTCGATCAGGGCATCAGCCCCTCCGTCGACGGCAATCAGCACGGGTCTGTATTCCTTGATATACGAGTAGAGCATCTGCAGGTCATCCCGGTAGTGCTTGCCGCGCACCACCACCACGACATGCCGGTTGGCCATCTTGACGGCAAGCCGCGGAATGGGAAGCGGCTTCAAAAAGAAATCCTTCTCAACCTGGGCGTATTGCAGCGTATTGTCGATAAACCGAGACAAGGTTTGATCCAGTCGAGCTTGTGCCTCCTGCCATTTTTCCTCGACGGCAGAAGGGGTTATCATTCTGAGCGGGACGACCAGGGAACGACCGCCAGTCTGTATGTATAACTGATGGTTTACAATGGAAGCCGGGGTCTCATCGGGTAGCTGCATCAACTGATCGACATCGGCCTGAACCACCTCATAAAGAGGAACGTCGGCGTCCAGCAGCCGCTTTGCACCGCAGGCCGGATAACTCCCGGTCATAAATGGTGCCGTGTTGATCACCGCTAGCACGCGTGCCTCCAGCAAGGATTCGGCTGCAACCTCGTCGATGTCTTCATGGTGCAGCAGCACGATCCGGCCTGGTTGGATTCGCTTGCATAGCCGTTTGGTCTTATAGTCCGCGACCAGGCTCGCAGAGACCGAGCGGGAGCGGGTTTTCTTCTGTTTGTGCAACACTCCCACCTCCACCCATAGTATGCCTCTTTTTATCCAGACTCATGCACCAAACCCTGAAAAACGAAAAAAAGGCTGTGCGTTTGCACAACCCTCAGAATGGAGACAAAGTCCCGAAGGGACCAATCGTCCGACTCGCGCTGTTGCCTGACCAGCAATGATGCGCAACTGCCCGCTGCGAAACGATCCGTGGGGGCGAGGGCAAACCGGCTCAGCATCTCAGTGCAGCATCGAGTTGCCCTCGCTTTTCCCCACGTCCACGTTTCTTAAGCTCGGTTGGTCAGGCAAAGGCGCTCGTCACGGACAATCGCACCCTTCCCTTGGAAACAGGGTTGTCTGCAATCTGAAAAAGGCTGTGCGTTTGCACAGCCCTTTCACGTCTGTTGCAGCATTATAAACCGGCGTTCTTGATAAAGGCATAGTAGATAATCAAGGCATCGGAGAACAGGAATACGAGCAGCGAAATGGTGCCAAACGCAACAGCAAACCTGTTTTTCGCCTTATACGAACGGTACACGCCGGCAGCGATGAAAATGGTGAACAAAAACATCAAGATGTCAAACAAGTTCATCAAGGGACAACTCCTTTAGCAAAATCTGCGCACATACAATACCATATCCCATTATATAGTCTGCCCAGGACAGAAACAAGTCATCTGGCGATTTGTGACAAACGGTTCACAATTAGCCCGTGTTTACTTCATGCCCTTTCCTCCTCAATGTCAGCAAGGCAATCTCGGGAGGGCAAAATAAACGGACAGGCAGACCCGTCGTGCCGATCCCTCGGTTGGTATATACCTGAAGCGGCCAATCGGCTGTCTGCTGCAAACCGTCAGGATACTTCTCGCCATGCGGCGGAACGACGAGGTGTCCGATCAGCGGCAGCCGTACCTGCCCGCCATGTGTGTGCCCGGATAGCTGCAAATCGACTCCGCCGGCTCCGCTCACCTCGGCAAAATCGGGCTCATGGACGAGTAGAATCGTACAAGCCGCTGTCGTCCGGTCCCCGAGGGCTTTCTTTAAATCGGGATTTCCGTGCAGCGTGTCGTCTACCCCGGCCAGAATCAAGTGGTCACCATCCCGTTCCATAAGCACATGCTGGTTGTTGAGTACATGAAACCCGGCGAGCTGCAACAGTTCTGCAACCTCCGCCGCTCCGCTGCGATAATCATGGTTGCCCAGTACCGCATACTTGCCCAATGGGGCCGACAGTCGGGACAGCACCTCAATTGTCTCATCCGCCTCGTGCAAACGGCGGTCAAACAGATCCCCGGTGAAGGTGATCAAATGTGGGGACAGGCTTTGTATTCGTTCAACGGCCTTTTCCAAATCGATCGGGCCATAAAAATGACCCAGGTGCGTATCGCTGAACTGTGCAATCTGCAGTCCATCGAAGGCCATGGGCAGCCGGTCAAGCAGAATGGTATGAAAACGGAGCTCAAGCCTGCTTCGTTCGATAAAGACGGAATAAAGTCCGGCCCCTACCGGCAGCCACAGCCAGTATGCCAACTGTCTGAGAAAATCGGTGCGGCTCAGCCGCACTTCGCTTGTGTTCTGCTGCATCCCATCGTCTCCTTATCCACCGGCAGAGCCGCAAACGGCATGGGGATTGCCAAATCTAATTCTTTACCATGGGGTATCCGTCTTCTACCAGATCAAGTTTTCCGGTGTGAGGATCGATAATCAGGCCGTGCACTGCGACTCGACCGGGCAGCAGCGGATGGTTGCGGATCAGCTGTACGCTGTTCTTGACAGCGTCGGAGACGTGATCAAACCCTCTCAGCCACTTGTTCAGGTCGATTCCGGCGTTTTCCAGAATCGAAATGGTCTGTTCGGATATTCCCTGCTGCATCATTTTCTCAACGATACCTGCCGGATTCATACCGCTCATGCCGCAGTCATAATGGCCGATTACGCATACTTCCTCCGCTTTCAACTGATAGATGGCGACGAGGATACTGCGCATGACGCTGCCGAAAGGATGGGAGACAATGGCGCCGGCATTTTTGATGATCTTCACATCACCGTTTTTCAGATTCATCGCGTTGGGCAGCAGCTCAACGAGCCGCGTATCCATGCAGGACAAGACAACGAGACTTTTGTCCGGAAACTTGGTCGTTTGAAACCGCACGTACCCTTTTTCTTGCAAAAATTGCTGATTGTACTGCAATATTTCGTACAGTCGGCCCATATCCCTGATCTTCCTCTCTTTTTTCCTTCATTGTACCGGATAAAGACAAGATATGCACTCGGACGTCCGGTACGAAGAAAAAACCGGCCATTGTGCCGGCGGTTTCCGTAATCAGCTAATCTTCGCTTCAATCCGCAGCTTGTCGGCCACCATGGCGATGAACTCGGAGTTGGTCGGCTTTGCCTTGGAATTGGAAATGGTGTAGCCGAACAGATTGGAGATGGAATCCAGATTGCCGCGAGACCAGGCTACTTCTATGGCATGCCGAATGGCTCGTTCTACCCGGCTGGCCGTGGTGTTAAACTTTTTGGCAATATCGGGATAGAGAACTTTGGTGATCGAACCGAGCAGTTCAACATCGTTGTATACCATCGTGATTGCCTCGCGCAGATACAAGTACCCCTTGATGTGGGCAGGTACCCCGATCTCGTGAATGATATTGGTAATGCTTGCGTCCAGATTGCGCCCCTTGATGGCGGTCGGAGGATTTTTGACCGCTGGAACGTACGGGGTTTGATTGGTAATCATTTGACGAATCCGCTGAGCCAGCACATCCATGTCAAACGGTTTCAGGATGTAATAGGAAGCCCCAAGTTCAACCGCCTTTTTGGTCACTTCTTCCTGCCCGAATGCCGTCAGCATGATGATTTTGGGTGATGGCGAGAGCCTCATCTGCTGCATTTGTTCCAACACGGCAAGCCCGTCGAGATGAGGCATGATGATGTCAAGGATCAGGACATCCGGAACTTGTTCCTGAAGGATTTTGAGAACCTCATTACCATTGTAGGCCACCCCTATTACATTCATGTCATGCTGGTTGTTGATATACTCTTCCAACAAGTTGACAAACTCCCGGTTGTCATCAGCCAATACAACACTAATCCTGTTCAATCTTGTACCTCCTCAGTTGACTGTATTTTGGTATATGCTCTGGCTGTCAGTCCCTCGCAGCAAAATATTACTATGACTGGGTCTAGGGAAAAATTCGACAAGCAATAAGCAGTTCCTGCCAATGACGAAAGTTCGTTATTTTTTCCCGATTTTTCGACATGAAAAAACCCGAGCAGAACTCGGGCCTGAGTAGCCATTTTTCTTTCCTCGTCGTAAAGCTGCTTCTTTGCTGGTTGGCCAGCGGAAGCGAGCGCGAAAAACGCCCGCTCGTGTTTCCTTTGCAGTCGGAAGAGGTGTTATCCTGCCTTTCGCTCCTCTTTCTGTTGGAGCGGTATGCCTGCGTCCTGAAGCATCCACTCGATAAAACAGCCGTACCCGGTGGTGGGATCGTTAACAAAGACATGTGTCACGGCACCGACCAGTTTTCCGTTTTGAATGATCGGGCTGCCGCTCATCCCCTGGACAATGCCTCCCGTTTTTTCCAAAAGACGCTTGTCTGTAATCTTGATAATCATGCCCTTCGTGGCTGGAAACTGCTGTTTGACAACATTGACGATCTCAATATCAAATTCTTCCACCTGCTGACCGTCAACCACCGTCAAGATTTTGGCCGGGCCTTCTTTTACGTTTTCCGCAAGTGAGACAGGAATCGGTTTTTGGTACGCGCTTTGCCCAGGCTGTTCCTTCATTTTGCCGAAGATGCCAAAAGGAGTATTGTGCGTGATGGACCCCAAGGTTTTACTCTCGTTGTAAAAACGGGCAAACTTCTCACCTGGATTGCCGCTCTCCCCTTTCTCGATGGAGGTGACACTAGCCTGCACGATCTGCCCGTCCCCAACGACAATCGGCTGTCCGGTATCCACATCGGAAATGACGTGGCCAAGTGCTCCGTATGCGCCCGATTTTGGTTCGTAAAAGGTCAGTGTACCCACTCCCGCTGCTGAATCGCGGATGTACAACCCCAAGCGGTATTCATTGTCCTTTACGTCTTTGGCCGGTGTCAGGGTCAGATTCAGCTTCTCTTTGCCGCGCACGATCAACATGTCAATTGGTTGTTTCTGTTTTCCCGCTTCATTGACGATATTTTTCACATCGTTCATGTCGTTGATATACAGGTCATTCATTTTGACAATCATGTCGCCGACGTGGACACCTGCCTTTTCCCCCGGAGACAACTTCTCCTTGCCGGTGTCCACCAAATGATGACCGACCACCAACACCCCGGCCGTTTGCAGTTTGACGCCAATGGATTGTCCGCCAGGAATGACACGGATGTCGGGCAAGACGTTTACTTTAACCGCCTTTAGCGGGATATTCCCCCACTTTAACTGCAGCCGGGTCTGACCCGTTCGACGGGGTTCAAACGAAAGCGGTTTGCTCAAGTCCACGTTTACTTCCTTTGCCTCGGTACCGTTGACATGCATTACATCGGGATCACTGTTGATGAGCGTACCCATCACGGGCATGGAGATCTGCCATTTTGCCAATGACCCTTCAAACATACGCATCTCATCAGGCAGAGAGGTCAGTACCTGAAACGGGGTAGAGCTGACGACCAGGGCAGTGATGAGCAATAGCATACTTCCCAACCATTTTTTTTTCTGTTGACGGATCACCAGCATTCACTCCTACTTTCCTACCTGCACCTACTGCCACATCTCCACCTTGCCGTATCTATAATGTTACCGAGCCCTTGCGTGTTTATAACAGTAAAAAAGCTGTCAACGGCTGTTGACAGCTTTTCGTTCTTTTCCCATGAGAATCATTTCACGGGCGTGTTCCATCGTTTTTTCGGTCACTTCCGCACCGCCCAGCATCCGCGACAGTTCGACGACGCGCTCCTCATCGTTGAGCGGTATGACGCGAGTCGTCGTTTCCTGTTCATTCATCTCTTTGCAAATCAGGAAATGCACGTCCGCCAAGGAGGCAACCTGCGGCAGGTGGGAGATGCAGAGCACTTGGCGGTGCTGGGCGACCCGAGCCAGTTTTTCCGCAATGGCCTGGGCGGCCCGCCCGCTCACGCCGGTATCCACTTCGTCAAAGATGAGCGTTTCAACCTGGTCAGTGGAGGCGAGAATCGTCTTGATCGCCAGCATGATGCGGGACAGCTCGCCGCCTGACGCAATCTTGGCCAACGGTCGCAGCGGTTCCCCGGGGTTGGGGGCGATCATAAACTCTACCTGATCGATACCGTTCGCCGTGATCTGCCGCCTGACCCCTTCCACTTCGATCCCCTGTTCATCCGCGACCTGCCTTACTTCGATGGCAAAGCGGGCCCGCTCCATACACAGCTCCTGCAGCTGCTGCTCAATGGCCGCAGACAGCACTTGGGCCAATTCCCGACGCTTGACGCTCAACTCCAGTGCCTCTACCGCCAGATCGGCAGCCAGTTCCTTTACGTGCTGCTCCAGCTTTTGCAGGCGATCATCGTAATGTTCCATCTCTTCCAGCTCGTCTTGAATCATTGCCGCGTACTCCAGGATTTCATCCACCGTTTTCCCGTATTTGCGCTTCAGTCCGGAGATGATGTCGAGCCGCCGCTCTACTGCCTCCAGTTCGTCCGGCGAAAATTCCAGCTGCTCCCGCACCTGGCGCAAACCATGTACAGCGTCTTCTATCTGGTAATAGGCCGACTGGATTGATTCCACGATCGGAGCCAGACTGTCATCATACGGCAAGACACGCTCCAATTCACTCATCGCATGGCCCAACCAGTCCAGTCCGTGCTGGTCCCCGGACAGCGCCTGATACGCTCCTTCAATCCCGGCGAAAACCTTTTCCACATTGCTCCACTTTTTGCGCTGGGCCAGCAGCCGCTCGTCTTCACCGGGTTCAAGCGATGCTGCTTCAATTTCACGCAGCTGGTAGTTGAGCAAATCGATTCGCTGCGCCAGCTCTCGCTCGTTTTTGGCCATTCGCTCCAAATCCTGCCTAATCCTGCGGTACGCCTGGTACAGTTTGGCGTACTCCTGCTTGGTCTGCCGCAGTTCCTGCTCCCCGTATGCGTCCAGCCACTCGATGTGCTTGTCAGCCTGCATCAGACGGTGGGCATCGTGCTGACCGTGAATCTGTACCAGCCAAGGCCCCAGTTCCCTCAGCATGGCCAACGTCACAAGCTGCCCGTTAATGCGAATGACGTTTTTGCCCGAGAGTGAAATGTCGCGCCGCACGACGAGCATGCCATCTTGCTCCACGTGTACGCCAAAACCCTCACAGATGGCAAAAGCCGGCGAGTTTGGCGGCAGTTCAAACAGCCCCTCCACTTCCGCCCGCTTCTCGCCGTGGCGGACATATTCGGCCGAACCGCGTTCTCCCAAGAGCAGGCCGATAGCGTCGATGATGATCGATTTTCCCGCACCGGTTTCTCCGGTTAGAATGTTCAAACCACGGCGAAAGGAAATCGTCACCGCTTTGATGATCGCAAAGTTGCGAATCGTCAATTCGTGCAGCATCCCATCTCTCCTTACAGCATGTCCAAAAATCGCTGTGTTACTTCCTCTGAAGACGCATCGGACCGACAGATGAGCAGGATCGTGTCATCCCCGCCGATTGTTCCCAGCACTTCCGGCCACTGCAGGTTGTCGATCAAGGCGGCTACCGCCATCGCGTTACCAGGCATCGTCTTCATCACAATCAAATTGTTGGCATAATCGACACTGATGAAGCTGTCGATCAGCGCCCGTTTCAACTTTTGCAGCGGGTTGAACTTCTGGTCGGCGGGAAGAGAGTACTTGTACCTGCCGTCGGCAAGCGGCACCTTGACCAGGTGCAGCTCCTTGATATCGCGCGACACCGTCGCCTGAGTCACGTTAAAGCCGGCTTCCCGCAGATAGTCGACCAGCTCGTCCTGTGTCTCCACCTCGTTGTTCGCGATGATTTCGCGGATCTTGATATGGCGTTGTCCCTTGTTCATTTGCTTTTCTACTCCCATTCCCCATGCAGTTTGTTGCGTATCACTTGAAAAAAGCTGGCGTCGTTCCATTTAATCAACGGCGTTACATGTGGTGATCGCTTGACGTAAATGATGTCTCCTCCTTCCAGACGGTAGCCAAACTGTCCATCTATCGACAGTCCCATTTCCTGGTGAACCGCATCCACTTCCACCCGGATTACCTGTTCCGCGGAGAATACCATCGGACGCGCCGTCAGAGAATGGGGAGCCACCGGCGTCAAGAGCAGCATTTCCACATTGGGTGCCACGATCGGTCCGCCTGCTGACAAGGAGTAGGCGGTAGAGCCGGTCGGACTGGAGACGATCACTCCGTCCCCGCTGAAGGTGGCGACGTACTGGTCGTCCAGGTAGACGGCACACTGAATGATCCGGCAAAATGAGCCCTTGGCAATACCGACGTCGTTCATCGCTGTATAGGTGGCCAACAGCTCCCCCTTGCGCCACAGTGCGGCTTCCAGCATCATCCTCCGTTCGATCCGATACGCTCCACGAAGCAGGCTGTCGACAGCCGTTTGCAGATTTTCCGGCTCCGCTTCGGAAAGAAATCCCAGTGTCCCCAGATTGATGCCCAAAATCGGCAGCGCATGTCCTGCCAATTGTCGAGCAATTCCCAGCAGGGTTCCATCGCCGCCTAACACGCAAAGCAGTTCGGCGCGTTCAGCAAACTGATTGAGCGGACAGGCGAGATCGGAACGGTCCAATACATGGGCGATGCTCTCTTCCAGTACCACCTCTGCTCCCTTCTCTTCCAGCAAGTAGAGCAGTTCGCGCGCCACGATGCGTGCTTCTGGTTTTCCTCTGTTGGCTACAATTCCGATTCTGTTCACGTCGCCACCCCAAGCTCGTCAGGTTGGATTCTTTTATACAAGTATACATCGTTTTATGCAGACAAAAAAAGCCTGTTTCCGCTCATGAACAGAAAATGCCCGGAACTGCCATGCGAAAAACAGGCGAATACCCTTGAGCCCACATTTGGAAGCCCGCATAGGCTCAAGCACAGGATAACCTTTTTTTGCGGAGGAAAGTTGTGACATATGTATCCTTACACGTTATATCCGTATACGGTGGTCCCCGTCGGTATGGAGATGGGCATGGACATGTACGACGAGGGGCGGAGGATCTGATCGCCCGGCAAATTCTTCAGGGAATGGCCGGGGAGTTATCTGGAGGGCTGTATGCGAAGAACAAATAAGCGCCCCTGGTGGGGGCAAGACGCGTGGAACACAGCGGACTACAACTGTTCGTGCGCCTCTGCCACCACCTGCTCGATACAGTTGGTCCAGTCGCTGCCCTCCCCTTTTGCGTCCTTTTTTACATGCAGCAGAAATTCGATATTCCCCTCGCCGCCGGTGATGGGCGAATAACTGATCCCTCTCACCGCGTAGCCAAGTGAGGAGGCGAAGGCGGTGATCTCCGCAAGCACCTGCTTGTGCACGTCCGGATCACGGACGATACCATTTTTACCCACATTTTCCTTTCCGGCTTCAAATTGTGGTTTTACCAAGGCAATCACGTCGCCCCCCTCTTTTAAAAAGTGATACAGGACGGGCAAAATCAGCTTGAGTGAGATAAAGGAAACGTCAATCGTGGCGGCGTCCGGACGTTCGTAGGCAAACTGACCGGGATCGAGATGACGAAAGTTGGTACGCTCCATCACCACCACTCGTTCATCCTGACGCAGGCGCCAAGCCAATTGGCCGTATCCGACATCAATCGCGTACACCTTGCGGGCGCCATGCTGAAGCGCACAGTCGGTAAAGCCGCCGGTAGAGGCGCCGATGTCCATCATCACCCGACCTGCGAGATCAATGTCAAAGATGCGGAGAGCCTTCTCCAGTTTCAACCCGCCGCGGCTGACATAAGGGTGGACATCTCCCTTAACCGTGATTGCCGCATCTTCCGGCAGTTTTGTGCCAGGTTTGTCGCAGCGTTCGCCGTTGACCATGACCAAACCCGCCATCACCGCCGCCTTTGCCTTCTCCCGTGTCTCATAGAAGCCCCGCTCGACGAGCAGGACATCCAACCGTTCTTTTTTCATGTTTCTACGCCCTCTGTTTTTGCGCCGGGTACAGCGCCTTTACTTTGGCAGCGATGTTGTTGGCAGTAAGACCAATCTCCTGCCGTTGTTCCTTGACACTGCCGTGTTCAACAAAGTAATCGGGTATACCGATACATTCCACGACCACGTGGTGATAACCGCTCCGGGCAAAGAATTCCAACACGGCACTGCCAAAACCGCCGGTTACGCACCCTTCTTCTACCGTAACGATGTCATATCCCTCTTGGGCCAAACCAGTCAGAAGCTCCTCGTCCAAGGGTTTGCAGAAGCGAGCGTTGACCACCGTGGGTACGATCCCGTCTGCTCTGAGCAGTTCTACCGACTGCTCCACAACTTCATACACGTGGCCAAAGGAAAGGATCGCCACGCGACTTCCTTTCTGGATCACCTCCGCCTTGCCGATCGGCAGCACCTGCAGCTCTTCATCCATCGGCACACCACGTCCGTTGCCGCGCGGGTAGCGAAAAGCGATTGGTCCGTCGTCGTAGGCGATAGCCGTCTTCATCATGTGCTGCAATTCGTTTTCATCCCGGGGAGCCATGATGACCATGTTGGGGATCGCCCGCATAAAGGCGATGTCATACGCCCCCTGGTGGGTTTCCCCGTCTGCGCCCACCAGTCCCGCTCGGTCGACGGCAAATATGACGTTTAGCTTTTGCCGGGCCACATCGTGAATCAATTGATCATAGGCACGCTGCAGGAACGTCGAGTAGACAGCAAACACCGGCTTCAGTCCCTGGGTGGCCAACCCGGCGGCAAAGGTACAGGCGTGCTGTTCGGCGATGCCCACGTCAAACATGCGATCCGGAAAAACCTCTGCGTACTTAACCAGTCCCGAACCACCCGGCATGGCTGGTGTAACCGCCACTACCCGCGGATCTTCCCGGGTGAGCCGGATCATCGTATCGGCAAAAACACTGGTATAGGCCGGTGCCTTGGACTTCGCCTTGATTTCCTCGCCTGATTCAATTTTATACGTGCCAATCCCGTGCCATTTGAACGAGTCCGCTTCCGCCGGTGCATATCCTTTTCCTTTTTTGGTCACGGCGTGTACCAGGATTGGTCCTTTGGTCTGTGAGGCTGTCTTGAAAGCGTCGATCAACAGCTCGATATTGTGCCCGTCAATCGGCCCGATGTAGGTAAAGCCCAATTCTTCAAACAAAACACCTGAAACCAGCAGGTACTTCATGCTGTCTTTCAAACGCTCC
This sequence comes from Brevibacillus sp., assembly GCA_017656235.1. Taxonomy (GTDB): domain Bacteria; phylum Bacillota; class Bacilli; order Brevibacillales; family Brevibacillaceae; genus Brevibacillus_E. Next base: position 1,059,763 of record JACDOF010000001.1, read on the forward strand.
GCCCAATGAGCCAATTTGCCGCCGACGGCCGGAATCGATTTGAGCAGGTGTTCCAGTTCGTCCTTGGCCCGGCGGTAGTTGTGCGCGGTGCGCAGTCTGCCCAAATAGTTATGCAGGGCACCGACATTGGGGGCAATCGACATCTCGTTGTCGTTCAAGACGACAATGACATTCTTGCCTTCGTCACCAATGTGATTCAGGGCTTCAAAGGCCATCCCGCCTGTCAGGGCACCGTCGCCGATAATGGCGATGACGTGGTGCTTCTCCCCCTTCAAATCGCGTGCAGTTGCCATCCCCATTGCCGCCGACAGCGACGTGCTGCTGTGGCCTGTTTCCCATACGTCATGCGGACTTTCGTTCATCTTGGGAAAACCGCACAGTCCCTTGTACTGCCTTAGTGTCGGAAACCGGTCCGCACGGCCTGTCAGGATCTTGTGTACATAAGCCTGGTGACCGACGTCCCAAAGCAGCTTGTCCTGGGGACTGTCAAACAGGTAATGAAGGGCCAGCGTCAGCTCCACTACGCCCAGGTTGGAAGCCAGATGACCGCCGGTTGCGGCCAGGTTCTCCACCAGAAACTGCCGGATTTCCTGCGCCAGTTCCGGCAGTTGGCTTTTCTTCAGTTTTTTTAGATCAGCCGGGCTTTGTATCGTTTTCAACAACACGTTAACCCCTCACTTTCCAGATCAATCGCCGGGAAAACGATTGCGGATCAAACTTGCTTCATTATAAACGTTTCCGTCAAAAAACTCCACTTTTCCCGGCGAAAAGGGAGAGCAGACGGAACAATCCTAGTCCGCAGACTGCGGCACTAGGATTGCCCTTGTACTACATCTATGTGCAAGCTGTTAGTGACGGCGCTGAATAATGAAGTCGGCCAGCGGAGCCAGAATGGAATCACCAAGCCCGACAGCCGTCAGCGCCTGTTTCGCTTCATAGATGAGTTGATTCAGCTTCGCTTTGGACGCTTCCATTCCGATCAGCGCCGGATAAGTGGCTTTCTGCCGCGATTGGTCGCTGCCAGCCGTTTTTCCCAATAAAGCGGTATCCCCCTCCACGTCAAGGATATCGTCCTGAATCTGAAAAGCGAGGCCGATGCACAATCCATAACGGGTAAGCGCGTCCAGCATGTGAGGGGGAGCTTCGGCCAGATAGGCGGCTCCACGCAGAGCCGCCATCAGCAGATCTGCCGTTTTGTGGCGATGGATGTATTCCAATTCTTCCAGTTGGAGCTGGCGTCCTTCTCCTTCCATGTCGGCGATTTGACCGCCAACCATTCCGGCCGCCCCACATCGTCGCCCCAATTCGGCAATCATCCGCAGCACGTTTTCCGGCTTTACCTCCGGATGGTTCAGGTACGCCTCTGCGATACTGCCGAATGCGCGCGTCAAAAGCGCATCGCCAGCCAGGATCGCCGTTGCCTCACCAAATACCTTATGGTTGGTTGGCTTGCCGCGGCGCAGATCGTCATCATCCATAGCCGGCAGATCGTCGTGAATGAGCGAATAAGTATGAATCATTTCCAGTGCAACTGCGTAGGGAATCCCTCGTTCAATTGGCACATCAAGCGACTCCAGTGTCGCCAGAACGAGGATTGGACGAAGCCGCTTCCCGCCGGCCATGAGAGAGTAGGTCATCGATTCATACAGCTGAACCGGCACTTCTTCTCTCTCCAGAGCGGGCAGCAGATGCTGTTCCACCAGATTGGCCTTATCCCGCAGATAGGCGGCGAGGGACTGGCTCATTCCTCCTCCCCCTCAACCTGAAACGGTTTCTTGGTCACCCTTCCGTTTTCCTCCACGAGCTGTACAACCTGAGCTTCAATCGCATCCAGCTTCTGGGCGCACAGGCGGGATAACTTCATTCCTTCCTGATACAACTGGATTGCTTCCTCCAGTGGTACCTCCCCCTCTTCCAGCCGGCGTACCACTTCTTCCAGCCGCTGCATGGCCTGCTCAAACGGCAGCTCTTGTACTTGATCAACGTTCTTTTCGGTCATGCTTATTCTCCTCTCGGGTGATGTCGGTCACGTTTGCGCGGACAACTCCGTCCTGCAAACGTACCACCACATCGTCCCCTGCGGAAATTTGTTCCGTGTTTTTTACCAACTGAGCATCTTTGTAAACAAGCGCATAACCGCGCTGCATGACTTTTAGCGGGCTGAGCGCATCCAACTGGCTGATTAGTCTGTGCCACTCTGCACGCGCCTGTTGAAGACGATGCTGCATCGCCTGGCTCAGCTCGTTTTGGCGGCGGGACAGGGTTTCGCGCTGCTGGTTCAGCCGGTTCGAGAAACGGTATCGCTGCAAGCGGTCCGACAACTGTGCAGCCTGCTCGCGGCGGCGCCGGACAAGCTGAATCGCGTTCAAACGAAGTCTGTAGATCCATTCGTCCAACTGCTGGCGCGCTTCGTCAATCCGACGCTGCGGACGGCGCATGCCGTATGATCCAGTGAGTCTTGCCAGCCGCTGCCGCTGTTCCTGCAGATTGGTCTTCATGACACGGTGCAGCCGGTGTTCCAACTGGCCGATCCGCTCCACCCACTCCAGATAGTGGGGCACAGCCAGTTCCGCTGCCGCCGTCGGCGTAGCGGCACGAACGTCAGCGACGAAATCGGCGATCGTGAAATCTGTCTCGTGTCCGACCGCCGAGATGACCGGAACGCGGGAAGCTGCTATGGCCCGCGCCACCCTTTCATCGTTGAACGCCCACAGCTCTTCGATCGAGCCGCCCCCTCTCCCAACGATCAGCACATCCACATGGGCCAGATCGTTGCATCTGCGAATGGCTGCCTCGATGGACGCTGGTGCCTCCTCCCCCTGGACAATCGCAGGTACGATTGTGATGGCAGCCTGCGGAAAGCGTCTTTTGATCGTGATGACGATGTCGCGTACTGCTGCCCCGGTAGGCGAAGTAACTACGCCAATCGACTGTGGAAAGGCAGGCAGCGGCCGTTTCCGCTCAGCATCAAACAGCCCCTCTGCCTCAAGTTTTTCCTTCAACTGCTGAAATGCCAGATAAAGCGAACCCAGCCCGTCTGGCTGCATTTCCCGCGCGTACAGTTGATAATTGCCGTCCCGTTCGTAGACGGAGATGGATCCGCGCACGATCGCCTTGGTCCCGTTCTTGGGAAGAAAGCGGAGAAAGCGATTGTAACCGGCGAACATCACAACCTTGATTCGCGATTGCTCGTCTTTCAGTGTGAAGTACATATGCCCGCTGGTGTGGTGGGTAAAGTTGGAAATTTCTCCGCGAACCCATACGTCGGCCAACTCCTCGCGGCGTTCCAAGGTATGTTTCACGAAACGCGTCAGCTGGCTCACCGTCCAGATGTCCGGCGTACTCATTCGATCATCCTTTCCCTTAATCCCCTTTCCGGGTCTGAGCCTTCGCCGCTTTTACCGTGTTGGCCAACAGCATCGTGATTGTCATCGGTCCTACACCGCCTGGTACGGGGGTAATGTAGCTGGCTACCTCTGCTACTTCGTCAAACCTTACGTCACCGACAAGCTTGCCGTTTTCCAAACGGTTAACGCCCACATCTATTACGATTGTCCCGGGGGAGACGTGTTCTTTGCCAATCAGATGCGGTTTCCCCACAGCAACCACAAGAATGTCAGCCTGGCGCGTCAAGTCTGCCAGGTTGCGGGTGCGGGAGTGGCACAAGGTCACGGTCGCGTTCTCTTGCAGCAGCAATAGCGAAACCGGCTTCCCGACGATATTGCTGCGGCCAATGACAACCACGTGCTTCCCGTTCAAGTCTGTTCCCGTCGTTTGAATCAACTTGACAATGCCGTGAGGTGTGCAGGGAAGAAGCGACTCTTTGCCGATCACCATTTTCCCGACATTTTCCGGATGAAAGCCGTCCACATCTTTCTCAGCCGGGATTAAATCCAGTACCGCTTCCTCAGAGATGTGCGGCGGCAGCGGCAGCTGCACCAATATCCCATGAATGTTCGTTTTTTTCTTTATCTGTTCAATTGTCTCATGCAGCTCCGCCTGACTTACCGACTCTTCCAGACAGACCACTTCCGAATATATGCCTACCTCTTCACATCCCTTTACTTTTCCTTTCACATAGGAGTGAGAGGCGGGGTCTTGTCCAACCAAAACAACTGCAAGACCAGGATGTATCCCTTCCTGCTTCAATTGCTCCACTTCCCGGGCGATCTCTTCCCGGATCGATCTGGCTATTGCCTTGCCGTCAATCACCACTGCTGACATGTGGGTGACAACCTCCTTCGCTCTGTATGTTCACACCTAGTGTAGCGAGGAGACGCAGGTATGTAAAGACGAAATTTTAACCGTTATACATTATCAAATGTTCGGTTTTTGTGCATCGCCCACCCCAGCATGGCTACGCCGTAAGCGTTGTCACCCGAGTAGGGCGGATCACAGAAGTACAGCTTCGCCCCTACCGCCGTGTGTTCCAGGCGCTTGATCAGTCGTTCGCGTATATACTGATTGGCTGCGACACCGCCAACAATCAGAATCTGACGGCCATATCCTTGTTCCACTGACTTTCGCAGCACTTTTTCCAGCGTATTGGCCAAACACTGTTCCACGGCGCGTGCGATTTCAGCCGGAGGAACCTCCTGACGGGAGATGGCCCGCAGGAGGGCAGCCTCGGGACCGGAGAAGCTGAAGTTCAACCCGTCTACGGACGAAGCGACGCGGAAGGTACCTGCTGCCTGGCGGGCCAACTCTTCCACGTACGGGCCTGCGGGGAACGGCAGGCCCAGTGCCACACCCACGCGGTCCACCAGTTGACCGGCATGCAGGTCAATGGATCCTCCAATCTTTTTGATCCGGTAACCACATTCATGGCGGGTACACGCGAGCAGCTCCGATGTTCCCCCGGACAGATGCACAGCCAGAAACCGATCCCCTTGTGGGCGCTCTGATGCTGAATACTCACCAGCGGCAATATGTCCCTCCTGATGACTGGTCAGGTAATAGGGGACATCCAGGAAAACGGACAAGCACTTGGCCAGTCCTTCCCCTACTTTAAACACCGGCATGTACGACTCTTCCAGCGGCCGTGGCTTTTCACTGGCACATACAGCCGCAATCCGCCATTTGTCCAAACGGAGCTGGTCGCTTAATTCCGGCAGGTTCATCACGTGCTGAAAGACGGCTTCCGATTGCTGCAGTCCCCTTTTTCCTTCTTTTACCTTGAGAAGTTTTCTGGCTTCTGCAACAATCTCACCGTCTTCGCGGGCCAAACAAAGCGATGTCCGGTAATTGCTGGTATCAATTCCCAGTACGACTTGATCCATGATTTCTTTCACCTGATTTCTGCTGTTCGGGCGTACTGATTGCCTTCCCGCTACACCTGCGTCTGTTCCCGAGCCTGCAAGAAACTGGACAGCACCCCGTTGACAAATTTGTACGACTGGTCATCACTGTACAGTTTTGCCAATTCCACGGCCTCGTTAAGCACGACTTTCTCCGGCAATTCCGGTTCGTACATCAGTTCAAAGAAGGCCAGCCGCAAAATGGCCCGATCCACGTTGGCAATTCGCTCCAACCGCCAGCCGCGCAGGTATTTTTTCAATTCCTCGTCAATCTGCGGTAAATGCTTCAGCACCCCTTCTACAAGGAACATCATGTAGTCGGGGTCTCCCTGTTCCTGATCTTCCAGCACCATCGCGACTGCATCGTGTAAGTCCACCTGGGCCATGTCGATTTGAAACAGGCATTGCACCGCTTTTTCTCTTGCTGTTCTACGCTTCATGTTCGTTCACCTACTGTTTGAATTTACCAGGCAGGATGCGGTCCAACAGTTCCCGCAGATCTTCTTTTTGATCCAGTTTACGCCCTATATAATATCCGGTCGCCACCAAGACGATCATCACAAGGGTATCCCAAAATCCGACAAGCAGATAAATGATGCCAAAGAAAAGGCCCGCAATCACTCCCAGACACTTGCCCTTGTGCTCCCAGAGGATCTCCCATAACATGTGCTTCACCTTCTATTCTACCCGCCTGCTCCGGACGGTAACATGGTCTGTCGGCGCCACCTCGACGACCGACACCGAAACCTCCGCGATGTCCAGCCCGGTGATCGCTTCCACCCTCGCCTTTACTTCCGCCTGCAGATTTTGGGTTAGTTCCGGCAGGGGGGTCTCTCCGTCAAACGTCACCCGCAGCGAAATCACATTTCCCAACTCCTGGGTTGAGACATGTGTCTTTAGCTCGCGTACCCCTCTTACCTTGCGCGCTGCACGTTCCGCAATGGCGCGAATGGTATCCAGTGAAATGCTGACATGTCCAAAGTCATTCCGCTGGTAGATTGCTTTGTGCTCACGCCCCTGGCGGCGAAATCCGCTGACAAAAAAACGGACACTGATCGCCAGAAAAATAACCGATACGATCAGATATGGGAGATTGATTGTCGTCGTGCCGTAAATGCGGGAGAAAAACAGTTCCACCCACGAGCGATCGATCAAGTTGGAGAATACGCCGATCGCAAGCAGCGAAAGGATGATCAGGACGAGACTGTATACGGATAGGATAAAGCGGTCGAACAGATTCAAATCGGCCCCTCCTTATGCAGAAAATGCCCCCTTGGCTGGGGGCACGGTTTAGACGGTTCAGCGAACCCTCTGATGCTCTTCCGGCAGGCTCTGCGTATTGGCCGGCTGCGTTTTTTCTTCGGGACTTAGTTCCACATCGACAATATGTACGTTAACCTCAACGACCGAGAGCCCAGTCATGCTCTCAATCGCAGCACTTACACTGTCCTGTAAATTTCGGGCTACTTCCGGAATGCGGTAGCCGTATTTCACGACTATGGACAAATCGACAGCCGCTTCACGAGAACCAACCTCTACGCGGACGCCGCGGGCCACGTTTTTTCGGCCGAGACGCTCAGCGATGTCGCCGACGAAGCCCCCGCTCATCTGCGCAACACCTTCTACTTCCGAGGCGGCCATCCCCGCGATAACCTCCAATACTTCGGGAGCGATCTGGATCTTCCCCAGTTCTGTCTTTTCTGTATCAGCCGTAAATTCCTCCATCACACGCACCTCCCTCTGGGTTTACCTCCCATTATAGCAACGACGCGCCTTTTTTACAAACTACGTTTCATCAAGTTTGAGATCATGCGTCTCCAAAAACTTCGTATCAAACTCTCCGCTGACAAACTTTTCGTGCTCCAGCACCTTCAAATGGAAGGGAATCGTGGTGGCAATGCCGTCTATCACGAATTCGGAAAGGGCCCGTTTCATTCGCTCGATTGCTTCGCGGCGGTCTTTGCCCCATACAATCACCTTGGCGATCATCGAGTCATAGAACGGCGGTATCTGGTATCCGGAATAGGCAGCGCTGTCCACGCGCACTCCAAACCCGCCAGGTGGCAGGTAGTTGGTAATGCGTCCCGGAGAGGGCATGAAGTTTTTGGCCGGGTTTTCCGCATTGATTCGGCATTCGATCGCCCAACCGTCCAGTTTCACCTGTTCCTGGGTAAAGGAGAGCGGATTGCCGGCAGCCACAAGAATCTGTTCCTTGATCAAATCCTGGCCGCTGATCATTTCCGTAACCGGATGCTCTACCTGAATGCGCGTATTCATCTCCATAAAGTAAAACTGTCCGTGCCGGTCCAGCAAAAACTCCACCGTGCCTGCTCCGTGGTAATGAACCGCTTTGGCTGCCGCCACCGCTGCCTGCCCCATCTGATGGCGCAGTTCCTCACTCAGCGCAGGGGACGGTGCTTCCTCAATCAGCTTTTGGTGCCGCCGCTGGATCGAACAGTCGCGTTCGCCCACATAGACAACATTGCCGTGCTTGTCGGCCATGATTTGAATCTCAACGTGGCGCGGCCCTTCAACGAACTTTTCCAGGTATACGCCAGGATTGCCAAAAGCGGTTTTGGCCTCGTTTTGCGCCTGTCGAATCGCCTTTTCCAACTCTTCGTCATCATGCGCAACACGCATCCCGCGCCCGCCGCCACCAGCGGTTGCCTTTACCATCACGGGGTAACCGATTTGACGGGCGGTTTCAATGGCTTCACCCACGTCATCAATCAGTCCGTCTGTACCAGGTACGGTTGGCACACCTGCTGCTTTCATCGTTTCTTTCGCGGTTGATTTATCCCCCATCTTGGTGATCGCTTCAGGGTCCGGTCCGATAAACGTGATGTTGCAAGCGGCGCAGATTTCAGCGAAATCGGCGTTTTCGGCCAGAAAACCGTATCCAGGGTGAACCGCATCAACCCCCACCTTGGTCGCAAGGCTCATCAGGTTTGCCATGTTCAAATAACTCTCCTTGGATGCGGTCGGACCAATGCAGTACGCCTCGTCTGCCATCTTGACGTGCAGCGATTCCCGGTCCGCTTCCGAATAGACGGCGACCGTGCGGATCCCCAATTCGCGGCACGCCCGGATGATTCGCACAGCAATCTCGCCGCGATTGGCGATTAGGATTTTTTGGAACATCCTGGTTCTCCCTCCGTTTTACTCTGGCTTGACGAGGAACAGCGGCTGCCCGTACTCAACCAACTGACCGTCTTCCACCAAAACCTTCACGATCTCGCCGCTCACTTCTGCTTCGATCTCATTGAACAGCTTCATGGCTTCCAGGATACATACCACACTGTTTGGCGTAACCTTGTCACCAGGCTGCACGTATGGCGGTTTGCCCGGCTCTGGTGCACGATAAAACGTGCCGACCATCGGGGCGGTAATTTTATGTAGGTTGGCTTCATCAGCGACAGCTGCCGCTTCAGCGGGCTTTGGAGCTTCCGGTTGAGCAGCGGGCTGAACCTCAGGTGCCGAAGAGGTCACCACAGACGCCGGCTGTACGTGAACCGCAGGCTGCGGTGGAGCCACGGTGACCGGCACTTCAGCCGCAGGGGCCGAAGACTTTTTAATGCTCAGTTTGGAACCTTCCCATTCCAGCTTCAACTCTTGTATGCTCGATTGGTCAATTAACTTGATCATTTCACGAATTTCGTGAAGCTTGAACATCTTGCGTTCACTCCTTGTTCTTTAGCTCATTGATTCACCGGCACAGGCTTGGCAAAAGCAGATAAACCCATAAATAATATGGTAGCTTCTTGGCTGTACAACGTCAAGGAAAGGAATATGTTCGGACGCCGTTTTATAGAATGTGAGCAGAAAAAACACCAGGAATCCTCCCGGTGTCTTCTGCATTCTTCTTATGGCCCGGCTCCTGCGCGATCACGGTTGGGAACTGACCGTCACCTTATATCCCGGTACATCGAGATGCTGCTTGGTCAATGCAATGATGTCCACGACCTGCTTGCGATCCAGTTTCTCAGCCTGGACGACCACCTTCACACTGTCGTTTTGGGCGAAGACCACGGCATCTTTGTAGCCGTCTGCTTTCAGCATCTCCTCCAGCGCCATGATGTTGTTTTGCATCTGCGACAGCTCATCGTGCCGTGCTTTCGCCTCCGCTATCGCCTGCGGGGAGGCGTCCGGATTGACGATAATCTCCATTTGTTCATCCTTTTGTTTTTCCATCATCGCTTCCCGGTTGATCTTGATTCCCTGGAAGGTCTCGTTGACGGCATTGGTGAAAATGGAGCTGCTGCCATCTTCGGGCCATGTGCCCTCCTCTCCCGCCTGCGCATACTCCGACTGGCCGCTTTCGTCGGTCACGTCCTCCACTGGTGCGGCATCGGGGGCAGGCATGTCGGTTTGTTCCGTCTCTACTTCTACTCCTGACAAGGCATCCTCCTGACCGGCCGGGCTCCCCAGCGCCGGCGTCTGTTCGCTCGGCCCTTTTACCAGATAGTACCCCGACAATACGACCATTACGGCCAGCATCGTCAACAGCCAAACTGTTTGCTTGCGTACAACCATCTGCACAACCTCCTAACCTTTTTTGGGTAATACCGAGATTTTATAGGCGGGAACGTCCAATACTTTTTGGACCGCTTCCAGAATCCACGCTTTTACCTGAATGTTCTCCGCTCCCTTGGCTACTACCAGCACGCCTCTCACTTTTGGTTTGACCGTCTTTACCACAACCGGATGTTCCTGCTTGGTTCCCTGGACCACGACGACCTGCTCGTTTCTTGACTGATCGATTTGGTTGCGCGTCGCATTCTCCCTGTCTGTTTCCTTTGTTGTTGCAGAGCGGGTATCACGGTTTTTCTCGACGATGACTTCGGGTGTTGAATCAAGGTTCACCATCACCTCTACCTGCCCGACGCCGATCACCGCTTCCAGAATCTCAGCCAACTGGGTTTCATAGATATTTTCGTATTCCTGGATCACGTCACTGCCGACAGAGCTGCCCAGAGCGGGGGCGGCAGGCGGTTCCCCATCCGGTCTGGCAGCGGCGTAATGTTCACTTTCTGCAGGCGGGTCCCGCTCGACGGATAGAAAATCCGTAAAGATCATCACCGCTGCCCCAATCGATAACAAGAGGATCAAATAGTGAATCGGCTTTAGTTGCTTATCGCCTGGAGTGTTGCCCAGCAACTGCTTCAGTTTGGACAGCATCTACATCCCCCCTTTGCGCCCGTCCATCAGCGTCTCTCTTCCTCCTCCACGCCGGTTACGGTTACCACCTCCGGTTTCAGCTGCCACTGCCCGGCGATGTGTGCGGCAATCGCCCGGTTGCGGGTCGTGCGGGCGGAACTGTACGCCGGAAGGCTGTCAACGCTGTTATCCGCTGCGCTGTTTGCCTGCTCCCTTCCTACCTCAATCCTGATTGGCTCTATCGGCCTCACAGGCGTCTCGTCACGGGTGGCTCCAGCTTCCTCCGCTGCCCTGTCCACCACCTGCACCATTACCGCATCCACAGTTGGTTGATCCTGATTTGATTGACGAAACCGCACCTCGACGGATGCCACCTCGACCCCAAACGAAGTGCGCACCTGTTCCCGGATGAGTGATTCCATCTGGGAGCTGACGTACTCTTCCACCTGCCGGTGCTGCTGCCGCAGTACGTTTTCCGCTACGTTCTTCCACTCCGATTCCGGAGCTGCCCCGGTATCGAACTGCTGCTGATAGCGCAGCAGACGGTGCGCCAGTTCTTCCGGCGGGATGCGAAACAGGGAAAAAAGCGGCGACATGATGGTCAGCAGAATGATCAAGCCCATCACCATCTTCACATAGCGCTGCAGGGTGGTATTCGGGAGGATCAGGTCGAGAAAGGCTGCCAACAGGACGAGCAGGATGATTTTTTTCAACCAAAGGGTTAACCATGCCATGAAGTTCCCACCTACCGAATCATCAACGATAGATTGCCTGCCGTGATGATGATGGTGATTGCCAGGAAAAACATCAGTCCCACCGTAGCCAGGGCGGCAAACACGTAGACCAGGCTTCTGCCGATTGTGCCGAGGGCGGCAATGATCGGGCTGGAGCCGAGCGGCTGCAAAACAGCCGATGAAACGTTGTAAATCAGCGCCAGCACAAGAATTTTGACCGCCGGAAACGCGCAGAGAATCAACAGAATGATCACCCCGGCCAGACCAATGGCGTTTTTCACGAGCAGCGTGGCCCCGACTACGGTATCGGCCGCTTCTGAAAACATTCGGCCAACCAGTGGAATAAAGTTGCCGGTCACGTACTTGGCCGTGCGCAGCGTCACGCCGTCGGTCACCGCTGTCGTTGCCCCCTGAATGCTGACCACCGCCAGAAAGATGGTCAGAAACGAGCCAAGCGCCCCCATGGCAATGTTGCGCAGCAGCGCAGCCATCTGGGTCACCTGATAGCGTTCCGAAAAGAGGCTGGCGATGGAAAGCATGGCCGAGAGAAACAGCAGCGGAAAAATGACCGTGGAGATCAAGATCCCGCTGATGTTGATCATGAAAATAATCAGCGGATGAAACAGCGCAGCTGATGCGAGATTGCCCATCGAGGCCAACAAGGCAATCACCAGCGGAATCATGGCCAGCATGAAATCGGACATGTTGGCAATTGCGTCTTTGGCGTAGGTAATGGCCAGATGGAAGCTGTTCATCGCCAGCACCATCAACACCAGATAGGTGATGGCGTAGGCCACCGTACTGACCGCATTTCGCTCAAAGGCACTCTGCATCGTCTCCAAAATCATGGCAAAGACCGTGATGATAATGATCGAGCCAAGCAGTTTGCCGTTGGTCAGTACTTCGTGAAAAAAATATTTGAACAAACCGCCCAGCACGCCGGACGCCGTCAGTTCCCCACCGTTAAACAACAGCTTGAGAAGCCCCGGCGACTGCAGATCAGGCAGGTAACCCTTGTACTCCTGAAGCGTCTTGTACCAGAATTGTTCAATCTGCTCGATTCCTATCTGTTCGGCCTGCTGCCGCACCAGTTGATCCAATGGCCCGTCCGAAGATGACCCGTCGTAAGCGGCGGAAACTTGCGGGGCCAGCATCAGGAAAAGGAAGAGCAGTCCTGTCCAATGTCTCACCGGCATCCCCCTATCCACTCAAGCCGGCAGCAGATCGACAACCGTCTCAATAATAATCTGGACAATCGGGACGGCCATCACCAGAATCAAGACCTTGCCGGCCAGCTCAATCTTGGCTGCAATCGCCCCCTGACCGGCATCACGGGTAATCTGCGCCCCAAACTCGGCAATGTAGGCAATACCGATAATCTTCAGAATCGTCTTCAGGAATATCATGTTGAGATCTGCCTGCACGGCCAGTCGTTCCAGAATGCGGATCACCTCGGCAATCTTGTCGATCAAAAAAAGAAAGATGATCACACCGGAGACAATCGCCAGCAAAAAGGCAAACATCGACTTTTGTTCATTGATGACCAGTGCGAGGATGGTAGCCACGATGCCGAGGCCAACGATTTGCACGATTTCCATGGTCGGCGCCCCCCCTAGTTGAACAAAAAGACGCGTTTCACTTCATTAAACAAGTCTCCCAGGTAGTGCGCCACCATGTACAGCACGATGATGAAACCGACGAGAGTGGCCCAGTGGGCAACGTCCTCTTTGCCAGAAGCTTTCAGTACGGTGTGAATGATAGCCATGATAAAACCGACCCCGGCGATTTGGAAGACGGGAGTCAAATCGAAACCCACTACGAACACCTCGCTTTAAAACATGAGGATTACCAGCAAGAGACCGCCCAAAACACCCAGTGTCCTGTACATCTTCTCGTACTTGTACTGTTCCAGCCGTGCCTCTTCTTCCAGTGTGCGCAGGTGCGTAACGGCCAATTTCAAGTGTTTCTGCTGGTCTTCACGGTCGGAGCTGCCGAGGACGTACCCCAGGTGCAGCAGTACGTCTTGCTCCTGTTTGCAGAGCGCTGTGTCCGCCCAGTGCTGCTCGATCGCCGTCTGCCAGCAAACCTGTGTTGTCTGCCCTTCGTGCCTGACAAGCTGCTCGGAAGCGGCCAGAAAAATGCGGCCGACCTCAGGGGCGACACGGTGCCCGATCTTGACGAAAGCACGATGCAGGGGGGTCGATCCGTAAACGATCTCCGTCTCCAGCATTTGCAGTGCGAGCAAAAGCGCACGCAGCTGCGCCGATCGATTGGCGTAGGATTTTCCGATGTGCCATCCGGTCATGGTGGCGGAAAAGAGAACGAGAGCAGCCCCGATCAGCTTGACCATGCGACTTCTTCCCTCTTTAGGGGATGAAGGGCTCCGTCATATATCCCTTCTACCGTTCCCGCTCCACCGGAACGACTGAGCACGATATAACGTTCGAAAGCCCCCTGCTGGATCAGCTTGCCCAGCATTGGCCGACGGACTGCTTCCGCGAGATCAAACCCATGTGCCGAACATATAACGGATACACCGGCATGAATGGCCTCCCAGATCGCCTCGCTATCTTCCGCCCTGCCTATTTCGTCGACAATCACCACCTCAGGTGACATCGAGCGGATCATCATCATCATCCCAAGCGCTTTCGGGCAGGCATCCAGAACATCGGTTCGCGGCCCGACGTCTCGCTGCGGCACGCCGTTGAGACATCCTGCAATCTCTGAACGCTCGTCCACAATTGACACTTTGCGGCTGGAGGCATGCTGATTGCCGTAACTGATCGAACGGGCCAAATCCCGCAAGAGTGTCGTTTTGCCGCACTGGGGCGGAGAAATGATCAGGGTGTTCAGCACCTTTCCTCGTTCAAACAGAAACGGCAGCACTTTTTGGGCAACCCCCCGTTTCTCACGGGCAATGCGAATGTTAAAGCTGGTAACCTCGCGAATCCCCTTCACCTCGCCTCTCTCCAGGACTACCTTGCCTGCCAGTCCGATGCGATGTCCTCCCACGACGGTGATGTATCCCCGCTTCAGCTCTTCCTCAAGCGCATACAGTGAGTGCTGGCTGATTTGGTTAAGCAGTTTGACTGCATGCTCCTCCGTAAAAATCCAGCCCTGGCGGGAGTTGGCCGTCAGTTGGCCCTTTGGCGTAACGTAACTGGCCTGCTGGCCGTAGCGTATTTCCAACGGCTGGTTCTGCCGAAGCCTGACTTCTTCAATGCTTTCCAACACTGCCTCCGGCAGAATGGACAGGACACTGCGGACGGGAGCCGGTAGGATGGCGAGTATTTCTTTCACACACACCACCTCTTTGTCCACTCAGACTTACCTCCATCCTATGCAGCGATGGACATGAATTATGCATGAAAAGGACACCTTCCCCGTACAGCTGTCCGGCGGCGACAGACGCCTGTCCTTTCGGGCGAACAAAACGGACCCGTCATCCCAAACTCTGTACCGTTTGGGACAACAGGTCCGTTGCCGGCTTAATCAAAGCGCTAAGTCGGATTGATGACCGTTTCTTCTTGACGTGGCTCAATGACGTAGTGATGGTATCCTTCGTCATCCGTTCCTTCATGCAAGAACAAGATTTCCTTGCAGGTGGGGCATTCGATTTCATACGTCTGGTCCAAATGTTCCTCTTCGGCCGCCGTCCGCCTCCCCCTTCTGTCATACAAGTGGGCGTCTTCGCTGTCGTCTAGATCGTAGTATTGGTCAGCCGTCGGCTCCTCCTGATCGGAACGGGCATCAACCGTCTCATAAATGGCCTCATCGTCAAACAGCATGTATTCCAAATCGCTCAAGTCTTCATCCACAGCTTCCAGGTACTCTTCCGCTTCCTGCACCCGCATATGCAGTTCTTTCATTTCGGCAACCAGATCATCGATCACCTGAATGACATCGCTTAGCACTTTTCCTTCGCGACTGGTTTCACTTACGTCGAAGCCGTCCGACAGACCGCGCAAATACGAGATGCGTTTTTCCAGGTGTTCCATTGCAACCCCTCCTCGTAGACTACACGTGTATTGTGCCCCGAGGCTGAAAGGTTACGTAACGAAAAAACTGGTACGGAGGAGAGCTAAAAGGCACGCGCATACTGCACTGGCGGTTCGTTTCTGACTCCCAGTGCAGCCGCTGCGTGCAGTGCCCAATACGGATTGCGCAGCAGCTCCCGGCCGAGAAAGATCAGATCGGCTTGTCCATTTTCCAGGATTTGTTCGGCTTGCTGCGCGACAGTGATTTTTCCCACGGCGCCAGTGGCGATGCCGGCCTCTCGCCTGATTTTCTCAGCAAACGGTACCTGATACCCGGGATAGTCGCGAACGGGATACGGCACTACCGCTCCGGAAGAGACGTCGATCAGATGGACGCCCATCTGTTTTAGCAAGCGGGAATAGTATACGTAATCCTCGATATGATTGCCGCCTTCCGCGTACTCCTCCGCTGAAAAACGGACAAACAGCGGTCCCTCCCACACTTCGCGTACCGCCGTCACAATCTCCTTAAGCAAGCGGAAGCGACGGTCACGGTCGCCGCCGTATGGATCGTCTCTGTGGTTGCACAGCGGAGACAGAAACTGATTGATCAAATAACCGTGGGCCGCATGAATTTCAATTACGTCGAAACCTGCCTGCCGGGCCCGCCCCGCAGCCTGACGGAAATTGGCGACGACGTCATTGATCCCCTCTTGCGACAGCGGGACAGGGGTGGGGAAATCGGCGGAAAAGGCAATTGGAGACGGTGCATCCAATCTTCCTTCTACCTGGGATTTGCGGCCAGCATGGGCCAATTGAATCCCGATTTTTGCCCCCGCTGCCTGTACCAGCCTGACCACCTCAGACAGCCCTGCGATGTGAGTATCGTCCCATATGCCCAAATCGCGCGTCGAAATTCTCCCGTTCGGCTGCACAGCAGTGGCCTCCACCATCACCAGGCCGACACCGCCGACAGCCCTGCTCGCATAGTGAATGCGATGCCAATCTGTTACCAAGCCCTGTTCGCCAGCGGAATACTGACACATCGGTGACATTACAATCCGGTTTTTTAGCGTGACTCCTCCCAGCGTAATCGGCTCAAACAGCATCTGCGTCATCCCCTCCATTACCGACAGCTATAACACCCTTATGCGCCTTTCCGAAACGTATGTACGTCATGTACTCTTAAGTCTACCACACCACTTGCGGGGGTCCAACCGAGCCATCGCCTCAGGACATGCTGCCGATGTGCTGTCCATTACTTGCGGATCCCGATGAGGATACAGGCAACCCCCGCAAAGATCCAGAGCATTTTTGCGAAGCTGATCCGATCCGATATGCCGATCAAGCCGATTGCCGTCGTCGTCAGCAGGATAACCGGTCCAACCAATGCCAGTCCCGTATTGACGATCAGCGCCTTTTCCACCTGATTCAGCTTCAAGATGAGCAAGGCGGCCACGATTTCGATTGTTCCGGACAAAAAACGCAGTGAGGCCATACCAATAATAGCCTTTTCCAACATACTCGTCCCTCCTTATTTCCACTCTATGCGAATCCCTCCCACTCTAGTCTAGCCGGTGAAACGGCCTTGTCCTTTGGGCACCACCCACTTCCTCTGTGCGTTTATCACTCCTCCCGCCTGTCCGGCATAGACTGAAGCAAATGCCTAGAAGAAGAGGGGAAACAAAGATGAGTGGACATGATCCGTCGTTTTGGCCGCAAACCTGGAGCGATCCATCTTTCGAGCGCGCCCGCAAACCCCGTCAGCAAGGTCTGACGATGGTGATTGACAAGGGACTCGGTCTCCATTCGTTTGAAGATGTGTTGAACGTATCTGCTTCCTATATCGATGTTTACAAATTGGGCTTTGGTACATCAGTGCTGTATCCAACCAGTCTGTTGGAGAGCAAGATCGCCCTCGCTCGGATGCACCAGGTGCTGATTATGCCAGGGGGCACGTTTTTTGAAGTAGCCTGTATGCATGATGAGGTGGAACGCTACATCAACGCTGTCCGGACAATCGGCTTTACCGCGATCGAGATTTCTGACGGGTCCCTCCCGATTACAAGCGACCTCCGCAGGCAGGCCATCCAGCTGGCCAAACAGGCAGGCCTTACCGTCTATACGGAATTTGGCAAAAAGACGGCCAACTACACCATTGACCTGGATAAGTTCATCAGGACGCTGGAAACAGATTTGCTGTCCGGCGCCGACTACGTCATCGTGGAAGCTCGGGAAAGCGGCAACGTGGGTGTGTTTAACGGCAAAGGAGAAGTGGACCGGTCGTTTCTGCGCGACGTGCATATGTTGGCCGGATCATACGCCTCACGGCTGATTTGGGAGGCCCCCCGCAAGGAACAGCAAGTGGCCTTTTTGGAGACACTAGGGATACACACCAACCTGGGAAACATAGCGCCAACAGACGTGCTCTCCCTGGAGAGCCTGCGTCGCGGATTACGAGGTGATACCTCTCGGTGGATCATCCAGGAGGGGAGAAAAGCGACATGCGAGCAGAAGTCGTCGCTTCGTTAGATGAAATCCGCCATGACCAGATTGCCAGAAGGACTGTGGTTGTGATTGACGTCCTGCGCGCCTCCAGTACCATCGTCACTGCGCTGGCACACGGGTTTGCCTTTGTCCAGCCGGTGGAAACGATCGGTCAGGCGTTTGCATTGCGCTCAGATACGGCGGTACTGGCAGGCGAACGGCATTCAAAAAAAATTGCGGACTTTCACTGCGACAATTCACCAACCGAACTGCTGAAAACCAATCCCGCCGGACGACATCTGGTTCTGACGACAACCAATGGCACACGGGCGATCCACAAGGCGGAACGGGCGGAGTTGCTTCTGATCGGCTGCTTTTTAAATGCGACAGCCTGCATCGAACAGGCCTTGTGGAAGGGGTTGGACATAACCCTATACTGTGCGGGATCGCGTCAGGTGTTTAGTCTGGAAGATGGCTTGGCGGCCGGTATGATGATCCACCGGGCCAAACAGCAAAACCCGGGTCTTTCCGTATGTGATCTGGGCCTCATGTTGGAAGCAGGTTACCGGCAGTTTGCCGAACAGCTTCTGGCAGGCGTGATGATGGGGGTGACCGCCAGGCGGCTTGTCCAGCATGGCTGCTCAGAGGACATCCGCCACTGCTGCCTCGTCGATGCCTATTCCCTGGTCCCGGCGGTCCGACAGCGACGCATATATCCCTGCCTTGTCTCATAGATTGAAGGAGGAAGAACAGGGACAGGGGTTCGATCACATGTCGTTTTGGTCCGGAGAAGTAATGCTCGTCTTGCTCATCGTGGTCGGATTGGTCGGCCGTTCGCCGATTATCGCCACAGCGGCCAGCATGCTGTTGGTGCTGAAACTGACGTCACTGGATCGTTTCTTTCCAACGGTTGAGCGGCGCGGCATGGAATTGGGGCTATTGTTTTTGACCATATCCGTGTTGGTCCCGTTTGCCAGTGAAAAAGTCTCCTGGAAAGAGATTATCCCGCTCTTCACCACGCTGATGGGGGTACTGGCTCTGGCAGGCGGAGCATTGGCCACTTACATGAACGGAAAAGGACTTGATCTATTGAAAGCAGAACCGCACATGATTGTGGGACTGGTCATCGGGTCCATCATCGGGATTGTGTTTTTGCGCGGAATTCCTGTCGGTCCGCTGATGGCCGCGGGCATCACGGCGCTGCTGATCAAGCTGTACGAGTGGATGACCCGCTGGCTCTGAGTACCATGTGAAAAAAGGCGTACCACACGAAACTGGCGGTACGCCTTCTTTTCCGTATACGGATACTACCGGATCAGCCAAATCTGTCGGTATACCAACATGATCGCGGAAGCGACGACCAGTGCCGTTCCCCCCATCAAAGCTAGAGCAGCGGCGGCACCGACATGCTCGGCAATAAAGCCGATACCAAGATCTCCAATGGGAGTCAGACCGGCATCGATCATCACGATGCTGAGGATGCGACCGCGCAGTTGGTCGGGAATTGCTTCCTGGATAATAACCCGCTCGACGATGCGGTACGCCTGGCTGACCACACCGATGAAAAACATCAACATGAGGGACAGCCAAAACAGCCGGGAAAACGAAAGCAGGAGCACGCCTCCTCCAAACAACCCGACACAGATAGCAAACAATTTTCCCTTGGGCAGCGGATAACGGCCAAAGACCAGGACGAGCGACCCGCAAACCGACCCACAGGCAGCCGTCGACAACAGCAGTCCGAATCCTTGCGGTCCAACGTCCAGTACCTCTTTGGCAAACACCGGCATCAGCGTCGCATAGGGATAGCAAAAGATCATCGGAACCATGCCAAGCAGAAACACACCGAGTACGAGCGGATGCTGTCGCAAAAATCGAAGGGCTTCCCCTATTCCGGAAGCGACAGTGAAATCCCCTGTGCTTTCCTGCTGCCCGCTCCTCGATCTGATCAGCAAAAGCGTTCCGATTACAGCAAGGTAGCTGCCTGCATTGATCAAAATCAGAGTGGACACGCTCCAGACAGTCAGCAGAACCCCAGCGATGGCAGGCCCAGCGATGCGGGCTGTGTTCAGTGTTGCGCTAAAAATGGAAACTGCGCTGGTCATCGCCGCAGCAGGCACAAGATTAGGAATGAAGGCGTGGCGAGCCGGTATTTCCAGGGCCAAAAACATGCCGCGCACCAGCAGTATCGCCAGCAGCACGTACAGGGAACGGACTTCCCACAATACGGCCAGACCAAGCGCTGTCGTGCTGACCATCGCCCCTGCGTGCGTAACGATCAATAGTTTGCGGCGATCCCACCGGTCGGCGGCCACCCCACCCAACACGCTGAAAAACAGGACGGGAATCAGCCGGGCAAACTCAACCAGGCCAACCGCAAACGGAGATTGAGTAAGAGAAAACACAAACCAGTTAAAAGCAACGCGATCAAACCATTCCCCGGTGCGGGAAAGAAAACTTCCCAACAAGAACCAGTTGTAATTGGCGTAACGAAACGCGTAGACCTCTCCCGCTTCTTCCGCCTGCTCACCAGATACGTACGGATCGTTTGGTTTCATCTTCATTCACAATCTTTCTCATCCAATGAGTCTGTGACCGAGTTTTCCTCACCGTTGCAAGACGGCATCCTTGCTGTCCGCCGCAGATCAGCGCAGTGCCTTTCGCAGCAAATAGAGGAAGTACGGCGCTCCGAAAACAGCGGTAAACACTCCGGCAGGCACTTCCGTCGGCGCAAACAAGGAACGCCCTGCGGTGTCGGCAATCAGCACCAGCAGCCCGCCAGCAAGTGCGGAGACTGGAAGCATCACCCGGTAATCGGCCCCGGCCCAAAGCCTGACCAGGTGCGGCACGATCAATCCGACGAAACCGATTGTCCCGGCAACAGCCACGGCACTGCCGGCCATGACCACGGCCAACAACAACAGGCAGGTCCTGGCAAGCTCCAGCCGCATGCCCAATCCTCTGCTCACCTGATCGCCCAACCGGATCACGTTCATCTTTCCGGCAAGCAGCCAGGCCCCCAGCAGGCTGAGGACAGACCACGGCAGCAGGGTAAAAAAGTGATCCCAACCTCTGCCCCACAAGCTCCCTTTCAGCCAGAGCAGTGCGGCCCCTACCTGGTCGGTTGCTCCGATCATCAGCGCGGTAATGCCCGCGTCAAAAACGGCTCCTACGGCAATTCCGGCCAACGCCAGCCGAATCGGGCTCATCCCCTTCTTCCATGCCAGCACGTATACGATCGCGGTGGCGAGAATGGCACCGGCGAACGCACTAAGGGGAAGGCCTGCCACCGGCAGTCCGGGCAAAATGGTCATCATCAGTACCGCCGCAAACCCGGCGCCGTCATTCATCCCGAGGATATTGGTATCCACCAGCGGATTTCGGGCGATCCCCTGCAGGATCGCACCGGAAACGGCCAGATTGGCCCCTACCAACAGGGCGACAAAGATTCTCGGCATCCGGTATTCCCAGACCAATTTGGCTGCCAGAGAGTCCTCCAGCATCAAGAGCCCGCTGATCACGTCGCCGAGCGGCATGGCAACACCGCCAAACTTGATTCCGGTCAGCACAGCTCCCACCAACGCGATCAGCAGGCCGACAACCAGCATCCTGATTCTCATCGTTCCCGCTCCTTTCTGAGCAGGTAGAGAAAAAACGGACCGCCCAAAAAGGCCGTCAGTACACCCACAGGCCACTCCAATGGCTCCCGGATGGTCCGGGCAGCAATGTCTCCGCACACCAACAGACAAGCACCAATAACCGCACTGACCGGTATCAGCACACGATGGTCACCACCCACCAGTGCGCGCGTGACATGCGGCACAACCAGCCCGACAAATCCGATCGGCCCCGCAACCGCAACCGCGCTGCCGGCCAGGGCGATCGTGATCAGTGCAGCGTACAGCCTGGTCTTCTCCAGCGAAATGCCTAGTCCCTGCGCTACTTCGTCACCCAACTGCAGGGCATTCATTCGTTTGGCCAGAGCCCAGGCGAACAGGAACCCTCCTGCCGCCCACGGCAGAATCATCGACACGTGGGCCCAGTCCCGTCCGGCCAGTCCACCGGCCAACCAGAAGATGACAACTCCGGCCGTTTCCAGGTCGATTACGAGAATACCCATCATCAGTGCATTGAGAAACAATGAAACAGCGACTCCCGCCAAGGTCAAGCCAATCGGGGTTACGCCCCGTTGGGATGCCAGCGAATACACCAGCAGCCCGCCTGCGGCAGCTCCGGCCATGGCCACAAACGGTGTCCACTCCGGCGGAAAATCGGGCATCAGCACGGTCAAAACGACGATAAACAGAGAGGCTCCGGCGGACACCCCGATAATTTTGGGTTCAACCAGCGGATTGCGGGTAATTCCCTGCATCAGCACGCCTGAAACAGCCAGACAGGCACCGACCAAAGCTCCCGTCAGCGCCCGGGGCAGACGCAAATCCCAAACAACTGCCCGCTCCACTGTATCTGCCGGCTCCCAGAGGGATTGCCAGACGGTTTTCACATCAAGCTGCATCGTACCGGCGAAGGTGCTGTAGATGATCGCAATTACGAGCAGGATTAGGCCGATCACCGCTGTCAGCACGACTCGTACCGTGTTTTGCTGAAAGAGCATCATATACACCCCCGCAGTTGCACAGAAAAGATCAAGCCAAAGCGCCGCAACAGTACGGCGCTTTGGCAGCGACAAGCGTTTCCGTTATTGTTTAAATACTTCTGGATACAACAGCGGAGGAGCCTGCTCCACGATCAGTTTGGCGGCAATTGGCCCGCGGCCGCGCGACCAAATGTTCCGGTCCACTTCATGGACACGTCCGTTCTGAACTGCATTCAGTTTGGACCAGACCGCGTTTCCTTTCAACTTCTCGCTGATCAGGTCATCTTTGTTGGACATCAGGAACAGCACCTGCGGGTTTAGCTCAATCAACTTCTCCAGATTCAGTTTGACGAGGCGGCTCTCACTGGCCAGTTCCTTGTTTTCACCGGCACTCTCTTCGCTGGTCAATTCACTGTATTTCAAGGCGTAATCTGCTCCCAGCGAAGTGAGGATGGAGCCCACGAAGGAATTGTCGAGCCACATCGCATATTCGTCACCGATCATGTACATGCCCATCGCACTGACATGACCCGACGCCTTCCCTTTGACCTCATCCAGTTTTGCCTTGAACTCGGAGACGAAGGCCTCCGCCTCCTGTTTTTTGCCGAGAATGTCCCCCAGCAAGATGTGGTGTTCCATCGCTTCTTCCCAGGAGTTGGCCCGGTACGAAAGGGTTGGCGCAATTTTTTGCAGTTCATCCTTGATCGCAGCAGAAAAGTTATCCTCCATTACAATCAAATCCGGCTCAAGGGAGAGAATCGTCTCCAGATTGGGTTCGCGGCGATCGCCCACCGAAGTGGTGTTTTTCAATCCTTCCTGGAGGTACTCCGGCACACCTGTCGGCGGCAGGGCCATTCCTACGGGTTCGACGCCCAGCGCCACCAAGGAGTCAAGCGATTCGATACTGAGACCGACAACACGCTTGGGAATACCCTTGATGCGAAACTCACCGCCTGGAGTTTGAAAAACGCGCTCTTCTTCTCCACCGTCCGCATTCGCGTTCGTGCCGGCGGCCTCCCCTCCGGCAGCACCCGCTTCGGGCTGCGATGTGCTTTGACCGCCACATCCGGCCAATAACGCTGCGCCAACCAAAAAAACGAGCAGCATTGTCAACCAGAGATTGTTTTGTTTATTCATCTGTGACCTCTCCTGTCTATGTAGTCTTAATAATAAGAATCATTCTCAACTTGCCAGTTAAAAAAGAACCATGTTCAAGCTGACACACTGCAGTTTCAGCTGCTATATGGTTGATAATGATAATGACTATCATTTATCAAGACCCACTACAGATAATAAACGATGCTTCTGCTGCTGTAAACCCCTTTTTTTCTCGTTGAAAACACTACGACGGACAAAATCAAGGGAAACTTGTACGCTGATTTGTCCAGCATCCGCTGCAACGAAAAACCGGCTTCCCGAATTGAAAGCCGGTTTTCGCCCCTTGTCATCTTACGCACGGGAAACATAAGCTTCCGTACGCGTGTCTATGATCAGTTTGTCGCCTTCGTTCACAAACAGCGGTACGTTGACCACGAATCCCGTTTCCAGCACCGCTTTTTTGGTAGCGCCGGTCGCCGTGTCCCCTTTGACACCAGGCTCGCACTCCGTTACCACCAGTTCCACGGTGTTCGGCAGTTGAATCCCGATGGTCTCTCCGTTGTACTGCATCACCTGCACGTTCATGTTTTCCTTGAGGAATTTCAGCTCGCGCTCAATCTGGCTGCGGGTAAAGGTGATCTGTTCAAAGGTCTCCGTGTTCATAAACGTATACTCATCCCCGCTGGAGTACAGGTACTGCATGGTGCTGGTTTCGATGCGTGCCGGATTTACCTTTTCACCACCGCGGAATGTCATCTCGGTAATGTTGCCGTTGCGCAGGTTGCGCAGTTTGGAGCGCACGAATGCCGCGCCCTTCCCGGGTTTTACATGTTGGAATTCGATTACCTGATAAATGTTTCCATCCACTTCAATCGTCAAACCGGTACGAAAGTCGTTTACGGATATCATCACAAGCCTCCTAACAGAACAATAACAGCAATATTATAAATTAGATCGGCAAAATGAGCAACTCTTTCGTCGAGCGGGTCAAGATCTCGCAGCCGTTCTCCGTGATCAGCACATCATCTTCAATCCGTACCCCGCCAAGGCCGCTGATGTAGATGCCTGGCTCAACGGTTACCAGCATGCCCGGCGCGAGCACCATGTCGCTATTCATCGCCAAACCGGGGCGCTCATGCACTTCCAGTCCCAGACCGTGCCCGGTACTGTGGCCAAACGCTTCGCCGTAGCCGGCAGCGGCAATCACGTCGCGGGTCAAGGCATCGGCCTCCCTTCCGGTCATGCCGGCGCGAATCTTTGCCACCCCGTTTTGCTGCGCTTTCTGAACAATCTCGTAAATCTTTTTCATCTGCGGATCGGGCTCGCCTACGGCCACTGTTCGCGTGATGTCGGAAGCGTACCCCTGGTATAAGGCACCGAAATCCATCGTTACCATTTCCCCGGCCTGTATGACTTTGCCGCTGGCCCGTCCGTGCGGCAGGGCTCCGCGCTCACCCGATGCGACGATGATGTCAAACGCGGCCCCCTCAGCCCCGTTTTTCTTCATAAAATACTCCAACTCCAGCGCTACATCTCGTTCCCGCACCCCTGGTTTGATGTACCCCAGGATGTGGCTGAACGCCTCATCGGCAATGCGTACCGCTTCACGGATCACGGCCAGCTCTGACTCGTCCTTGATCATCCGCAGGCGCTCGATCATGCCTACCGTTGGCACCAGTTCAATTCCGTCAAAATGAGATCGCCACTCTTCATAGACATCAAATGTTACCGCCTGTTTTTCAAAGCCGAGCCGCTTAACCCCCATCGCTTGCAGCTGTCGTAAAATTGCTCCCTTTTCGTCACGGTGGTGGTTGATCACCTTAAAATCGGGCGCCTCTTCCTGTGCCTGGTCGATGTAGCGGAAATCCGTCAACAGCACGGCGTGATCCTGCGATACGATGACCAGGCCGGCCGAGCCGGTGAAACCGCTGATGTAGCGGCGGTTAACAGCATGATAGGTAATGATTGCATCAAGCTGCTGTTCCTTGAGCTCGGTTCGAAGTCGTTCCAATCGCTTCTGCAAAATCCTCTCCCCTTTCCATTGTTCCCCTTCCGTCACTGTAATCAGAAAGCCTGCCGCACTCGGGCACTCGGCTGTTCCTGATGTTCCTATCGTTTCTTTTGCAAGTGTCGAACCAGCGCACGCAGCGCCCATTCATAACCGCTGCTGCCCAGTCCGGTGATCTGCCCCAATGCCACCGGAGCTATGACGGAATGATGGCGAAATGCCTCCCGCGCATGAACATTAGAGAGATGCACCTCAATGGTCGGCAGATTGACGGCGGTAATCGCGTCCCGAAGCGCATAGCAATAGTGAGTAAAAGCTCCCGGATTGATGATAATCCCGTCGTGCACTCCCCGGGCTGCGTGAATGGCATCAATCAGTTCTCCTTCGTGATTGGACTGCCGGTGCGTGATGGTGCTGCCAACCTCTTCTGCCACCTTTGACAGGTGCGTCACGATATCGTCCAGCGTTTCATATCCGTACACCTCCGGCTCCCGTGTGCCCAATAGATTCAGGTTGGGACCATTCAGCACCAACAAGGAAAACATGGTGGAAACCCTCCATTCAAGAGAATTTTTCCAAACCATTTTAGCATACCCGACACACGCTTGAACAGGCATTCAGATCTGGTCGTACCGCTCAGCCGTCAAGCTGATTCCGATAAAGAGTCCCAGAGAGAGAAACCAGGCCAGTTCCGTACTCAACGTGTTTGCATTCCAGCGCCACATCTGCAAAAACTGACCGAACAGCAGAAACAGGGCGCCCCCATACAAAACACCGCCCCACCACTGCTGAAAGCGGGAAAATAGGATTCCGTACAGAACAGTCGCCAGCAGGATCAACACAAACAGCACGATGACCCCGAGTACCACGCCCGTGCGCGTTCCTTCCTCCCCCATTCCCATAAACGGCCGGGAAAAGACGCCATTTCCATACGGAGTGAAGTGAAAGAAACGGGAAATCGCCCGTAAAAACGCCCACAAGATTGTAGCCGCCACCGCAACCTCCAACATTTTTGCGAAGCGATGCGGCCGTACAACCATTCCGCTATCACGTACGGCCTGCCTGCTCTTGGTTCCATACATGTGCTGATCACCTCGTTGGTAGTATGTGCACAGCCAGTCGTTTTCAGCAGGTCGATTGGAAAAAGCAGCAATCTCCATATAGCAGAAGACTGCGGTTTGCGCTAAAATGAAAGAGAAGAGGACGGTGATGTTTTTGGCGCAGCAAAACGTACCCAGCTATGGTGGTCAGGCCGTGATCGAAGGTGTCATGTTCGGTGGCAAACGTGTGACCATCACGGCGATTCGTAAAAAAAATCAGGAAATCGCATTCTATGAAGAACCACGCAAAGAGAGCAAATGGATCAAACCTCTGAAGAAGATTCCGTTTATCCGCGGGATTGTCGGGCTGATCGAAGCAAGTGCCAACGGAGCGAAGCACTTGAACTTCTCCACGGAACAGTACAGCATGGATGAGGGCGTTGAGGGTGATCAGGCAGGGCCGTCCAAGTTGACGCTGATCCTGGGAGTGGCCGTCGTAGGTGTGCTCTCGTTTTTGTTTGGCAAACTGCTGTTCACTGTTGTTCCAGCGATGATGGCGGGCTTCCTGTTTGGCCAGTGGATTCCCAACGGAATATGGCAAAACCTGGTGGAAGGCGGCATCAAGATCGTGCTGCTGCTTGCCTATATTACCGCCATCGCTCAGACGCCGCTGATCAAGAGGCTCTTTCAATATCACGGAGCCGAACACAAGGTGATTAACGCCTATGAATCAGGGGTAGAATTAACAGTAAAAAACGTGCAGCAATTCTCCACGCTGCACTACCGATGCGGCAGCAGCTTCATCATCTTTACGGTACTCGTCGGCGTGATTGTCTACTCCCTATTCGAGTACAACACCATGTGGGAGCGTGTTGTTCAGCGAATTTATCTGCTGCCTGTGGTGATCGGCGTTTCGTACGAAGTGCTGCAGTGGACAAACCGCTTCCGTGAAACACCTGTCCTGCGATACCTCGGCTACCCCGGATTGTGGCTGCAAAAGATCACGACCCGCGAACCCGACGACAGCCAGGTGGAGGTCGCCATTGCCTCTTTTAAAAGGATGCAGGAACGCGACCGGCTCCTTGGCGATACCCCGTTTGCTTCAACCGGTTAGCAAGCTTCCAAATTGTTCGAGGTGAGGCCTTCATGTCCATGCGCGTTCACCCCATCATCCAGCTTGTACTGCTGTTTGCGGTCATCGGCTTTATTGATCGTCTGGTGACGCAGCCGATTGAAACGCTGTTGATCATCATCATGACAGCGCTCGTCATCTACCTGGTAAACAATTACATGAAGACAGGCCGCTTCCTGCCCGGCAAGATCACGCCGGCAGCGAAGCGGCAGCGTCCGTCCGTCCGGGGCAGCATAAAAAAAGGAGCCGCCGGATCGCGCAAGCACTTTCCGTTTCAGGTAATCGACGGGAAAAAAGGTAAAGAAAACGGCAAGCTGGAAAAGGAGCAAGAACCGAAAACATACCAGTAATCGGATAGGAGAGGATATGGCTTTCCACTAGTGTGGGACAGCCTTTTTTGTTTATGGCGGAAATCAGCAGCCTCGGCCTGCCCGATCGGATGACTCCCCCCGTTTGATTCCGTTTTGCGAAGGCGGCGTTCGAAACTGTTTTACGTATTGTGTGAAGTCCCAGGTGGCCAGGAAACGGGATGCGGCGTCACGGCCAGATTGGTACATACGCCTGCGCATCTGTGGAGTGAGCCGAAATTGTGTTGCCCGTATGCCCCGTATGGGGATAAATATCGTCCGCACCTTTTGGGCTTTTTCGACATACAGGCGGTCATGGGCTTCCAGCATAGTGGTGACCAGCGCTTTGCTGTACGAGAGAATACCGATTATTTTGTTCTCCGTGACAGGCCCATCCTCTCCATCGGGAGGAGGGGCACTCAGCCTGAAACCAAACGTGGGCCAACGCGGCTGAGCCGGCGTATCAAACAACCAGACGGGAAAATTGCTTAACAGCCCTCCGTCTACGGTGTAGTGAGCTTCTTTGGTGACCGAATGATGCATGCGGCAGGGTTGAAAGAAAAACGGAATTGCGGAACTCATCCGGACGGCACGGGCAATCGGAAACGTGGACGGGTCAATCTGAAAATGTGTCAGATCATCCGGGAGAATCAGCATCCTGTTATCAGAAATATCTGACACGATCAGCTTTAATTTTTCCGGGGGCAGGTCGCCAAACGTACGAATCCCTTTGCGCCTGAGCAGACTGTCGATAAACAGTTCCAGCGGCTGGTTGGAATACAGCCCTTTTTTACACAACAAGGCGCAAGCGGGACCGATCAACGGGAGCCTTGACCATCGGCTTCTGCCAAGCAGGGACTGATAGTCGAACTCCTCAAAAATCGCCTGCAGTTCGTGACTGGTGTAGCCTGCACTCAACAAGCTGGCAACAATCGAACCGGCAGACGTCCCCGCCAGTCTGTTCCATCGGTAACCGTGTTCTTCCATGACCTGGAGAGCCCCGATAAAGGCAATCCCTTTTACTCCCCCACCTTCAAAAACAGCGTCCGCATTCATCACACTTCACCCCCTATCTGTATCATAGCGAGTGAAGGGTTTTCCTGTCTCCAGAATTATGCACATCAAAAAGCCACAGATCCCATCAACCTGTGGCTTTCATCACAATTATTCGTCCTTACTCTCATCTTCCTCGCGGATTCGCTTCAGCTCCAGTGCGCGTGCAGGATCTTCCTGGAAGTATTTGACCAGGTACCCAATGCAGGTGATCGATTCCCGGCTCAAATGATGCTCGATCCCTTCCACGTCTGCAAAAATGTGCTCCTCATCAACACCGATCAGACGAAGAAACTCTTCCAACAACGTATGCCGATCGACCAGGCGCTTGCCGATTTTTTTCCCCTTGGGGGTGAGGACAAGTCCCCTGTATTTTTCGTAAACCAGATATTGATCTTTATCCAGCTTCTGCACCATCTTGGTCACAGAAGAGGGGTGCACTTCCAGTGCTTCGGCAATATCGGAGACTCGGGCGTATCCTTTTTCTTCGATTAAACTGTAGATTCTTTCCAGATAATCTTCCATGCTGGGCGTCGGCACACGTCATCCCTCGTTTCTATCAACCAATCTTCACCAATACAGTATGCTCACTTATCATACCGCGCGAAGTGGCTCTGATGCAAGGAAAACCTGTCCTTCTTGCAAAAATTGTCGAATCGTGACTGATTTTTACCACTTCCACAAACGCATACTGTTTCCAATGACCAGCAGGGCGGCGCCGGTATCACTGAGAACGGCAATCCACAGAGTCAGCCAATCCGGCAGGATCAACAGTAAGGCGATCGCTTTGATGCTGATTGAAAACCAGATATTCTGCTTGATAATCGCCAGGGCCTGCCGGCTGAGGGAACCCAGTTCAGGCAGTCTCTCGATCGAATCGGCCATCAGCACGACGTCGGCAGTCTCCATCGCCGTGTCGGTACCCGCGGCTCCCATTGCCACCCCCAAATCGGCTGCAGCCAGGGCGGGCGCGTCGTTAATTCCGTCGCCAATCATCGCCACCGTTCCTTTCTGCTTCAACCGCCTGATTTGCTCCAGCTTTTGTTCGGGCAGCAGGTTGGCCTTAAAGTGGAAAATACCCAACTGGCGGGCCACACGCTCTGCCGTTCCTTCGTGATCACCGGTTAACATCACCGACTGAATGCCGCTACGCTTCAGCTGCCGCACGGTTTCGGCACTGGCCGGTCGTACCGTGTCGGCAGCGGCTATCATTCCCAGCAGCCGTCTGCCGCTGCCGATCAACACAATTGACCATCCCTCCTGACGCCATTGGGTCAGGACGTCCTGTACGGCCGTGAGGTCAATCCCCAACTCGTGAGACAGGCACATGTTCCCCGCATAATAGTTCGTTCCGTCCAGTACGGCGCTGGCACCTTTTCCACTGATCGCCTGATGGCGGGTGGCCTCTGCCCAGGTGATGCCCTGTTCACGGGCGTACTGGACGATGGCCCGTGCAATCGGATGCTGTGAGTGTTCCTCAATGGCGGCTGCAACACCCAGCAGTTGGCTGAGGGGGACATCACCCACCGTCTTTACTGCAACCACCTGCGGCTCTCCTCTGGTCAATGTACCGGTTTTATCAAAGGCAACATGGGTCAGGCGGCCTGCTGTCTCCAGCGCCGCTCCACCCTTGATCAGCACTCCCTGTTTGGCGGCATGTCCGATTGCCGAGACGACTGCTACGGGCGTGGAGATGACAAGTGCACAGGGGCAGGCGATCACCAGCAGCTCCAGGCCGCGATAAAACCAGGTCTCCCAGTCGCCGGTGACCAGTGATGGAATGGAGATTACAGCAGCCGAAAAGGCAACCACTACCGGGGTATAGAGGCGAGCAAAGCGGTCAACAAGCTGCTCGGTGGGTGCCTTGTTCTCCTGTGCTTCCTCTACCAGGTGAACGATCCGGGAAATCATGGCAGCAGAAGCGGGTTTGGTCACTTTCACTTCCAATACTCCACTTTCATTTACCGTTCCAGCGTAAACTTCATCGCCAGGCCGCTTCTCCACCGGCAGCGATTCCCCTGTGAGCGGGGCCTGATTAACATCAGAGCTGCCACGTGTGACGACACCGTCCAGGGGAATTCGTTCCCCCGGTTTCACCAGGATGATTTCACCGGGAACAATATTGTTCACCTTTCTCCTCTGCCACCCCTGCGCTGTCCAAACTGATGCATCCGCAGGGGCAAGCTGCATCAGCTTGCGGATCGACTGGCGTGTCCGGGAGATTGATCCCGACTGCAGCGCGCTCCCCAGCGCAAACAAGAAGACAACAGTCGCCCCTTCTGCCCATTCTCCGATTGCAGCCGCGCCTGCTGCGGCCAGCGTCATCAGCACGTTCATGTCAAGTGATCGACTCTTTAGCGCATACCAGGCATTCCGAGCTGCCTTGCCACCGGCGACAAGCATCGCCAGGACGTAAAATGGCGCAGCCAGTTGAGCGGTTGAGTCCGCATGGAGAAAAGACAACAAATATCCTGTCAACAGGAAAAGACCCGACAGCGCCGTAGTACGCAAATTCGGAATAATCCACCTCGAATCGGCTTCGGCTTGGCGCGACACTCTTCCGCTCGTATCAGCAGGAACAGCCCGATAACCTGCTCGCTCCACTACCCTCACAACAGTTTCCACGGGTCCGTCGTAAGCTAATTTCATCTTGGCCGTGTGAAAGTTAATAGACACATCGCGGATTCCCAGTTCATGTCTGACGTGTTTTTTCAACGCCTCTGCACAGGAAGCGCAGTCCATTCCTTCGATCAAGTATACCTGAATGGATGAGTTTTCCTGAGTTCCGGTGATTTCGTCATAGATCACAGTATCTGACTTTGACTCAGCGGTGGTTTCGTTAACGGTACGTTTTTTGGGAGAAGTACCGTCCTGCATGAATGATGCACGTGTTGCACTGTTGTCGCAGCATGGGCCAGAGCGGAATTGGGTCGGCTTGTGATTCATCGGTTGCTCATCCTTTCTCTCTACTTATGGTTAGGATACCACCCTCACCCTATACATTCAAACATTTTTTTGAATATAAGAGCAACTTCCCCTCTTTCCGCTGCTGCAATTCCTTTCCTCGTCCTGTGCAAACAGCTATAATAGCAGGTAGACGCTTATCGGAAACATCACGAATGATCATATCATTGGGGGGATCGCCATGCCGGGCCAGGCAAGAGACGATGTATGCGAAATCCAGTGCTTTGACGAATCCAAGGTACAGCGGCTCAAGCCGGCTGTGCGTGACGCAGACGGTGTAGCGAAGATTTTTAAGGCTTTGGCTGATGATACCCGGGCGAAAATCATCTACGCGTTGGCCTTGGAAGAAGAGCTTTGTGTCTGTGATGTGGCAGCGGTAATCGGTGGCACGACGGCTACCGCTTCCCATCATTTGCGATTATTGCGCAACATGGGTCTGGCCAAGTACCGTAAGGAAGGAAAACTGGTCTTCTACTCGCTTGACGACGAGCATGTCCGCCACTTGATCATGGCTGGGGTGGAGCACGCCCGGGAATTGAGCTAGAAAAACCCGCTCTTCGCATGAGCAAATTGGCGGGGCTTGTTGCTGTCCAGGGCCGGCAGAATGGTGATTGACCCTTTATGATCCATCTGATATGTTGGTTGCATGTAGAGACAAACCATCTTTTGCCTCAGGGGAGGAATAGCCATGTATTACGTAGACGGCAAATGGATCGAACCGGGAGAAGCGGCGGTTCATCCGGAAGATAGAGGGTATCAGTTCGGAGACGGTATTTACGAAGTCTTCCGAATCTATCAGGGGAAGATCTACCAATGGGATTCGCACTTCGCCCGCTTGCAAAGAAGCGCAAACGAACTGCAGTTGGCGTTACCGTGGACAAACAGTGAACTGAAGGCGATTGCTGAACAATTGATGGAAAAGAATGGGATAGGCGGTTCTGATGACGCCATCCTCTACATGCAGGTCACGCGGGGCGCCGCTCCCCGTCAGCATGAATACCCGGATAACCAGCGTCCGGTTTTGTCAGCTTTCGCCAGACATAAAGAGCGGCCGCATGCTGAACTTAAAAGCGGCATCAGCGCCGCCCTTGTACCCGACATTCGCTGGCTGCGCTGTGACATCAAGAGCCTGAACTTGTTGGGAGCAGCAATGGCCAAACAGCAAGCCAAACAAAGCGGCGCCTTTGAAGCGATTCTGCACCGGGACGGCATCGTCACGGAAGGGAGTGCGTCCAATCTGTTTGCCGTGAAAGACGGTGTACTCCACACCCACCCGGCCAATCACCTCATCCTGCATGGCATTACGCGGCAGATTGTGATCGAGCTGGCCCAAACGCTGTCTTTAGAAGTACGGGAAAAAGCGTTTCGTACTGAGTTTTTGCGGCAAGCAGACGAGTTGTTTTTCACGGGGACGACGGTGGAAGTCATGCCTGTCATTTCGGTTGACGGGCAGCAAGTGGGAAGCGGTCGGGTAGGAGAGGTAACCCGCAAGCTGCAGGTAGCGTTTGAAGCGACGATTGCCTGAGCGCGAAACCTAGACGCAGGCATGGTATCGTCAAAACATCGAGGCGGCAGCGGAGTGGCTCTCTTGGCCCCGCTCCCGCCATATCGTTATCGTGCGCGTGACAACCCGGGGAAGGCGGCGGACTGCCGGTTTGGAAAACGCCTCCCCGAGCGGTTTGTCAGCGGCGGAAGTTCCACTCCCGCGTCGCGTAGCGGGTGCGGACCAACTCCTCTGCCAAGGCCATTTCCTCATCCGTCAACGACTGTGTGACCAATTGCACATCCAGCCCGGAAGCGAACCCTTGCTTGAAGGCTTCGATGGCCTGATCCAGGCTGACCGGTGTACTTCTCACCTCATTGATGGTCACCGCCTTTTGCCGGAAACTCTCCACCATTCGCTGTTTCACCCGTTCGGACGGAAAGCGCAGCAGGGAGAAGAGCAAATCGACGTCCATGTCAAGCAGAATGGATCCGTGCTGCAAGATGACCCCCTTCTGCCGGGTTTGGGCACTGCCGGCCACTTTTTTTCCCTCCACCACCAGCTCGTACCAGGAAGGTGAGTCAAAACAGGCCGACGACCCTGGCGAACTGTACTTGGCTTTCTCCTCCTCCGTCGCCAGCGATACCATCTCCGCCTTGAGGCCGAGCTGCTGAAAGCCGTGCAGCAGTCCCATGCTGATCACCTTGTATGCCTCGGTGACGCTGCCGGGCATTTTGGGATGGCTTTCGGAAACGATCACACTGTAAGTCAGCTCCTGATCATGCAGGACTGCCCGGCCGCCGGTAGGACGCCGCACAAATCCCAATCCATGGCGCTCCACAGCGGCAACGTCGATCTCCTTTTCTGCTTTTTGAAAATAGCCAATGGAAAGCGTTGCCGGCTCCCACGTGTAGAACCTTACCGTAGGCGGCACGCTTCCTTCGCTGTGCTTGATCAAAATGGCCTCGTCAATGGCCATGTTCATCGCCGGTGACAACCCCTGGGTGAGCACATACCGCCATTGTTCCATTTCCCATCCCCCTGTGTGATACGAGTGGGTTTCCAACCACAACGTCACGATCGATCCTTGGTATCCCGCACAACTTTTTTACCTGCCTGTCCATTGTACGGCGAACCAACGACTTCAGGCAAGGGCGGCAGCACACTGCCGGAAAAATAAAAAAGAAGCCGTGTTACATTGGATGCAGCACGGCTCTTACGTTTGTTTTCAGGGAAGTTCTGCAATCGTCTGGTTGGAACTGGTCAGCGCTCTGGCATATACCGCAAGATTGGCTTGCGGGCAGCCGTCGCTTCGTCCAGCCGCTTTACCACGGTGGTGTGAGGCGCTTCCTGGACGACCTCCGGTGTCTCCTCACACTCGCGGGCAATTCTCAGCATGACCTCCGCAAATTCATCCAGCGTCTCTTTGGTCTCTGTTTCGGTCGGTTCAATCATCAGGCACTCCTCCACGATCAACGGGAAGTAGATCGTCGGCGGATGATAGCCAAAGTCAAGCAGCCGCTTGGCAATATCAAGCGTCCGTACCCCCTGTTTTTTCTGCCGGATCCCAGACAGGACGAATTCGTGCTTGCAGACGCGGTCATATGGCAGTTCATACGCTCCAGCCAAACGACGCATCAGGTAGTTGGCATTCAGTACGGCGTTTTGCGAGACCTCCAGCAGCCCTTCTGCTCCCATCGTGCGGATGTAGGTGTAAGCTCGCAGCAGGATGCCAAAGTTGCCGTAGTACGCCTTGACCCGGCCGATCGAATGCGGCTTGTCGTAATCAAGGCGGAAGCGTCCGTCCTCATCCTTGGTCACGATCGGCGCGGGCAAAAACGGCAGCAGCGACGCTTTTACCCCTACCGGACCGGCCCCCGGCCCGCCACCGCCGTGCGGCCCTGTAAAGGTTTTGTGCAGGTTGAGATGAACCACGTCAAAGCCCATGTCCCCCGGACGGGCAATCCCCAAAATCGCATTGGCATTGGCCCCGTCATAATAAAGCAGGCCACCCGCCTCATGGACAATCCGGGCCATTTCCACTATATCCTCTTCAAACAGACCAAGCGTATTGGGATTGGTCAGCATCAGTCCGGCCGTGTCTGGTCCAACGGCGGCACGAAGCGCTTCAATGTCAACCAATCCTCGCTCATCGGACGGAATCGTTACCGTCTCCAAGCCGGCCACATTGGCCGATGCCGGGTTGGTTCCGTGTGCCGAGTTGGGGACGATGACCTTGGTTCTCTTCTCGCCGCGGCTCTCGTGATACGCGCGAATCATCATCAGTCCGGTGAATTCACCTGCTGCACCCGCTGCCGGCTGAAGCGATACGGCATCCATCCCGGTGATTTCGGCCAGGTCCTGCTGCAAGTTGTACATCACTTCCAGCGCCCCCTGCACCGTCTCGTCGGGCTGGTAAGGGTGGATGGACGAAAAACCGGGATAACGGGCCACGTCTTCGTTGATCTTGGGATTGTATTTCATCGTACACGACCCAAGCGGATAAAAACCGGAGTCTACACCATGGTTGCGGTTGGACAGCTCCGTGTAATGGCGCATCAACTGCAGTTCCGATACTTCCGGCAGCTCAGCCGGTGTCTCTCGAAGCAAATGCTTGGGCAGCAATGCTGCTACGTCCACTTCCGGGACATCCAGATCAGGCAGGCTGTAACCGACACGTCCCGGTTGGCTGATCTCAAAGATGAGGGCTTTTTCCTTCTGGTTATGCATGAGCGATCGCCTCCAATTCTTGCGCCAGAGCATCAATCTCCGCTTTCGTTCGCAGTTCCGTGACAGCGATCAGCATGTGTCCCGCCAATTCGGGGTAGCTGCGCCCCAGGTCATACCCGCCAATGATGCCAGCCTGAAGCAGTGCGGCGTTTACTTCGGCCACCGGTTTCGGCAGTTTGACGACGAACTCATTAAAGATTGGCGCTGTAAAGACGACGTCAAGGCCATCTTTTCCGGCAATCGTCTGTTTGGCGTAATGGGCCTTTTGCAGGTTCATCATCGCCATCTGCTGCACCCCCTGCTTGCCCAGCGCACTGAGGGCGACGGCGGCAGCCAGGGCATTGAGGGCTTGATTGGAACAGATGTTGGAGGTGGCTTTCTCCCGGCGGATATGCTGCTCACGCGCCTGCAAGGTGAGGACGAAACCGCGTTTGCCTTCTTCGTCCTTGGTCTGGCCGACAATCCGCCCCGGCATTTTGCGCATCAGTTTGGTGGTGGTGGCGAAGTAGCCGCAATGCGGCCCCCCGTACGAAGCATGAATGCCAAACGGCTGCATGTCACCGACGACGATGTCGGCCCCAAGCTTGCCAGGTGCCTCCAACACGCCCAGACTGACGGGATTGGCCATCACGATCAGCAGCGCACCGGAAGCGTGTGCCAGCCGCTCGATTGCAGCCAGGTCCTCGATACTGCCGAAAAAGTTTGGATACTGTACGATGACGCCCCCTGTCTGATCGGTCAGTTCCGCCTCCAACTGAGCCAGGTCAGTCGTACCTTCGGCCGTGTAACCGACTTCGACGACCTCCACATTCTGACCGTAGGCATAGGTTTGTAAAATTTGACGTGCTTCAGGGTGCACGGCACGGGAAACGATCATTCGCTTTTTGCCGGTATGACCGGCTGCCATCATCGCCGCTTCCGCCATCGCCGTCGGACCGTCGTACATGGAGGAATTGGCTACTTCCATACCGGTCAGTTCACATACCATGGTCTGGAACTCGAAGATGGCCTGCAGTTCCCCCTGGCTGATCTCCGGCTGGTACGGTGTATAAGCCGTGTAAAATTCAGACCGGGAAATAACGTGGTTGACCACACTAGGCACGTAGTGCTGGTAAACACCCGCACCCAGAAAACAAACATGCGTGTCAAAGTTGACGTTTTTGCTGGCCAGTTTTTTCATGTAGGCGGTTAATTCCGGCTCGGACAGCGCTTTGGAGATGTTCAGCTTCCTGTTGAGCCGCACTTCCCGGGGAATGTCTGAAAACAACGCTTCTATCGAATCGACACCAAGCGCTTCCAGCATGGCGCGCTTGTCTTGATCGGTCTGAGGCAAGTAGCGGAACTTCACCTTGTAACTCCTCCTTGCAGTGGCGTGGTAATCAAAGTGGGACTCAATTTTTGTCGCGCTTGTAAAACGGGGTGGGTACTACCTTTGCCTTTAATCGCTTGCCGCGTATTTCTACTTCCACTTCGGTGCCGATAGCGGTGTACGCTTTGTCCAGGAGGGCCAGACCCACGTTTTTTTTCAGCGTGGGCGACTGTGTACCGGTCGTCACTTCGCCGACGTGTTTGTCACCGACGTAGACCGGATAGTGCGTACGCGGGATACCCCGGTCGATCATCTCGATCCCGACCAGCTTTCGCGGCGCTCCCTGCTCTTTTTGCTGCTTCAACACCTCGCAGCCGATAAACGGGACACCTTTGTCTGTCTTTACGGCAAAACCAATCCCCGCTTCAATCGGAGTAATTTTTTCGCTTAATTCCTGGCCGTAGAGAGGCAGCCTGGCCTCAAAGCGGAGCGTGTCGCGAGCGCCCAATCCGCAAGGAATCAGGCCGTCTTCACGTCCCGCGGCGAGCAGTTTCTCCCACAACGGTATTGCCTGCTCTCGGTCGACATACAGCTCAAAGCCGTCTTCACCCGTGTATCCGCTGCGGGAAACGAATGTCTTGATGCCGTCCAGACTAACATCTCGCTGAAAATGGAAGAAGCCGATTTCGGACAGATCGGTATCGGTCAACCGCTGCAGAATGGTTTCGGCCAACGGTCCCTGAAGGGCCAATTGGGCGATCCGGTCTGAGATGTTTGTCACTTTCACGCCTTCCGTCAGGTGCTGGTTCAGCCAAGCCAGGTCCTTCTCGATGTTGGCCGCGTTGATCACCAGCCAGTAGCGATCCTCTTCCAGTTTGTATACCAACAGATCGTCCACCGTTCCCCCGTCCGGGTAGCACATGACGCTGTACTGGGCCTGCCCCGCGGCCAGCTTCGCGACATCGTTGGTGGTGAGCCGCTGCAAGTACGGCAGCGCTCCTTCTCCGGCGACCTCCACCTCTCCCATGTGGGAGACATCAAACAGGCCCGCTTTGGTTCGGACAGCTTCGTGTTCCTGGGAAATGCTCGTGAACTGCACCGGCAGTTCCCATCCGCCAAAGTCGATCGTCTTGGCACCGTAACGGGCATACACGGGAAACAAAGGAGTTCGTTTCAATTCACTCACGTGCCCTGCACCTCCTGAATGTTCCTTTTTACCATTTCCGCTTGCCTGCCTGTTCATGACTGGATGACAAAAAAAGACAGAGCTAAGGGAGAAGTAAACAGACACAATGCGTGTCCTCTTCTCCCCTTCTCTGTCCTTGGTACCTGAGAGTTGCCCTGCCATACCGGCAGGTTTCCCCTTGGGTGGCTCCTTACACGAGCTCTCTCCAGAGATGCGTCCGGCAGCGGTACTTTTGCCTGAGAGATTCACCGTTTCCCGGTTTGCTCCTTCGGCGCCGCAATCGCGGTCTCTCCCTGCTGCCATCATTCGCACGGATTATACATAACTTGTCATCGTTGTTCTCATACTAACGTATACCATGTAAGCAGTTTCCGTTCTTATCCTACCATGTTCGGCGAAAAGTTGAAAGCCATTTTTTCATTCCGAAAGCGTCTGTTTGGGGAAGGAGGCTTCTCGATGCCCAAAACTCCGGTCACCTTTGATCGTTCCTGGCTGCCCGAGTTTAACCGATTGATCGCTGACGACGGCCCGTGGCACAAGTGGGAGCTGTTCCAACTGGCGCTGGAGGCGGAAGAAGCATTGGCAGTTAAGAATTTTGACCAACTGCAGGCACTCAAGTTCCTGCCCAGCCTGAAACCCTATCCACATCAGCTTGCCACTGCCGAAAAGGTGCTGAACGAGATGCGCGGAAGGGCGATTCTCGCCGACGAAGTGGGACTGGGCAAAACCATTGAGGCCGGCCTGATCCTCAAAGAATACATGGTCAGGGGTTTGGCCAAAAAAGTGCTGATCCTCGTCCCCGCATCTTTGGTCATCCAGTGGACCAAGGAGTTAAACCAAAAGTTCGGCATCCCTGCTGTCGCCCAAAAAAAGGAGTACATGTGGAGGCAGTACGACGTTGTGGTCGCTTCCATTGACACTGCAAAGCGTGACCCTCATCGCCGTCACGTGCTCTCAATCGACTACGACATGCTTGTGATCGACGAGGCGCACAAGCTGAAAAACAAGCGGACGCGCAACTACCAGTTTGTGCGAGAAATAAAGAAAAAATATTGTCTGCTGCTGACGGCAACCCCGATTCAAAACGAGATGGAAGAATTGTACAACCTGATCAATCTGCTGCGCCCCGGACATCTCGGTCACACCGAGGCCTTTGCCTCCACCTACGTGGAAGGGAAACGGCAGGCCAAAAACAACGATCAACTACGTCAGGAAATCAGCAAGGTTATGATCCGCAACCGCAGAAGTGACGGCGGCATCCGCTTCACCCAGCGCCGCGTCCAATCCGTACCCGTGGAGCTCTCGCCGGAGGAATGGGCGCTGTATGACGGCGTGACCCGTTTCGTGCGCGAGCATTACCGTTCGCAGGCAGGAGGGTTCAACGCGCTGGCCTTGATCACCTTGCAGCGGGAAGTTTGCTCCAGCCGGGAAGCGGCGTTTATGACTCTGTACAACATGCATCAACGCGCCCCCGAAGGCTCCCCGACGCAGCAGGCGATCCAGGAGTTGGTCGATTTGATCAAACGGATCGAGACCCACTCCAAAGCGGCCAAAACGGCCGAACTGATCAAACGAATCAACGACAAGGTGATCATCTTTACCGAGTATCGCGCCACCCAAAACTACTTGCAGAAGTACCTGAGCGAACACGGGATCACCTCCGTTCCTTTTCGCGGAGGGTTCAAGCGGAGCAAGAAAGACTGGATGACCGACCTGTTTCAAAACCGGGCCCAGGTGCTGATCGCCACCGAAGCAGGCGGAGAAGGGATCAACCTGCAGTTTTGCAATCAAGTCATCAACTACGACATGCCCTGGAATCCGATGCGGGTGGAACAACGAATCGGTCGGGTACACCGCCTCGGCCAGGAACGGGACGTACACATCTACAACTTGTCGACAAAAGGAACGATTGAGGAACATATTTTGCACTTGCTCTATGAGAAGATCGATTTGTTTGAGATGGTGATCGGCGAATTGGATGAGATCGTGGAACGAATGTCACTCGGCAAATCGTTGGAGCAAAACGTGATCGACATCATCATGGACTCCCAATCGGAGCGTGAAATGGCTTTAAAGCTGGACAATATGGGCAAAGTTATTCGGGCGATGCGGCAGTGTGTCAGCCCGAACCTAAGCCCGACACAATCGGAGGCTTCCCGCTAACAGCAGGCAAGGAGGCGTAGCGATGAATCAAGCGGAAGTGCGCCGTTTTGCGGAAAGGTACTTCGCCGCCTTTTCCTCACATGTACTGGAGTCTCATCCGGCCTATTTTACTGTGAAGCTGCCGGAAGAGGTTGACAAAGATATCGGAAACCGCCCCTTTTACTGGACATGGATCGAAAAAATGAATATCCCTCCGCAGCCGCTGGTGATCACCTTCACGTTCGATCCAGAGCAAAAACCGGAAGGGCTTCGCAGTGAATATCTCCACTTCGGCTCCGGCCGACTGCAGCAGATCTTCCAATCGACACGCAGACACGGCCGGTTTGTCTGTCTGTATGAACAAATGGAAGAACCGTCTCAGCGACGAGGAGCGAAACGTCGATCCACCGTGCCTCTTACCCCCTGGCTCAACTTGAATCTGAAAATATCGTTCATCTGTGACAAAAAGCGGGACGTGCTGCTGTATCTCGGAATCAATCTGTATCATCCCCAGGTGGTGCACGACTTTTATTTGTTCGCCCGTTCCTTGAGACTGGGTCCGTCCATCCCCGATTATGCCTACACGCTGGAGCGACGTCTAGGCATAGAGAAGGCGTCCGAGTTGGCGGAACGGGAAGTGTCCAAGATCATCGCCCAGCAGGACGATGGATGGGCAGAAGAAGCGCGAACACGGTTGGCTGAGGAAATTGAGATCTTGACGTCGTACTATGACCGAATCGCTGACCAAACAGCAGGCGGCGAGCCGGACAACTCGTGCGATCCAAAACCGACGCTAGAGAGCGAAACCGCTGCTTCCCGGACGGCGGAGAAGGACGTTTTGCTTACGATTGACGAGCATACTGCCCGCGGCGGCAGGATTCTTGACTTCCTCCGCGTTCACACCATTCCCGAGACGCCCAGGGAGGAGATCGATCAAAGCAGTTGGAAGCAAAGCACCCCGGCAGAAGAGAAAGAGCGGCGAATTGCCGAATTGAAGTGGCAGTATGAACCGCGTATCGAGATTTCGCTCATCAATGGCGGACTTTTTTACCTGTATACTCAACCTGCCTCTGCCGGCAGCCACACAGATGGTAGAAATATGTAAAACGACTGCGAGAAAAAATGGGGTTTGCCTGACAATTTGCAACAAATCTTTTCCCTGCGACTGGTTACAATAAGAAAAGCTTCGTCATACATCTGCTGACTCATTGGCCATACTGGTTGAATGAGCATTCGGATAGAGTGTAACTAACGCAAAAGGGAAGGTGCTTTCACGTGAACATACGATATTGGACGTTATGTCTGCTGGTAGGGATCGGGATGATTTGTTCGCATGCACATGCTGCCCCCGACGAAGCAGAACATGACTGGAGCGAGCAATTCCAGCGGCAGGTCGCCGCGTGGATTGAGAATTTGTCGGCCAAAGATGAGCAGTTTACCGAATGGAATGGGGCCAAAACAGAAGTGGAAGCTCTTGGTGTCAATTCCCACCAGTGGCTTGTCCGGTTGCGAAAAGATGGGACGTACGTCGGGTATTTGGTGGTGGGTGAAGTACCAACCGAGGCGGTGACCCGACCCCGGTCGTCCACACAAGGCGTTCCCAAAGCGAAGCCCTCGTTTGTTCTTCTGGAGTACGGTTTGGGCGAATTCATCCTGTTCCACGACGCATTTGCTCCGCTGCAGCTGTCTGCCGAACCTGTCTACGACGGCTTTGCTTCCCACTGGCAGGTGGCCCTGGATGACCAGCATCGCCAATATATTGACGCGAAGACAGGAGAAAAGTACCCGGCCACTGTCCAGTCCCTTGACCGCCCTATCATGTCCACCCTTTCTGTCCGTGAAGTGGTTGGATCAAACGGACAGTTGACGCGGCAGCGGATCGTCTCCCGCGTGGAGACGGACCCTTTTGATCGAATCGACTGGTTGAAAGCCGTCCCCCTCTCCCCGCTGGACGAGGAGGTTACCCGAAAACTTTGGCAGGAGAATTACGAGCGGATTGTCATCTCTTGCTCGCTGTTTGGAGATCAGGTGATGGCTCCGTTTGTCGTTGGTTCAATCCATCTCTGGAATGATTCGCTTACTTACATCGGCGTGTGGGATGAAGGCCTGCGATACGTGCCGCTTCCCTACGTGAACAAGGTGGGCAAGGTGATCATCCCTTAAAGACGGCCCCTGTCCATACGTAATCCTGCATGTCAATTGGACAAGGTTTCACCCGGAACGCAAAAAACGGCGGGCATGTTTGCACCACCGTTTTTCTAATGATGTCGCGTCGGCGACAGGCGTTCGTGCACCTTGTGGAAAACCTCCTGCGCCGTCAAGCCGCTGGCGGAAATGACGGGTGCTCCCGAAATCGACTTGCTCTGGTC
Organism: Brevibacillus sp.; assembly: GCA_017656235.1. Taxonomy (GTDB): domain Bacteria; phylum Bacillota; class Bacilli; order Brevibacillales; family Brevibacillaceae; genus Brevibacillus_E. The sequence goes on from JACDOF010000001.1 coordinate 1,102,873, forward strand.
GCCCAGTACGTTGACGTCTTGACCAGTGATCACGACGGCATCCACCATTTGCTGCCAGTTACCCAATTCAACCACGTCGTACCCGTTGCTGCGCAACAAGCGGACAACCTCGCTGAGTGATGGTTCTACTGCTACTCTCATCGCTACCTCCGAAATGCGGGATGTACTACTTGCGCCAAAGCATCTTGATCGACATCGGAATCACACCAAACCAGCGAGCTGACCACGCCTCACGGGCCGCTTTCAGTCTTCTCCGCTCTTCACCCGGCGTCTCAAGGTATTCCAAAAAACGCTTGACCATGAATCGAAGGTACTCCTGAAACGACATGACAGATTCCCCCTCAGAAGTTATTCTCCCCGGAAATCCGTCTGTTCAGTCATCTTTGTCATGATTTCATCAACAATCTCTTCGATGTCTCGGCCAGTCGTATCAACCTGCAATGGCGCAAAATCGTACATGCCGGCCCGCTCTGCCAGAAGCCGATGCACCCGCTCCGTCACATCTCCGGCCAGCAGTGGACGACCTTGATCAGTAGAGACGCGGCGGATGATCTCTTCCGGTGCTGCCTTCAGGGCAATCACCAGCCCCCCCGCCTGCATGGCAAGCACGTTTTGTCGACGCAGCACCACGCCCCCGCCGGTGGTGATCACCTGCTTGCCGGATTGCAGCACCTCCGCCAACAACTCCGATTCGATCTGCCGAAAACGAGCTTCTCCCTCGCTGGCAAATATGTCTGCGATGCTCCGCTTTTCCCGCTCAGCAATGTACTGATCGAGATCGAGATGCGGCCAGTTCAGTCGCGCGGCCAATGCCTTGCCCACCGTTGTCTTTCCCGTACCCATGAACCCGATCAAGATCACATTGTTCATCCACATTCTCCCTCATTTGCTCGGTACTGTTATCCGTACTCTTTTGGCTGCCGCGTCGTACTCCACCTGGTAGCGCAGCACCTGCTGAAAGAACGAGAGCGGAGCCATTGTCCGGTCCTCCACTTCGATCAGGGCGTGGGGCAGGCGGTACTGTTTGCCGTTGAAGCGGACGTCCGCCGAATGTTCGGTAAGGATCAGTTCTTTTTCCGCTGTACGGAGCCGGATCGCCCCCTCTTCATCCCCCCACGTCACCTCAAAGCCGAACCGTTCCATTACCTCACGGAGCGGTACGTACACCGTATCACCCACTTCACGAGCCGGGACCTGCGGGTAGAAGGGTGCCCCGTTGAGAACCGTGTTCACATAGTGTTGGATGTGAGCAGAGGCAATCCCATCCCGGTTGGCCCGATTGAGGTTGCGCGCAAAGTATTCGGCGTTGCCATTCAACGTCTGCCCCAAGGCCTGATCAAGGTGCTCAGGGCCGATCACTTTTCCGTGATAATCGCGCTGTACCTGTTTCAGAAAACGGGCAAACGGCTGCTCACCAATCTGCTTGCGCAGTTGGTCGTAGAGAACGGCTCCTTTTGAGTACCAGGTCCAGTCAAACTCGTAATAATCACGGAACTGACGCAGCGTCTTGCCCAGGTTGCCGTCCGGATAGCGCTGTTTCAACTGCTCCATCTCACGTTGATATTCACCCATTACCGTATCAGCCATCGCCTGTCCATGCCGCTTCTTCATGTAGTGGTAGACGCTCCACTCCACCAGCCCTTCGTCAATCCAGCCGGTTTGAGCTTCCAGGGTGGAAACGCTGTTGTACCACCATAAATGGGCAATCTCATGAGGGAGCCAGTGATTCACCTCGTTGTTGGCGTACATGTTTTTGGAGAAAATCGCCAGGTTGGCGTACTCCATTGCATAGGTATGTCCCGTCTCGGCAATTGCCACATACGGGTACGGAAGCTCGCCGTACAGCTCGGAATAGGCGGAAAACGCCGCTTCCGCAATCGCCTTCACTTGCGGGATGTTCTTCTTGTCGCTGACAGCTATGTCCACCGTCAGGCTGCCGACGCGCATCTGTTCAAGGTGATAAAGTGGACTGCCCACCAGTGAAAAGTTTAACAGCCTTTTCCCCTGGTAGCGAATCTCCTGCTGTCCCCCTGCCACGTGAATTCGCTGCCCTCTCCCCCCGGAGGTTACCCACTTGTACCCTTCCGGTGAAAGAAAGCGGACGTCGTAATCAGCGTAGTGGTAGACAAAGGGATCACCGTAGCCGACCGGTCGAGGAGGTTCGTACCAACGTGATAGTTGGTCCAGTGCGCCAAGCATCGGATACCAGTTGGTCAACGTCCACACATCGTCTTTTGTACCGAAGCGGGTGCCGCTGCGCGGGACAGCGGTCTCAAACTCAATCGTCAGCGAGATGCGTTTGTCGGCCGGAAAGTTGTTGGGTATGCTGACGACACTGCCCCGCCGCACAAATGACACCTTCTTCTGCCCGTCGCGAATGGAGTGCACTTTCAGCGGACTCCAACCGTAATCGTAAACGTACAGATGAATCTCATCCGTACCCGGATTGTCAAACTGAATCGTTTCTTTCCCCACTATTCGTGCCTGGTTCGTTTTCAGTTCAGCCTGAATTGCATAGGTGGGCTTCAAATCCCTGACCAACGACGGCAGCGGGGGCTCGTAACGGAATGGATCGGCTGTTCCCGCCACCGATGTGATTGGTACCGATTTACTGGTTGTTTTTTGCAAATAGCCGGAAATATCCGGCCATTTGGCAATCAGTGTAATCGCTCCGGCGACGAAAAAAATCGTCAGACAAAGGAGCATGCTTGTCCTCTGTATCTGGTTCATGTCCGGTCTCCCATATGTACTGCTCTTTATCTGATAGCGTCATACTTCATATTGTAACAAATCTCACGTCCGGTGAGTACCAGCGATGAGGAGATTTCTTCCTTTTTTCAGGTTCTTGCAGGTTGCAAACAACGTGTCGTGAACACGAGTGGGGCGTTTTTCGCGCTCGCTGGCGAAAAATCGCCCCACTCGTCCCAAATGATTTTGCCCTCGCCCCCGCGGATCGTTTCGCCGCGGGCAGTCGCACATCTTTGCATGCCAGGCAACAGTTCGCGCAGGACTTTTGTCCCCTTCGGTACACTTTACCTGCACGCTGAAAGGGCTGCCAGGTCCTTGTCTTCAATCGCCGCAAAACGGCTCCAGCAAAACAGCGTTCTGAGCCGCCCACCGGTGCAATTCCATCAGAAACGGCACGATGTCGGGGCTATCCATGTGAACACAGAGGGTATCGGCAACCAGTTCGATGTGACCGCCGTCCACTGTACGTACGCGCTGTTCCAGGACGAGCTGCCGGGTTTGCTCCAGCTGCTCGTCCTTGCTGATCAGAACGCTCCCTTCCAGATCACGCGGCGCCAGTCGTCCGTTGGGTAAATACGCCCGGTCCGCAAATACTTCCTCCGCCACCCGCAAGCCGTGTTCCAGACAGACATGAACCAGCGCACTGCCGGAGAGTGCGTAAATAATCAGCTCTTCATCGATGTCAGAGACGGCCTGCACCACAGCCTCCGCCAGCTCTGGCCGTTCAGCCGCTTCGTTGTACAGCGCCCCGTGCAGCTTGACATGATGCAGTTTTCCCCCAAGCGCCTTGGTGATTCCGTTCAGTGCCGCCACCTGATACAGCACCAGTTCGTATACATCCTTAGGTGAAAGGTTCATCGAACGTCGGCCGAATCCCTGGATGTCAGGATAGCCCGGATGAGCCCCCACATTCACGTTCTGCTGCAGTGCTGCCTCCACCAGACCACAGATGACATGAGGATCGCCCGCGTGAAACCCGCAAGCGATATTGGCAGACGTAACCCATTTCAGGATGCCAACGTCTTCTCTTAGGCGATAGCGCCCAAACCCTTCCCCCATATCACAGTTGATGTCCAGCTTCATCTCCCCCGCACCTCCTCCTGAATAGAGAAAACGCAATCATTTCCAGATTTGTTTTCTATTATCGATCATACCACAGAGAGCAGGGAATCCGTAAAGGCAAAAATCCCAAGGGATCTGACAACAGACGCTTCAACACATCAAAAAAGGTCAACCGGTTTTGTACCGGCTGACCTCATGAGCAATCCTTCGTGATCAGCGTCCGGAAGGAGCGGCTGCCTGATTGCTCTTGCTGCCCGAATCTGATAGGAGCGATTCCGTCAGGGCCATCAGCTGGGACTTTTCCAGACGGTAATCAAACTCTTTTGCCTTGTCTGGTCGAGCGTTGTTGTATTCGGTCGGAATCTCGTGACGATGGGATCGCTCTACCTTGGTAACAAAATGCAGTCGTTCGATCATACGAATGGTTTCGTCGATTCGCTCCGCATCTACATACATAGAGACGTAGTTTAACCGTTTGGAAATGTAGTGGATCGTGCCGAACTTGCGCAGATTTTTTGCCGCGCGAACGTTTTTCACCCAAACAGCCAATCCAAGTCGTCTATCCCTCATGCTCCCATCCAATCTCCTTCCCTCTATCGGTACTATGGTACCACGCTTTTCCTACGTGTACAAGATAGAGTGCCTTCGCGATTGGTCGAATCAACGGTAAACCGCTATTATATTAGTAAACGACAGGAAGACGAATCGACACAACGTCTCTTCACCATGGTCGAGCAGGAGGTTTCCTCGTGATTGACGCACTCTATTCAAGGCTTGCCGCCCAACTCAAAAGCCACACGGGTATTGGCCGGGTTGACTGGCGTGAATACGCAGGGCAGCGCTTTTTGTATATAACCGGCTCCCTTGCGGCAAATGAACTCCTTGCCGTAATCCAACAGACGGGCGAACACCTGGCCAGCGGAACGAGGTTGCGGGTGCAGTGCAACCACGTGCGTTCGGATGCCAGGCACGAAGTATTTCGGTTTCGCTTTCTGGTTCCGGAAGAAAAGATGTTTTGCTGTGGAAACCAATGTACCGATTGTGTGCTCCACCGAAAATAACCGCTCACCTGTTTTTCCGTTTGCTGGCACACCCACAACTCCCGCCTGAGCCGCAGCCTGCGCTTTTGGCCTCCAGGAAGGGATTGTTGCTGGGAACCTTGATCGACGTCGAAACGGCGTCGGCAATCGTCCGGCTCACTTCGTAAAGCAGGTCGTCAAGTCTGTTTTCGGCCCGTTTGAACGCCTGCACGGAATCCAGCATTTCCAGTGCCCGTTTGGCTTCGCGCACTTCGGCGGAAATACGGGTGAAATCAGGGTGGTACTTCCCGAAGCGCTGCACTTCTTCGTACTGTTCCTTTTTCTGCTCAAACAGGCGGCGCAGCCGCTGCGCTTCTGCATCCTGCTCCATCCGCTGTTTGGCCTCCAGGTACTCCGCCACTTCTTGTGATTCGTTGATCATCCGGGCCAGCAAATAGGCTTCATCAATCAAGACGGCCATGTCCAAGGTGTCTGTCGCAATCATCCTCATCCCCCCTACATCCGAATGGCAGGGCTGCTTGTACCTCAGGACATCTCCCCTACATAGTCAGGGAGCAGCAGCCGTACTCGTTTTATGTGATCCAGTCTTACTTTTTGTGTCTTCTGTTCCACTTCCATTGTAATCGACCAGTAGCCCATTTCAACCTCTAATTTTCTGGGTGTGCCTTCCCACTCCGAGCCATCAATTGTTTCGATGCGCACGCCAAGCTTCAACTCCTGGGCTCGTTTGAACAGATCACGCATGGTCTGCGGATGGTACGGCTGGAAGTGTCGGGTCCACATGCGCGGCAGGGATGCGAGCTCCGGCATTGCCTCCAAGCGGTCAGGAAATCTGCTTATTGGTTGGTAGGAGTACCATGGGGGGGAAATGGGAAACAATCCGCTCCGGGTTTCCACGGTGACTGCTTCCTGCTGCCTTTGCCACTCACCGGCTTGAGGCTGGTTTCGAATGTTCAGCGTCTCGTCCAGTTGCGGCTGATAACCGCACTGTTTGAGTGCAGACAGAAGATCCGCCTGTCTTGACAGCGGAAAGAGAAAGTCCGTTTCCGAGACGGTCTCCCAGATATAAGGCCGAATCAATGGAATACTGCTCAATTCTTCCAACATCCCCCTGTCGGCCGTTCGCACTCTGCCCCAGGCCTCAATGCAAATCCGTCCAGCTTGCGCGATCCACCCCGCAAGCTGATTGCGCAGTCCGTTTGGCAGCGGATACGGACATCTGGATGTAAGAAATCGTTCGATCTCAGTCATGCTGCCCCCTGCAAGGACAAAGGCCTGCACGCGGTCCGCCGCGAGTGTACAGCGGAACAACTCGCCTTCGAAGCAGAGCAGCCCCAGTTTGCTTAGCGTCCACAGTTCTGCAAGCGAAACGAAAGGTGGCCCGATCACGTCTCCCGTTGGCTCCACATACCATGCTGTTCTCTGCACTTCGGCTTCATCGCCTGCCTGCTGCCAGCGCCACCACCACTCTCCCGCTTCGTCCCGGCACAAATGCAGCCAGCCTAACCCGAGCAGCGGATACAACCATTCCGCCAACGCTCGTTCCACCGCCTTTTCGGGGACGGGAAAACCTGCCCGTACCAAGGTACGAATCGCAGCGTTCAGGGATACCCATCGATCCGTCCCGCTGTTTTCCATTTTCAAAACCAAGACTTCCAGCCATGACTCATTCGGCAGGTAGCAGGATGTCAGCATCTTCATGAGCTGCTGTCGCTGATCGGATACGGGCTGGGCCAGCCAGTCAGCAACCGCTTCTTCTGCCAGCACGAGCTGATTGTCGGTAATGCAAACCAGCCCCAACCGCAGGGCCAGGTCTAGTACCACTGCCAAGCCTGGTTGATAGACGTTTTTGACATCGATTGGGAACAGGCGGTCAAACCAGGCTTTGACATACTGGTCGTCGCAGGAGATCAAGGGTGTCAACTTGTGGAGTACGCGGCGATGAATCGTCTGCTGTCGGGTTATCGGCACCTCCTGATCGCGCACATACGTGAGCAATGAAAAAAGATCCAGGTGAATTCCACGACCACCTGTAGTATAATGAAATAGCTTTTCGTCTTTCGACGGGCAGGTACTCTCTCCTGCTTCCTCAAGCAGCATCCGCAGCAAACGTTGACGTACCTCATAAGGCATGACATAGCCAATCTCGCTCCATCGTTTGCGCCCGGTCAGCACAAAACCGATGCGGTTGAGACCGGTCAGCCCTATCGGCAGATGGGCATGAATATGATCCGCCATTTCCATCCATTGTTTTCGAGTCAGGAATCCCTGTCCGGCATGTAACAGAAAACAGCGAGCCGCAGTCTGCTCGATTTCGTTCAATGACTGCCACATCCGATCGACAAGGCGCGGATCACACAGGCGCGATTCAGCCGTACCCGGCAGCTTCTCCCCCGCCCGATGCTCCTGCTCCGCCGCGATCGCTCGTCTTGTTTTTTCATCCAGCAGTCGATAGCAGTCGTAAACACGCATGTTCCGTCACCTCATCCTGTTCGAACCGGTCAAGTCCATATGAGAGCTTGTCCGGCCGCTCGTTGGCGCAGCCTCGAAATTGGGAAACATGGAGGTGGTAACTGATGAATGGATATGCAGCTTTGTTCCTTTCTCTAACCATCATTCTGACGGGAGGATTGTCGCCGATGCCTGAACAGCCCCCAATCGATCAACGTGAATCCGCCGCCATGCAAATCATTTCTCCACCTTATCCCCAAACAGTGGAAAAGGCATACCAGGCAATCCGTACGGAAGGCGGTTATCAGGTGATCACTGACGTGGGAACCCGTTACGTCGTAATCAGTGCCGGCCAGCGTCCGACTGGTGGTTACAGCTTGTACATTGACCGCGTGGAACGTGAAAAAGGGAAGACAATCGTCTATGTTGGCGAGAAAAAGCCGGCGCCAACAGCCATGACCACGCAGGCCCTCACCTATCCGACGATTGTCGTGGCGCTGCCCGACAACGATGAGAACATTGACGTCGTCTTTCTCACTGGCCAATAACGGGCAAAAAGCAGAGGGTTCCGCCTCTGCTTTTCCTTTTCCCGCGGCGGCACCTGCGGCTCGGGGAAACTAGTTTACTTCAACTGCAAATGACTGTTTCACACCGTACGATTCGTGGTTGTTGTGGGCCAGTTCGACCACCACCTGATGACGGCCTGGCGGGAGGTCGCGGTAGACAAAGTGTCGATCAAAAATTTTCGCCACTTTTTTTCCGTCTACGTACAGATGGGCATGTCCTTCTCCCTGCTTGTTCTGTTTGCCCATGTTCTCCAGTGAAAAAGAAAAACCAGATACAGACAGCTGAAGGTGCAAGTCCTTTCCCTTTACCTCATGCTTTACCTGCAGCTCAGGCATCGACTGCTGCTCTTCCACCGTTTGCACAGACTCTACCGTGTAGGCCGCCACTTCTGCACAGACGGCAATGGCGAGCAGGATGAGCAAACGAGTCAGCCATTTTGCGCTCACGGGATGAACCCCCTCCTCCTCGTGCTTTCTTATACAGGGTTCCCCAGACGAGCAAAAAATAACCGCGGCATTACCGACTGGCTGTCAGGTACAATTGATTCAATCCCGATCGTTAAAGAACAAGAGGAAAAGGACGACGACAACCACAATAATCCACAGCAGTTCCTCATTATCCCGATTAAAATCCAACAAGCCCATATTGGATCCTCCTTTCCGTTTACGCTACAGCCTATGCCGCTTACGGGGTAAATGTCAGCGGGGATCAAGCCCAAAACGGATCGGAGTCGGTGGTTCAAAGTCTGTGCTGCTGTTTCTCGTGGCGTAAACCAGATGCAGATAGGTCGTAAGCTGTTCCGCACGTGGTGAAAACCCCAGTTCCCGCAGTCCCTTGATCAAGATCGAACGATCAGCGTAGTACTCGTCTTCGATCCTCTCCACGTCCGCCACACGGCCTTCCGCGCGCAGTTGTCGCAAATGGTGCTCGCGATCCTTTGTGTCGGGGAACATCAGATCGGCGATGACCAACCTGCCGTTCGATTTTAGCACCCGCTCAAACTCGGCCAACGCCAGCAGTTTCTGTTCATCGGTCAAGTGGTGCATGGCGTAGCTGGTGACCACAAAGTCAAAGGAGCGATCAAGATAGGGAATAGCCAATAAATTGCCCCGTTTCGTCTCCGCCTTTGGATTTTTTTGCTTGCACCTCTTTAACATTTCGGCTGATTGATCCAGCGCACATATCATTCGGCAGCGGTCAACCAAGCGGTTGGCCAGATTTCCGGTCCCCGTGCCCGCATCCAAACCGACCTCGTGCGGCAGCGGTTCAAGCACCTCTACCACCCGATCCAACACCTTGTCGTAATCTTCATGCGGATTAAATCCGCTGTCACCCCGTTTAACCAGCTCGTCATAATGGGCGGCTTGCTGATCGAAGTTCCAACGGTCCACCCACTCTTGTCTGGTCTGTCTTAGCCGCCTGTTGGCTTCAGCCAGCTCATAGAGAGAGGACGGGTCAAGCGAACACTGCTGTTTGAGCCGCTCGATCATCTGTTCCAGTGTCTGGATCACCGCCTTTAACTCGACCCAGCGGTCATACATACAGGCGAGCTGCAGCTCCAGGTAAGCAAGGACCTCTTCACGGCCGTGCTCAAGCTGCGACAGCAGCTGGCGGATTGCCTCGATCGGCACCCCCACCTCACGCAGGGCAATAATCGTCTGCAGCCGCCACGCATCTTGTTCGTTGAAGCGGCGGTAGCCGGACTCCGGATCCTTACATGGCGAAATCAGCCCTTTCTCTTCGTAAAAGCGGATGGCGCGGGGTGTCGTCTGCAAGTATTCGGCCAGTTCCTTGATCTTCATCACGTACCTCCTTCCTTCATGGTGTTGATTAGATTGTAAACTCTTCCGTTACGTAAAAGTAAAGAAATGAAAAAAATCCGGAGCGAAGCTCCGGACCAGACTGCAGACAAACCCCGTTTTCCATGAAAGGGTGCCTATTGTCCGTGACCAACAACGCGAGCAGGACAATAGACCCATTCGGAACCCTTTGTCTGCGGTCTGACGTCAAAAAAAGAAACGGCGCAGGTCGGCCGTTTCCTGTTGAATATCAAATCAGGTGCGATTCGGTTCGGAGATTTGGTACAGTGCCTCGCTCGCTTCATCTTGGTGTGCCTGACGCACAGCCATGTCCGCAAGCGCGACGATGCCGACCAGTTTTCCGTTTTCCACTACAGGGAGACGGCGAATTTGGTGCTGGGCCATAATTTTGGCCGCTTCATCAACCGTCATATCCGGACGGCCAAGCACAATATCGCGGGTCATGACCTCGCTTACCGCAGCGGAACCTTCGCGTTTTTCCGCGATGCCGCGAATGACGATGTCACGGTCGGTGATAATGCCGATCACATCGTTTTTCTCATCGACGACCGGGATCACGCCTACGTTTAAGTCCCGCATTTTGACGGCAACTTCGTACACGTTGTCCTTCAAGGTGACCGTTGCCACGTCCCTGGTCATGATTTGCTGCAGGGTGCGATTTTCAGCCTTTGCCATTCAAGTCCCCTCCTTCCTGATGAACAGTTGTAGTCTGTGCAGCGAAGAATGGTTTCATACGGCACAGGCGGCATGAGCGGCAAAATCGTGACGTCTTCCTAACAAATCCTTTTTTTCATTGCGTGAAACAGAAAAACCTACTATCATAAGAAAAGATGGGCAGTCCCGGACTGATGAGTTGGGCGCACGCCCGCAGATTGGAGCAAAATTGACGTTGTTTTGGTCAAAGGAGGAAGCAACATGGTAATCGAAGGTACGGGCATCGCCGGTACAGAGATTCACTTGTATGAACTGGACAAGATGATGAATGAAATTGGGTTTATACGTTGGGCATGGGATTACGAGCATGCCACTTACGATTACAAGATCGAAGAGAAAGAGTCGGTTTTCTTCGTGCGTGTGCAGGCCAATGCCGTCGAGGGCGCACTGGAAGACCCCGATACCCTGTTGAGACTGGAGGAGCCCTATATCGGCAAGCATTTGTTCCCGCACGGGCTGGACTACGAAGCGCCCGTCCCGGACAAGGTGATGGCGAAAGCCAAGGAGGCGCTCAGCAGGCTGAAACATAAGCTTTCACACTAATCGTCAATAACCTGACCGGCCAACAGAGAGGAATTCCGCCTCTCTGTTTGACGTCAAGGGGGTCGCTGCGATGAAAACACGGGGCGTGCCGGACTTTCTGCTGCTGTTTTTGACCGCATTGCTGATCGGCTTCGGGATTACGATGGTACTCAGTTCAAGTTCCATTTTTGCCTACGCGGGGGAGTTTACCAGTCGTGGATGCCAGTACTGCGGCGGGGATGAACTGTACTTTGTGAAGAAACAGCTAACGTGGGTGGGAATCGGTGCGGTTGGCATGCTGACCGCCATGAACATTCCCTATTCCTTTTACAAGCGTCATTTTCTTCTGATCAGCCTGATCAGCTTCCTTCTGCTGGTGGTTGTTTTGCTTCCCGGTTTGGATACGGAGGTAAACGGTTCCCGTTCCTGGATAAAGCTGGGGCCCGCCAGTCTGCAAACGTCAGAGATTGCCAAGCTGGGGCTGATCATCTACCTGGCCGCGATCATCTCCAAAAAAGGAGAACAATTTCGTCAATTTAAAACGGGATTGATTCCGCCGCTCGTCATGACCGGCCTGTTCTTCCTGCTGATTGCCCTGCAGCCCGATCTGGGTACGGCGGTCATACTGATGGGAACGGCCGGAGTGATGATGATATGCGGCGGCGCCAATATCAAGCACCTGTTTTTGCTGACGTTTCCTCCTTTTGCCCTTTTTCTGTTAAGCTACATCACGCTGAAACCCCATGCGGAGCAGCGCATCCAGTCTTTTCTCGACCCATGGAGCGCGCCGTTGGAAGGCGGCTGGCAGCTTTCTCAGTCGTATTATGCCTTGGCCCGCGGCGGCCTGTCCGGCACTGGCTTTGGACAAGGCATTCAAAAGTATCTGTACCTGCCGGAAGCCCATACGGATTTTATTTTTGCCGTAATAGGAGAAGAACTCGGTTTTATCGGAACGACGATCTTTCTCTTGGTTTATCTCTCCTTTTTGCTGCGCGGTCTCTACATCTGCCTGAAATCCAAGGACACCTTTGCCAAGTTGACCGCTATCGGCATCGTGACAATGATCGGTTTGCAAGCACTGATCAACATGGGCGGAGCCACGGGCAGCATCCCGATTACCGGCGTACCGCTGCCGTTTATCAGCTACGGCGGATCGTCGCTGTTGGTCTGCATGGTTGGCACCGGAATCCTTTTGAGCATCTCCCGGGAAGTGAATCGTCAGAAAACGCTGGAGCTGTTGCAGGCAAGGAGCCCTTGATCCGCCTGAGCAGCGAGACTTCGGATCCGAAAGCACAAACAGACCTTTTGCATGGGCAAAAGGTCTGTTTCTCTGTTTGGCTGCGCTGTTGTGCATCACGCCGGTTTGATCCCTTCCACGCGAATATTGACCTCTCTGACGTCCAACCCGGTCATCCGCTCGACCAGTTCCTTTACCTTTTCCTGCAGGGACATGCACACCCGATCGATTTTTTGTCCATAGGCCACAATCACGCGCATGTCAATCGTCACTTCGTCTTCCACAACTTTCACCATCACGCCTTTCGCTGCCCCGTGACCACTGACGCGCTTGCTCAGATCTTCGTAAAAGCCGCCAGCCATCGCGACGATTTCCTTGCATTCCTGGGCAGCCATGCCGGCAATCATTGCGATAACGTGGTCGGCGATCTTCACTTTTCCCCTTCTGCCTTCCTCCATACACCCTACCTCCCTCGGGATCGCAAGCCTGCGCTTCTCCTGCCGTATGCCGAAGCGAACAGAAGCATCACTGATTTTTATTTATTATATCGGGATTATGCTTGGGTTTGAAGAGAGAAAAACGTTTTTCGCTCGGATAGTGTCGGACCTGTACATCTTACGTCGACCAATGTCGGACCTTCGATGGCGACCGCTTCACGCAAGGTATCCGCCAACTGGGCAGCCTTTTCCACCCGGAAACCCGTTAGGCCAAAGGCGTTTGCCAGGTTGGCGAAGTCAGGGTTGTTCAACCTTGTGCCAAACGGGGAGAGACCTTCCCACTTCATCTTTGCTTCCTCCAGACCGAGTGAGTGGTTGTTGACCACAACTACCGTCACATGCAGTTTGTGATCCGCGAGGGTCATCAACTCCCCCGCATTCATCAGCAAGCCGCCATCTCCCACCAGCACGACCACTTGCCGTTCCGGCACAATCAGCTTGGCAGCAATGCCGGCAGGAAGGGCAAAGCCCATTGTCCGCCACTTGCCCGAGAACAGAGGAAGCTGACGGGAGGCCCGAAACATCCGGTTAAACCAGACCGTGTGCTCCCCCGTATCCAAGACCATGACGGCATCTTCGCTGACAAGCTGCTCCAAACTGCGGATAAGCGTCTCCGGTCGAACAGCATCTTGTCCGTCCTGCACATGTAGTTCCGTCTCCCGCCAATAGGCACGGTGCAGTTCTTCAACCCGCTGAATCCACTGCCTGTTTCCAACCCGCCGCTCCTCCAACTGCTTTATCCAGCGCGGCAGGACATCTTCCAGATTGGCCAAAACCGGCAGCAGCGGTGAATGGGCGTGAAACGCTTCCGGCTTCGTCCACCTGAACGATGCGAATGCCATCAGGGAAAAAGCGGCGCGGAAACCAGGTGGCCCCCAGAATGATCAGGAGATCAGCTTCTGCAAGCGTCACGAGGGCTGCTTCGCTTCCACCCGTTCCCACCCCCCCAACCACGTGCGGGTGAGAATCAGCCAGTACCCCTTTGGCGCCCAAGGACAGGATGACAGCAGCTCCCGTCTTTGCCGCAAATTGTGCCACATAGGGACCAACCCGTCTGGCTCCTGCACCCACCAACAGAACGGGCCGCTTTGCCTCGTTAATCCATTCCAGGCCCTGTTCCAGCTCAAGACGATCCCAACGAAGCTGACGCGCTGGCCTTGGCAGCTCATCTGCCTGCATCGCCGCCGTCGATTTGAGAAACACGTCCCTACAGATGGAGAGATGGCTTACCCCCCTTCTCTCGATCGATGTCGCAAACGCTTTTTGCAAAACCGTGCCAATCGCGTCGGGATTGGCCACCAGGGTGGTATAGTGCGAAAGCGAGGACAGCAACGTTTGCTGTCTGAGGTCCTGTTTGTACCCAGTTCCCAGCTTATGTGTTTCTACCTGCCCGGTGATGGCAATTACCGGAACCCTGTCAATCTGGGCATCCGCCAATCCGTTCAGCAGATTGACCGTTCCCGGGCCGCTGGTGGCCGCACAAACGGCAGGTCGGCCGGTCAGCTTGGCCTCAGCCGATGCCATCATGGCCGCCGCCGCTTCGTGTCGACAGGGCACGTAACGGATGTCTTGCTGTTTGCCCAGTTGATCAAGCCAAGGCAGGATAGCGTCACCGGCCACACCGTATATTCGCTTAATCCCCCACCTGGCCAATTGCTGCGTTACATAGGCTGCTACCGTCATCGTACGCATTCAACTCTTCCTTTCCTTGTCCATTCACTCAGCCGTGGATAGTTTGTGCTGTTTCTCCAACATTTAACTCCTCTCTTTTTACGTAAATAATTGTCATCCCGGACAAACTAGGCCAAGAGCAGATAAGGAGGAGAACATGCGATGAAGACAAGAAAGCCTGTATTCGTACTGCTTGTCACCATACTCGTCTCTGTCATTGCCTTGACGGCTCCCCTTCAAGATGCCGCCGACGCCTTTAGCAAGCAGATCGTGAAAGTGGGCATGACCGGGAAAGATGTTCGGGAGATGCAGGGGCGCCTCAAACTGCTCGGCTTTTATACCGGAGAGGTGGACGGCGTGTTTAGCTGGCGAAGTTACTGGGCGCTGCGCAACTTTCAGTACGAGTTTGGCCTGAAAGTAGACGGTGTGCTCGGCCCCAAGACAAAGCTGAAACTGTACAATGCTACCAAGCATTATCGACCTACCGCTGAAGAGCTGGGCCAAACCGCATCTCCACCGGCACAGAATCAACAACCGACACGCAGTGTACATTCAACCGGTTACTCCACCAACGACCTCAAGCTGATGGCCAACGCCGTATACGGAGAAGCACGCGGCGAACCTTATGTCGGGCAAGTGGCGATCGCTGCCGTCATCTTGAACCGCGTGAAAAACCCCAACTTTCCCAATACACCGGCCGGCGTCATCTTTGAGCCGCGCGCGTTTACAGCGGTAGCCGACGGACAGATATGGCTAACACCCAACCAGACAGCCAAGAAAGCGGTACAAGACGCATTGAAAGGGTGGGACCCGTCAGACGGTGCCCTGTACTACTTCAATCCGGACACGGCCACCTCGTCCTGGATCTGGAGCAGACCGCAAATCAAACGGATCGGCAAGCACATCTTCTGCCGCTGAGACAGATATTCCGGTGAATATCTGTCTCAGCGTGTAGACAAAGGGTGTCTGGATAGGGGTAAAGCCATTTTCCTCTTCCCTCCGTTGCCAACCGCTCATGGAACCGGACTGTCCGCTTCGCTCGCCCGAAGCAGGCGGGCGCAAAAGCAGCGCTGCTTCGCCGTTTGTCCAGATTGCACCCGTATGCCCCCGCTTCGGGCTTGCTCCGCTTGGATGGTTGGCAAAGTCGTTCGTGCGGAAAATGGCCGCTCTCCTGTCACACTCGCTGTATTCAATCTGAAGGATGACGACCTCATCTTGGGGTGAACGGGACATCAAACGGTACTGATCGAGTTTCAAAGCTCTCGCGCCGGGTGTGGGCGGTTTTTCGCCAGCGAACGGTTTGGCCAACCTGCCAGCGAAACGGCGTATCCGCAGGGAAATCGCAGCGGCAACAGCATCACGTCGGCAGCGGGACGTCGTTTTGCCGCTGCCCCTGCGGATCGTCGTGAAGCGGTCTTGAACTGCGTCTTCGCTGGTTGGGCACCTTACGTGAGCGCGAAAAACGCCCCACTCGTGTTCAACACGTTGTCTTTGCTGGTCAGGCAACAGCCCGAGCAGGACAAAATAGGCCCCTTCGGGACACTTTTTCTACACGCTGCGACAGATATTCCGGTGAATATCTGTCTTTTTGTGCCGTCAGCACAAAAAACCGTCGCCCTGGGAGAAATCGCGGGCGACGTAAGTCTTTCCTACTGCTTCTGCCTGTGTTGAGCCATTTTGATGAAGCTCTCCTCCCGTTCCACGACGCCGCAGATGCCGCACTGAACCAGATAGGGCTCCCCTCTGTACGGCTGGTGAAACGGATCGAGTTGGTCATGCGAAAGCTCCTCCATCACTGCTCCGCTTTGTGGATCAAGGCAAACCGCCCGCGGCACCTGCTGAATGATGTTAAAACGCATCCGGTTGCTTTTGCAGTTTGGACAAAGATAGGGAGACGACATGACACCCCTCCTTTTTAATGGGTTGTGTACGCTGCGCTTCTACACTTCATAGCTTTTCCCGGATGCAAACGGCTATGCTTCCAGGCATTTTTGCAAAAACTGGTGACATAACCTGTTCCATTGGATACACTAGTGTCTGTGTTAAAAATCTGGAAACGAGAAACCCGAGGTGAACAATGTGAACGTGCGTCTTTTTTTTAGCCTTGTTGGCGTTAGTTTCGCACTTGCTGCTTTCGCCCACTACCTGTCCGACAGCGAAATTCTGAAGTTTGTCACCGCTTCGGTCGCGATTATCTTTCTGGCAGCCTGGCTGGGCAAGGCTACGGAGAGCGTTGCTCACTATGCTGGTGACCGTATCGGTGGATTCCTGAACGCCACTTTTGGCAACGCTGCTGAACTGATTATCGCCTTTTTTCTGGTCAAAGAGGGATTTTACGATATGGTCAAAGCCTCGATTACAGGCGCCATCATCGGGAACATGCTGCTCGTGCTGGGCCTGAGTGTGCTGCTCGGCGGGCTGAAGTACAAGGAACAAACATTCAACGGACACCTGGCCGGACATAATGCCTCCCTGATGACTTTGGCCCTGGTGGCCCTGTTTATTCCGGCCGTCTTTATCAACGGCCTGCCCGAGGAAAAAATCAACCTGCTCAGCGTTATCATAGCCGTGGTCCTGATCGTGGCCTACATCCTCTGGCTGATCTTCTCCATGATCACGCACAAAGAGTTTTTATCCGACATTGAGCCTCACGACAGTGAACCGGTCTGGTCAAAAGGCGTGTCGATTTTGATGCTGATCGCGGCAACGTTTTTCGTTGCGCTCGTTTCGGAATGGCTGGTGCACAGTGTGGAAATTGTTTCCCATGCACTCGGTTGGTCGGAACTGTTTGTCGGTGCGTTTGTGATTGCCATCATCGGGAACGCTGCCGAACACAGTGCAGCCCTCTTTTTGGCAATGAAAAACCGGATTGGGGCCGCCGTAGAAATCGCAATTGGCTCAAGCCTGCAGATCGCCTTGTTTGTCGCGCCGACGCTGGTACTGGCCAGTCTGCTGCTCGGACCAACAATGAACATCGTCTTTACCCCGTTTGAACTGACCGCAATTGGCGTTAGCACGTTCATCGCCATTTCCATCTCCCGCGACGGCAAAACCAACTGGTACGAAGGCGTGCTGCTGTTGGCGGTCTACCTGATCCTTGGCACAGCCTTTTACTTTGCCTGACAAACAAAAGAAAAGCGAGGGGCAACTACCCCTCGCTAACGTTTTGGTTATACAGTTCGTGTAGGTGGGCAAGCTTCCGCTCCAGATCCTCCAGTATATCCCGGCCGATTTCCTCGTCAATCAATCCAAGCCTTACGGCGAATTCGATTTCACGCGAGAGCCCGAACATCTGGGTGTCGAGCACCTCTTCGTAAAGAGGGCACTGCGGCATGGTCAGGTTCTCCATCTGCACGTCAATCAATTTATAAATCTTTTCTGCGTCCGCTCGCAGCAGCGTTAGCGCTTTATTTGCAATATCGGGAATCCTAACCTCTGTCAAAACCTATCCCTCCGTTTGACTCCATCCTTATCATACATAGTACGGTATTCTGGCTCATTTGAAAAGAGGAGATAAATGTCGAACCTGCTCTTACAGGTTCAGGAACGGATTTACGGTACCCATGCAAGCAGCCAGGCCCGCACATTTCCGTTCTGAAAAAAGTCGGGAGACAGACAGTTCTGCAATTGATGAAGGAAAACGGGATGCGATACAATGGAACAGGCAACGCTTGAAGGAGGACATCACTTTAGGAGGGACGGCACATGAGCGACGTCATCGTAATTCGCGGTGCAGTTACCTACACCATCACGCTGGATCCCGGTGTCTGGATCTTTGATGAACGCAAGATTGATCTTCGCACCTATCAGGTCGGCGAGAACTCTGACACGACTGAACCAGAGAAGTATCTCGCCGGAACGGGTGCTCAATGGGACAGGGATTTGCGGGAAGGGACGCAGCTGCCTGCAGAGCGGCGAAGCCTGGTGGAAGAACGAAAGGTATTGGAAGGTGATTACGGAATCAAGTTGGCTCCTTTCCTGGACAACGCTGAACCGCTGCCGGAAGCTCGCTTTGTTCGCATTCATCGGAAAAACGGTGAACCTGTCACCATTCCACTTGCAGAAGCAAGGGAGGCCATCCTGCAGTTCGCCAAGGCAGGCAAACCGATTCGCGAAAACGGCCCTGTCCTGTTTTTCCTGCCGGAAACACTGAAAAGCAAAGGTCAGCCGATCGACGGCATTACAGCCTTCGAACTGGTTGACGGTTGACGACGAATGCAGCTTGGGCAGTTGACACAGAATTGGAAAACGAAGATGCCACCCGGTCAGGATGGCAGCAGAACATGTGGCGTGACAAGAAAAGATGTTTTCGTTACGTAGGTCTTGTCGCCGGTCTATGAGCGCTGGCTTCCAACCCTGGCAGTTTCCGACGTTCGATTTCGCTGTACAGAAGTTGAATGAAGGCTGGTTCCAGATCCATGTTGACAGCACGCTCATATACTTCCAGCAGGAGTGAATCACTCAAGTATTTCACGACTGTCACCACCTCTTTTTTTGATGGGCTCATTGTAGCACGGAAGACGAGGGGGAACAACCGCCCGGCTATCCACAGAGGTTGTGCAAAAGGTGTTGGCAAGCTGTGTACAAGGTGTGTACAACACGGTCATTGTTCGGCAGTATCATTGTGGATTGGCTTGCTGCACTTATCCACAAAGACTCGATATTTGTCGAAGAAAAATCTCATGTTCACCGACACGAAACATAAACATCCCGTGCCAACCATTGGTACGGGATGTTTGAAGTCTTTATGTGTATGTTCCTTACCAGGCTTCCTCTGCGTTGTTCTGAACCGGATCTCCCCGGTCATCCTGGCAGCCGGTTGCGCATACCTGAAGCGCTGGATTCACGTATGCATGGACAGCCGAACGATCT
The DNA here is from genome assembly GCA_017656235.1 of Brevibacillus sp. Classification (GTDB taxonomy): domain Bacteria; phylum Bacillota; class Bacilli; order Brevibacillales; family Brevibacillaceae; genus Brevibacillus_E. The sequence goes on from JACDOF010000001.1 coordinate 1,122,074, forward strand.
CCGTAATGACTACCATGGCGAAGACGACAAAACCGACAGAGCTTGTCACCAAGAGCATTCTGGCAAGTTGTTTACGCTCCTCCATGCTATTGTCCCTCTCTTTCTCTATCGAAAAATCACAGTCTACATGTAATACGTGGGAGCAGGCCAATACGTTGCAACCTATTTGAAATATTTATCATATCAACCTTGAAATTGTCAATCCGCTGTCTGTTCCGGCAAGCTCAGCCCAACCTTCTCCTCCATCTGGTGAAGGTTCCAGGCCACGATCAACCCCACCAACAAACAGGTCGCCCACGGCAGCCAGGCCACATCCATCTGCTTGCCAAAATCGTAAATCCATCCGCCCAGAAAGGTGCCGATGGAACCACCAAAAGCCAGCGAATAACCGTTGAATCCGTAGTAAGCACCGATGTGCGCCTTGGGCGCAAAGCGCGGGACCATGTCAACCAGGTAGGGAACCGAGATCATCGTTCCCAACGCGAAGATAAACGCATCGAGGATCATAAACCACAGGGTGTCGGCAAACGAGAACAAGAACAAGCCGATTCCCATCACCATTGCCCCTACGCCGATCAACGTAAAACGGCGAGTACATCCTTGGAGCCAGTGCGTGACCTTCATTTGAAAGAGGATGGTGAAAACGGAAATCGAGGCCAGGACAATGCCGACCGCGGTCTTGCTGTTCAGCACGTCTTCAACAAACTGCGGCACCGCCAGGAACAGCTGCATATTCAGATAGTAAAACCCAATCAAAATCGCTGTATAACGCAGAAACGGCTTGTCTCTCAGCACGTGCCATATCCCGGCGCTCCACTTGCCTGCCGTATTGCCGGCGGTAAGCGGAGGTACAAACAGCATCGCCAGGAGGGCGATAACAAAGTACAGGAATCCGGCAAACACGGACAGCCAGAAAAACTCGACAGAGGCCAGAACCGTACCCACCAACTGCGATCCAACGATGCCGATATTGGTCAGTACGTTGCGAAAGGCAAACACGTCCTTGCGGATCGCATCAGGAGTAAGAATTGCGTAACAGGCCGCACAGGCCGGTTCAAACAGCGAGCCGCCCAGACCGGATAATACTGCCGCAGCAAAAAACTGCCACGTCTCTGTACACCAGGCAAACAGCAGAAATCCAGTCCCCCTCACCAGCAATCCGAGCAGCATCGTCCCCTTGTAACCAAAAAGGTCGGCAGCAATACCGCCGATAAAAGCGAACCCCTGCTGGGAAAACTGGCGTACCGCCAGCAGCAGACCAGCCATGGCCACGGTCCAGGCAATGCTGTCCGTCAGGTACAGAGTCAAATAGGGGATCAGTGCATAAAAGCCCATATTCATCAGGAACGACAGCACGTACAACCATTTGACAGATGTCGGAGTGAGTTGCCACACCTCTTTGTTTATCATGGTTCCACTCTCTTCCACATTTTACGATTTCGCGGTATGATCAGCATAAAAGAATCTCGCGGAATTGAGAAACGAATTTTTTTGCACAGAGTAATCAAAAATCGCGATAAGAGGTTGAAGCTGATGGACTTTGATCAACTGCGGGCCTTTTACACAGTAGCGCAGACCAAAAACTTTACCAAGGCAGCCGAACTGCTGCATCTGGTACAATCAACGGTCACCACTCGCATCAAGCAGCTTGAAGCAACGATCGGCAAACCATTGTTTATCCGCGACAAGCGAAGCGTGGAAATCACACAGGCCGGGCAGGCTCTCCTGCCCTATGCGGAGCGCATCCTCAAACTGGCACAGGAGGGCTTGAGCGAAGTGGCCGCACTGAATCCGTATGAAGACCGCCTGTCGATTGGCAGCCTGGACTCAATCTGGAGCTTCCTGCTTGAGCCGATCCTCAAGGAATACCATTTGCGTTATCCCAGAATCGCCGTCCGTACCAAAACCGGTCATTCTTCCGACGTGATCCAGTATCTGCTGGATCATCTCATCCAAATCGGTATCGTGTACATTCCGCCGGCACTGCCCAATTTCGAAGTGATTCCTTTCTATGAAGAGGAGATCGTACTGGTGGCCAGCGCGGATCATCCGCTGGCACGCATCGGCATGATCGATGTCAGCGAGATTGCCTCGCTGCCGCTGTTGTTTGTCAACTGGGGGCAGCCATTTCAACAATGGTTTTCGCAGATCCTTCCTCCTGGCTACGTACCCAAACTTCAGGTGGACAAGGCTCAACTGGCCATCGATCTGGTAAAAGAAGGCGTCGGTGTCAGTTTGATGACCCGCTCCGCAGTCGAAACAGAACTGTCCCAAGGGACGCTCATCCACGTAGAGATATCCGGCAGCAAGCCGCCAAAACGGTCCGCCTACGTCGTCCTGCCGCGGGACAAAAAAAACAGACCCAGCGTCGAAAAATGGCTGAGCCTGATGCGGGAATTCGGTTATTCCCTGAACGAAGATATCGGTTCCGTCGACCGCGACGGCGGTTGAGAAAACCGGTGCTGCAATGTCTCGTAGGCAGCAATGACGAGCAGCAGCCAGGCCCATCCCAGTGCCATACCGGCCAGTACATCACTGGTGTAATGAACACCCAGATAGACACGGCTCATGCACATCAACAGCACGATAACGATACTGGCAGCGACCCATAAGCGAACCAGGCGACGGTTCCCGTACAGTCGACAGGCCAGGTAGGCAAGAAACAGATAAAACGACGAACTTACCATTGCATGACCGCTGGGAAACGAGTAGGACAATGGCAGTTCCACCAGGTTGAGACCGCTCGGCCGCGGCCTTGCAAACCACTCCTTCAACATATCGTTCAGGCCCTCACCCAACAATAACAGAAGGGCCAGTGCCAGAACCTCCACAAAACGGCGCAGCCAGATGGCGGCAGTCAAGAAGCAAACGGCAAGCACGGCAATCACCTTCGCTTCTCCAAGATAACTGGCCGCTTTCATTACACCTGTTATGATCGGATGGATAAAAGAGGTGATCAGCCCATAACCGAACCGATCCACCCCGTCGGTGCTGCCGCTGTGAACGAGCAGTGCCGCGATCGCAAACATAAGCAGGCAAACCGCACTTCCCGCGATGAGATACCCCACGCCGGGCGTTTTTTGCAACATGTATCTACTCTCCCTCTTCCATCAATTTAAGCAGGGCTTCGCCAAATCGCCGATCATCTTCCCTCGTCCGGGCAGACGGCCCGCGTGTCCGACCGCCGGCTCGCCGAATGCGCGCCTTTTCATGCCGCACTTCCAGTTGAAAGGGAAGCGATTCTGCATCAAAGATATACCCCGCGCCTGTAAGTGCTCTCGCCTTTTTTCCCATTACCAACGCGGCCAGTCCGATATCCTGGGTTACCACCACATCCCCCGCCGCGGCCTCGTTGGCCAGCCGAAGGTCAACCGCTTCCGGACCGACGTCAACGACAATGTGGTTGGGGCCGGTTCGAGCATGATTGAACGTGGCAAAAGTGATGCAGGTCCACCCTTTTTCCTGACACAGCGTTTCCGCAATGGAGAGGGCTTGCTTTGGGCAGGCATCCGCATCGATCAGCACCCTTCGCGCCATGTTGGTCCCTCCGTCAAAAACCTGCTCTTCTTCTCCATATGTACCGCTTCCCCGTTTCTGGTATGATAAAGACGATGAAAGTGAGGGGGAAAAGCGTTGCGCTATGAATTCGTTTACGACGAGCGTCTGGGCATCAGGCTTCCGATGCTCTACCACGACTGGGAAGCGTATACGGCTGAGGAACGCGCCCAGATGCTATTGATCTGGGAGGAGATCCGGGCCAAAATCCCTGACCGGGTAAAAGAACTGGAGGGAATCATCGCCGACAAACAGCAGCAGCTGGCGCGGGAAGAAGACTTTGCCCGCTGCTGCCAGCTAAACAGCGAGATTGCCGAGTTGGCCAGCATTATCAACGACCTGAACATCTGGTTCCGCGTTCAGCAGGATTACGATCCCGCGCCTGCCCACCAATAACTTGGCCGGCGGCGTTTCACTTGGAAAAACACCACAGCGGTACAGCCGCCGTGGTGTTTCATTTCTCCAGATGAGGACTACCCGTTTACCTGTTCCTCGCCGATCAACCGGTAGGGCCTGCGCATCACATGCTCCCAAAACGGGATCGTCCGCTGAATGAGCGGTCCGGTAAATACAGCCAGCAGCAGCGTCCCGATCGAGACGGGGCCGCCCAACAGCCATCCCGCAACCAGGACCATCACTTCGATCGTAAATCGCACCCGCTGAATGCTCCAGCCCATCCGCTCATTCAAGGCCAGCATCAGACTATCGCGGGGCCCGGCTCCAAGACGTGGCGAGATATACATGCCAAGACCGATGGCAAACAGCAGGATCCCAGCCGTGAACCAGCACACCTTCGTCAGCAGATTGTCGGCCAGCGGAACGATGTCAAGCCAGATGAACAAATCAAGAAACCAGCCGATCAACACCATATTGAGAATGGTGCCCACACCCGGCTTCACGTTGGCAATCAGGTACGAAAGCAGGATGACGACTGCACCCACGATTTGCGACCAGATTCCGATGGTCAGTCCAAAGGTTTTGGCCAGTCCGATATGCAGTACATCCCAAGAAGCCACACCCATGTCTGCCTGTATCATCAATACGATACCAAAGGACATGATCGCGAGACCAAGCATAAACATCGTGTAGCGGATCAACAGTGCTCTCTCTTTTCCCCGTGATCCCACCTTGTGTCACCATCTCCTATCCACTTGCTCCCTAACTTGGTGCATCTTCTCTAGTTCTATCACACTTTTCCCGCTTCGTCACCTGTCAAATCGAGCGATTGCCCAACGGTTTCGATCCGCTTGCGCCTGACTTTAAGCGAAAGGAAATCAGCGGCCAGCAAGGTATCAGGAAAGACTTCGCGTGCTTCCTTCAGCAGTTGGGCCATTCCCGCTTCCGCCCCGGCTTTCTCATAGCGGGAACTGAAGTGGGTCAGTACCAACGTGCGCACGCCGGCCTGACGGGCAATGCCGGCCGCCTGTCGAGCGGTTGAATGGGCGCTTCGTTCTGCCAGTGCCAGATCTGCATGGGCGTATGTCGCTTCATGAATGAACAGATCCGCTCCCTCAGCCAGTTGGACAACCGCCTGACAAGGGGAGGTATCTCCGCTGTAAACCACTTTTCGGCCGCGCTGGGGCGGACCGACAAATGATTCACCGTGAAACACACGCCCATCTTCAAGCTGAATCGTATCCCCGCGTTTCAGCTTCCCGTACAGCGGTCCAGGGGGAATACCCGCCTGTCGGGCGAGATCGTCCCGAAACGCTCCCGGACGCTCCGGCTCCTCGACCGCATAAGCATACGCCTGACCACGATGGGCAGCAGCTGCACACTCCACGATGTACCCCTCCTCCATTTCATACCTGCCGGGGGAGACAATCTCAACCGAAAGCGGATACCGCAGATGTACCCGGGTTGTCTCGAGTATCGCCGCTGTATACCGATCCAGTCCGGGCGGCCCGTACACCGTGATCGGCGCCTCCACATTTGAACGCAAGGAACGGCTGGCGAGCAGTCCGATCAGGCCGTACACGTGATCACCGTGCAAATGGGTAATAAAGATTTTTTCCAATTGGCTCAACTTGAGCCATGAGCGCATAATCTGCTGTTGTGTCCCTTCTCCACAGTCAAACAGCCACCACTTCCCCCGCTGGATAAACCAGAGGGCAATTGCGCTGACGTTGCGCTGAAGCGTAGGGACGCCGGAACCCGTTCCAAGGAACGTGACGATCAACCCGACTTCTCCTTTCTGTCAATCCGATCATTTTCTTACAAAAGTGTTCCCCAAGCAATAGGCATTCACCCTTTTTTTCCACCCTGCATACCTTACAGCAAAACAGCACCAAGGAGGGAAAACCATGAAGCGATTGATCTCCCTGTGTCTCGCCGTCACCCTGGGGCTAGCGGCACTTCTGGCCGGATGTTCCAGCGGTGACAACCACAAGGTGCGGATCGGTGAGGTGACGCGTTCACTATTTTATGCACCGCAGTACGTAGCGCTTGAGAAAGGCTTTTTCACCGAGGCAGGTCTAGAAGTCGAATTAACGACCACCTGGGGCGGCGACAAAACGATGACCACACTGCTGTCCGACGGAATCGACGTGGCCCTGGTCGGGTCGGAAACCAGTATCTACGTTGACCAGCAGGGAACGGATGATCCGGTTATCAACTTCGCCCAATTGACCCAAACAGACGGCACCTTCCTCGTATATCGCAAGCCGGTTTCTTCTTTTTCCTGGGACCAGCTCAAGGGAGCCGTCTTTCTTGGCCAGCGCAAGGGCGGAATGCCGCAGATGGTCGGTGAATTCGTTCTCAAGAAACACGGCATCGACCCTCATAAAGACCTGGAGTTGATCCAGAACGTTGAATTCCAAAACATCGCCTCCGCTTACTCCTCGGGCACCGGCGAATACGTGCAGTTGTTTGAACCGACTGCATCGCAGTTTGAACAAGAAGGCATCGGCTACGTCGTGGCCTCGTTCGGCAAGGAGAGCGGAAAGGTTCCCTACACCGTATACATGGCCAAACAGAGCTACATCGAAAAGAATCGGGAGACGATTCAGAAGTTTACCCGTGCCATACACATGGGGCAGCAGTGGGTCGCATCCCACTCCGCAGCGGAAATCGCCCAAGTGATCGCTCCTTATTTCGAGGACATCAAGCCGGAAATCCTGGAGAAAGCGGTCAATCGTTACAAAGAGCAGGGATCGTATGCCACGGACCCGATCCTGGATGAAGACGAATGGAACAATTTACAGGATATCATGCTGGAAGCAGGCGAGCTAAAGCAGCGTGCAGACTGGCATAAACTGGTCGACAACGCTTTTGCCGAAACAGTTGTTGAGGGGAAATGAGCCATGGGCCAACTTCCTGCTACACCTGCCAAGATCGAACTGCGCAACGTCACGCATCTTTACGTAACACCGACCCAAGCATTTACGGCCGTAAAAGGGATCGACTTGCGAGTAGAGGAAGGGGAATTTGTCTGTTTGGTCGGCCCAAGTGGCTGTGGCAAGACTACGCTTCTCTCACTGATTGCCGGTCTGGAGAAGCCAACGGCCGGACACGTGCTCATTGACGGCGAGCAGGTGACCGGCCCTACCCAAAAGGTCGGCTACATGCTGCAGCAGGACTACTTGTTCAACTGGCGTACGATTGAAGACAACGTATTTCTCGGCCTGGAGATCCAGGGCATCCGCAGCAAGGAAAACAGACAGTACGCTCTGCACCTGTTGGAGGAAATGGGTCTCGCCGATTACCGCAAGGCGTATCCTCCCCAGCTTTCCGGCGGCATGCGGCAGCGTGTTGCCCTGGTGCGTACCCTGGCCTGTCAACCGGAGATCCTGCTCTTGGATGAACCGTTTTCTGCTCTGGATTACCAGACAAAGTTGAAGCTGGAAGACCTGATTGTGGAAACGCTGCGCCGTTACAACAACAAGACAGCGATCCTCGTCACGCACGACCTGTCGGAAGCGGTGGCGATGGGCGATCGTTTGTACATTCTAAAGCGAAACCCGGGTCAGATCCGAACCGAGGTGAAGATTCCCGATCAGATTCGCACCTCACTCCCGTTTCAGGCACGGAAACAGGAGGGGTTCCATGCGCTGTTTGAGAAAGTATGGATGGAAATGGAGCGATCCGAACATGCAGCCGATTGACCCCGAACAAATCCATCGGGCATACCTGAAAAAGCGAAGCAGGCAGCATTGGGCGATTCTTGCCACCCAACTGGGACTTTTTGTCTCCTTCCTGGTGGCGTGGGAATGGGCAGCCCGATCGGGACTGATCAACGTGCTCTTGTTCAGCCATCCGACCAAAATCTGGACACTCTTTGTGCAAAAGCTGTCAGACGGCAGTCTTTTGCCACACGTTGGCACAACCATCGCGGAGACGGCCGTTGGCTTTGTGCTCGGCACGCTGTTGGGAACCCTGCTCGCCACGTTGATCTGGTGGTCGCCATTTCTCTCCAAAGTGCTCGATCCCTATCTCGTCATTGCCAACAGCATGCCAAAGGTAGCGCTTGGTCCACTGTTTATTGTCGGATTGGGGCCGGGTGCGCTGTCCATTATCGCCATGGCCTGCGCCGTGTCCGTCATCATCACCACGATCGTCATCTATACCAGTTTTAAGGAAGTAGATCCCAATTTTATCAAAGTGGTTCAGACATTTGGCGCAAGCAAGCGGCAGGTCTTCAGTGTCGTTGTTCTGCCTGCAACCATCCCAACCATCGTCTCCACGTTGAAAGTAAATGTTGGCCTTTCCTGGATCGGGGTCATCGTCGGGGAATTCCTCGTTTCCAAGGAAGGACTCGGATATCTTATCGTCTACGGCTTCCAGGTATTTAATTTTACCCTGGTTTTGGTGAGCCTTGCTGTCATCGCCGTCCTGGCAACGGTCATGTACCAGATGGTTGCCTACCTGGAGCGAAAGCTCACCAGCCAGTTCAAATAGATACAGGGAGCCTGTCTCCCGCAAAAAGGTCACGCTCGACAGCGTGACCTTTTGTGGTAATGGTTACTTCCAGATTTTCCACCAGCGCTTTTTCTCTGCTGGCTGCTGTACCGTCTGCTCCTGCTTGTTTTCCTCCTGCCGCTTGCTCTGTCCGCCAAGCTTCTCCAGGTATTGGGCCACTCCTGGACGGTATTCCTCCCGTACATGCTGCAGCATGGCCTGCAAAACCTCGATCGCCCGCTCTTTTTGCTCAGTCACAATCAGCGCATTGGCGTAGTTGTACCCGGCATAGGGGGTTTCAAACGTCGGCTTCCAGTACGCCTCCGCGATCTGGATCAACTGGTAGACGTACTGCGCCTGTCCCAGTTCTCCCGTCACCGTCATGACGACATCTTCCATTTGCCCCGATTTCTCGATTGCCTGTCTGTAGAACTGCATCGCCTTCAACAGATTGCCATCCTGCAGGTAGAGACGGCCAAGCAAAAGGGACGGCCGCCATGCTCCTTCCCGCTCTGTAAGAGCTTTTAGGCGCCTCATCAGTTCTTCCTGTCTGTTGTTCTGCTGAAAGAGCGAAATGTACCAATCAAGTCCTGTCTCCTGGTTGGGATCTTTCATCAAACCGGTTTCCAGCGTTTCAAACGCTTTTTCGTTCGATCCCTCGTAAGCGTATATCTTGGCCAGATTGGTGTAGGCGTAGCCGGACGATGGGAAGCGCTCAATACATTGCGTCAACAATTCCTTCGCCTGATCAAACTCTCTCGCCTGCATGTGGACGACTGCCCGGAAGATCAGCGCCCCCTCAATCGGGCCGAACAGTTCGAGCAAGCGATCCGCCGCCTGAGCTGCCTCCCCGGTAAACTTATCCTGCACCAACTGCATGGCATACTGGCGCAGGGCCTCTTTGTCGTCCCAGTAGAGATGTAGTTTGTGGGGGATCACTTTCTTCTGGTACTCTTCACGCGAGAGTCGTACTTTTTCCCCATGTTCATTGGTATACTCGACATAGTCCGACATTCTGGTATCCTCACTTTCTCTCCAGCCTACCCTACCTCTTTCGCGGACGGACAGAAAATCCCTGCCGCCTCCGATCATTTTGCAAGCGATTGGCTGAACATGCCGCAAGCGGCTTTCCGGCTCACCAATGCAGAGACGCTCATGGAAAAGCGGTTTCCCTACCGGAAACCGCCTTCATCAAATCCAGGCTTTGATGTTTACTTTGCGGATGAATTCCTCGGCCGTCTCCTTGACAGCAGCATCCCCCTCGGCAGACGTTGATTCGTCAATGCCCATTAACTGTCGGAATAGAGCCTCATTTCGGGTAGCCAAAGCAAAATCAAGCAGCGCCTCTCTCTGGACTTTCTCCGCCTCTCTCGCCAGCAAATCCTCCTCCAGAGCAATGTCGGCCTCAATCAGAGGAAATTGTTTATCCATACTCGGAATGCGGACAATCCATTCGAACGCGCTGTCCGGATTCCGGTCGCGACCGATGATGTAGGCGTGTTCGCCAATTGGCAAACCTTGCTCAAAGGAGTCGGCAACGATCACAACGCGCTGTCCAAGCTTGAACATGTGCGCCATCCTCCTTTCCTGACTTTACATTCTCCCTTATTTCTATGATACTTGATAGGGAAGTCAATTGGGAAGGGGAAATCCAGCACTTCCCATTCAGATAAGGAATACGCCAAAAGTCGAGGTGCAGTTTCACATGTCGCAGTGGTTTTCATGGTTCCTCATGTTTTGGATGTTCGTACTGCTGGGTTTGTTTGCCATCGGCGGTTACTTCATGTTCCGCAAATTCCTGAAGTCAATGCCGAAACAAGACGGCAAATCAGACCTTGATTGGCAGGATTACTACATTGAGCAGACCCGTGAACGTTGGACCGACGAGGGACTCGCCTTGCTGGACGAGTTGGTCGAACCGGTACCGAAGCTGTTTAGGGACGTCGCCCGACGCAGCATCGCCGCCAAAATCGGTGAACTGGCGCTTAAGGAGAATGCAGTAAAGATTACCCAAGATCATATCATAAAAGGGTACATCATGGCTACTCCCAAACGTGATCACAAATGGCTGATTTCACACCTGAAAACGAAGCAAATCGACTACTCCGCCTATGAAGAGTACCTGAAGACGTAGAGACAGACAGGACAGCCAAGCCAACTTGCCAAACCGGCTTACGGAAGGAGTTCCGGTAAGGCAAAAGCGTGAAACCTTTGGTTCGGCCGCACGTAGAAACAGGAAACAGCTAAAAGGAGACGATGCTCGATGACGACCATCATTGTGACCATTCTGGTAATCGGTTTTTTGATTGTGGTTTCCGTAATAGCCATTGCAGGTCTGATTCTGAAAAAAGGGGTGAAGTTTCTAAAGTACAGGGGACACCGTCACTTTTCCAGCAGTGACTTCAAATACCGCCACCACGGTGGATACGGCCATCACGGTTACGGACACAAGCACTACCGTCACAAACACTCCAGTCACCGCGGTTTTTTCAGCAGTTGACCGGAGCGGCCGAGGTGACGGCACCAATGGATTGGCTTGACGATCATCCAACGACAGGCCGGCTGCGAAAACCGTTCCCCTGATCATGAAACCGGTTTTCGCTCCGGTGTGCCGTCCCCGGCCCCGTAAAGTCTGTAGGGGGCACTCCCTACTTACCGGACACGCCGCCGGATACGAGGAAGGCCAGGACATCTGCACTGTCCGCCTCCAACGGTTCCACCTGCTCACGCGGAATAATCAGCACGTTGCCAGCGAAGTTGTACGACTGCGGAATGTAGACAGCCACGTGATCTGCCAGACCGAACTCCTCCATCGACTCCCGTGTGAGAAAACCGATTGCCTTTGCTTCACTACTGGCAGAAAGCTGAACCAACACCGGTTTGCCAAAGCTTTTCTTCTCGCTGATGAACACCCCCATCAGGTCTTTCAGGGCGTTGTAAAGCAGTTTGACCAACGGAACATGGGCAAACAGCCGATCAATCAGCATCAGGGCACTTCTCGTCAGCGCACCTTTTGCCAAAAAGCCGATTGCCGTGATCAATGCGATGGTTACGACAAAGCCCAGGCCGGGTACCGCAAACCCGAGCCAACTGTCTACCGCGACAAAAACCTGGTAGAGGACAAATACGGTTACGGCAAAGGGTACGGTGTACAGCAGCCCCTCCAAAAAATATCTGGCCAAACGCCTCATCCCACTCCCTCCTTCCATTCGAGCAGCGATTTCCTGGCATCTCTTCAAATGTGATGTAACCTCAACTTCACCATTAAACTTTAACAGAGCCCGTGAAAAAAGAGAAGATAACACACAGGGAAGAAAATGTGGTACCCTTGTAGAGGATTGAAGAAACAAAAGGAGGAACCCGGATGGGGAAGCGGATGCTGGCGTCGCATGGCAGCTATGACATCTATGCGTACGATGACGGGCTTTATCTTCATAACCAGCACCCGGGTGTAGTGGCCATCGTTTGTCGATACCAGGGAAAAGTGACGATCGTAAAGCAGTACCGTAAGAAACTGGGCAGGGATACATATGAACTGCCGGGCGGCGCGGTTGAGCCGGGAGAAACGCTTGAACAGGCAGCGCGGCGCGAACTGCTGGAAGAAACGGGATTGTTGTGCGGAGAGATCCGGTCCCTCGGTTCGATTCAGTCGCTGGCCTGGCTTACCGACCGAAAACTGCACGTCTTCTTCACCGATCAGATCATCTCTCAACAGCCGCAGCTTCTGGACCATGACGAAGCCATTGAAGTGCTGTACTTTGAAGTTGACAAAATCTTTCAACTGATCGCCGACGGCGAATGGACTGACAGCGAGATCGCTCACAGCATGCTGCTCGCCCGGCTGAAAGGGTACCTGTAGGAGGCGAACGGGATGAACCTGTGAAAAAGAAAACGTTTGGAAGCAGATTGCTTGTATCGTTTCTGACGAAAAGGAGGGGATAAATGATGACAATGAATCACCAGCCCATCGTCTCCGCCGACTGGTTGGCAGAGCATCTCCACGATCCGGCGATAGCGATCATCGACTGCCGTTTTGTCCTGGGCAAGCCGGGGGCGGGACTGGCAGCGTACATACACTCGCATATACCTGGTGCGCTTTATTTTGACTTGGAGCAAGACCTCTCCGGCCCGAAGGCCGCGGACGGGCACGGCGGACGCCATCCGCTCCCGAGTCCGGAAGCACTGACTGCCCTGTTCTCCGCTGCCGGAATTGACGAACACGTAACGGTCATCGCTTACGATGATCAGGACCTGGCAATGGCAGCCCGTTTGTGGTGGCTTCTTCGCTACCTGGGACATGATCGAGCCGCCGTGCTGGATGGAGGCTGGCAATCATGGCAGCGCAAGGGTTTGCCGGTTTCTGCGGAGATCGTCAAACGGCCCCCCCGCAGATTTGTCCCCCGCCTTCGTCCGGACATGCTGGTCGGCGTGGAGGAAGTCCTGCAGCGCACGCCAAAGACTGCGCTGATTGATTCGCGAGCCAAAGAGCGCTACAGCGGACAGCTGGAAACGATCGACCCAAAGGCGGGGCACATACCTGGCGCACTGCACTACTTTTTTAAAGAAAATCTGAATTCAGACGGGACCTTGCGGCCTGCTGCCGAACTGCGTGAACGCTTCTCGCCCCTGGCCCGGCAGGAGGAGCTGATCGTTTATTGCGGCTCCGGCGTGACGGCTTGCGTCAATCTGCTCGCCCTGCACATGGCCGGACGGCCGGACGCCAGGCTGTACATCGGCAGTTGGAGTGATTGGTGTTCGTATCCCCACCTGCCGGTGGCAACGGGAGAGCAGCCGTAACGCAACGAATCATGCGGATCAAGAGGTTTGTCACTCTGCTGGTGTGGTTCGGATGGCAGCAATCGCTGGCCTGTCTGTTTCCCGTCTTTATCTTCGGCTCGTTGGCCCTCTCCAGCTGGGTCACCATCCCGTGGCTGCCCCGGTACGACCTGCTTCTCTTGCTCTGTATTGCCATGCAGGTATACATGGTCAAAAGCGGGTTGGAGTCGCGCGATGAGTTGAAAGTGATCACCTTGTTTCACCTGATCGGCCTTTGTCTGGAAATCTACAAGGTGCGCATGGGATCGTGGTCGTATCCTGAGCCAGGGTACAGCAAGCTGTTTGGTGTGCCGTTGTACAGCGGCTTTATGTACGCCAGTGTGGCCAGTTACATCTGCCAGGCCTGGAGGCGGTTGGATCTGGACATCATCGGTTGGCCCTCCGGACTGGTCACCGTTCCGATCGGCGCCGCCATCTACCTCAACTTCTTTACCCATCATTTCTTCTGGGACCTGCGCTGGTGGCTGCTGCTTTTGATCTTCCTGATTTTCTGGCGCACCCGGGTTGCGTATCGTGCAGCGAATGAGCGGTTTCAGATGCCGCTCGTACTCTCTTTCTTTTTGATCGGGATGTTTATCTGGATTGCTGAAAACATAGCCACGTTTTTTGGCGCCTGGCAATATCCCAACCAGCAGCACGGCTGGGAATTGGTTCACATCGGGAAAATCAGTTCGTGGTTTTTGCTGATTATCGTCAGCTTTATCATCGTCGCGCAGTTGAAACACGTCAAATCCCAAGGAAGGCATACCCCCGCCACCTCATCCAGGACGCCAGCCGGACGACAGTCAGGTAACGTCAGTGGATGAGCGGCCGGGGCTGTGCCTTTTTTTCGTCCATCCAGAAGAGATGACTGAAGGAGCAGGAATGAAAAAAAGTCAACCGGCGAATACCGGTCGAGTTGTGTACAAGGAGGACGCCGTCACGTCCCTCTTTTACTCTTTTGACACCACTCTGATTTTGGCCAGTTTTTGCCGCAATTGCTCCCGTGTCCGCGGCGGCACTTGCTGATCGCGACAACTGCCCTGCATCAGCGTCGTCCAAACATCAAAAATCAAAGGAACTCCAAGCCCCGCCTGCTCCAGCAGGGCTTTGTGGGCGAATACGGCATCCGGGGTCCCTTCCAGCACCAGCCGCCCCCTTTCCAGCACAAACACCCAATCCGCCCAAGCGTATACGAGATCAAGGTCGTGGGTAGCCATCACCACAGTTGTACCATGAAGCTGTATGTGCGACAGCTCATCCAGGAGCAGGCGGGTGTGATACGGATCGAGGCCTGCAGTCGGTTCGTCCAAAAGCAGCAGTTCAGGCTGCATGACCATCACGCCGGCCAAGGCCAGCCACTTTTTCTGCCCCAGGCTTAGCTGATGCACAGGCCGCTTCAACAGGTCCGTCAAGCCAAAGCGGTCGGCACACGCCAGCACTCGCCTCCTCACTTCCACCTCCGGCAAACCGGCGTTACACAACCCGTAGGAAAGATCTTCTTCCACCGTACTGGCCACGATTTGCTGTTCCGGGTCTTGAAATACCAATCCTACCTGCTGCCGCAGCCGATTGAGCCAGCCGCGCTCGTACCGGATCGGCTCTCCTTTCCACTTGACCGAACCGTACCGCGGGCGGCAGATGCCGTTGGCGTGCAGAAGAAGAGTCGATTTCCCGCAGCCATTGCGTCCCAGAATCGCACATCTGCGTCCAGCCGGAATGCGCAGCGACAATCCGCATAATGCAGGTTGCACGGCACCGGGATATTGATACTCGACCTGTTCGTATTCCAGCAGCCAGTCCATGTCCTCAACTCCTCGTCCACCACTCCAGACCGAGCAACAGCAGACAGCCGCCGATCGCTTCTGCTATATACCGGCTCGATCGATGACTGTCCGGTGCAGACACCACTCGCAGTTCTCCGCTAAACCCCCGTGCCAACAGCCCAATCGTGAGCTGTCGATAGCGCTGCCAGGTCCGCACGAAAAGCTGGACGACAAGCCGTGCCGCATCACGCAGAGAGGCCGCCATCCCCCTGTATCCGCCCCGCGCCTGCTGCGCGATCCACACCTGACGCACCACATCCGACAGCACAAACACGAACCGGTACATGACCAGCAGCAGTTCCAGCAGTACCGGCGGAAGACCAAGATTTCGCAGCACGCGCAGCAGTTCGCCGACCGGCACCGTCAGCAGCAGAAAATACAAACTGGAGGTGGCTGCCAACGCACGTACCAGGAGTGTCAGCGCCTGAAGGCATCCGGCCTTACTGAGATAGATGACCCAGGAGTGCAGTGAAAAAAAAGCCAGCGCATCAGGCCAGGCCTCATCCATCCTCTCTGCCGGCACTACACCAATGCAGAGTGCCGGCAAACTGAACAGCATAAAGCCGGCTGGCAATGCGAGCAGCTTCAGGTAGAGGCGAAATGGCACCCCCGCATAGCGTACCGTCCACAGGCACAACCAGCCCAGAATCATCAGGTGAACCGTGCTGTGTACAATGAGCGAGATCACCAGCACACCAATGGCGAAAGACAGCTTTTGGGCAGAAGGAAGATGCCGCAGGCGGTTGCTGTAGGCATACGCGTCAAACGGGATGTTCATCTGTCTGCTCTCGCTTGGCCGCTGCCCGTCCCCTGTACAAGCCAATGGCGTAGCCGATCACGCCTGCACCAAGTGCCGCCTGTACGGCGAACAACAAGCTCTCCGTCTCTGTCCCGGGCGGTTCAAACAGCGGCTCCATCCAGGGTTTGTAGTCAGGGGCCAACTCGCCAACCGCCTCTTCGGCCAGTCCATCCGACCCGCCAAACTCAGAGTCGTTAACGATCAGCAGCGGGACGACGGCCAACATCACAACCCCCATCAGCAAGCCGAGGTTGAGCATCATATTGTTTTTTTTCATGTTCTTACGCTCCTCGCCTCAACATGGTAATAGTTTCCAACTCCGCCCGATTGTATGTGATCAACCAGTTCCACACCAGGACGGTCAACAGTCCTTCACTGATCGCCAGCGGAACCTGAGTCAGTGCAAAGATTCCGCCAAACTTGGCAAATGAAGCGGCCACGCCGCCAACCTCCGCCGGGAAGGCCAGCGCCAACTGCAGCGAGGTAATCAGGTACGTCGTCAAGTCAGCCAACGCAGCCGCCAAAAAGACGGCCAATTTGGCACCGCCGCCCAGACGGGTCGCCAACCGGTAGACGGAAAAGGCGACAAACGGGCCGACCACTGCCATCGAAAAGGCGTTGGCTCCGAGGGTACTCAGACCGCCGTGCGCCAGCAGCAAGGCTTGAAACACCAGTACCAGACTGCCCAGTACCGTCATCACCTGCGGACCAAACAAGACCGCACCCAGACCCGTACCGGTAGGGTGGGAACTGCTTCCGGTCACTGAGGGGATTTTCAACGCGGAGAGTACAAAGGCAAACGCTCCCGCCAGACCCAACATCAGCTTGGCTTCCGGATTGCTTCGCACCAAGCGCTGTATGGCACGCAAGCCAAAGAGGAAAAACGGGAGAAACAACAACCACCAGAACAGAGCCCAGCCAAACGGCAGGTAGCCTTCCATGATGTGCATGGCACTGCTCTTCTCTGGTGCGTTTACCAGAAAATAACAAAGAAAGGCCAAAACCAGGGCGCACCGTGCAAAAAACGATCTGCTCATCTTTTTCCACTCCTTCATCGCATTCATTGCACTGGAAAGCGGGTGTTTGAGCATGTTCCGCTCCACCACTCCATTGACCAAAACAAAAAAGCATCTGCCGCAGTCCATGCGGAGATGCTCACCGGCCCATTGCGCCACGTGTCCGGTTTCACCTGTCCGGACAACACGTCTTGCGTCCCGTGATCCACCTCCCCATCCTCGTGAGTTGATGTTCCTATCCTCAAGGCAGGTCTCCTGGCTCTACATCATCGCGCATCCGCACCCTTCCCGCTTTAGAACCTAAGCAGTGGGCAGCTCAAGGCGGATGCACTCCGTATCACAGTGGCGGGACCGCGCCGGATTCTCACCGGTCTTCCCTATTAAGTTGCCGGTATCGATCACCATACCGGACAACACCTTGAGAATGTCGCTATGCAGTTCACGCTGTCTATCATTATAGCGAATCGTCCAAGAAATGGATAGCTTTTTTTCCCTTTGCAAACGAAAGAGAGATCCTGCCTCCCTTACAAGAGGAAGAATCTCTCTCCTGCCGTTGACGGCTTGCGGCGCCTGCTACACCGGTGCCGCCTTCAGGCCGAGCGAGCTCTCGTGGAACGTCACATCGGGATACTTCTCCTGGGCCATGCGAAGCTGGTACTCGCTCTCAAACAGCATCACCGGTCGGCCATAGCGGTCGCGCACAGTCTGACTGCGCTGCAAGAGACGGTCCAGTGTGGCTTTGTCACCGTCGATCCAACGGGCGATTTGATAGGATAAACGCTGCAGGATGATGTCCACCCCGTACTCCGCTTTCAGCCGGTATTCAAGCACGTCAAACTGCAGTAAACCAACCACGCCGATGATCAGTTCTTCCATTGGATAGGTACGGAACAATTGAACCGTCCCCTCTTCGGTAAGCTGCGTCATGCCCTTTTGGAACTGCTTGTGTTTCATCGCGTCTTTTACCGACACCCTGGCGAAATGCTCCGGCGAAAAGTGCGGCATTTCCTCAAACTCAAACGATTCGCCCACACAAAGCGTATCACCGATCTGAAAGATGCCCGGATCAAACAGGCCAATCACGTCACCGGCATACGACTCCTCCACAATCTCCCGGTTCTGGGCCATGAACTGCAGCGGCTGCGACAGCTTGATTTCCCGCCCCAACCTGACGTGCCGCACGGACATGCCTCGCTCAAAGCGTCCGGAACAGATTCGCAAGAATGCCACGCGATCGCGGTGCGCCGGATTCATGTTGGCTTGAATCTTGAAGATAAACCCGGAAAACGGACGCGAGTACGGATCGATCAGACCAATCGAGCTTTTTTTGGCTGATGGCGCCGGCGCCATCGCCAGGAAGTTGTCGAGAAACGTCTGCACGCCAAAGTTGTTGATGGCGCTGCCGAAAAAGACGGGCGTCAACTCACCCTTGTCAATCAGTTCCCGGTCAAACGCATCGCCTGCCACGTCCAAAAGAGCCACTTCTTCCTGCAGCTGCTGCCACAATTCATGGCCCACCCGCTCTTTAATCCTGGGATCATCGGGTCCGCTCACTTCGAGAAAGGAAATGTCACGATGATCGCTTCCCTCCTCGTACAGCTCGACACGCGATTTTTGCCGATCATATACACCGCTAAAACGGCTGCCCATGCCGATCGGCCAGTTCATCGGGTACGAGCGGATGCCCAGCACCCGCTCCAGCTCTTCCAACAGTTCAAACGGGTCTTTGCCGTGCCGATCCAGTTTGTTGATAAACGTAAAGATGGGAATTCCGCGCATCCGGCATACCTTGAACAGTTTGATCGTCTGCGCCTCTACCCCTTTGGCGGCGTCAATGATCATGACCGCCGCATCGGCAGCAGTCAGCGTCCGGTAGGTGTCTTCACTAAAGTCTTCGTGGCCGGGTGTGTCCAGGATATTGATGTGAAACCCCTTGTAAGTAAACTCCATCGCGCTGGAGGTGACGGAAATCCCCCGTTTTTTCTCGATCTCCATCCAGTCTGACGTAGCGAACTTGCTGTTCTTGCGCGCTTTTACCATCCCGGCTTCACGAATCGCTCCACCGTAGTAGAGCAGTTTTTCGGTCATTGTCGTCTTCCCCGCGTCGGGGTGAGAAATAATCGCAAAAGTACGCCGTTTGGCGATTTCTTCTTTCCACTTGCTCTGTTCCGTACTCATCTTCATTCTCCTATACGTTTCTGTCCTGATCATGATATGAATACGATTATACAGGGATTTTGGCTCCCGCGAAAGCGTCAGGAAAGGAACGCAGCCAATGTATGTCCATTCGCGGCCAAACCAGTGGTTTTTTTCTCCATTTCCAGTATAATAAGTGGTAAAATATTTTTGAACAATTCGAACCCAAGGAGGATGTACATGTCTTCAACCGCCCAGGAGAAACTGGTCCACTCGTTTCGCGATTACGTAAAGAAACTGATGAGCTACCAGCAGGCAATCTCGCTCCTGCACTGGGACATGCGCACGCAGGCACCGCGCAGGGGAATGGGGGCGCGCGCCGAGCTGATCAGTACCCTTGCCGCAGAAAAGTTTGCCCTGTCTACAGCAGCCCAATTTGGCGAATACCTGGAGGAACTGAGCGAACCGTCCGTCTTCGCCACGCTTGACCCCATTACTCAGGGTACGGTAACAGAGTGTAAAAAAGAGTACGAGCGAAGCCGCAAACTGCCCCCGGACAAGTACAAGGAATTCGTCCTCTTGACCAATCAGGCAGAAACGATCTGGGCGGAAGCTCGCGAGAAAAACGACTTTGCCCTGTTCCGCCCCTACCTTGAAAGGATTGTGAAGGCAAAGTTGGAATTTATCAACTACTGGGGGTACGAGGGAAACAAGTACAACACGCTTTTGGACATCTACGAGCCGGATCTGACCGTCGAGCAGCTTGACGAAATGTTTGCCGCCCTGCGGCAGAAAATCGTGCCGCTCGTCTCCGCCATCGCCGCGTCGCCCCACAAGCCCGACACGAGCTGCCTTACCCAATCGTTTGGACTGGCCGAGCAGGAAGCGTTCAGCCGCTACATCCTGGAGCGGATCGGCTACGATTTTGAGGCCGGCCGCCTGGACAAAAGCGTGCATCCGTTTGCGATCAGTATCGCTCCAACCGATGTGCGCATTACCACACGCTACGACCAGAACCACTTCAATGTGGCATTGTTCGGCTGCATCCATGAAGCGGGCCATGCCATTTACGAACAGAATATCTCGCTGGACTTGCTTTGGACTCCCCTGTGTGACGGGGCCTCGATGGGCATTCACGAGTCGCAGTCCCGCTACTGGGAAAACATGGTCGGCAGAAGCCGTCGTTTCTGGGACCACTTCTATCCGGATCTGGTCAAAGCCTTTCCGGCCCAGTTTTCCGGCGTCAGCATCGAACAGTTCTATCACGCCATCAACGAAGTGACGCCGTCCATGATTCGGGTGGAAGCGGACGAGCTGACCTACAACCTGCATATCATGATCCGCTATGAAATTGAAAAAGGGTTGATTAACGAAACGATAGAGGTGGGCGAGCTGCCCCGCATCTGGAATGCCAAGATGGAAGAGTATCTTGGCATCGTGCCTGCAAACGACAGAGAAGGCGTTTTGCAGGATGTGCACTGGTCTGGCGGTGAATTCGGCTACTTCCCCACCTACTCGCTCGGCAATGTCTACGCCGCCCAGTTCGCCCATGCGATGCGAAAACAGATCGGCAACTACGACGAACTGATTGCGACAGGTGAGTTCGCGCCGATTCGCAGCTGGCTGAAAGAGAACATCCACCAGTACGGGAAAATGAAAAAGCCGAATGAACTGCTTGCAGACGTAACCGGTGAGACAATGAACGCCAACTATCTGATCGATTACCTGGAGAGCAAATACAAGGCGATTTATCAACTGTAAAGCAACCATCCAAGCGGAGCAAGCCCGTAGCGGGGGAATACGGGTGCAACGTGGAAAAACGGGTGAGCAGCGCTGCCGCCCGTTTTTTCTTTTCTTACAAAGTTGTAAGGAAACTGAAATGAAACCACATGGCTTCCCTGTTTTCTCTTGTTTACAATAACGCTGAAACTGAAAAACAGGACCGGGGGAGAAGCAACCATGACACCTGCGCTTCAGTACCTACAGATATACCGTGACTATTCCGGAAAAATCTACAGCTATTTTCGCATGCGTGTCGCAAACGATTGGGACGCGGAAGACCTGACCTCGATCGTGTTTCTAAAAGCGTTCGCCAACCTCTCCCAGTACGACGACAGGCATCCCTTGGGCGCCTGGATTTACCGGATCGCCCACAACACGTTGGTCGACTTTCTGCGCAAAAGACGGGAAAAGCCGATCGACACGGACGAATTCGATAAGACGGAAACAGATTGTACGCTGCAGCCAGAGCAAGCTCTACAACGAGCTGTATCGCGGCGAGAGCCGGCAGGCCTTTTTCCAGAAGATCATCGATGCCCTCTCGCTCATGGGGGGTGATGTCCATGACCTTTCGACAGTTCGCGTGTAACAATGTCATCCGCAACAAACGAACCTATGCAGCGTATTTCTTCAGCAGCGTGTTTTCCGTGATGATCTTTTTCATGTACGCCATGTTTATCTACCACCCGGACATCGAAAGCGGGAAGGTTCACTGGTCGGCAGCGGAAGGCATGCGAGTCGCCGAATACATTATCTATGTGTTTGCCTTCTTTTTTCTTTTCTACTCGGTGAGCGCGTTTCTCAAGAAGCGGGAAGAGATAGCGAACCAGTTGAACGAAGTCATAGGTTCGAGTGATGCGTACCAGTTTACGGCCAGATCGCTCCCCTACCACCAATCGAAGCAGATGGCCAACACGGTGCTGTTCGTCGGGTTGTTTCTCGGCATCCTCTTCTTCGTCGCCTCCGGCAGTTTTCTCTACTTCCGCCTGTACACCGATCTGGAGACGGACAAACGCCAGTACCGCGCGATTACCAAGATTGGCCTGACTGAAAAAGAGCTTACCCGAATTGTGAGCACGCAGATCGCCCTGTTGTTTTTCGTGCCGATCGCTGTCGCGATCGTCCACAGCAGTATCGCTTTTGTCTCGCTGCATAGCATGCTGACGCTGCTGCACGTCAGCTCGATCGTCAAACCGACTGCTACCGTGCTCACCAGTTTCCTGTTGGTACAGATTGTCTACTTCTTGCTGATTCGCGCCCGTTACCTGTATCATCTCAAGCAGGCGGTCCGGTAGCGGAGTCCCCCTCAAATCGTCAACGACGACTGCCATGGAGGGACGGGCGCTGTCGGCGGCATCTGGAGGTGAACAGGCATACGGTGCTGATCGAGGTCAAAGCTCTCGCTTGAGACGAGTGCAGGCTTTACCGCATACTTTCGACGCGCCGAATGACCATCTGAAAAAGAGGGTGTTCGTACGGGATATGAGTATATTTGTGCAAAGCGCTTTCCAACCCGATTTTCTTTATCTCTTCTTGAATTTCCATCGCTTCGTTGTCTTCCGCGTAATCGTATAACAACGCCGCGGCAATCCCTGCTGCCAAATGCGTCGGAATAATCCCATATTGGCAAGCTTGCATGGCAGGTCCACTCAAGCGGTCATTTGGAGATAGCTTTCGAATCGGCGAACGCCCTACCCGTGTAACCTCGTCCGTTATGAAAGGATTGGAAAAACGCTGCATAATCTTTTCGATGTAGTTGCTGTGCTGCTGCTGGTCAAACTGGTATTTGGCGATTAAGAGCGCACCCGTCTCATGCAGTGCGTGCAGGGTGATCCGGGAAATCTCCTCATCCCGTACAGCCTGATCAATGGTTTGATACTCCATTTGATAGCCAAGATAGGCGATAACGGCATGCCCTGTATTTACGGTATACAATTTCCTTTCGATATAAGGAGTCAAATCGTTTACGTAGGTAATCCCCCCGATCCGGGGTATCTCCCCGATGATCTTGGATTGATCGACTACCCATTCAAAGAATGGTTCAACGGTAACCAGCAGCCTGTCCTCATTTTTTTGCAGCGGAACAATGCGATCCACCGCGGCATCGGGGAAGCCCACCGATTCTGCCGCCTTTTCCTGATCCGCTTTGCTCAGCTGATCAAAGACCAGCTCCTTCAACTTGGAACTTGCCCCAATCATGTTCTCGCATGCAATCACGTTCAACGGACGGTGATTCGCGGTGCGCAGGCGCAATGCCAAGCCTTCTGCTATTACAGGGGCGATCAAAGGCAAGACCGCAGGTCCAACTGCCGTCGTCACGAGCTCCGCCTCGGCAATCGCTTTGGCCACTTCCTTCTGATCCTGCCCGTGTATAGCTCTCACGCCTTGAACCAGCGTGGTTTCATTCCCTTCCTTTGCCAGTTTGACCACATACTCCTGCCGGCGATTGATTTCGTCGACCAGTTCCCGGTTAACGTCGACAAAACACACTTCATACCCTGCCTGGTGAAGCAGTTGTCCGATAAATCCCCTTCCGATATTTCCAGCTCCGAAATGCACGGCGAGCATGATTACATCCCTCTTTCAAAGATGTCCAGGATCTCCGTTGGCATCTTGGCCTTGACGATCCGGTTTACATTTTCTTCTTCTGCACAAACCATCGCAATATTGGAAAGGAGATCCAGATGCTCATCCCCTATAGCAGCAATTCCGATTAGGAGATATGCCGTGTTTCCTTCTCCAAAGTCCACTCCATCTGGAATTTGCACGATGGAAATCCCGGTAGATTGAATCCACTGTTTGGAATCATTTGTTCCATGAGGAATTGCCACGCCATTCCCAATATAAGTAGTCGACAACTCCTCACGCTCCAGCATTTTGACGATATAATCCGCCGTTACATGTCCTTGTTTCACCAACAGCTCTCCCGCCAGCTGAATCGCCTCTTTTTTATCGGATACTTTTGCATTCAATACAATTTTTTCTGCAGATAATGCACGTTGAAACAGGCTCATCAATTATCTCTCCATTTCTATTTTCTTGCTGAAACGATGGTACAGCTGCTCTGAAAAATAATCTGCGATTTGCTTCTCATCTTCGGTCTCTACGATTTCAATCGTTTTTTCCTCAATGAGCAAGGCGCTGATCTCGCTCAATACTTCCAAACCTTCTTTTGCAGTATCCTTAGGGCCCAATAACAGTGCTATCTTGGTAATTTGGATGTCTTGTTCATCCATTGATTTCAACACAACCGGTTTGCGCAATGAACAGATCGAGAAAGAAATGCGGAGAACCGCTTCATTTCTTGCGTGAAACAAGGCCAGGTTTGTGCTTGGTATTCCCAGTCCTCCTATTTCTTGGCGCTCCAACAACTGGCGGACAACTTCCCGCGAATCAGAAATGATCCCTTTTTCCCTCAACACATCGCAAGCTTCCCTCAAGATTTCTTCGGTACTTCTCTCCTCATTGTCCACCTTTCGGTAAAAAAAATCGTCCATGAGATCAATCGCGTGACATAAAAATCTCTGCAGCGATTTCATTTTTTGAATGGGCCGATTCACTCTTGCCTGAATTCCCGCTTGGGTATGAAGCCAACCGGTTTTCTTGCGAGTCCCAATGGCAGATCGAATTTTTTTCAGATCGTCTTTTGATAACAAGGGAGTAACCATAATGTAATCATTCGGATCCATCGGCAAGGGGATGGTAGAAATTATCAAATCGTATTCGTGCCTGGGGATGCTCCCGACCTCAAACAATGACAGGTTTTGCAATCGGTCGATCTCCGGGATTTCCTTCTTGATGCGGGTCGCCAATATTTTGGACGAACCGATTCCACTCGAACAGACAATGAACGCCCGAAACCGCTTATGTTCCTGATCCGCTCTCTCGATGGCGGAGCCTATATGCATGACCAAATATCCAATTTCTTCATCGGGAACGGCCAGATCGGGAAACGTAACGTTCACCACTTCTTTGATAACAGCAAAGAGTATTGGATAATCTGCCCGGATTTGCTCAAGCAGTGGATTTCGGATTTTCATTCCTTGCCGCACCCGGTACAAAGCTGGTTCCATGTGGGTGAGAAGCCCGTGAAACAAAGACGAATCTTCGGCAAGAGATATGTTTAATTTTTCTTCACACAACTGAATAAACTTCCGTATTTTGGCGATCAATTCGACATTGGCGGACCAAAACAATTCCTCCTGGGAGCTTCTAAGCTTGGCTCCTCTTAGATGCATCGTGACATACCCAACCTCGGCAGCGGGAATGTCAAGCTGAAACATGTGACGTAAACGTTCAACGATCTGTTCGGCGATCTTGTATTCCTTGGTGTTCTTCAACTCGCTGAGGGTTTTTTGATCAAAGCTGATACTTTCGCCTTTTTCGATCCGCTCGATTGCCAACGCCAAATGGATTGCCAGGCCCATATAGGCGCTGTCCGCCAAGGGATAGGCAAGTTCCTTATCAAGATGTTGCAGGGTATTTTCCACGATCATCAGCTTTTCTTTGTCGATGAATCCCAACAAGCGCTGCGAGAGGGAATCCACATGACGAAGGGACTTGTTTTGGATGTTCTCCTTGATCATGCCGATCAATTCGTTTTCGTCGAGCATATCCGAGATCAGGCTTACCATCACCTGCCGCTTGGCTGCTTCGGTCCCGTGAATTTCGATGCCATATCCTCTCTTGCGGATCAGCGATAAATCATATTGCTGAAGCCATTCCTCCAAATCATCCAAATCATGGCTGATCGTAGCCGAGGTCACGTTTAAATCAAGTGCCAGCGAAATCACTTTAACAGGTTCAGCCGCTGCCAGAAGCGTGCAAAGAATCATTACTTTTCTCTCTTCGGCTGTGTACTCGGTCGTCGTCAGGTGAAACAAGGACAGGCGAAGATCTTCTTTCCTTTCGGGATCACCCTGAATCTGTACCCCGATACCCGATTTTTTGACCAACTTCAAGTCATGTTCATCCAACAGTTTCTCAATCACTGTCAGTTCACGATGAACCGTTCTGGAGCTCACTTCAATCTGCGCAGCGATCTCTCCGACCGTCATACCCTCCTCTTTTTGCAATAAAAGATCCAAGATCATGCGCTGTCTTGAGGAAACCCGCATCGTTCAAACTCCTTCAACAAAAAAAGAGTTAACGCTAGCTTTCACTAGCGTTATAACTTTCAGGATAGGCGTTTCACGAGCTCATCATACTCGGGACTATTCAAAAAGTTGTTAATGGAAATGTGTTCAGCATGGGGAGCTTTCGCTTTCGCCCGGTCTGTTAATGATTTATGCGTAATGACAATATCCGCGTCCTCGGGAATGTCATTGATCGCTGTATTGATCACCGTAACGTTTATTCCGGCATCCTTGAATTTCTTTCTGAGCGCCGCTGCCCCCATCGCGCTTGAACCCATGCCTGCATCACATGAGAAGACAACTTTGTGAATCTGCTTTGCAAACGATTGACCGGTCTCCTGCTTGTTACCCTTGAGCTGCTTCATTTTCTCCGCCGCTTTTTCCAGATCTCCCTCTTCAACAGCCTGCTGGCCCAGTTTGAGCAGGGCAGACGCGATCAGGAAGGAAACCGCTGCCGCAGCAGCAACACCAGTCAGCACAGGGAGCAGACCTCCCTTGGGTGCCATCGCACTCAAGGCGAAGATGCTTCCAGGGGATGGAGGAGCAACCAATCCAGCGTGAAACAGGGTAAAGGTAAATACCCCGGTCATTCCTCCGCCGATCACCGCCAGGATCAAACGGGGGTTCATCAGGATATAAGGGAAGTAAATCTCGTGGATTCCTCCAAAGAAGTGGATGATCGTCGCCCCTGGCGCAGATTGTTTCGCCATTCCTTTCCCTGCTATCCAATAAGCCAGCAGAATTCCCAAACCCGGTCCGGGGTTTGTCTCAAGCAGGAAGAAGATCGATTGTCCTGCCTTGGACGCTTGATCCAACCCGATCGGACTCAAGATGCCATGGTTGATCGCATTATTCAAAAACAGCACTTTGGCCGGTTCAATCAAGATGCTTGCCAGCGGCAGAAGCCCGGCGTTCACAATGAGCTCCACTCCGGAAGCCAGCACTTTGCTTAGCGTTGATACGACGGGACCGATTCCCTGGAAAGCGATCAGCGTCAACAGTCCTCCGACAATCCCGGCCGAAAAATTGTTCACCAGCATTTCAAAGCCGGAACGGACTTTTCCTTCGATGGATTGGTCCACTTTCTTCATGATCCATCCGGACAGCGGCCCCATGATCATCGCACCCAAGAACATGGGGATGTCCGAACCTACGATTACGCCCATCGTGGCGACCGCACCAACTACACCACCGCGAACATCATGAACCATTTTTCCACCGGTATATCCAATAAGCAGCGGCAGCAGATAGGTGATCATCGGTCCGACCAACTTGGCCATATTCTCATTTGGAATCCAGCCTGTCGGAATAAATAAAGCTGTGATCAGTCCCCAGGCGATAAAAGCGCCAATGTTGGGCATGACCATTCCACTCAGAAATCTGCCAAACTTTTGAACCCGCACACGCAAACCCTCTACAGACTGACCTTCTTGCGCAGTCAAGCTTTTCATGCCAGTCCCCCCTTTTTCCTTTAAGTTGTTGACATGATTTAATAAAGAATTGCTGTAATATGAATATAAACCGCTTACAATATCGTTTCAACAAAATGAAACAGTGATTTTGTCCTGCAGAATGTTGACAAAAGTTAATTTTGTTCGAGCCGCAGACAAAGGGGGGTGTCACATCGTTTTGTCACTGACCCAATAAGTAAACATCCCGTCCCACTTTTCCTGTGAAACGGGATGTTTTTTTCATCATGAACCGACAGCTTTCCCTGCCGCAACTTCTTCTCGAAGTGCCTTTTGCAAAACGTATTCGGTCAATTCGGCCGTCATCTGGTAGTAGTTGAACGGGGTGATCAGGTAGATGCCGTTGAAGTGCTTCATGGCAACATCGAGCAGTTCCTTGGCCATCGCGATTCCTTCACGGCGGGCCGCTTCCCCCTTCTCTACCCGTTTCATCCGCTCCAGCGCTTGCGGCGACAGTTTGATACCGGGCACTTCATTATGCAGAAACTCCGCATTGCGCCAACTGGTCAGCGGCATGATGCCGAGGAAAATCGGAATGGGGATGTGGCGCGTGGACTCGTATATCAATTCAATCGTCTCCGCGTCGTAGACCGGCTGGGTCATGATGAAATCCGCTCCGGCCTCCACCTTTCGTTCCAGCCGCTGGATGGCCGCTTCCATCCGGCGTACGTGCGGGTTAAACGCCGCACCGACGACAAATTGAGCCTGCTGTTTAAGGGGACGCCCCGAGAAGGAATAACCTTCATTTAACTGCTTCACCATGCGAATAAGCTCAAACGAGGTGACGTCAAACACCGAGCTGGCGCCCGGCAGATCGCCAAAGCGTGATGGATCGCCGGTCACGACCAGCACCTGATCGATGCCGAGCGCGTGCAGTCCCATCAAGTGAGACTGCTGTCCGATCAAATTGCGGTCGCGACAGGCGATGTGCAGCAGCGGATCAATCCCCAACCGGCTTTTCATGATCGCCCCGAGAGCCATGTTGCTCATTCGTACGTTGGCCAGTGAGTTGTCAGCCAGTGTTATGGCGTCTGCTCCCGCTCTGTGCAGTTCAGCGCACCCTTTGAGATAATCGTCAATGTCCAAATCCTTGGGCGGGTCCAGCTCGACAATGACCGTGTGCCGTTTTTTGACCAGGTCGACGATGCCTGGCTTCTGCCGCTGCTTCACACTTTTGACGGACATGGTCTGCCGCTCTTCCTCGGAAAGCTGCGGATTAAGCCGCGGCAGGGGGTCCAGGCCCCTAAGCGCCTGCGCAATGGCCCGCACGTGTTCCGGCGTGGTGCCGCAGCAGCCGCCGATCAAGCGAACCCCTTGTTCCCGAAGGCGAAGCGCGCTTTCCGCGAAATAGTCCGGCGACGATTTGTAGGCGTACTCCCCATCGGCCAAACCAAGGCGCCCGGCGTTGGGGAAGGCGGACAGTTCCACATCGTCCGGAACGACGGCCGTTTCAAACGAACGCAGGATTTCCGCCGGGCCCAGCCGACAGTTCAAGCCGATGATGTCGCTGCCCGCCTGTTTGAGCTGCGCAAACGCATCTGTCAGTGTATAACCGTCACGGGTTCGTCCCACCTCCAGCGTTGCCAACTGGGAAATAATCGGCACTTCGGTCAGGGAACGAACCACCTCAACAGCCAGCAGCAATTCTTCCAGGTCGAGAAACGTCTCCAGAATGATGCCATCCACCCCGGCGTGCAAGAGAGCTGTTGCCTGCTCTTCAAACAAGTCACGGTACCCTTCCAACTGCTGGCTGCGCACCCGGCCTGCGATAATCGACCCTATGCTGCCGACGACGTACGCGTCGTCTCCCGCAGCTTCTCTGGCGATCGCCACCGCCGCCCGGTTAATCCGCGTCACCCGGTTTTCCAGGTTGTAGCGGGTGAGGCTCTCCCGGTTGGCGCCAAACGTGTTGGTCTCCAGCAGTCGGGCCCCGGCCGCATAGTAAGCGGCATGCACTTGATACACCAGCTTGGGATTGGACAGACACATCTCTTCAAAACTGACGCCAACCGGGACACCTAGTTGATAAAGCTGCGTTGCCATCGCCCCGTCCCCGATCAACAAGTGATGCTTCAGGTACTCGCGCAGCGATTGTTTTTTCCCCATCGGTTTCCCTTCTCTCCACAAGTACTTTGTATGGTTACTCCGCCCCCGGCGCAACCGGGACAGCGTTGAAGTAGCGGGCTTCGGGATGGGCGAACACCATTGCCGAAACGGAGGCTTCCGGGTCCATCATGAACCCGTCCGTAAGGTTCACCCCGATGTCTTCCGGTTTCAACAAGCGGAACAACTTTTCCTGATCTTCCAGGTTGGGGCAGGCGGGGTAGCCAAATGAGACGCGAATCCCCTGATACCGGGCTCCAAACCGCTCAGCCATCGTCATGTCCGGCGAATCCGGGAATCCCCATACATCGCGCATCACGTGATGAATCCGTTCGGCAAATGCTTCAGCCAACTCCAGCGCCAACGCCTGCAGAACGTGCGAACGGAGATACTCACCCTGCTCTTTCCAACGGGCTGCCTGTTCGCGGATTCCCTCTCCTGCGGTAACCGCCAGAAAACCGACGTAATCCATTTCGCCGCTCTCCACCGGCCGCAGAAAATCGGCCAGACAGAGGTACGGTTCTGCCGGCTGCCGCGGAAAACGGAAACGCTCCAGCACCCGCGACGTGTCTGCCGGGTCGTAGATCAAAATCTCGTCTCCCTCTGCCTGTGCCGGGAAGAACCGGTACATGCCGTGAGCGCGGATCAGTCCGCTCGTTTTCGCTTCCGTCAGCAGGTCCTCCACCACGCCGTACAACTCGCTCACTTTGGGGTCACCATCGGCCAATTGTTTTTCCACATTGCCGCGCACTCCCAGGTGTTTGCCCAGCAGCATGCGCCAGTTCAGGTAGGGCTGCAGATATTGAATGGGATACTCCCGCAGTACGTGCCGCTCGAAATCAGGAGGCCTCCATACCGGTACGCTTCGGCTGACAGCCGACCGTTTCGGCCTCTTGGAGGTACGATCGGCCTCCCCGCTTCCAGCGGTGCTGCCCGCATCCGCTTGTGAGCGCTCCTTTTCCAGCTCCTGCTCAAGACGTATCCGGGCGTCCGGATCTTGCAGCTTGTTGGCCAGGTCCAGGCCATCCATCGCGTCTTTGGCGTAAACGACTACCCCGCCGTACTCCGGTGCGATCCGTGTATGGGTAAATTTCCGCGTCAAGGCGGCACCGCCCACCAGAATCGGTACGGTAATGCCTGCGGAGCGCAAGTCCTGAGCGGTGATCACCATCTGCTGGGCCGATTTGACCAACAGCCCGGACAACCCGATCAGATCGGGGTTTTCCCTGCGGCACGCGGCAATCAATTGTTCCGGCGGCACTTTTATCCCCAGGTTGACGACTTCGTAGCCGTTGTTGGACAAGATGATCTCCACCAGGTTCTTCCCGATGTCGTGGACGTCCCCCTTCACCGTGGCCAGCAAAATCTTCCCTTTGCTGGCCGTTTCCGTCTTTTCCATGAACCGCTCCAAAAACGCCACCGAGGCCTTCATGACTTCCGCACTCTGCAGTACCTCGGCAACAATCAACTGGTTGTCGTTGAACAGCCGCCCCACTTCTTCCATACCAGCCATCAAGGGGCCGTTGATGATCTCAAGCGGCGTGTATTTCTTCAGCGCCTCTTCCAGATCGCGAATCAGACCGTCTTTGGAACCTTCCACCACGTAGCGGGCCAGTCGTTCCTCCAGGCTGAGCGCGGACGTCTCCACCTTTGCGGCCGTCTTCTTCTGCCGGTAAAACTCGGTAAAGGCAGCCAACGTTTGATCATTGGTCTCAAACAACAGCGCTTCGGCCAGCTTCCGCTCCTCTTCCGGAATGGAAGCGTAGCGCTCCAGTTTCTCCGTGTTGACAATGGCGTAATCCAGTCCGGCACGGGTCGTGTGGTACAGGAAAACCGCATTCAGCACCTCGCGCCCGGCGGGAGGCAGGCCAAACGAGACGTTGCTCACCCCGAGAATCGTTTTTGCAAGCGGCAGTGCCTCCTTGATCAGACGGATTCCTTCCACCGTTTCCAGCGCAGAGCCGATATACTGCTCATCACCGGTGCCGACCGGAAATACCAGCGGATCGAAGATGATGTCCTGCGGATTCACACCATGCCGGTTGACCAGGAGGTCGTAGGAACGTTTGGCCACCTCCAGCTTTCGCTCACGGGTGACGGCCATTCCCTGTTCGTCTATGGTGCCGACGACGACGGCTGCGCCGTACTGGTGGATAAGCGGCACCACCTTCTCAAACCGCTCTTCCCCGTCTTCCAGGTTGATCGAGTTGATGATCGCCTTTCCCTGTGAATGTTTCAGGCCGAGCTCCACCACACGGGCATCGGTCGAGTCGATCATCAGCGGCGCCTTTACTTTTTTAACCACATGGCGAAGAAACTGCTCCATGTCGGCGTACTCGTCGCGGTCCGGATCAGCAAGACAAATGTCGATGATCTGGGCCCCCCGCTTCACCTGTGCCCGGGCGATATCTGACGCCTCTTCGTACCTGCCCTCCGCTATCAACTGGCGAAACTTGCGGGAGCCGATGACATTGGTCCGCTCTCCAACGAGCAGCGGCCGGTTCTCATCTTCCACGTAGACGACATCAATCCCCGATACGGCACTCAGATGTAAACCGGCTGCGCCCCGCGGTTTGTACCCCTTTAGCGCTTCAGAAAGGGCGCGGATGTGCTCGGGGGTGGTCCCGCAGCAGCCGCCGGCGATGTTGAGCCAGCCCCGCTCGGCGAAGGCCGCCATCTTTGCCGCCAGAGCCTGGGGAGATTCGTGATAGTGGCCGTCCTCGTCCGGCAGACCGGCGTTGGGATAACAGCTGACACTGCACTGGGCCAGTTGGGAAAGGGTACGGAGATGATCCCGCATGAACTCCGGGCCGGTGGCACAGTTGAGACCGACACTGATCGGTTTCAAATGTTCCACCGAAATGTAAAAGGCCTCAATGTTCTGCCCGGCCAATGTCGTGCCCATCGGCTCAATGGTCCCGGAGATCATCACCGGCACTTCCCGACCCAGTTCGGCAAACGCGCGGCGGATGCCGATGCCGCCCGCCTTTACGTTGAGTGTGTCCTGCGCCGTTTCCAGCAGCAGGACGTCTACACCGCCGAGCAGCAGCCCCTTCGCCTGCCGATAGTACGCTTCGACCAATTCGTCAAACGTCACTCCGCCGGTCAGGGACAAGGTCTTGGTCGTGGGGCCCATCGCTCCGGCGACGAAGCGCGGCCAGTCGTCCGTGGAGTATGCGTCGGCCGCTTCCCGGGCAATTCTGGCCGCAGCGATGTTCAGTTCCATGTCTTTCTCTTGTACGTCGTATTCGGCCAGAACGACACTGGTTGCTCCAAACGTATTGGTCTCGATGATGTCTGATCCCGCCTGCAGGTACTTTTCGTGGATATCGCGAATGACGTCGGGACGGGTCAGGTTCAATAGTTCGTTGCACCCTTCGAACGCCTCTCCCCCAAAGTCTGCCGCGGTCAGGTTGGCCTGCTGCAGCATCGTACCCATGGCTCCGTCCAGAATCAGAATCTTTCGCGACAGTTGTTCAGCGAACGTCGGCTTCCCCATTCTCTACTCCCTCTTTTCCTAAGACGTTTCCAGCGTACGAATAAAAAAATCCTCTTCTTATCACCGAAATAAGAAGAGGATTCTGCGCGGAATCATCTGGGATCCATCCTCTCTTATCTTTCAAAGCGTCCGCTTTGCTGGAATTGGCACCTGACGTCCGGTTGCCGAGGTTTCATTGGGCCAGTCCCTCCACCTCTCTGGATAAGAGATTTGACAGTACTATTGTTTTATTCTGCATCTTACCACTATTCGTTCCAATCCGTCAACCGCTAATCTGCCCCTTTCCGGGAATTGCGCCTATTTTTCCCCATCACGGGCATCCGCCCACAACATGATGTGTGAAAGTGTATAGACTACAGCATACCGGAAAGGAGGATGAGAATACAAATGAGTACATCATTTGCAAGCGGCATCTTTAAAAACAGTTTTGCGATCGTGCTGGTTCTGTTCATCCTGCTTGTCATCGTCGGGGCCAGCGAAGATTGCTGACGACCCTCAAAGAAAAGCCTGGGCCCGCCCCAGGCTTTTCTATTGGCCGGGTTGACGATGAAAACGGAGCCTGTGTATGCTGGGAGATAAGCGGAAGCGCCCGCTGCACAAGCGCACCGCAGCCGCAAACAATCAGGGCCTGCCATTGGCAGCGCCAAAGGAGCACAGTGTATGGACAAGCGACCTGAAACGTTCAACAGGCGGGAGTTCCTCGCCCGGTTGGAGGTAGTCAAACCGCTGCGTCAAACGGACTTTGAGACGTATCAGATCGTCAGGGAGCGCGGTTCCGAACGTCACTACCTGATGTATTCCTTCTACCACATCAGCCTGGCGGAAGGGGGCCGTCGGGACGAGTACCAATACTTTCTGCCACTTGATCACGACGACGTGCTGGCGATTGTACTCGGCGAGCAGCCCTACGAATACCCGGAGCACTGGCGAAGCCGCTACTACCGAACGGGGACGGACGACCGCATTCTCCCGTTTGAACCGGACGGCAAGACCGACCTGGAAGCGGAACAGGAAGAAGAGCGACAGCTGCTTGAGGCACTTCGTCGCTACAAGCAGGAATGGGAGCGCACAGAAGACAAAGAGGCACTGACCAAAAAGCTGTTCGACGAGGTGGCGGCCATCCAGCGGCAGAGAAAAGACGATGATCATACATCCCGATGACTGCCCTGGCGGCATGGTTGCAACTGCTTCGCTTGTTCGCTATAATAAAGCAGATCAACGCGAAACACACCTGTTGCTGCATAGCTGACACCACGAGAGCAAGAAAATCCACCTCTCGTCTCTTCATTTGCGGAGGCGGGAGGTTTTTCTCGTAGTAAAAGAAAGGATGGTTGAAGTGAGTTACAAACAGAAAGTGGCCGAGACCCTGCACGCCGCGCTGGAGAAGCTGGGGGCTGCCGACTTTTCACGGGAAAAAGTGCAGGATATGTTGGAAACGCCGCCCAATCCGCAGCTGGGTGACATCGCCTTCCCCTGCTTCCAGTTGGCAAAAGTGCTGCGCAAGGCTCCGCCGCTGATCGCTGGCGAATTGGCGGAGCTGGTGAAGAGCGACTACTTCGCAAAGGTGGAGGCTGCCGGTCCGTACGTCAATGTCTTCCTCAACCGGCACCGGGTGACTGCCGAAGTGATTGAAACAATCGCACGGCAGGGCTCTTCCTATGGCGAGCGCAACATTGGACAAGGCCGACATGTCCCGATCGACCTTTCCTCCCCCAACATCGCCAAACCGTTTTCGATGGGCCATCTGCGCTCCACCGTGATCGGCAACGCGATTGCCAACATTTTGGAAAAACACGGCTATCGCCCGGTTCGCATCAACCATCTCGGCGACTGGGGCACGCAGTTTGGCAAGCTGATTACCGCCTACAAGCTGTGGGGCGACGACGAGAGGATCAAGGCGGAGCCAATCAAGGAGCTGCTCTCGCTCTACATCAGGTTTCACGAGGAAGCAGAGAAAGACGAATCACTGGAAGAAAAAGGACGGGAATGGTTCAAGCGGCTGGAAGACGGCGATGAAGAAGCCAGACGGTTGTGGCAGTGGTTCCGCGACGAATCGTTGAAAGAGTTCATGAAGATCTACGACCTGCTCGGCGTGACGTTTGACTCGACACACGGTGAAGCTTTTTACAACGACAAGATGGATCGCGTCGTGAAGCTGCTGGAGGAAAAGAACCTGCTGGTTGAATCCGAAGGGGCACTGGTTGTTCCCCTGGATGAATACGACATGCCGCCGTGCCTGATCAAAAAGTCCGACGGAGCCACTCTCTATGCCACGCGTGATTTGGCCGCCGCTCTCTACCGTTACGAGACGTACGATTTCGCCATGGCTCTCTACGTGGTCGGAAACGAGCAGCGGCTGCACTTCCAACAGGTGTTCCGCGTTCTGGAGAAGATGGGCTGCGAATGGGCCAGGGAAATGTACCACATCCCGTTCGGCATGATGCTCAAGGACGGCAAAAAGATGTCGACGCGCAAAGGAAAAGTGGTCCTGCTGGAAGAAGTGCTGGCCCAAGCCATTGCCGACGTGGCCAAAGTGATCGAAGAAAAAAACCCCACATTGAAAAACAAGGAAGAAGTGGCCCGGCAGGTCGGTGTGGGGGCGGTGATTTTCCACGATTTGAAGAACTACCGGCAAAACGACATCAACTTTTCCTGGGAAGAGATGCTCACCTTTGAAGGCGAGACTGGTCCTTACGTGCAGTACACGCACGCCCGCGCCTGCTCCCTTCTGCGCAAAGGCGGCTATCAGGAAGGGCCGTACGAGATTGTGGAGGGTGCGCTGGACGATCCCGAGACGTGGACGGTGATTACCCTGCTTGCTGCCTTCCCTGAGGTGATCGACCGTGCCCGTGAGCAGTTTGATCCCTCCCAAATCGGCAAGTACGTGGTGGACCTGGCCCAGGCTTTCAACAAGTATTATGCCAATGTACGCATTCTGGCCGATGACGAACAGGTGAAAACCGCCCGCCTCCATCTCGTAGCCGCGGTCGTAACCGTGCTGAGGGAAGGACTACGCCTGCTCGGTCTGGCTGCGCCGGAAGAGATGTAAAAAGAACCATATCAAGTAATGTGAGCAAGGACGTACCGGATTTCCTCGCGGTGGGAACCGCTGGGCGGCGCGGGTGTCTCCAGAATCAGCGGCAGTCCGCTGCATTCTGGAGTGGCAAGGAGCTCCCAAAGACCGTTCTTCCCGATGTGGCCGCAGCCGACTGCGGCATGCCGATCGCGGCACGATGCGCTGGGATATGCCGAATCATTGAGGTGAATTACCTTGAGATGAGGAAAATACTCCAGTTCACGGGCGCGTGCGGCCACGTCCGCCCAGTTTTCGCCGTTCCAGACACCGCTTGCGAACAGGTGACACGTGTCGAGACAAAAACCGATCTTCTCCGCTTTTTGCGTCAGGCTGCGAATCTGGATCAACTCCTCCAGGGTTGTCCCCATTCTCACGCCCTGTCCGGCATTGTTTTCCAACAGCAGAAGCGCCTCTCCGTTCCAGTCAACCAGGATGTCGTTCAGCATCCTGATCATTTGCCGGTACCCGTAAAGTGGATCATCCGCCGCTCCCTTGTACTTGCCAAAGTGGACAACCACCCCAAGTGATCCGCAGGCATCGGCAATGTCCAGATCGTTTTGCACGGACGCCACAGTCTTTTGATAGAGCTCCCCGTCATCCAACGCCAGGTTGGTCGGATAGGGCGCGTGCGCGACAGAAACGAGTCCGTGTTCGGCGCAGTATTGGCGACAGGCCGACGCATCTCTGATATCAAACGATTTGACCGTCAAACTGCGCGGGTTTTTGGGAAAGTATTGAAACGCTCCGGCCCCGACAGTCCGGGCAGCCTGCGCCGCCCCCAGATAGCCGTTGCGAATGCTGACATGACAGCCGATCTTCATCTCGATTCCACCTTTTGGAGCGGTCTACCCTCGAGGTTTGTCCTGTAAACAGTCCTCTCTGAGATAGGCTGACCCAGTCAGGTTCCACTTAATCCACTTCAGCATCTGAATGGTCTGCCTCAGCGCAGAAAGAGTTTCAGCGCATTGATTTCCTGCTTGTTCAGAAAAACGCGGTTTACCGCTTCCTGATCATCGCGCAGAAAACTTTGCCATATCTCAAAGCCATTGTTTTTATCCTTTACCAATACGGTTCGCAAAAACATTTTGCCGTCCTCCGATACAGCGGTGCGATGATACAGTAGTTGGTTTCCTTCTTGAACCGATCGCGCAACACACTTTTCCAACTGGGTAAACACATGACTCCCTCCTCAATCACGATTCGTGCCGTTTTGAATCGCCACGATATATTTATCCAGACGTTGGCTCAACTCCACAACCTCATTGTGCCGAAAACTTCCCGTTTGCATGACCAGCTGCACCAGTTGCCGCCGCATCGTCTCAGCTATGACGAGCGTGTTTTTGTCAGAGAAACGTTTTTCTCTTTTCGCCCCGTGGATGGTTGTACTACTACATTTTACTTGATGGGCAGAGTCTGCTCCGTCAAAGGGCGCTCCTACGGCCTGAACGAGAAGCGAAGCACCCTTTTTTTTGAGTTTGCTTGTCACACCATACCAACCTCCTACTTTTGACAGGCTTAGACAATTACAACTATACACCGACCTCCCTTTGTGGAACTATTGAGAAAATTTGGAGGACACGACAAAAGCACCTCCAGAAGAGGTGCAGACAAAGTGTCGTGAATAAACGAGTGGGGCGTTTTTCGCGCTCACTACCGGTTAGCCAACCAGCGAAGAACAGTTCGGGACCGTTTCACTACGAATCCGCAGGGGCAGCGGCAAAAGGATGTCCCGCAGCGACGTGATGCAGCTGCCGCTGCGAATCCAGACACCCTTCATCTACACGTTGAATGCCGTGCTATTGTTGCGCAACCACCTCTTGCAAATACGAGAGGTTGACAAACCCGTCGATGTTGTCGGAGCGGGTATAGCCCGCTTCCTCGCTGATCGCCGCCATTTCACGCAGTACCTGTTCGTTGACCTCCCAGGTTGCCTGACTGCGCGCCATGGCCTGTTTGATCTCCGATGCGTTCAGGTCCTTTCCGGTCAGCTTCTTGATATGTCCGATAAGAAGCTGGATCGCTTCATCGGGATGTTCCTCGATGAACCTGACCGCCCGCACGTGAGCCTTCAGCAGATTCTTGGCCAATTCCGGGTTGGCCGTAAGAAACGATTGGGTGGCCACTACGACGGTATTGGTTGACTCTTTGCCCCAGGCAAACTGGTCCCAGTTCAAAAGCAGTTTTGCTCCTGCCTTTTGCTCCAGATTGATGCCCCACGGCTCCTGTGTAGCAGCGGCATCGACGTCCTTTTGCAAAAAGAGCGTCGCCGTGTCGGCAGGCGCCTGGGCGATCATCTGTACTGTGCCGCCGCTCGTCTTCACATTCAGTCCAACCTCTTTCAGGGCCTTGCGCAGCATGATGTCCTGCGTGGAACCAATCACCGGTATCGCCACCCGCTTGCCGTCCAAATCCTTGACGCTGGAAATGCCGGAATCCCCCCGTACCGCCAGCACCGCGCCGCCGTTGACCGCCCCGGCAATCACCTGATGGGCGGGGTTTTTCAGGTAGTTGTTCATAGCCGGCCCGGGTCCGACATACCCGATGTCCAGCTCGCCGGTCGACATCGCCTCCATAAATAATCCGCCGTTGGGAAAGGTTTTGGTTTCAAGCGTAATGGCTGCACCCAGTTCTTCCTGAAAAAATCCTTTCTCCAAAGCCACAATCGCCGCCATATGGGTCAGGTTGGGAAAGTAGCCGAGCCGGATCGTTTCGGCGGGTCCATCCGCCGTTTGGCTGCCGCAGGCCGCGGTGATGGCGGCGGTCAGCAGGCTCATTACCAAGGCCAATCCTCTCTGTTTGAAAGAACTGCGCTTCATTGCTCCACTCCCTTTTCTCCATGGTAAAGAAACATCAAGCAAACCGGAAACATTGAACCGGATCCCGGCTGAGCGCAGCCGTGTCGACCGCGTCTTCTACGTCCGTACGGTCATTCCCCATCTGCGCATCACAGAACGCTCCACCCGCAGGAATACCTGGGCGTCCATCACTGTACCCACCAAGCCGATGATCACCATTACAGACAAGACCAGGTCCATGGACTGGAGCGCCCGGCCCATCTCCAGGAGATGGCCCAAACCGCCGCTGCCGCCCAATAGTTCGCCTGCCATCAAGGCTCTCCAGGCAAAGGCCCACGCTACCCGCATTCCGGAGATCAAATGAGGCACAGATGCCGGCAGGATTACGGTGCGCAGCAGATGAAAGCCTTTGGAGCCCATTGTCCGGGCCACACGCAGGTAAAGCGTTGGCACATTCTTGAATCCGGTGCTGGAGGTGACCGTCATGGTCCAGGTAGCGCCGATCGTGACGATAAACAGGATCGCCGTCTCGCCCAGGCCGAACCAGACGATGGCCAGCGGAAACCAGACGATACTGGGCACGGACTGAAGTGCTGTCACCACGAAGCCCAGTGTGTCGTCAAACAGGCGGTATCGGGCAATCAAATACCCCAGTGCCAAGCCGAGGACAATTGCAATCAGGAACCCGACCGCCAGTCGGGACAGCGTCAGCAGTGCCGCCTCCAGAATCTGTCCGCTGATGAGCCCTCCCACCAATGTGCCAAAGACAGTTGCTTCTCCGTGAGAGGACCAAAACAGCGGCGGCCAGAGAAACTGTGGAAACAGACCCGACTTAGATATCGCTTCCCAGATGATAAAGAGGGTCGTGATAAACAACACCCTTCTGAAGACGGTAGTCATCCCCCATTTCCTCCTTTAGCACCTTCTCCATCTCTTGTTCCAATCCCGCCATGATCCGCTTCTCCAAATGGACCAACACGCTATCGGATGGGTCGCGGGGCCGGGCCGCCTCGACAACAAATTCCTGTTTGACCATGCCGGGCCGCGTGCCCATCAGGATAATTCGCTCCGACAGCATGACCGCTTCGCGGATGTTGTGGGTGATAAAAATCACGGTTTTTTTCGTCTGCTGCCATATCTCCTGCAGCTCCTGATGAAGCACGATCCGCGTCTGCTCGTCCAAGGCGGCAAACGGTTCATCCATCAGGAGAATATCCGGGTCCATGACCAGTGCCCGGGCAATGGCTACCCGCTGCTTCATGCCACCTGACAATTCATGCGGGTATGCGTTGGCGAAACGCCCCAGATGAACCATGCGCAAAACGTCCATTGCTTTGGCTTCAGCTTTTTTGCGCGGCATGTTTTTCAACAGCAGCCCGTAGGTGACATTGTCCAGCACGCTTAGCCAGGGAAACAGGCCGGCTTCCTGGAAGACGACGATCCGATCAATTCCGGGTCCATTAATCGGTTTTCCATTGACCCGTACGCTGCCCTCACTGGGCTGCTCCAGCCCGGCGATGATGTTGAGAATGGTCGACTTGCCGCATCCGGAAGGTCCGATCAAGGACAAGAACTCGCCTGCGCGAACGGTCAGATTGATTCCTTTGAGGACTTGCAGAACCTGGCCATCCTCTTTACGAAACTGTTTGTGTACACCATCCAGTACCACTTGCATCGGACTCTCTCCCCGCATCCATTTATCCAAGTTAATAGGTTGGAATTATAGGAATTATTATTGAGCAATCGAGCGCTTCTGTCAACCGTTTTTTGCTGCTGCCTTTCTAACACGGCTGCGCATCCGGGATAACGCCCTTCTCACCAAGACTGGCACCACCATCTGTTTGGAGCATACGATGAGCCTATAAGCTGCCGTTCCGGGCTTCTGCCCAAACGGCCGGTTAAACCGCAGGAAAGGATGAAATCGGATGTGTGGAATCACAGGTTGGGTTCACTACGATAAAAATCTGTCACAGGAGCTTCCGACCATCGAAGCGATGACCGAGACCCTTGCCCGCCGCGGCCCCGATGCTCACGGGGTCTGGGCCTCCCGCCACGCCGCGCTCGGTCACCGCAGGCTGATTGTGGTTGATCCGGCAGGCGGCACACAACCCATGACCCGCCAGCGGGGAGACTATTGCTACACCCTTGTCTACAACGGCGAGCTGTACAATACGGATGAGCTGCGTCAGGAGCTTCAGAGGCGCGGACACCGCTTCCTTTCTCATTCCGATACAGAAGTACTGCTGGTCGCATACATCGAATGGGGCAGCCGCTGCGTCGAACGCCTAAACGGGATTTTTGCCTTCGCCATCTGGGAAGAGAAGGAGCAGCGCCTGTTTTTAGCCCGCGATCGATTGGGCGTAAAACCGTTGTTCTACGCCGTGCGTGATGGTTCGTTTTTGTTTGGGTCGGAGCTGAAGTCGCTATTGGTCCATCCGGAGGTAGAACCGATCATCGACCAGGAAGGCCTGGCTGAAATATTCGCGCTTGGCCCTGCGCGAACGCCGGGACACGGCGTGTTCCGCAACGTGCATGAACTACGGCCCGGCCATTATCTGGAACTGACGCGTGAGGGAATACACCTGCAGCGATACTGGTCACTCGTAAGCCAGCCACACACCGATGACTGGGAGACGACCACTGCGCGCGTCCGCTCACTCGTCCTCGACGCCATCGAGCGTCAACTGGTAGCCGATGTGCCTGTCGCCACCCTGTTGTCGGGCGGGTTGGACTCCAGCGCGATTACGGCCGTAACCGCCGAGGTGTTTAAAAAACAGGCAAGAGGGCCGCTGCACACCTACTCCATCGACTACGTGGACAACGACCGCTATTTTCAGCAGAATGAGTTCCAACCCAACACAGACGCTCCTTGGGTAAAGCGGGTGTCAGCCTACTGCGGGACGCACCACCACACCGTCCAGTTTGACACGCCTGAACTGGTGGAGGCGCTCCGAACCGCGGTCGTCGCCCGCGATCTGCCGGGGATGTGCGACATTGACGCATCGCTTTACCTGTTTTGCCGTGAGATCAAACGGGAGAATACGGTCGTCCTCTCGGGAGAATGTGCTGACGAAGTGTTTGGCGGCTATCCGTGGTTTCACCGCGAAGAAGCGCTGAAGGCTGATACGTTCCCTTGGGCGCTGCGGAACCAGGAACGGTCCCGCTGGCTCTCTCCCGAGTTAAGAGAGTGGATACAACCGGTAGAGTACGTCAAACGCCGCTATCAGGAGACGCTGGCCGAAGTGCCTGCCCTTCCGGGAGAAAGCCCTTTGGAAGCCCGCCGCCGTGAGATGTCGTACATGAACCTCATCTGGTTTATGAATGTGCTGTTGGACCGCAAAGACCGGATGAGCATGGCGGCCAGTCTGGAGGCACGGGTACCGTTTTGCGACCACCGGATCGTCG
The DNA here is from genome assembly GCA_017656235.1 of Brevibacillus sp. GTDB lineage: Bacteria > Bacillota > Bacilli > Brevibacillales > Brevibacillaceae > Brevibacillus_E. Next base: position 1,164,378 of record JACDOF010000001.1, read on the forward strand.
AATATGTCTGGAACATCCCCTGGGAGATGAAGAGCCGGGGCCAGCGGGAAAAGGGACTCTTGCGGGCAGCGCTTGCCGGCATCCTGCCCGACGACGTGTTGTACCGCAAAAAAAGCCCGTATCCCAAGACCCATAATCCGGCTTATGCCGAAGCAACCCGCCAATGGCTGCTCGAGGTGCTCCATGATGCCAGTTCTCCGCTGCTGCCGCTGATCGATAAGCAGGAGGTGCTGAAGATTGCCGCGTCGGATGCTGCCGCGTCCGGTACGCCCTGGTTCGGGCAGTTGATGAGCAAACCGCAGTTATTTGCCTATCTGGCTTCCACCGACTTCTGGCTGCGTGAATACGGTGTCTCGATTCGCTGACCGGAGAAGACGGATCTGCACAAAAACCCCCTGTACCACGCGATCGGTGATACAGGGGGTTTCTTTTACCTGTACAAACGGCTGAGCACCGCCTCTCCACTCGATGAGACCCGCAATTCGGCGAACCATGGCTGTTCTCCGGCCTGTTCAATATCCCTGCCGGTTTTTTCGGGCACGTAGTACCGCTCGATGCCGTATTCGATTCGCACTGTCTGCCGCCAACCGTCCCCGTTGTAGTAGTGCAGGTGTCCACGCAGCATCGCCTGCCCCTCGGTAAGCTCCGGCTTGCTGCGGAACACGCCTACCGCTTCATGCCAGGCATTTCCCCGTTTTTCCAATACGACATACACCTGCTCATCGTGCAGGGGACCGACCAGGTCGTGCCGGATGTTTGCGAGATCAAGCCGGTTCACGTCAAACCCAAGCTGCACATAATCGCCGTAAAACAGGTCACGCGGGTCGATCGGCGCGGTCTTGAGCGTTACGGTTTGTCCTGTTGCGACAATCCAGTAGTACTTGCCAGCCACACTCAACAGCAGGACAACCTGCAGCAAAACAAGCAAAGCAAATCGCTTCTTCATCGCCGCTCCCTCCTCGCCTGCTCCACCCATCTTCTGCGCTGGCGCTCCAGGATAAAGCTAAGCAGGAGCAGCAGCGCGCCGCCAATCAGGAAAAACAGCGATTTATCCATAAAATCCCAGGCGAAGTTGACATAAGCGACAAAGCTGGTCACACCAAACAGGACAGCTCCTGTGTTGAGCCGCGTCACATCGTGCCACTTCTCCCCGCTCAGAACCATCCCGATGGCAAACGTGTACAGCGCCAGGATCATGGCCACATCCAATCCGATTGGGGGCTGCATGCTCCCGTCTTGCCCGGCAAACAGCAGGTAATACAAAGGCAGCGGCAGGTGGGGCAGCAGATCCGTCGCCTGTGACAGCATGCCTTTCCGGCAGGCGGCCACAAGAAAGAGGGCGGCAGCAAAAAGAACGGCCGCTGCGCCAGACGTATCGGCTGCACCCTGCTTCAGGGCAAAATCGCCAAAGAAGATGACGAACACCGCAAACAGCGTCACGGACATGTAACTGACAATGCGAAGTTGGCTCTGAATGGGCTCTGCCTGTTTGGGCAGCAGCAAGGAAACGAGGAGATAGGTGAAGATGGGGAGCTGGACCAGGAGTCCATTGGTGTAGTCGATTGCATCGAGAACGGCTGTACCAAGCAGTACCACCCAAAAAACAGCACTCAACCACCCCTTTCGCCACTCCCACAAGAGCGGCAAAAGGCCAGCCGCGTACAAGACGTACAGAATCAGTTTTGCCTCCCCTTCCCGGCTGTCTGTCCCTACGCCGTACAGGGTGGCGGCCGAGAGGATCAGCAAAGAGACAAAGGCCAGCGTCTGAGAGCGATAGTGCCAGGCCAATGTGACCGCACCCGCATACCACAGGTAAAAAGCGGTGAGCGGATTGGCCGAAAGGTGGTACATTTGGCCAATCAGAAAAAAGCCCGCACCGTATATCGCCACACCGACCACGAGGAAGGCCATGCCCAGCCTCTCCCTGTCCGTTTGCTTCAGATGATCCCCGACCAGATAGACGACAATCATGGAAGCAAGGATCAGGACCAGTCGGGTCATGTGAGACATCCCGTCCCAGTTGGAAGCGATAAAGGTAAGGACACCCAAGCCAAGCAGGATGCCGCCCATCACCGGCAGTGTACCGGCTCTCCTGACCGGTGGATAACGGTCCGCGATTTGCTGGTACTGTTCAACCGTGATGATTCCTTCCTCCTTCCAGCGTTCCGCTTCCGACAACAACCACTTTCGCTTGTCCATCAGCGACTCTCCTCATCCTTTCATTTGATCGTCCAGCAGTCCGCATCATATTCCACTTCAATCCATTTGTCAATCTTTTGTCAATATCAAGTAATCACGGTTACGTTCCAACAAAAAAACCTGCGCCCCAAATCGGAGCGCAGGTTGGTATGTATCGCAGCAAGGAATGCTGTAAGCCAGGTTCTGTCTCTCCCGTGCTGCAAGCGGGTCTCCCCTCGCACCAGGAGCGGTAGCCATCTATCTATGGCAGCATGTTCTGCTGCCATCTGTCCCTCCGTTTGATTCCTTCAGGACAGTTCCCCTACCAAATTTGGGTTTCTCGCTCGCAGGGTTTACCGCGTTCCATCCTCCCTGTCGCCAGGGAAGCTGCGTTTCTGTGGCACTTTCAGCGTACTCGGGTCTCAGGGAGAACCCTTTCCGCGCCGTCAGTGAAGCCTTAGCCTCACTGCCCTAGTTTGCACTAGGTACGAACACTCCAAGCATCTCAGCTTGGGCGAGCCTGGACTTTCCTCTGCCGTCAATCAGGTTCCTGATCACGACAGCGGCTACCCACATTCCTTGCTTGCTTCGTGTTAGCAGCGACAATCATTAATGTAGCACATCGTCCCGCTGCGGTCAATGGCTTTTTGCTGGGGAGCAAGCCATTCCTTTCCTTGTCAGCCTTCGCCGTCCCATTTATAATCGCCATAGACCAGTTGGATTCCGAAAAGCACCATTTTCAAAGGACGAACGGGAGGAATGTCATGGATTTGTTCAACGTTCACATCATCGGTCAACATGTATATCTGCGGCTCTTTACCGCTGATGACGCTCCCGCTTTCCTGGATTACCTGCAGCGCAACAAGGCATTTCACGATCCGTATATGCCCAGGCGGCCCGCAGACCTCTTTACGCTGCAAAGCGCACAGATCATCACCGGGCAGCGGGATCGGGTAGAACGGGATCAGGAGTATGCCTTTGCCATGATCGATCTTGCTTCGGATCGACTGATCGGAAAGGTCAAGCTGTCCGGATTGATCCGCGGCGCCCACCAAAGTGCCAATCTGGGTTATGATATTGATCAGATGTACGCCAATCGCGGTTATGTTACGGAAGCGGTCAGAATGTTGATTCCCTTTGCTTTTTCCACACTGGCTTTGCACCGGATTCAAGCTGCGATCATGCCGCGCAACCTCCCCTCACAGCGCGTCGTGGAAAAAGCAGGGTTCATCCGCGAAGGATACAGCGAGAATTACATCCAGATTGACGGAAAGTGGGAAGACCACTATCTGTACGCCATCACCCAAGAACGGTACAGCCGCCTGCCTTCTTCGCAAAAATACGCGGGCAGCGTTGTGCTGTCGTGACAATCGTATTGCCGGATACATCGGCGAAAACGAAATCAGGGAGGAACGATCCATGTTACTTTTGCCTTATCACGACAAAGAGCCGCAGATTGACGAATCGGTCTTTCTGGCTCAGGGCGTGGTCGTCTCGGGAGATGTGGAAATTGGAGCCGAAACCTCGATCTGGTACAACACAGTGATCCGCGGAGATGTGGCACCAACCCGCATCGGCTGCCGGGTCAGTGTTCAGGACAACAGCACCCTGCACCAAAGCCCCGGTTTGCCGCTGATCATCGAAGACGACGTGACAGTCGGGCACAATGCCGTCCTGCACAGCTGCGTCATCCGCCAGGGAGCCTTGATTGGCATGGGTGCGATTGTACTGGATGGTGCCGAAATCGGCGAAGAAGCGATGGTAGGAGCAGGCGCCCTGGTCCCACCGGGGATGAAGGTGCCGCCGCGCACCCTGGTCGTCGGCTCTCCAGCCAAGATAAAGCGGGAGTTGACGGAACGGGATTTCGCCGAATTTCGCCGCATCCGCCAGTCGTATGTGGAAAAAGGGAAGCTCTATCGCGAACTGGAACAGCGCCCGATCCAAAGGAGATAGTGTTCCTCGTCGGCGGTCGAGGATATCGCCATCCCCTCTCCGTTCACACCGTTTCATCGACCAGATAAACCGGGGCACCGATACGAATCCGGCCCGTGCGGACGACACGCGCATAGACACCGAAGCAGTTGTTTCGCTGCCGTGCAATCGTCTTCAGCAGGGCTGGGTCCCGCTCCGCACTCCCGGGATCAATGGTCACGATCATACACCGCTCACAGGGGCGGACCGGTTCGATCTCAACCTCATCTATCCGCAGTCGTTTGCCGTACCAGCCTTCTTCGCCAAATGGCTGCGGGTCAAACAGCGAAATCACCAGGTTGGCACGAAACCGACGGTGATTCACCGGTTTCCCCCATAATCGTTCCAGTTGGCGCAGTGACGCGTCGCTGATCAGGAGCAGATGCTCTTCTTCGATCGCACCCAGGGGCACATGTTCGGGACGATGACGAACCCTGCTTAGTTTTCGGCCGGACAGCTGCTCCAACTCGGCCAGCAGCCTTGGATCGTCCCAGTCATACTCCAATCCGTCCGGCGTCGTCACACGCACGTTCGGAAACGCGTTTGCTCCCCCTTCGCCAACAAAAGCGGCCTGATACCCGACCATTTGTGGAAGCTGTGTCGCTGTCAGGTATTTCCCCGGACTGGTCTCGTCGAGAAAACAGTGGCTGCGATCTCCATACAGGCCGTAATCGGCTACCCATACTTCCTTCAGGCTTTCCCCGGCAAACGACTTGACCGGGTGGCGGATAATCTCTTCAATTGTTCCCACCGCTTGCTTCATATTCTCTTCTCCTCTCCCCGGCTTGGGTACTTTTGCTCTGTGTAGAGCAAGGAGCTGCCCGGCACACTATCCTGCTTTCTGCAGATGAACGGTTGCATGCAGCCATGCGGTCTTCACGACATCGCAGGCACGTCTTCACGCTTCCTCCTGCCGGATTGCAGCCGGTAGTGCTGAAACAGTTGATACGAGCGAATCGCTGTCTCCAGATGGAGCCGCTCCGGTTCCCTGGTCGTAACGTATCGCTGCAGGAAAGCGGAAAGCCGCAGCAGCGGCCGGACGCAGCGGCGAACGTACCGCTGCCCCAGGTACCCGGCAGCAATGCCGCCCAATCCGATCAGTACACTTGAGCCAAGCGGCAGAATGCACACGGCTGGCAGAAAACAGACAAAAAAATAGGTGACATAGTTGGTGGAACAGCCGTCGTTGACGATGTCAGCCCGGCTGATCGACGGCAGCGCCTCCAGTTTCTTTTCACCGCGGTAGCTGAACACTTTGTGCTCCGCTCCGTGAAACATCTTCAGACGGCGGGGGAACAAAAAGTGAAAGCCGATGGCGTAAACCAATATCCACCACGGACTGATCTTCCCCCAGACTGGAAAGAGCAAATACAACACCATAGCCAGGTGAACCAGTTGATACGGCCAGGGCAGGGTGAACAAGATCCGCAGCCACAACTTGCCGATCGTGCGCAGTGTGATCTTTTCCGCCCAAACGTGGATGACACCTGCTTTCACTTCGGCGCAGGCCAGCACTTCCATATCGTGAAACACGACACCGCGCCCAAACGAGATGCCCGAGATCATAGAGCGGTATTCTCCTTCCTGTCTTATCCCTTTATAATATAGTGTACGGTTTGATGATGAGGAGGTTTTCTTGTTGATACGAAATGTTCCGACTACACCATTGACACCACAGGCCGATCCTTGGGAACCGCTTTACGGCGCAGTTCCGCCGGCTTACAAACTGACCAGTATAGAGTTTACCGTCACCAATATGTGCAATCTTCGCTGCGAGTATTGCGCGGTCGGCGACACTCTTCGGATCAAGGACGATGAAGTGCTGCCAATGGAACTGATCCTGCGCCGACTGGATGAGGTAGACGGTTTGCTTACCCTTAGTATAACAGGCGGGGAACCGATGTACAGTGAACGGACCGTGAAGGAAACCATCCTGCCGCTGCTTGCATACGCTGCCAAGCGGGGGCTGCAAACGCAGATCAACTCCAACCTGACGCTGCCGTTTAGCCGTTACGAAGTGATCCTGCCATATCTCGACGTCATGCACATCTCCTGGAACTACGCCAATGCGGAGGAGTTTTGGCAAACGGTTTACGCCAAAAGCAGACAGCCGGTCTCTCTCAAGCAGGCGGAAACGCTGTATCGGACAATGATGGAGAATGCACGCCGCCTGGCAGAAGCCGGGGTGTTTGTGTCGGCCGAAACCATGATTAACATCCGGACATGGCAAAAACTGCCTGAGATTCACAACATTATCCGCGATCTCGGCTGTACCCGCCATGAGATCCATCCAATGTATCCGAGCGATTTCGCCCGGGAACTGACTGTATTGACCCTGGACCAACTGCGGACAGCGATTCACCGCCTGTTGGACGAGCGGGATGAAACGGTCTGGATGCTGTTCGGTACACTTCCGTTTTTTGCCTGCAGCCCGTTGGAAGCAGATCGTGAACTGATCGCCCGGTTGCGGCAGGCCAAAAACGTATCGGTGCGAAACGACCCCGACGGACGCAACCGCTTAAATGTAAACGTGTTTACCGGAGAAGTTATTGTCACCGATTTTGGAGATGTAGAACCGCTGGGCAACATCAAGGACGAGCCGCTGGCGCCCATGTTTGCCCGCTGGCAGCAACATCCCCTTCAACAGAAGATCAACTGCTACTGTCCGTCCGCTGCCTGCGCCGGACCCAACCTGCTGGTGGCCAACACGTATTATCCCGCTGTCAATTTCAAAGGGCGGCATGCGCTGATCTGACTTCACGCATACTAAGAGCGGAGGTGGGTTGTGGTGAGCCGAAACCATCGACCGCTCGTTCCGGAAGCGCGTCAGGGACTGGACATCTTAAAAGGCCGCCTGCAAGAAGTGCTTAACCCCGATCAGGCCAAGTACAAAGCAGCTTCCACGCTGAACATTCCGCTGAAAAAGGGGGATAACGGCGATCTGACCTCGCGTGACACCGGTCGGATCGGAGGCCGGTTGGGCGGAAAGATGGTCAGGGAACTGATTCGCTCCGCGCAGGAGAAACTGGCTGCTGCGAAGCTGGAAAAAACAAAAAGAACCGACCGTTAGCAGCATGCTGACGGAAATCGGTTCTTTTTTCTGTGATGACAGACTACCGTCTCAGCCGATCCTGACCGGTGCGGTGCAAACCGAACATGTTTTTGCTAATTCTGTTCATTTTGTGAAAGGAATCGAACATCAGGTCCAGTGTTTCGACCAATTCACGCATTTCACTCATTTTGCCGCGAATGCCGTCAAAGTGATAGAGCAGCTTTCTGCCGTTCATCAATGGCATCTGATCCACCTCCCTGAAAAGTCCCTTTGCTATACCCTATGCGGCTCGGGGAGATGTGGCAAAAGTGATTGGCCTGTTGCATCCGCCCATTTTATTTCGCCAAAACCAAAAAGAGGAGCCGCCGCTCCTCTCTTTGTCAGAAACACGTCAGCGCTGCTGTTCCAACCGGCGGACTCGACGGGCCAGATCCTCCACCCGCTGTTCAAGACGATCCGTTCGCCGTTCTAACCGATCCACACGCCGCTCCAAATTGGTCTCGGGCGGGAACGGAGGCCGAGGTTCTGGCGTAGGGCCGGGTCGAACCGGGATAAAGAGTACCTGGCCCGGGTAAATCATGTACGGCGGCATCAACCGGTTTGCGCGGATAAGTTCCGATACTGGTACTCCGTAGCGAGCGGCGATTGAGTTCAGTGTATCTCCTGGTCGCACCATGTAGTTCACGGTGATTCCTCCCTTGAGCGGTATTCGCTACTACCCTATGCGCATGTTGGGAGGAACGTATAAGCGCGTACCCAGGTACATCCGCTTTTGGTCATCCACCTACCCGGCCAGCCGAACGCCGTTATTTGAAGACGGGTTCGGCAAACCGCGCCAGCTTCTCAAGCGAGCTTTTGTCCACGTCGGCATGCAGACTGTTGCCGTGCGCATCCATCGTTACAATGGCCGCAAAACCTTTTACCCTGAGGTGCCACATCGCTTCGGGAATGCCAAACTCCATAAAGTCTACCCCTTCCACTTCTTCGATGCAGTCGGCGTAGTACTGAGCCGCACCGCCAATCGCGTTGAGGTAGACAGCGCCATGCTCCTTGAGTGCCTGCAAGGTTTTTGGGCCCATGCCGCCCTTTCCGATCACGGCGCGAATGCCGAACTTCTTGATGATGTCGCCCTGATACGGCTCTTCACGGATACTGGTCGTCGGACCGGCAGCCTTGACGTGCCACTTGCCGTCTTCGTCTTTCAGCATGACCGGACCACAGTGGTAGATTACACCGCCATTGAGATCGACCGGGCAGTCGTGATCCATCAGGTACTTGTGCAAGGCATCGCGACCCGTATGGATAAGTCCGTTGATGACGACGACGTCGCCCACTTTCAGGCTGCGGATTTGTTCTTCCGTAATGGGAGCCTCCAGCACCACTTCACGACGCTCAGCCACAGCGGCCGGATTCGCTTCCTCCACTTCCATCCGTACGGGCTCGTCTTTGTACAGATAGCGTTTGATCTCACCGGTAGCCGCATCAATGCGGACACCCTGACGGCGAAACGCCCAGCAGTTGTAGGCAACCGAGACAAAGAAGCTGGCTGGCAGACGGTTTTCCACACCGATCTTGCAGCCCAACAGCGTCGTGTTGCCACCGAAACCCATTGTCCCGATCCCCAGTTTGTTGGCCGTTTCCATGATGTAGTCTTCCAGTTTTGCCAATGTCGGGTTGGGGTTCGTGTCGTCGACGCGGCGGAACAACTGATGTTTCGCCAACGCATAGCCGGAGGTGCGGTCACCGCCAATGCCGACGCCGATGAAACCGGCACTGCACCCCTGCCCTTGCGCCTGGTACACAGCGTGCAGGATGCACTTGCGAATACCGTCCAAATCACGCCCGGCCTTCCCCAAGCCTTCCAACTCACAGGGCAGCGAATACTGGATGTTTTTATTTTCACAGCCGCCCCCTTTGAGGATCAGGCGCACCTCAATGTCATCTTCTTCCCACTGTTCGAAGTGAATGACCGGCGTACCGGGACCGAGGTTGTTTCCGGAGTTTTCTCCAGTCAGCGAATCAACCGAATTGGGGCGGAGCTTGCCAGCCTTGGTCGCTTCCGCGATCGCTTCGCGGATCGCTTTTTTCATCTCGATCTGATTGGCCCCGACAGGGGTTTTGATTTCGAAAGTGGGCATGCCCGTATCCTGACAAATCGGGGATACGTTTTCTTCCGCCATGGTAATATTGCGTGCAATCGTCGAAAGCGACAAGGCCGATCTCGTACCGGCGTCTTCCCGCCGCTTCGCTTCATTGATTGCCCGGCGCACGTCCGGCGGCAGGTTGGTGGACGTTTCCACAATCAGTTCATAGATGCTTTGTTTGAACTTCTCCATCTATTTCGCCCCTTTTTCAACGAAATGCGTCTATTCTTAAACCGTATTCATTATAGCATATCACAGACGAGATGTCCGTCATCGCCATTGGATGAAACATATCGGGGCAGTCCCTCGTCTATAGTGGTAGTGGGAAGAGGAGGAAGAACGCCTAGCAAACTACTGTGCACATCGCGCGTATCTGTGTTAAGATGGGAGGAGTCTTGTCAGCTTGCTGTCTCCGCGGAAACAGAGGGCTGGACATGATTGGTCACGTCAATGATGGCGGACTTTCGCCGAACCGTTGGCGCCCCATGAGCAAGTGGTCAAAACAGACGGGGAAAGGAAGTGGCCGCTGTGGAACTGTTGGAACTCAATACGGCATCGGTACTCTCCGGCCTGGCGGCGGTTTTGCTTACGGCCTTTATTCGCCTGCACTGGCCGTTTCGCTATCAATACATCGGATCGCTTTTCCGGCGGAAGCCGGAGTGGCTGATGCGGTGGCTGGAAGTCTCGTATCGCAAAAACCGGGCCCGTTCGGTGGCCTTGTTGGACAAGTCGACACACGAAATCATGTCTGGCAATTACGAACAGGCCGAACAGTGCATCGCAAAGGGGTTGGCCCTCTGCAAGGAATCACCGACACCCTTTCACCAAGTGATGGTCCACTACTTGTTTTACAATCTCTCGACAGTATATTTTTATCAGGGAAAGTACAAGGATGCCCTGGAGGTGGCCTTTCGCGTCTTCGAGCGAGACAACGGCCTGTTAAACGCATTGGGAGTGATGATCTGCGCATATGCCCGCATGGGGGACGTGCAGGGAGCCGTGGAGTTGTATCAACTGCTGCCGCAAAAGAGGGCGCGCATCGAATTGCGACTGTTTTGTCTGGCAGAAATTGCGGCGGCCAAAGGGGATTACACGAAAGCGATTCATTACCTGCGCCGACTGAATGGACATCATTACTTCCTCAGCATGCATCTGCGGCACGAAGAAATTGAAAAGCGAATCAGCGAATGGACCAAGGCCTCATCCCACATAGGATGAGGCTCTTCAGTTGCCCGCGTCAGCATCTTGATGGAAGCCGATCTCTTTCAGGATTTGCCCAAAAAAGGAGAGGATGTCCCCTTTCAGCAGCGGTCCATGACCGGTCGCCAGTACCTCAATCGGCCAGTGAATGATGGAACGGATACCATCAGCAAACGACCTCACCTTCTCCGGTTCCTGGCTGTTCCATTTGTTCAAAAAACGGAGAAACGCTTCCCTTCGCTCCGCTTCGTAACCGATTCCCGCTCCCAACGGTTGGCCAAAAAAACAGAGGTGGTCGCCAATAAAACAGACACGGCTTTCCGGGTCAAAAAAAGCAACCGACCCTTGCGTGTGAGAGGGAAGATGCCGATAGTACAAGGGTGACAGCTCGCCCCCTTTACCGGTAAACGTATGACCAAACAACGTTTGGGAAAAGTCGTCCAGTTCGAAGTAGTCTTCCAGATGAATCCAGTTATTGCGGGAGGGGAACAGTTCCACATTGCCGATATGATCAGGATGACGGTGCGTACAATATACTTGATCGATTTTGTCGTGGGTGGCGCCAATCTGCTCTAACGCGCTCAGCAGATATGATCGATGCTTGCGCAGATTGGTGTCGATGAGGAGAAAGGACTGGCCTTTTTTTATGACATAATTGTTGATATAGCTCTTCCATGACTCTTCGTACGTCAAGATAGCCCAAACATTAGGGGCAATTTGATAGGTGACGTTCGTCAAACCCGCATCCTCTCCTCTCCTTCTGTTCATCGGTTTTCGCTCCGCTGTCCGAACGCGTACACACAAACAGATTCATCTACTTATTATACAACATTCTTTGGAAAAAGACTGTAGTCGAACAGAAGCATTTCAATAATCGACACATGAAAAAAACTTGTACGGTCATGTTTCCGCACAAGCTTTTTTGTCCATAGCGCACTACTGCATGCGAGCCTGCCTCTCCTCCAGCACTTCGTTAATCAGAATCACCCCGTGCGACATGGTGGCACCGCCGCCATACGCTCCAGCCACTGCAATCGTTTCCGCAATCTCCTGAACTGTCGCCTGTTCGTTGAGCGCGTTTTCCAGATGGTACACAATACAGTGTTCATTGCCGGTAAACAGAGCGATTCCCATGGCCAGCAAATGCTTGTACTTCGCACTCAGTTCTCCCGGCTGAAAACAGACACTGGTAAACTTGTTGTACGCATCGACGACATCAGGGCTGATTTTCCCCAAACTTTGAAGACCTTCGCGGTATTGTTCGGAAAGGTAATGGTATTGTTCGGTCAACGAGGGTTCCTCCTTTTCTCGCCAATCTGTCCTTTATCTTCTCACCAAACGGGGGGATTCATGCGACGAAAACAGCTCCGAACCGGGGTACTGGCCGCGACGGCAGTGAAAGCAGTTTCCTCCAGGCTTGTCCATCACAGCATCAATCGTTCACCCTCATCCGAGCCAAAGCGACAGACAGATGCCTCCGTGCATATACTGGCACCTGTCCGTCTGTTCATCGTCTGTCAGTATCGATACGACGATGAGGAACCGTCATAACAGCCGCACCGGCAGTCATATCCCCACGAGTCATACGAACTGCTGTCCATATCGTACGGATGACCGGGGTAGCATTTGCCATAATAGTAGTGCATTCTTTTCTTGTGATGCATATATTGTGCGTAGTAAGAACGGTACTTCCGGCGATGATATCGGTACTTGCGGCACTTGTCGAGGTAGTATTTCATCTTCTCCATGTGGTGATAATACCGGTAGATATGGGGTTCGTATTCCTTCTTCGGCCTGGGCACGGGCTTATGTTTTGGAACGGGTACTTCCTTTTTGGGCACCGGTACATGCTCAATCTTGGGTGGCATCGCCGGCGGCTTTGGCGTCGGCTTCGGTATGGGCCTTTCTTTTTCCACCTGCTTCACATCCTTTCTGGTGAACTGACACTACATGGTATGACAGGAACCCGCCGCGAGCAACGTCAGGTGCCTATTCTGAGCAAAACGGCCATGCCCGTTTTTTTTCCCAGGTCTGCATTTGCTCGTTGACGAATCGCCGCCGGATGTGAGTATAATGGTGTCATACCATATCCATAGGGGAAAAGCGGGGCACGACAACATGCGCAGAAAAAGTCAGCACCCTCGAAAACAGCATACGGCGAGCCGTTCAGCGGGGTTAGGAATCGATTCCTGACCCCGTTTCTATTTGTTCTCTACCCTGCTAAAGGAGGAAAATATGCAGATGAAGACAGAAACGATCGACGTAATCGCCCTTGACGGGAACAACCTGACAATTGAACAGGTGGAAGCGATTGCCCGGGACCTGCGCCCGGTGAAGCTGTCCGACGATGCCGTTCAGCGTGTGCGTCAATCGCGCCGCATGGTTGAGCGGATGGTGGAGGAGCGGCAGGTGGCATATGGGGTAACCACCGGTTTTGGCAAGTTTTCCGATGTGGTGATTTCGGCAGAAGATACCAGTCAACTGCAGGAGAATCTGATCATGAGCCACGCCTGTGGCCTTGGCCAACCGTATCCGACGGAAGTGGTACGGGCCATCCTTGCGCTCAGGATCAACGCATTGGCAAAAGGGTATTCCGGAATCCGACTGGAGACGCTCATGTTGCTGATTGAGATGCTGAATCGCGGCGTTCACCCGATCATTCCCCAGCAGGGCTCACTTGGAGCAAGCGGGGACCTGGCGCCACTCGCCCATTTGGTTCTGGTCATGCTTGGAAAAGGGGAAGCAGAGTACAGGGGAAAAAGACTGCCCGGATCGGCCGCACTGAAAGCCGCCGGTCTAAAGCCGATTCGCCTGCAGGCAAAAGAAGGTCTGGCCCTGATCAACGGCACGCAGGCGATGACCGCCCTTCTCTGCCTGGCCCTGGTTGACGCGAGGACCACGCTGGAGAGTGCCGAAGTGATTGCGGCAATGAGTGTGGAAGCGCTGCGTGGTATCCCCAAGGCATACGATCACCAACTGCATGCCGTCCGCCCCCACCCCGGACAGCAAACATCGGCTCGCCGACTGCGCGAACATCTTCATGGCAGCGAGCGTACAACGAAACCGGGAGAGCTGCGCGTGCAGGATGCGTACAGCCTGCGCTGCATTCCACAGGTACACGGGGCGACAAGGGACGCCCTGGAGTACGTGTGGCAGGTCGTGACGCGCGAGTGCAACAGTGTCACCGACAACCCGATCCTTTTCGCGGATACGGGAGAGGTGATTTCCGGCGGGAACTTCCACGGCCAACCATTGGCGCTGGCTGCTGATTTTCTGGCCATTGCAATGGCTGAACTGGCCAATATCTCCGAGCGGCGTACGGAGCGGCTGGTCAATCCGCAGTTGAGTCAGCTTCCCGCCTTTCTCACTCCGTATGGCGGGCTCCACTCTGGTTTTATGATCGCCCAATACGCAGCAGCCTCGATTGTCTCGGAAAACAAGGTGCTTTGTCATCCTGCGTCCGTCGATTCGATCCCCTCCTCCGCCAATCAGGAGGATCACGTCAGCATGGGAACGACGGCAGCACGAAAGCTGCGCACCGTCGTAGACAACGTACGGAAGGTGCTGGCGATTGAGTACCTGGCCGCGGCCCAGGCAATTGATTTCGGCCAAGGCAAGCTGGGGGCAGGGACACAAAAGGCGTACGATCTGCTGCGGGCTGGTGTCCCCCGCCTGGACCACGACCGTGAGATGTACGCCGATATTGCCCGCGCGGAACAACTGCTTCGGGAAAGGGCGCTCCACTTCTGATTGTGAAACCTTGATCCGTAGGTTAGAATAGGAACGTCAAACAAGATGAACAAAAAAGGGTGAAAATAGATGGACGCCAAACCGATGAGTGCTTCTAGAACCTATATGACCGACATTGTCCTGCCCCCAGACACCAATCATCACGGTACGATCTTTGGGGGAAAAGTGATGGCATACGTGGACAAGATCGCCAGCGTGGCGGCGATGCGCCACTGCCGCAAGCCGGTGGTGACCGCCTCGACAGACAGCCTTGACTTCCTCAATCCGATCCGGGTGGGACAGGCGATTTGCCTGGAAGCGATGGTTACCTGGACACACAAAACCTCGATGGAAGTATACGTGCAGGTGGAATCGGAGGATTTGTTGACCGGCGAGCGTCTGCTGACCGCCACCTCGTACCTCACGTTTGTCGCGCTGGACAAGGAGGGAAAAGCGGTGCCGGTACCGCCGGTTTATCCGGAAACGGAAGCGGAAAAATTCCATTTTGAAACGGCACAGAATCGCTATCGCATCCGCAAAGAGCGGCGCCTTTATCGGAGCCAGCATCAAAAGTATTACGGGATACAGCCGTAAACAGAGATGCCCGTCTTCGTGAACCCGAGTACGGGCGTTATTTTCCCGCTCACTAGCGGTGGCCAACCAGCGAAGAAGCATTTCAGAACCGCTTCACGACGATCCGCAGGGGCAGCGGCAAAACGACGTCCCGCTGCCGACGTGATGCTGTTGCCGCTGCGAATTCCCTGCGGATGCGTCGTTTCGCTGGCAGGTTGGCCAAACCGCTCGCTCGTCAAAGTGAGTTCTGACAGGAGAGCGGCCAATTTCCGAATGAACAACTTGGCCAGCCATCCGAGCACTAGGTATGCAGCGTGATCACCAGCTCCGCTTCGGTGCCAAATACCCGCAGCGTCTTTTCGTCCTGAAAGGCGAGATCTTCTTCTTCCGCAGGCAATTCCATCAGGATTTCCACCACCTGCTCCTCATCCACTGCAAACGTGAGCTGCAGATCTTTGGTCCCGAACTTGTTGTCGCTTAACACGATGTCAGACAACGTCCCCTGGAATTGCGTCACCTGCTCGTCTTCTTCCTCACCATCCCACTGCGTAAACGTCACTACAACCGTATTGTCACGATAGGCTTCTTTCAGGCAGGCAAGCAGTTGTGTATGCTGGTGCAGCTCCATACATACTCTCCTTCGCTCTTTTACTTGACGGCAAGAATGGACAAGAATACTTCCGAACCAGTGTCGAGCGGTCGGTCAAAGGGCTTGAATCCCACATCCTGATACAATTCCTGCAGCTGCTCCGGTTGGTAACGGCGATGGTAGAGCGAATCGGCAAAAAACTCTCCTTCGCCCTTCAGGTACGAGGCAAAAAACACACCGCCCGGCTTCAACGTCCGGTACACCTCGGACAGGGTCTTCTTCAGGTCGTTCGGGTTCACGTAAAATAGCGAACCGTTGGCCCAGATCCCATCAAAGCTGGCATCGTCAAACGGCAGCGCCCGGAAGTCGCCTTGCCGGAAAACGACTCCCTCCACCAGTTTCTTCGCTTCCGCCAGCATCACTTCACTGATGTCAAGACCCTCCACCTCCAGCTTGCAGCGCTTGAGACGAAGCGAGTCATGCCCGACACCGCAGCCAAGATCCAGAACCCGTCCCCCGGCCAACAACATCTGAAAAGCGGGGAGAACCTGCGTGGCAATCCGCATCAACTCCGCTGCATCGGTTGCCGCACTGCCCAACCGGTTAAACGTCTCCTTGTTCCGCACAACGTAATCGTCCATCTTGCTTCCCCCCTTTTGCCCAACGATCCCGCTCCTGCCCAACACACGGCGAAATCACGTTTTAATCGAGCTTCCTCCTGATCCTACTATAACAATCAAACGAACGATTTGACAAACCAGTTCCGCAGCAGACGCTTCTTTTTTTGCGGAAAAACAAAAAGGCGCCTTTCAGCAGGCAGCCCCGAAAAGCCCGGAATCCCTCTCACACCAACTTGTTGATCGCCTGGGCCAGCGCAAAATCTTTTCCGGTCAGCCCATTGGCCGACGTGGTGGAAAGAGTGAAGGTGACACAGGGACCGGAAATCCGTATATCCGGACAGTGATCGGCGCCTGCGTATTCGGCAGCCTGTTGGACAAACCGGACGGCAGACATGAAATCACGACAATCAAACGTGCGGTACAGCGCCATCCGCTCGCTGTCCAGCTTCCAGCCCGGAATGGTGTACATGTTGCAGGCAATTTGCTCAATCGTCAGCCTGGTCATCGTCATCCCTCCCGCAATCGCGATAATAACGTCCTTACGACATCATATTCGGCGAGCAGAGAGGTTAGTCACAGCAAACCGCCGCGCTCCATGCGCCTATTCTCGCACCGCGTAAAAAATCATCCGCGGCGAAGTCTCCCGGTCATAGGCGTTGTATTCATAGTCGCCAAACAGCTTGATCCCGCCAAAACCAGCCGCGCGCAGCATCTGCTCCATTTCGTCTGAATGGTACAGGCGAACCTGCTCCAGATATTGACGGGGATTGGGCTGTTCGGCATCAACGATGGTGATTTCTTTTTTGACAAAACCGGATTCAATCCAGCGCCGCTCCCGAATCAAAAGGCCGTTTGTTTCCCGTTCCGACTCCGGAATCAGATGCGCTTCTATGTAAGCCGGATTCAGATAGTCAATCACCACTTCGCCACCCGGTTTCAACGCTCGTGCCATATTGTGCACCACCCTGGCGTTTTCCTCGTCAGTGGCAAAATAACCAAAGCTGGTAAACAGGTTGACGACAATATCAAACTCGCTTACAAACGGGATTTCCCGCATGTCGTATTGATGGAAAACAAGGTTGTCGTACGTGTTTTGCTCGCGGGCAATCTCCAACAGCACGGGCGACAAGTCAACCCCCACTACCTCGTAGCCGCGCCTGGCCAGGGCCCGGGAATGGCGGCCGCTGCCGCAGCACAAATCAAGGACCCGGCCTGTCTTTCGCACCGGCAGATGGTCGAGCAAATTGGCAATCTCCCGGTCAGCGGAAGCTTCATCCCGATGCCGGTACACCAGGAGGTAATCCTCTCGAAAACTTTTTTCAAACCAAGCGTCTGCCATCATGCACGTCTCCCTTTTTTACCGTAGTCGCCCTCCTATACTATACCATCCGGCCGGATGCGGCAACCGATTAGCGGCGCGCTTTACGCCCCAGCTCGATTTTTTCAGCCAACCGCTCCAGCACAACTTCCACGGAGCGCTCATCCTTGACCACGTCGTATTCATTGATGTTGATGCGCAGGACCGGACAGCTGCTAAAGGTGTTAATCCACTGCTCGTAGCGTTCATACAGGTCACGCCAGTAGCTGATGGGAGTTTGCTGCTCCATCGGCCTTCCGCGCTCCCTGACCCGCTCCAGCACATCTTCAAAGCTGGCTTCCAGATAGACGAGCACATCCGGATGAGGGAAGTAGGGCGTCATTACCATGGCTTCAAACAATCCGGTGTAGGTGCGGTAGTCCTCCTCGGTCATGTGTCCCTGCTCGTACAGCATTTTGGCAAAGATACCGGTATCCTCGTAGATGGAGCGGTCCTGGACAAACCCGCCGCCGTATTCAAAGATTCGCTTTTGCTCTTTAAAGCGTTCGGCCAGGAAAAAGATCTGCAAATGAAACCCCCACCGCGACAAATCCTGATAAAACCGATTCAGGTAGGGGTTGTTGTCCACCTTCTCAACAGAGACGCGAAAGCCCAGCAAATCGGCAAGTGCGCGTGTGAAGGTGGATTTGCCCACACCGACGGTTCCACCGACGGTAATGATCGCATTGCTCGGAATCCCATACTGTTCACGTAAACTGCTTTTGCTAAAGACTGACATACTGCTCATAACTCCTTTGTTGAGATAAACGTAACTAGACTGTACCGCCGGACAACCGCTGCAAGTACGGCTCGATCTGCTTCAGCACATGGTTCAGGTCGTCCGGCCGGTGCACGTAATCAAGCTGGTCGCACGCAAACGAGATGACCGGTATATCGGGATGGCGGCGCTGGAATTCGGCCATGAAACGATCGTAGTCAGCCACCAGATTTTCCATGTAGCTCCGTTCGATGTTGGCCTCCACATCCCGTCCCCGCATGGCGATTCGCTTCATCAGCGTTTCCACGGAAGCGTGCAAATAGATGACCAGATCAGCCTGCGGCAGGTTCTCGGTTAAAATATCGTAGATTTGCAGGTATTTCGGCAAATTCTCTGCATCAAGGGTGCGCCTGGCAAAAATCGTGTTTTTAAAGATGTTGTAATCGGAAACCACCGATTTGCCTTTGGACAAGTAGTGACGAGAGATATCCTGCAGCTGCTTGTAGCGGTTGCACAAGAAGAACATTTCCAACTGGAAGGCCCACTCTTCAATATTCTCGTAAAACTTGCCCAAAAATGGATTCTCGTAGACGATTTCTTGCAGCAGTTCCAATCCGTACGCCCGACTGATTGCTTGCGCCAACGATGTCTTGCCGACGCCGATCGGTCCTTCTACGGTGATGAATACAGCACTCATAATGACGATTAATCCCCCCTGCGTAGTGAAAGCGCACTTCATTTTACCATGTCCATCGACTTTTTTGTCGAAAAAATTGGAGCGCGGCCGAAAAGTTGCTTACACGTAAAATCCGATATGTTATGATGGATTTAAATTCGTTGTCAGTCAAGGAGCGTTTGCAGATGCGGATTGTCAATCATATGGGGGAACTGATCGGCGCCACACCCGTCGTTCGGCTTCGACGGCTGGTCAGCGAAGACATGGCCGATCTCTATGTAAAACTTGAAAAGTTTAATCCCAGCGGCAGCGTCAAAGACCGGGCCGCCTACAACATGCTGGTGGAAGCTGAGGCGTCCGGCAAGCTTCAGCCAGGGTCGACCATTATCGAACCGACCAGCGGCAACACAGGCATCGGGCTGGCGATGGCTGCTGCCGTGAAAGGATATCGGGCCATTATCGTGATGCCGGATACGATGACGCGAGAACGTATTCAGCTCTTGAGAGCATACGGCGCTGAGGTTGTGCTGACGCCGGGCCAGGAGAAAATGCCCGGAGCCATCCGCAAGGCCAAAGAGCTGATGCAGCAGATTCCGAACAGCTTCATGCCGATGCAGTTCGAGAATCCCGCCAACCCTGCCGTCCACCGGGTAACGACCGCGCGGGAGATTCTCGCCCAGATGGACGGGAAGCTGGACGGATTCGTAGCCACAGCGGGAACAGGCGGAACGATCTCCGGCACCGGCGAAGTGCTGCGCGAGGCGCTGCCTCACCTGCACATCGCTGTCGTCGAACCCAAAGGGTCACCTGTGCTGTCCGGGGGTCAACCGGGGCCGCACAAAATCGTGGGCACCAGCCCCGGATTTATCCCGCAGACGCTGAACCGGCAAATTTACGACCAGATCATTCAGATCAGTGACGACGAAGCATTGGAGACGACACGTGCGCTGGCCCGACGGGAGGGAATCCTCGTCGGCCCGTCATCCGGTGCGTCCGTATTTGCCGCCCTGCAGGTGGCCAGACAGCTCGGTCCCGGCAAAAAAGTGCTCGCCATCTGTGCGGACAGCGGCGAGCGGTACTTGTCGATGCTGGAGCTTTTCGGGTAAACGGGCGTCGTCAGCCGACGTCTCTTTCTTCGTTTTATTACGTAAAATACTCAATTCGCGCCTGCGGAAACAAACGGCCAATCTCCCTCTCCAGATGGGCGCGCAGGGCCTGAGCCTGTTCGTTCGGGTAGACGTATTTCCCTTTGCCGTACTTGCCCCACTTGTATTTTCTTTTTGTCTCGTCCATCTCCAGCCTGGTTTTGGGATACCGTTTCAAAATCAGGTTTTTGGCCACTTTGGTAAAGCGGTGCTGGATCAGTTCAAAGGTTAGATCCTCCATCGCTTCCGGGGAAAGTTTCGCCCGCAAGTTTTCCAGCAGTTGGCTGTAGCCCTCTTCCCACCCGTCAAACCGGTAAAGCGGCGCAATGATGAAGCCGAGCGGATAACCAGCCCTGGCCACCTTTTCAGCTGCTTCCAGACGTTGGGCAAACGAAGATGTCCCCGGTTCGAAATGTGTAATCACGTAGTCCGCGTTCATGCTGAAGCGAAACCGGGTGTGTTTGTTGTGCGGGACGTCCAGCAGCGGGTCGACGTGATGAAATTTGGTCACAAAACGAAGCCTTCCGTAGGGTTGGTCGGCAAAGAACCGGATCGCCCGCTGCAAATTGCCGGTGATGTGCTCGATTGCCAGCGGATCAGAGGTACACGCCGCTTCAAAACGGGTGATTGCCGGTTTTCGCTCTTCCATATACCGGGCCGCACGCTGAAAGATTTCGTCCGTATTGACGTATACGCGCACGTACGGTCTGGACCCAATATTGGTGTTCAGGTAACAGTAGTGACAGTGGGCCGTACAGCCGGTGGCCAACGGCAGTGCATACTCGGCGGACGGTTTGGACGGCTCAAACGTCAATGTCCGCCGCACCCCGACCACCAGTGTCCGCTTGGCATTGCGGTATTTTTCCACATCTGTTTCACCAGGGATGCCTCTCACCTGGTTGTGGCTGGTGGTCATCGCAATGGGGACCCCTTCCGCTTGATAACGCTGGTACAACTCCTTGCCCAGCGGGTAATCAAGTGCCGCTGGCTCAAAAAAAACCCGGTCCGGAACAAACAGCTTGGCCTCGCGCTTCATCTGGCCCCCAGTCTGTCCTTCTAAAGCCGACCTCTGTGTTACACTTGTCGACACGCATCCTCCCTCCCCTGCGCTTAGTATCCCCCAAACGGCGGGAAAGAAGCAGGTCGCTTTCCGCCCCCATTCCTTTCCGGTACGAAAAGGGGCGCTTCAATCATCTGTTATCACGGAGGCTGCTTAAGCGAAAACGCCAAAGCGCAGTTGAGGAAGTTTGTCGAGGGGCAAAGATGAGCAAAAGAAAAGAGGGGATGTACGGTCAGGACGATCCCCTCATCAATAAAGCGATTTGCGAGCGGGCGTTCCCTTCTACAAAATCCCCTTTTTATACGCTTTCAACAGGGCCAGCGCCCGCTCTTTCTGCGAGGACGGAACCTGCAGATGATACGTGTGAAGCGCTCCTTTTTTTGAGCCGTACAGCCGTACCCGGATGCCCCGATTGGCCAGGTAGTCACGACATTCCTGGGCTGCCCGCGGCAGACCGTACGATTGGTGAATGGTGACCCATCTCGTCCACATCTCCCTCCCGCCCCTTATCCGCTTTTGTTACTTAGTGTAAGCGGATGAACGGGAATTCGTGTCAGCCTTAGTCGACCACGGCCCAGTGATTGGTCGGCCCATGTCCTCCACCCAACGCGGGTGCGGTGGCAATCGCCTCTACAATAAACCGCTTGGCCCGCGCTGCCGCTTCCAGAAGCGGCGTACCTTTGGCAAGCTCTGCGGTGAGTGCGGCCGAAAAAGTACACCCCGTGCCATGCGTATGACGGGTGATCAGGCGCCGATGGCTGAACTGGTGGAAGCGGCTGCCGTCGAACAGCACATCGACGAGCTCCTCCGTATCGAGGTGTCCCCCCTTGACGATGACATGGCGGGCACCCATGGCGTGAATTCGTCTGGCAGCCTCTTCCATTTCAGCCTGCGTCCGAACCGGCATGCCCGTCAGCACTTCCGCCTCCGGCAGGTTGGGCGTAACCACCTCCGCCAGCGGCAGCAGCTCCTGTTTTAACGCAGCCACCGCTTCATCGAGGAGCAGTTTGGCCCCTCCTTTGGCTACCATGACGGGATCTACCACCACTTTCTTGATTCGGTAGTCCCGAATCACCCCTGCCACTGCCCGAATGATTTCGGCGTCAAACAGCATCCCCGTCTTCAGCGCATCCACTCCCAGATCGGTCAGCACTTCTCGCATCTGGGATACAACCGCTTCGGTCGGCAGTGGGTACACACCGGCCACTCCCCGCGTATTCTGGGCTGTCACCGCTGTAATGGCGCTCATTCCATAAACGCCAAACTGATGAAACGTTTTCAGGTCTGCCTGAATTCCCGCTCCTCCGCCGCTGTCCGAACCAGCTACCGTCAGCGCTCTTGCTCTCTGTTGCTCCATTCCGCTCTCCACTCCCGATACCATTATGTGGCCAACCAACCGCTGTTGGCGATCTTACTTAAAAGTATAACATCTTGTCTGAATTGTCCCAAGTCCATCAGTACTGGGTCCTTGAAACCCGAAATTTGTCCTAAGGAAACTTTTTTTGCGAGATAAAAAACTGTTGTGCCTAACCATTCTTTGTGATAATGTTGCATCAGAGAAACTTTTATAACCAGATAAAAAAGTATTGGAGGAGTGACAAACCATCATGATAGCAAAAGTGAAACGGCTCATGAAAACCGGGCCGGTCGTTCTGCTCTTTATCGCCAGCTTGCTGGGCGGCTGCGGCCAGCAAACAGCTCTGCAGCCCCAAGCCAACGGCACCGGAGCGGAGCAGCAGGAAGCCGACGGGAACGGAGCAGAAACTGCGCAGGCAGAACATAAAAAGTGGAAGGTGACGACCACCACGGGAATGGTCGCTGACCTGGTAAACAACGTCGGAGGGGAACACGTCGAGGTCACCCAACTGATGGGCCCCGGAGTGGACCCACACCTGTACAAGGCTTCTCAGGGAGACATCAAACGGATTGAACAGGCCGACATCATCTTCTACTCCGGGCTTCATCTGGAGGGCAAGATGGGCGAAATTTTTGAAAAGATGAGCAAACAAAAGCCGGTGATCCCGGTTACCCGCTCGATCCCGGAAGACGAGTTGCTGGCAGACCCACAGACACCGGATCAATACGATCCACACGTCTGGTTTGACGTCGGTTTGTGGTCAAAGACGATAGAGACTGTTCGGGAAGAACTGGTTAAGCTTGACCCCGCTCACGCCGACGAGTACCAGGCCAACGCGGACGCGTATCTGCAAAAGCTGACCGAACTGCATCAGTACGCCAAGGAGCAGATCGGCTCCATTCCGATACATCAGCGCGTGCTGGTTACTGCTCACGACGCCTTCAGCTACTTTGGTCGAGCCTATGAAATCGAAGTGATGGGACTGCAAGGGATCAGCACCGCCTCCGAGTACGGTTTAAAAGATGTGCAGAACCTGGTTGACACCTTGGTGGAACGCAAGATCAAAGCTGTCTTTATCGAGTCTTCCGTGCCCAAGCGCTCAATCGAGGCCGTAGTGGAAGGGGCGCGCGCCAAGAATCATACGGTTGAGATCGGCGGTGAACTGTTTTCCGACGCGATGGGAACGCCCGGCACAGAAGAGGGCACCTACCTTGGCATGGTGAAGTACAATGTCGATACAATTGTTCATGCATTGAAGTAACAGAAGGGAGGAGCTAGTTATGAACGCTGAAATCCCGCTCTCGGTCCGCGATCTGACCGTCGCCTATCAGAAAAAACCGGTACTGCGCGGTATCCACCTGGATGTGCCAAAAGGAAAACTGATCGGGATCATCGGTCCCAATGGCGCAGGGAAATCGACATTTATCAAGGCTGTACAAAACCTGATACCGGCTGCGTCAGGCCAGGTATACATCTACGGCAAACCCTACAAAGAACAACGCCGCTTGGTGGGGTACGTACCGCAGCGGGAGTCGGTAGACTGGGACTTCCCCACCGATGCGCTGGACGTTGTCCTGATGGGCACGTACGGCCGATTGGGCTGGTTTCGACGGCCCGGCAAGGCCGAGCGGGAATGGGCGCTGGAGTGTCTGCGCAAAGTGGGCATGGCTGACTACGCCGATCGGCAGATCAGCCAGCTCTCCGGCGGTCAGCAGCAGCGCGTCTTTCTGGCCCGCGCCCTGGCCCAAGCAGCCGATCTGTACTTCATGGATGAGCCGTTTGCCGGAGTGGATGCGGCTACGGAGAAAGCGATCATCCTTCTGCTCGCCGAACTGAAGGAGCAAGGAAAAACCGTACTGGTCGTCCACCACGATCTGCAAACCGTGACCGAATACTTTGATTGGGTGGTCATGCTGAACCGCCGCCTGATCGCTGCCGGTCCCACGGCAGACGTGTTCACTCCTGAACTGCTGCAAAAAACGTACGGGGGACGTTTGCAATACGTGGGCGACCGGCTGGCTGTCACGACAGATGCAGGCGGGGGGAAAGTAGCGCTATGAGTTGGTGGCAGCTGCTGCAAGACCCCAATACGCAGTGGGTTTTGGCCGGGTGCATCCTGCTTGGAATCAGCAGCGGGGTGCTGGGCAGTTTCGCCTTTTTGCGCGGTCGTTCACTGATGGGGGATGCCCTCGCTCACGCCGCCCTGCCAGGCGTTTGTCTGGCTTATCTCCTCAGCGGTTCCAAATCGATCGGTCTGTTCTTGCTTGGCGCCGCTGCCGCCGGACTGTTGGCCAGCTACGCGATCTCGATGATATCCAAACACAGCCGGATCAAGGAAGACTCCGCTTTGGCCATCGTCTTGTCCGTTTTTTTCGGTTTGGGGATCGTCCTGTTAACCTACATCCAGCACAGTGATCAGGGCAATCAGAGCGGTCTGGATAAGTTCCTGTTCGGGCAGGCCGCTTCTCTGGTCGGCAGCGACGTGACGGCGATGATCGTCGTCTCCGCCGTCCTGCTGCTAATCACCACACTCCTGTATAAAGAGTTTAAGCTGCTTGTCTTCGACGGCTCATTTGGTCGGGGATTGGGTTACCCGATGGGATTCCTGGACGGCCTGTTGATGCTCATGCTGCTGCTCGCTGTCGTGATCGGTCTGCAGGCGGTTGGCGTCGTGCTTGTAGCAGCCATGTTGATTGCACCGGCGGTAACCGCGCGTTACTGGACAAACAAGCTGGGCGTAATGGTTGTGCTCTCCGGTTGTTTTGGCGCATTGAGCGGCTCGCTGGGGACACTGTTTTCCACCACGATGGAAAACCTGCCGACCGGTCCTTTGATCGTGCTGGCTGCCACCTGCTTCTTCCTCTTTTCGCTCGTTTTTTCACCAAAGCGGGGCATCCTGGTTCGTCTGCTGCAATTCTTGAAGCTGCGCCAAAAAGTGCTGCATGACGACGTCCTGCTGGCCCTCTATGAGCGGATGGAGGCTGACATTGAGCAGAATCCTTCCACTCTGCGAAACGGCTGCAGCGTGGAGGTGCTGGCAGAAAAAGCGGGCAAGCGCGCCGGCAGCGTCCAGCAGGCCCTCACCTCGCTTAGCCGTCAGGGATTGGTCGAACCTGTGGAGCATCCAGCAGCTGGTACCCTGTGGACGTTTACCGCTGCCGGACTGAAAAAAGCCTATGAATTGGCCCTGAACCAGCGTCTGTGGGATCTGTACCTGATGAACGAACAGCAGTATCAATCTTTCTCCATTGACATCCATCAGGAAAACCTGGCAGAACAGCTCTCTCCCACACTGTTGGAGGAGATGATGCGCCAACTGGAATCGTACAATCTCACTCCCAAACTGACAGTGTCTCACATGGCGGGAGGGTCACTTCTGGCAGGCAGACAAGGAGGGGTATCGTGAACAGTTTGTGGATTATCCTCACCGGCTCACTGGTTGCGGCCTCCTGCGGACTGCTGGGCTGCTTCCTGATCCTGCGCCGGATGGCGATGCTGGGTGATGCCATCAGCCATGCCGTTCTGCCGGGGATTGTGATCGCCTTTTTGTGGAGCGGCAGCCGCGATACCCTGCCCATGTTGTTGGGAGCCGGTACGCTTGGGCTCATTACCGTGTTGTTGGTTCAGCTATTGCACCAAAACGGCGTCAAATCCGATGCGGCGATCGGCATCACCTTCACCTCCCTGTTTTCCGTCGGGGTGATACTGGTTTCGCTGTACACGCAGCAGGTCGATCTGGATCTGGACTGCGTGCTGTACGGTGAGATCGCCTACGTTCCCTGGGATACCTGGGAATGGAACGGAATGGACATGGGGCCGCGGGCCGTCTGGGGATTAAGCGGCGTCTTTTTGCTCAGCCTGCTCTTGATCGGACTGTTTTACAAACAGTTCAAGGTGTGTGCCTTCGACCCGGCGATGGCGGCGGCTGTCGGCATCCCGGTCATGTTGTTCCACTACCTGTTGATGGGCCTGGTTTCCTTGACCACGGTCGCCTCCTTTGAAAGTGTCGGAGCGATCCTCGTTGTTGCCATGCTGGTCGTACCGGGGGCAACCGCCTATCTGCTCACAGACAAACTGCACGTGATGCTCATCCTGAGCATGGCCATCGGGGTGATCAGTTCGGTATTCGGGTACGGGCTTGCCGCCTGGCTGGACAGTTCCATTGCAGGAGCCATGACTACGGTGGCCGGAGCCCTGTTTTTGCTGGCGTTTCTCCTTTCCCCTCGCTATGGGGTGGTCGTCAAGGCTTGGCACCGTCGGGCGACAAAGTTGGAACGAGGTAGCACGAACGCAGGATAAAACACCGGGCAGTCGCTCCACATACGTAAAAAGCGGCCAAACGCTGTGGAAAGCGTTGACGGCCGCTTTTTTTGCTTGCTGTCCCAGATGGTTTTTCCATCTGTAGAAATGGATAGGCGGACTACTGGAATCCGTCCAGATTAAAGTAGACATATGGATCATCAGGCTCTTCGGCCGGCTTGACCTGTTCCACTTCCAACACCAGCATCTCAAAATCGTTGATCGTCCGCAAACGCAGTGTACCGCTCACTTCCACCCAGCTGTCGGTGGCAAACTTCCCTGCTTCCTCCGTTTCCACTAGGATGCCGTACACGCTGGCATCCGCCGTGCAGCAGGAAACGGAGAAACGGGCAACGACAAACTGGTTGGGCTGAAAGTCGGGTTGACGGTATACAAAGCCCATCGTCTTGAGCTTGTGCCCGTCAAACTCTTGCGGAAACAAGTCAAGGGTGGTCAAGCCGTCGAGAAAGATTTTGTCGTCCAAATCGATTATCGGTTGGCTGTACATCCAAAGCGCAATATTCGTGTAAAAATCACCAAACCCGGCGCTCTCAAACCGCTTTCGGACTTCCTTAAGGTCGTCTTGTTCTGCCTGTGACCCGGACGCGGCTGATCCGCCGTCCTCATCGGCAGGCTTCCCCTTCTGCTGCAAGCCGCTTTCATCCGGGCCGTTGGCTGCGTCCGTCCCTTGGCCAGAATCTCTATTCAGCGCTCCCCCACCCGAGCCGCTTCCTGTTTCCGCTGGCGCTCCGGCAGCCTCCTCTTCTTTGGCTTCCTCTTCCGCAGACGAATACGTTTGCGCCGCCACCAGCGCTTTGGCATCGCCGGAGAGCAGGTTGAGGCCGCGTTTTTCCGCCATGTCACTGCCCAGGATTTTGGCAGGCATGGCAAAGCCCATCAGCATCGGCAGAGCGAACATTCCATAGATGACGATTGACTTCCACCAACTGTTTGGCAGATGATGCCCCTCGCTGCATTCGCATCCTGCTTCTCTCCCCTTGATCACCTGTCGGAAGCTGGAAATCGTCAACAGAGCCAAAATGACCGCTGTGACGTACCCCAACACCCGCAGACGAGGGGCCAGGTAGAGATTGATTTCACCGGACCAGATCAGTTTGGCCAAAAGCAGGGTAAAGCCAAGCAGCAGCAGGCTGCGCAGAACGTAATGACGTCGTTCCCTTTGAGCTGTCGAACTCCTGACCATCCTCATCCTCCTATCCCGACACAAGTAATGTTCCTGCCATCACCAGCAGGCTGACTGTCCCCACCAACGCTGCCACGAAGCGGAGACGAAAAGCACTCAGCAAGAGCAGGGTGTTTTTCAAATCGATCATTGGTCCAAACACGAGAAAGGCAAGCAGGGCTGAGAAAGAGAACGTATTGGCAAAGCTGGCGGCGATAAACGCATCGGCTTCCGAACAAAGCGAGAACAGAAAGGCCAGTCCCATCATCACCAGGTTGGCGCTGATCGGGCTCTGTCCAATCGCAGCCAGCGTATCCCGTGCGATAAACACCTGCAGGACGGCGCTCACCAGCGCCCCAAACAGCAGGTACTTGCCCATGTCAAAAAACTCGTCCACTGCGTGTTGGAACGTGGCCGAAAGTTTGTCGGCGGGTACGTGCTGGTGAGCATGTACGTGGCCATGACCGTGGTGATGCTGGTCATGCGCTTGAAGGCCGGTGTTTGCCTGACCAGCGGCCAGTCCCTTTCGCAGAGCCCGTTCCGGGCGGCAGCCGACATACAGCCAAACCAGCACACCGACCACAGCCGCTACGATGACCGCCAATACCGCCCGATAGACAACCATATCCGGATCACGTTGAAAGGCTATGTAGGTCGACGTGAGCACAACCGGATTGACAATCGGACCGGCCAGCAGAAAGACGATGCCGACGTAAATCGGCATCCCTTTTTGGATCAGACGCCGAATCACCGGTACGATGGCACACTCGCAAACCGGAAACAAAAAACCAAGCACGGTGGCAAACGGGATGGCCAGCAGCGGATGCCTGGGCGTCCATTTGCGCACCGTCTCTTCCTTCACAAAGGTCTGAATCAGGGCGGAAAAAAAGACCCCCATCAAAACGAACGGGATGGCTTCCAGGATAATGCTGAGGAACAGTGTCTTCACGTCGAGCCAACGAGGTGACCAGCTTACTTCAAGGTCAGCCGGCAGAAGCGTATTCCCTGCCACCAGGAAATAGATGGCAGATCCCAACAGCAGAGCCCCGAGCATTTCCCACATCAATTTGCGAAGTCTTGCGATCACGTCATGTCCCCCTTGTCCCAGGGTTGTTCCCACTGTACGTTACTTCCCCTCCCTATCATTCTATCAAACAAGGGAGGATGTGACAGCAAGGTTGTCTGTTTCTTTTGCACGCTACATTCTACGGGAATTCAATCGGAAATATTCCGATTTAATTCTCTACATTATACTGAATAAAGAAAGGGGGGTACAAGCAAAAACCCGCAGGGCGGAATTCCCTGCGGGTATACTGACAAACGACATCATCAATGGGAGGCAAGGCGGATTAGTCCTCCATGGTGGACAGGTCGCCGGTCGGCAGGCCCAGTTCCCACGCCTTCAGCACGCGGCGCATGATTTTTCCGGAGCGGGTTTTCGGCAGTTTGTCGCGAAACTCGATTTCCCGAGGAGCAGCGTGGGCCGCCAAACCTTCCTTGACGAACTTCCTGATGTCTTCCATCAATTCATCGCTCGGCTCATATCCCGCTCTAAGCGAGATGAAGGCTTTGATAATTTCTCCGCGCACCGGATCCGGCTTGCCGATTACGCCGGCTTCGGCCACAGCCGGATGCTCAACCAGCTTGCTTTCCACCTCAAACGGGCCAACCCGCTCGCCTGAGGTGTTGATCACGTCGTCGACCCGACCCTGGAACCAGAAATAGCCGTCCTCATCCATGTAGGCAGAGTCGCCCGACACATACCAGCCAGGGAAGCGGAAATACTCGGCGTACTTGGCATCATTGTTCCAGATCTTGCGCATCATCGACGGCCACCCCGTGCGAATCGCCAGGTTGCCCATCCGGTTGGGCGGCAGCACATTGCCCTGATCGTCAATGATCGCCGCTTCAATGCCGGGGAATGGTTTGCCCATCGAGCCTGGCTTGATCGGCATGCACTTGTAGTTGCAAATGAGCTGTGCGCCCGTTTCCGTCATCCACCACGTGTCGTGGATTCGCTGCTTGTAAACCTTCAGTCCCCAATGAACCACTTCCGGATTGAGCGGTTCGCCAACACTCAGTATGTGACGAAGCGAAGAAAGGTCGTATTTCTTGACTACCTCATCACCAGCACCCATCAGCATGCGAAACGACGTCGGCGCACTGTACCATACCGTCACCTTGTTCTTTTCGATGGTTTGATACCAGTCCTCGGGTTTAAAGCGGCCGCCGCGCACCACGGTGGTCGCCCCATTGAGCCACGGGGCAAAGATCCCGTAGGACGTCCCCGTCACCCAACCGGGGTCAGCGGTACACCAGTAGATGTCGTCATCCCGCAGGTCAAGGACCCATTTGCCGGTCTGGTAGTGCTGAATCATCGCGTTGTGTACGTGCAGTACGCCCTTGGGCTTGCCGGTGGAACCGGACGTATAGTGCAGGATCATGCCCGACTCGCGGTCTACCCATTCAATCTCCAAGTCGGACGAAGCTTCGGCCATCGCTTCATGATAGCTGACTTGCCCGTCCTCCAGTTTGCCTTCCGCTCCGACGATGATTACGTGCTTGAGCGCCGGCAGTTCCTTGACCGGAACACGGGGCAGAAGGGCAGGAGTGGTCACAATGGCGACTGCTTCACTGTCCTCCAGCCTGTCGCGTACGGCCCCTTCCATAAACGCTTCAAACAGCGGCCCCACAATTGCACCAATCTTCAAAATTCCGAGAGCGCTTACATAAAGCTCGGGAGAACGCGGCATGAAAATAAAAACCCGGTCCCCTTTCTGAATGCCCAGTTTACGCAGCACATTGCCGAATTTATTGGAAAGTTCACTTAATTGCGCAAACGTATACTGCTCTTCCCGGTTGGCATCGCTGTACAATAGTGCCACCTTGTCCCTGCGTTCGGTCTGGAGGTGCCGGTCAATCGCCTCATAGGCAATGTTTACCTTGCCCGTTTCGTACCAACTGAATGCTTTCTCTACTTCCTTCCAATCGAACGCAGCATACGCTTTTTCGTAATCCTGGAGGTTATACGTTCCTGGTGTCGGCGGGATCATTTCTACCTTCATACTCTCACTCTCCTCGGTTTACTCTCTCTTTTTGTGCACATTTCTTATTATACATGAAATAAAATAAAAGTTGTTCACCAAAATCAGAACTTTTGCGCTGTTCAATCATCAAGAACCGGATTGTTGCCGCGAAACGATGGGAATCGCGCACGAAATGCAAGCCAGCTCCCAGAAACTGCTTTCTTTTTCAGCGCGTAACTCTAGTATAATGGAGCATATGACGTTTGACAGGTAGAAAGGGTGATATCGTGACATGGCTGTTTGGGCTGTGCGCCTTTCTTATCATACTCGTCTTTGCTTACCGAAATACGTTTCAGGCAAATGTTAATCGCATCGCGATTTCCATAAATCGATCCGTGCAAACCAACGGTCTTGAACAGGAACCGCTGCGTATTCTTCACTTGTCCGACCTTCATATGGAAAATATTTCAATCACAGCCGAACAGATTGTGGCAGACTGGAAGGACGAACCACTTGACCTGATTGCGATTACAGGAGACTTCCTGGATCGGGCCCGCAACATTCCCAAAGCACTCGCCTTTGTCAAAACCTTGCTTGCCCTGAAGCCAAAGTACGGCGCCTATGCCGTATTTGGCAACCATGATTACGTGCTGCCCCCCGATCAACTGGCCATCTTGAAAGAGGGACTGAACCGTTTGGGTTGCCGCGTACTGCAAAACGAAGCGGTGACCCTTGACTGCAACGGGAACAAGCTGCACCTGATCGGCATTGACGACTTTGCGACACGTCGCAGCAATCTGAGCAAAGCATTTGCCGGCGCGGACGACAAAGGAATCCGCCTCGTATTGACCCACGATCCCAATATCGTGCTGCATATGGGGCCGTACCATTACGACTATCTGTTGGCCGGTCACTTTCACGGCGGCCAAATTCACTGGCCGAAACCCTATCACTTGTGGAAGATGGGCAAACTGCCACGCATGAACATGGTAAAGGGACTGCACTTCTACCATGGCCGTCCCTTTTACATTAGCGAAGGACTGGGACAGACTGGCATCAACATCCGTCTGCGCTCACGGCCGGAAATTACTCTGCACACACTGCGCGTGCAGGCTCACAGCAATACCAATCCTGCGGCCGCGCAGGCTGCAAAGGCCAACCTGGAAACGGCTCCCGCACTGGCCATTGACTGACAATCCGCCACTCCCCTGCTGCCAAAGAGTTCGCTATAATGATGAGAGAACGAAGGAGAACGGAGGAGCAGAGTGGAGAAGAAATGGCAGGCTGAAGTAGCTCGAATCCGCGACGCGACCAAGCTCACCATTGAGCTCCTTTCCTGTGCCAGGGATGAATGGCCGCAAGCAAGGCGCCAATACGAGCAGGCAGGCGGAGAGATTGTTCGGACGTATCGAAAGACTGACCGGGTTTGGTATGTCGGCATTCCGCGGGACGAGTGGCCGGCTCAAGCCCGCGCGCTGCTTTCGCTCCTGCTTTCACCAACGGAGACCGATGAAAGCGGCCAAGAAGCATGGCAAGCCTGGTTGCGAACGTGCCTGTTCGGCGAAACAGGGGAGACAGCCGTTCCTACCGAACTGCCCTGGCAGTGGAAGGAGCCGCGGGGATGCTTCCTGCTGGAGCGTACCCATGCCGACACCCCTGCCGATCTCACGTTTTGGCAAGAACTCTTGCACGATTTTTTTGCCGGAAAACCTTTGACTGCACTTGTCCCCCTTGACAACCGGTATCTGCTGCTGCTCGTCCCGCTCTCGCTGTTTTCCGATCTGGACAGCTGCGGTCCGGCAGACAGACAGCTTTGGCTGGATTGGGCGGCCGGGCTTCACGAACTTTTGTCCAGCGAAGCGGGCGAGACGGTCCGGGTGATGACCACGCTGCCGGTTTCCATACCACGACAGTTGGGTGCCGCCATGCAGCGCTTCGCCGGTTTGCGGCAGGCCCTCCAACAGTACCTGCCGCAGGTAATGATCGCGGCCACCTGGCAGCATGCACTGGAGCAGTGGGCCGCTTCTCTATCCCCTGACACCGCAAAGGCGCTGGCTGCCTCGCTGAAGCCGCATGTTGGGGCTGAGCGGTTGTCTGCCGATCAGATCGAGATTGTCGAAACGTTTTGCGCACATAACCTGAATGTCAGCGAAACGGCACGTGCATTGTTCTTGCACCGCAACACCCTGCTTTATCGGCTGGACAAGCTCACTGAGCAGACGGGACTGGACATCAGGAACGCTGCCGATGCCCTTTTGCTCAGGCTGGCCCTGTTGTTTCGGCAAAATGACTAATCTGGTTTGTACAACATCACCATAGAACCCGCCTTCTTTTTGGGCTACAATGAAAGCGCAATCAGAGAGGGGGACAGAGATTATGGCACGAGTAAGTCTCAACCATGTATACAAACGTTACGGAAACGTAACGGCTGTCAATGATTTTCATCTGGACATCGAGGACAAGGAATTTCTCGTTTTGGTCGGACCGTCCGGATGCGGCAAGTCGACGACGCTTCGCATGATTGCCGGATTGGAGGAAATCTCGGAAGGTGATCTGTACATTGGCGATCGGCGCGTGAATGACGTCGCTCCGAAAGACAGGGACATCGCCATGGTGTTCCAAAGCTATGCCCTGTATCCGCACATGAACGTATATGAAAACATGGCCTTTGGCCTGAAACTGCGCAAGTTTTCCAAGGCTGAAATCGACAAGCGAATCCAGGAGGCGGCCCGTATTCTGGACATCGCCCACCTGTTGGACCGCAAGCCGAAAGCGCTGTCCGGCGGCCAGCGGCAGCGGGTGGCACTCGGTCGGGCAATTGTGCGCGAACCGCAGGTATTCCTGATGGACGAACCGCTGTCCAACCTGGATGCCAAGCTGCGCGTCCAGATGAGAACGGAAATCTCCAAACTGCATCAGCGTCTGGAGACAACCGTCATCTACGTTACCCACGATCAGACGGAAGCGATGACAATGGGAGATCGCATCGTGGTGATGAAAGACGGCGTCATCCAGCAGGTAGCGACGCCATCGGAGATTTACAACCATCCTGCGAACCAGTTTGTCGCCGGCTTTATCGGCTCCCCGAGCATGAATTTTCTCTCCGGTCAGGTTCGTGAGGAAGCTGGCGATGTGCTGTTTGAAACAAATGGAATGACGATTCAGTTCCCCAATGACAAGGCCCAGATCTTGCGTCAAAAAGGATACGTAGGCAAAGAGGTGACTTTCGGTATCCGGCCGGAAGACATTTACAGCGACAACCAGTTTATCGAAGCCAATCCGTTTCGGAGTACCTTTGAGGCACAAATCGACGTGGTGGAAAACATGGGGTCCGAGCTGTACGTCTACTTTACCAACATCAACGAAACCCAGATGGTGGCACGTGTCGATGCCCGGGAGGCGCTGAAGCCGAAGATGACCGTTACCCTGGGCATGGACCTGGCAAAATGCCACGTGTTCGACAAAAATTCCGAAGAAGCGGTTTTTTAGCCTCTGTCAAAGTGACTCGATGGGAACACATGTCCTGGATAGGGGGAGGCGGTCATTTCCTTTCCTCCCTCCCCAACCTCCAATGGAACATCCCTTATCCCTCCTCCTGCCCCTTTTTCCCTCTGTTTTACGTGGTCAAAAAACGCCTCTCACTCCTTATTCGCTATTTTTTACCGTAATAAACCGAAACCGGTTTTCGCACGCTATAGCTATTCAGAGTGTTGGGAGTGAGTCTGGTGAGAATCGCAACCGGTATTTTGTTGGCAGCAGTCCTGGTTGCACTGGTGTTGATTCCCGTGCAGCGTCAGAACATACGGGAGATGCGCGAACCGCATCCCTCTGTCACTTCCCTTGACTCGGACATTCCCCGGATTAACTACATCGAGCAAACACGCGATGTTCGACGCAAGATGGAGCGGCAGCCCCGGGTGATGACGATCCATCACAACTCTCGCGACCGCAGCCATTTTATCGAGCATGAGATTGTCGTCCGTTTTTCCCCTCCGGTTGACGAGCAGGAACTGCAGCAAATCCTGACCAAACTGGATGGAAAGGTCAAACGGAGGAACGGCGATTCGATGATCATCTCCTCGCGCAAGCTGACGACCAGACAGATGATGAAGATCCTTGCCGAACATCCGGATTCCATTTACGCAGAACCAAACTACATCCTTCTGCCCAATCGCATTCCCAACGACATTCTCTACAAGCGCTACCAGTGGAACCTGCCCATCATCGGCATGGAAGAAGGCTGGGAGATCAGCCAAGGCAGCAAGCGCATCGTGGTAGCCGTCGTTGACACGGGCGTCGATCTGGGCCATCCCGAGTTTCAGGGCAAGCTGACCAACGGCTACAACGTGATCGCCAGGAACCAAAAGCCGCAAGACGACAACGGCCACGGTACGCATGTGGCCGGCATCATCGCCGCACGCACCAACAACCGCGACGGAATCGCCGGCATGTCGTGGAACAGCATGATCATGCCGATCAAGGCAATTGGTGCCGACGGATCGGGAACCGCTTTTGACATCGCCGAAGGCATTCGCTGGGCAACCGATCACGGGGCTCATGTAATCAATCTGAGCGTCGGCAACTACACCTCTTCCGCCGCACTGCAGGAAGCGTGCCGCTATGCCTACGAACGGAATGTGGTACTGGTGGCCGCAACCGGCAACGACGCCACCAATCAGCCCGGGTACCCGGCAGCCTATCCGGAAGTGCTTGGCGTGTCCGCCGTCGATCACCGCACCCGGCTGGCCAGCTTCTCCAATTACGGTCAGTACGTGGATGTGGTTGCACCGGGTGTAGACATTGCCAGCACCTACATCTACAACGATTATGCCGCGCTGTCAGGCACATCAATGGCCTGTCCGCACGTAGCCGCACTGGCCGGGCTGATCCGCTCGGTGAAGCCCGAGATGAAAAATACGGAAGTGATGAAACTGATCCGCGACAGTTCGGTGGATCTGGGGGAGCCCGGGCGAGACAACTGGTACGGCTACGGGATGATCGACAGCGGAGAAGCGCTGCGGCGGATTGGCGAACCGCAAAACGTGCGTCAGCAAACAGGGACCATTGTGGGCAACCTGATTGAGAAGCTGTTTTCCAGAATAGGTTTCAGCACGAATCAACGATAGGAGGAAACAACCATGAAAGCGCTGATTGTTTTTGCCCATCCGGGGAAAACCAGCTTCAACCACGAAATCGTAAAACGAGCGGTAACCGCTTGCGAACGGCACGGCTACTCCCCCGTTCTGCGCGATCTGTACGAAATGAACTTTCAGCCGGTGCTGAACGCCGCTGACATGAGAAACATCGAAAACAAGCTCGTCTCTCCCGACGTCGAGGAGGAACAGCAGTTGATTACTGAGGCCGACCTGCTGGTGATGATTTACCCCGTCTGGTGGTGGGCGCCGCCGGCGATCCTCAAAGGCTGGATTGATCGGGTCTTTACCAACGGTTTTGCCTTTCGCTACGAGCAAAAAGGACCCGTGGGGCTGCTCCGCGGCAAGCAGGCGGCGGTATTCACGACAACACGGGAATCGGTACAGGAGATGAAATCTGCCGGATACGATCAGGTGCTGACCAGGCAGATTGCCCAGGGCGTGCTCTCCTTCGCAGGCTTTGATCCGGTCATCCACAAAAACTTTGCCGAGGTGCCTTACGTGGATGATGCCACGCGCACCAAAATGCTGCAGGAAGTGGAAGATACGATTGCCAGCATGCGCCAGCCTTTGCAGGTATAAAAAACCTGACCGGGCCCGGTCAGGTTTTGGTCGTTGGATAAATCTATGATTTGATTGATTGCATCCGTTTTTTGGTGACGTAATCGGTCTCGTAGTACTGCAGTTCATCGCGCAGCTGCTCAAAGACCTTGGACATGGAAAGCGTCAGGTTGCGCAGCTCCGGGGTCACCGGTTTACGGAAGATAATGGCATCCTGACCCGTGTAGGAATAGCGACCGTCTTCGTCGTACACCTCGCCTTTCGGATAGTAGAAGTTGTTTACACAGGTATGGTACACCTGGTACAGGATCTCTTCAGCGAATTCTTCGTTGAACCGAGCGCGGCGCAGGCAGACACCCAGCTTCTCATACGCGTTTTCACAGTACACCAGCAGGTGACGCAAGTCGGAGAGGTAGCTGCGATAATAAGCTTCGTACTCTTCCGGGTCGCCGGACTGGGCGACGAGTCCCGCCAGCGTGACCTGGTTGAGAAAGCGCTCCAGCTCCATACTTACCTTTTTCAACCGCGTGTACGTATCTTCGCATAACTGCTTTACATGCGTTCCGGACATGGGTACCTCCTCGGGCAGGGAAAGTAGTTGTTTTTATCATTGTAAGGAATGCTCCCGCCAGTGACAAGAGCTACTTTTTGTATCCCGCTATCGGCTCATCTGCTGCTTTCCATGATGAGGGCATAGGTGTCGCGGGTTGAGGGCAGCGGCTCCACTCCCAATTGTTCCCGCAGTTTCTGTACGCATTTCTCATACCATTTTAACGACTGAGCGCGATTGTTTTTGCGGTAGTAGCAGTACATCAGCAGGCGATAGGCCTCCTCCCAGCAATCGTCCCCCTTGAGGATGGTTTCACACCAGCGGATACTGTCATCGTAGCGCTTGAGGGCGACGTACAACTGGGCCAGCTTCTCCGCCCCGCGCAGATACAAGACGTGCAGCCGTTCACGTTCCTCCAGGCACCAATCGTCATAGCGGCAGTCCGGTAGAAATGGTCCGTTGTACAGAGCCAATCCCTTTTCCAGGTACGATGCCGCTTTCTCGGCAGACGGTTCAACCAGTCCTGCACAGACAAGCCGTTCAAAGTCGGCTGCGTCGATTTGGGAACCGGACGCGAGGTGCAGCCCGTAGGATGAGCCCTTTCGTTGAATGAAAAACGAACTGGCCCTGGCCTCACGGTTGGGTTCCAGTGCCTTCATCAAGGCGTTCAGCGCCACCTTGAAGTCGCGGGCGGCTGTCTCTTCGTCACTTTCCGCCCAGATGTACTGAAAGATTTCCTCACGGGGCAACAGCTGATCCCGCTTGGTCAGAAAAAGTTGAAACAGTTGTTTTGCCTTTCCGCGCTGCCACGCCTTTTCGTTGAGTTCCTGGTCGCCCAACCAGACGCGGAATTGGCCCAGGGTCTGAACCCGCAGCGTGTAGCCGGGATGAAACGAGACGTTGTGCAGTCCGCGCTCCTGCAGCAGTTGGGTCACGTACTCCACTTCCACCTGCCGCTTCTGCGCCTCGATCAACAGCGGCATCAGCGTTTGTACGTCATTAGGCGTAAACATGGTCGGCTGCTTCAAGAGAAAGTCGTACTGCCCACTGCGGATCGCCGTCAGCGCCTGTGAAATAGACGCCTCAAACGACTCCCAGTTTGCCTCGCGGTAGGCGAGATGGCTCAACCAGAGTTGGGAAACGGCCATGCCGAAACCGTCGCGACAGGCGGCAAACCGCTCTACGCACTGGCGAAAGACCGGCTCGGCCATGCGGTTCTTGCCGCTGTACGCATAGGCCATCCCCATGGCAAGGCGGATAAACCCGTTTAACCAGTCATCCTTGATTGACTGCGTCTCGTCCAAGCCGCGTTCCCCGTATGCCAATGCCAGATCGAGCGCTTTTTCCCGGCCGTAAAACAAGGTAAGGCCCAGCAGCGCCTCTGCCTTGCCCCTCGTCGACAGCAGTTCTTCCATCATATGCAGTCCTTTTAAATAAAGGTGGCGTACCCCCTGCGCGGAATAGGAGGGATCAAGCAAGACACAGTGCGCCTTTCGCACATACCCGCAGGCCTCCACAAACGGAGATTGGGCTGCCTTTCCCAATCGAATGGCCGTTTCTGCATACGCGATCCCCTTTTCCCTCTCTCCATTCAGCCCGCAGACAAACGCCAGCAGCAGCGACGTTTCTTTGTAAGACCGCGTCAGATAGGAGATGCTCTGCTCTTTTTCTTCCTGCCATTTTTTCTCCAACAGGGCTAGTGCCGATTGCAACCGTCCCGTACGGAAAAACAGACGCGATTCAATGTCCACTTCCGTCTGCCGCTCCAACTCCTGGCTGCGCCGATAC
This sequence comes from Brevibacillus sp., assembly GCA_017656235.1. Taxonomy (GTDB): domain Bacteria; phylum Bacillota; class Bacilli; order Brevibacillales; family Brevibacillaceae; genus Brevibacillus_E. The sequence goes on from JACDOF010000001.1 coordinate 1,203,307, forward strand.
CAGAACTCGGCTTCCGTGGCGTTTCCCCTGTTGGTGTAGATCTCGGCCAACAGACGGTAAAGGCGCGGGGCCAGTTCGTTGTCCTGCTGATCCAACAGACCGATCGCCTGTTTCAAGAGTTCTTCCGCTTTCAATCCCTGTACGCTGTCCAGATGGACGCGCGCCTTTCCTTCCAGCCCCAGGCATTGACTGACTCGATCGTTTTTTTCCATGGCTCTGTCCATGAAGTGGCTGTATGAAGAGAGCGCCTGCGGATAAAGGCAGCGGTAACGTTCAATTTCCGCCTGAAAGTACCACAGCAAATAGCAGGTATGTTTGATCTCCTCCGGCAGCCTGGTGACCCACTCGTAGAGGGTGTCCAGCCTCCCCTCTTGCATCCACTTTCTGCCCTGGTTGATCAGCAGCTGCCCGATCTCTTCCCACTCTTGCACCTGGTACAAACAAGAGAGGGCTGCCTCTACGTCTCCTTTGCTCAAACAGTAGTGCGCGGTCACGCGGTAACTCTCCCGGCAGACATCCGGTTCCAGCGCCAGCCGTTCCTTGAGCACTTCGCGAAACAAGCGATGGTACCGATATCCTCCGTCTTTCCGACGAAAGACAAACAAGTTGCGCTGTACCGCTTTCGCGAGCAGTTGTTCCGCTTCTTCGCCGACGAGATGATGGGCCGCCTCCGCTGTGATGGACTCCAGGATGGATGTAACGGTCAGGAACCGCTGCATGGAAGGCTCCTCTCCCGCCAGCACTTCTTCCTGCAATAGGCGCTTCAACTGAAGCAGTACGGGTGACGAGCTGGCCAAAAGATCGGTGCAGCGCTCACCGGCTGCAAGTCGTTCGCCAAGCCGGCGGAGCATCATGATCCACCCCTCGCTCTCCTGGTGCAGCTGTTTGACCTCCTGCCCCGTTAACCGCAGCTCCAGTTCATCAAACAAGAATGCTTCCGTCTCCTCCAGCGTAAAGGCCAGATCTTCCGGCCCCACCTCCCAGACATCGCCGCGAATCCGCATCGCAGCCAGTTGGGGCCAAAGAGGCTGGTGCCGGCTGATCAGCACCATGCGCCCGTTGTGCGGCAGGTGACGCACCACCTGCTGCATGAAACGGTCAATGCTGGGGGAGGTCTCCACGCACTGATATTCGTCCAATACAAACACCAAATCATCAGGCAAGCGAACCAGCCCGTTCAGGAACTGATTTGCAAGCGCTTCCACATCCTCCGCTAATAACTCCTCATCATCATCCTTTTCCTCCAGCATCTGCATCAACTCCCTGCCAAACGGAGGATAGACGAGCCGAATGCTTTCCACGACATGACGCAGAAAAACGGACAGCCGGCCATCCGTTTCTCCGACAGTGTACCAACTGGTCGGAATCTTCTCGTCCCGCAGGAAGGCCGCAAGTGAGGTGCTTTTGCCGCATCCCGTTCCCCCGTGTACAAGCGACAGCGAATTCATCAGCATGTAGCGAAGCTTCCTTGTCAAAGCCGGCCGCCTCAGCAGATGAGGTTTGAGACGCGGTGGTGTCAGTTTGGTCAGCAAGATGGGGATGTGCATCTCTCTGCTCCTCCCTTCGACGTTACTCTAATTTTCTTTTGCCCATGCAGAAATTCCTGCTTTTCCTGTGCGTCGTATCCCGTTTTGGGCTGCAATGCGGCATGATAAAAAATCAGGAATACAGAAATACTATTGGGGAGAGGAGGCATTCCCGTGAAAAAAACGATGCACTTGCTTTTCCTGTTGACTCTGCTCACTGTCTCCAGCACCCTGTTTGCCTGTTCGACAACCAATCAGTCCTCGCAAAAAGGCCTGCCCACAAATGTGCGAAACACTGACACCTATACACTGGGAAATGAGAAAAACATGCTGACCCCAATCCAGCCACTGCGTTCGGTGGAACCGGTAGAAAGGGATGTAAAGCGAATTGCAGGAGTGGTCGATGCCAAGGTGATTACCTATGGAAATACAATCATTGTCGGCGCACTGCTCGAGGGACAGACCACGCCTCGCATTTATCAGCGTTCGTCGCCGATTGACCGCAACCGCTACACGCGCAACAGTGCAGTCAGCGACGGATACGACGGCAAAATCATCAAAACCATCCGTCCCAAACTGGCCGAAACCGATTACAAGGTCGTGATGATTACCACCAATCCCCTTCATTTTTCCCGGATCTCCAAGATTCGGACCCAACAACAGCAGGGGAAATCTGTCCCTCACAGCGAAATGCGCGATTTGTTAAATGAGATCGGCTATATGACAACCCCCTATAACCTGGTTGACTAAAAAAGAGCGGATGTATAAAACGACTGCAGGCGTCTGTTGAAGGTGCCTGTTTTTTGTTTTGATAAGCAGTTGCCTGCTGCTTACACCTTTTGTAACATGATTGTGGATAATAGAGAACATCGCCGGGAAAATGGTCCGGCGGAGTGAACAGGAAGGGACGAATTCTGGAATGAACATGTTGATGATGCTGCTGTCGCTGCTGGCCGGTATTGGTGTGGCAGCCCAGGCGGGGATTAACGGCGCCCTTGGCAAAAAAGTAGGGACCATCGAGGCTTCTGTTGTCTCTTTTTCAATCGGAACACTCTGTTTAATGCTGCTTGTCATATTTTTCGGAAAAGGCAACCTGCTGTCAACCCTGACCCAACCGAAATGGATGCTGCTGGGCGGGGTGTTGGGAGCCATTTACGTGTTCGTCATGGTATTGTCCGTACCCAAGATCGGAGTTGCATCCACGCTGGTAGCCGTCATCGCCGGCCAGATCATTGCCAGTACGGTGATCGATCACTTCGGCCTGATTGGCGGACGCCAGATTCCCGTTGACTGGCAGCGGATGCTGGGCATTCTTCTGCTGGCCGCCGCCCTGTTTTTGTTTTATCGACGGTAGCCTTGCTTCCACCCGGCCTTCGCCTCCATCCGCAGCGGCTGGAAAAACATAAAGGCAGGCGAAATGCTTTGCCTGCCAGGACATTTGTCAGAAGTATATGGCGGAGGGAGAGGGATTCGAACCCCCGTGGGCTTGCGCCCTAACGGTTTTCAAGACCGCCCCGTTATGACCACTTCGGTATCCCTCCAGAATTGTACAAGCAAACTCTTGTCGTGAACAATAATCACTATAGCATAAGATGACTTGTCCATGCAATAGTTTTTTTGAGGAAACCACCATGTCAACGAGAGAGGCCGATGCCTCTCCCGTTTCTTTCAGTGCTATTCGGTGGAATGCCGCTCGATGCTGCGCGGTCCCAACGATCCGGTTTCATCCGCATTCCCTTCTTCCACGAAACGTTTCAGAGCAGTCAGCTTGTTGTCCCAAAAACGTTCGTAGTAAGAAAGCCACTGCTTCAGTTCAAACAATGGATCTGGCTGCAGTGTATACCGCGTCTCCCGTCCCACTTTGCGCTTTTGGACAAGACCAGCTTCCGACAGAATCTGCAAATGCTTGGACACCGCCGTGCGGCTCATCGGAAAGTTATGGCTGATGGCCGTAACGGGCAATTCCTTGTCAGCGAGAAGTCTCAACAGCTTGCGTCGGGTGGGATCAGCGATCGCCTGAAAGACGTCATGCTTGGGCGCTGCCGCAGCCATGGTTACATCTCAACCCACTTTCGCAGTCGATCGAGAACGACCGATCCCCAGCCCTGATCCATTCTGTCGCGGACAACCGAAGCGTCCTCTCCCGTTTCGTCCATCACTTTCCCCGCAGTCCAGCCGGAATGAATCAACGTAAATTGCGTTTTTCCTTCCAGTTCCGTTAACGCAAAGGTCACAACCCAATCTTCACCCCAGGTAAACGAAAGCCGATTGGGGGGATCCAGTTCTGTTACCTTACAGCGAGAGAGACCGAATGGAGTTTGAAGTGTGAATTCATGTCCCAAGACTGGTTTGAAATCCTTGGGCATAAACCACGCCGCTATACCCTCGGAAGTGGAGACCGCCTCCCACACCTTTTGAAGCGGTACCTGAAAGACGACGGTGTGTCGAATATCCGGCAGTGTGCCCGGGGTGTTTCCTGACATCCCTGTTTCCTCCCTGTCTTTTCATTGCGAAACCATTTGGTTTCATAAACATCATACGAAACCATTCGGTTTCATGTCAAGCAACAAAACCTTCACACCTTTTCCCGAATGAGTATTCCCCGCTTCGGGCTTGCTCCGCTTGGATGGTTGGCAAAGTCGTTCGTGCGGAAAATGGCCGCTCTCCTGTCACACTCGCTGTCTTGGGACGAACAGGGCGCCATTGCGAGTGCGGGCCGTTTTTCGCCAGCGAACGGTTTGGCCAACCTGCCAGCGAAACGGCGTATCCGCAGGGAAATCGCAGCGGCAACAGCATCACGTCGGCAGCGGGACGTCGTTTTGCCGCTGCCCCTGCGGATCGTCGTGAAGCGGTCCTGGCCTGCTTCTTCGCTGGTTGGCCACCGGAAGTGAGCGCGAAAAACGCCCCACTCGTGTTCACGACACGTTGTCTGTTAACTGAGAGGCACGAACTGATCGTAACCTCCCAAGTGTGCAGCCAAAGGTGTCTGGATAGAGGAGGCGGCCATTTTCCTCCCCTCACTCCGTGTCCAACCACCAGTGAAGCCGGACTGTCCGCTTCGCCACCCGAAACGGGCGGGCGCAAAAGCAGCGCTGCTCCGCTGTTTGTCCACGTTGCGCCCGTATCCCCCGCTTCGGGCTTGCTCCACTTGGATGGTTGGCCAAGTCGTTCGTGCGGAAAATGGCCGCTCTCCTGGCAGAACTCGTTTTGCAGCGGCAGCAGCATTAGCGCTTGAAGGCAACCAGCTTCAATTCGCTCAGCTCTTCAATCGCATACTTGACGCCTTCCCTTCCGAAGCCGCTCTGTTTGACACCGCCATAGGGCATGTGGTCAACGCGGAACGTGGGGATGTCGTTGATCATCACGCCTCCAACCTGCAGTTCTTCTGCTGCCATCAGCGCCGTCCGCACATCGTTGGTGTAGATGCCCGCCTGCAATCCGTAAGAGGAGTTGTTGACCAGTCTTATCGCCTCTTCTACGGAATCGACCTTGTTGATGAGCACCACCGGGCCAAATACCTCCTGACAGGAGACACGCGCTTCAGGCGGCACATCGGTCAGGACAGTCGGCGGCAGAATGCGGCCTTCGGCTGCTCCGCCACAGAGAATTCTGGCCCCTTTTTGTTCTGCTTCCCTGATCCATTCCAGGGTACGCTCCGTCTCTTTGGGGTGGATCATAGCCGCATAGTCGGTCTCCTCCAGCAGCGGGTCGCCGCCGCGCAGTTTGCCTGTTTCTCTGAGAAACGCTTCCACGAAAGCGTTGTACGCCTCCCTGATGACGTAGATACGCTGTACCGAGATACACACCTGCCCTGAGTAGGAGAAAGCGCCAAACACGCAGCGCGGAACCACCTCTTCGAGATTGGGGTCGCGATCCACAATGACCGCGGAGTTGGAACCAAGCTCCAACGTGACCCGCTTCAACCCGGCGCGATTGCGGATCTCGATGCCCACCTGCGGGCTGCCGGTAAAGGTGATGGCCTTGATTCGCGGGTCCGTCACCAGGGCCTCTCCAATCACACTGCCGCTGCCGGTGACAACGTTGAGTGCTCCGTCCGGCACGCCAACCGTCTGCGCGATTTCCGCCAGAAAAAAGGCAGACAGCGGCGTTTGCGAGGCCGGTTTCAACACGACGGCATTACCTGCCGCCAAGGCTGGCCCCACCTTGTGGGCGACCAGATTCATGGGGAAGTTAAACGGAGTAATGGCGGCCACCACGCCAAGCGGCTCCCGCGTGGTGTAAGCCACTCTGCCTTCCCCGCCGGGAGCTGCATCAAGCGGCACCGTTTCTCCGCATATCCGCTTCGCTTCTTCCGCCGCAAACCGGTACGTCTGGATGGTGCGGGCCACTTCGGCTCGCGCGGTGCGGATCGGCTTTCCCGCCTCCAGCGCAATCAACCGGGCCGCCTCTTCACTCCGCTCCGCAATCTGCTCCGCTATTGCAGCCAACAACGCCGAGCGCTTATGCGCCGGCATCCGGCGCAGTTCGGCCTGCACCGATTCGGCTGCAGAAATTGCCTGATCCACCGCATCCTGATCGGCTTGGGGGATTTCCGCTATCAATTCCCCGCTGTGTGGAGCGTACAGCGCACTGTACTCACGCCCATCCACCCATTTGCCGCCAATAAACAGCTTACGCTTCATTGTCTCCTCTCCTTTCGCTCCCCTTTCATCCTTGTCGGCACCCTCGCGAAAGCAGTCCCAGCAGCGGTTACCGGCACCATTCCTCCAACACACCTTCCAACACGGCCAGCCCCTCGGCCAACTGCTCCTCCGTGATGACCAGCGGAGCCAGGATGCGGATCACGTTGCTGTACAGACCGGCGGAGAGAATGACCAGTCCCCGGCGATTACACGTTTGAACGATGCGAGCCGTCAGTTCCTTATCCGGTTCCTTGCTCTCCCTGTCCCTGACGATCTCCATGGCACACATCGCCCCCAGACCGCGCACGTCTCCCACTTGAGGAAAGCGCTCCTGAAAGCGCCTGAAGGCCTGCAGGGTCAGCTCGCCAATCCGTTGGGCGCGTTCGGGCAGGTTTTGCTCTTCCATCATCTTGATCACTTCCAGCGCCGCGACGCAGCCGAGCGGGCTCCCGCCGTAGGTGCCGCCGATCTCGCCGGGATTGGGCGCATCCATGATTTCGGCACGGCCGGTGACGGCACTGATGGGCAGCCCGGCAGCGATGGACTTGGACATCACGACGAGGTCAGGCACCACGTCAAAGTGCTCCATTGCAAACATCCTGCCTGTCCGGCCAAATCCGGTCTGCACCTCGTCGGCGATGAACAAAATGCCGTGCTGTTCGCATATCTGTTTGACACCCTGGACAAACCGCTTCGAGGGAATGACAAAACCACCTTCTCCCTGAACCGGCTCCATGATGACCGCGGCCACATCGTCCGGGGCAACGTCGCCCAGGAAGAAATCGTGGAAACGCTGCAGGAGGAAATCATCCATTTGCTCCGGCGTCATCCCTTCCGGACGGCGGTAGTAGTACGGATAGCTCATCTTGTAGATCTCCGGGGCAAACGGACCAAACTGATACTTGTACGGCTTGATCTTGCTGGTCAGGCTCATCGCCAGCAGCGTTCGGCCATGGTATCCCCGCTCAAAGGAGATCACGGCCTTTCGTCCCGTGTACTTGCGCGCGATCTTGACCGCATTCTCCACGGCTTCCGCCCCGCTGTTGAGAAAAAACGTTTTTTTCGTGTGGCTGCCGGGTGTAATCTGGTTCAGCTTCTCCGCCAACTGTACGTACGGCTCGTACATCATCACGTGGAAGCAGGTGTGGATGTACTGCTCCACCTGCTGTTTCAGCGCCTTCACCACTTGCGGTGGACAGTGTCCGGCATTCATCGTGCCGATCGCCCCGGCAAAATCAATGAACGTATTGCCGTCCACGTCGGTCAACAGCGCTCCGTCCGCCTTGACCACAAACGTCGGCGCAGTCGTAAACGGGCCGCGCGGAATGTTTTCTTCCTTGCGGGCCAAAAGCTCCTGTGCACGCGGCCCGGGCACCGCCGTGTTCAGTTGAATGTACTTGGTGGCCATTGGTTTCATTGCTCATCCGCTCCTTCCTCTGCAATTCCGCACCATTTCAGCATGGTCAGGGCAATAATTTCCGCGCATTGAAACACTGCCTCCAGTTCAATGTACTCGTTTGGGTAGTGGGCCACCTGGGTGACACCGGGACCGAACACAATCGCCGGCGTATCGGCCAACTTGGTCAGAAGACCGCCATCCGTCCCCCATGGGGAAGCCTCTATCACCGGCGGTTCCCCCATCACCTGCCGGTACGTTTCGGCAAGCAGTTCCATCAGCGGATGATCCATTTCCACCGCTCCTGGAACCCACCGTGCGCCAAACCACTCCAGTTCCACCGGATGATCACGGAACCATTCATCCTCCTCGGCAAGCTTGCTCAGCGCCTGTTCCATCTCCGCCTTGGCCTGCTCCATTTCCTCTCCTGGAGCGACGCCCATGCGCCCCTCCATTTTGACCAGGTCGGCAACGGAAGAAGGCCACTTTCCTCCTTCGATCACGCCGACATTGATCGGAATCGGGATGGGGAGCTTGGCGTAAAGCGGATCGTCGATGCGGTCATTCCGCTCCTGCTCCAGCCTGCGGATGGCGTCCAGCACCCGCATGCTTTTCTCAATCGCGCTGACCCCTTCATAGCGGGTACCGCCATGCGCAGAACGCCCTTTGACCCACAAGCGAAACCACATGGACCCCTGCTGTTTGGGAAATATCTTCATGTTGGTCGGCTCCGGCACAAGCGCCGCATCGGCGCGATAGCCGCGCAGAATCGTGGCCAGCGTCCCGGCTCCTCCACTCTCCTCCTCCACGACGCTTTCGTAGATGACGTCTCCTTTCAATCGAACGCCCAGTGCCTGCAGAGTCTGGATCGCGAGAAGCGAGGCCAGGTTCCCCCCTTTCATATCAGTCGCCCCCCGGCCGTACAGCTTCCCGTCAAGCACGCGCCCGGAGAATGGAGCGTCCGTCCACTGCTGTTCATCACCCGCAGGCACCACATCGACGTGTCCGTTGAGAATAAGGGAACGGCCGCCGCCGGTACCTTTCCATACGCCGACAACGTTGGGACTCTCGGCAAACGTTGTACGTGGTGAAACAAAGTACGGATGATTGAGAAGTTCGTCTCCTTCCATGATCCAGAGGTCAACCTCGAGGCCCATCGCCGCCAGCCGCTCGGCGATCTGTTCCTGAATGGAGCGTTCCGCCCCTTGCACGCTGGGCTCTCGCACCCAATCTGCGAGCAGCGCAATTGCGGCATCCCGCTCCTCGGCAAGCTGTCTGTGGATTTTTTCCCGCCAGCGTTCCCACTGTTCAACCGTCACTGTTCTTCCCCCTTTTCGCCTGTTTCCTGACTTCAGCGAAACACGCCTACATGTTCGGCCACATTCAATTCGGCCTCGGTGGCAGCAATGACGTCGGCAATGGAATAGGGGTGCATCACTTCCCGCAAAAGCAGCCCGTCCTCCATCACTTCCATCACCGCCATGTCGGTGATGATCAGATTGGCCGCACGCCGCGCGGTAAGCGGCAGTCGGCATTCCCGTACGATTTTCGAGCGCCCCTGTTTGTCGAGATGTGTGGTTAGGACCATCACCCGTTTTGCCTTTTGAGCCAGTTCCATCGCTCCCCCCATGCCGGGAACCCGCTTCCCGGGCACGATCCAGTTGGCGATGTCACCGTACTGACTTACCTCCAGTACGCCCAGGATGGTCATGTCCAGCAGACCGCGGCGGATGATGGCAAAGGCCGTCGCACTGTCGAAAAATGATGCGCCCTTGACCAACGTAACGGGAAAGCCGCCAGCGTTGCAAAGCATCGGATTTTCTTCACCCGGCGCGGGACTCGGTCCGGTGCCAAGGATGCCGTTTTCAGCGTGAAACAGTACGTTTTTATCCGCGGGGATAAAATCGGCGACAAGTGTCGGAATGCCAATCCCCAGGTTGATGATCATGCCGTCTTCGATCTCTTGGGCGGCACGCCTCGCGATCCGCTCGCGGTAGTTCTCCGTCTCTTTCACTTCTCCCACGCCCATCGCCAGTTCACCCCCTCACTTGGCACGATCATGTCGACAAACACGCCTGGCGTGACCACCTCTTCCGGGTCCAGTTCTCCCGTCTCCACAATCTCGTCTGCTTCCACGATGGTTACGGTACCGGCCATCGCCACCAGCGGGTTGAAGTTTCGCGCACTGCTGTCGTAGATCAGGTTGCCGAAACGATCGGCCCGTTTGGCATGGACAAGAGCCACATCTGCCGTCAGCGGAGTTTCCAGCAGGAATTCCTTTCCATTTACGTTCACCTTCTGCTTCCCTTGTTCCGCTATCGTGCCCAGCCCGATATCGGAGAGGATGCCGCCCAGACCAACGCCGCCGGCCCGAATCCGCTCAGCCAGAATCCCCTGGGGACAGAACTCCACTTCCAGTTCTCCGGCGGTCATCTGTGCTCCCGCGTTGGGATTGGAGCCGATGTGTGACGTGATCAGCTTCTTCACCCTCCGCTCGGTGACCAAAAGCCCTATGCCAATGTAAGGAAAGGCGGTATCGTTGGAAATCATCGTAATCTCTCGCACCCCTTTGTCCAAAATGGCCCGGATCAGGGTAGGAGGGTTTCCGACGCCGCCAAAGCCGCCGACCATCACGGTCATCCCGTGAAAAAAATACGGAAGGACATGTTCAATCGGGACCACTTTGTCCATCCGCCGCTGTCGCTGATGCTGCTCCATCCTCATCCCCCCTTCCTTGCAGCAAACAAACCTTCCGAGATCAACTCGTCCTGTACTTCGGCGATCGTCTCACGCAGGATCTGGATCAACTGGTCCACCTCTGCTCTGGTGATGACGAGAGGCGGTGCGATGATGACGGCATCGCCGGCCTGTCCGTCGATGCCCCCGATCGCCGGGTAAATGATCAGTCCCTTTTCAAAGGCACGCTGGATCACCCGATTGGCCACATTGTCAGCAAGCGCAAAAGGCTCTTTGCTGCCCGGGTCTCTCACGAACTCCAGCCCGCACAACAACCCCAATCCACGGGCGTCACCAACCAGGGGATAATCTGCGCAAATCTGCTTCAACTGCTGAAGCAGGTATCGGCCCTGCTCGGCGGCGTTATGCACCAGATTATGCCTCTCGATATAGTCCATCACCGCCAGTGCAACCGCTGCCGATTGGGGATTGGCGCTGTAAGTGTGACCAGCCATGATGCTGCCCGAGCCGCGTGCAATCGTACGGATGATTTCTTCTGAAACAATCGTGGCGGCCATGGGGGTATAACCGGCACTCATCCCCTTGCCCAACGTCATCATGTCCGGTACAACTCCCCAGTGTTCCATGGCGAACCGTGCTCCCGTGCGGCCGATTCCGGTCATCACCTCGTCGGCGATAAACAGGATTTGGTGCCGGTCGCATATCTCGCGGATGCGCTGATAGTATCCCGGCGGAGGTACCACTGCTCCGCCGGAGGCGCCAATTACCGGTTCGGCAATAAACGCCGCTATATTCTCCGCTCCTATGCGGTAGATGGCCGTCTCCAATTCATCGGCACACCTTTGCCCGCACCCTTCCGGGGACAACCCCAGCGGACAGCGGTAGCAGTAGGGTGCCGAGACACTTGGGTAATCGGCCAAGAGCGGCACGAATCGCTTGCGGCGCAAAACGTGGCCAGACATGGAGAGCGCTCCGATGGTGATGCCGTGGTAGCTCATCCATCGCGAAAGAATCCGGTTTTTGCGCTGATACCCCTTTTCCTGCCAGTACTGGATGGCGATCTTCTGTGCCGTTTCCGTCGCTTCTGAACCGCTGCTGACGAAAAAACTGTACTGCAGTTGGCCGGGCGCCCATTCCGCCAGCTTTGCCGCAAGTGCTTCAACCGCATCGCTGCTGAAATGAGAGCGATAGGCAAAGGAGACCTTGCGTGCCTGCGCGTACATCGCCTCGGCAATTTCATCGACAGCGTGTCCGATGCTAGCCGTCACGGCTCCTGAACTGCCGTCGATGTATGCTTTCCCCGTCTTGTCGTACAGGTATACTCCTCTGCCGTGCGAGACGAATGGGTACGCTTTGCCCAGTTCCGGTTTGATCACATAGCTCTTTCCTTCCACGCTGTTCACCTCGCGTCGTTACGATACCTTCATCGTAACCCAACATCCGAAAACTTCCATTCGCCGTGTTGGCAAAATCGGCCGCAAAAAAAGCGTGCAAAGAGTGACAATCTTTTGTACATTTTGTATAAAGGTGAGTGCGACAAAGGAGGGCATCAGGGTGACGATTACGATTCGCGAGGCATTAATGCTGCCGGACATGGTGCAGAGCAAACTAATCGCAGGCGCCGCCGGGCTGGACAACCAGATTCGCTGGGTCACAATCGTCGAAGTACTGGAGGATACCAATCGCCTGCAGGAAGGGGAATTCCTGATCACGACCGGATTCGGTCTCGCGGACGAGCCGGAGCGGCTGGCCCGCTTCATCCCCGCGCTGGCCAAACGGGGCTTGAGCGGTGTGGCCATTCACACCGGATTTTATCTGCGGGAGATCCCGGAGGTTTTTATATCGGCTGCGGACGAATTCGGCCTGCCGCTCATCGAAATCCCGGTGGAAATCAACTTTTCCACGATCACCAAGGCGATTTTGCAGCCAATTGTCAACCGCCAGTTTGAGACGCTCGCCTATTCGCAGGCGATACATGAGCAGATTATTCGGGTGGCGCTGGCGGGAAAAGGTCTGGCGGCCATCGCCAGTGAACTGGCTCGCCTGACTGACGGACGAACGGTGATTGTCGACGCGTTTGGCTATCTTCTGGTCGAAACCCCCAACGGCAAAGACAAGGACGAGGAAGACGCAACCCATTCCGTGCCCATTCAGACTGCAACGGAAACATATGGCTATCTTTCCTTGACCAAACCACAAAACCAATGGAAGGAACTGGACCAGATCGCCCTGCAGCACGCCGCCACCCTCTGTGCGTTGGAATTTCTCAAAGAACGAGCCGTTCGAGAGACTGAGTGGCGGCTGCAGGGCGATTTTGCGGAGGAAATCTTGTCGGGAACGGTTACCTGGAGTGCGGAAGAAGATGCGCGCAGCCGGCTGCTTGGCTATCCGCTAACCGGGAGCCATTTCGTAGCCGCCCTGCGTGTCCCGCCTCAAGCACAGAATCAGCCCGGACACTACCACAGTCGGCTGACCAACTTGTTAAACCGACTGGCTGTCAGACACAGGACACCGTATCTGCTGCGGGAGCGCTCCTCTTATCTGCTTCTGATCATGCCGGAAAAAACGGACAGTCTTCACTTTCTGGAACGATTGGCGAGACAGTGGAACAACCTGACACCTGAGTCCCCCCTGCAAATCGGGGTAAGCAGAGGACGGCATCACCTTCCTGAGTTGGCCGAAGCCCAAGAAGAAGCGGTCTTTGCGCTGGACGCCTATCCGCTGCTGGCCCAACCGCCGCAGCCGCTGCTCTTTGCACAGATGGGAGGATACCAGATCCTGTTCCCCTACCATCGACAGGAAGAGTCACTCAGGCAATTGTGGCACCCTTTGCTCCATGCGCTGCTGACGTACGACCAAAAATACAACCAGCAGCTTCTGCAAACACTCAGCGTCTATCTGCAGCATAACGGAAACGGCCTGCAAACGGCCCAGGCTCTGTACATCCACCGTCATACCCTGAAGTACAGGATTCAGCAGATCGAGGCCAAGGCAGGGGTCAATCTGCAGGACTCCGCGCAGCGCTGGCAGCTCCAACTCGCCTTAATGGCTTACAAGCTGCACAGCCTGCTGTACCCGGAGCAAGGCATTTGAAGGCATACAGCTGCTTAATCCCACGTCGGACGAAACGCTTTTACCCAGATGTTCATGTCTTCAAAACCGGAATAAATGACACAGTTGTTGACCAGTCTGCCGCGATAGACGTATCCCATCTTGGCAGCGGTGATGTTCATGCCGTGAGACTGGGCACGTGTCAACGTATACAGATAGTAGATCCCCAGTTCCTGCAGCTTTTCCTCCAGAGCAAAAAACAAGGGCAGAAGCAGTCCCTGTCCAGTGTAGTCAGGGTGAGTGGCGCAGTCGGTCAATTCGGCGGACCCAAAGGCGGGGGTCACCTCCGCCGAAGCTGCGCTAACGATCTTTCCATCCGCCTCAACCACGCAGTAATGGGTATGTTCGCGCATCGTCTTGCGCACGTACGCAGGATCATCCATCGGCGTGGGATATACCGGAAAGACCAATCGATACAGGGCGGCTAGCGCTTCCGCGTCCGCTTCTTCCGCCTCCCGCAGCCGATAGCCGTCAGGCAGATTGACGGGGGTTGCTTTCGCTTTCTTCAAGCTAACGGCCAAGATCTCGTCGGCAAGCGAAGACGCATTGGACGCCGCCCGTTCCTCGGTCAAAAACCGGGACATCATATGCGCGTTTTCCCCGTTGAAAAAACCGTCAATCACGCCTTCCTGTTGATAGCCCAACGCCTTCCATCCATCCCGGTCGGCTTTTTTGGCGTAGACGATCAGCTTGCTGAGGTTCTTTTCCAGGGCGATCTGTTCCAAACGGCTGTGCAGGTCCTGCAACCTGTCGGAACGATACAAGAGTACGCGGATCCTTTTGTTTGGCTCATCTACGACCACCTGCTCCTGCGGAACGGGTTGGTCCACCTGGTCTGCGACGGACATGCTGCCTCCTCCTTTCCATCGGGCGAGTATGTTCTCCTTCATTGTAACGGAAGCCGTTCTGTGGTCATTCTACATTCTGTACAAAAATCGTCTCCCCTTCCGCATTGCGGCTGCCCCCGCTTCTCAGCACCCGTGTGCGCACAAGCGCTGCTCAGGAAAATGACGGGTGATTGACCGTTCAACCCTCTATGCTGCCAGCATATGCATATAACGATGGCGTGAAGAAGGAGGAACCCGCTGTGAGACCCTTGATCTTTGCGCACCGCGGCGCTTCCGCCCGGAATCCTGAAAATACACTGGAAGCGTTTCGCGCCGCGATCAGGTTGGGAGCAGATGGGATTGAACTGGACGTGCAGCTGACAAGTGACCTGGAGGTCGTCGTCATCCATGACCCGTGGCTGGAGCGGACAACTGATGGGTTGGGCCTCGTGCAGAAGCACACATTTGCCGAACTTCGTCGTTTAAGCGCCGGCAAATGGTTTCACCCCCGCTTCCGCGCAGCGCGCATTCCCAGTCTGCGGGAAGTTCTGGAGCTGGTGGAATCCACCCGGCTGCAGTTGATTGTGGAGTTGAAAAACTTCTTCGTCCCGCAGCCTGGACTGGAGAAAAGAGTCATTGAGTTGATCCGCCTGTATAAGATGGAAGACCGGGTGGTCATCTCCTCTTTCAATTTCAACAGCCTGCTGGAGATCAAAGCGCTTGCACCGGCCATCCGTACCGCGCTCTTATACATCGGGCAGCTGCGCGAACCCTGGACGATTGCCCAACAATACCAGACCGAGCAGCTTCACGTCCCCAAAGAGGAACTTACCCCTTCCTTGATTCAACAAGCACACCGCCACGGGCTTGAGGTTATTGGATGGACGATCAACAAGCCACAAACGATCCTCAAGCTGAAGAAGCTGGGGATCGACGGCATCATCACCAATTATCCGCTGCGTGCGCGAAAACTTCTTCTTCCCCGGCCGCGCCCGGGCTGAACGGATCTCAACAAACAAACCGGCGCATGAACCCTGACAGCGGGCTCACACGCCGGTTTTTCACCCTGTGCTCACATGGAAAGCGGGTTATCCGCTTCCCCGCCTCCTCATGATGCAGCCTGGTCCGTATGGTCAGGCCGGTTTCCAATACTTTCCCTGCCACGTATTCCGCTTCACCAGTTCGGCGTCGATACCGTTGAGTACCTCCCACTTCTTGCGGCTCCACATCGGTCCGATCAGCAGGTCCGGCGGCCCATCGCCCGTAACCCGGTGAATGATCATCTCGGGCGGCAAAATCTCCAAGGTGTCGACGACCAGTTTGGTATACTCCTCTTGCGTGAGGAACCGAAGCAGACCTTGTTCATACTGCTTTACCATCGGCGTGTTGCGGAGCAGGTGCAGCAGGTGAATCTTGATCCCCTGCACATCCAAACGGGCAACGGTCCGGGCTGTCTCCATCATGTCCTCGTAGCTCTCGCCGGGCAGGCCGTATATGATGTGCGAGCAAACCCGGATATTGTGTTTGCGCAATTTTTCCACGCCATCAAGATAGCACTGAAAATCGTGCCCGCGGTTTACCAGCAGTTGGGTCCGCTCATGTACGGTCTGCAGGCCCAATTCCACCCACAAGTACGTGCGCTCATTCAATTCGGCCAGATACTCAACCACATCGTCCGGCAAGCAGTCCGGACGGGTTGCGATGGACAACCCGACAACGCCCTCCTGCTTGAGAATCAGTTCATACATCTCCCGCAGTTCGGCCAGCGGCGCATACGTATTGCTGAACGCCTGGAAGTAGCCAATGTACTTGGCACTCGGCCACTTTTGGTGCAGACGGATTTTGACGTCCTGAAACTGCTTCTCCAGATCCATCCGCCTGTCCCCGGCAAAGTCGCCGGAACCACGGGCACTGCAAAAGGTACAACCGCCGATACCGGCCTTTCCGTCGCGGTTAGGGCAGGTAAAGCCGCCGTCCAGCGGCACCTTGAACACTTTTTCCTGAAACTGTTGGCGCAGATGGTAGTTCCATGTATGATAGCGCTTGTCTCCCCAGGTGCGCACACCGTCGACAAGCGTTTGGGCACAGCTTGCTTGTTCCATGGTGAACCCCTTTCTACTCGAGTGCTCGGCCTCCGTCGGCAAAACTGCATGCTCTTCCGACAAAGATCAGCTTATCTAGTAAGTATAACAGATTTTACGACCACTGAGACAAGGGGAATGCTGAAATCTATTCCCACTGCTGGAACGGAACAAGAAAAGAACCACGGAGTGTATCCGGTGGTTCTTATTATCTTGGGAATTCGTCACTGCTGAAGTTCTTCGATCCGGATGGCCCGGGTATGGGTCGTATGGCTCCACACCTTGTTGTTCTTGGTAAACAGGGCATACAAAAAAACCGGGATCCAAGTCAAGATAAAGAGCGGCAAAACGACGTACCCCAGGTAAGCCTTCAACGGCAGCTTCTCCAGATACAGGGCAACCAGCGGCAAGACATACGCTACTGTCGCCAACCCATAGATGTACCAGTCAGGAAACACGTTTTGCATCCCGATCAGATGGTTCCACTCAAACAGATTGCCCATCGTGAGGAATGACAGGCAAAAGATAATCAGAACATACATCGGCTGAAACAGGTAAAACGCAGCATCCAGCAAACCCAGACGGCGCGAACGCACCCCTTTGCCAATCAGCTTGAGCAGATAACGGCTGGCCACATCGAAGTGCCCTTGTGCCCAGCGCAGCCGCTGTCTCATTGACGCAGCCAGACCAAGCGGTTTTTCATCGTATACCTTGGTGTCGTGGGTCCAGGTTGGATAGATGCCGCGATCAATGCAGCGCGTGGAGAACTCCAGATCTTCCGTCAGACTGGTTGCTCCCCATCCCATCTCTTTCAACAGTTGGCTTTCGATACAGAAACCCGTTCCTCCCAGCGTGTTGGGGAGGCCGAGGTTATACCGCGCCAACTGCCACATCCGGTTCATAAACCAGTAGGACATGGCGTACGACAACGTAACCCAGGAATCATACGGATTCTTGGAGTCAAGATATGCCTGAATGACACGATCTCCTCTGCACAAGCGCTCGTTCATCACCTGCAGGAAATTCTTCTCCACCAGGTTGTCGGCATCGAACATCACCACGCCGTCGTACTGCCTGGGCATCGCCCACAGGTTTTCCAGCATCCACTCAATCGCATACCCTTTGCCCTTTTTGGTACTGTCAAAGCGTTCACAGGCGTAAACGCCGTGGCTGCGTGCAATCTCTGCCGTATCATCCGTACAGTTGTCACAGATCACGTAAATGTCGTACAGCTCTTTTGGATAATCCAACTGTTTCAAGTTCTCGATCAGCGGGGAAATGACCGCGCTTTCGTTGTGAGCGGCAATGAGCACGGCAAACGTTTTTTCCGGTTTTTGTACGACCGGTTCTTTTTTTCTGATAATCCCGCTGCACGAGATCAACACTTGATACGTGCTGATCAATCCAATAGCGATGTTAACCCCAATGAATACTCCCTCAATCAGATCTTTCCAAATGGTCATCTCTTTATCTCCTCAACCTACCCAAATTGAATTTTGCCATATCCCTTATTTCTATCTGTTTCAAGCCCCAAGTGCGAGTTTACAGCAACCAACTATCCCCCGCAATCATCCAAAAGTCGCGAAAAGGGAATATTTACTTGCTTTTTGTTTCACTGTGCTGGCCAATTGCGTTCTGTCATATCCAATCTCGCTGTTTTAACGGCTTTTGCAGGTTGCTTTTTGTAATGAACCAACGCCAGGTGATCTCCCAAGCAGTCGTATTGTCAGCGTACTACTTCCAGTTATTGCGTCCTCTTCCTTTTATTTTAGACGTAAATAACGCACAGGAGGTTTCACTTTTTTTGTCTCTTTGTACAGATTCTCTCTGTCGACAAGTTGTCTTTTCGGGTTGAACCTCCAAACTGCACGTCAGAGATAAGGAGGATATCCCCTTGCCAGGTCATTCAAATCGCTCGGCCGCTTTTCTGATCGAATCCATATACCCTTTTGGTATGGGGAGAGATTCCAGCTCTGCGATTGGATGCCATAAAAAACCGGAATGTTCATCACCAAGGTTCACGTCAAATCGTTCTAAAACTTCACATAGGTACGTAACAATCAGCACATGCCGGTCCTCCAGCACTTCATACACCCAAACATCAATCAATGTCTTGATTGAACAATAGAGTCCCAATTCCTCCCTAATCTCTCTCCTTACACACTCCTCTGGTGTCTCCCCGGGTTCCAATCTCCCACCAGGCAGTTCCCACTCATTTCGTTCATTTTTCAGCAAGATTACCCGGTCGTTGTGAAAAATAATTCCTTTTACGGAAACAGGCAGTTTCCAGCTCATTTCATCGCCACCTGTACGTGGAATATATACTCTTGCGCTGCAATATCCTGCGTGAAATTCAACGTTATTGTAAAATACTTCCTCCCCTAGGTCAAAAAAAAAATCGTGTCAATTCGGTTGATGTTTTGTGTTCCAGCCTGTACAACCTGATCGTGCGCGTTTTTCCCTCTTTCACGTCAATAAAAAAACCCCTTGATACTCAAGGGATTTTCGACGATAAATGGAGCGGGTGACGGGAATCGAACCCGCGCTGTCGGCTTGGGAAGCCGAAGTTCTACCATTGAACTACACCCGCACAGTCATTTGTGAATGTATGATTTAATTGGGAGAATGGTGCGGTCGGCGAGACTCGAACTCGCACGGGTTTCCCCGCCACCCCCTCAAGATGGTGTGTCTGCCAATTCCACCACGACCGCACAATATGGTGAGCCTACCAGGACTCGAACCTGGGCACCTGGTTCCGGAGACCAGTGCTCTATCCTCTGAGCTATAGGCTCATAACACGTGGCGTCCCAGGAGAGATTCGAACTCCCGACCGACCGCTTAGAAGGCGGTTGCTCTATCCAACTGAGCTACTGGGACAGCTTTGGAGGGAGTACCCGGATTCGAACCGGGGATGAGGGTTTTGCAGACCCGTGCCTTACCACTTGGCTATACTCCCGCAATAGATGGGGCGATCGATGGGATTCGAACCCACGAATGCCGGAGCCACAATCCGGTGCGTTAACCCCTTCGCCACGACCGCCATATGAAGGATGTACTGGCAGGGGCAGTAGGAATCGAACCCACACTGAAGGTTTTGGAGACCTTTGTTCTACCATTAAACTATGCCCCTGTGGTAGCGGCGGAGGGGATCGAACCCCCGACCTTTCGGGTATGAACCGAACGCTCTAGCCATCTGAGCTACGCCGCCATAACCAAAACAATCAGTTGGTAGAATTGTAATAAAGATGGCGGAGAGTGAGGGATTCGAACCCTCGCTACGCTTGCGCGTACTAACGGTTTAGCAAACCGTCCCCTTCGGCCTCTTGGGTAACTCTCCGCGATCATGATACCTTCAAAACCGGATAACGAATGGACAGAAGAGAAGTGTGTGTGGATAAGCCC
>JACDOF010000002.1 GCA_017656235.1 Brevibacillus sp.
AAGCGGGAGAATACGGGCGCAACTTGAACAAACGGCGGAGCAGCGCTGCTTTTGCGCCCGCCCGCTTCGGGATGGCGAAGCGGACAGTCCGGCACCATTGGTGGTTGGCAGCGTGGGGCGTTTTTCGCGCTCGCTTCCGGTGGCCAACCTGCGAAGAAGCAGCAGAGGATCGCTTCACGACGATCCGCAGGGGCAGCGTCAAAACGTTGTCCCGCTGCCGACGCGATGCTGTTGCCGCTGCGATTTCCCTGCGGATACGTCGTTTCGCTGGCAGGTTGGCCAAACCGCTCGCTGGCGAAAAACCGCCCGCACTCGTCATCCTGCAGATTGAATACAAAGCGAGTTCCGACAGAGCGCGGCCATTTTGCGAATGAACGACTTTGCCAACCATCCAAGCGGAGCCGTCCCGAAGCGGGAGAATACGGGCGCAACTTGAACAAACGGCGGAGCAGCGCTGCTTTTGCACCCGCCCGCATCGGGATGGCGAAGCGGACAGTCCGGCACCATTGGTGGTTGGCAGCGGAGTGAAGAGGAAAATGGCCGCCTCTCCCTAACCACACACCTTTGTCTACTTGCTGGGAGGCTGAAGATGTTTCAGCCTCTTTTTCGATGCATGGAAATTTTTGTTTTGCTGTCCGGGAT
The DNA here is from genome assembly GCA_017656235.1 of Brevibacillus sp. GTDB lineage: Bacteria > Bacillota > Bacilli > Brevibacillales > Brevibacillaceae > Brevibacillus_E. Next base: position 643 of record JACDOF010000002.1, read on the forward strand.
GGCGGGAGATTCCAACTGCAGCGAGACGATGTTGATGTCGATGCTGGACGGTGCGATGTTGAAACAATAATCCAGCTCAGTGTATAAGGACTGCTGAATCTCCAGCGCCTTGGGCGGGATGGACGTACCGAACGGCAGGCGCAGGCCAAGCGAGACCTGCAGGCGCGGGAGCTCGGTGATCGAATAGGTGAGCTTGTGCACCTGAACGACATAGGGGAAGCGGCGACAGACAAGGGTAACGATCTTTCGCAGTACCTGCTCATGAATCTGGATGCGCCCGCCGGAAAACGGCGGATAGACCACGGTCGACTCGCCGATCAGTTCTTTTTTGGGCGACAGGATCTGCTGGGCGGAGTGAATCAGTCTCCGCAGAAAGTCTTTTTCCACTTCCACACGAGGAATGGGGATGACGTGTTTGCCCTGGGTCTGGCGGATAAACTGGGCCGCCTTGATCGCTTCTTCAGGCTTGATGGACTCGATGGAGATGTAGTGTTTGACTTCTGGCAGATCAAGGGCCTCCACAATGCGGCTGATCATGCGGCGGGAAGTGGCGAGGATCAGCAAGCGCTCAATCGGCAGCGACTGCAGCGCGCGCCGTACTTCTTCCGCCTGATCCTGATAGAAAAAGATGGCCCGCTTGACGGCCTGAATTTTTGTCTTCTCGTACTTGGCGGATGAACCGGCCACTTTGCGTCCATTGTAGATCAAAATGCCGTCATCGATAATCGCATCGATCTTGTAGCGGTGGGCCAGCTCCAAAGCACTGGAGCTTTTGCCGGTGCCGCTGGAGCCAAACAGTGCGTAGATCTCCATCCGTGTCCCTCCAGATCGTCCGCAAGTGTCATTTCATCCCTGGTTTTGCAAAGAAACGTGTCCCCTGCTCCTCTGCTTCAGTATACCACTCCCGAAGAGTGCAGACACGGGTTACAAGTACTGTGCCCCCAATTCGCGGGCCCGTTCTACGGCACGCAAAACGGCGGAAGAGACTGCTTGTTGAAAGGCACACGACTCCAGCACTTCCAGACCGGCCTGAGTCGTGCCGCCGGGACTGGTGACTTTCCGGCGCAGGACAGCGGGCTCCTCGTTGGTCTGGATCAGCATTTGCGCGGCTCCCAGCAGTGTTTGTACGGTAAGCTGCCGGGCCACCTCCGGTTTGAGTCCGGCTTCGGCTCCCGCCCTTTCCATCGCTTCCGCCAAATAGTAGATGTAGGCGGGACCGCTGCCAGAGAGGCCGGTGATGATATCCATCTCTTCCTCCGAAACGGTGTAGACTGAGCCGATCGCGGCAAACAGCTGCAGGGCAGTCTCCAGATGCGACTGATTGGCGAAACGGCCGCGCGCGATTCCTGTTACCGAGTGGCCTACGGCAGACGAGGTATTGGGCATTGTTCGTATTACCGGACAGTCTGCCCCCAGCCAGTTTTGGATGCAGTCGGTGGAGACGCCGGCGATTACCGAGATCACCAACTGCTCGGGCCGTATGTGTCCATTCAGGCACTGGCAGGACTCCTGGGCATCTTTGGGCTTGACCGCCAGGATCAGAATGTCGCTGTTTGCTGCGAGCTGGTGTTTGTCCCGCACCGCCTGTACGCCGTATCGTGAGGCCAACTCGTTCAGCCGCTTGAAGTCGCTGCGGTTGGTGACCATGATTTGTTCAGGCGCCAGCAGCGTTTTTTGCAGCATTCCGCCCAGCATCGCTTCCACAATCGAACCGGCTCCAAGAAAACCGATGCGCATATTTGCAAGGTGGTCGTGTTGTTGGCCAAAACGCATACGTTTTCCTCCTTGTCAGCGGATTTGCCCTGTTCCGAGTATCTGGTATTTGATTGAGGTCAGAGCCCGTAAACCCATTGGGCCGCGAGCGTGGATTTTTTGGGTACTGATTCCGATTTCAGCGCCAAACCCGAATTCACCGCCGTCCGTAAAGCGGGTAGAGGCGTTGTGATAAACAGCGGCGGCATCTACGGCGGCAAGGAACTGCCGGGCGTTTTGCTCGTTTTCCGTCACGATCGCCTCGGAGTGTCCGGTGCCGTATCGCTCGATGTGTTGGAGCGCTTCCTCCAGGCTGTCCACCGTGCGCACGGCGAGGGTCAGATCCAAATACTCCGCATGCCAATCCTCTTCGTTTGCCGCTTTCAGAATCCCGGCCAATTCCGGGCAATTCCTGCGGGTCAGGTCGCACGCACGAAGCTCCACCCCGGCGTCCGCCAGTCGCTTCAGCAAAGCGACGGTGTGCCCGTGCGGCCAGCAGCGGTGCAGCAGCAGGGTTTCGGCAGCGTTGCAGACGGAGGGGCGGCTTGTTTTGGCGTTGAGCACGATGGGCTCGGCCATGTCATAGCGGGCACTCTCGTCAATGAACAGATGGCAGTTGCCCACTCCGGTCTCCAGTACGGGAACTGTGGAGGTGCGAACGACTCGCTGGATGAGCTGTCCGCCGCCGCGCGGGATAATCACGTCAATCAATCCGTTCAAGGTGCAGAGAGCATCGACCGATTCGTGTTGATCGGCATGCAGGTACTGGACAGCCTGCTCAGGCAGTCCGAGCGACTGGAGGGCGGCGTGCATGCAGGCCACCAGTGCCAGGTTGGACTGCTTGGCGGAACGGCTGCCGCGCAGGACGATCCCGTTCCCCGTTTTGAGCGCGATGGCTGCTGCGTCAACGGTGACGTTGGGACGCGCTTCGTAGACCATCCCGATTACGCCGAGCGGGACGCGAACCGATTGGATCACCAGTCCGTTTGGTCGGCTCCAGCGTTCCGTTACTTCCCCGACCGGATCGGGCAGGTCGGCAAGAGCTTCTACGCTTTCAGCCAATTCGGCGATTCGTCCGGAAGTCAGGCGAAGCCGGTCCAGGTAGCTTGCTGCTCGGCCTTCCGCTTCCGCTGCCGCCATGTCTTTATCGTTGGCGGCGAGGATCTGATCCTCGTCCTGCCTTAGCCGGCGGGCGATGGCGCGCAGCGCTTCGTCTTTTTCTTCACGGGTGAACAGGGCCCAGCGGCGAGCAGCCTGTTTGGCCAACCGGGCTTGTTCGGCGACACTTGTTCTGATATCAGTTTGCTGGTTCATCTCCAACACTCCTCTCTCCAGACATGTTCACATTTGTTCACACTGTTGCATAGCGGGGAACGGAGCCAGCGGCTTTACGGCTGCCCTGCCAGTTGGGCGGGCAGTGCTGTCCACTGGTCACGGTGAATCACTTCACTGATGGCGGGAGATCGTTTTCCGGAATGGAGTGCATCCCGCAGTTCATCAGCCGAGTAGCGGCAGATGCCGCGTCCGATCAATCGCTTGGCGGCGTAAACTTCGACCACGTCGCCTGCCTGAAACGCTCCCCGCACGTCACGTACGCCGGCGAGCAGCAGACTGCGACGCTGATGGAGCAGCGCTTCGGCAGCCCCGTCGTCAACAACGATCTGCCCCCTGACCGGCGAGTGCAGGGCAATCCACTGTTTGCGCGTAGACACGCTCACTTTTTCGCCGGCGTCGACAAAACTGCCGACATAGGTACCGTTTCCATGCCCGGCGAGGATGTTGAGCAGCGCTTCAGGGTCTTCGGCCACACCGATAAAGCTGGGAAGGCCAAGCTTAAGGGCGGTTTTTGCGGCCAGCAGTTTGGAGCGCATGCCGCCTGTCCCCAGCGATCCGGCACTGCCGGCCAGCGCTTCGATCTCCGGCGTGATGGCATCCAGATGCCTGATTCGCTTGGCATCGGGATGTTTGCCCGGAGGTTTGTCGTACAGTCCGTTCGTATCCGTCAGCATCACGTAGAGATCAGCGTGGGTCAGTCCGGCGACGAGAGCGCCGAGCATGTCGTTGTCGCCAAAGGTGAGTTCGGCGACGGATACGGTGTCGTTTTCATTGATAATGGGGATGACACCCCGACGCAGCAAAAGCGAGATGGTCTGGAAAGCGTGCTGATACCGTTCCCGGTTGGAAAAGTCGTCCCGCGTGAGCAAAATCTGTGCTACGGTGTAACCGTACTGGTTGAACAGTGCTGCGTACTGCTGCATCAGCATGCTTTGCCCAATGGCTGCGGCGGCTTGTCTGGCGACCAGTGTACGAGGCCGCTGCTGATAGCCAAGGCCGACGAAGCCGCTGGCCACCGCTCCGGACGAAACCAGCAGGGTTTCGTGACCGGCCGAACGCAGGCGAGCGAGGGCGGACACCAAAAGTTCCAGTTTGGCTGAATCGCAGCCGCCTCGCGGGGAGGCCAGTGAACTGCTTCCCACCTTCACCACGATTCGCTTTCTTGACGTCTTCATCCAACGCTCTTCCTTTCGCCGTATGATGGGATAATAAAAAAACCCTTTCGTCCAGCTATAAGGACGAAAGGGATTCTTTCGCGGTACCACCTTACTTGACGGCTTGCCAGCGCATGACGCTGACAGCCATCCGACTCTTCGCCGTTTTCGTTTGCTTGTGTGCAGCATGTGCAAAACGGCGCTTTCCTTGATAACAGGAGAAAGAAACCTGTCCAGGTCAACCCTGGCCGCTCCGGGATGGGTTCAAACCGTATCGTGGGCGGAACCTCCCAGCCGCTGGGTTCCGCTCTCTGAACCAGAGGGACGGCTCTACTATTTCCCTTCACCGCGTTCACCGTATGGTTTTACATAATTATGCCCTCGGGCGAATAAAGATGTCAAGGCGTATCTGCACGTTTCACCCGACAAATTCACATGCAGGATTTTCCTTTCCCAATTACTTGGTCTGCAGCGGGGGTTGTGTGCGGGCAGGTTTCCCTCTATGATAGAGAACAGGGACAAAGAGTTGAGGTGATAGCATGTTCGGATTCGGGAAAAAAGCAAAAAAAGCGGACGGGTTTGACATTTTGCTGATCAAAACGGAGGAAGGAAAGAACCGGAATTTTTATCAGGTGGCCTTTCCCAGCGCGGTGGCCAACGACGTGATCAGCATGTTTCGGAAACTGCAGAAGTCCCCTTTAAACAAGCAGGAATACCTGGGGGAAGTGGGCGGATTTCGCATGATTACCCACCTGGAAGCCCTCACCGCAGTCAGTGTGCTGGATGAAGCGGATCTGGAAGCGCATCCGGTGCAGATCCAGGACTTTGCCAATACCTTGCTGCGACGTTTGGAAGCATTGCAGGAAAGCGGACAGTTTGAGGAATCCGAAGAGTTCGCGTTTCTGGTTGGCGAGTTGACCATGCTCAGAGACGGCAGTTTTGTTTCGCCATTCTGACAGGCCGTGCTGCAGGGCGTGGACAGCAGGACCGCGTGCCCTCATTTGGCAGCGAAGGAACTCGCTTTTTTGTGATCAGCAGGAACAAAATCAGATTGCAACCGCTTCCTTTTTCCATTACAATAGAAATGGAAACGGTAACTAAAAATACATCCACCCATTCTGAGCTTGGTCATGGCGGGAAAAGAGCCAAAGGCCAGTCCGGGCAAGGCGGATGTTTTTTTAGAAAGCACAATGAATGAGTATTCATTCAAGAATTGACGGCAGGTACATTATCCAACATGTGCACACATACCTATGAATCAAGAAAGACGGGAGAAAGAGGGAGGGTACTCGATGCAACGAAACATTCGCAAAGCGGCAGTCCTTGGTGCAGGCGTGATGGGAGCGGGAATCGCGGCTCATCTGGCCAACGTCGGCATACCGACGTATCTTTTGGACATTGTCCCGCGTGAACTGACCGAGGAGGAGCAGAAGAAGGGCTTGACGATGCAGGACCGCTCTGTCCGCAATCGTTTTGCCGCGGCGGGAAAGCAGCGGCTGCTCAAGGAAAAACCGGCTCCGCTCTACGACAAGGACGACATTGACCTCATTACCGTAGGAAACATGGAAGACGATCTCGATCGGCTGGCCGAAGTGGACTGGATCATTGAAGTTGTGGTGGAGAACCTGGAGGTAAAGCGGCAGGTATTCGAGAAGATCGAGGCGTACCGCAGACCGGGGACGATTGTTTCGTCCAATACTTCGGGCGTCTCCATCAACGAGATGTGCGAGGGGCGTTCGGAAGAATTCAGGCAGCATTTTCTCGGGACCCATTTTTTTAATCCTCCGCGTTATCTGAAACTTCTGGAGATCATTCCCGGTCGTGACACCAAGCCGGAGATCGTGCAGTTCATGATGCACTTTGGCGAGTACATGCTGGGGAAAGGTACGGTCCTCTGCAAGGATACACCCAACTTTATCGCCAACCGGATCGGTACGTACGGACTGCAGATATCCATCCAGGAGATGGTCAAGCTCGGTCTCGGCGTGGACGAAGTAGACGCACTGACCGGACCGGTGATCGGACGTCCCAAGAGCGCCACGTTCCGCACGCTTGATCTGGTTGGTCTGGACACCTACGTTCATGTCGCCAACAACGTGAAACAAAAGAGCGAAGATGCAGAAGAAAAGGCTGTCTTTGAGGTGCCCGCCTTCGTTCTGGAGATGGTGGAGAAGCGCTGGATCGGGCAGAAGAGCGGACAGGGGTTCTTCAAGCAGGAGAAGACGGCAGAAGGCAAAGAGATTCTGGCCCTGGATTACACCAACATGACCTATCGCCCCCGCGTCAAGGCATCGTTTCCTTCGCTGGAAGCGGCCAAGACCGCGAAGAGCCTTCCGCAAAAGCTGCAGGCGCTGGTCTACGGCAAGGACAAGGGCAGTCAATTTGTCTGGAATGTACTGAAAAAAGTGCTGCTGTACTCTGCCGCCAAAATACCGGAAATCGCCGATGACATCGTCTCGGTGGACCGGGCGATGAAGTGGGGTTTTGGCTGGGAACTGGGACCGTTCGAGACATGGGATGCGATCGGAGTGGAGAAGTCGGTTGCCCGCATGCGTGAAGAGGGCGAGACGATTCCGCCGCTTGTTGAGGAGCTTCTGTCCAGCGGCAAAACGTCGTTCTACGACAAGCGTGAAGGTCTGCTCTCTGCCTTTGCGATTGGCGGAAAGTACAAAGAGGTGGAAGAGAAAAAAGAAGTGATCAATCTGGCCCAACTGAAAGAACAGGGACGCCTGATCAAGAAAAATGCGGGAGCGGCACTGATTGACCTGGGCGACGGCGTCGCCTGCCTGGAGTTTACCTCTCCGCACAATGCCCTCGGCATGGACGTACTGCAGATGGCCGGTTATGCGGCAGAAGAAGTGAAGAAGAACTTTATCGGCCTGGTCATTGGCAATCAGGGGAAAAACTTCTGCGTGGGCATGAACCTGGCGATGGCCTTGATGGAAGCGCAGGATGAGAACTGGTTTGAACTGGAGATGATGGTCAAGAACTTCCACAAGGTGGGCAGCGCGCTCCGTGCAGTCAACCGTCCGGTGGTGGCCGCACCGTTTGGCATGACCCTCGGCGGTGGTGTGGAAGTCTGCTTCCTGGCCGATCGTGTCCAGGCGGCGGCAGAAACCTACCTGGGTCTGGTTGAGGTTGGAGTCGGTCTTTTGCCTGGCGGCGGCGGTACCAAAGAGATGCTGTTTCGGGCGATGGAAAACGTGCCGCAGGGCGGCAGTGTCCCGGTTGACCCGTTTCCGTTCGTGGCCCGCGCGTTTGAAACCATCGCGATGGCCAAGGTTTCTACCAGCGCCAAAGAAGCGATCAAGCTGGGCTACCTGCGTCCGACCGACCGGATCAGCATCAACAGCGATCACTTGCTCTACGATGCCAAACAATTGGTTCTGGAGATGGACAGGGCGGGCTTTGCGCCGCGAAAACCGCGCAGGATTCGCGTCATAGGCGAAACCGGTTATGCCACCCTTCGCCAAAATATTCACGCAATGCGGCTGAGCGGGATGATCAGCGAACACGATGAATTGATTGCCAGCAAGATTGCCTACGTGATGTCCGGCGGCAGTGTGCCGGCAGGAACGGAAGTAAATGAAGAATACATCCTGGAGCTGGAGCGGCAAGCCTTTATGGACCTGATCAAGACGCCAAAAACACAGCAGCGCATGCAGCACATGCTGACCAAAAACAAACCGCTGCGCAACTAACGCGACAAGGGCACCTGGATCTGGCTCGAGCAGGATGCCAATTCGACGTAGTACTCGCCAGAACGAAGCACCCGCAGGGCACCTGGATCTGGCTCGAGCAGGATGCCAATTCGACGTAGTACTCGCCAGAACGAAGCGCCCGCAGGGCACCTGGAACTGGCTCGAGGAGGATGCCAATTCGACGTAGTACTCGCCAGAACGAAGCACCCGCAGGGCACTCGGATCTGGCTCGAGCAGGATGCCAATTCGACGTAGTACTCGCCAGAACGAAGGAGGAGAGAGGATGAGAGAAGCAGTGATTGTGGCGGCCTCGCGCACGGCAGTCGGCAAAGCGAAGCGGGGCAGCCTGAAAGATGTCCATCCGGTGGACATGGGTGCGGCCGTCGTGCAGGACCTGCTGCGCCGTCTGCCCGCACTCGATCCGGCAGAGGTTGAGGATGTAATCATCGGCACCGCTGTACCGGAAGCGGAGCAGGGGATGAACATGGCGCGGCTGATCGGGCTGCGTGCCGGTCTGCCGACCAATGTATCGGGGATTACCATTAACCGCTTTTGTTCGTCCGGTCTGCAGACCATCGCATATGCCGCGCAGCAGATCATGGTCGGCGGTGCAGACGTGATCATCGCGGGCGGTGTGGAAAGCATGAGCCTGGTCCCCATGCTCGGTCACAAGGTGGCACTCAATCCCACATTGGTGGAGACGATGCCGGATGCGTACATGAGCATGGGCCACACGGCAGAACAGGTAGCCAGCCGCTACAACATTTCACGCGAGGAGCAGGACGCCTTTTCGCTGGAAAGTCACCGTCGGGCTGGGGCTGCGATCAAGGAAGGCAAGTTTAAAGAGGAAATCGTTCCGATCACGGTGAAGCGGCATCACGTTGATGAAGAAGGCAAGCTGCACGTGAAAGAAGCCGTCTTTGACACAGATGAGGGCGTTCGCTTTGATACCTCGATGGAGAGCCTGGCCAAACTGAAACCGGTGTTTCACGTCAAGGGGACGGTGACCGCGGGCAACTCCTCGCAGACCAGTGACGGAGCGGCCGCTGTGGTGGTGATGTCCGCGGAGAAAGCGGCGCAGCTCAATCTGAAGCCGATAGCCGCCTTCCGTTCGTTTGCCGTGGGGGGCGTTGATCCCGACGTCATGGGTATTGGCCCGGTGGTGGCGGTTCCCAAGGCGTTGAAGATGGCTGGCGTTGCGCAGGACGATATTGATCTGATCGAACTGAACGAGGCGTTTGCCTCTCAGTCAGTGGCTGTGATTCGTCAATTGGGCCTCGATCAGGCCAAGGTAAACGTAAATGGTGGTGCGATTGCGCTTGGGCACCCACTCGGCTGCACCGGGGCGAAGCTGACCGTGACCCTGCTGCATGAACTGAGGCGCCGCCGCGGACGGTACGGTTTGGTAACGATGTGTATCGGCGGCGGCATGGGTGCAGCCGGCGTGTTTGAAATGCTGTAAGTCCCTCAAAAACAAAAGAAAAGGAGCGATATACCATGACGGAAACGAAAAAACTGGTACGCGGCGGCAGTTTTTTGATTGACGCCGGCTCTCCCGACGATGTATTTACGCCAGAGGAGTTTACCGAGGAGCAGAAGATGATTGCCAAGACGACGGAAGATTTCGTCGTCGGCGAGGTGCGTCCTCACCTGGAAGAGATTGAAAGCCACCAATTTGACATTTCGGTGCGACTGCTGAAGGAAGCGGGAGAGCTGGGCCTTTTGGGGGCCGATGTTCCGGAAAAATACCAGGGACTCGGACTAGACAAAATCAGTTCTGCCCTGATTGCGGAAAAGTTTTCACTGGCTCGCAGCTTTGCCTTGAGCTACGGCGCGCACGTGGGGATCGGATCGCTGCCGATCGTCTACTTCGGCAACGAAGAACAAAAGCGGCGCTATTTGCCTGATCTCGCTTCTGGCAAGCGGATTGCCGCCTACTGCCTGACTGAACCGGGTTCGGGTTCGGACGCATTGGGGGCGAAGACAACGGCCCGCCTGTCGGAAGACGGCAAGCACTACATTCTCAATGGAGAGAAGCAGTGGATCACCAATGCCGGATTCGCGGACGTGTTTATCGTTTATGCCAAGATTGACGGCGAGCACTTTACCGCCTTTATCGTGGAACGCGATTTCCCGGGTGTCTCGTTTGGAGCGGAAGAGAAGAAGATGGGAATCAAAGGGTCTTCTACCCGCACGGTCATTCTGCAAGACGTGCCGGTCCCGGTCGAAAATCTGCTGGGCGAACCGGGCAAAGGCCACGTCATCGCCTTCAACATCCTCAACGTCGGCCGCTACAAACTGGCGGTGGGAACGGTGGGTTCGGCCAAACATGCGCTGCGGCTGGCGACCACTTACGCCAAGGAGCGGAAGCAGTTTAAAACGGCGATTGCCAACTTCACGCTGATCAAGAACAAGCTGGCCAACATGGCTGCCAAAGTGTATGCGGCTGAGAGCTCCGTCTATCGCACCGTCGGCCTGTTCGACGCTTCCCTGTCCCTGTTGGGTGACAAGGCGGACGACGGCCGGGAGGTGGCCAAGGCGATTGCCGACTACGCCATCGAATGCTCGATCAACAAGGTATTTGCTTCGGAAGTGTTGGACTACTGTGTGGATGAAGGGGTACAGATCCACGGCGGTTACGGCTTTATGTCAGAATACGAAATCGAAAACATGTACCGCGATTCGCGCATTAACCGGATCTTTGAGGGAACGAACGAAATCAACCGCCTGCTGATCCCCGACATGCTGGTGAAAAAGGCAATGAAGGGTGAACTGCCATTGATGCAGGCAGCCGCCGGTCTTCAGGAAGAACTGATGAGCTACTATCCGGCAGAGATTGAAGAAGCGCCGCTGGCCGAGGAAAAGCATCTCCTGGACATGACGCGCAAAATCATTCTGATGGTGGCCGGATCGGCGTTGATGAAGTACCAGCAGGCCATTGCCAAGGAGCAGGAGCTGCTCGCGATCGCTGCCGACATGTTGATTGAGCTGTACGCGATGGACAGTGTGGTCAAGCGCACGGAGAAAGCCATCGCCAAAAACGGCGTGGAAAAAGAGCGGCAAAAGCTCGATCTGACATCCGTCTATGTCCATGAGGCATTTGACCGGATTGAAGGGTGGGCCAAAGAAGCTTTGGCAGCGATGGAAGAGGGTGACGACCTGCGGCTGCGTCTATCCATTCTGAAAAAACTGACCCGCCGCAATCCGCTGAACACGATTCACCTGAAGCGTACCATTGCCGATCGGGTGATCGAGGCGGATGGGTACGTCGTATAAGGTTGTTGAGCAGGACGCACATGCATGGAAGGAAATATCGAGCAGGCTGGCAGCGCGACCGAATGCTTCGACAGCAGGATTGACAGCGGAAGAGAAGCTGGGGTGAAGTGCCCCCGGCTTCTTTTCTATACAAAAACAAGCTTGTCCGTAATGATGGCGTGAATAGAGGGTACAAATTAACGTAATGGGAGGGAACGGGCATGAGCAAATCCCCCATTTTGCAGGCGAACATGGCTGATGTCAATCGACTGCTGATAAAAGTAAGCGCAGTCGGGATTACCGTCCTGTACGGACTAAGCTTCTTCCTGGTATACAATGGGCTGCAGGAATTGTCCTGGATGCGCTTCTGGTTGGCGGCTGGATCCTCGTATGCGATTTTTGGCTTGACGCTGCTGCTTTATCGCATCCCCCGCTTGCGGCAGTTCTTTCACTACATCTTTCCGTTGGAAATGTTTTTCACCGTCGGCATCGGCGTCTATTTGTTCGAGTCCCCTTCGTCCGTGCACTTTATTTGGTTGATTCCTCTCATTTATGCCGGCTTGTACGCCGAACGCGGGCCGATGCTGCTGCTTTCCGTATTGGTCATGGCTGCTTCCATCGGGGAAGCGCTGCTGGTCCGCCCCGGAGGGTGGCAGCAGCATCTGGGTGATGTGCTGGAAGCCAGTATTGTCATGTTGATCGTGGTCATGCGCCTGATTTCCCTGGTCAACCGCTCACGGGCGATCATTGAGCAAACGGAGCAGCAGGCCAATCACAACCGCAAACTGCGTGAGCAAAACGAACAACTGCTGAACCAGGTGGCAGCAACCGCTGCCGAGATAGGAGAGGTGGTTCGCCGGGTGACGGAAATGTCAGAGGGAACGAGAACTGCCATGAATCAGATCGCCACCGCCAGCGAACAGATTGTTACCGGAAGTCACGATTCGCAGTCAGTGCTTCGGCAAAATCGGCAGTTGTCGGCTGCATTGGCCGAAGAAGCGGAACGGATCAAGGAGGCTGCCCATCAAGCGGTAAACTTTGCCGGACACGTGCAGGAACAGGCGCAAGAAGGAGAGAACGTGGTGGAGCAAATCGCGCAAGTGGTCGCGCGAATCGATCGGCAGTCGCTTGATACGAGTCACTTGACGGAGCAACTGCACGAACGGACAGGAGAGATTACAGAGATCAGCAGCGAGATTGGGTCCATCGCCAAAAACGTCAGCGTTGTGGCCATAAACGCTTCGATTGAAGCAGCAAGGGCAGGGGCAGCGGGCCGCACCTTTCAGGTGGTGGCCGAGCAGGTGCAGGGACTTGCCCGGCAGACGGAACTGGCCGCCGAGGCGATTGGCCAGTTGGCGGAACGGGTGCGCAGCGATTTGGAGCAGATTCGTCTGAATATGCAGAAAAGTCGGGAGGTTGTTCGGCAGGGCGTGCAGATCTCGCAAGAAGCACAAGCCAAACTTGACGCGATTGGACGAGCTGTTGACGAGATTCATCGTCTGCTTCAAGATATGGCGGCCATCGCGACTGACCAGCAGGAGGCTTCCGCCAGCCTGAACAGCGGACTGGAAACGCTCCAAGGACGGACGGAACAGTCGCTCACGCAGATGGACGAGGCTGCCTCCGCAACGGAAGAAACAGCGGCAATTATGGAGGAAATGGCAGCGATTGTGCATCGCCTGCATGAGCGCGTAGACACATTGGAAGAATTGTTTGAGAAAAAGGAGGACGGGAACGACCGGACATCGTAAGTGTCCGGTCTTCATTTTTGGGAACAGGTACTTTTTCCCTGGTAAACATAAAGGACTGCTTGCTGCGGGTGTTTTGTTGACAGCGGTCAGACAGAAAGTTATACTGACTAAACATTAAGCCCCTTAATTATTCATAGATTTAAGTTTATGGAGAGGAGAGTGTCTGGTGGACTACCTGGATCGGCTGGACGAAGTCTTTCATCAGGTCTTCCAGCGCATGACAGTGGAGCGGAACAAAATGCACGCTCGTGAACTATCCCCCTCACAGGCATACATTCTGGAATCCCTTGAGAGAAAGGGACCACGAAAAGTATCCGATCTGGCAGAAGAGCTTGGCACAACGCCAAGCGCGGTTACGGCGCTTGTTGACAAGCTGCTGATCTGCGGCTGCGTCTTGCGAAAGCGCTCCGAATCAGACCGCCGGGTGGTCTTTGTCCATATCACCGGGAAAGGTAGAGAACTGCTGATGACCCTGCGCGAGCAGCGCAGGGTGATACTGGAAAAATGCTATCGCGGTCTTTCGGAGGAGGACTTGCAGCATTTGATCCGGATTTATCAGCAGGTGTTGAAGAATCTGCAAACAGACGAGAAGGGGAAATCGTAATGGAGAATCTGAACCACCGACGGAAGATTACCATTATCGCTGCCGTAATGACGGCCATGCTGTTTGCCGCCTTGAACCAGACGATCGTCGGAACCGCCTTGCCGCGGATAATAGCTGAATTGGGCGGTATGGAGTATTTTAGCTGGGTATTTACCATCTTCATGCTCACTTCCAGCGTAACCGCGATTCTGGTCGGCAAGCTGTCGGACATCTACGGGCGCAAGCCGTTTATCCTGATCGGGATCGGTCTTTTTATCGTGGGGACGTTTCTCTGCGGTTTGGCCCAGACGATTATCCAGTTGATCATTTACCGCGGCATCCAGGGGCTTGGCGGAGGCATGATCATGTCGACGGCGTTTGCTGCTGTGGGCGACCTGTTTTCGCCGCGGGAGCGGGGACGCTGGCAGGGATTGATGGGCGCTGTCTTCGGACTGGCCAGCGTGCTGGGGCCTGCACTGGGCGGTTACATTGTCGACAACGCTGATTGGCACTGGGTGTTCTGGGTGTTCCTGCCGTTTGGCGTCATCGCCATGATTCTGATCTGGACGCTCTTCCCGATGATGGAGCAGCGAGAGCGGGAGCCGGTTGACTACCTGGGCACGATCTTTTTGGCGCTGACGATGGTGCCGATGCTGCTGGCATTTTCCTTTGCCGGTACCAGGTACGCCTGGGGATCGGCGGAGATCGCCGGACTCTTCGGCGTGGCGCTGTTTGCGCTGATCCTGTTTATCGCGGTGGAGAGGCGCGCACAAAGTCCCATCCTGCCGCTTTCCCTGTTTGGCAACAGTGTGTTTAGCTTGTCCAATCTGGTCAACTTCACCATGGGCGCTGGAATGTTCGGGGCGATCATGTACATGCCGTTTTTTGTGCAGGGGGTAATTGGCACTTCCGCTACCGGCTCGGGGTTTGTGATGATGCCGATGACGCTGAGCATGGTCGCAGCCAGTGCGATCAGCGGGCAGATGATCACAAAAACGGGCAGGTACAAAAAGCAGGCCCTTGCCGGACTGTTGATCATGACCGCCGGAATGTTCGCTTTGACGATGATGGACACGCAGTCAACCAATCTGGTCGCCGTGGTCAATATGATTATTGTGGGTACCGGACTGGGGATTGCCTTTCCAATTTTCACCCTGACGGTCCAAAACGCGGTGGAGCACAAACTGCTGGGTGTTGCGACCGCCTCTACGCAGCTCTTCCGTCAGCTTGGCGGGACGATCGGAGTTGCCGTGATGGGCACTGTGATGGGGCAGCGCATGAGTGCAGAAATGAGCAGGCGCATGAGCGAGGCCGGTTTCGACATGGGAGCGGCACTCGACCCAGGCACCGCCGGCGGGCTGGCCGAACTGCAGGATCCCCAGATTTTGATGGACCCCGCGAAGCTGGAGCAAATCCGCAGTGCGCTGTCTGAGCCAATGCAGGAACTGTTCAACCAGCTTGTCGTGATGCTGCGGGAAGCATTGGGAGCTTCGCTGTCCACCGTTTTCCTATTGGGGGCGCTGGTCATCTGTTCTGCCTTTGTAATGACGCTGTTCTTGCGAGAGATCCCGCTCCGCACCTCCAATAAAGGGGCAGCCGAAAGTGATCCTGCTCTCGTTGACGCTGCTGCCCCACAACCGAACAGCCGGTAACAAACAACAACGCCTCCGTACAGCGGGGGCGTTGTTCGTGGCGATAACGCCGCAAGGTCAGTTCTCCCTTTGGATTTATAGATGCGAGTCTCGCAGCAAGCAGCGACAAAACCACATTCTGGAATGATAATTAAAATTGGGTAATCGGATATATTTAAATAAAAAGGAGCTGGTTGAAGGTGTACAACCCAAACCAAAAAATTACTACTTTTTTGATGTTCGATGGCAAGGCTGAAGAGGCAATGAATTTTTACCTCTCATTATTTGACCAATCAGAACTTATTCGTATTCAGCGTTATGAAGCGAACGAGGCTGGAGTTGAGGGGACGGTAAAACATGCCACATTTTCATTGAACGGACAATTGTTTATGTGTATCGATAGCAGCGTGAAGCATGATTTTACATTTACTCCCGCCATATCCCTGTATGTAACCTGCAATACGGAAGAGGAGATAGATAAACTCTTTCATGCGTTATCTCAGGATGGCACGATTTTTATGCCGTTAGAAGCTTATCCCTTCAGCGAAAAGTTTGCGTGGGTAGCTGATCGATTTGGTGTTTCATGGCAATTAAACCTTGTAAAAAGCCAACGCTAACTTCGTAAGGGACAATACAAAAAAGCGGAGAGGCCACCGAAATGGTTCTCCGCTTTTTTGTATTGTCCCCGTAGACGTGAATGTCGCTTTAAGCCTGCGCGGTCGGCTCCTCGTAGATCGCCTGCCAGCCGGCCGGGGTGATAAACAACCGGATCGCCTTGATCTTGCGGTCGTCCATCAGTGTGAAGTAGTGGCGGAAGTAGGCAGGCACGGAGATCAGGTCACCAGGCTCCAACTCCACATCGAAGTAACGGCCATCTTTTCCTTTGATGGCAAAGATGCCATGGCCGTCGACGCAGAAACGAACCTCGTCGTCGGTATGATGGTGCTCGTCTTTAAACTTCACCAGCAGTTCGTCCAGATTCGGCGTCTGGTCGGAGAGCATCACCAGATCGGCGGTGGTGTAACCGCGGCGCTGGCTGATGTCGTCAATCTCTTTGCGGAAAGCTTCCACGATTTGGTTTTTCTCTTCCTCGGAGAGATCGTAATCATTGCGCAGACGGTCGTTCAGTCGATCCACTCCCCAGTGTTCGTAGATGATTTCCTGACTGTCGAGAAACTCCTGAACGGCCTCTCTTCCGGTAATGTACTCGTTGGTGTCGTGAAAACGTACTTTTGCCATGTGATCTTCCTCCTTTAACATGAACATGTATTATTCTGATACCGCGACATGGCGCAGCTGCAGCCAGCGCAGGTGATACTCAAACAAAAACTCGAAAGATTCCAGGTGCCGCTTTGCCTCGAAGTCATTGCCGCCCCAGGCGTAAATCCCGTGGTTGCGGATCAGCACGCCGGGCACGTCCGGGCTGATCACCTCTTCGATGGCCGCCGCCAGTTTCGGAATGTCGGCAAAGTTCTCAACAATCGGAACAGAAATGCGGGCGTTTTCCTCCCAAATCCCCAGTCCCTTGATCAGCTCCTGCCCCTGAATGGAGAAGGCCCCCTGGTTGAAGTACAGCTCCGACACCAGATTGTTGGCTACGGTGTGGACGTGAAAGCAGGCGCCGGCAGTGGGAATCTTCTTGTAAACCACCGCGTGAATCATCGTCTCCGCTGAAGGTTTTAGCGACGTCTCTTCCACCGGGCGTGAGTCCTGGTCCACGATCAGGTAATCCTCCGCAGAGAGCTTGGTCTTGTCTTTGCCGCTGGCGGTAACTGCGAAATGCAGCGGATCGTCGGTCAGCTTGATCGACAGATTGCCGCTGGTGCCGGGAAACCAGTCCCGGCGGGCAAAGGTCAGTTTCACTTCGTCCAATCGGCGAAACGCGTCCATGCGTTGTTCCAACGTGCTCGTCATGATGTGATCCCTTCCTGTTCCGCTATCAAAGTACCCAGTGTATCGATGACGTCATAAAACGTTTCAAACGGGCGGTAGCGCAAACCCAGTTTTTCGCATTTTTGGGCCAAAAAAGAGCGCGCAATGACGAAGTCGGCAATCTTGGCCCCGGCCAGGTCGGTAATGCTGTCGCCGATCACGACCCGGAAGCAGCGTTCCGGATCGTAGCGCCGGATAATCGACGTCTTGCACATGCCGCAGTCGTTGTCGCAATGTTCGTCACACCGGTGCGGCCAGGTGATGGTAATCGTCTCCCCGGAAAAGTCACTGCCGTTGCAGTAGATCGGGGCTTTCAACTGAAACGGGGCGAGAATGGGCTCAACAAAGAAGTCGATTCCGCCGCTGGTGATCAACAGTTCCAGCGATTTCTCCTCGCAGAAGCGGACAAACTGGGCAAAACCGGGACGGATCGCGGCTTCACTGACAATGTAGTCCACGATCTCCTGCTTTTGTGCGGAAGGCAGCAGGGCAAACAGTTTGCCGACCCCTTCCCGCACGCTGATCTCTTGCCCGAGGATTTGCCTGGTCAGCTCTTCCCACTCCGGCGGCGCAAACCGGCGCATGATGGACACAATGTTGTCCTTCTCCGTGATGGTGCCGTCAAAGTCGCAAAAGAGTACCAGCTGTTTGCTCATTTGCCGCCACCCCACTTGGCCAGAGCTGCCGCCAGCGGCTCCGAGGCTTCGGCTGCGGCTTCCAGGGGCTGCCCGTTGACGACGGCATCGATTGCGGCCCGGAAGGCGTGTGCACCCGCAGCTGCTCCGCCGGGATGACCGTGAATGCCGCCGCCCGCGTTTACAACCTGTTCATGCCCGAAGTCGGCGTACAACTGCGGCACCAGCCCAGGATGAATACCCGCCGAAGGAACCGGGAAGGCCGGCTTGACGGGCTGTGCTGCATCCGTCAGATTGGCCGCTACGTCCAGCGCTTCCCGTTTGTCCAGGGCAACACTGCCGTAGGGCGACGGGAACAGCACCAGATCGGCTCCGGCCAGCCGCATCAGCTTGCCCAGGAGAAGCGGAGTCGCAATGCCGTATTCGGGAGACGGGTAAAACGCCCCGGCCAGTGCCGGATGGGCCATGATCGGTACACGGACGTCGGGATCTGCGGCGAGTCGATGCAGGGCGTCAAAGCCATAAGCCAGAACGTTGAACAGCAGGCATTGAGCCCCGGCTTCCACAGCCCGTTTGGCGCGTTCGTTCAATTGGTGGATCGGCCCCGTCAGATTGGCCGCGTACAGTACCGGTTTGCCAGTCTGTTCGGCCACCTCTGCGGCAATGGCACGGAATGCCTTGATCCGCTCCAGAAACGGAGCCTTGTCATCGGCAAAGAAAATCTCGTCGTCCTTGACCAGGTCGACACCGCCTTCTGCCTGCGCCCGGAATTGTGTTTGCAGCTCATCAAAAGGCAGTCCCAGGCAGGATTTGAAGATGCTCATCAGCAGCGGACGGTCGTGCACGCCAAGGATTTGGCGCAATCCGCCGATGCCGAAACGCGGTCCGGGAAAGTGGCGGACAAACGATTCGGGCAGCGTGATGTCGAGCAGCTTGATCTTGCCGTCCATGGACAGCTTGCCGAACACGCCGGTCAAAAGCGAGGGAATGTCAGGCGTAAAGTTGCCCGTCGGATAGCCAATCGTGATGGTTCCCCGCTCTTGTCCATCCGGCAGCTTCTCCAGCACTTCGACGGCGATTGCTTCGCCCAGATAGGGCCTTAGTTCCGCCTGTTTGGCCGCAGGGAGGTCTGTCCACGAGCCAACCGTCATGCCGACGGCGATTGCTTCCGCCTTTTTGTTCAGGTCTTTTGCTTGCGTCAGATAGGTGACGAGTATACGCTCTTCGCTCACGTGCGGTAAGCCTCCTTAGCACTAGTAAGAAAAAAACCTCCTTCGCGAAGGAGGAGGCAGTCGTACTGGAAATCTCCTCTCATCTTTCAGGGCCGTCACACAGCACCTGCAGGATTTAGCACCGTCTCGCGTCTCACGTTGCAGCCGCGTCGGTTGCCGGGCTTCATCGGGCCAGTCCCTCTGCCTTCTCTCGATAAGAGTGTGTGCCTATGCAGTTGTACGAGCCGAATTGCACGGCTGGTTAATACTCACATCATAAGTCCTTTTCCTTCTGCCGTCAACCCGTGCAGCGCCTTTCGGTGTGCAGGTGAACGGGACGGATGAGTCTGCAAAGACCAACCTGACAGCCGCTTCTGCCAGACAAAAGCGATTGACACTGTGAACGAGACTGTGTAAGATTAAAGCCATATATTTGCTGTTAACTGATGCCACAAAACTGAACAACAAGGATTCCTTATCCAGAGACGGTGGAGGGACTGGCCCGATGAAACCCAGCAACCGACATGCTCTTTGAGCATGCACGGTGCTAATTCCTGCAGAAGCGAAGAATTCTGGAAGATAAGGGGGAGAAGATACAGCGTAATGCGTGCGTACAACCTCTTTTCTCCGGAAAAGAGGTTTTTCTTTTTCGGACTTCGGTTACCAAAAACGAAAGGGGAAGAAGAAGATGGCCTATCGCGCCTTAACGGAACAAGAAGCAGTTGAATACGTCCGCACCCTGCCCGGGCTGTTCACGCCGGACGCAAAGCTGACCAGCAAAGAAATCGGAGATGGCAACCTCAATCTGGTTTTTCATATTCGTGACGAAGAGAGCGGAAAACGTGTTATTGTAAAACAAGCACTTCCGTACGCACGCGTCGTCGGAGAGTCCTGGCCGCTCACCCTTGACCGTGCCCGCATTGAGAGCGAAGCGCTGAAAATCCAGCACAAATACGTTCCCGATTTGGTGCCGGAAGTCTACCATTACGACGCTGAGCTGGCATTGACCGTGATGGAGGATTTAAGTGATCACGTCATCATGCGCAAAGGATTGATTGAGGGAAATCGCTATCCCCTGTTTGCCAAGCATATTGGCCGCTTTCTGGCCCATACCTTGTTCTTTACGTCCGATTTGGGTGCGCACCCGTATGAGAAAAAAGCGCTGCTTGGCAAGTTTATCAATCCCGAATTGTGCAAGATTACGGAAGATTTGGTGTTTACCGATCCTTACGAAGATGCTGAAACGAACAATTTCAATCCCCTGCTGCGCGAAGACGTGGAAAAGATTTGGCGCAACCTCCCCTTGAAGCGGGAAATCGCTCATCTCAAGTTCGGTTTTCTGACTCGGGCGGAAGCGCTGCTGCACGGCGACCTGCACACGGGAAGCATTTTTGTCACGGAACAAAGCACCAAAGTGATTGACCCGGAGTTTGCCTACTATGGTCCGATGGGGTTTGACATCGGGGCGGTGATCGCCAACCTGCTGCTCAACTACGCCGGGCAGCACGGCCTGCAGCCGGATGCCGAAGAGCGGGCCCGTTATCGCGAGTATCTGCTGGAGACAGTGGAAAAAGTCTGGACCGAATTCGTGTCGGAGTTTGTCAGACTGTGGCACCAGAAGGTAAAAGAGCGCAGCGCCAATGTGGAAGGATTCTGGCAGGACTATGTGGAGAACCTGCTGCAGGACTCGGCCGGGTATGCGGGGTGCAAAATCCTGCGCCGCGTGATCGGTCTGGCGGGTGTCGCCGATTTGAACACGATCGCCGACGAACGGGTTCGAGCCGAGGCTGAACGACTGGCGCTGGCTATCGGTCAGGCCCTGATCCTGCAGAGAAGAACAATCAGGGAAGGCGCGGATCTGACCGCATTGGTACAGGAAGTTGCGAATACCTACTACCAGGAGGCAGCAGTATGACCACATCTACTCATTTGGCTCCCGTTGCATGGGCGGACGATCATCTGCGGCTGCTCGACCAGACCAGGCTGCCGGTGGAAACGGTCTATCTGGAGCTGACAACGGTTGAACAAGTTTGGGAAGCGATCCGCCATCTGCAGGTGCGCGGTGCGCCGGCGATCGGCATGGCGGCCGCATACGGACTCTACCTGGGCGTCCGCAGCAGTTCGGCGACCGGCTATGAGGCGTTTTATGCCGAGCTGATCCGCCACGCCGATTATCTGGCTACCTCCCGGCCGACGGCGGTCAATTTGTTCTGGGCGCTGGAGCGGATCAAAACGCGGGTACAGGCGGAAGCGTCTCAACCGGTGGAAGCGATCAAGGCCGCCGTGCTTGACGAAGCGCTAAAAATCCAGCAGGAGGACGAGCAGGTGTGTCGGCGGATTGGTGAAAACCTGCTCACACAGCTTCAGGACGGGATGGGCATTCTCACGCACTGCAACCCGGGAGCACTGGCCACTGCCGCATACGGTACGGCGACCGCACCGCTCTATCTGGCCAAAGAGCGCGGCTGGAACTTGAAGGTGTACGCCGACGAGACCCGCCCCGTCCTGCAGGGGGCTCGTCTGACCGCTTACGAACTGCAGCGGGCCGGGATTGATGTGACGCTGATCTGCGACAACATGGCGGCAATGGTGATGGCCCAAAAGAAGGTGCAGGCCGTCATCGTCGGAACGGACCGGGTGGCCAACAATGGCGACGTGGCCAACAAGATCGGCACCTACGGACTGGCCGTGCTCGCTCATGCGCACGGAATTCCGTTTTACGTGGCAGCCCCCCTTTCGTCGATTGATTTCGATACGCCGACGGGAGCAGAGATTCCCATCGAAGAACGTCCGGCTGAGGAGATTACACATGGCTTCGGCAAGCAGGTCGCGCCGGACAACATCAAGGTTTACAACCCTGCCTTTGACGTTACGCCGGCCCGCTACATCACAGCGATTGTCACCGAGACGGGCGTATACAAACCGGAAGAGATCCATTTGCTGAACAAATAAATAAAGAATGGCAGTAAAAGCCGCAATATAAGGAAACAAGCATCCTGTACCGCCTTCAAAGGCGGGTCAGGGTGCTTGTTTTTGCTTTGATTTTTGCCGGTACATCATGGGGGAGTTTCTAATCTTTCATCTTGCTGGTGACCCGTGGTTATGCTAGTGTTCAGGAAACAATATGATGGGAGAGGGGAAGAGACTGCATGTACGAGATACGTTTGTCTGCACAAGCCATGCTGCGAATGCTGCAAATGGAGGATGCCGCACCGCTGTTTGCACTGGTTGACGCCAATCGCCTCCACTTGCGGCAATGGATGCCCTGGGTGGATCACACCAAGTCGGTGGCTGACACGGAATCGTTTATCTCCTCCGCTGTTGCCCAGCACGAACAGAATCAGGGACTAACCTACGGCATTCGGTATCAGGGAAGGCTGGTCGGGATCATCTCGGTGCACGGCATCGATTGGACCAACCGCAATACAACGATCGGCTATTGGCTCTCTGCCGACGTGCAGGGGAAAGGACTGATGACCCTTGCCGTAACGGCCTACCTGGACCACCTGGTGTTCGGGGAGTGGGGATTGAACCGGGCGCAGATCAACGCTGCCGTGGAAAACAAACGAAGCAGGGCAATTCCGGAGCGGCTGGGTTTTCAGTTGGAAGGCATTTTGCGCCAGGCCCAGTGTCTGCATGATTGCTACGTTGACCTTGCCGTGTACGGCATGGTGGCAGCCGATTGGAAAAAGCGTGTGAAAAATCTCAATTGACAACAAAATTTTCCTCTACTACCATGAAGGGAGTCTGGAGGAGGAGCGATTACACATGTACACGTTCCGGCAGTTGGCTTGGTTTTTTCGCAGGTACTGGAAACGGTATTCGCTGGGGATATTCCTTCTGTTGCTGATTAATCTGCTGATGTTAATTCCACCTCGACTGATCGGCGACGCTGTGGACCACATGAGAATGGGTACACTGACACCCCGGCTGCTGACGCAGATGATGGCGATCCTGCTCGGGTTGGGGCTGCTCTTTTACGTTTTGCGCTTCCTGTGGCGGCATCTGTTGATCGGGGGGGCGCTGACATTGGAAAAAATCTTGCGGCAGCGCTTTTTTACCCATCTTACCAGAATGACCCCTTCCTTTTATCAGCGCCGTCGTACGGGTGACGTGATGGCGGTGGCGACCAACGACATTCCGGCGATTGAACTGACAGCGGGGGAAGGAGTGCTGACCCTGGTCGACTCCCTGTTCATGACCCTGCTGGTGCTCTCCACGATGGTGCTGACGATTGACTGGAAGCTGACGCTGGCAGCCCTCTTGCCGATGCCGTTTTTGGCGTGGGCGACAGCCTACTACGGCAGACTGCTCCACGAACGCTTTTACCTGGCCCAGGAGGCATTTGGCCGGATGAATGACCACATTCAGGAATCGATCTCAGGGATGCGGGTGCTGCGCGCATTCGTGCAGGAAGAAAAAGACGTGGAGGCATTTCGTCAGGTCAGCGAGCAAACCCTGCGCCGCAACGTGGATGTGGCCAAGGTGGAGGCGCTGTTTGAACCGACAATCGCGGTGATCATCAACTTCAGCTTTCTGATCGGACTGGGATATGGTTCCTGGCTGGTGTTTACCAGCCAAATCTCGCTTGGCGATCTGGTTGCGTTTAATCTCTACCTGGGTCTGCTGATCTGGCCGATGTTCGCCTTCGGTTACCTGATGAACATCGTCCAGCGTGGCAGTGCGTCGCTCAAACGGCTTCAGGAGATTTTGAACGAAACACCGGATGTTCAGGATCAACCGGGGGCGCTTGCGTCGGTGGAACCCGGCGGCATCGAAGCGGCAGGCTTGACCTTCCGCTACCCGGGCAGCGAACGTCCCGCTTTGCGCGACATTTCGTTTTCCCTGCAAAGGGGCGAGACACTCGGCATTGTCGGCCGTACCGGGAGCGGCAAATCAACGCTTTGCCGCCTGTTTTTGCACCAGTACCCGCTGCCGGAACGAACACTTTATGTGTCAGGCAAGCCGATTGAGGCGTACAGCCTGTCCGCTCTGCGCCGGATGATCGCCTATGTGCCGCAGGAGCACCTGCTGTTTTCCAGAACGATCCGTGACAATGTGGCTTTTTCCAACAAATCGGCAGCCGAGCAGGAGATCCTGCACGCGCTGGCTCTGGCGGAGATGACCGAAGACATCGCCCGTTTTCCACATGGTCTTGACACGATGGTCGGGGAAAAGGGCGTAACGCTCTCCGGCGGCCAGAAGCAGCGTATTTCGATTGCCCGTGCCCTGCTTGCCGATGCGGAAATCCTGATTCTCGACGATTCCCTGTCGGCGGTTGATGCGCGGACGGAGGAGAGCATCCTGGGCCATCTGCGGCGGGAACGGGCGGGCAAAACGACCATTATTGCCGCTCACCGCCTGTCTGCCGTCCAGCACGCCGACGAGATTCTGGTTCTCGACGAAGGGAGAATTGTCGAGCGCGGCACCCATCACGAATTGATGGCGCAGGACGGCTGGTACGCCGAGCAGTACCGACGCCAGCAGTTGGAGCAGTTGGTGATTGGTGCGGAAGGAGGGGGCAGCCGATGAATCAATCCGATGTCGTCAGGCGGCTGATCAGCTACGCCAAACCGTTTCAAAAACGGATATGGTGGGCGCTTCTGCTGCTGATATTGGCCACTGCCGCCGAACTGTCCGGGCCCTTTATCGCCAAAATCGCGATCGACGATCATATCTTGAGCGTGCAGAGGCTGTGGTATCGCTTCGATAAACCTCCACAAACAGCGGGCGAGGAGCTGCGGTTTGCCCGTATTGACGATACGGTTCTGGTACGGGAAGACTGGCTGCCTCCTGATCCGGGTACACGCCCGCAAGGAGAGGTCCGTCAGGTTATCCCGGACGGGACTGTGTATTACCTGGCTTTCGGGAAGGTCGATCTCGCAGGGGAGCGGACAATCACGCCGCTTGGCAGTGCGGATCAGGAGCGCGAGCGTTTCCTGATCACCGTTGAGCGGCAGGAAGAGCGGGAGCAGGTAGAAGCCATTCGGTTGACGGCAGAAGAGGTACGGCAGCTCTATGCCCATGACGTAGCGCCGCTGGTCATGCTGGTCGGCGGATACGCGCTGCTGGTGATCCTGTCGGCGGGTTTAAACTACGTCCAACTTCTTTCCCTGCAGACGACGGCGCAGCGGATCATTCAGCGCATGCGGATTGATCTGTTTCAACACCTGCAAAAGCTGCCGGTTTCCTTTTTTGACCGGACACCGCTGGGGGCGCTTGTTTCCCGTGTCAGCAACGATACGGAAGCGGTGCGGGAGTTGTATGTCAGCGTACTGGCCACGTTTGTTCAGAACGGTGTCTACTTGCTTGGCATTCTGGTTGCCCTGTTTCTTTTGCAGCCGTCGCTGGCCATTCTCTACTGTATGCTGGTGCCGATCCTGCTGGTACTGATCTTCGTCTACCGCCGCTATAGTTCACGGGTCTATGCGCAGATTCGCAGCCGCTTGAGCGACATGAACGCGATGATTAACGAGATGGTGCAAAACATGGCCATCGTACAGGCGTTCCGCCGTGAATCAAGCGTGCAGGAGGAGTTTGCCGCTGTAAATGAAGCCTACTTCAGAGGGCGGATGAAAGAGACGCATCTCCGTGCCTTCCTGCTCAGACCGGCTGTCGACCTGGTGGAAAAGCTGGCGCTCACCCTGATCATCTGGTATTTCGGTTCGCGCGCCCTGCAGGGCGAAGCGATCTCATTTGGTGTCCTGTATGCGTTTATCGACTACCTGGGCCGTTTCTTTGAACCGGTAAACATGATTATGGATCGGCTTTCTCAACTTCAGCAGGCGGTTACGGCGGCCGGCAGGGTGTTTGAACTGAAGGACACGCCGGCGATGGAGAACAAGCAGCGTGCAGCCCTGCCTCGCCCCAAGGGGAGAGTGGTGTTTGAACACGTCTGGTTCGCCTATCAACATGACGAGTACGTCTTAAAAGATGTTTCGTTTGTGGCTGAACCGGGCCAGACCGTTGCTCTGGTCGGCCACACCGGTTCGGGAAAAAGCTCGCTGATCAACTTGCTGCTCGGCTTTTACCCGCTGAGCAAAGGGAAGATTACGATCGACGGCATCGACATCAGCCAGCTCGACCCTCGAGCGCTGCGGAAGCATGCAGGACTTGTCCTTCAGGATCCGTTTTTGTTTACGGGCGACATCCGTTTTAACATCCGTCTGTACGATGAGACGATTTCGGAGCAGCGTCTGGTCGCAGCGGCAAAAGCGGTACGGGCCCACGATTTCATCACACGGCTGCCTGCCCAGTACGCGCAGCAGGTCGTGGAGCGCGGCGCTACCCTGTCTGCCGGACAGCGGCAGCTAATCTCGTTTGCCCGCGCGCTGGCAGCCGATCCGGCGATCCTGATTCTTGATGAGGCGACGGCGGCGATCGACAGTGAGACGGAGTCGACGATTCAGGCGGCCCTGCATGTGCTTTCGCAAGGCAGGACAACGTTTATCATCGCGCACCGCCTTTCCACGATTCAGCACGCTGACTTGATCCTTGTGCTCTCACGCGGGGAAATCGTCGAGCGCGGCACCCATGCGGAGCTGATGGAGCAGGGAGGTTTGTACCACAAAATGTACCTGCTGCAGCAGGGCAAAGCAGCACAGACGATGAAGGAGACAGATATGGGCTCGTTCATTTGAGTTGACATCTGCCTGGGGGGAGGCTGTACGATAGGGGGCAGAAAGGAGCTTGTCAGATGCCTTCTTCGCGGTACACGATATGGACGCTGATTGTGGTGGTGGCGGTCGCCGGGGCCAACCAGGGGCTTACCTTGCCGCTTTTGGCAATCCTGTTGGAGGAGCAGGGTGTCTCCTCTGTGGCCAACGGGTTGAATGCTGCTGCCATGTATATCGGGATTTTGCTGGTGACTCCCTGGTGGGAAGCTCCGCTTCGGCGCTTCGGGTTTCGCTCCCTGATCGTGTTCGGACTCCTGCTGGTGACCGTCAGTACGCTGTCGCTGCCCTTTGTGAGCGGACTGACCGTCTGGTTTTTGCTGCGCATGGTAATGGGAATTGGTGATTCCGCGCTGCACTACGCCAGTCAGTTGTGGGTCACGGAAGTCTCTCCAGCGGAGCGGCGCGGACGTGACATCTCGCTGTATGGTTTGGCCTACGGGGTAGGCTTCAGCATCGGGCCGTTGGGCATCAACCTGCTGGGGTTCGGGCGGTGGGCGCCGTTTGTCGCGCTCAGCCTCTTGTATCTGGTGGCATTTGTGATGATGGGAAGACTGCCCAATGCCTATCCGCAGCCCGTTTCATCTGCGGCCGGGAAGCGGGAAAACCGGTATGTGTTGGTAACCAGGCTGGCGTGGCTGGCGCTGATTCCCTCATTTCTCTACGGGTACATGGAAGCTTCGTTAAACGGCAACTTTCCGGTTTACGCACTCAGGAACGGCATTTCCGCAGAGTGGGTCTCCCTTATCCTGCCGTCCTTCGTCGTCGGCAGCCTCGTATTGCAGCTGCCGCTTGGGACATTAAGCGACCGGGTGGGCCGCAGGCAGGTGATGATGGGCTGCGCGATTGTCGGCGCCGTCGCTTTCAGTCTGTTTCCGCTCGTCGGCGATTCTGCCTGGATGATGATGGGGCTGTTGGCCGTCGCGGGGGCTGCCGTCGGCTCGTTTTATTCGCTCGGGATGGCCTACGCCGCAGATATCTTGCCGCTTGGCATGGTGCCGACATCCGGGATTATCGCCGGAATGAACTTCAGCGTCGCCAGTATTCTGGGTCCGAATATCAACGGCTACCTGATCGAGTACGTCTTTCCGGGGATGATGTTTCTGGTGATGGGCGGAATGCTGGCCGTCTTCGCTTGCTGCTGCCTGCTGTTTCGGGAGCGGCCGGCACAGGATATGCGGGAGGGGACGGAACGGGAAGCAGGTTGACCTGACAGGACAATCCGCATACATTCAAACGGCAGAGGCCATCCTAAGTACCGTACAGGTACCCGTCAACGAGGGAGGGCGGCCGCATGTTTACACCATGCATTTATAGACGGGCAATCATCTGGGTGCTGTTTTTCGTCGTCAGCTTTTTCGCCTTGCAAATGGCAGGGGAAAAGGAAGCGATGCCGCACAGCCCCGTGTCGCTCCATACGGAACAGAAAAGAGGGTGAGCGTAAGAGGCTCATCCTTTTCCATTTGATGGAGGCGTGAAACGACAAAATCGGAGCTTCGTCTAACAGGTAGAGCACTTTTTTCGACAAATGCTATCCCAATACCTGTGAGGAGAGGATTGCTATGCGCTACATCGCCCTCATTCTGCTGCTGTCTGTTCTGTTCATGACGTCGGGCTGCAGTGAATCGGTTTCGCCAACAACGACTGACAATCCGTCCGCTTCCGGCGGAGAGCCGTCGCTTCCTCCCTCCCCCAAATACACGCTCACGTTTGAACCTGTTCCAGTCGAACCGCTGACCGAGACGGATGCACCGGTGGAACTGATCAAGGCCAAAAGTTTCGGTTTACAGCGCATTTCCGGTCAAAAAAACGTATACGTCCACCTGTATGTGGATCCCCAATTCCGGGATAATCCGGAGCAGGGAGAGGTAATCGCCTACCTGCAGGACGGCAGCGTGCAGTACAACCTTGGCATGGTGACCGACTACGGCATTGCCAATGCCGATGTGCGGGCAGACGATGTCACCGGTGATAAACTGGCGGAGATCGTACTGAGCGGAACGCTGGGCTCCCACTACGAAGAGAGAAAAGTGATCGGATTTGATGGAGAACGAAAAGAGTGGGTTCTGTATCTTCAGACAGGATCGCCGGTGGAAGCTGACCTGGATGGTGACGGTCAACCGGAACTGTTGGCGGTGTCAAAAGGGTCGGTTCCCAGCTATGTCTGGCTGTATCGCTGGCAGGGAGGCCGGTTTGTCATGGCCGATTTCGCGAAGGCAACAGGCAGCCAGTATGCGCGCCTGGTCGAGCGGGATGATTACGTCCTGATCGAGACCGGTCGGCCGGGAACCAACCACCTGTACCGCTATGACCAGGGGGCCTTGTT
This sequence comes from Brevibacillus sp., assembly GCA_017656235.1. Taxonomy (GTDB): domain Bacteria; phylum Bacillota; class Bacilli; order Brevibacillales; family Brevibacillaceae; genus Brevibacillus_E. The sequence goes on from JACDOF010000002.1 coordinate 29,582, forward strand.
CGAGATCGACGGGCAGGAATGAGGAATTCTTTAAACCGGCCGCTGAAGATTTGACAACAAATGAATGCTTTTCCCCCAAGCTTTCGCTACAATAGGACATAAAGACAGACTACACCGAGATGATGGGGGGTTCATCGTACGTGATTATTCAAGTCAACAATCTGCACAAAAGCTACGGCAAACTGGAAGTGCTCAAGGGCATCACGACCCAGGTGGCCGAACGGGAAGTTGTCTGTGTGATCGGCCCTTCCGGGTCAGGGAAAAGTACCTTTCTGCGTTGTTTGAACCAGTTGGAGGAGGTAACCAGCGGACAAATCATCATCGATGGCCGCGACGTTACCGACCCGCGGACGGATATCAACAAAGTAAGGGAAGAAGTGGGCATGGTATTCCAGCGCTTCAACCTGTTTCCCCACAAGACCGTGCTGGAGAATGTGACGCTGGCTCCGATCAAGGTAAAAAAGACAGCGCCGGAAGAGGCGCGGCAGAAAGGGATGGAGCTGCTAAAAAAAGTGGGACTGGCTGACAAGGCCGACGTCTACCCGGACCGGCTTTCCGGTGGACAAATGCAGCGGGTCGCGATTGCCCGAGCACTGGCGATGAATCCCAAAATCATGCTGTTTGACGAGCCGACATCCGCCCTGGACCCGGAGTTGGTGGGGGAAGTGCTGGCGGTGATGAAAAATTTGGCGCGGGAAGGGATGACGATGATCGTCGTCACGCATGAGATGGGCTTTGCCCGCGAAGTGAGTGACCGGGTCATTTTCATGGACCAGGGAGTGATTGTCGAGGACGGCCCCCCGCAAGAACTGCTGGTCAACCCCAAGAACGAACGACTGCGCGCATTTCTTGGCGGTACGATCAGGTAGTCAGGATCCGGCCTGTTCGCTCAGCAGTTGGCTGACCGTGACGAAGCGGTAGCCTTGGGATTTGAGGTCGGTGATCAGCTGCTTCAGTGCGGCGAGTGTCTCTTTTTGGTTGAGGCCGCCATCGTGAAACAGAACGATGTCCCCTGGGGTCACGTGCCGTTTGACGCTGTCAACGATTACTGCGGCCGTCCGTTTAAGCGACCAGTCGCGGGGGTCAACAGACCAGTGGATGATGTCATAGCCAGAGGACTGCACAGCGTTGCGAACGTCGTGGGTGATGACGCCGCCGGGCGGACGGTAAAACTGGGTAAATACGCCGGCGGTCTGCAGAACAGCCCGCTCCGTTTGTTTGATTTCGTCAAAGACCTGCTGTTCCGTCAGCTTGTTGAGATCAAGGTGATGGTAGCCATGGTTGCCGATTTCATGACCCGCTTTGACGATCCATTTCAGGATGGAGGGATACTTGTCCACCTGTGAACCCAACACAAAAAAGGTGGCAGGTACGCGATGCTTGTGCAGGGTTTCCAGGATCAGCGGGGTATAGACGGGATCGGGGCCGTCATCGAACGTGAGGGCCACGATCTTTTTTTGTGTGTCAATGCGGTGCACCGGCTCTCCCGTCGTCTTGCCGCTGCCGAAGTTTGGAACAAGCAGGAGTACGACCGCCAAAGAGCAGCTAACCAACCAGCGGGGCAAGCATACCAGCTCCTTTCTGATGGAATGTCTGTCTGATGCCGCTCCGTGTCTCTTATAGATTCACCGCATGCTGACCATTCATGCCTGCCACTGATTGTGTGCCGGAAGCAATCCATGGCAGCGAGGGAATCGGCTGGCGGCACAGGCCCTGTGGTAAAATGGAGGAAGCGGAGAGGGGAAAGGAGAAGAAAAACGTGGAACTTCAAGGTACACTGCACGGGCTTGTACACACCTATCATGGAAACGAGCAGCCTGTCGATTACTACCTGCAAATAAACGGGGAAAAACTGCCCTTAAACGAACAAATCGGATCAGAAGTGACGATCTCGTTTCTGGGCGAAAAGCGTTGTATTGCCTGTGGACGAAAAACGAACAAAACCTTTAACAATGGGTACTGCTATCCTTGTTTTACCCGGCTGCCGGAAAACGACTTGTGCATTGTCAAGCCCCATCAATGTCACTTTGATCAGGGAACCTGCCGGGATGAACGCTTTGGTGAATCCCACTGCATGATTCCTCATTACGTCTATCTGGCCTTGTCCAGCGACGTAAAAGTGGGACTGACGCGCAAACACAATCAGTTCAAGCGTTGGGTTGATCAGGGGGCGATCCGCGCCATCCCCATTGCCGAACTGCCTACTCGTCGCATGGCCGGCGAGCTGGAGGCGCATCTCAGTCAGTATCTGCCGGACAAAACCAACTGGCGGAAGATGTTGAAAGGAGAGGTGGCGGAACGCGACCTGCTTCAGATTCGCGATGAAGTGTTCGGCTACTTTCCGGAAGAGTTCAAGCCATTCCGTATCAAGGAAGACGAATGGGTGGACATCACGTATCCGATGCTGGAGTCGCTGAACAAGATTACGTCACTCTCCCTGGACAAGCAGGAGCAGGTAAGCGGCCGCCTGCTGGGGATCAAGGCGCAGTACCTGGTCCTGGATGCTGGAGTCTTTCACGCCAAAAAGCACGCCGGATATCAGGTGAAAGTTATGGTTTAGCGGGTTTGAGCCAAGGTAACCCGGCGTGATATGCTAAGGGAAACAGGTGTTGGAAAGCGCAAACCAGTCAAAAGGAGGGATGGATGGTCCATGACCCTAAAAGCGTACATGTATGACAAGTGCGGTACGTGCCGCAAAGCAAAGCAGTGGCTGACGGGCGAGCAGATACCATTCGAGGAGATTCCAATCGTTGAACATCCGCCAAGCAGGGAAGAGCTGCGACAGATGTGGAAAAAAAGCGGACTGGAGTTGAAAAAGTTTTTTAATGTAAGCGGCCAGTTGTACCGCGAACTGGGCTTGAAAGAGCGGCTGCCGGAAATGGGCGAGGAAGAGATGCTGGATCTGCTGTCGAAAAACGGAAAACTGTTGAAGCGGCCGCTGATTACGGACGGCAACAGGGTAACCGTCGGTTTCAAGGAAGAAGAGATGGCACAGTGGAGATCTGCCCGATGAGTCGACTGCAGCCGGCACGCCGGGTGCAAATGCTCAGCTCAGCCATTTTTACCGAAATGGCCCGGCGCAAACAGGAAGCTGCACGCAGGCTGAAGGTGATCGACCTGGGGATCGGCAGTCCCGACACCCCGCCGCCGCCCCATCTGATCGAGGCGTTGACGGAGGCGGTACAGCGGCCTGACGTGTATGGGTATCCTCTGTCGGAAGGGTCGCCGCAGTTCCGCCAGACGGTTGCGGAGTGGTATACATACCGGTTCGGAGTGTCATTGGACCCGGAGCGGGAAGTGCATGCCTTGATGGGTTCACAGGACGGCCTGGCCCATTTGGCCTTGGCCTGGGTAAACCCGGAGGAACTGGTCCTGGTGCCCGATCCCGGCTATCCGATTTACGCCGGCAGCGTTCATCTGGCAGGGGCAGAGCTGTACCCGATGCCGCTGCGTGCGGAGAACGGATATCTGCCTGATCTGGAAGCAATACCTGATGAGGTGCGGCGGCGGGCAAAACTGATGATCTTGAACTATCCGAACAACCCGGTTTCGGCCGTGGCTCCGCTGTCCTTTTTTGAACAGGTGGTTCACTTTGCCCGCAAGCATGAAATCATTGTGGCTCACGATCTGGCCTATTCCGAGATGGCCTTCGACGGGTATCGTCCGCCCAGTTTTTTGCAGGTGCCAGGAGCAAAAGAGATAGGGATTGAGTTCAATTCGTTCTCAAAAAGCTTCAACATGGCCGGGTGTCGGGTGGCTTATGTGGTGGGCAGTGAAACGATTATCCAGCCGCTTGCCCAGCTCAAGTCAAACATCGACTACGGTGTGTTTCATGCGGTTCAGCAGATGGCGGCAGCTGCCCTTGCCGCCGATATGACGGGAGCGGTGCCAAACCAGGTAAGTTCCCTGTACCAGGAACGAAGGGATGTCTTCTTGTCATCGCTGAACCGGATTGGTTGGCGGATCGAGCCGCCGAAGGCAACGATGTTTGTCTGGGCACCTGTTCCAGCCGGATGGACGTCACGCCAGTTTGCCTTTCACCTGTTGGAGAAGGCGGGAGTCGTGGTCATTCCAGGCACTGCGTTCGGCCAGGAAGGAGAGGGCTATGTACGGATGGCGCTTGTCCAGAAAACAGACGAACTGCTTGAAGCGGTCAGGCGGATTGAGCAGTCGGGCGTACTTGGCGAGGCACCACCAGAATAGTATCTCATGTATCCCGGAATAATGGGGAATAATGGGGGGTGGTTAATTTCACTTGACAAGTGTCAAGCGGTGACCAGTACGATGTACGAGTAGAGTAGAAGGGAAGAAAATCAGGAATCCAAGGAGCTGATATGTAATGACATTGCGATTGACCCCCTATTTCATGATGGACGGAAATGCAAAGGAAGCGATACAATTTTACGAAAAAGTATTGGATGCCAAAGTTCTTTTTTACCAAACGTTCGGAGAGATGCCGGAAAATCCCGATTTTCCTCTGCCGGCAGAGGCAAGGGATCGTGTGTCACACGCTATGTTAAAGGTTGGCGAATCGGACCTTATGTTTTCTGACACATTTCCAGGTCAACCCCATCAAAGCGGCAGTCAGGTTACCATCTGCATTTCGACCAACGACAAGGAAAAATCAAAACAAATTTTTGAAGCCTTGCAGCAAGATGGTCAAGTGAACATGCCGCTGCAGGAAACGTTTTTTAGCCCGGCTTACGGTATTGTAACGGACAAGTTTGGTGTAACCTTCCAAATTTACACGGAGGGGAATCAACAATAACCTCCTGCATACAGAAGGTCGGAAAAACTCCAGCCGAAAACGAAAGATCCGTCCGGACTTTTGGGGTTCACTACGGAAAACAGGTATAGTACGGCACGGGTCGGGATACGCTAGTAACGGCTTGTGGCCAGCTAGGTAAATCTTAACTTAATAAAAATTATTATAAGTTGATATTGACTATAATATAGGCGTTTTGCTATCATTGTGGTTGTGAGCCAGATTTAAAAAAATGAAGGAGGTTCAGATACGATGGCACAACGCTTGGTTGGATTGCCAGCACCGGATTTCACCATGGAAACCGCGCTGGGCAACGGGAAAGATTTTGGCAAGGTGTCGCTGTCTGATTACAAAGGCAAGTGGCTGGTTCTGTTCTTCTATCCGCTGGACTTCACCTTTGTCTGCCCGACAGAGATCATTGCCCTGAGCGACGCAATGGAAGACTTTAAAGATCTCGACGCTGAGATTCTGGGAGTCTCCACGGACTCGATTCACTCCCACCGCGCGTGGATCAACACTCCTCGCGACAAAAACGGTCTGGGCGGCCTGAACTACCCGCTCGCGTCGGACATTTTGAAAACCGTATCTCGCGACTACGGCGTACTGGATGAAGAAAAAGGGATCGCTTTCCGCGGCCTGTTTATCATCGATCCGGAAGGCGTGCTGCGTTACCAAGTCGTAACCGACCTCAACATCGGCCGTTCCGTAGACGAGACGCTGCGCGTGCTGCAGGCACTGCAATCCGGTGGTCTTTGCCCGGCCAACTGGCGTCCGGGTGAAAAGCACCTCGTCAGCAGCTAATCAATAGTGTACGAGCTCTTTCCTGCAAAAAAGGTCTAACTACTCACTGTTAGACCTTTTTTTTCACCATTCAGCGAAGCAGGCATAGGAGTTCCTGCTTTTTGTCAGACTACTTGTTGCGAACCTCCGTCATTTCTTTGCACAGCATGTGCTCGTCCTGGTCATGTGCTGCATACTTGATTAAAGGAGTGAAAAGGATGCGGTTGCGCGAAGAACTGCCTGATTTTCCCGGGATTACCGAGTGGGTTAACGGAAAGGTGAGCAAGGCCGATTTGGCCGGCAAGCCGCTGCTGGTTCATTTTTGGTCGGTGAGCTGCTACATGTGTAAAGAGTCGATGCCGCAGATCAACGAGTGGCGGGACAAATACGGTCAACACGGTCTGCAGCTGGTCGGCGTACACATGCCTCGTTCGGAAGCGGATACGGACATTGCCCTGATCAAGGAAACGATTGCCCAGCACAACCTGACCCACCCGATTGCCATCGACAATCAGATGACGACAACGGATGCGTTTCAGAACGAGTACGTTCCAGCCTACTACCTCTTTGACGAATCTCTGCAGCTTCGTCACTTCCAGGCAGGCGAAAAAGGGCTAAACCTGGTCAAAAAACGTCTTTTCAGAATTCTCGGCATCGAAGAGGAATCCTAGGCTCTTTGTCCAATACTAATAGCGTTAGGAACGATTGACCATTTAGGAGGGTTCGCGGATGGAATTTCCGAAAGAGCTAAAGTACAGCGAAGAGCACGAATGGGTGCGTGTGGAGGGGAACAAGGCTTACATCGGCATTACCTCGTTTGCGCAATCCGAACTGGGCGACATTGTGTTTGTTGAGCTTCCCGAGGTGGGAGCCGAATTGAAACAGGATGAACCATTTGGCAGCGTCGAGTCGGTCAAGACCGTATCGGAGCTGTACGCACCGATCAGCGGCAGGGTCGTGGAGGTAAACGGAGAACTGGAGACGGCACCTGAACTGGTCAATTCCTCGCCGTACGACAAGGCCTGGATGATCGTCGTGGAAATCGCTGATCCGAGTGAGTTGGATAAGCTGATGGACGCCGCCCAGTACGAAGCAATGGTAAAGGAGTAAACCGGCCCGGGCAGGGCTTGGCAGCGTTCCCTCTTCTGCTTCGGGGCGGTGAAGCAGAGAGGGAGCTTTTTTCTGCTGCAGACCATGAAAGAATAAAAGGATCGGCGGAAAAGAGAGGAAGTTATGGGAGAAAGAACGCAGCTATGCTGCAAGTTTCCAGATTACTCTGAATATAAATAGAGGAGACAAAATCACCTTGCGGCACTCGTTCATCTCCATCTGCCTACCCAACTGGATAAACTGGTATGAATTAATGCTTGGTAGAGAGGAGTGGGGTAAGGTACAATCGAATAAGTTAGACCAGTAATCGTGCAGCGCTGCTGCACCGGGAGGGGATAGACGATGGGTTTTTGTTGTGGCGCAGGAATGCTCGGTTCATTTGGTACCGTTCGTCACCAAAAGACGCTGGTTCACAACGTGCCAATCATGTTCTGCCCTGTTTGCAACCGAATCGATGTTCATCCCGCTATAGAAGGGGAGTTCGAAATACTTGTGGAATATGCACATGGCGATAACGCACGGGAAGTCGATTTTTGCGATTTCGTAAGTGTTGACAATATGCCCGATCTGTTTGAAAATTGTACGATGACCGACGAAGGCCAGTACGGGGATGTGTTAAAGCAGCAGATTGACATCGCCCTTGATCTTTTGGGTATCGCCAAGGCATTAAATGATACGGAATGGCGGGATGCGTTGAAAAACCGCCTGCAGCACTTGAGTGAGCGTCTCCGAAACTACAACAAGCGTAAAGAGATGTCGCGCTACAGTGCGTAATTGTTTTTTCTAATGTGCACAACATAATGGAAGAGATCGCTTGCCGTTTGGGAGGATTGCACAACATGCTGTACTTGCAAGGTGTTCATCACATTGGGCTCAACTGCCGGAACCCTCTGAAGACTGCCGAGTTTTTCAAAGAGATTCTTGAGGTTCCGCTGTCGTTGGATGATGTGGATGAAAGCCAGCCAATTTACTTCACGGTAGGGCCCCATATGCGGATTGGGCTTCATCAACATGATACGGCTGGGCAAAACGGCATCGGTCAGGTGGACCATATTGCCTTTTCCATTGCAACCCGCGCGGAATTGGATTATCTGGTGGATAAGCTGGAAGTGCAAAATATCCCTTATCGGGGACCGATCGAGCGTTCCACAAGCTACAATCTTTATTTCGAGTCTCCAGACGGACACCAATTGGAAGTAAGGGTGGAAAAGGATGAACAGGACGAGGGCTAGCGCCCGGACGATGCAGCCGGGCCTGTGCAGAAGCTGACATTCGCTGCCATATGCGGATCGTCGGCTTTTTTTGCGTACTGCCCCGTTCGGTTTTGTCGAGAAGAAGTCTGGATGGTGACAGCAGATGACAAATCTAGTCAAAGGATTCGACGCTCCCTCTTCCGAATCAACTGGCAGAAGGCTGGTGAGGAGGAAGAACAGGTGGCTGACAGTTTGCTGAACGAAGTGGCCGGGTTTCAGTCCCGATTGTCGGCAAAAGCTTTTCTGCGTCCCCTGACCAGGGGGTGGGAGCGGCGGATTGGACTGGCTGCCGAAGATACCGGGGTGAAGGTGATGCTGATCTTTTCCAATCACGCCGTGCAGCATGTTGGCTGGACGGACAGGGAAAAGACAGATTTGATGCTCTATGGAAGCGAACGGAATTTGGCGATGATGTTTGCTGGAGACGAGTTTGGCTACCTGCGTGCAAGCTCTTTTGTCCGAAAAAAGGGGCCGCTAAGGGATCAGTTAAAATTGGACGCTCTGCTGCGTCTCACCGCCAGCAGCAGACGATGAACAGCCGATTGACGCGCGCTTTGCGATCTGATGGCAGCGTGCATCCAATGTGCTGACGGTCACAATTGATGCCGCTTGCTGTGGTATAATGGCAGGCGGGAGTTGGTGAACGAATGAGGAAGAAACGACTGGGCAGAACCGGCCTGATGGTTTCTGCTCTTGGATTTGGCGCCATGCATTTGCCCAAGCTGACTCAGCAAGAGGCGGATCAGCTGATGAACTATGCCCTGGATCGGGGCATTACGTACATCGACACGGCAGCCGCTTACGGAGACAGCCAGGAGAAGCTGGGCAAAGCAATCGCTTCCCGCCGCCAGGAGTACGTGTTGGCGACGAAGACACAAAAACGCTCCTATGTGGAGGCCAAACAGGAGATCGAACAAAGCCTCAGACTTCTGGAAACCGATTATATTGATATTCTGCAGATTCACTACGTCAATTACGTCAAGGAGTACCGCGAGATCAAAGCACCAGACGGGGCCCTGCGAGCAGCGGAAGAACTGAAAGCGAAAGGCTACATCGGTCACATCGGCATCACCGGGCATCGACCGGAGCTGCTGGCTCGCTGGCTGAGAGATTATCCGTTTGACACGGTGCTGTTTCATCTAAGTATGGTGCAGCCGTTTGCTGAGCGGGATTTGATGCCGACCGCCCGCGAACTGGACGTGGGCATGATTGCGATGAAGCCGCTGTCTGGTCCGTTTTTGTCGAGGACGGTGGAGGCGATTCGCTTCACAGGTGGATCGGACGCACATGTGGTGCTGTCCGGAATGAAAAGCATTGCCGAGGTGGATCAAAACCTGCAGGCGCTGGAACCGGAAGTGACAGCGGAAGAACGCGCCCGCCTGATTCAGATGGCCGAAGGGCTGGATGAGCACGGTTGTCGACGATGCAACTACTGTTCCTGCCCGTTGGGGATCAAGATCCCTGACACCTTGATCCCGTCGCGTTACCGGGCCAGGTACGGGCTGCTTGACGCCGGGGAACAGATTTGGCAGAAGTCGCAGGCCTTGTTTGCCCAGTGCCTTACCTACGAACCGTGCCGAGAGCGCCCGCTTTGCGAGCAAAAGTGCCCGTACCACCTGCCCATTCAGGAAGAAATCCGACGTCTCGCTGCAGAAACAGACGTCTCCGCAAGCACGACATAGCTTCCACCGCCTTGATTTGTGAAAAAAATGGATTGCAAAGGAATGCATCCGTCTATCGGGCGTATTCCTTTTTTTGTTTTGGCAAACGCGATGGCGGTAGAGTGCGATACCCAGTTGATACAAAAAAGAGGGCAGGCCTTCACATTTTTTTCACACAACCCCACAAATTCATGTGGCTTAATTAATGAAATGTGATATACTATTTATCATCAGAGGCAGTATTAGAAGATCACAAATTGTGCGATTGTGTGGGAAGGAGATCGTTGACATGGATATCAAGACGGTAAAGACGCTGAATGAGGTGCTTGCGAACTCCGACGTGAAATACAATCTGTCTGTGCCCCAACTCGTCGAAATCGCGATCAAGCGGGGAGAGGGCGTGCTGACCGACAAGGGCGCACTCAACACGTTAACGGGAAAATATACGGGTCGCTCGCCGAAGGATAAATTTATCGTGGAAGAAGAGTCGGTTCGCGACAAGGTAAACTGGGAGGCCAACCAGCCCATTTCGCCTGACAGGTTTGACCGGTTGTACACCGATGTGCTTGACTACCTGCAGCAAAAGGAACTGTTTGTCTTCGACGGATATGCCGGCGCCGATGAGGAATACCGCTTATCGCTGCGTGTGGTAAACGAATACGCCTGGCATAATCTGTTTGCCCGCCAGCTGTTTATTCGCCCGACGGCTGCCGAACTGGCTGCGCATACTCCGGAATTCACCGTTATCGCCGCCCCCGGTTTCCAGGCAGATCCGGCGGTGCACGGGACCAATTCGGAGACCTTTATCATCATCAGCTTCGAGCGCAGGACAGTGCTGATCGGCGGCACGGAATACGCGGGCGAGATGAAAAAGTCCATCTTTACCGTGATGAACTACCTGCTGCCGGAGTGCGACGTACTCTCCATGCACTGCTCGGCCAACATGGGCAAGGAAGGGGACGTAGCCCTCTTCTTCGGACTTTCCGGAACCGGCAAGACAACCCTGTCGGCCGATCCCAATCGCTTCCTGATCGGTGACGATGAACACGGCTGGTCGAATAACGGCGTGTTTAACATTGAAGGGGGATGCTACGCCAAGTGCATCCGGCTGTCCGAGCAAGGAGAGCCGCAGATTTGGCAGGCCATCAGCTTCGGCACAGTGCTGGAGAATGTGGACGTCGATCCCCTGACCCGGCAGGCCGACTACAACAGTGAAACGTACACGGAAAATACGCGGGCTGCCTATCCGGTAGAGAAGATTCCGGGTGCGGTCATCCCGGGTGTGGGCAGCCATCCAAATGTGATCCTGTTTCTGACAGCCGATTCATTTGGCGTCATTCCGCCGATTTCCAAACTGACCAAAGAGCAGGCCATGTACCATTTCCTCTCCGGCTATACCAGCAAAATGGCCGGAACGGAGCGGGGGGTAACCACTCCTCAGACGGAGTTTTCCACCTGCTTCGGTGCGCCGTTTTTGCCGCTTCACCCGGTGGTTTACGCCGAAATGCTGGGCAGGAAGATCGTTGAGCACAACGTTCGCGTCTACCTGGTTAACACCGGTTGGACCGGCGGCCCCGTCGGTGTCGGCAAGCGGATGAATCTGGCCCATACAAGGGCGATGGTGACGGCAGCCCTCAACGGTCAATTGGAGGAAGCGGAGTTCGTCACCGATCCCGTGTTTGGCGTACAAGTGCCGACAAGCTGTCCGGGGGTACCGGCCGAGGTCCTGCAGCCGCGCAGCACCTGGGCGGACAAAGAAGCTTACGATCGGCAGGCGCGTGACCTGGCCGCCCGCTTTGCCGAAAACTTCCGCAAAAAGTTCCCACATGCTGCTGATATTGCGAAGCAAGGCCCGCGCATCCTGTAGCGCGTTTTTGGCAAAGCCTTCGTCCCGTTCGCGGATGAAGGCTTTTTCTTTAAAGCAGGCGCAGATTTTGTTAAACTATAGGACAGCATACGCAGAGGACCGTGGTTTTGTACTGTTTACAGCGGTACGATCCACTGGTCGATTCCGCGGAACACGGCTTGAAAGGAGTTGGTCACCATCGCTGCAGCAATTGTACAGCCTGCGTCCACACTGGCTTTGAAGGAATGGGCCGTTGCCGTAAAAGCTTTGGGAGAAGGCAAGCAGATCATTACGGTGCGCAAAGGCGGGCTTTACGAGGAGACACGTGAGTTCGTTCTGGAGCGCGATACATTTTATCTGTATCCAACCTATGAACACCAAAAACCGGAGATGATCAAACCGGCGTATCACGCTGATCTGGAAGCGACGCTTAAGGAGTGGAGCCCTGACCGGGAGAAGGTCGCCATTCGCTATTTCGCCCACGTCACCGATGATGTGGAATTGCTGGATGAAGCCAAACTGCGCTCGCTTCATCCCTACCATATCTGGACGGAGGACTTTGCCGACGTCCGCCTGCACTGGAAGAAGAAAAAACCGCTGCATATCTTGTTCGCCCGCGTCTACCGGCTGCACCAGCCGGTGGAAATCGCGATTGCCGACGAGTACAAGGGCTGCAAATCATGGCACCATCTGCTCGAAGAGATTCCGCAGAGCGATTTTTCACCGGTACTCTCGGATGAGGAGTATCAGGCAAAGCGCTCGGAGATCATCAATGTACTTCGGTAAAACGGAGGCCTCCAGGGGGCCTTCTTTCATGCATGGCGGCTGGCAAGGAGCGGAACACCGCGGTGTACGTTCCCGCATATAAAGTAAACATAAGCATTTAAAAAATACTGAAATAGGATTTACGTTGATTTATAATTATTCTTATACTACAATAGTAATTGAGAATGGATTGAGAATGAATGGCTGCTGATGGGAATACTAGCTGCTGTTGATCCACAGCAGCCTTTGCCGCAATCCTGATTACTTACACAAATGGAGGAATGTTGGATGTCTGGCGTACCGCACCTGCAAATAAAAAATCTTCGTGCGAAGGTAGAAGATAAGGAGATTCTCAAAGGTCTCTCCTTGGAAATCAAGGGCGGCGAGGTACATGCGATCATGGGGCCGAACGGAACCGGTAAATCGACGCTCGCTTCTACGCTTATGGGTCATCCCAAGTACGAAGTGACGGAAGGCGAGGTCATCTTTAACGGCGAAGACCTGCTGGAAATGGAAGTGGACGAGCGCGCTCGCGCCGGCCTGTTTTTGGCCATGCAGTATCCGTCCGAAATCACCGGAGTGACCAACTCCGACTTCATCCGTTCTGCCATTAACGCCCGCCGCGGCGAAGGAAACGAAATCTCGCTGATGAAGTTCATCCGCGAAATGGATAAACAGATGGCTCTGCTTGAGATGGACGAGGCATTCGCCCACCGCTATCTCAACGAAGGGTTTTCCGGTGGCGAGAAGAAGCGCAATGAAATCCTGCAGATGATGATGTTGAAACCCAGCCTCTGTATTCTGGACGAGATCGATTCCGGTCTGGACATCGACGCGCTGAAGATCGTTGCCAAAGGGGTTAACGAGATGCGCTCGGAAGATCGGGCATTTTTGATCATCACCCACTATCAGCGCCTGCTCAACTACATCAAGCCTGACTTTGTGCACGTGATGATGCAGGGCCGGATCGTCAAATCGGGCGGACCGGAGCTGGCAGAGCGTCTGGAAGCGGAAGGCTACGACTGGATCAAGGAAGAACTCGGCATTGAAGACGAAACGGTTCATGCCGGTGTTTAGGCGAAAGGTGGGTGTAATGGGATGAGCATAGATACACAACTTCGCTTTCGCAAGGAATCGATTGCCGAGTTTTCCAAAGCCAATCAGGAGCCGGACTGGTTTTACGAAAAGCGTTTGGCTGCGCTCAACGCAGTGAATGTGCTCGCGCTGCCTGCGCTGGAAAAGACGAAAATCGATAACTGGAATATTGACCGCGCAACCCCGTTTCTAACGGAAGCGAAAACAGACAGCACCGAGGGCTTGGACGAAGTGGTGCGGGAGCAGATTGACGAGCGCTCGGTCCAAAACCTGGTTGTCGTGAAAAACGCTTCTGCGGTGTTTGCCGCTGTCTCTGACGAGTTGAAGGCGCAGGGCGTGATCTTTACCGACCTGGCTGCGGCACTGCGCGAACACGGAGACCTGCTTAAGCGTTACTACATGCAGGCTGTCGCATTCGATGAACACAAGCTGACTGCGCTGCACGCCGCTCTGGTGAGCGGAGGGGTATTTCTCTACGTGCCGAAAAACGTGGAGATCACAGAGCCGCTGCAAGCCGTCTTCGAAGTATCCGGAGATGAAGCCCTGCTCTGTCCGCACGTGCTGGTGGTGGCGGAAGCGAACAGCCGGGTGGCCTACGTCGACACGTTCGTCTCAGCCCAAGGCAGGCAGATGGTTTCCAACAGTGTGGTTGAAGTATTTGTCGGTGCAGGGGCGCAGGTGCAGGTTGCCTCGGTACGATCGTTCTCCGAGGAGGTGCACGACTACACGTTCCGCCGCGCAGTGGTTGAGCGCGATGGCAAGATGGAATGGATCCTTGGCGAGATGAACGAGGGCAATTCTGTGGCGAACAACACGACCGTGCTCAAAGGAAGCGGGTCGGCTGCCGACACCAAGACGATCAATGTGGGCACCGGCAGCCAGCGTCAGAACATTACGTCCCAGGTGCAGCACATTGGCACGCACTCCGAGTCGAACCTGCTGAGCAAAGCCGTCATGCGGGATGAAGCGGTGACGATCCTGAACGGAATCACCAAGATTGAAAAAGGAGCCGAAAAGGCCAACGGAGAACAGGCGGAGAACATCTTGATGCTCAGCCCCAAAGCGCGCGGCGACGCCAACCCGATCCTGTTGATCGACGAGGATGACGTCAAGGCGGGGCACGCTGCCTCTGTCGGCCGGATCAGCGAAGAGAGCGTCTACTACCTGATGTCCCGCGGGGTTACCCGAAAAGAGGCGGAGCGCCTGATTATCCTGGGCTTCCTGGAGCCGGTGGTGGCGGAAATTCCGCTGGAAGAAGTGAAATCCCGTCTGCGACAGGCGCTTGAAAGGAAGTTGGCGCGATGATCGATGCCAAGGAGATCCGCAAATACTTTCCGATTCTGGACCAACAGGTGAACGGTCACCCGCTGGTCTATCTGGACAGTTCGGCCACCTCGCAAAAACCGGTTCAGGTCATTGAGGCCCTGGATCATTACTACAAAACGTACAACTCCAACGTGCACCGCGGTGTTCACACACTGGGCAGCAAAGCGACCGATGCCTACGAAGACGCGAGGGAAAAAGTGCGCTCCTTTATCAATGCCAAAGAGGCGGCGGAGATCATCTTTACGCGGGGAACCACTTCTGCCCTGAATCTGGTGGCCAACGGCTATGTACGTCCGCGTCTTGGGGAGGGAGACGAAATTGTCACCACAATCGCCGAGCACCACAGCAATTTCATCCCCTGGCAGCAGGTGGCCAAAGCCGCGGGGGCGACTTTTACGTTTATCCCGCTGGCGGATGATGGTACAATAACCGTAGAGGCTGTCAGACAGACGATCTCGCCCAGGACGAAGGTCATCGCCATCCACCAGATTTCCAATGTACTTGGCGATGTCGCGCCGATTAAAGAGATCGCTGACATTGCTCACCAGAACGGAGCAGTGCTGGTTGTCGACGGTGCTCAGTCTGCTCCTCACATGAAGGTGGATGTGCAGGAACTGGGCTGTGATTTCTTCACTTTCTCCGCTCACAAGATGTGCGGTCCGACCGGCATCGGCGTGCTGTACGGCAAGCGGGAACATCTGGAGCAGATGGAACCTGTCGAGTTTGGCGGAGAGATGATCGACTACGTCGATCTGTACGACTCCACCTGGAAGGAGATCCCGTGGCGATTTGAAGGGGGGACTCCGATTATCGCCGGTGCGATCGGCCTGGCCGCAGCGATCGACTTTTTGACGGACATCGGTTTGGAGCAAGTGGAGCAGCATGACAGGCATCTGGTACGCTACGCGCTGGAGCAGATGCAGCAAATCGAAGGACTGAGCATTTACGGACCAACCAGGGAGCGGACCGGATTAATTACATTCAACCTGGCAGACATCCATCCGCATGATGTGGCGACTGTACTAGATTCCTACGGAGTGGCTGTCCGCGCCGGCCACCACTGTGCCCAGCCGCTGATGCGCTGGCTTAAGGTGACGGCTACGGCCCGGGCCAGCTTCTACCTCTACAATACGGAAGAGGACGTGGATCTGTTTGTCGCCGGGTTGAAAAAGACGAAGGAGTATTTTGGCAATGTCCTCTCTTGATGATTTATACCGCCGTGTGATCATGGATCATTACCAAAAGCCGCGCAACAAGGGCAAACTGGATGAGAGTGAAGGCCTGGTCGTCAACCTGAACAACCCGACCTGCGGCGACAGCATTTCCCTTTCGCTCAAAGTGGAAGGGGGCCGGGTGTTGGACGCCAGGTTTCTTGGCGAAGGTTGTTCAATCAGCATCTCATCCGCTTCGATGATGACGGAAGCAGTCAAAGGGAAAACGGTTGAGGAGGCGCTCCACCTGGCAAAGATTTTCTCTGACATGATGCAGGGAAAAGAGGCGGACGATTCAATCGATCTGGGCGATATCGAAGCGCTGCAAGGCGTATCCAAGTTTCCCGCCCGCATTAAATGCGCCACTTTGGCTTGGAAAGCACTGGAGCAGGGAATTCGGCAAGCGGGCGAATAACCCCCGATTGCACAAAGGAGTGAATCAACATGGCAAAAAAAGCCCCTGAACTGCAGGAATATCAGTACGGCTTTCACGATCCGGACGTTTCGGTGTTCCGGACCAAGAAGGGCTTGACGCGTGAAATCGTCGAAGAGATTTCCCGCATTAAAGGCGAACCGGAGTGGATGTTGGAGTTCCGCTTGAAGGCTCTGGAGATTTTTCAACGGATGCCGCTGCCCACGTGGGGCGGCAAGCTGGACGATCTCAACTTCGACGAGATCACCTACTACGTCAAACCTTCGGAAAAACAGGGACGCAGCTGGGATGAAGTACCTGCGGAGATCAAGGCGACCTTTGACAAGCTGGGCATCCCGGAAGCGGAACAGAAGTTCCTTGCGGGTGTATCCGCGCAGTACGAGTCTGAAGTCGTTTATCACAACATGAAGGAAGACCTGGAGAAGCTGGGTGTCATCTTCTGCGACATGGATACGGCGGTTCGCGAGTATCCCGAGCTGGTCAAAGAGTATTTCGCCACGGTTATCCCACCGGCGGACAACAAGTTTGCCGCCCTTAACTCGGCGGTTTGGTCGGGCGGTTCGTTCATCTACGTACCGAAAGGGGTTAAAGTGGAGACGCCGCTGCAGGCTTACTTCCGGATCAACTCGGAAAACATGGGGCAGTTTGAGCGGACGCTGATCATTGCCGATGAAGACAGCTTCGTCCACTACGTCGAAGGCTGTACGGCGCCAATCTACAGCACCGACTCGCTGCACTCGGCGGTGGTGGAGATTATCGTCAAGGACCGCGCACGCTGCCGCTACACCACGATCCAAAACTGGTCCAACAACGTTTACAATCTGGTAACCAAGCGGGCTGTCGCTTACGCCGATGCCAACATGGAGTGGATCGACGGCAACATCGGTTCCAAGTTGACGATGAAATATCCGGCTGTCGTCATGAAAGGGCCGCGGGCAAAAGGGACGGTCCTTTCGATCGCGGTTGCGGGCAAAGGGCAGCACCAGGATGCCGGTGCCAAGATGATCCACCTCGCGCCGGACTGCACTTCGACCATTGTCTCCAAGTCCTTGTCCCGTGAGGGCGGAAAAGTGACCTACCGCGGTCTGGCATCGTTCGGCCGCAAGTCGGAAGGCTCCAAGTCCAACATCAAGTGCGATACGTTGATTCTCGACAAGCTGTCCACGTCCGATACGATTCCGTACAACGAGATTCTCAACGACAATGTCACGCTGGAGCATGAGGCGACGGTTTCCAAAGTATCGGAAGACCAGCTGTTCTATCTGATGAGCCGCGGCTTGAGCGAAGCCGAAGCAACCCAGATGATCGTGATGGGCTTCATTGAGCCGTTTACCAAAGAGCTGCCGATGGAGTACGCCGTGGAGATGAACCGTCTGATCAAGTTCGAGATGGAAGGCAGTATTGGGTAACGGAAGCAAAGAGTAGAAGCAGTGTGTGAAGTGACAGGCACAAGAGGTTGATGCCGCCAGCCAGATGGCTGCTGACGGTGTCAACCTCTGTTCTTTTCTGTGCAGGATTCATGCCGCCCGTATTTGCGCTCCATCCCAAGGGTTACTTGGCGAAAAAGCACTATTTCTGATAAAGTTCCTGATAAGGATGCGTGTTCAGCAACCGGATCATCGTCATGAAAGATGGACGGATCGTGGATGAGTTCGGCAGTGATCAGATCATGAGTGAAGCCCGGCACGATTACACGCGCTTGTTAATTGAAGCTGCAGGTTAGCCATTTGCCCCTTTTGGATCATCCTTTTTTAGACAACAAGTCCTGTCAGCAATATGCCGATGGTTTTGCCCCAGATGTTCCAAAACTGCTCAAACGGAAGGGGATTTACCCCTTTACCCAACTCGACCGTGAAGCCGGGGCGGCGATACTCTTGAATGAACCAATCCCGATATCCGGCGTCACTCTCCACATCGCGGATTGGCAGGTACCCGCTGACTTCCGCAAAGCGGCGTACGATCTGTTCGGCTTCCGGCGGTTCCAGACCGCGGTAACCCCAATAAATCACTTCCCCCTGGGTATGAAAAGCGATGATCAGGCGAAAGTCGTGGTCCCTTGTAAATTGGGCCATTGCCTGGGATTCCGGCTCGGAAAGAGGAGCGGGCCCTGGGTAATCGCGCGGAGCCGGGCCGTCCGGAGCACGACGGGCAGCCTCTTCTTCCCAGTTGGCCGGAAACTGGTCGTTTAAATCGACACCGCGAATGTTGGCTTTCCAACCGCTGAAGCTGCGGGACCCCCCATTGATCGCCAGCACTTCTTCAAAGTACGGGTTGGCCGGGGTAATGCCTTCGAGTACCAATTCCACTCCGTCTGGATTTACCATCGGCACGATCCAGAGCGAGGTTTGGTTATACAGGGTTGGAATGTGAAACCTGCCGATCGAACGGTTCTCCGCAAGTGCCTGAGCGTACTCTTCGATGAATTTCATGAGGACGGACGTGGTGATGTATTCATTGGCGTGAAACGATGCGTTGTAGTGAACTTCTTTCGGACCGACGCCCAGTCTGACCGCAGGGATGCTGCGCCCCAACACCGATTGACCAATTGTTGTCATGGCAAGAAATGGATACTGCTGGACAAGCGCCTCCAGATCGGCCATCATCTCATCGTACCCGTAATCTTCCCGAGGTATGACGATCTCTCGCGGGAAAGATTCCGGAATGGTCAGGACCTGACCGATCTGCAGCCGGGTTGGGTCCACACCTGGATTGGCCTCTATCAGCCGTTGGAGACTGATGTCAAACGAACGGGCAATCCGATACAGCGTATCCCCAGGCTGTACGACGTACTGGCGCATCGTTCGGCGCGGAATGTAGACAATTTCGCCGGGGACGATCTGCGATGGATTCTCAATCTGGGGATTGGCTGCCAACAGTGCTGTGATGCTGATGCGGAAGCGCTGGGCAATCCGGTACATCGTGTCACCAGGGCGGATGACGTAGCGAAACGTTTGGGCAGGCTGTCCGGTGTCGGGAATCTCGATCACCTGGCCGGGAAAGATCAGATCCGGCTGTGTGATTTGTGGGTTGGCAGCCAGCAGATCGCGAAGGGGCAGCCCAAATCGAGCGGCAATCGCATACAGGGTATCTCCAAATTGAATGATGTAGCGCACGAGACACTCCTCCTGCTTCCATTCCTGTTATCAGCCTATTCGGCAGGTAACTGTCCAGTGAGGATTGTTTCTTTTCACCTGTTGAGGGAACGATGCGCTGTCTTTCCAGTATTCGCGGGTTGAGACTGATTGCAGGGCGTACCTATAATGGTTAAGGGAAAGGAGGAAGTTGCATGAAGAGAACTTTCGTCATCCCTTTCTTCTTCGTTTTCTTCCTGACGGCCGGATGGCTGCTTCCATTGGAGCAGGCAGAAGCTGCACCAACCCTTAAAGTGGGAAGTCAGAGCGGGGATGTATGGGATTTGCAGTTTCGCCTAAAGGTGCTTGATTTCTACACCGCTGGAATGGATGGCGTCTTTGGCCAGCACACAGCACAGGCTGTACGGCGGTTTCAATATCAGTATGGTTTGCCGGTGGACGGGGTCGTCGGTCCAAAGACATGGAAGATGTTGAAGAAGGTATCGGTCAACAAGCGCGAGTTGGACATGCTGGCTCGTGTTGTCCACGGGGAAGCGCGGGGTGAACCGTATGTCGGGCAGGTAGCCGTAGCGGCTGTTGTGATGAACCGCGTTCAATCGGCCCAGTTTCCCAATACGGTAGCCGGCGTTATTTTTCAGCCGCGGGCATTTACAGCGGTTGATGACGGTCAGTATTGGCTGAAGCCCAACCGAACAGCCTACAAGGCGGCCGAGGAAGCCGTGCGCGGCTGGGATCCGACCTACGGAGCCCTCTATTACTTCAATCCGCAGACCGCTACGTCTTCCTGGATCTGGTCGCGCAAGCAGACGATGAAAGTGGGAAAACACATTTTTGCCGTTTAAAACAGCATATACAGAGGGAACGAAGAAAAGAGACGATGTTGTTGGTGTCAAAGGGGCTTTCCCAATAGTAGATAATATCTACTGGGGAAAGCCCCTCTTCATATTGATTTATGCACTTGATGTCACATGTTTCGTTTTGAAAAAAGGTTTATCCGGCCTTCTGTTCTGGCCCCTTCAGCACGTGCACACGAGTGGGGCGTTTTTTCTCGCTCACTGCCGGTGGCTCGCCAGAATTCCCTAGAAAGCGAAACCTTCGATGGAAATGAACGTAATACATACGGAAGAATATTCAGAAATAGTAACAAAAAGGAGGGGGTGTGCTTGGCTTGGCTTGATACGCTCTTTCTCGTCTGCATCGGGGTTGGACTGGTCTATGCATTTACTACGCTCTTTTTGGGCGATGCAGCCGGAGATTTGCTGGAAGGGCTGGAAATCCCGATGCTGCAGCCGATCACGTTGGTCAGCGGGTTGGCCGCTTTTGGCGGGTGCGGGTTTTTGTTGAAGAGGCTCACGGAGTTCTCTGATTGGCTGATTTTCGGCTTGGCGGTGATCGGTGGGGGCGTGATTGCTGTGGCCGCTTACTTTATCTGGGTGGAACCGATGAAGGATGCAGAGACGTCCACCGGTTTTTCCATCAACGACCTGGTTGGCCGTACAGGAGAAGTGCTCACGGGGATTCCTGCCTCCGGTGTGGGCGAGGTCCTGATTACAATGGTTAACGGAACGACCAACCATGTTGCCGCTTCTTGGCATGAGCAGGAGATTGCAGAAGGAACGAAAGTCATCGTGGCGGAAGTGAGAGACCACGTTCTATTCGTGGTGCCATTTGATGAAGAAAAGGAGAGGGGATAGCGTGACTGAACCGACCATTTTTTACACGGTGGTAGGAGTTGCAGCGGTCATCGTCATACTGGGGATTGCTTTTTGGGCCAGGTACAAGACCGTGGGAGCGGACGAGGCCATGATCGTCACCGGGAGCTTCCTGGGAACAAAAAACGTGCTGACGGATGAATCGGGACGCAAAATGAAGATCGTTCGCGGTGGCGGTGCCTTTATTTTGCCAATTTTCCAGCAGGCTAACTTTCTCAGTCTGCTTTCGCACAAGTTGGATGTCTCCACACCGGAGGTTTACACGGAGCAAGGGGTGCCGGTAATGGCAGACGGTGTAGCGATCATCAAGGTGGGCAGCACGATTGAAGACATTGCCACGGCTGCCGAACAGTTCATGGGCAAGTCAGATGAGGCGCTCAAATCGGAAGCGCAGGAAGTGCTTGAAGGCTACCTGCGGGCCATTCTCGGCAGCATGACAGTAGAAGAGATCTATAAGAACCGGGAGCGCTTCGCCCAGGAGGTACAAGCCGTCGCAGCAAAAGATTTGAAGAAAATGGGCCTATCCGTAGTCAGCTTCACCATCAAGGACGTCCGGGACAAAAACGGCTACCTGGCTGCGCTGGGGATTCCGCAAATCGCCGCCGTTAAGCGGGATGCGACCATCTCCCAGGCGGAAGCGGACAAGGAAGCGCGGATCAGGCAGGCCAGAGCGGAAGAGGAGGCGCGCAAGGCGGAACTGCTGAAAGAGACCAATATCGCCGAAGCCGAAAAGGAAAAAGAGCTGAAAGTGGCAGCCTTTAAGGAAGAACAGGATCGTGCGCGTGCGTCTGCTGACCAGGCTTACAAGCTGCAGGAAGCCGTGACCAAGCAGCAGGTAACCGAAGAGGAAATGAAGATTGAGCTCGTCCGCAAACAGAAGGAAATTGAACTGGAGGAAAAAGAGATTCTGCGCCGCGAACGGCAGTACGATGCCGAGGTGAAGAAGAAGGCGGATGCTGACCGATACGCTGTTGAGCAGGCGGCAGAGGCAGAGAAAGCGAAGAAAATGCGTGAAGCGGACGCGCTGAAGTATCGGATCGAAGCGGAAGCAAAAGCGCAAGCGGAACAGAAACGCCTGGAAGGATTGGCGATCGCGGAAGCGGAAAAGGCCAAAGGTGCATCGGAAGCGGAAGTGATCCGACTCAAGCTGGAAGCGGAAGCAGAGGGGAAAGAGAAGCTGGCCGAAGCGTTCGAGAAGTTTGGTCAGGCGGCCGTTCTCGACATCATTGCCAAGATGCTGCCGGAGTTGGCGGAGAAAGTGGCGGAGCCGATCAAGGCGATCGACAAGGTAACCGTGATCGACACAGGCGGCGGCCTGGGAGACGGAATCAACCGGCTCAGTACCAATGTGACCAAGCTGATGTCGCAAATGCCGGAAATGCTCAAAGACGTATCCGGCATCGACATGAACGAGATGATCAAACAGTTCATGACTGGCAGCCAAGGCAGTTCGGCTTTGCCGATCCCGGCAGGAGCCTCTACCGGAGTACCGCAGGGTGCATCAACGTCAGCGGGAACGGCGGCTGTTGAGGCAAAACCGGGTACAGGCGGAGAGCAGGTCTAGGAGCCGAACGGCTGCCATTGCAGCAGTGGAGACAGGTGGGAGCGCCCGGCTGCTTGCGCAGGATTGCAGAGAAGAATCAGCCGGGCAGTATCTCGTACGGACGAAGGAAAAAGGAGCCATCCACCCACTGATACGCACGCAGCACGGGAGTCTGTCCGGAAAAGGACAGGATCCAGTAGCTGAGCTGCGGATAATGCCAGTTGGCAGCATCGACGGAGGAGGGGATCGCTGCCGTCGAGGGATGGGTATGCAGGACGCCCAGCCAGCAGTGTCCCTCCTGCCCGATGCAGGCCAGTGCCTCAATCAATTCGGGACCGCTCCAGCGAAACGAGTGTCGGTCTCCTCCCGCGGGGGAAGCGGGATGATGCCTGGTGATCCGGCTTCCCCAACCCGCAAGCAAGGCGGTATACTCGTTTGGCAGCGCCTCTCGCCCTTCGGCGACGAGGCGTTTTACTACTTTCCCCTCCATTTGTAGTTTGGTATGCTTATTCGCAAAGGGTTCACCCAATACGGCGGGGAACATCTGACTTCCCCCCTATTACGTGAGGTTGTATAGAGATGTCAGGCAAGATCTCCATCGGTGTATGCGGCTGGGGCGATCATCACGACTTGTATGCGAGCAGCGTCAAACCGCGAGAAAAGCTGTCCGTATACGCCAGCCACTTTCCAATCGTGGAGCTGGACAGCTCCTTTTATGCCATTTTACCACAGAAGAACTACGAAACCTGGGTGCAGGACACGCCGAAGCAGTTCGGCTTCATCGTCAAACCGCATCAGGCAATGACCGGCCATCAACGAGGTACGGAAGAGAAGCAAAGCAGGCTGGACATGTTTCGTCGTTTTGAGGAAAGCATTCAACCGCTTGTTGCGGCGGCTAAGTTGAAGGCGATTTTGTTCCAGTTTCCTCCCTGGTTTGAGTTGAAGAAGGAAAATGTCAACTACGTGCAGTGGTGTGTACAAACATATGCGCGTTATCCAATCGCTGTCGAGTTCCGTCACCGCAGTTGGTTTGAAGAGCCGTACCGGCAGAAGACCCTTTCCTTTCTTCGCATGATCGGGGCCATTCACGTCGTCTGTGACGAACCACAGGTGGGGACGGGATGTGTGCCGATCGTGCCGGAGGTTACGTCGCCCCGGCTGTCACTGGTTCGCTTCCACGGGCGCAACACTGCCGGTTGGCGCGATCCGGGGCCGGGTCAGAACTGGCGTGACGTTCGCTACCTGTACAAGTACAGCGAGGAGGAACTGCTGGAATGGCGTCCGCGC
Organism: Brevibacillus sp.; assembly: GCA_017656235.1. Lineage (GTDB taxonomy): Bacteria > Bacillota > Bacilli > Brevibacillales > Brevibacillaceae > Brevibacillus_E. The sequence continues at coordinate 53,461 of JACDOF010000002.1, forward strand.
ATCGAGCAGTTGGCGCAGAATGCGGAAGAAGTCTGCATTTTGTTCAACAACAACTCCGGCGGCGACGCTGTCAGCAACGCCAAGCAGATGATCGAACTGCTCGGCGCTTACCCGGAGGGACTCAATCCGCGGCAGATGGAACTGTTCTAAAATAGCTGACACCAGAGGAGAGAAACGCATGTCATGGCTTAGTGTTTTGTTTATTTTAATCGGGTTGACAGCCGGGGCGATCGGCAGTCTGGTCGGCATCGGCGGCGGCTTGTTCTTTGTTCCGGCCCTGCTTTACTTTGTCAATCAGTACGAACCAGGCAGCATGATGCCGCAGATGGCCTCGGCCACTTCGCTTTTGGTCATCGTCGTCACTGCCCTTTCATCCACCCTGGCCTATCTAAAACAAGGTGTTGTGGATAAACAAAGCGGTTGGCTGTTCTTTGCAGCCAGCGCGCCGGGGGCAGTGGTAGGGGTTTATGTGAACAAGCTGATACAGACGGACTCCTTTTATCTCTTGTTCGGGCTGTTTCAATTGGCGATGTTTGCCCTGATCAATGTAAAGGATAAACTAAAGCCCCGACCGATTGGATGGAGCGTACGGCGTGTTTTCGTCGATGCCGACGGCGTTACATACGAGTACGGATACAAGCGCTGGGCAGCCTTGGCGGTGGCGTTTTCCGTCGGATTGACGTCCAGTCTGTTCGGAGTGGGCGGCGGCCTCTTAATGGTTCCGGCGATGATCGTACTCTTTCGTTTTCCGCCCCACGTGGCGGCGGCGACGTCGATGTTCGTCATTTTTTTGTCTGCCGTTGTCGGCAGCGTCACCAATCTGGCTTACGGGCATGTCGACTGGCTGTACGTCCTGCTGCTTTCGCCTGGCGCCTGGGTAGGCGGCAAGCTGGGTGCGCTGATAGCCAGGCGATTGAAAGGAAGGACGCTGGTCCACATCCTGCGACTCTTGATCCTGGGCGTTGCCCTGTACATGATAGGAAAAGCGTTTTTGGCATAGCTTGTAGAAAAGGGGGAGGGGAGCAGCAGTGGCTTGTACAAGTACCTTGCACATTTTCCACACGAATGACATCCACAGCTATTTTGAACGCATGCCGCAGATTGCCGCGTGCCTCAAAGTGGAGCGTTCGAAGTGGGAACAGCGCGGCGATCACGTGCTGTCGGTGGACATTGGCGATCATGCTGACCGCTCCCGGATGAAGACAGAAGCAACCTGGGGTAGAGCCAATGTAGAGATCTTGAACCAAAGCGGCTACCAATACGTCACGATAGGCAACAACGAAGGGCTTACCTTTCCCAAAGAGCAGTTGAATCTCCTGTATCAGGATGCGTCTTTTTCGGTCATCGTCAGCAACCTGGTGGATGGTACAACCGGGCAGCCGCCTGCCTGGGCCGTACCTTACGCCATTCACGAGTGGGAAGGGTTCCGCGCGGCCATTCTTGGGGTGACGGCACCATTTGATACCTATTACCGGCTGCTGGGGTGGGAAGTGAAAGACCCTCTGGCGCTGATCAAGGGGCAGGTGCAGCAGCTTCGGGACGAGGTGGATGCCGTTATTGTGCTCTCTCATCTCGGGTACTGGGCAGATAAGCAGTTGGCTAGCGAAGCAGACGGGATCGATGTCATTCTGGGCGGACATACGCATCATCTGCTGCCATACGGTGAACGGGTGGGTTCCACCCTGATCGCCCACGTGGGAAAGTTTGGCGAGTATGTTGGACATGTGCGGCTGGTGTTGGAGCACAAGGAACGGCGCGTACTGGAACAGGAAGCGGAGGTGCTGCCCGTCAGCCGGTATGAAGCCGATTCCGCCATTGAGGCTCTCATCGAGCGGGAAAGAGAGGCCGCTGATCGGGTATTGTCAGAGCCGGTGGCCAGATTGTCCCGTGAACTGCCCATTGACTGGGAACGGGAGTCGCCGTCCGCCTCGTTCCTGGCAGCCAGCCTGCGACAGTGGACGGGGGCGGAAATCGGGATGGCCAACAGCGGCTTGATGCTGATCCCGTTGTCGGAAGGGGAAGTGACACGAAAAGATTTGCTTGCCTGTGCTCCTCATCCGATCAAGCCCTGCGCCGTCACCCTGACCGGGGAACAGCTCTTGACGATTCTCAAACAGGCGATTCGCCCGGAGACAGTGGCGATGCCGCTGAAGGGATTCGGATTTCGCGGCAAAGTCACCGGCTGGATGGGTGTGGATGGACTGACTGTTTACTATACAGATGGCGTACAGCCGACCATTACCCGTGTCGAGGTGGGAGATCAACCGCTTTCGCCCACCCGTGAGTACCGCGTCGCAACGGTAGACATGTTTTTGTTCAACCACCTGTTTCCCGTCTTTCACAAGGGGAAGGACCAGCGCTTCTACCTTCCGGAGGTGCTGCGGGAAGTACTGGCACAGACGATCCGCCACAAGGAATTGATTGACGCCAGTTTTGCACCACGCTGGATTCGTAACTAGACAGCAACTGGGTTACCCTAAATGATGAATTCGCGAGGTGGGGTGAACATTTACATGCGTTTTGTCGATCGACTCTACGAGCTGTACAAGGGACATTTTAACGGGGATGAAGAAGACATCGTCGCAATCGTCGTGGGCATTCTCCAAGATCATTCGCGTGAGGATCTCCATCGATTGATTGAGGACATGGATTCGGAGGAACTGTTTCACATGGTCGCCATGTACCTGATTGAAATGATGAAGCGAAAAGTCGCCATGGATGACGAAGGAACAAAAATGATCGTCCACTGAAAGCCTGCCGGGAATCACACTTTCCGGACACGACACATAGGGTATGGTAATCCAAGGAACGGAGGTATCGTATGATTGACGTACAGCCGCTTTCTTTTCCGGAAGGGACAGCCCTGGCCATTACGGTTCGGCTTCCCAAAACCACCTTGCTCGTCGTAACCACGGAAAAGGGCTACATCATGTGCGGTGCACTGGATGTTGCCCTGCTGAACCAAAAGCTGGCCGACCGCCAAATATTGGCCGGGCGTGCCGTCGGGGTCAAGACGATTCAGGAACTGCTCGACGCTCCGCTTGAATCGGTCACAACGGCAGCGGAAGCAATGGGCATCACGGTGGGAATGAAAGGAAGAGAGGCGATTCGCAAGCTGTTCTAGCAAATGAACAGTGATCCCCACAGAGCGGGACGACCGCTTGCTGGAATGAATCGGACATTCTCCGGTTTGGCCTGCGGAAAGCTCGGCTCACAGTGGAGGATCTTTTTTTGTTCGGGGAAAAAGACTCCCTTCTGTCCAAGGAATGAAGTATAATGTCGAAAAGGGTGAAAAACGGTTTACCGGGGAGAGGACGTATGAGACTGATTTCCGTCAATCGCTGCCAACCTGGGGAAAAGCTGGCCAAACCGATTTACACCAGCACGGGAACGACCTTGATTGGAGCGGGTGTCTCTTTAACCCAGAAAATGCTGGATCGGCTAAAAGAATTACAGATCACATCCATCTACATAGAAGACAAGTGGACCAGCGACATCGTCGTGAAGGATGCCATTTCGGAAGATACGCGGCGGGAAGCGATGACGGTGATTACAACCGCTTTTCAAAGTTTTCAGGCCGAACCGGGGAAATGGCGGCAGTTGTTTGTCAACCAGCAGGTGGCCAAGCAATTCCGTCAAGTGATGGGCTCCGTCATCGACGAGATGAAACAGAACCGGACGGCCCTCAACCTGTTGGGCAGTGTCTGTGTCGTGGATCACTATATTTTCTCCCACTCCTTTCACGTTGCCCTTTACACGACGTCACTCGGAATGAAGCTGGGATGGGGAGAGCGGGAATTGATTGAAGTGGGCATGGGAGCGATGCTGCACGATGTGGGCAAGATGGCGATTCCCCTTGATATCCTGATGAAGCCCGGCAGGCTGACCGAGCAGGAGTACGACCTGGTCAAGCGGCACACGGAGTACGGATTCGAGCTGCTGCGCAAACAGGAAGAGCTCTCGCTATTGATCGCCCACTGCGCCTATCAGCATCACGAACGGTGCGACGGCTCTGGTTATCCGCGTCAACTGAAGGAGCAGGAAATCCACCCCTACGCCAAGATGCTTGCGGTTTGTGACGTCTTCGACGCTTTGACCACACACCGCTCGTACCGCCAGGCGATGCTGCCTCATACGGCAATGGAACTCTTGATGTCCGGGGCCGGCAAGCTGTTTCATGAGGAGTTTGTCTGCGCATTTCGCGATACAATCGCCCTCTATCCGATTGGACTGACCGTACAGCTGTCCACCGGGGAAGAAGGCGTCGTCGTAGACTACAACCGGGGGGCGCCCAGCCGCCCGGTCGTGCGAGTATTGAAAGATCCGTCCGGGCGAGCGGTAGCTGTCCCCTACGAAATCGACTTGTCCAAACATCTGAATGTCATGATCACCTCCTGCGATTTGTTCGCCTGACAGTTGGAGGTAACCTGCTTTCAGCGTTTGCCCGGCGGCGTCTACCGGTGAGCGTTACGCCCGCCCATTCAGCATCATGAGCAGTTTTTTATTTCGTTCGGCCTGTTCCGCTTCTGCGGCCAGGTCGTATTTTTTTAGCAGGTGAAACACTTCGTTCAATGCTGGTTGCGGCTGCGGGCGAGAGAGCCAGCCGGCCAGTGCCAGGTACAGATCGTGCGGCAAATGTTCCTGCTGTGCGCTCAACTTGCTGCGGACATCTTCCTGACTATGGTCAAGTTTGCATTCCCCCATCAGAGATCCTCCTTGCAAATATAGGATACCCTTATCGTACCATAACAGGTATGGAAGAGCAGCCGCTTCCCCGTCCGTAACAATTGGTCGACGAAGAGGCGCTGTCCCGAGTAAGCACGATTGCAGACGAGTTGGTTCAGGTAACCAGCCGGCTGACTGGCAGGAAAGGGTAGTCGGCTGGCACCGTGAGGTTACCGGTACGCCCCGAGAGGCGGGGCGACATCACTTCAGATTGAGAAAGATCGTGTCGGGGCCGGTCGGGCTGAAGCTGCCCCCCTTGGGTTCGATGGTGATGGCGATGTTTTCTGCCTGACGCAGCTCCCCGCCGCGAAAGTAAAGGTGAGCGATCCCGTCTTTCCATCCGAGCAGGCCGACATGGGAACGTCTGTTTTCTGTAATGAACCAGACTTGATAGTCTTTTTCCACCAGCGGCGACAGACCGTCGGTAAGGATCAGCAGCTCGTTGGACGCGTTGTTGATCCAGATGTATCCCTTCAGGTGGCCCGAGTCGACGGGAACGACGTGAAGGACGGTATGCGGGTCCATCACCAGCGACATCTCCCGGGTTAGCACTTCGGTTGGCAATTCTGGCGGAACCGGATTCCCGCGAGGCAGGGCTAACAGACTGGCCGCACAAAGCGCCAGCACGGGTACGGCCCACCTCACTGCCGGTTTGGCAAAGATTCGCCGGCGGATGGTGGTGAGTCGGCTGCTCCAGGTAATCCGTCGCTTGAGTCGGTGCCTTATGGACGGAGATGGCATAGGGAGAGATGCGCCGTCTCCCAGCAGCGCCGACCACTCGCGATGGGAGGCCGAACACTTCTGGCAGTGGGGCAGGTGGAGCATGAGCCTGGCTTCCTTGTCGGCGGACAGCTTGCCCAAGACCAGATCAATCACTTCTTCTTCCCGCCAGCTGCAGGATGCGTTAGTCATGCTTTTTGGCACCTCCTGACGGTTCCAGCCACCCCAACTGACTCAATTGTTTGCGGATGTTGCCGATCCCGTAACGCACCAGCGACTTGATGGTGCCAAGCGGGCGGTTCATTTTTTCCGACAGTTCCCGGTGCGTCTGCGCCTCATAGTACATACCGTGGATGGCGCGTCTTTGCGGCTCGGGGAGTTTGCCGAGCGCGCTGCGCAGAGCCTCCCGGTCAAGACGACACAACACGTGCTCTTCGGGCGTGGCGGTTTCCAATTGATGTTCCAGGCGTGAATCGGGAACGGTTTCCACAACGACACGGCGTTTTCGCCTTAGCCGATCCAGCGAGCGGCTTCGAGCCTTGACGGCCAACCAGGCCTCCACGCTGCCGCGGTTGGGGTCGAACTGACCTGCTTTTTTCCACACCTCGAGGAAAATGTCGTGACAGACATCTTCCGCTTCCATCCGATCCCCGATAACCCGCTGGGCAATGTGCAGAACCAAAGGTGCATATTGCTCGTAAAACGCTTCAAAGGCAGCGACTGATCCGTTTGCCGTCTCGCTGAGCAGCCGTTCCGCGTCCAGGTCCGGGTGGGGCAACGTCTGTCACCTCCGCTTAACGATTGCTATTACTACATGTAGCAAATTTTTTAGCCATTTAAAACCCCGCGGAAAATTTCATGTCATGAGGTAAATCCAACAGGTCATGTCGTGCGTACTCTTCATGAATCAAGCAATATCGATCTGTTGGACAGGGGGAGAAAAAGAGATGAGCATGAGATGGGCAAAACACTTGTCACTCGTACTGACACTTGTTCTGGGAGTGTTGGCCACGGGATGGGTTCCCGCACAGGCGGCGGGTGAGCTCACGTTGTACACTCCCTACACCAGTATCTCGGTTACGCCGGGGGAATCGATCAACTACGACATCGAAGTGATTAACAACAGCCAGACCGTGCAGGAAACCGGGCTTGCCATCCAGGGTCTGCCGGACGGCTGGGAATACCAGTTGACGGCGGGAGGCTGGAGCATTCAGCGGCTCGCGGTGCTGCCTGACCAATCGCGCAATATCTCGCTGCAGGTGGATGTGCCGCTGGAGATTGACAAGGGGAGCTACCGTTTTCAACTGGTGGCCGAGGGCAAGGGTTCTCTTCCGCTGACGGTTACCGTAACGGAGCAGGGAACCTTTAAAACGGAGCTGACCACTGAGCAACCCAACATGCAGGGACACGCCAGTTCGTCGTTTAACTTTGAAGCGACCTTGCGCAACCGGACGGCGGACAAACAGCTCTACTCGCTGACGGCAGAGGCGCCGAAGGGTTGGGATGTGCAGTTCAAGGTGGATGGTAAAGCAGTGACGTCGGTCAGTGTGGAGCCGAACACGACCAAAGATATCGACATCGAGGTCTCCCCGCCGGAGGGAATCAAGCAAGGTTCGTATAAAATACCGGTTAAAGCGGCTACAAGTTCCACTTCGGCCGGCACCGAGTTTGAAGTGGTCATCACCGGAAACTATGACATCGAGTTGAGCACGCCAACCGGTTTGTTGAGTACGGATGTAACGGCTGGCGGTGAACGGACTCTTACCCTCAAGGTTAGCAACACAGGTTCGGCTGACCTGCATGACATTGAACTAAGCGCCGATACACCGGTCAACTGGGAAGTGACCTTCGAGCCAAAACGGATCAACAAGTTGGATGCAGGCCAATCGACAGAAGTAACGGCGACGATCAAGGCGGATGACCAGGCGATTGCCGGGGATTATGTTGTCAACATGACGGCCAGAGCACCGGAAGCCACTTCCGAGGCACAGTTCCGGGTCGCGGTCAAAACCTCGTTGTTGTGGGGCTGGCTGGGCGTGTTGATCATTCTGGGCGTCATTGGGGGAGTGTACTATCTGTTCCGTACCTACGGGAGGAGATAAGCGATGAAACAGCCGATCATCGAGCTGACTGACCTGACCAAACGTTACGGAGAGCATACGGCGGTCGACGGCTTGACGCTGACGGTGAACCGCGGCGAAATATTCGGCCTGCTTGGTCCCAACGGTGCGGGAAAGTCGACGACCATTCTGATGATGCTGGGGTTGGCCGAGCCAACATCCGGATCGGTTTTTGTCTGCGGCATCAACTCGACCCGGCAGCCGATACTGGTCAAACGAAAAGTAGGCTATCTACCGGATGATGTCGGCTTTTACGAAGACATGACTGGTTTGGAAAACCTGCTGTACACGGCGAGGCTGAACGGACTCTCCCGCGTCCAGGCCGAAGAGCGTGCAGAAAAACTTCTGGAGCGGGTGGGGCTTCGCGAGGCAGCCCGGAAAAAGGCGGGTACCTACTCGCGCGGGATGCGGCAGCGGCTGGGTTTGGCCGATGTGCTGATCAAACAGCCGGAAGTGATCATCCTCGACGAACCGACATTGGGGATCGACCCTGAGGGGGTTCGTGAATTCCTGCAGTTGATTCAGGCGCTGAGCCGGGATGAGGGGATTACCGTGCTGCTATCTTCGCACCACCTGCACCAGGTGCAGCAGATATGCGACAGAGTCGGCTTGTTTGTCGGTGGCAGGATGCTCGCCGAGGGCGATATCCACAGTTTGTCGCGGCAGCTCTTTTCCAAGGAACCAGTGGTCATTGAGACACAGGTATCGCCGGCTTCCCCCGCTCTCATTGACAAACTGCGGCAGATTGACGGAGTAAGCCGTGTGGAGCAGGATGGGGAAAAACTGGCTGTGCACTGCTTGAAAGACGTAACCGCGGTCATCTCCAGGACGATTGTGGAGAGCGATGCCGCACTGCTTCATTTGACGCAAAAAGAGTATGGACTGGATGAAATCTATCACCGCTACTTTGAAGGGAGGGGAGCGAGTTGAGCAAAGCGTGGGAGTTGTTTAGAGGCATCGCCGGTCGGCTGGATCGTTCGGCCGCGGCAGGACAACGCGACACCAAACAACAGCATCCCTTCTGGGTGATCGTACAAAAAGAAGTAGCCGACCATGTGCACAGTTGGCGCTTTAACATCCTTTTATTGCTGATGATGCTTACCTGCATCGGCTCCCTGTATACCGCCATGATGTCGATTCGGGATGCCGTTCCCGCAGACGAATCGCTCAAATCGTTTCTGTTTCTGAAACTGTTTACGGTATCGGATGGAACGCTCCCGGCCTTTATCACCTTTATCGGCTTCCTGGGGCCGCTGCTCGGCATTGGCCTGGGGTTTGATGCCATCAATTCAGAGCGCAACAAAGGGACGTTAAGCCGGGTATTGTCCCAGCCGCTCCATCGTGACTACGTGCTGAACGCCAAGTTTGTCGCTGCCTTGATTGTGATCAGCGTGATGTTTTTTGCGCTCGGCTTCCTGGTCATGGGCCTGGGACTGTTGGCCATCGGCATCCCGCCGACCCCTGAAGAGTTTTGGCGGATGATTGTGTTTTTGCTGCTTGCCATTTGTTACGTGGCGTTTTGGCTGAATCTGGCCATCCTGTTCTCGGTCAGGTTCCGCCAGCCGGCCACTTCGGCCCTGGCCAGTATCGCCGTCTGGATTTTCTTCAGCGTGTTCTTTTCGATGATCGTCAAGCTGATTGCGACCGCCACGTTTCCCAAGGAGGCGGTAGATGCGGGCAGCCTGCTCAGTCACCAACAGTTTGTGCAGTACCTGCTTCGACTGTCGCCAAGCCAGTTGTTTACGGAAGCGACGACGACCATGCTTACCCCTTCAGTGCGCAGCCTGGGACCGCTTACGATGGAGCAAATCTATGGTGCCATCCCCAGCCCGCTTCCCTTGGGCCAGAGCCTGCTTTTGATCTGGCCGCACGTAACCGGGTTGGTGGCTGCGACGATGGTGTGTTTCGGGCTTTCGTACGTGATGTTCATGCGGCAAGAGATTCGCTCGCGGTAAGCGCAGTCTGATCACCACTTCTCTAAGGAGAGGCGGCCATTTTTCTTCCTCACTCCGTTGCCAACCACCAATGGTGCCGGGCTGTCCGCTTCGTCATCCCGAAGCGGGCGGGCGCAAAAGCAGCCCTGCTGCGCCGCTGGTTCAAGTTGCGCCCGTAATCTCCCGCTTCGGGCTTGCTCCGCTTGGATGGTTGGCAAAGTCGTTCGTGCGGAAAATGGCCGCTCTCCTGTCACACTCACTGTCTGGGGGCGAACAGGGCATCGTACGCTGCTGGTTGAGTGCCAGAACTCTCGCTGGGAACGAGTGTGGGCGGTTTTTCGCCAGCGAACGGTTGGGCCAACCTGCCAGCGAAACGACGCATCCGCAGGCCAGTCCAGCTTCCTTGCTGGTCAGGCAACCGCGCGGGCAGGACTTTTGCACCCTTCGGGATACTTTGCTTACAAACTGCAGCGAATTGGGATTTTCCCATTCGCTTTTTTCTTTTTTTGACCGGAATAAATTTCCTTCCTGGTGTAACATTGCGCAGGGGATGTTCGTCATACATAGCGGCACGATACAACAGCAGCTGAAGTACTGAATCTGTCCAATTCGATGCGTAGGAAAGGTGAATGGGAAGTGGACGTCATTGATCGCAAAATATTGAGTCATCTCCAGCAAAACGCACGCATCTCCATGACGGAGCTGGGAAGAGCGGTTGGGCTCACCTCGCCGGCTACAGCGGAAAGAGTGCGGAAGCTGGAAGAACGGGGGGTCATTACCGGCTATCGCGCCACGGTGGCGGCAGATAAGCTGAACAAGCAGCTGATCGCCTATCTGCTGTTTGACATCCGTTCGCACAATGGGTTTACCGCTTTTTGCGAGCAGCATCCCGATGTCGTTGAGTGCCACCGCGTCGCCGGTCCGTACAGTCATTTGACCAAGGTGGTCACCAGTACTGCCCGCACACTGGAACAGTTTATTGACGAGGCGGAGCAGTACGGCAGAGCAACCACACTGCTGGTGCTTTCATCACCAATTGCACAGAAGAGCATCCTGCCCGACTTCGAATAAGGAGCGGACGAGTGCCCGAAAGCCGCAGCGGGATGGCTGCGGCTTTTTGCCCTGCTCGAATACGTCTGTCATTCCTCCCCGCCGACGCTCCCGGCAAGCCGAGCGGAGAAGGTTGGGAAGGCGTATTTTTGTCCCGGCCGCATAGGATGTACTAGGTAGGAGGTGGCGGCAGTGGCAGTGTTTCGGGCACGCAGGCGGTTTCGCAGGCCGCTGACGGGGACGAAGGCGTTTTTTATCGCGTTCGTCCTGTTTATTGCCTTGATGATCCAGATGCTGATCATAATCGAAAAGCGGATTGAACCGACGCTGTTGATTCTCGCCTCACAAAAAGCGGAGCAGCTTGCCAAGCAGGCAATCTCCGATGCCGTAACCAAGCGAATTGCCCAGACAGGAGTGGACTTCAACGAAATCGTCAAGATCGAAAAAGACAACCAGGGGCGCATCCAGGCATACGAATTCAACTTCAAAGAATACTCCCGGATTGTTGGGGAAACCACTTCACGTATTCAAAACCGGTTGAAGGAGTTTGAGGAGGAAAAAGTGGATCGCTCCATTCCACTCGGGTTGGCGACGGGCAGCAGTTTTCTCGCCCAAATGGGGCCGGATTTGCCGATTACATTTGTGCCCATCGGCTCCGTCAAGACCCGTTTGGAGACGGAACTGGACGAGGCCGGCATCAATATGGTGCTGGCTACGGTATACATATTTGTCGAGGTGGACCTGCGCATCGTCATCCCGTTTGCCACCGATCAGAAAACGGTTGTCACCAAGATCCCGATTACCCATTCGCTGATAATCGGCGAAGTGCCGCAGTACCTCTACGACAGCTCGGACGGCAAGCCGGACGTACCTCGTCCCTCTTCCGACGGCAGATATTCAGGGGATGACTTTCAAGACGATTAAACGGGCAGGAGGGGCAGTTCCCCGGCTGCGTCGTCCATCGAAGCCCGGCGTAACCCCCGTGAAGGGGGAATAACAGGTTTGAAACGAAGAGCAGTAGGGAATGGATTCGGTAGGTACACAATCATGTCTCATTTCCCCCCCCCGCGCTGTTGCGGGGACTTTTTCTATATTTGGTTGTGGATGGGAAAGCTGCGGCCACCTTGGCAGATAAGAGCAGAAAAAGGTAGTTTCATTTCAAAACATGTGGTATAATCCGTAACTAGTTTAGTCAGAAAAGTATAGCCAGATTAGAGGAGGAAACAAAGATGAGAAGAGAGAAGCTGAGAAGAGGCAGAGTGATGAAAGGACTGGTTTCGCTGTTTATGGCCGCAGCAGTTGCAGCACTGGCAGCCTGCGGGTCCCAGACAAGTGAAACGGCTGGCGGGGCGTCGCCGCAGCCGCCGGCAGAGTCATCCGGTGACAAGGTGATCGAACTGGGACTGACACAGTTTGTGGAGCATCCCGCTCTTGATTCAGTCCGCAAAGGAATTCTGGATGGCCTGGCCGAGGCAGGCTACCAGGAAGGAAAAAACCTCAAAGTTGATTACCAAAACGCGCACGCCGAAATGGCTAATACCGTGTCGATCGCCCAGAAGTTTGCAGGCGACGGCAAGGATCTGGTCGTGGCAATAGCCACGCCATCCGCACAAGCTGTGGCAAAAGCAATTACGGATGTGCCGATCGTGTTCAGCACCGTTACCGATCCGGTCTCTGCACAGCTTGTGGAATCCCTGGAGAAGCCGGGAAAAAACGTGACCGGAACGTCTGACAAGGTGTCGATGGAGCAGCAGCTTGAGCTGGTCCGGCAGTTTATCCCAGATCTGAAGCAGCTAGGGGTAATCTACACCACTTCAGAGGTAAATGCGGAAGTTCAGGTCAAGGAACTGGAGGAAGCAGCCAGGAAGAAAGGAATCGAACTGGTCAAGTCAGGGATCAGCAATTCTTCCGAGGTACAAGTGGGAACACAGGTTATCCTGGACAAGGTACAGGCGATTCTGGTTACGGTAGACAATACTGTCGTCTCCTCCATCGAAGGGGTGCTGATCGCCGCCCAAAAAGCAAACGTGCCGGTATTTGCGTCAGACGTCGATACCGTCAAGCGGGGCGCCGTGGCTACACATGGCATCAATTACTACAAGATGGGCGTACAGACCGGCGAGATGGCAGCACGCATTCTCAACGGGCAGCCGACCGCCGAAACGCCGGTGGAAGTATCAAGGGAAACGGACTTGTACATCAACGAAACGGCAGCCCAGACGTTTGGTCTGACGATTCCGGACGCATTGAGACAGCAGGCTGCGGAAATCGTAAAGTAAAAGAGAATCAATTGACAAGCAAGGTAAACATCCCGTCCCACTTTTCCTGTGAAACGGGATGTTTTTACTTCTTCTTGCGCCGCATCTCCCGTTCCCAGCGCTTTAGATGTGGAAACGGGTCAAACGCCCACTCTGCCGAACCCGTGTCCTTGTACATCCCGTAATGAAGGTGCGGCGGAAATTTGCCGGACGTGCCGGGTTTCCCATACCCGGAGCTGCCGACATATCCGATTACCTGTCCGGGCTCAACGATTTCCCCCACTCTCAACCCTTTGCGAAAAGAGGAGAGGTGGGCGAAGTAATGGTAGATGTTGTCCATATCACGAATGCCGATTCTCCAGCCGCCGTAGCGGTTCCAGCCAACTGCTTCCACTACCCCGTAACAGGTGGCCAGAACGGGTGTCCCGTAGTCGGCAAAGATGTCTGTCCCCTCATGAATCCGTCTGCCGCCCCATCCGCGCGCTTCTCCCCAGGTGCTTCGGTAGCTGTAGTTATACCGTTTGGGGATTGGAAAGGCGTGGCGATTGAGTGCAAGCGTCTGATACTTTTCGTATACGTTGACAAACTGGTCGATCGTCTTGACGGCGCGATCGCGGCGGTAGTACGTCCAGACGCCGATCCGGAAATCTTCACGAGTGTAGCCGAAATCGGACAAAAAGCGGATCATGGCAGTCAGGACATCAATATCGTTATGCTGATCAGCCAGTCCGTCGCCAGAACCGTCCACACCCATCCCTCCGAAAAATGTAATGGATGATTCATCCGTGTCATCTTCTTCCGGATTCAGGTATCCGGACCAGACAGCAGGCGGGATGGTGATTGCCGTGAGACGTTTGGAGGGAGGTTCTCCCTTTCGCTTTTTTTTGATGGTCCGTTCGTATTGATCGATTGCTGCCAGATAGGTCCAGGGAATTCCGTAAAGTGCTTCCATGCGATGAAACAGTTCCTGCCGCTCATTCAGCAGATTGGTCGCCTTGTCGGACGGGCTCATGACCGGTTTGGGGTCAAGGGATTGGGCCGCCGTGCGCTCGTTGCCGCAAAGGGAGACAGATGAAAACAACAAGCTGCATGAGATGAGCAGATGGATCAATCGCATCAGTTTCCCCTCCAGGGTAGATGTCGTACGTAGTTTTTCCTGCTGCCAAGAGGTTACTCACGATATTTTTTCCAACTCGTCGGGCGATGGTGTATGATGCATAAGAGGAAGAATGTTCGATGGGGGGATGTCGGGTGTTGTGGATTCACAGTGATCGACCCTTGACGTTGAAACGTCTGATAAAAGCTTGGCAAGCTCTTGGGGAGGAAAGCGACAGGGCGCAGCATGCCGCCGGGGGGAACCGTCGGGAGTGGGCGGCAAGAATGGTTGAGCAGGCGATGCCGTACCGCACGCAGGAGACAGATTCGTTTTGGGAAGAAGAGGTGGAAGCACTTTACGCCTTGTGCGAGCTGCTTGACCGGAATACGTCGATTGCGCTGACTCCTCTGGTGGTGCCAACCACCATCACGCCGCCGTGCGCAGCCCTGCTCAGAGGGTGGAAGGTGGGCAAATGGTTGGATACGGATGAGCCGTTCTCTCCCCTTGCGCTGATCTGGCTAAAGGAGTGGGGGGCGAAAACCGATCAGGTCATGGCTGGTACGGTGATAAAAACGGCAGAAACGGATGGCCTGGCCATCCTTGTCTGTCAGCGTGAGGGAGAGGTACCCGTCGTACGTGAACAGCGGGATCACACCGTCGAGCATATTGATGAAGCGATGTACCTGCTGCAGGCCAATCTGGACGATGCCAGTCCCGAGTGGATGTCACATACCCTGAAGATGCTGTTTACGGTTGGTGCCAACGACGTTTCCTTTTTGCCGCTGACGATGAAGAAAGGCCGGCCGGGGACAATGGTACAGGTGATGTGTTACGCCAGTCAGTTGGACGTGATGAAGGAAATGTTGTTTCGGGAAACGACGACATTTGGCATACGCTATTTTCCTGTTGCCTGTCACCGGCTGGCCCGCCGCTTCTGCCGCGTACCTACCAGATGGGGAGAGGTTTCCGTAAAACTGGGCTACCTGCAGGGGGAGCGGGTTCAGGTGGCCCCGGAGTACGATGATTGTGCGAAGCTTGCCGAACAGGCGGATGTTCCGCTCAAACAGGTATACCAGGAAGCACTCTCACTCGCTTTGGCCTGTGCGCCGCTGAGGCTGCCGGGGGCAGGGGACAAACGCGGATGAGCTGGGCAGCGGCGCTTCATCAGCGTATGCTGATTTGACCGCCGCGGAATAAAACTATGGGTTGGGATGGCCGATCAGCACACGCAGCACATTGGGCTGATCAGGCAGATCACGAGTCCCTGCGCCGTATCCGATCGCCTCTACAGTCATCGCCGGGAGTGGTCCGAACTGCTCCGCCAATGCAGCGGCAATGCCGGCGCCGGTCGGGGTGGTCAGTTCTTTCTCTATTTTCGAGTGCCGCAGCGGAATGTTTTTGAGCATCTCCATCGTGGCTGGGGCCGGTACGGGGTACAGGCCGTGATCACAGCGGACGTAACCGCTTCCGGTGGGGACAGGTCCGCAGCAGATGGCGTCAATCTGCAGGTCTTCCAGGGCGAGAGCGACGCCGACGATATCGACAATGGAATCGAGTGCTCCTACTTCATGGAAGTGAACGGTATCGATCGGGACGTTGTGGATTTTTGCCTCTGCTTCGCCGATGGCCCGAAAGACAGCCAGAGCCCGCTCCATGACACGCGCGGAATAACCGGCATGTTGAATGAGGTCGACGATCTCGCGGTACCCCCTGTGTGCATGATGATGATGTTCGTGGTCGTGGTCATGCACGTGATGATGGTGGTCGTGACCGTGGTCATGCCCATGCTCATGCTCATGCTCATGATGATGTTCGTGGCCGTGGTTTTCTTCGTCAATGACGTCCACTTTCAAAGCTGTTACACCTTTTTTTACCACAGTTCGCCATTCCAGACGGAAACGGCCCAGCGGCAGCTTCCTGAGCTGCTGCTCGATGTTTTCCCGATTTGCGCCGGCGTCCACAAGAGCCGCCAACGTCATGTCTCCGCTTATGCCAGAAAAACAATCCAGATATGCTATTTTCATCAGCAGTCGTCCTTTCCTCTCGTGTAAAGTTCCCTTTTTCCCGGCTTCCGGGACTTGGCGAATGTCAGGGTTTCTATGTATCATAAAGAGAAAGTATGTTCGGTTACGAACATTCTCAGCCTGCAGACAAAGTGTCCCGAAGGGACCAATCGTCCTGCTCGCGCTGTTGCCTGACCAACAAAGATGCACAACTGCCCGCTGCGAAACGATCCGTGGGGGCGAGGGCAAACCGGCTCAGCATCTCAGTGTAGCACCGAGTTGCCCTCGCTTTTCCCCACGTCCACGTTTCGCCGCTCGGTTGGTCAGGCAAAGGCGCTCGTCACGGACTATTGGCACCCTTCCCTTGGAAACAGGTTTGTCTGCGATCTGAGTATGTTCGGTTACGAACATTCTTTTTCCAATACATCAGGCATGTCCTGCTATCAGTTTAGCACGCAAGGGGTTTGTCTGTCATGGGAGGGTTGTGGCGATGGTTACTTTCGTCCATATGGCTGATGTTCACCTGGATGCGCCGCTGCCGTCATTGGCGGACAAGTACGAGCTGCGGCAGTATGATTTTCGGAAAACGATGCGGCGGGTACGCGATTTGGTCGTCTCCCGGCAGGTTGACTTTTGGTTGATTGCCGGCGATTTGTTGGAGTACCACGGCGGTACGAGATCAACAGCCGCCTTTTTGCAGGAATTGTTTGCCAGTGTTGAGCCGATCCCGGTCTGTATTGCTCCAGGTAATCATGATCCGTGGATGGAAGATTCCTTCTACCGCACGTTGGAATGGTCTCCCAACGTGATCTTCTTCACCCCCGAATGGGGGGCGTACGAGTTTCCCGAGCAGTCCTGTGTCATCTACGGTTGGGGATTCCCTCAGGCCCATGTATACCAATCCCCATTACAGTCTTTTCCCGGAAAGTTAACCGGATACGCGCATCATCTCATGGTCCTTCACGCTACTGTTGGTGAATCCGCCGAACATCACCCGTACGCTCCGGTAACACTGACGGAACTGGCAGCGACCGGAGTTGATTACGCGGCATTGGGGCACATACATAAACCGCAGCGATTCCAGCATCCAAAGAGACAGGGGGTGTTTGCCGCATACCCCGGTTCCCCGGAGGGATTAAACTTCAAGGAAAGCGGCGAGCGGTCCGTCCTGTTGGGGAGAATCGACGATGGCGGCAAGGTAAGCCTGGAGGCTGTCCCTGTCCAATCCCGACAGGTTCGCAGGCTGATGGTGCAGCTTGAGGGTGCGGAGACAATGGAAGGCGTCATTGCGCGTGTGGATCAGGCGCTGCAAGCAGAAAACCTGGATGACATTCTGCTGGTTGAGCTGAGCGGTGAACGCGCCAGTCACCTGAACCTCTCGCTTGAACTGCTGTACGCTCAGTATGCGGACAGTTTTTTTCTCCGTTTTGAGGACAACTCCTGGCCCGATCTGGATGAGCAGCAATTGCTGCAGCAAGGTGGGGTACTGGCACGCTGGTTGGAAAAACTGGGCGAGCTGGCGGAATGCGGCGAGAGCGAGCGTGAGCGGTTGATCGCCCGGCTGGCGCGGCGGGAAGCGTTGAAACGAATCGGGGGTTTGATGAAGTGATTATCGACGAACTGTACATTGGCGGGTTTGGCAAATGGCGGGATACCGCCTTTTCGTTTGCCCCGGGCATCAATTTGTTTGTGGCTCCCAATGAGGCGGGAAAAACGACATTGCTGGCGGCGCTGTTTGCCGCCCTGTACGGGTTGAAACGAGATTATCTACGCACCACCCGCTATTTGGAAGACTACGACCGCTATTATCCCTGGGACGGTGGGCCTTACGAGACAATCATCCGCTACCGGTTGGACGGGCAGCACTTTCGCCTGCATCGGCAGCTGGCCAAGGAGCGGGATGTGGCCAAGCTATACCGGGAACCGGAACTGGCGGACATTACCCTAATGTATCAGGAAGATCGCCGCAAAGAATACAACTTTGTGGAGCGTCATTTGGGGCTGAACCGAACCTTGTTTACCGATGTGACATGGGTGAGAAAGGAGCCTGTACAGGCAGCGCGCCAGCTGCTGCCGACGTTGGCCAACCAGAACGAAGGAGATCCGCTGGCCAATGCCCTTCTGGCCCAGCTGGAGCAGGAAATCAGCGCCATCGGTCGCAAGGAGAGTGCCGCCAGTACGCTGATTGGCAAGCTGGCGAAAGAGCTGGAACAGGCGGAGCAGAGCCTGAAACAGGCGGAACTGGACTGGCAATCGGTACAGCACTTGACCCGTGAGGTGGCATCCTGGCAGGAAGATCTGAACCGGAAGCAGCGTGAACGCATGCAGCTTGAAACGAAGCTGGAACTGCTGCGGCAGGCTGAGACATCCTGGCAGGAACGCTGGCAGCGCAGTTTCCAAACCACTCGTGCCGCCGAACTGGCTGAATGGGAGAAAGCGGCACAGGACGAGGCGGAGCGCAAGCTGCATAGTCGGATGAAAGAACAGCTTTTGCGCCTGGAGCAGGAGATGACGGGCCTTAGGGAGTGGACCAGCAGTCTCCCAAGCACCAGCCGTACGGACAAAGGGGAGTTCTACCTCTCGTTTGCCCAGATCAGCGAAGCGGAGTGGCAGGAGTGGATCGAAGGATGGTATGCGCTGCGTGTTTACACCGAGCGCCATTCGGTGCCTGACGAGCCCGTGATTGACCTGGAAAAACTGCAGTCCGATTACCTGGCCGGACTGCAGTTGTACAGAGAAACAGAGCGTCTGCGAAATGAGACGGACCGTTTGGCTGCGCGGTTGGAGGAGGCAGAGCGGGCAGACGGGAACGCGCAGCAGCCCGGTTTCACCGATCGACAGGGCGCGCTCGAACCGGAGAGTACCGTGTCTCCGATCAGCAGAACAAGCAGGGTGGCTCAAAAGAGGAAGAGGAAGGCCGCCCGCCGTTCGCTTGCCTGGTACGCGGCCGCCTTGTTTTGGATGGCAGGAGGCATGATCGGATGGTGGAACGATCTGCAGCTGCCGGCGCTGGCCGCCTGGATATTGGCTGTCTGCACGGCGGCGGTTGTCTGGCATCTCGGCCGAAGACAGCAGTCAGCAGTTCCCGGTAGAGATACGTCATCAGCGCAAGCAAGCCATTCCCCGGCAGTGGCCTCAGAGTTTGCGGCCAGAAAAAGTGCGCTGCAGCATGAACTGGCAATGCGGCGGAGCCAATTGGAGGAGGCGGAATCCGCCCTTCGCCGTCTGTTGATTGAGTGGGACGTGGCGGAGTGGGAGGCGTTCGTCTCCTTGCGGGAACGTTGGCTGGTCCGCCTCCACGAACGAAAAACCCGGACGCAGGAAGAAGCGGAGCGCCAGCGTATCCAGGCCCGTTTGGAGCGAAAAATGTTGGACTGGGGGGTGCCGCCGCATCTTTCCTTTGAAGAGGCTGCGGCGCTGGTACTGAGCGAACACGCCAAGTGGGAACAACGCACCCGTGAAGAGCAGGAGCGGCTGAAGGAGGAAGTGGCGCAGCAGAAGGAACGAATGGCACGAATGGAGCGGTTGGAAACGCTGGAAAAAGAGCAAGCGGAACTGCTGGAGCAGTGGAGGAGCCAGGTTCGCGCCATCCTGTTAAAGGATCAACAGGAATTGGAACAGAGGCGGAAGGAGGCGGAAGCGGAGCGCAGCCGTTTGGAAGAAGTACTGACCATGCTGCGGGAAAACATTGCACAGGCACGCGGCGAGATCGGACAGCGGGGAGAGATCGCCTGGGCCAAGGCCAAAAGTAATTGCGAAGATATCCGCGCCCGTCTGGATGATGCCCGCATGCGGCGTGACGCTCTGCTGTTGGCCAAGGAAGCGTTGGAAGAGGCGATGGAGGAATGGCGGCGGGATATTTCGCCGGCACTCAATCAGACTGCTTCACTGGTCATGAAACAGATAAGCAGCGGTCGCTATCGGGATGTGCGGCTTGACCCGTCTGAACAATTTGCAGTTCGGGTGATTGAACCAAAGCGACGGGAGATTGTCGAGCAAGACCGCTTTTCCAGCGGTACGCAGGACCAGCTTTCTTTCGCACAACGGGTGGCCCTGCTGCAAACCATAAGCGCCGAACGCGAACCGCTGCCGATCTTTTTGGACGATCACTTCATCCACTACGATCAGGTGCGGCTCGAGGCGGCGCTTGACTTCCTCCTGGAGTTATCTGAATCGCATCAGGTTTTTTTGTTTAGCTGTCAGGGACGCGAATGCGATTACCTGCAGCCCGTGCTCGCCGAGAACAAACGTCACAAGCTGCACAATTGGTCGGTTTTGTAATGTGGCCAACGCCGCCGGGAGTTTTCCTGCTACGGCAGCTGTTTTTCCAGCATGGTCAGGAACAGACCGACATCGGTGACGACGCCGATCGTCTGAGAAGAACCGCGATCCATCAACTTGGTGACCACGGCCGGATTAATGTCCACACAGACCGTCTTGATCCAGCTCGGCATCATGTTGCCCGTGCCGATGGCGTGCAGCATGGTGGAAAGCATGATCACCAGATCGGCATCTGCCACCTGCTCGGCGTACTGTGCCTGCGCTTCAATGAGGTCCATCAGCGTGTCCGGCAGCGGGCCATCGTCACGAATCGATCCGGCCAAAACAAACGGCACTCCTTTTTTGACACATTCGTACATGATGCCGCTTTTCAGCGTGCCGTCGGCTACCGCCTCGGCGATCGAACCGGAGCGGTTGATCGCGTTGATCGCCCGCATATGGTTTTTGTGACCGCCGCGCACGATTGAGCCGGTATCCAGATTGACGCCGAGGGAAGTGCCGAACAGCGCACGTTCAATATCGTGAACCGCCAGCGCGTTGCCGGATAACAGGGCGTGGACATACCCTTTGCGGATCAGGCTTTGGAACGCTTCCCCGCCACCGGTATGGATGACAACCGGTCCGGCCACAAACACGATTTTGCCGCCCTTTTGCTTTAGCTGACGCATCTCTTCGGCCAGCCGTTTGACGATGACTTCCACCCGCCGCTCCGAGCTTACTTCGTTGCTCATGAAAGCGAACTCATTGCCCCGCTCTTCTGCCGGAGGAATGACCAGCCGCACACCGCTGCTGCCGCAGACGATCAGATCGCCTTTTTTGATGTCGCGCAGCTTGACGCAGTGGACCTCGTCCCCTTTGACAACGAGACAGGCATCCATCCGCTGGTACTTCACTCGTACCCATTTTCCGTTCAGATAGACCTCTGTCGGGTGGTTGGTGGTGGAGTAGAAGTCGTCCGGCACGGTTTTGTCTTTTTCCGCCGGTTTCAGTGTGGCTGCTTCCTCGTTGCGGGGGATGGTACAGCCGAGATTGATCAGCTCGTTTAAGATCAGCTCGATTTTATCCTCGGGGAGGTCAAGGGCGATTCTGGCGGTTGACTCGTCTTCCACCTGGTCGCCTACCTCCAACTGCAGCACGCGGTACCTGCCGTTGTACTGCACCACGGAGGAGTCAATTTTTTTCAGGATGTCGTCGCGAATGATGTGGCCCCGGATCTCAATCACTCGTTCCATTCCATTTTCCTCCTTCAGGGTGAGCAAGATGTATGTAGACGCGCCGTGCATGGGCGCGCAAGGCGACAGCCGTCCAGGCTCCCTATAGTATAGCGACTGGCGGCAGCGGTTCCAAGTGGTTGCAGGAAAATGGATGTTTATTCAGCTCGTGCGGACAAAACAGCGTGCTGCCCGCTGGCCAACCAGACGTCCGTGTGTGCTCTATGCACGTTATGCAGGGGTGGCGGTATTGCCCCAGGCATTTTTGTTCCACTATAATGGGGAAGAAAAAGCAGCCTGGTACTGCATTCTGCTACGTGTCGGATTGTTGAAAGTTTGGGATATTCATAAACAAGGAGTGAGCCCTGAATGACGCAGCGAAAACCGGAGTGGCTCAAAATCAACCTGGTTGCCGGCGAGAAGCTGGCCACTTTCAAGGAACTGAAGCAGACCATGCGCGGCAAGACCTTGCACACGGTCTGCGAGGAAGCGAAATGTCCGAACATCCATGAGTGCTGGGCCAATCGCACAGCCACATTCATGATACTGGGAGACATTTGTACCCGGGCATGCCGTTTTTGCGCGGTCAAAACGGGCTTGCCGACAGAGCTTGATCTCGCCGAGCCCGAACGAGTGGCGGAAGCTGCTGAACAAATGGGCCTGCGCCATGTCGTCGTCACATCGGTGGCCCGCGATGATTTGGCCGATGGGGGGGCATCCGTGTTTGCCGAGACCATCCGGGCGATTCGCCGCCGCCTGCCGTTTTCCACCGTGGAGGTGCTGATACCCGACTTTCTCGGCAACTGGGATGCGCTCAAGGTGGTTATGGATGCCAAGCCGGATGTGCTCAATCACAACATCGAAGCCGTCCGTCGTCTGTCAGACCGCGTGCGGGCGCGTGCCAAATACGATCGGACACTGGAACTGCTGAAGCGAGCCAAAGCAATGCAGCCCACCATCCCGACCAAATCCAGCCTGATGATCGGGGTAGGCGAGACGTTTGAAGAGATTCTGGAGACGATGGACGATTTGCGCGCGGTCGATGTCGACATCATGACGATCGGCCAGTATCTGCAGCCGACGAAAAAGCACCTGCAAGTAGTAAAGTATTACCATCCGGACGAGTTTGCGCGGCTGAAGGAAGAAGGCATGAAGCGGGGCTTCAGCCACGTGGAGTCAGGTCCATTGGTCCGCAGTTCCTATCACGCCCATGAACAGGCAAATGCCGCCAGGGAAGCCATGACCAGAGTATAGCCAGCCACTTGTGTCCAGCGGGTATACAGTGAATCCCCTATGTCCGCCCAGATGCGGGAATAGGGGATTCTGCGCAAGAGCATGCTACCGGCTCGATCTCTGCTTTTTTTGCTGGCCTTCCATGGCATCGCCGATGTCCATGCGATCACGCATCTCTTTCGTCATTCCGGATGCTTCGGGCCAGTCTTCACCATCGGTGACACCGCCAAAGCGGCGAATCAGGTTGTCGATGCGGGTATCGTCATGGTAACCGGCCGCGTTTACATCGGCGGTACGACTGGCGATTCGGCTCAAATCAGCAATCGTCTGCCTGTTGTCGGTAACATACACCTTGAACCAGCGGGGCGAGACCGACCAGGCGTTCATCTTTGCCTTTTTCTTGATGGAATCGGCTTGTTTGCGATTGGCCAGATCCAGCCCGACAAAGATCTCTTCGTCCGTCACCAGGACAGTAGAAGTGTTGACACCCGGTACACTCGCCGTCACATTGCCGACAATTTGGGCCAGTGCATCGCGGTCGAGGTAGATGTTATTCATGGTTCCATCCTGCAGCATGTTGCGGTCTACCTTGACGAACCCCATCCGGGTCATGTTGGCAGTATCGTTGAGACCACCGTTGGTGGTACCGAAGGCATCCTTCCGGTCGGCATTGCGAATCCCGGATGACTTGTACAGCGACTGATAGGCACGGCCGTTTCGTGCAGCCATCGGACCATTGTTGTCGAGGTAGTTCCCCGGGGGGACCGGGCGATAACCATCGGTGTAGCCGGTCGGACGCGGATTGCTGCTCAGTCCGTAGGTCGTGTTGTTATCCGGTGTCGCGTTATTGGCACAGGCGGACACGAGCAGGGCGAAGCAGGTAATGGTACTGTACAGCCATGATTTCTTCATGCGTACACCTCCTGCTGTTAGCTTTCCCTGTCACGTGGCCTGTTTTCGTGGGAATATTATGTCCCGCTCCAAAAAATGTGGTAAGATGAGAGCAGATGGACTCGAAAAAGGGAGGAAACGCATTTGATCCGCACCCAGGCAGGAACATTTGAACTGGTCGAGGAACATCGAGGTGGCTGGAACCTGGAGGTCTTCAAAGAGCGGTACAGCGACATCCTGGACAAATACGACTATATTGTCGGCGATTGGGGTTACGGTCAACTGCGATTGCGCGGCTTTTACGACAACGGACATAGAAAAGTTCCGTTTGAACAAAAGATTGCATCGCTTGACGAATATCTGCATGAATTTTGCAACTTTGGTTGTGCCTACTTCGTGCTGCGGCGTATTTCCTCCCCTGCTGGAGAGGAGCGCAGGCCGGATGCGGGCGGCAGGGATAAGCAAAGCCAGCCTCCGGAAACGGAAATGGCCGGACAGGAACAACCGTTTCATCGGTCAAGCGGTCAGCATCGCCCCAACGGGCGGGGAGAACGAAGCCGTCCAATTCGCTCTCGCCAGGAGAGAGACGGTCAGGATCGGACGGATCGGGGGGAAAAGTCTCAGCGGGGTTACCGCGCCGATTCCCGCGGAGGTCAAACAGAACGAAAAGAGAGACAAGAGAGCGGAAGGCAGCGGTCGTCGTCCAGCCGCCCGAACGGACGTCCGCAGCGTGAACATGTATCTGCAGGAGGGTATGCGAGGCAGGACTCGAACAGAGTATGACCATCTGCTGAAGCAAGGCGGCAGATACCCACAGTTGGTAAAACTTCAAAACACCTGCTTACAGTAGTATTTGCTGTAGGCAGGTGTTTGTTTTCGATCCATGCTTTTCTTGAAATGGCTGAACCGGTTTTTGTCCGATTTAGACTCGTTACGATTGTTCGTCGTACTGCTGGTGAGGCTGACTGTCAGGTTCCACATATCCGCCAGTTGGCCTGTACTCTCCGTGGCAGGGGGAGGAACTGGGATCATACGGTTGGGCATGATTCGGGGAGTAGAACGAATAGGGTGAATACGGCGTGTAGGGTGAATACGGTGAATACGGCGCGTAGGAAGTATAGGGAGAGTAGGGCGCATAAGGAGAATAGGGCGTGAAAGGTGCGTAGGGCGTGTAGGGATAGTATGGATACGGTGACGAGAACAGGAACGGCGACAAGAATACAAAAGGCACGATGAACCGCCCAAAGTCTCCATCAAAACGATCCCGCCGCCTGCGGAATCTTGCCGGTACAACCGGATCAGGATGGGATCGTACGTGCTGTGGATAAGCCGCAGGCTGAGGGGGTACAGGGGCAGCAGCCTGTGAATAGGCGGGGACAGGCTGGGGGTAGGGATAATATGCTTGCATACTCACTTTTCGACGCTCCTTACCGTTTTTTTGTTCTGTTTCACAGGTAGTATACGGAGGGCGGATGTCCCAGGCGATTTGTCCCGGAAAAATTGGGCGCGTCTCTTACGCGATAATACCCGTCCGGAGCTGACCTCTGGACGGGTTATTTATTCCACAATTTGGCGTACAGTCTTACACGACACTGAATAAAAACGTCTTCAACTCCTCCGCCTCTGCCGGAGTGAGTTGAAATGCGTACTCGACGTAACCTTCTTCCTTGAGATCGTCTTCCCCAATAATGGCGCTGCGCCCGTTTTGGATGTTGATCACCAGTTTTTTGCCATAAAAACGGCTGGTCGTCGTGATTGCCAGATCAAAGCGGGTCGTTTCCCCAATGAAGCTGACAAACCGGGTACTCGTTTCTTCCGTCTCATCGTACAGGTAAAAGAACTCGTCAGACATCCTTATCCACCTACTCCCTTCACGAAATTCGGTTTGTGATCCAGGTTGTGCAGAGCCCGGATAAAACGAATCGTCTTCGTTTTGGCGCGCATCACCAGTGAATGGGTTTCAGCCAGACTGTCACCGAGGTAACGTACTCCTTGCAGCAGTTCGCCATCTGATACCCCTGTTGCCGCAAAGATGGCGTCGTCTCCACGAACCAGATCGGACAACATCAAAACCTGGTCTGGATCGGCGATCCCCATCTTTATGCAGCGCTGTCGTTCGTTCTCATTCTGTGGCTTGAGCTGGGCCTGCATGTCTCCGCCCAAACACTTGATGGCAGCGGCACTGATCACCCCTTCGGGAGCCCCTCCAATACCGATAAACAGATCGATTCCCGTGTTTGGCATACAGGCGGCGATGGCTGCGCCTACATCACCATCGCCAAACAACTTGACGCGGGCCCCCTTTTCCCGCACAGCTTCAATCAACTGCTGGTGTCTGTCGCGCTCCTGGATGATGACGGTTACGTCCTGAATTCGTTTGCGGTTGGCCTCCGCCACCACTTCAATCATCTGTTCTATCGGATCGTGCAGATGGATTTTTCCTGCCGCACGGGGTCCGACAGCCATCTTTAACATGTACATGTCAGGTGCGTGCAGCAGATTGCCGCGGTCGCTGATCGCAACCACCGACATCGCGTTGGCATGCCCTTTGGCGACAATCGTCGTCCCCTCCAGCGGATCGACGGCAACATCCACTTCCGGTCCGATTCCTTCCGCGCTGCCCAGCTTTTCTCCGATGTACAGCATGGGGGCTTCATCCAGTTCTCCTTCGCCGATTACCACCGTACCACGCATGTTTATCGTGTCAAACATCATCCGCATTGCATTGGTCGCGGCCTCGTCCGCTTCATGTTTTTTGCCTCGTCCCAGCCACTGAGCCGATGCGAGTGCGGCCATTTCCGTGACCCGGACCACTTCCAACGCCAATTCCCTGTCCATCTTTTCCTCCTCCATGCTGCGTTTGATACGTTTTCAACCTCTCATATTGTAGCATAATTGGCTGCTTTTCATATTCATGTTGCTTGAATCCATTCATTTTACTACTATAGCAGTAGCTGCTGGAAACAATTCTTTCATCTCTCCGCGTGTCAAAAGCTCAGATTGACAGTGTACTGATCAAGAGGAGGGGCTCACGTGTATCTGAAGACACAAAAAGGCTGGGACAAACTGAAGATGCTGCTTCAACTGCTTTACCCATCCCGCGCACTCCGGTTGTTTCCCCCTCACTTTTTGCTGCGAGACATCGTGATGGAGCAATTGGAAAGCTGCCGCAAGTCCAACCATCGCTGTGCGTTGCTGCTGTTTGACGTAAGACACTATGGAGAAGTGAAAGCCCTGTATCCTGCTCATGTCATTCTCCAGTTGGATGAGACGATTATGGAGGTGTTTTCTGAGACCGTTCGGAAATTCATCGCGGATGAACACCTTCTTGTCGTTCAGCGCTTTTTTGCGGATGATTACGTCATCTTGCTGCAGGAGAAAAACGGGCATTTTGACTCGTACCGGCTGCAGCAGTGGACTGACTTGATCCGACGGGAGGCGGAAAAGGAGCTGCAAAGGCGTACGGCTGCTTTTCTGGACATCCCCATTACGTTCCGCACGGCTTATACGTGGCTTGACGACAAACTGGACGAGCCGCATGAAGCGCTGCAGCGGGCACTGCGTGACGTTCAGGTCCAGTTGAGGCAGTCTCTTCCGGCAAATCTGGGCAACTATCGGGCTGAGATCCAGCGCATTATTGAGGAAGAAACCATACACGTGCTGGCCCAGCCGATTATCTCACTCTCAACCAAAGAGGTGGAGGGGTGGGAGATTTTGACACGCGGACCGCAGGACACCCCGCTTGCACAACCGCAGCAGCTGTTTCACTTTGCGCATCAGGCAGAACTGCTGATCCCTCTTGAACTGCTCGTACTGCAAAAAGCGCTGCTGGAAGTGGAAAGAAAGCAAAACAAGCAGCCCATTTTCATCAATATGACCGTGCACAGCCTGGGCAGCCGCCAATTCTATCAGCAGGCGATGCGGTTGATGAGCCGTTTTTCTTCGATTTCACCTGCACAGATCGTATTTGAGATAACCGAGCGACATGCGATCGAAGACTATCCTTCATTTGTACAGGCATTGTCCGCTTTTCGTCGGGCGGGCTTCAGGTTTGCCGTCGATGACACAGGGGCCGGATATGCTAGCTTGTACATGATTTCCCAACTTATGCCGGAGTTTATCAAAATCGATCGCTCGATCATTCAGGGGATTGATCAGCATGATAGCAAGGATTGGGTATTGCAGGCCCTTTTGTTGATGGCAGAGCGCATTGGCAGCAATGTCGTCGCCGAAGGGATCGAGACGGAGGCGGAAGCAGCCGTCCTGATGAAAAAGAATGTGACATATGGGCAAGGGTTTTTGTTTGCCAGGCCGCAGCTGCCCTTTCAAGCGGTTCACCCCATCCGGACCGGTTAAAAATTGGGGCGATTGAAAACTCTGCGGACATCTTCTGCACCTGCTTCCCTGGTGATAGGGAAGCTTTTTCGTTTGGCGGGAAAGAGAGTTCAGCTTGCTTACGGATGGGACGGGCTATCTGTTATACTTGAACTGGTAACAGAAATGGGGTGAAGGTGTGGATCGGGAGAATCTTGTTCATGGTGAACTGGTGCTGATTGTATTGATCCTTACGTTTGTCGGGACAATCCTCTACGCCAAGTGGGCGTCAAGAAAGAAGAAACACGAGAGAAAATAATAACAAGCAGGTGAGCGGTTGATGTACAATGTCAATACGGAACGGGTCGAAATCGTGCTGCGGCACATGGACAGCAGGCTGGACCAGCTTCGTCAGCTGACGGCCCGCCAGGACGCAGACATTCTGGATGATCAGCTTGCGGTTGCTGCCATGGAGAGAGCGCTGCACATTCTGATTGAGGCGATTGTGGATGTGGGGAATGCCTTGATAGACGGTTTTATCATGCGCGACCCCGGAAGTTATACCGACGTTGTGGAAATATTGCGCGACGAGCGGGTGATTGACGATGAATCGGCTGCCGTGCTTACGGCCGTAGTAACTTTTCGCAAAGCACTGATCAACGATTATACTGACGTACCGCATCAACAGATGATCAATCTGGTGCGAACCTCGCTTGAGACAATCGAAAGGTTTGCACCGGCTGTTCGCCGTTATATTGAACAGGAGTTGTTCTGAGGTGGAGATCGCCCGCCCTCACGCGACCAGTGCCAGTTCACCCTGCCTTTCATGGGCAGAAAAACAGATTTTATAAACAAAAGTCTATCTTTTGTTTACTAAAGGGTCATGTTGGGATAAAATAATACCTAGAAGGGTGGTGATCTGTCGTGAATGCCGAGAAAACGTCCACTCGCAATCAAATCCTGCACATGTTAAAAACGAAGGGACCACTCCCTGTCAGCGATATGGCGATCGAACTGGGCATTACCGAGATGGCAGTCCGCCGTCATTTAAATACGCTTGAACGGGACAACCTGATCAAGTCGTCTCTGGTGCGCCAGGCGATGGGACGACCGACCAATGTGTACTCACTCTCTGCGGAAGCGGATGAATTGTTTCCACGCAACTACCACGACCTGACGCTCGACTTCCTGCACGATCTGCAGGAGGTGGAGGGACCCGAAAAGGTGGAGCAGCTTTTCCGCCGCCGTGAGGACCGGTTGGAGCAGAAGTACCGTGTCCACGTAACAGGTGATTTGAAGCAGCGGGTTGCTGCGCTGGCGGAACTGCAGAACCAAAAGGGCTACATGGTGGAATGGGAACATGACGAGAAGAACAATACCTACTATCTGAAAGAATACAACTGTCCGATCTCTCAGGTGGCTCAACAGTTTCTCCATGCCTGCAACTGTGAACTCTCACTCTTTCGCCGCGTCCTTGACGCCGAAGTAGAGCAGACTTCCTGCATGGCCAAAGGTGGAGAAAACTGTGTCTACCGGATCAGGGAGAAATCGGGCTGATTGTCTCCAGGTTTGGACGATGATCACGATTCCACTCGTTACGAGTGGTTTTTCTTTTTCGACAGAAGAAGTATAGAGGTGGTTCGATGAAAGACTATGAGGCATATCTGCTTGATCTGGACGGCACCATCTACCGCGGCAGCCGCGTCATCCCGGAGGCTGTCCGCTTTGTCCAGGCACTGCGGCAGGAACAGATCCCTTTTCTCTATCTGACCAACAACTCTTCTGCCACGCCGCAGGAGGTGGCGGCAAGGCTGACCGGTATGGGCTTGCCCACGGAAGCGAATGAGGTGTGTACCTCCAGCATGGCTGCGGCCGCGTTTTTACAGCAGCAGCTGCCGCCTGGCAGCTCGCTGTATGTGATTGGGGAGGACGGCTTGTGCGCCGCACTGACGGCAGCGGGTTTCGTTCTGGATCCCAAGGAGCCGCAGGCAGTGGTGATTGGCATTGATCGCGCCTTTACCTATGAAAAGCTGAAAGTGGCTTCTCAGGCGATCCGCAGCGGAGCCCTGTTTGTAGCGACCAATGCCGATGCCGCACTGCCCTGCGAAAATGGCCTTCTTCCCGGAAACGGTGCGTTGGTTGCCGCAGTCCGTACGGCGTCCGGGTGTGAACCAATTGTAATCGGTAAACCGCACAAGTGGATTGTCGATTACGCGCTGAAACGGTTGGGAACCAGCAGCGCACAGACACTTATTGTCGGCGATAACCTGAATACGGACATCGAGGCCGGCCACAACAGCGGCATGGACAGCCTGCTTGTTCTGACCGGGTATGCCACTGCCGCCGATGCAAGGCAGGCCGCCATCAAGCCAACCTATGTCGCCCCCGATTTGTGGAGTTGGTGGACAGGGCGGCGTTGAGCGGGGATTATTTAACGGTTTGGTTAAATGCCTGTTTCATCTTCATTCGCTCTTCCTGTTGGCGCTGCTGACGATGGGCGATCCGGCTGGATGCTGCTGCGGCTATCGCGCCAACCAAATCGTCCAAAAAGGTGTGCACACCGTTCTTTTTGTCGTTAAGCTTTTTCAAGATGCCGTATTTGATTTTGTCCAGGTAGCCGTAGTTGGTAAAGCCGATACTTCCGTAAATGTTGACGATGGCCAGCGACATCACTTCGTCTAGGCCGTACAACGACTCATCTTCTTCCACCATTTCCTGGAGAGGGGAGAGAAGCTGCTTTTGTTCGGCCAGCATGTCCAGTTGAATGCCGGTCAAAAGGGCGTTCTGCACCTCCCGTTTTCCCAGTACGGCTCGTACTGCCTCCAGGCAGGTCTGCAAGCTCAGTCCGGCAATATAATCCTTTTGCAAAAACATCACCAGGTCTGCGATATCTTCCAGACGTACTCCGCGCTGTTCCAAAAGGTGAACGGCCGTGCGGTATGCTTCGCTGCCATCAATGGCGAGGTTGTCCATGGATACTTGCTCCCTCCTTTGACAACTACAACGTCTAGTATCTGCCGAAAAAATACACCTATCCCCAGGAGGGGAATCGGCCGGGAATAGGCACCTATCACGCTGCTGTATCATACAATACCTCAGCACGTGCAGGTGGTTGAAGGGAGGAAAGAAGCATGGAGCGCGTACGGACAATCCTGCAGGAAGCTTACGGGTTTTCCATCCACAGCCAGCGGGAGAGGGGAGCGGCCACCGTTTTGGAGACGGATCGTGGTCTTTTCTATCTCTACTCATGCCCCACAGCCTGCCGGCAGAAAAAACGGTTGATTGACCGTGTCCATCATCTGTTGGAGGAAAACAGCAAACTCCGTCCCCTGACGTTTTCCGAGACGATGCTTGGCAAGCGGCTTGTGCAGGACGGAGCTGAACTGTACTATGTTCAACCTGGAGTGAGGGAAGCTGTTCCCGACAACCTTCCCTTTGCAACAGGGCAGGCACTTGCCGAATTTCATCAGGCCACGGCAACACTAAAAGGAGATCCGCTGTATATGCCGTTTCGTACGTTGGGAGCCTGGCCTTCCATGTGGCGGAAACGGCTGCGCCGCTATGAGTCGTACCGGGATCAACTGGAAGCGGTGGAGAGGGAGATCACGCCGATTGATGAGCATTTGCTGACGAGTTACACGTATGTCCATCATCTAGGTGATACAGCGATTCAATACCTGAAAGATACGGGATACCAAAAAGTCGTAAAAGAAACGGCGAAATGCGGCAAGGTGACCTACCAAAATTTTGATCATGGGTTTATTCTGTTCACTGAGGATGGTTCACGCTACGTTTCCGGTCAGTACGCCTGGGCACTTGACATGCGCAGCCGCGACATCGGACAGTGGCTGAAAGCGGATATCCGGGCCAATGGCTGGGACCCGAAGCGAGTCCGAGCGTTTTTACAGGGGTACAACCGTGTTGCTCCCTTGATAGAAGCGGAGTACAGTGTGATTTACGCACTGCTTCTGTTCCCCGGGCGTTTTTTGCGGTATGCGGAGTTGTATGACCGCCTGACTCCTGAGGTACGGGCAGAGTTGGACGGCTCGCACTGGCAGGAACTGCTGGATCAGGAACTGCTTGTGATGGGAGAGGCGGCGTGCCAATATCCTGAGCTGGTCAAAGAGGATTTCGGGGTCCCGGTTCAGCCCGTTCCGTGGTCATGGCCGGGGAAAGCGGCCGTCTCACGTGCGGCTGCAGCAGGAAAGCGGGTCTGAATCATGCAGGGAAGGGAGTAAAGTCTTTCGAGATGAGTACGGTATTGTTCATCGCGGCTGTCGTGATCGTACTGGCCGTCGGGGTTGTAACAGGGATTGCGCTGACGGTCGGGTGGAGGTTGACACATCCCCCTCGCAAACCGATCAGCATGCAGCTAGAAGATTTTGGCATTCTTCATTATCAGACAGTGCTGTTTCCCAGCCGGGACCAGGACGTCCTGCTGACAGGCTGGTACATCAGCGCTGAGGAAAATCACGCGGCCAGCAACGGGTACACCATCATCTTTGCTCACGGATATGGACAAAACAGATTGGAACCGCATTTGCCGGCACCATCCCTGGCCAAGCGGATGCTGATGGCCGGGTATGACATTCTGATGTTTGACTTTCGCAATTCCGGATTGTCGGAGGGGAGCCTGACAACAGTCGGCCTGCATGAACAACGGGATTTGCTGGCAGCGATTGATTACGTGCAGCAGCACCATGCCGGGCAGCAGATCGTCCTGATCGGCTTTTCGATGGGAGCGGCCACTTCGCTTTTGGTGGCGGGCAAGGATCACCGGGTTCGTGCCGTCATTGCTGACTCGCCGTTTTACTCGCTGTGGGATTATTTGAAGGAAAATCTGCCCCATTGGACCGGGCTTCCACGTATCCCGTTTACAGCGATCATTCTGACCTTGATGCCGCTGGTGCTCAGGGCCAACCCCCGCAACGTGCAGCCGTACCGTGCGATGAAGTGGCTGGCTCCGCGCCCCGTCCTGCTGATTCATGGAACGGGTGACGAGACGGTGCCTTGTGAGAACAGTCGTCGCTTGCTGGAGGCTGCCGATCACCCCGATGCCGAATTATGGCTGGTTCCCGGAACGGGTCATGTCCGCAGCTTTACGGCTTTCCCTGAAGAGTATTCCCGGAGAGTTCTTTCTTTTTTGGCTGAGAAACTGCCCGACCATCCCGGGCAGCGGGAGGAAGTCGGTGCAGATAGAAGAAAAGCCCCTTCTTCGCAATAGGAAAAAGGGGTTTTAACACATACTGAAGATGACTTAAAATACCTGCTGCACTTCTTTGATACCGGGTACTTCTTCAAACAGAGCGCGTTCGATACCCGCTTTCAAGGTGATGGTGGAGGAAGGGCAGCTTCCGCATGCACCCATCAGACGGAGTTTGACAACGCCGTCTTCCACGTCCACCAATTCCACGTCACCTCCGTCGCGCTGCAGGAACGGACGAAGTTTATCGAGAACTTCTTCCACTTGTTCCACGATCGTCATGCACAATCACTCCTTTTGTATGGATTTCCCCTGCAACCAGCTTGCCAGTGGCGGACAAGGGACGAGCTTTCTTTGGATGGGATGGAGATAGCTCCTTTCTTGCTTTATTATACTCCTGTTCAGAGCAGAAATCCATGGATTCGTGCAGTTTGCTCTCCCCGGTGGACAGGCCGAGGCCAATCGTTTACATTAAGGATGGAGTGCAGGCGAACGTATCGTTCCTTCGATACAGTACCGTGAACCTTTTCATCACAAGAAGCGAGGGATTTTTCGTGAACGTATACCGCAATGTAAAAGAACTGGTTGGAAACACGCCGATTGTGGAATTGACGCAGTTCCCGCTGCCAGAAGGGGTTCGGCTGTTTGCCAAACTGGAGTTTTACAACCCCGGCGGCAGTGTCAAGGATCGGCTGGGTTTGGAATTGATCCGCGCTGCCGAGGAAAGCGGAGAACTAAAGCCGGGCGGGACCATTATCGAACCGACGGCCGGTAATACCGGTATTGGCCTGGCGCTGGCCGCGGTTGGTACCGGGTACCGCGTCATTTTTTGTGTCCCGGAAAAGTTTTCTGAGGAAAAACAGGAATTGATGCGTGCATTGGGAGCGGAAGTGGTCAACACGCCAACCGAGCAGGGCATCAAGGGGGCAATCGCCAAGGCAAAGGAACTCGCCGCTTCCATCCCCAATTCCTTTGTGCCGCAGCAGTTTGCCAATCCGGCTAATCCGCATGCGCACTACAAAACGACCGGACCGGAGATATGGAAGCAGATGGACGGTCAGGTGGACGTATTTGTGGCGGGAGCCGGCTCGGGCGGTACGTTTATGGGGGTGGCCCGCTACCTGAAAGAGAAAAATCCGGCTGTCAAAACCGTAATCGTGGAGCCGGAGGGCTCGATTCTGAATGGTGGCGAACCGGGTCCGCACAAGGTAGAAGGGATTGGCATGGAATTTTTGCCGCCTTTCATGGATACGTCGTATTTCAACGCCATTCACACGATAATGGACGTGGAAGCATTCGACATGGTCAAGCAGTTGGCGTCCAGGGAAGGATTGCTGGTGGGCAGCTCTTCCGGTGCAGCGATGGCGGCAGCGCTGCGGGAAGCAGAGCAGGCCAAGCCGGGAAGTCATATCGTTACCATTTTTCCAGACAGCAGTGAACGTTATCTCAGCAAAAAAATCTACCAGGGAGGAATCTGACCATGCGTCTGAAAACAAGACTGATTCACGGGGGAATTGACGGAGATGCCCAGACAGGGGCAGTCGTTGTCCCGGTCTACCAAGTGAGTACCTACCGACAGGAAGGGATCGGCCAACACAAAGGATACGAGTATTCGCGCACGGGCAATCCGACCCGCCATGCCCTGGAGACGTACATTGCGGAAGTGGAAGGTGGGGCACGGGGATTCGCGTTTGGCTCCGGAATGGCTGCCCTGTCCACCATCCTCGCGTTGTTTAACAAAGGAGACCACCTGGTTGTGGGCGACGATGTGTACGGCGGAACATACCGCGTTATCACGCGCGTCTTTACCCGGCTTGGCCTGGACGTTACCTATGTGGATACGAGCAATCTGACCGCCGTGGAACAGGCGATTCAAACCAACACCCGGGCCATTATCCTGGAGACACCAACCAATCCGCTGCTCAAGGTAAGCGATATCCGGGCAGTGGCGGACCTTGCCAAGGACAAGGGCGTACTGTTAATTGTGGACAATACGTTTATGACGCCCTATTGGCAAAACCCGCTTGATTTGGGAGCAGATATTGTATACCACAGCGCGACCAAGTATCTGGGTGGTCACAGTGACGTTGTCGCCGGACTGGCCGTCACCAGGGACGAGGAGCTTGGCGAACAGCTTCATTTCCTGCAAAACTCGATCGGGGCCGTGCTCGGTCCGCAGGATTCCTGGCTGCTGTTGAGAGGGATGAAGACCTTGGGAATCCGCATGGAAGAACACGAAGCGAACGCCAGGAAGATTGCGGCCTGGTTGGCGGAACGTCACGACATCAAGCAGGTGAACTACCCTGGGCTGCCAAACCACCCCGGGCACGAATTGGCCAAACGGCAGGCACGCGGCTTTGGCGGCATGATCTCGTTTGACGTGGGAAGCGGCCGGCGAGCAGAGGAGGTGCTGTCCAGGGTGAAGTACTTTACGCTTGCCGAGTCGTTGGGGGCAGTAGAAAGTTTGATTAGCGTTCCCGCACGGATGACACACGCCTCGATTCCGGCGGAGAGACGAGCTGAACTGGGCATTACGGACGGTTTGATCCGCATCTCGGTGGGAATCGAAGACGTGCAGGACCTGATTGAAGATTTGGAACAAGCTCTTGCTTGACGGCCACCCCCACGCATTCATACTGTTCAGCGCGGCTCACAAAGGAAGAGGGGGACGTTTGCAATGGTGGAAGTTACCGTATATGGAACGGAACAGTTGTGTGCCAGTTGTGTAAACCTGCCCTCGGCAAGAGAAACGGCAGAGTGGCTGAAAGCGGCACTGGCCCGTAAGTATGGAGAAGATGCCTGTACGGTTCGCTACTGTGACTTTCAGCAAGCACAGACAGAACAAGACAAATACTGGGCGGAGCGGATCGTGAAGGAAGAATTGTGGTACCCGCTTGTCGTAATTTCCGGGGAAATTGTCGGAGAAGGAAATCCAAGGCTGAAGGATATCTATCGGAAGCTGGAGTCAATCGGCTTGCAGGCACCAGAAGTGTAAACATTACCCTGCCAAACAGACAAAGGGCTGTCTCAGTAGCTGTTTAGCTGCTGGGACAGCCCTCTCTGCTGTCTGGTCATCCTGCTTGTTCTATGTTGGTTTTACACACATATATATGTGGTAAAAAAGGTGGGAGGTTGTTGATGGAACAACTGGTATCCCGTTTTTTTCAACTAAAGGAGCTGCAGCGTGAAGTGGAGACGGAGCTGGAACAATTGCGAAAACAGATAATAGAATTTTTTCCTGATTCTGATGTTCGTGAAGTGGGGGAGTATCGGGTCAGCGTTACCTATCAGGAGCGGCGAGAGTACGATGGAGATCGGTTGTTTCAGGCCCTTCCCGATCCCGCCGTCTGGAAACTGCTGTCCAAACCGGACCCTGCCAAAATCTCCGGCCTGCTGAAACTGCGCGTGATCCCGGAACAGGTCCTGGTCGGGACGTACGATCTTCGCCGGACTCCCATCCTTCGCGTACAAAAGCGATAGCAGTACTGATAAAGTTGGAACCTGTAAAGTCCGATGACAAGTCCATACATGTGAAAAGCTGTCGGCCTGATAAGCCAACAGCTTTTTTTGCTAACCGAGATGTTTCTTGTACATCCAGAGTACCCCGCTTTTCATCACACGGGGCATTTGCCCAACCAGCGAGACTTTTCCCATCACGCCGAACCCCTCTTTTTTTCCCAGTGAGCCGAGCACTCCCTTCAACTTGATCTTGGGCAGGGATGCGGGGTATGCGGCACCGGTGAGGTCGGCCTTCAGAACCACCGCGATCTGCTCCCCTTGAACTTCAGCCAGTTGGGCACTGGGGGCAAACGGCAAGCTCGCACAGTCTCCCACCACATAGACATTGGGATGCGTGGGAATCTGATGGTACTGGTTCAGCACCACTCTGCCGCTGTTGTCCTGCTCCACTGGCAGTTCCCGCACGATCCGGTTGGCCTGGATGCCAGCCGTCCATACGATCACGTCTGTGCTCAGTTCCTGATCGTGATTGTAGACAGCTCCCGGTTCCACCCGGTTTACCTGTGCCAGCGAAATCAACTCCACATCGTGCTCAATAAACCACTGGGAGGCGTATTGCTGCAGTTTCCGCGGAAACGGACTGAGGATGCTCTCTCCCCGGTCAAGGATGCGGATATTCAAGTCGGGCCGGCTTTCGCGCAGTTCCGAAGCGATCTCCACCCCGCTCAAGCCGCCGCCTACGATTGTTACTTGTCCGTACGGTTTCACATTGTTGACCGCAGCATACGTCCGGCGGGTCGACTCCAGCGTCTGAATCGAGTGGGTGTACTCCGATGCACCCGGAATGTTGTGATAGCGGTCTTCACATCCCAGGGCAATGATCAGCCAGTCATACGGCAGGCTTTCCCCGTTGGCAAACGAGATCGTCTGCTCATCCAGCTGGATGCCGGTCACCTCACCATGCTTCACGTGTAAGCGCGGATTGTTGGGAAACGGTACACGGATAGCCGATTCCGGTACGGTTCCGGCGGCGAGGGCGTAGTACTCCGTTTTTAACCCATGAAACGGCATTCGATCCACCAGTGTGACAAAGACGTCATCTGGCAGGTCGGGAGTGAGGATGCGCTCGGCTATGCGCATTCCACCGTAACCGCCGCCGAGGATAACAACTCGTTTCATGCAAGTCTAGTCCTTTCTCGTCCGATATTTATTACCCATTCTATTTTTAGTCTCTCCATGCCAAAAATGCAAGTGTTATCTGAATACGCCTTTTCCAGAATCTGCTTCGATTGCCCATCCCCATAAATTTCTTCGCTGGATTTTCGGCGGCGGCGAGTTACAATAGAAACAGGAACGGACAGATCGAAAGCTGGGTGGAAAAGTCGTGAAACCATTGGTCGAATTCTGTGCGAGCAACGTATCGTCGTACACCAAAGAAGTGATGGAATGGCTGGAGAACGATCCCGAGCTGGATGTGGATGTCCTGGAGTATGGATGTCTGGGACACTGCGGCGAGTGCTACATGTTTCCCTTTGCACTGGTGAACGGCGACTTCGTCCAGGCCGAAACCCCGCAGGAACTGTTTGACAAGATCAAGAAAAAAGTGCGGGAAGGGGAAGAAGCAGAAGATCAGGGTTTACCGTTTTAAATACCATCGTCTCGCGGTGACGCGGATGTACGCAATAAGGCTCTCCCCTTGTGTTCATGAAGGGGGAGAGCCTTTTAGCTGGTTGCCGCCATCGCTGTTTTCGCAGACTGCGAAGAGAAACCTCTAGGCGGGCTGACGATTCGCCTCGTCGGGTCTATCCCGGAAAAACACCTTCAAAAGCGGCGGTGTAACCAGCGTGGTGACCAGCACCACGACGACGGTTACCGTAAACATCCACGGAGCCAGCAAATTGGCCTGCAGCCCGATCGAAGCAATAATCAGCGCCACTTCACCGCGTGAGATCATGCCGGTTCCGATTCTAAGGGAAGAACGGAGGTCAAACCCGGCCAGCATGGCACCGAAACCAGATCCGAACAATTTGGCCAAAACAGCTACCACGCTTAACACGATGGCAATGCCCCAGTGGTCGCCGATGCCGATGAATTCGGCGGTTACCCCGATACTGGTGAAGAACACCGGGACGAAGAAAGAGTAGCTGATGGTCTCCGTCTTTTCGTACACTTCGTGTTTCATCGGGGTCATGCTGATGGCGACGCCAGCGATGTAAGCACCGATAATTGTCGCGACGCCGAACAAATCAGAGACGTAGGCGTAAGAAAAGCAGATAATCAATGCAGCAGAGATCACCGCTTCCGAGGTGCGCAGGCCCCCGAGGAAGCGCATCACCCACGGAACCACTTTCCAGGCAACGAGAATTGCTCCGGCGAAGAACAGTACTTTTTTCACCAGTACATCGGTAAAGCTGACTGCTTCACTGCCAGCCATCCCCATGACAAATGCCAGCAGCAGCACCACCAGAACGTCGTCGATAATGGCTGCTCCCAGAATGGTTGTTCCTTCGTCCGTCTTCAGTTTGTTCATCTCCCGAAGCGATTGCACCGAGATGCTGACACTGGTAGCCGACAGCAGCAGCCCCAGGAAAATCGATTCGTACATACCGAGTCCGATCCAGCTGCCGGCCAGATAACCAGCGGCAAACGGCAGGATAATTCCTCCGACACCAGCAAGTGTCGCTGCTTTCCCTTTCCTGCGCAGTTCGTCCAGATCGGTTTCCAACCCGGCCAAAAACATCAGCAAAATAACCCCGATCTCGCTCAACTCCTTTAAAATTTCCGTATTGCTAATCAGGCCAAGTACGGAAGGACCAAGCACAATCCCGATCAGGAGTTTTCCCAGAACACCTGGCTGCCCCAGTTTGATGCTGATGTCTCCGGCAACCTTGCTCGCCAACAGGATGATGGCCAGTTCAAAAACAAGCACTAGGTTTACCACCTCACATTTTCTGGATGTCGTGGCCAAAACACAACCTAAGTATACGAACAGCAAGGAAAAAGGTTTCAGAAATGCACGTACACACGAGTTGGGCGTTTTTTCGCGCTCACCTGCGGTGGCCAACCAGCGAAGAAGCCATCCAGGACCGCCTTACGACGATCCGCAGGGGCAGCGTCAAAACGATGTCCCGCTGCCGACGTGATGCTTTTGCCGCTGCGATTTCCCTGCGGATGCGTCGTTTCGCCGGCAGGTTGGCCAAACCGTTCGCTGGCGAAAAACCGCCCACTCGTTTCCAGCGAGAGTTTTGAACCGCAACCAGCACTTCAGATGGAATACAAAACGAGTTCAGACAAGAGAGCGGCCATTTTCCGCACGAACGACTTTGCCAACCATCGAAGCGGACAGTCCAGCACCATTGGCGGTTGGCAGCAGAGTGAAGAAGGAAAATGGCCGCCTCTTCTGAAGAAAGGAAAAACCTGCATGTGAATTTGTTCGCGGTAGAAAAAAACCTTCCGGTGTCGGAAGGTTGTGATGATGTTAGTATTCCTTGATCGGGTTGTAAAATGTATCCCGTTCAATCGCTTTTTTGCCGGCTCCCTGGATAAGCCAAACCAGTTCGTCCACCGTTAGGGCCTGCTGCGTCAAGGCGCCCGCCGAGTGACTGATTCGTTCTTCGATCAACGTCCCATGTACGTCGGACGCTCCCATCGTCAGGCTGACCTGGGTAAGCTGCGTGCCGATGTTGATGAAGTAAGCCTTGATGTGCTGAATGTTGTCCATCATCAGACGGCTGATCGCGATCGTTTTCAAATCATCAATCGCTGAAGTGCGCCGCTTGATGCCGGCCGTTGCCTTGATCGGCTGCACCGCCAGCGGGATGAACACCAAGAAGCCGTTGGTCTCATCCTGCAGTTCACGGATGCGTATCATGTGAATCAGGCGTTCCTCCAGCGTCTCAATCGAGCCGTACAGCATTGTCGAGTGAGTGCGCAGTCCAAGCTGATGAGCGGTTCGATGCGCTTCCAGCCACTGGTCGGTGCTGGCTTTCTCCGGACTCATCTTTTCACGGTAGCGCTCGGTCAAAATCTCGGCACCCCCGCCGGTAAGCGACTCCAGCCCCGCGTCCATCAGTTCCTTGATTACTTCACGCATGCTAAGTCCGGAGATGCGGGAGAAAAACTCAATCTCCGCCCCCGTATACGCTTTGATCGTCACATCCGGGTAAGCTTGTTTCAAGGCGCGAACCGTCTCTACGTAGTAATCAAAACCGACATGCTGATTGTGACCGCCGACAATGTGGAATTCGCGAATGCCCGGGCGATATCGCTTGGCCACGTACTCCAAAAGCTCGTCTTTCTGCATCGTGTAGGCGCCTTCCTGGCCGAGATCACGGCGGAATCCGCAGAACCTGCAGTGCGCCTCACAGACGTTGGTCGGATTGATGTACATGTTTTGGATGAAATACACGCGATCCCCGTTTTTTTGTTGATTGACATAATTGGCCAGCTGACCAATCGTCAACAGATCGTTCGATTGGTACAAGGTCAGGCCGTCGTCAAGCGACAACCGTTCCCCCGCTAACACCTTTTCCACAATCGGTGCCAGCGCTTTGTCTTGTCCCTGCACTTGCAAGATGGACATCGTTGCTCCACTTCCCTTCCCTCAAGTGTTTAAACCTTGAGACTGTTGTAGCGTGAGTCGCGTTCCACCGAAATTCACTCCCATTTCCTCGATGTCTTGCGAAAGTACGTCCCGGGAGTCATCTGGCTGCAGCGTGGTCAGCACCGTCATCTCAGACAGCTTTCCTGTTGAAGAACACAGACTATTGCGATAGAATAACAAGGTTTGCAAGTAATGTCCGTCATCTGAAAGACCTCCCTTATTATAAATCGCTTTTTGGAGTTGGACAATAACCGAGTCGGTTTCGGATTGCGGAAGGAAACGGCGAGTGTGAGGGGAATATTCCGCATCAAACGTCAAAAACAGGGAAAAGACAGCACATTTTTATGGGAATTTATGTTTGCTAATTACAGTAAATTCCTATATACTGTTTCTAACGGCATGAGGTTCTACATCACGGGGTGTTTACCCTTCGAGGAGGAGAATAGGGATGAGAGAAAAATTGCTCGAAAAAATCGAACTCCTTCGACAGCAGATGATTCATATCGGGTTGGAACGCGGGCTGAATCACCCTGACGTACTTTTTTACAGCCAGGAAATAGATCAACTTCACAACCAGTTGCTGGAAATGGACAGAAAGCTGCGGAATGCAGAGAAGCGGTCGTACTACCGGTTTTACATGTGTGAAAAGCAGGCCAATTACGCCTGACGGCTCTCGCCATCACTCCTCCGGCCAAGTCTTGGGTACAGTGCCATTCTTGTGACATTTTGCGTTTCCTAGTATACTGATGACAAGGAGTCGCAAACTATGCGGTGTAACTGATTCAGGCTTCGAGAGGAGGGACGTCATGATTACCTTTACTGAACAGGCCAGCAGTAAAGTGAAGGAAATGCTGCGCGCAGAGAACAATCCGAAACTGTTCCTGCGAGTAGGCGTACAGCCTGGCGGCTGCAGCGGATTCACCTACGGCATGGGCTGGGACGAGGAGCTAAAAGAAGGCGACCAGACATTTGAACAGGATGGAATCAAGATCGTTGTCGACAAAGACAGCTTGCCATATATCAAAGGAACGCAAATCGACTACAAGGAGTCAATGATGGGCGGCGGTTTCAGTATCCACAACCCCAATGCCGTAGCAAGCTGCGGCTGCGGGGCTTCCTTCCGTACGGCGACAGACGCCGGCAAACCGGAAGAGTGCTGAGAAACGTAAGGTACGAAACGGAAGCCGTCCGAACAAAGCGCTTACCTGTTACAGCGAGCCGCTGCATGGATGCAGCGGCTTTTTTTGGTGTGTGCCGGTTTTGGGAGTGCAGACCTGCATGGAGTTGTCGCGCTCACTCCCTGCGGCCAACCAGCGAAGAACGCGGAACGATGATGAGAAAAATTGGCAGGAATTGTTCTTCAGGTTTCGAATACCAGTAACAACCAAAAAAACGGAGGCAGGTGACGATGTATGAACAGTGCTGTATTGTTGAACCAGGTGGACTTTGTGCGCAATGGCACGTTGGAACTGCTTCGGCAGGTTCCGGAAGAGGTGGCTGATCTTGTTCCGCCAGGTTTCTCCAACTCGATTCGGTGGAACGTGGGGCATATTCTGATCGATCAGGAGCAGTGGCTGTACAGCTTTATCCATGACGGGATGAAATTGTCCGATCGATACCTGCGGCTGTTCGCCCACGGAACCAAACCGTCTGACTGGCAGGAGGTGCCGCCATCCCTGGACGAATTGGCAGAGCTGCTTGGAGAGCAGGCTCAGCGTATCCGCCGCGACTTTGGACACCGCTTGAATAAACCGCTGCTTCGGCCTGCAGAACTGGGGATGAGCACCATTGGCGAGATCATCCCTCGAACACTGTATCACGAAGGAATTCATGCAGGGATTATTTCTTCGATGCTGCGGATGATCAAGCAGAGTGTGTAAGCAAAGTCGTTTCCCCTGCTGATAAATCGGGCCTGACCAGGCAAGACTAACGAGAGAACGAATATTACCCGCATTACCTGGGGAGGTCTGTGAAATGGCAAGCAATCAGCCAAGCGGTGCATACCATTCCGCCAAGCAACAAAACGGAAAGGATCAGGGGGAGCAAGGAGAAATTCAGCAGTTTGTACAGCACGCAAAGGAAGACTTGAAGGAAGGGGCGCTGTTTCAGTCGGATGAGCAGGCAAAGAAGTGAATCAAATAAACCTGCCGCTTGATTCAAACAAGGCAGGTTTTTTACGCTGAAGGATTGGCGCTGTTCTTAAGGGACTGCCGCCGGACAACGATCATCTAACGTTTTTGTTCCAGCCTGTCAAAGTGGTACACTTCATCATCCGTCATCTCTGCTACCGCGATGCGCTCTTCTTCGTGACAGGCAGGACACCAACCCAGATGGACACAAACATGTTGGGCCAAATCCGGCATTCCATTGGTGCGTTTGCCGTCATCAATGGGCCGGTACGGACTGTAGTCGCCGTAGTAGTCGGATAATCGTCCCATGTCGTGCAGCGCCCCACTGCATCTGCGGCATGTCGCCCTCATCGTCAGCAATCCGTTGCACACCGGACAAATCAGGTTCAATCGCAGCCACCCCTTTTGCTTACTTTGCGTCACTCCGTGCCCAACTATGCAGGTCGTGCTCGCAAAGGCCAAAAGCGCAGGAGGGCGAAAAGAATCCCTTGCGAGCGATGTCCCGCTTGCAAGGGATTCGTCCCGTATTATTTGCCAAAGTCCATGCTGGAAGAGTGGCCGGGCTGCAGCTTGGCATCGGGATTGATATAGGCGATCGCGTTGTTTACGGCCGTGGGAGCTTCACCGAAGCCTACGGCAATCAGCTTCACCTTGCCAGGGTAAGTGGCGATGTCACCGGCTGCGTAAATACCCGGTATGTTCGTCTCCATCTTGGAGTTGACCACAATCGAGCCTTTCTCCAGGGTGAGTCCCCAGTTTTTGATCGGTCCGAGCGACGAAACAAAGCCGAAGTTGACAATGACCGCATCTACTTCCAGCTCGGTCTCTTCGTTTGTGGCGTTGTTCTGGATGACGACACGCTCAATCCGCTCGTCGCCATGCAGTTCCTTGATTTCAAACGGCGTCTTCACATCAACTTTGGACGCATGCAGCATTTCCACACTGTGTTCGTGTGCTCTGAACTTGTCCCGGCGATGGATCAGGGTCACGTGGGAGGCGATTGGCTCCAGCATCAGCGCCCAGTCAACGGCAGAGTCGCCACCGCCGACGACCAACACGCGCTGTCCTTTGAAAGCATTGAGGTCTGTGACGAAGTAGTGAAGGTTGGATTTCTCGTACTTGGGAGCATCGGGGTGTTCCAACTTGCGCGGAGCAAAAGCTCCCACACCTGCCGTGATAATAACGGCACGGGAGTAGTGGATGCCTTTATCGCTGGTAATTTCAAACACGTTGTTTTCTTTTTTTACAACGTTTTCTACCTTTTCTTCCAGGCAGATCGTCGGGTTGAAGTGGGCAATTTGCTGTTTCAGCCCGTCAACCAGTTCCTGGGCCCGAACCTTGGGGAAGCCAGCAACATCGTAGATGAACTTTTCCGGGTACAGGGCAGAGAGCTGACCGCCAAG
The DNA here is from genome assembly GCA_017656235.1 of Brevibacillus sp. Lineage (GTDB taxonomy): Bacteria > Bacillota > Bacilli > Brevibacillales > Brevibacillaceae > Brevibacillus_E. Next base: position 98,094 of record JACDOF010000002.1, read on the forward strand.
TTGAGGCATACTTTCGATGATCTTAACAGTAGCCTGGCGCATACCGCCGTAAAAAGCCGTAAACAAGCCAGCGGGGCCGCCCCCTATGATGGTAATATCATATACTTGTTCGTCCCTGTTCAATGAACTCAATGCCAAGCACCTCCAGGATTAATGTCAAAAAGAATCAGAGCATACTATATTATTATAAACATGCTGACAATTAAATAAAAGGGCTGGGAAAGAATTCCGGGTAACACGCACAAATCGCTGGATATTGTGCAAAAAATCACTTGCAAAAAGAGACGGGAGATTCTAATATGAAAAGTGAAATGTGAAAGTTGTGTGGCAGATCTGTTTGACTCTGTTTGTGCATTTTTTCACAGCTTCCGGGACTCGTCGATCATATAAGTTATCCGAGAAATGGGCATTGTTAATGATAAACGTTGACGTGAAAAAAAGCACAAACAGGCCGTTGATTTGTCAAAATACTACAACATGAATGGAAGGGATACCAGATGAGCACGCCGAAAATCCTGATTCTCGGTGCAGGGTACGGAGGACTTCTTACCGCGCTGCAGCTGCAAAAGAAACTGAACTACAATGAAGCGGACGTCACCCTGGTAAACAAGCACACATACCACTACATCACGACATGGCTGCACGAACCGGCAGCTGGCACGGCGCCCGCTGACCACGCACGGGTGGAGCTTGACGGCATCATTGACAAAAGCAAGATCAACTTCCTGAAAGGAGTTGTCGAGAGCATCCAACCGGACGAACAGACGGTTACGCTTAAGGATAAGCGCGTTCTCTCGTATGACTACCTGGTCATCGGCCTTGGCAGCGAACCGGAAACGTTCGGTATCGAGGGATTGAAGGAACATGCCTTCAGCATTCGCAGTATCAACGCTGTGCGTCAGATTCGGGAACACATCGAGTACATGTTTGCCAAGTATAAAAACGAGCCGGAGCGCACGGAGTACCTGACGATTGTCATCGGTGGAGCAGGTTTTACCGGGATTGAATTCAGCGGAGAAGTGGCCGATCGGATTCCGGAGCTGTGCAAGGAATTCGATGTCGATCCGTCGCTGGTAAAAGTGTACAACATTGAAGCGGCACCGACTGCCCTGCCCGGTTTCGACAAGGAACTGGTCGACTATGCGATGGATGTACTGACTCGCAAAGGCATTCAGTTCCGCATCAATACGCCGATCAAGCAATGTACCCCGGAAGGAGTCATCCTGGCTACCGGTGAAGAGATCAAAGCGGGGACAGTTGTCTGGACCGGTGGGGTGCGGGGCAACTCCATCGTGGAAAAGTCCGGCTTTGAAGTGATGCGCGGCCGTGTCAAGGTGGATGAATACCTGCGGGCACCGGGTTACGACAATGTATTCGTCGTCGGCGACTGCGCGTTGATCTTTAACGATCAAGGACGTCCTTATCCGCCGACCGCCCAGATCGCTGTACAAGAAGGGGAAAACTGCGGCAGCAACCTGGTCGCCCTGATTCGAAACGACAAAATGACGCCGTTTGTTCCAGCTCTGCAAGGAACCCTCGCGTCGCTGGGCAAAGGCGAGGGAATCGGGATCGTTGGACAGAAGAAAGTATTCGGTTCCACGGCTGCCCTGCTGAAAAAAGGCAGCGACCTTCGCTACCTTTACAAGATCGGCGGCGTGGGTCTCGCACTGAAAAAAGTGCGCTTGTAAGGAGCCGCTTCGCTTATGCGACATTGCAGTGTTCAGGTTAGAGGGCTGTTGACCAGGGAAGAGCTGGAGCGCTACAACGCCCTGATGGAAGTAGGACGCTTTCTGGAGGAACAACGTCGTCACGATCTGGCGTACCACGTGCAGCGGGAAGTCGATATCCTGATTCAGCCAGCGATTGAGCGGCTCAAGGCAAAAGGAAAGCAGCGTGACCAGGAAAATCTGCGCTACATGATTGACCACGGGCTGTTGGACGCGGACGAGGAGTAACGGCTCGGACACTGTACATCGCTTGATATTGGGAACAGGAAAGCTGTCGGGGGCATCCCCTGGCAGCTTTTATCCATGGTCTGTCAATGGGGATCGGGGCGTCGTGAGCGAAGGAAGCCGGATCGTCGATAATCGAGGGGGAACGGGTGATGCGCAAGTCAAATGTGTGGCTGGCCGCGGCAGGCATCGTGATCAAAGGCGATGAAGCTTTGGTTGTGAAGAAATCGTATGGCGGTCTAAAAGGAAAGTGGTCGTTCCCGGCAGGATTTGTCCAGCCCGGGGAAACGGTCGATGAAACAGCCGTGCGGGAAGTTTACGAAGAGACGGGGGTTACTGCTTCCGTTAGGGAGGTTGCGGCCATTCGCACGGGTGTCATCCGTGATGAGATCAGTGACAATATGGTTGTCTTCGTCATGGATTACCTCAGCGGGGAGCCAAAACCCCAGCCGGGTGAGATTGAAGAAGCGCGTTTCTTTCCCATTCGCGAACTGATCGTTCACCCGCTGGGAACGGAGTACATGCGGATCATTTTGCCCGCCGTTCCCCACAAGACCAATACACTGACCGGCAATGACTACCGGCCTGATCCGGTCTTCGGCTATACCACCTACAGAATATTTTCCTGATCGGGCCGCAACGACTTCCGGTCCGGACAGCCGGGAGAAGAGAGAGTAAACAGCCGTCTGCGATACTCTGAAGGAAAAGGATAAACAATCATGCAGATCTTTTCGATAAACCGGAATGTAGGCGCTTACATCCGGTTTTTTTGGTTTTTTCCGTCTTTTTTGCTCGTTTGAACAAAGCTTGTCCTCTGCTATACTGTTGATCAATCTAACAAAAACAAAAGATTCAGAAAATATTGTCAAGTAACAAGTCACGTGATCGGTGTGATCAAGGGGATGGAAGGGAGAGAACCGCCATGAACGGAAACAAGCAGTCGGTATGTACGGACTGCCAAGGTCAGGGATACCTGGAGCTGCTCTTGGGGGGGACGGAGCGGTGTCCGCGATGCGAGGGGACGGGAGCATCGGGAGAGCAGCCGGCTGCCGCCAGGAGGACGGAAGCAATTCACTGACAACCACCCGCATCTGCCGGAGACGAGGGGGTGTCACAGGGTTGACACATCTTGAGGAGGGAATGAAGCTGATTGATTGACCCTGCCTCTGCTTTTCGTTACACTTGGGGTAAAATGAGAACAGAGTGACGTTACACAAGCGGAGGCAGGGGTTTACCATGAGAATGAACATCATTCAGTTTGTCATCTCTATCTTGCTGTTCACCGTTTTGGCGTTCGGCATCGGCTTTATCATAAACATGATCCTGCGCACAACCTGGCTGCCGGTGGTCATCGCGCTGGTGGTGACGATCGGTGCGCTCGTCTACCTGCAGATTGTGCCCAATATCTTTGATACGGTCATCTTGTTGTTTGGCTTGGCCGGTTCGGTGCTGAGCGGGTGGACCATCCAGCTGCTGCGCAAAAAAGGATACCGCATGTTTTAAATGAAAAAAGGGTAGGCTTTAAAAACGGCCTACCCTTTTTCGTCCGTCAGTTGACTTCGGCTGCTTCCAGTGCCTTGTCCCAGGACGGATAGTAGAAAAGAGCGTGCCGCATTAACTCCGGATCGGAATGTTTGACCGCTTTTTTGGCGAGACTTCTTCCTTCCCTTTTGATCTGCCGAATACGTTCCTGGACCTGTTCGCTGGACAAGTTCAGTTCCATCAGAATCCCTCCTCGGGTGTTATTTATAAGGAAGTTTTTCCAAAATGATTCGCTGGCAATCATTTGGAAAAATATACCGACCATTTCTATTCGTTGCTGAACTCTGGAAAATGATGTATATCTCTCTCGTTTCTGGACATTACTAGAGACGAGAGGAGGTATTCATAATCATGAAGTGGAAGTTCTACGTCAGCCTGGCCATCGCAATTGCCGTGACGGTAACGGGATTTTCCGCGAGTGGACTTACGTATACGGCAGTAGGGACAGATGCGGTGCAGGCTGTCTATGGATTAAAGGAAAAACAGGAAGGTGTCAAGCGAGTAAAAAAACGGATGGTTTCAGCCAGTTCGCTGAAACAGGTCATTGACAAATCGAATGATCTGGAACTGAACCTTAAGCAGTACCCCAAGGTGCGGGTAGTGGCGACGGGGTACTATGCTGGTTACGAGTCGACAGGCAAGACCCCGTCGCATCCCCAGTACGGCATTACCTATTCGGGGGTAAAAGTTCGCCGCGGCACCTACTCCACGATTGCTGCTGACTTGCGTGTTTTTCCGCTGGGAACCGTTCTCTACATCCCCGGTTACGGGTACGGAGTGGTCGCAGACAAGGGTGGGGCAGTTCGCGGCAATAAAATCGACCTCTACTTTGAGACCAAGCAGGATGTTTACTCCCAATGGGGAAAGCGAACGGTTGATGTCTACGTGGTTCACCGGGGGAGCGGCAAGTTTACGGAGGAGATGTATCAGGCGCTCTATGACGAAGGAGTTGCTGCGATGGCCCGGCTGCAGAACGAATCATAATGCAGAAAAAAACGTCCGTATCCCGCAAGTGCAGCGTACGGACGTTTTTTGACTGCCGAACCTTTGCCCCGCTTGCGATGTGATGATCAGCCTGGCGTCGCCTGTGCAGAAGGCACGTGCAGGTCGGGGTGAATCAGGCGGACAAGCTGCTCCAATCCAGTCAGGATGCGCGGTGAAGGACGGCAGTACAACCCTTCTTCCAACAGGTGAACCCGATTGTTGACGATCGCTGAGACCTGCTGCCATTCAGCGCGTACTGTGATCATCTGCGGTTTGATTCGCTTCAGTTCGATGCCGCACCAGACCACGCAGATGTGATCGGGATCACGCTGTTTTACCATCTCGCGGGTCGCTTTTACGTTGTCGGCCGCAAAATCGGCAAAGACGTTTTGCGCTCCGGCCAGTTCACTTACATCGGTCAGCCAGTTGTCTCTCCCCGGTGTGTAGATCGGATTGGGCCACCACTCCCAGTAGAGCTTGGGACGATAACTGACATGCGCCGTTACCTGGCTGATTGTTTCGATGCGGCGCAGAAACTGTTCGGCCAGTTTCTCGGCTTTCTCCTCGCAGCCAACCGCGCGTCCGACATGGCGGATGTCTGCGGGAATCTGGTCAATGTGCGAAGGGTTAAGCACAATGTACGGCAGATTTCGTTTTTCCAATTGTTCGATGTTTTTCTCCATCCCCGGAACACTAAGGGAAGCGACCACCAAATCAGGCTGCAGCGCTTCTACTTTCTCCATGTCGATGGACAAGTCTGGGCCAACCCGGGGCAGATGCTGCCACTCCGAAGGCCAGTCAGAATTGTCGTCGAGGCCCACGATCTGTTCTCCTAATCCAAGGTAATAGAGGATCTCCGTATTGCTTGGACAAATCGACACAATTCTCATCCTATTCCCCCCATGACAAGATCTTGACAGGGGGCGCCGGCATCACCTGAAAAAGGGATGTACCAAGAGGGCGATCATGATGCCGAGCCAGCCGCCCATAAATACTTCAATTGGCTGATGGCCGAGCAGCTCTTTCAACTTTTTTGCCTTTTCCTGTCTCGGTCTGACTTTGAAGGTTTTCATACCCTCAATGAGATGGTTGAATTCGTCAACCAATTTGTTGAGAACGACGGCCTGCATGCCTGCGTGCCGACGCACACCGGCTGCATCAAACATGACGATAATGCCAATGATTGCAGAAATGGCAAATGCGCTGCTGGCAAAACCTTCCCGGATACCGACGGCAGTGGACAGTGCCGTGACGGCAGAAGAATGGGAGCTGGGCATCCCGCCCGTGCTGAACAGCAGCGACCACTGCCATGTTCGGGCTGCCAAAAAATGAAGCGGAATTTTGATAAACTGGGCGAGACTGATGGCAACAAGCGCGGCCCACAGCGGATAATTCTCCATAATACCGGTCATGCTGACGATTCGTTCCTTTCTCCTTATATGGCAACTTGCTCCTTATATTGTAGCAGATTCGACCGATGGTCATCCGTTAAGATTGGGTAAGGTTTTGGATACGCACTCTCTGTTGGCACGATGGATTCCCCTGTATTGTATCACATCCGGCGCAGCTGTTTCCCGCGGATTTTGGAAGGAAGGATTGTTGGCCTGCATTTCTGCACGTCCGCCGCCTATGAGCGGCAGAACTTCTGTGTTATTATGGAAAGTGGAGTCTTTTTATTCAGAGAGGATCGGACATGACCAAGCGTTATCCGGAACAGTACTACCAGTTTTTCCGACTGTTTAACGCCGGAGAGTATTACGAATGCCACGATGTGCTGGAAGAGATCTGGATGGAAGACAAGTCCAACAAGTTTTTGCAGGGGCTGCTGCAGATTGCGGTGGGGATGTATCATTATGAGTGCGGCAATGTAAAGGGAGCGCGCTGGATGTTTGCCAATGCCCGCAAGTACCTGACGCGCTATCTGCCCTCTTTTTGGGGGCTGTCATTACAACCGGTCGTGGACTGCCTTGACGAGTGTTTGCGGCTTCTGCCGGATCGAGACAGCATCTCCTATCAGGAAGCCAAGCGGAATCCACTGCCCCGGTTCACGTTTGAACTGCCGAAAAAGTGACAGAGAGTATTTCAGGGAGGGTATGAATGATAAAAGTGGAGGAAAAACGAGCAGAGTTGACTGCAGTTGCTTGTGATGATTTGGTTATCGGCCTTTTCAAGGGAGACGCGTTTGAAGCAGAGCTTGCGGTGCTTGATCAAAAGCTGGAGGGAGCACTGACCCAACTGCTGAAGGACCAGGAGATATCGGCGGAGGAAAAACGGGTTGCGGCTGTCTATACACTGGGCAGGGCAGCGGCCAAGCGAATCGTGTTCGTCGGGCTGGGGGAAAGAAAGGACTTTTGCTTTGTCAAGGCCCGCGATGGATTCGCCCGCTGTGTCAAAGCAATCGTCCAAAAGGGAGAATCGCGGCAGGTGGCCTGCTGGCTGCCAAAGCAGGGCGGTTTGTCGGCAGAACGTTTCGCCCAGGCAGTGACCGAAGCGTTTTATCTCGCTTCCTACAAGTATGAAGGGTATCGTCAAAAACCGCAGCAAAAGAACCCCATTGCCGGGGTGACGCTGTACGTGGAAGCAGGCGACCTCACTGCAGCGGAAGAGGGCAGACGGAAGGGAGCAGCGCTGGCCAGCGGTACCAATTTGGCCCGCGATTTGGTAAACATGCCGGGCAATTATCTGCAGCCGGAAGAGCTGAAAGCGCAAGCGGTGGCCGTCGCCGAACGGTACGGGATGGCATATGAAGTGCTGGATCGGGAGAAGCTGAAAGAACTGGGGATGGGCGGCGTGCTCGCTGTGGCTCAGGGAAGTGCCGCACCGCCCTATGTGGTTGTTGTGAAGTACCAGGGACGTCAGACGTGGGATCAAGTGATTGGATTAATCGGCAAGGGTGTTACCTTTGACAGCGGCGGGATCTCGATCAAGCCGGTGTCCGGCATGCACGAAATGAAGTCGGACATGGGCGGAGCGGCTGCGTTGATCGGGACGTTGGAAGCGATCGGTCGGCTTCGCCCGGCAGTCAATGTAATGGCTGTGATTGGCTGTGTGGAGAACATGCCGTCGGGCACTGCGTACAGACCAGGTGACGTCATTACGACGATGAGCGGCAAAACCGTGGAGATTATTACGACAGACGCGGAAGGACGGCTGGTGCTGGCGGACTGCATCACGTACGCCAAACAGCAAGGGGTGGACTGCCTGATCGACTGCGCGACGCTGACAGGCGGCATCGTCGTGGCTTTGGGTAACGTCTGCAGCGGGGCCATGACCAACAACCAGGCAATGGCAGACGAGCTGTTGGCTTGTGCCGAATACGCGGGCGAGCGCCTCTGGCAGCTGCCAACGTTTGAAGAATACCGGGAGTTGAACAAGTCAAAAGTGGCCGATCTGAAAAACTCCGGTGGACGAAACGGACACGGCATCATCGGCGGCGTCTTTTTGCAGGAGTTTGCCGAGGATACACCGTGGGTTCATCTGGACGTGGCCGGTACTGCCTACCTCAGCACGGCGACAGACATCAATCCCGCCGGCGGTACCGGGGTGATGACCCGTACGATTACCCAGTTTGTGCTGGGACGCAGTCAATGAGTCCCTGGCGGCCGGGGTACCGCCATCTCTTGAACGTTTTCCGTCAATCCCTTTCCTGAAGGAGGAAGCTGCAATGGCTTTTCAAAATCCCAGTGATGACAAACGCCGAGAGATTCTTAAGGAAGCCAGGACGATTGCGGTCGTAGGCTGTTCGAACAACCCGGAGCGCACCAGCTACATGATAGCGGAAGCGCTTCAGCAGGCTGGTTACCGCATCATTCCCGTCAACCCGACCATAGAGGGAGAGACGGTCCTGGGCGAGAAAGTGGTGGGTTCGCTGACTGACATACGTGAACCTGTTGACATCGTAAATGTCTTCCGCCGAAGTGAACACGTGCTGCCTGTTGCCGAAGAAGCGGTCAAGATCAAACCCAAGGTTCTCTGGATGCAGCTTGGCATCGTCAATGAAGAGGCGGCGCAGTTGGCTGAACAGCATGGAGTCGAGGTCGTGATGGACCGCTGCATCAAGGTGGATCATGCCCTGCTCGTTCCTCGCAAACAATAAGGGAAACGGCAGCTCGAAGGTGACGCCATCTGCGCCCGGAACCCCGTGTCATCAGGTCGAATGAGACCAGGAATGATTCATGAAAGGAGCGAGGGAACATGTTTGATCTGAAAAAAAACGACATGCAAAACCGCGTCCCTCCCAATCAGAAGGTAACGACCGGCTTTCCCGTACTCCATTATGGAGACGTACCGCACTATGAAGATTTGAGCCAGTGGGATTTTCGCATCTTCGGGCTGGTCGAACAAGAGGTGACGCTCACGTACGAGCAGATGACTGCGCTGCCAACCACTCAAGTGACCAACGACATTCACTGTGTCACCGGGTGGAGCAAACTGGACAATCTTTGGGAAGGGATACCGGTGGAAGAAGTAGTGAAGCTGGTAAAAGTGAAGCCGGAGGCGAAGTACGTGATGCTCCACGCCGAACACGGCTGGACGGCCAACATGCCGCTTGAGGATTTTATGCGCCCCGGCAACCTGTTTGCCTTCAAGCACAACGGTGAGCCGCTAACCCCTGACCACGGCTATCCGCTTCGCTTCGTCGTCCCCCATCTCTACTTTTGGAAAAGTGCCAAATGGGTGCGCGGCGTGGAGTTTCTGGAGAAGGACAAACCAGGTTTTTGGGAGAAAAACGGGTACCACATGTATGGTAATCCGTGGAAAGAGCAGAGGTTTGCTTGGGATTGATGAATGGAAAAGGGCTATCACATGATGATAGCCTTTCCAGACTGGAGACAAAGTGTCCCGAAGGGGCCTGTTGTCCTGATCGCGCTGTTGCCTGACCGGCAAAGATGCACGACTGCCCGCTCGAAACGATCCGTGGGCTTGTCACGGACAATTGGCACTCTTCCCTTGGAAACAGGTTTGTCAGCATTCTGAAAGGAGCCTTATGATGATTGAGGCTCCTTTCAGCATGTAAGGGTGTCGAGCGCATCTTGGGGTGAACAGGCCCAAACGGTGCTGATCGAGTTGCAAAGCTCTCGCATGGGACGAGTGTGGGCGGTTTTTCGCCAGCGAACGGGTTTGGCCAACCTGCCAGCGAAACGGCGTATCCGCAGGAAAATCGCAGCGGCAACAGCATCACGTCGCTGCGGGACATCGTTTTGCCGCTGCCCCTGCGGATCGGCGTGGAGCGTCCTGGACTGCTGCTTCGCTGGTTGGCCACCTTGCGTGAGCGCGAAAAACGCCCCACGCGTATTCACGAAACTTTGTCTGCAATCCCTTCTACTTGACTGCATCTGTGGTTGTACCGGAAGCGGTGTCGCAGGAAGGCGCAGAAATAACATCATAGGTGAAAGCAGCAAGGACGGCACCGAGCAGGGGACCTATTACATAGATCGGAAAATGGCTCCAGTCAACGGTTCCGCCTGCCAGAGTGTCCACCACATAGGGGCCGAAGGTTCGTGCCGGATTGAAGGAGGAACCCGTCGGACCGGCCGTCATCATGATGATGCCGCCAACCGTCAAGCCAATGATCAGCCCGGCGAATCCGTGGGGAGACCGTGAATCGACGGCCACTCCCATTATGACAAGCATCAGAATGAAGGTTTCTATCGCTTCAATCGCGATTCCCTGAACATATCCGGTTGTCGGAGAAAGGACGGTGGCACCGAGATTTCCTACGATTGCACCATCCGGGCCCAATACGACCAGGATCATTAGCGCTCCAGCTATTCCTCCCGTACATTGTGCAGTCACGTAAGCGGGAACTTCCCGCCAGGAAAAGCGTCCCGCCGCTGCCAATCCGATCGTCACCGCCGGATTGATGTGACACCCTGATACTTTTCCAAAGGTGTAAATCATCGCGGTGACGATGATGGCAAAAGCCAAGCTGATAACGCCGATATCAGCCAGCGTGGTGGCGTGATTCGTTTTCGCCGACAGGATTCCGTGAAATGCCGCACTTCCCGGGCCGATGAGTACCAGAAGGGCCGTGCCGACGAACTCAGCGAGACTCCGCCGCCATAAAGCAGGTGGATGCCCCATGGCCGCACCACCTTTCCTTCGCATAGTCTCTTCAAAATATTTACGTTTCCGCTGGATAAGCCTGTACCATGCCGAGGGGATTATTTTACCAAGCCATGGGGATCAATCACGTATTTTCTGGCCGCCCCTTTATCAAATTCGCTGTAGGCTTGCGGTGCTTCATCCAGTGAAATTTTTGTAGCATTGACCGCTCTGGCGATCTGAGCCTTGCCATGGAGGATCGCCATCATCAGCTCGCGATGGTATCTCATGACCGGTGTCTGTCCGGTGACAAAGGTATGGGCTTTTGCCCATCCCAGGCCGATGCGAATTTTCAATGTTCCCGCCTTAGCGTCCTCGTCCACAGCTCCAGGATCACCCGTTACGTAAAGACCCGGGATGCCGAGTCTGCCTGCGGCTCTGGTTATTTCCATAATGGAGTTTAGAACGGTGGCAGGAGCTTCGGAATGGTTGCGGCCGTGACCGTGCGCTTCAAAACCAACGCAGTCGATCGCACAATCCACTTCTGGAACGCCCAGAATCTGTTCGATTTGTTCAGCCAGGTTATCATGTTCGCTTAAGTCGATGGTTTCACATCCAAAGCTTCTCGCTTGCTCCAGTCGAGCCGCATTCAAGTCACCGACAATGACTACGGATGCACCCAAAAGTTGAGCGGAATGGGCAGCAGCAAGTCCAACCGGCCCTGCTCCGGCAACATAGACGGTAGAGCCGGGACGAACACCGGCACTCACGGCACCGTGGTAACCTGTTGGGAAAATATCCGAAAGCATAGTCAGATCGAGGATTTTTTCCATCGCCTGATCTTTGTCGGGGAATTTGAGAAGCTGAAAGTCTGCATAAGGAACCATGACGTATTCCGATTGACCGCCCACCCAACCGCCCATGTCGACATACCCATATGCAGATCCTGGACGATCAGGGTTTACATTCAGGCAGACATGGGTGTTTTGTTCCTTGCAGTTTCGACATCTTCCGCAAGCAATGTTGAACGGTACCGAAACGAGATCCCCTTTTTTGATGAATTCTACATCGCGTCCAACCTCAATCACTTCTCCCGTAATTTCGTGGCCCAGGACGAGTCCGGGGGGTGCTGTTGTACGACCGCGCACCATGTGTTGGTCGCTTCCGCAAATGTTTGTCGTCACCACCTTCAGGATCACGCCATGATCACATTTGCGGCCGACGTTTAGTGGATTCACCCCTGGCCCGTCCCGCAGTACCAAATCTGGATACGCAATGTCCTGCACCTCTACCTTGCCTGGTCCCATGTAGACGACTCCCCGGTTGCTTGCCATTTCAATTCCTCCTTTTATTATGATTGGGATTGTGTAGAAACACGGAAAGCAAAAGGCGTGCCAGACAAAAAAACTGATCATGACAGCGGTTTCACAGAGGGGAGATGGTGAACTGTTCTACTTTGAAACAACAAATTGCGCAAATATTGAGCAAATTTAATATTCTGTGATATTCTGGTTGTGCACCCATTCTGTTGTTTGTTTGGAGGTGATCCTATTGTCATCTCTTACACCTCTGGAAGAGCAGCAAATGATAGAGCGTTCTTGGAATCGATGCTATTCGCTTGGATTCAAACCGGTGGATGCCGTAGATGATGAACTGCTTTCCGATCAACAGGTAAACGAATTGCTGCAGGAGAATTACGATCTTCTTTATCACGTTACCGCCGTATTCGAGAAGTTGGCTCCCTTTCTCAGGAAAAGCGGACAAATCGCGCTGCTGGTCGATCGTCATGGATTCGTGCTCCATGCACAAAGTGATCCCAACTTTGACCGCCAAGCAAAAGAACTTCACTTGCGAGTCGGGGCGAATTGGCATGAGCAGAAGAAGGGGACAAACGCGATGGGGGTCGCCTTGCAGGAGGAAAAGCCTGTAAGAATTCACGGCGAACAGCATTTCTTTGTTCAGAACAGGTGTCTCACATGTGCCGCGTCCCCCATTTTTACACCCACCGGTGAACTGGCAGGTGCGATCAACATGAGTGCAACAAGGGAACAATACCATCCCTTTCTTTTCTCCCTTGTTGGTTTCATTGCGGAATCCGTACAAAATCGACTCCTGCTGGAACAGGTAAAGCACGAACACCTCATCACCTTAAAAGAACTGGAACACACGTCCAATCGATTTCATACACCGCTTTTGACACTCGACAGCGAAAACCGCATCATTCGTGCGAATCAGGCAGCACGGCGCATACTGGGAAAGGATTGCGTGGGTAAGGAACTACGTGAAAAAAAGGGGTTCGTGATTGAATCCATCCTTGACAATACGAGCAAAATATGGCGATCTGTTGCGGTGTTCACGAAGGAAGCAAAAAAACAGCAGCTGTACACATTCGATCAGATAGCCGGTTCCTGTACCAGTATCCAAAGGGCCAAGGAATTGGCAAGAAAAGTGGCGGAAACGGATCTGCCCGTTCTTCTTTTGGGAGAAACGGGAACGGGGAAAGAACTGTTTGCCCAATCCATTCATACTGCCAGTCCGCGAGCGTGGCATCCGTTCATTGCCGTCAACTGCAGCGCCATTCCGGAAACCATCATAGAAAGTGAACTGTTCGGATACGAGGGTGGTGCCTTCACGGGAGCAAAAGCTGATGGGAATATCGGGAAAATCGAAGCTGCGCATCAGGGAACGCTGTTTTTGGACGAGATCGGCGATATGTCCCTTCGTGCCCAGGCGGCGCTGCTCCGTGTCCTGCAGGAGAAAGTGATTACCCCGGTTGGCAGTGTGAAAAGCAAACCTGTCGATGTTCGCATCATAGCGGCAACAAACAAGAACCTGCAGGATGAAATAAAGGCGAATCGATTCCGATCCGACCTCTATTACCGCTTGAAAGGGATTTCCATTACCCTGCCACCGCTTCGCCAACGAAGCGATGTAATGGAGCTGGCGGAACATATGCTGCGGACGATGAGCGGATCTTCCGCGATCACACTTTCTGCGGAAGCAAAAACGAAGCTGCGTTCTTATTCGTGGCCCGGAAACGTACGGGAATTATCCAGTGTGTTAAACCAGGCTGTCTTCTTGGCGGAAGGGAGTCAGATTGGCCCCGAACATCTTCAGCTTGAATGTGAAGAAAGAGAGGAGGAACATCAACGAACGGTTCCTTCTCTACCAGCTTTAGAAAAAGAGGCGATTCAGCAATCTCTTCAAATGGCCCGCTGGAATATCAGCAAAGCGGCCAGAATGCTTCAGATCAGCCGCAATACGCTATATCGTAAAATGCAGGAGTACAAGATTATTCAACAGTAACGATTCGACGATGGCTGCACGTGGATCTCAAGCGGCAGCACTGAAACGGGGAAGAGGCGACTATCGCCTCTTCAATTTTTTTCGCTTTAATAATCTCGGCAGGCACGCTGCGGACCTTCTCCTTTCCCCATCATAAATTGCAGATGTTGGCCATACACATTAGCAACGGCATTCTTTTCGAGGAGGAAAATTATACGTTGAAAGCCATCCAATTTGAAGCCAGCATTCCCAATTACATCTTCAGCAAAGCAGTCGGCCGGTTTTTTCCTTCCGTCTACTCCGGACGCATGTCGTGCCTTTCGTACCGTGACGTGCAGGAGCCGTCTCTGCCCAATCAAGAGTGGGTGAAGGTGCGGGTCAAATACGCCGGTATTTGCGGCAGTGATTTGAACCTGATTTTCCTTCACGACAGTCCGGCCACCTCTCCCTTCGCATCCTTTCCCTTTACCATCGGCCACGAAATCGTTGGCGTCATTGAGCAAGTCGGAAAAAAGGCAGGACACCTCTCCGTAGGGGAGCGGGTGGTGGTTGATCCTATCTTGTCGTGTGAAACGAGAGGATTTCGCGATGCCTGTCCGGCCTGCCGCCGCGGGGATCTCAGCCTCTGCGAGCGAATGACGGCCGGGGACATCTCGCCCGGGCTCCTGATCGGCGCCTGCAGGGATACGGGGGGCGGGTGGAGTTCCCGCCTGGTCGCCCACCACAGCCAGGTGCTCAGGCTCCCTTCGCAAGTAAGCGATCTGAACGCGGTGATGATTGATCCATTCGCCACCGCCTTGCACGGCGTCATGCGCGACCCGCCCCGAAAAGGTCAAACCGTGCTGATCGTCGGCGCAGGAGTGATCGGCATGTGCGTGGTGGTTGCAATCCGGGCCCTTGGCCTCGAGCCGCGGGTGGTGGTGCTGGCGAAGCATCCGTTTCAGGCGGAACTGGTTCGCCGCTTTGGCGCGGACGATGTGGTTCTGCTCAAGTCGGACTTTGGCCACGATCAGCAGTTGGCCGAGGTTCTCGGAGCGAAGGTGCTGAAGCCGATCTTCGGAAGTCCGGTGATCCAGGGAGGAGCGGACGTCGTCTACGAGTGTGTCGGCAAGGACCAAAGCATAAACGATGCGCTCCGTTTCGCGAAAAGCAAGGGGAAAGTCAACCTGCTCGGCGTGGCCAGCGTTCCCCGAAAGGTGGATTGGACGCCGATCTGGTTGAATGAACTGGAGGTAAAGGGGAGCTTTGCCTGCAGTACGGAAGACTACCGCGGGGAGCGGCACCGTACCTACGCCGTGGCGATCGACCTGATCAGCTCCGGAAAGGCGGATTTGGCCTCCCTGGTAACCCACCGCTTCCCGCTGCATCAATACCGCGAGGCGATCGCCACCGCCGCGGGCAAGAGGAAGAGCAGGGCGATAAAAGTGGTGTTTGAACCGTAGGTTTCCGGTCAAAACGAACAATGAGAGAAGGGTATAGAGATGAATTTTTCTTTTGTCGGTGAGGTAAACAGTGCTTTTGTGAAGTGGATTGCCAACGGGATCAAAGCGGAGCTGGCCGCCTGCGGATTCGAGTATTGCGACGAACCGACAGACAACATGGGCGTTGTTTTCAATTTTGTCAACAAAACCGGTATGAAGCCGTACCGGCGGAAAGCGCAGGCCACTTTTTGCGTGGGTGTGGCTGAAACGGACGAAACCCCTGACGACATCTTGAGGGAAGCCTACCCCATGCTGGTTCGCACGCTGTCGAACCTGTTCCTGTACATCATCCACACGCGGCACGGGTGTGACGTTTATTTCATTACTCCTGAACGAGGCTGCTATTCCGTGACGTACGATCGGGAAAGCGACCAGACGTTTTTCCGCAGCGTGGCGGAACGGCTGATTCCTGTCGTCTCCTCACGGCTGGTGATCGACAACGAGTTTCACTACGACCTCCCGGAAGAGCTGTGGAATGGCGACGAAATCACCGCCCAACTGAGCGAGGCAGGGAGAAAATTGGACGGGCTGAATTTGCTGCCGGCGCCGTTTCCCCTGGAGGAGCTGCTGTCGCCGCAGGACCTGCGGCACGTGAAGCGGCTCTACGGAATCGGCGGCTTAAGCTACGGCAACCTGAGTGCACGCAAAGACGAGCGGCAGTTCTGGATGAGCGCGAGCGGGGTAAACAAGGGGGACATGCGCGTCATCGGACGGGACATCCTGCTCGTCATGGGGTACAGCGAGGAGCGAAACGCCATGCTGCTCAATGTGCCGGCCAACGTCGAACCCCGGCGGGTCTCGGTGGATGCGATCGAGCACTGGATGATCTACACCCAGCATCCCGACGTAGGGGCTATTGTACACATTCACGCCTGGATCGACGGAATTCCCTCAACGGAGATCAACTACCCGTGCGGCACCTGGGAATTGGCGAAGGCCGTGTCGGAGCTCATCAGCCGCTCGGACGATCCCTCCAGGGCGATTATCGGCTTGAAGAACCACGGTTTGACGATCACCGGGCACAGTCTGGGAGAGATCTTTGAGCGCATCGACGGGCGGATTGTCAGGCAAGTCCCGATGACGTAACGGCTGGCGAAAAAAGAGACAAACTCATGGGTCAAATCCCTTGGGTTTGTTTTCGCCGCCTTACAGGCGGGCGGTCATCCATTCAAACAATTTGCGGACAGCTTCCTCCCGGCACGGTTCATGCAAAGGCCGGTGCCGTACCCCTGGAAAAACCAGATACGCTTTGTCATCAGTGGCAATCGATTGAAAAAAATGTTCAATTGCCTCCAGGTCAATGAGCGGGTCATGTTGACCGCACAGACACAGAGTGGGGAGGCTGCATTTTGCCGCCTGGGACAAGGCGTGGGCGCCATTGCGCAAAAGCTCGCTGAACCAGCGGGGCGTGTATTGGGTAGTAAACAGCGGGTCCCGCAAGTCGTTAGCGGGATTGGCCAGCAAAGTGGACGTCAACCAGCTCCACTTGAAGGGTTTCACCGGCAGGTTGGGCGCTGCCCACGAAATCAAGTTGATCAATTTTTTCAACGGGTAGGGCAGGCGGAAGCGGATGCCCAACGCGGGTGACGACAACATCACGCCTTTTACCTGCCGAAGGTTTTCCTGCGCGTAACGAATGACGATCAAGCCTCCCAGGCTGTGGCCGAGCAGAAAGAGCGGTACGGCCGGGTATTGCTGCTCAAGCCGTGCAGCCAGCGTTTCCAAGTCGTCCAGGTATTCCTCAAAGCGGTCGACATGTCCGCGTGCTCCGTCAGACTGGCCAAACCCGCGCAGGTCGGGGGCAATCAATCCAATCTGCCTGCGCAAGCACTCCTCGCCGATGTCGGAGTAGACCCCCGAGTGCTCTCCCGCCCCGTGAACCAATATCATCAGCGCCCGGATCTGCGGCGGCATCCAGCCTCGATAGTACAGGTTCGTTCCGCGTGTTCCCGCGAAATAGCCGCTTCTAAAGAACTGGGTATCCATTGCATCCTCCACAGGGTAGTTGTCACCTTATTAGATTAACCACCCTCGGGCCCTTTCACACCAAACCGTGAAAGGGTTTTGAACGTGCTGCGCTTAGCGCTACACAATGTAAAGTCCCTGTTGTTTGACCGCCATCTCGAGCGGCGTTTCGCCGAGAACCTCGCCGTCCCCGTGGGCGGGCAGCGGTTTTGACGACAAGATCTTGAGACGTCGTCCGGTGAAAGTGGTGACGGCGTCGTCATAGATGTGGGTTCCGCGGAAGACACGGGGAAATAGCGTCAAGAGCTTCCAGCGGGAGATCCCGTGAACGACGCAGATGTCGAGCAGGCCGTCGTCGCATTGGGCGTGCGGGCAGATCTTCATGCCGCCGCCGTAAAACGGGATATTGGCCACGGCGATCATCCATACGCGGGAAAAGGTGTGTTCCCGCTCGTCAATCACCATCGTTACGTCTGCGGGTTGGTATCTGAACAGCACATTGAAAAAGCTGAAAATATAGCAGAAATTCCCTAATCCCAAGCGGTTCAGCCATCGTTTGTACCTCGCCTGGTTGGTCACTTTCGCAACCTGGCCGTCAAATCCGATTCCTGCCACGTTGATGAACATCCGGTCATTGATGCAGACGATGTCAATTTTTCGCTTTTGACCGGACAGCGCTTTCTCCAGCGCCTGTCTGCTTTGTTTTGGAATTTGCAGGCCCCTGGCGAAATCGTTTCCCGATCCGGCTGGAATAGAGCCAAGCGGGATGTCCGACCCCGCCAAGCCGTTGGCTACCTCGTGGACGGTGCCGTCGCCGCCGATGGCGATGATGACACTGGCGCTCTTTTCTTTCGCCAGTCTCCTGGCGATCTCGGTGGCGTGCCTCGGCCCTTCCGTAAACATCACGCCGTAGTCAATTTGCTTTTGCAGAAGCAAGCGTTCGACGTGCTTCCAAACCTTCTGTCCCTTTCCATTGCCTGATACGCTGTTGACGATAAACCAAATCATACCATCCCTCGCTGCAATTCGTTTTTTCATACAGTTTTGCCAATTGAGCCGCGCCTTAAACGATCAAGGGATGATGGCTCTGGCGGATTATCTGACGATAGACTATAGACAAACCGTTTCGACTTTGGGCGTGCGGAATGGTCAACGTGAAAAGCGGATGATGGTGGACCAGTTCCATCTCCCCATCAGTTTCATCAGACACGGTACCAGCAGCAGCCGGATGACGGTCGCGTCCAACAGGATCGCGGTGGCGATCCCGACGCCGATCTGCTTTACCGGGAGTACGCCGGTAAAGGCAAACGACCCGGTGATTACCACCATGATCAAGGCGGCACTGGTGATCATGCTGCCGGTCAAGGCCAAGCCCTCCATCGTACTCCTGGCATTGTCCCGCGTCCTCTGGTAAATTTCTTTCATGCGTGAAATCAAGAACACTTCGTAGTCCATCGACAATCCGAATACGACCGTGAAAATAAACACGGGCAGGATCGCGTCCGTAAAGGCGACAGGCGTAAAGTCAAGCCAACCGGCTCCATGGCCGTACTGAAAAATCCACACCATGATGCCAAAGCTGGCGGCGATGCTGAAGAGGTTCATCACGATAGCCTTGACTGCCAGGACGAGCGACTGAAACGTGAAGTACAAGATGACCAACGTCAGGATCGCAATCATCGCGATCGCCAGCGGGGCCGCTTGTTTGATCTTTTGCAAAAAGTCGTACTCGGCGGCGGTTTTGCCACCGACGTAAAAGCTCAGCCCGGCCTCCCCCGGCAGTGAACGGATGCGGTCGACGATTTCGGCGGCCTCCTCCGAGGTTGGATCGGCGCTGGCAATCACGTGGAGCTTGGTGAACTGCGCGGATGCGGGAAAGGCAAGCGGAGAGGTGACAAACGAGTCGACCCGGGCAACGCCGTCAATCGAGCTGATCCGGTCGACCAATTCGAGCAGTGCCGTTTTTCCTTCGTCGCGCAGCAGCGAAGACTGGCTTTTTACGGTGATTTCAATCGGGTAGATCTCTCTGATGTCAAACTGCTCCTCCAGTACCGTCAGCGCATCGCGTGATTCGTAGCCGGAGGGAATCGCGTTACTGTCCAGTACGCCCACTTGAAAATCGCGAATCGGGGAGGCGAGAGCGGCGATGAAGTAGACCGACACGGCCGCAACCAGCACCGGCCTCTGCATTACGGCTGCGGCAAAGTTGTACCATCCCGCAAACGAACGGCGCTTGCGAACCGTCAGCGCGTCGATGCGGTGGCCGATGATGCCGAGAACTGCCGGAACCAGTGTAATCCCGGCCAATACGGAGATCGCCGTGACGACGATTCCGTCGATCGCGGCGGAAGAAAAGATCATGAGATCAAACAGGAAAAGCCCCGACAGACCGGCGATAACCGTCAATCCGGAGAAAAAAATCGACTTCCCCGCGGTGCGGTTGGTAACAGCGATCGCTTCCGTGAGTGATTTCCGCCCGGCCAGCTCTTCACGAAAGCGATTGACCATCAACAGCGCGTAGTCGATGCCGATCGCCAAACCCAGCATCGTCGTGAGGTTCAGCGTAAACACCGAGAGCGTGTACAGCCGATTCACCAGGAAAAGCACGCCGAGCGCCACCCCGACGCTGACCAGCGAGACGAGGATGGGGACAAGCGCGGCTGTCACACTCCGGAACGCCAACAAGAGAACGAGAAACGCGAGCGGAATGCCGATTAATTCGGCCCGCTGCAAGTCGTGCTGACTGGCCAGGGAGATGTCCCGATCCACCGCGGGGGTTCCTGTCACCGAGATCGCAAAGGAGGAGCTGGAAAGCTTCCGCTTCAGTTCGGGAATAAACTGCTGGGCCTCTTCATCGTCCATGCGCAGATGCAAGAGAACGATCGCCCGCTTGCCGTTTTCGGAAATCATCTTTCCCTCAGGCAGGGTGATCGCCTGCACGGCGGGGTGGTGCTGGAGAGGGAGAAGACTCTGTTCGATTTCGCGCAAAAAAGCAGGGTTGTGGCTCGACAGCCGGCTGCTCTCATACAGCAGGATCAACTGCGATTTGGGGTGCTTGAGTTTGTTTTGCAAAAGCATCTGCGCCTGATACGATTCTCCTTTTTTGTCGATGAAGCCCGATTCTTTTACTTGGCCGGAAAGCGACAGGGCAAATGGAAGAAAGACGACCAGTACCGCTGTCCACATGCAAAACGTCATCCACCGGAGCCGATAACACCATAGACCTGTCTTGTAAAAAAACGAATTCACCATTCCTTCCCCCTTGCTCGCGCAAGCTTGTACTAAATATATGGGGGAATATTCCGTTTATGTCTCCCCAATTTCCTTCTTGAACTTCGCACTTGTGGCAAGTATTGTCATAAGAGATAACCAATTCAGACACGGGGGGCGGAGATAAATGATGATGAAAAAGGTGCAGGTAGGGTTGATCGGTTACGGTCTTTCCGGGAAAGTATTCCATGCGCCAGTGATTCAATCTGTTGAAGGGCTGGAACTGAAGACGGTTGTTTCCAGCAGCCCGCAAAAAGTGCACGCTGATTATCCGAGTATGGAAGTGGTGGGTAGCGTGGAAGAGCTTTGCCGGGATGATCAGATTGATCTGGTGGTTGTGGCCACACCCAATACAACGCATTATCCCTTTGCCAAGCAGGCGCTGCTGGCCGGCAAGCATGTCGTGGTGGAGAAGCCGTTTGTGAATTCGGTTGCGGAAGGCGAAGAGCTGATTGAGTTGGCCGAGAGCAGGAAGCGTCTGCTCAGTGTGTACCATAACCGAAGATGGGACAATGATTTTCTGACACTCAAACAAATCCTGCATGCCGGCATGCTGGGCGAGGTACATACCTATGTATCCCATTATGACCGCTATCGCCCGGGGGTACGGGACAGGTGGCGGGAGCAGACGCTTCCCGGATCGGGTGTGCTGTACGACCTGGGCTCCCATCTGATCGACCAGGCCCTCCATTTGTTCGGCTGTCCCCGGACAGTGTGGGGCGACGTCTTCCCGCAGCGTCCCGGAGCCAGGGTGGACGATTACTTTCATCTCGTGCTCGGTTACGACAGCGGCTTGCGGGTGCATCTGAACGCTGGAAGCATCGTGAAGCAGACAGGGCCGCGTTTTCAGGTTCACGGTACCAAGGGAAGTTTTTTCAAATACGGCTTGGATCCGCAGGAAGAGGCGCTGCGGCAGGGGAAAAAACCCGGTTCTCCCGGATGGGGCGAAGACGAAGAAAGGCATTATGCGGACGTAACTGTCGAGGCTGGCAAGCTCACCGTCAGGGGAAAAGTTGAAACGATTCCCGGAGCCTATCAGGCATATTATGAAGGGATCTACCATGCGATCGTCGAGGCACAACCGGTACCGGTTCCTGCGGCAGAAGCACTTCATACGATCAGGGTGATCGAGATGGCAGTGAAAAGCAGCAGAGAAGGAAGAGTTCTCCGTTGGGAGTAAAGAGGCAGGTTTCCCGCCTCTCAAATGCAGAAAAAGGTTTTTGGTAGGGGAGAAGCGGCCATTTTCCTTTTTTCACTCCGTTGCACGCGAGCGCAAGTAGAGAAACCACTGGTGTCCATGTCGGACAGCCCGTACCCTCTAACCGTGAAAACGATATACTGGTAGCAGGGAAAGAGGGTGATTGTGATGGACAAACATCTGGAAGACCGCGTCCGACACCTAGAGGTGAGACAAGCGATGATTGAGCAGCGGTTGGATGCCGCTGCCCAGGATATGAAAGAAATAAAAAATACCTTGACATGGTTAAATAGATTTGTGCTCGGAGCAACAATCGCGGCTGTTCTCAACCTGATTTTCAAGATGTAGGAAAATCTTGTGACGGGGAAAGCCGTCTTTTTTTACGATGACAAAACCGAGGCCTGGCATGGGCCCGACCTCGGTTTTGGGGTTCAATCTTCTTTACACCGGCTGCTGCTCGCGGGCGAACCGTTTGGCGGCGTCCTTGGCTTGCTCGATGGCGCGCGCCCTGATCTCGTCTGCTTGATCCGGCATTTGGGCCATTCCTTCGACGATGATGGATTCAACGTCAGTGATGCCGATAAAGCTCAAGACTGTCCGGATATAGCGGTCTCCAAACTCCATTTCTGCTCCGGGACCTTCCGAATAAATGCCGCCTCTTGCCTGGATATGCACTGCTCGCTTGCCGGTCAAAAGGCCAACAGGTCCTTGCGGCGTATAGGAAAATGTTTTGCCCGCGATACAAATGGTATCAATGTACGCTTTCATTTTGGGCGGAACGCTGAAATTCCACAGGGGTGTAACGAATACGTATTTGTCTGCATCAATAAACTGGTCGGTCAGGGCGCTGATTGCGCCAACTTTTTCCTTTTCCTCCGCGGAAAGCTGGTCAAATGCGATGCCTTGTTGAAGTTTGCCCCATCCGCTGAAGACATCGGCGTCAATGTATGGAATGTCCATCCTGTAAAGATCCAGAACGACGATTTCGTCGTCAGGTTTTTCTTGGCGGTACGCATCCAAAAAAGCCCGCCCCACCGCGAGACTGTAGGATTGATCTTCGGGTTTCGGGTTTGCTGTGATGTACAAGACTTTTGCCACTTCTTCATCCGTCCTTTCAAGTGAGAAATCATTTTGGCGGGGAATCCAAGCATATGCTGTTTTCTTTACCCCTCTTAACATGGACTGGCATACGCGCGGCTATCCTCGCATTCCCTGTGCCTGGCGATAACTGGCCAAGAAGGGGGCTAGAACCAGCAGAGGAAGAATGGATTCTTTAATTAAATAAGCAACTTACTTACATATAGTACATTACGCAACTTGCTTCCTGTTGTCAAGTTAAATGCTGCTGAACTGTCTGACAACCTGTCGGTTCCCAGCGAAAAAGCCGATTATTATTTATGAAAAACTGGTGTAACTTTGCAGGCAGGTTGTTCGTAAAACAATTGGGGGACTTTATCTGCCGGCAGGCAATCTTTTACTTTTGGGAGAGTTGAGGATGAGAGAACCATGGCAAACGCACTAGGGGAGTTGACTGTTGAGGGCGTCCGACACAGCTACGACAGCGGAAAACTGAAAGTGCCTGTCCTCTTCGACATTTCGCTTCATATCAAGGCGGGCGAATTCGTCGCTTTGTGCGGTTCCTCCGGCTCCGGCAAGACCAGCTTGCTTAATCTGCTGGCCGGTCTGACCAAACCGGACGAGGGCCGGATATGGGTCAGCGGTCACGAGATATCCAGGATGAATGAAAACAAATTGTGTATCTTTCGACGCAATTATCTTGGATTTGTATTCCAATCGTTCAATCTGCTGCCGACGCTGACGGCAGTGGAAAATGTGGAGCTGCCGCTGGTCTTTTCCGGGGAAAAAAAACGGAACCGAAGGAAACGGGCCATCGAGATGCTGGAGCAGGTTGGCCTGGGGGATCGGATTCATCACAAGCCAAACGAACTGAGCGGAGGGCAGCAGCAGCGCGTCAGTATCGCGCGGGCACTTGTCAACAAGCCCAACATCGTGCTGGCGGACGAGCCCACCGGGAACCTGGACAGCGTGACAGAACAGGAGATTTTGCAGTTGATGCGCTCGATCAACCGCGAGCACGGGACCACGTTCGTCATTGTCACGCACGACGACGAAGTGGCCAAGCAGTCTGACCGGATCATCTTCCTGAAGGATGGGAGGATTGTGGACGAGCAGCAGCAGGCACGGTGAGAAGCCAGAAAGAATGCAGGTGGAGATAGGATGAAACTGATTGATTCATTGCGGCTGGTATGGCGCAACTTGTGGCGAATGAAACTGCGGACCATTCTGACGTCCATCGGCGTGATGATCGGGACGGCGGCCATCGTGGCGATGATCTCGCTCAGTATCGGTTTGCGCGACAACGCCGTCAAGAGTCTGGAAAACTTCGGGAATCTGACGGAGATGGAAGTACAGCCGGCTTTTTTGATGCCGGACGAACGGACGCCGATCCCGCCTGACCAAATGAAGCAGTTAAATTGGGATGCGGTGTATGAATTAAAGCAGATACCTGGGATAGTGGCGGTCATGCCGATGAAACAGCTTTACAGTGAAGTAAAACTGAAAGTGGGCCGCCGCGAAGGAAACGTGGAACTGATGGGGGTTGACGTGCGAGAGGCGATCGCCTTTAAGGGCAGGGACGTGGAGAAAGGCGAATTTCTCAGCGGGCCCAAAAACGAGATCGTCATCTCATACGAGGTGCTGCGTCGGATGCGTGATGTCGAGAAAGAAAAACGGGAAGCGCGCAGGCGCAATCAAAACGAAGCCGGGCCGCGACAACCCATGTTCTTCGACGAGGGGCCGGGCGGCAATGAGGCGCAGCTTCCCAGCCTCGCCGGCCTCAGCGGAACGCTTGTGCTGACGAGACAGATCATGGATGAAAACGACGAGCCCAAGTTTGAGAAAAAAGAAGTGCGGGTGAGGATCGTCGGTCAGCTGCAGAAAGAAGAAAACCGCCGATGGGGCGGGGCTGTCGCCTACGTACCGATGGAATTGATTGAAGAGTTGAACAAGTGGGCCAATCCGGAAGGCGGCAGCCGGCGCGGAATGTACGGCTTTTACGGGCCGGCAGAATCGCAATCGCGCAGCCGGGCTCCTTCGCGTGAAGAGAAAGAGCAGATTCAGTTCGACTCCATTACGGTCAAAGTGGAATCACGGGAAAAAGTGGAGGCAGTCGTTGAGCAATTGCGGCAGCGCGGCTTTGAAACCTGGTCTCCGGCAAGTGCCCTCAAGGAGATTAATCAGTTTTTCTTCGTGGTTCAGATGATCCTTGGCGGTATCGCTGCCATTTCGCTGTTGGTCGCTTCCATCGGCATTATCAATACGATGATCATGTCCATCCTGGAGCGAACCAAGGAGATCGGGATTATGAAAGTGATCGGTGCCACCGTGTACAACATCCGCTGGTTGTTTTTGATTGAATCGGGCACAATCGGCCTGATCGGCGGTGTTGCCGGCCTGGGGATCGCTTACGCCGCTGTGGAGGCGCTTAATTACCTGGCGCGCAGCAATCCGGATTTCCCCATGTTTGGCGGGCCGGGACGTGAAGACATGGTTACCCAGCTGGCCGTGATCCCGATGTGGCTGGTCTGGTTTGCGATCGTGTTCTCCTTTATTATCGGGGTTTTGGCAGGTATATTCCCGGCGTTTCGCGCTTCACGATTGAGCGCGCTGGAAGCGATCCGTTCGTAGTTACGCGACAGCGGGCAAAACGGTTAGGAGGCAGGAGGATAAGCAATGACGAAAAAAAAGTGGTTGACGTTAAGCGGGATCGCCGTCGTGCTGATCGGCGGACTGGTCTACTGGCAGTTCTTCATGCCCAAGGAGGAGCCTGTGGATCTGGCGATGCAGGGGCCGCCTGATTTTCCCACCGTGCAGGTGGAGATGGGGGAAGTGAAGAAGGCCATCTACGCCACCGGGGCCATTGAAGCGAAAGCAAGAGAAGAAATCAAGCCGGAGTTGAGCGGCAAAGTGGAGCAGGTATTCGTGAAGGAAGGGGACTTCGTCAAGGCCGGAGACCCCCTCTTTGAGATTGACAGTACGGAGAGTGTGCTGGAGTACCAAAAACAGGAAATCAATGTTGTCCGGCTCAGGCAGGACATCGAAGACCTGCGTGCGCGTAAACCGGAAATCATTGCGAGTGACAATGGTGTTGTCTCGGAGGTGCTGATAAAACCCGGCGATGAAGTGAACAAGGAGACGATCGTCGCCAAGCTGTCCAATCCGGACCTGCTAAAGCTCAAGGGTGTGTTTGGCCCAAGCCAGATCAAGCACTTCAAGGAAGGGATGGAAGTCACCGTGTTTCTCAGCGGCTCGCTCACGTACCTTCCGGCCAAAGTGGTGAAAGTGGATCGATCCGGAAGGGCTTCCAGCGGAGGGGGCGTGCGCCATGAAGTAGAAGTGGTGCTGGACAATCCAGGGGCGGTGCATCCTTCCGAGAAAGGTTCGATCCAGTACAAAACACCTGATGGGCTGCTCGTGAACAGTTGGGAGAGCAGCAACTTTGAGGTCGTCGACGACATTGAGATCAGGGCGGGTACGATTGGGAAGGTAAACACGGTTCTGATCGAAAAAGACGATACCGTAGGCAAAGGTCAGGTCATCGCCAAAATTGATTTGACCGACACTGAACTGCAAATCCAGGAAAAAGAATTGGCGCTCAAAGAATCAGAGCTCATCCTGCAGCAAAAGAAAGCGGATGCGGCCAAGGCTCGCGTGGTGTCCCCGATCAGCGGGCAGATCACGGACCTGGACATCAAAGCGGGAGAGCGCGTGGACAGCGGCAAAACGGTGATGGTTGTGATCGATACCTCCGAGGTCTACATGAAGGCAAGCGTTGACGAGGTGGACATTCCATACATCAAGGAAGGACAAGCCGTGGATGTTTACGTGACGGCTTACGGCACAGAGGTCTTTCCGGGAGAAGTGGTGAAAGTGCCGCAGCAGGGGACAACCAAGGATAATTCCGTCCGGTTTGAAGTGGAGATACTGGTCAAGGACGGAGCGAAAATGAAGCACGGGATGACCGGAGACTGTGACATCATTGTTCACCACAAGGAAAATGTTCCGCGACTTCCTTATAACGTAGTCGAGATTCTCGAAGAGGGTAAAGGAACGGTCATGGTGAAGAATCCGGAGAACGGCGAACCGATGCCCAAAGAAGTGGAAATCGGTATCGAGGGCACGGAGTATGTGGAGATCAAGAGCGGATTGTCTCCGGGCGATGAAGTGCTGCTGATGGGCGGCATGGATTTCAGAGGTTAATGGAGGGACAGCACGGTTTTGGCCAACCTGCCAGCGAAACGACGGATCCGCAGGGAAATCGCAGCGGCAGCAGGATCACGTCGCTGCGGGACATCGTTTTGCCGCTGCCCCTGCGGATCGTCGTGGAGCGATCCTGGACTGCTTCCTCGCTGGTTGGCCACCGGAAGTGAGCGCGAAAAACGCCCCACTCGTATTCACGACACTATGTCTGCAGTCTGAAGGGGTACCTGAAGCGGGTACCCTCTATAGTTTTCCGCGCATTCCGCGCTTCCCGTACGAAGCAAGCTGTCCTGCCGCACAACAAACGCTTCAAATAGGGGCTTCAATATCATATAATCAGCTATAACTTTATCGCTCGATAATAGATTACTGGAAACGGTTTGAGGGTGGAGGGAATACCTTGACTCGTTGGGCCTGCATGGGTTGGTTATTGTTGACGGTGCTGTTTGCGGTCGCCTGTACGTCTGCGCAGCCGCACGCACCGCATGGTGACTCGATTTCTTCGGGTGCTTCACCGGCAGGGCAGACGGAACTGATGATCTCCGCTGCCGCCAGTTTGACGGACGCCTTGCAGGAAATCAAAAAATCGTTTGAGGAACGATATCCTGCGATTACCCTTACGTTTACCTTTGGCAGTTCGGGACATCTGGCCAGACAGATTGAACAGGGAGCACCGAGCGATCTCTTTCTGTCGGCCAGCCGGCGAGAGATGGATACACTGGAGAAGAAACACCTGATCGACAAGGACTCCCGTGTGGATTTCGCGGGAAACCGCCTGGTGCTGATCGCGGCCAAAGAGAGTGCCTGGGCACTCTCTTCCTTTGAGGAGATCCAGCCGGAACAACTTCAGTATCTGGCGATCGGCGACCCGGAAAGCGTACCGGTCGGCCAATACGCAAAAGAGGTGCTGCAGTCGCTGATGCTGTGGGATGCTCTGGAAGGCAAGCTGGTGCTTGGTGCTGATGTTCGACAGGTGCTTACCTATGTGGAATCGGGAAATGTCGAACTGGGCATTGTGTATTCCAGCGATACGGTTGTCTCCTCAAAAGTAAACGTGCTGGCAGCGGCCAGACCGGAGTGGCACAAGCCAATTCTCTATCCGGCGGCCATTGTCGCCGAATCACCGCACAAGAGGGAAGCGCGGGTGTTCCTGGACTACCTGACAGGGGAGCAAGGAAAGCGTGTCCTCAAAAAATACGGGTTTCAATAAGGTGGTATGATGGAGCACACTACGTTTTCGCCGCTGCTCTTGTCGCTGAAGGTGGCCGGAGTCTCCACGGTGATCGTGTTTTTGACGGGCATGTTGCTTGCGCGGTTATTGGCGCGCCGCTCGTTTCCGGGCAAGGGGGTGCTGGAGGCACTGTTTCTATTGCCGCTGGTCCTGCCCCCCACGGTAGTCGGCTTCGGCCTTTTGGTTCTGTTTGGCAAAAACGGAATCATCGGCAAGTGGCTGTTAGCCCTCTTTGATCTCCAGGTGGTGTTTACCTGGGTGGGAGCGGTGATTGCCTCGGTCGTGGTCTCCTTTCCGCTGATGTATCAAAGCGCAGCCGCCGCCTTTGCCAGCATCGACCAAAAACTGGAACAGGCGGCCAAGACGATGGGGGCTTCCGCCTGGAAAGTGTTCTGGACGATTACATTTCCGTTGGCCTGGCCCGGACTGTTGGCCGGGCTTCTTCTCTCCTTTGCGCGGGCTCTTGGTGAATTCGGGGCAACGTTGATGCTGGCGGGAAACATCCCGGGCAGGACGGATACGCTTCCAGTCGCCATCTATTCCGCGGTAGTGGCCGGCCGTATGGAGGATGCCGCCTTTTGGGTAGTCATCATCGTCGCGCTGGGCTTTAGTATGATGATGTGGCTCAACTGGTGGAATGGCCGCCGACTGCGCCGGTTTACCGAGGAGAGATAAGAGGAGGGAAAGCCGATGCTGTCTGTTCGGCTCTATAAACAACTGCCTCACTTCACATTGGACGTGCAATTCGAGATGAACGGCGAAATTCTCGTGTTGTTTGGCCCATCCGGTTCGGGGAAAACAACCATTCTGAACTGCATCGCCGGTCTGGTTCAGCCGGACAGCGGGTGGATCCGGCTGCACGGGGTGTCGTTTGTCGAGGATAAAGGAAAACCGCTGCCGCCCCAGCAGCGGCAGGTGGGCTACCTTTTTCAGGAATACGCCTTGTTTCCGCACATGACGGTCGAAAAAAACATCGCTTACGGCATGAAACAGAAGGAGCAGTCCTGGCAAAAGCTTGAACCGCTGCTCGCGGTACTGGGCATCACTCACCTGCTGCCCAAGTATCCGCATCAGATTTCGGGCGGAGAAAAGCAGCGGGTGGCGCTGGCCAGGGCGTTAGCCACAGAGCCGTCCATCCTGCTCCTGGACGAGCCTTTTTCGGCACTGGATGAGGAGACGCGCGAGAAGTGTCGGCAAGAACTGCTGCGGATTCACGCCATGTGGAGGATTCCGTTTCTCGTCGTGACCCACGACCGCGACGAAGCGGACAAGCTGGGGGATACGATTCTGTTTCTGGACAGAGGCAGGGTGAGCAGGGTGCAGAGAAACAGCGACAAGTAATTTTTTGAAGGAGCAGCGGGCCGTTTCCAGTGAAAAAAAGAAAGCAGGATCTTGACTTGGGACCGGATCTTGTATTACGATCAGGCTGTAAACGTTTACAGTAACAGCAGCAGGACGTGTTGAGATGAAAAACCTGACGATAAAAGACGTTGCCAAACGGGCCAATGTGTCGATCGCAACGGTTTCCAGGGTGATTAACAACAAGCCCTGGGCCTCGGAGGAAGCGAAGCAAAGAGTATGGCGGGCGATTAAAGAGCTTGGCTATGAACCAAATGCTTTGGCCAGGGGGCTGGTCAGCGGCAGATCCAATACGATCGGCGTGTTGATTCCCGATGTCTCCAACCTGTTCTTTGCGGAAGTGTTCCGCGGCATGGAAGATGCCGTACATGAGCGCAACAGCAATGTCTTTATCTGCAACACCGATTCCAACCGGACACGGATGCTCAAGTACATCAAACTGTTAAAGGAAAAGCAGATCGAAGGAGTCATCTTTACCAGTGAAGAGGTGACGGAAGAATACCTGGCAGCACTTAAGCAGCTTCATGTGCCCGTTGTGCTGGTGGCGACAGCCTCTGCCGCTTGCAGCCTGCCTACGGTGAAGGTGGATGATTACCAGGCGGTTTATGATGCAGTCATCTATCTGGTCGAGCGCGGACACCGTGAGATCGGCATGATCAGCGGACCATTGGGCGATGCCATCGCCGGCCGCCCCCGGTTTGACGGTTTTCGGGCCGCACTGGCCGACTGTGGTCTTCGCTGTACGGAAGAGAATGTGGCCTTTGGTGATTACCGTTTCCACAGCGGACGAAGCGCGCTGCGGGAGCTGTGGCAGCGCAACCGCCAGCTTACCGCCGTGATTGCCAGCAGCGATGAGATGGCCCTGGGAGCGATGGTGGAGGCGAGCAAGATGGGGATTTCCGTGCCGGAACAGCTGTCTGTAATGGGTTTTGACAACGTGCGGCTTGCCGAGATGTCCAATCCTGCGCTGACCACAGTTGCCCAGCCGCTGTACGAAATGGGCTACAGGGGAGCAGAACTGTTGTTTGAGTTGATTCACCAGAAGGAGAGCGAAGGGAAAAGCGGTTGGAGCGGGCCGTTGATTCGGATGCCGCATCGGATTGTCGAAAGAGAATCCGTTCAAAGACGAACACAAGAATAGGCTCGTCTTCTTTTTTCACATCGGCTGTAAACGTTTACAGCCAAGTTGACTTGTATGCCAGAGGAGGGGACGACATGGTTCTGTTCCGCAAGTACCGGCTGGAGATGCTGATGCTGCTCCCCTTGGTTTTGTACATCTTTTTCTTTACGCTGCTGCCCGTACTGCAAACCATTTTCATCAGTTTTGTCGAACCGCAGTCGCAGCAGTTTACACTTCGGCACTACCAGACGCTGTTCGCCGATCTCAACTTTGACCGTGCCTTGTTTAATACCCTGTTCATCACAATCGTCGGAATCATCTTGCAGCTTGTTGTCGGGTTGGCCATTGCCCTGATGCTGAAGCAGAAATTTGCCGGCCGGGGATTCTTTCGGTCGCTGCTGTTGGTGCCGATGGGAGTCCCGACACTGGTCTCCGGCGTCACCCTGCTGTTCATCTTCGGCCAAACCGGTTACTTCAACGAACTGCTCTGGCGTCTTGGCTTGATCGAAACGCAGCCGTTCTGGCTGGGCGGCGGACTGGAGACGCTGTTTGTGATTATTTTCGCCGACATGTGGAAAGTGCTGCCGCTGACCATTCTCATTCTGCTGGCCGGTCTGGAGAGTATTCCGGAAGATGTGTACGAGGCGGCAGCGGTGGACGGGGCTGGCAGCGGCCAGATGTTCTGGCGAATCACACTGCCGCTTCTCAAGCCTTCCATCACGATGGCGGTGATCCTGCGTGCGATCGATTCGTTCCGGATTTTTGAACTGCCGCTGGTAATGGCAGGAAAAAACGCACCCGTTCTTTCCACTTTTGCTTATGAAGCGTTTCGCCGCAACCAATTTGGGTTGTCTGGTGCTGCGGCGACGGTCCTGCTGGTCATTATATTCGTCTTTATCGTGTTTTATCTGATGGTGCTGGAACGCGGCGACAGGGGGGGAGCGTAGGTGCATCGGAAGAATCACAGACAGCGGGGAGTCAAGCTGGTGCTGTTCGCCCTGCTGCTGCTCGTCACCTTTTTCATGGTGCTGCCTGTCTACATATTGGTGAAGGTATCCATCAGCGAACCGGAGGAGGTTAATACGGACCACCCAACGTTTCTTGTTCACGACGCGACCCTGAAACATTGGAAAAGCATCCTGATGAGCGACGAGAAGACGGAAACCGGCCAGATCGTCTATCGCATCTCCACCGATATGTACCGGATTCGGTCTGAGGACGGCGAGCTCATGACAATCACCCCGGACGATCCGTATTCGTTAAACGGCGTGTTTCGCAAGGTGTACTTTCTGGACGGGCGGACGGTTACGCTCTCTTTGGAAGAGCTGCAAAAACTTCGTGAGGCGAGCGTGACAAAAAAGACCTTCTTCGGTCAGGAAACGGTGCGCAACCTGTATGCGCCGTTATGGAAAAGCTTTCAGGTGGCCACACTGACCACGCTTGCCGCGATTTTGCTGGCGGCACCGGCCGCTTACGTCATCTCCCTGATGCCCAAACGGGTAAAGTACACGGTGATATTGTCCCTGTTGTTTACCCGCATGTTTCCTGACGTGGGGATTGCCCTGCCGATTGCCACCCGTTTTTACGAATGGCAGCTGATCGATACGACCGGCGGTTTGGTCATGGCTCACCTGATCCCCAATCTGCCCTTTCTGGCCTGGATTCTCGTCGGCACGTTTGACGTGATCCCGCGCGATCTGGAGAAGGCGGCGATGATTGACGGAGCCAACCGCCTCACCGCCCTGCGCAGGGTGATCCTGCCGCTCGCCGCGCCGGGGATCGGTGTAGGGGCCCTGTTTGTCTGGCTCAACTCCTGGAACGAATTTATCTTCGCCCGCTATTTGTCCAGCGCGGCGGGAACCCTGCCGATCAAGACCTACGAAGTCATCACGACGGGCAGCTTTTTTTCCGCTGCTGCCTACGCGACGATTCTGACCATCCCGGTACTGGCCATTACCTTTTACTTGCAGCGTTATTTGCAGTCCGGCATCTTGTCCGGAGCTGTGAAATAAACAGTCTAAAGAGAAAAAGGGGCGAGGACAATGCAAAAGAGCAAAGTGTGGAACATCCTCTTCACAGGAATGCTGGCTGCAGCCCTGGTGCTGACTGGATGCGCCGGCACGACGCAGACAGGGGGAACACAGACAGAACAGGCAGGGACGGAATCGCAGCAGGACAGCGCCCAGCCAGCCGAACCGACTGAGGAAAAGGAGAAGGTGCTGCGAGTCGCATTTGGAATGGGCGAGTCGGAATGGAAATTGTTCAACGATGAAATTCTGCCCGCATTCCAGCAGGAAACCGGAATCAAAGTTGAGGCGATTGAGCTGAAACAGGAGGATCTGGTCAACAACCTGACTGCCCAGGTGCAGTCCGGCAACCTGACGATCGACATGTTTGCCCAGGACGTGAACAGCCTGTCCAGCCTGGTGACCCGCGATCTGGTTGAGGATTTGTCCGGCTACCGGGACCGCATACCCGATACAGTGATTCCGGGCATGATGGAAGCGTCCCAGTTTGACGGAAAACTGCTGTTCCTGCCGTACCGGCCCAACGTGGAAATCGCCTTCTACAATCAAAAGAAGTTTGAGGAATACGGGTTAGAGGTTCCTAAAAACTGGGACGACTTATTGCAGGTGGCCCAGGCGTTCAAGGAAAAGACCGGGCAGGGTCGGGTCGCGATCAAAGCCAACCTGCAGATCGACAACATTCTGCACATGTTTGAGTTCATCAAGGCGGCAGGCGGCGATCCGTACCAGCTGAATGACGAGGGAAGCGTGACGGCGTTTGCGTTCATGCAAAAGCTGTACCCGCTGTTAAATGAGCAGAGTACGACCGCCAACTGGGATACGATGAACCAGTATTTGGAGAAAGACAGCGTTTATCTGGGCCAAAACTGGCCGTTCTATATCCCGGAGTTCCACAAGAATGGGAAAGACGAAATCCAGGCCTACAGCGGCTGGGCCGGTCCGGTTAAAGAGGTGCACCTGCTCGGCGGTGAGGTAATCGGCATCCCCAAAGGCTCAACCAAGCTGGACGAAGCGATTCGTTTTGCCGAGTACCTGATGTCAAAGCCGGTTCAGGAGCTTCTGGTCAGTCAATTGGCCTGGCCGGCGGTGCGCTCCGATGCCTACGGACTGGTACAAGGATATCAGAAACCGTACTTTGAGGCGATCAAGGGAGCATTGGACAAAGCGGAACCGCGCGGCAACGTGCCGTACTGGGCGGATGCGGAGAAGATCTACCTGGAAGCCTTCCAGAAAGCGGTGATGAACGGCGAGGATGTCAAGACCACGCTGGATGAAGCGGCAAAACAACTGGAGCAGATCAAGAACAAGCAGTAGGACGAGATGAGCGCGAAGAGGTGGATGGTGAGTGGGGAGAAGAAGCTACTATGGTATTACCGGTAATGGTCAAACGGCGGCCCTGATTTCTCCGACGCTTTCGGTCGATTGGATGTGCATCCCGCGCTTTGACGGGTTCCCCATCTTTGCAAAAGCACTCGACCCGCACAGGGGCGGGTGTTTTTCCCTGCGTGTCGACAAGCCGATCCGACCAATCAGCCAGACTTATCTGGGACGGACCAATGTGCTGCGAACGGAAGTGAGCGTGGATGCGCTGTCAATCACAGCGGTCGATTACATGCCATGGGGCAGGCCCTTGCTGATTCGGGAACTGTTGGTTTGCAACACGGGGGATAAAGCGATTCACTTCCCTGTCCGGTTTGCTGCCGTCCCTACCCGGACCACGGCACGTGCCTACGATAAGGAAGAGGAAGACGGGATCGTCTATGTCAGCGATGCGGCCAGTGTGCTCGCCTGCCGCACTGAACAGCGGCAGGAGCGGATCGCTCCGGGCGAAACCGTGGAAGTGCGGGTCGTACTGGCTTACGGGAGGAGCAGGCAGGAGGCCTTGGCGGCACTGGAGTCGGCAGCAGCAGAGACAGCAGATCAGACGGTCAGGACATGGGAAAACTGGATTTCGTCAGCCGCCCCGATCCAGCTGGGCAATACCGACTGGGAGGAAGCGTACTACCGCAGTCTTCTGGTGCTCAAACTGCTGTGTAGCGAAGAAACGGGGGCGATTCTGGCCGCCCCGACCGCGTCCTTTCCGGCGGTTCCGCACGGTGGGGACAACTGGGATTACCGCTACGTGTGGCTGCGTGACGGTTACTATACGGCCTATACACTGGATGCGTGCGGGCTGCACGAAGAATCGCGCCGCTTTTATGAATTCGTCTTCACGCTGCAGGAACCAGACGGAAGCTGGAGGCAGCCGCTTTACACGATTGATGGCGGCAATCCCAGCGAGATGATCATTTCTGATCTCACCGGCCCCAACGGCGAGCGGCCAATACGTTTCGGCAACGAGGCCGCCAACCAGCTGCAGTTGGACAACAATGGCAATATCGTACACGGCGTCTGGTTTCACTATCGCCAGACCCGTGACAGGGCATTTTTGCTAAGGTACTGGCCGCAGATCAAGCTGGCTGTCGAGTGGCTGATAAAGAACTGGAACCAGCCGGAAAACGGCATCTGGGAAATCCGTGAGCGGCTGGATCACTGGCTTCACGGAAAGGCGATGTGCTTCGCCTGCTTTGAAGCCGGGGCCGATATTGCTCTCACCCTGGGCTACAAGGAACTGTCGGATCGCTGGCGAGAGATGGCGGATCGGGTGAAGCGGCAGATTGAGGAGTGCGCCTGGAACGAACGGCGACAAGCCTTTTTGCAATCATACAGTGACGATGCTCCTTTGGACATTTCCGTTCTGGCCCTGGTGTTTTACGGCATCGTCGATGCGGCTGACGAGCGAATGGTCAAAACCGTGCAGAAAATGGAACAGCCGCTGGTGCGTCCGCTTCAGCCGACGGTCGGCTACACCACTGCGGACCCGTATGCTGGTTTGGAAAAAGGGGGCCTCAACATCGACGGGGGAATTGCCCGCTACGATTACGCGCATGTCCCGTTTTACCTGCCGACAATTTGGCTGGCTCGCTATTACCTGTTCGCAGGCAATCGGCAGCGGGCCAAGGAATTGATCGACACCTGCATCGCATGTTCCACCAGTTTGTACCTGATGGCCGAGCACTTTGATCCGCGGACCAGGCAGCAGTGGGGCAACTTCCCCCAGGCATTCAGCCACGAAGAGTTGGCCCGCATCCTGCTGGAATGGCATCTGCTGCAGGAGGGAAGTTCAGTCTGGCTGCCAACGTTCTGACCAACTTCGACCCGTGCTCACGAAAGCCGCATGATACGGCATTTCTCCAATGTCACCAATTCGTATCGAATCCCTTTTGCCGCTTTATGCTATACTGAGGGTGGTGTCTGGCCTGTACATCATTGGGAAATGAACTGACGGGCATAAAGACGGAACAAAGGAGTTGGTTAGGCATGGCAGAAAATGAAGCGCTGCTTACGCTGGAAGGGTGGTTCTCGTACCACGATTTCCGCACGATCAACTGGGAAAAGTGGAAGGCGGCCGCCATCGAACAGAGACAGGCAGCCCTGAACGAACTGCTCGACTTGATGAAACAGTGGGATGAGAATCAGGCGGCGGGAAAAGGGAGTACAGCCACCTATGCAATGCTTGGTCACAAGGCGGATCTGGGCTTCATGTTCCTGCGCGAGACGATGCAGGAACTGCAAGAGGTCAAGACGGCGTTTAACAAGACGAGGTTTGCCGACTATACCCACTCTGACTACTCCTACATTTCGGTGGTGGAGCTGAGCAACTACGTCAACAATCCGGGTGAGGACCCGCTGGCCAATCCGCACGTGCGGGAGCGGCTGTTCCCCACGCTGCCCAAATGGCAGCACTTCTGCTTCTACCCGATGAACAAGAAGCGCAGCGGTGAGGACAACTGGTACATGCTGACGATGGAGCAGCGGCGCGAGCTGATGAGGGCCCACGGCATGACCGGTCGCAAATACGCCGGCAAGATCAAGCAAATCATCGGGGGATCAATTGGATTCGACGATTGGGAGTGGGGGGTTACCTTGTTTGCCCATGACCCGCTTGATCTGAAGCGGATTGTTACCGAGATGCGCTTCGACGAAGTGAGCGCCCGATACGGGGAGTTTGGTCCCTTCCTCATCGGCAATCTGCTTACGGAAGATTCGCTGCAGCAGCTCCTGCAGGTGTAAAGAAAGCGTCGACCAAAAGCAGCTTTCAGGTGATCCGTGGATCAGGCGAAAGCTGCTTTTTCTTTGTCAGCTTTGGGGAAGCAAACATTCCTGCCTTTACACCTTCAGTACCGCGTTTCCCTTAATCTCTTCGGATAATCAGGTAGACGATCAGCCCCATGACGGGAAAGATCAAGGTCGCCACCAGGACGATCAGCGCATACTCCTTGCTGTTACCTTTTCGCAGCGCATCGCGGTAGGCCCAGATGCTCGTCACAATGTTCAGAACAAACAAGGCCAGAAGAAAGAAGAGCCAAAAGAGAATCAGGCCGAAGCCAAATCCGAAAAACTCCAGTCCATTCATCTGTTTTCACCTGCTTACGTGTTTTTTTTTCTTCTACGGCGGATCACATATCACCTATTATAAAGGAAGCAAGCCAATTTGTTCGACCAAACTTTTCCCCCTTCATTTTCCATGAGTGCAGCATACATTGACAATCCAAATCAGAACCCTCTATAATCCGTGATAACAAGGTTGAGTTCTGTCCGGCGCTGTGCGGAAACGGCCGGAGAGCAAGACGTGAAAAGCGCAGAAGAGGACGAGTAGAAGGGTAGTCTGGCGCAAAGAGAGCCGTCCCACAGGCTGCAAGGACGGCCGCCATTCCCTTTGAAAATCACCTCGGAGCTTCGCTGTTGAAACAGCCGCCCATTGGGGTGACTGGAGTAGATGGCGGCGGCTGCATCCCCGTTAACGGATGGGAGTCCGCACAGCGGACTCACTGAGCCTGTCTGTCGCGAGACGGCGGGGAAGCCGGGTGGTACCGCAATTCGTTTGCCCTGGCAAGCATGTGCTGCGAGCATCTGCTTGCCAGGGCTTCGTTTGTTAGGTTGGCCGGGCCCGATGGGGACGAGACAGATACATTCGTGAAAGGAGTATGGGAGATGAGACAGACACTTCGCATGCTGGTGCACAACCATCCCGGCGTGCTGGCCAAAGTGGCTGGTTTGTATGCGGGACGCGGCGTGAACATCGAAGGATTTACCGTTCACCCCGTTAAAGGCTCCGACCTGTCCCGGATGGTTATCGAGACAAGCTGCGAAAACGAAGTTTTTGCCCAGATCGTTGAGGAATTGAAGCTGCTGAAAGAAGTTGTCCAAGTGGAACGAGAAGAGGAAAAAGAGGAAGAGTCGAAAGAAGAGAAAGATTGACCTGGTATGGAGGCAGCAAACGATGAACCCGTTAACCATGGAAGAAATTATGGTCGCCAATTATGTGGTCAAGGACGTCATCTGCAAAACACCGCTGCAGCGCAATCCGCTGTTGTCGGAGCGTTACAACTGCAATCTGTACCTGAAGCGGGAGGATTTGCAGGTGGTTCGTTCCTTTAAAATCAGGGGAGCGTACAACTTCATTCGCAGTTTGCCGGAGGATGCGTTGAGCCGGGGGGTGGTCTGCGCAAGCGCAGGCAATCACGCGCAGGGAGTGGCCTACTCCTGCCGGCTGCTCAAGATCAGAGGAAAAATCTTTATGCCGGCCACCACGCCCCGGCAAAAGGTTTCGCAGGTGAAACTGTTTGGCGGCGATTTTGTAGAAGTCATTCTCACCGGTGATACGTTTGACGATGCATTTGCGGAAGCAATGCGGTGCGGTACTCGGGAAAACATGACGTTTGTCCATCCGTTTGATGATCGGCGCATCATTGCCGGACAAGGGACAGTCGGAACGGAGATCATGAACGAGATGCCCGAAGAACCGGATTACGTCTTTGTCAGCATCGGCGGCGGCGGATTGGCATCCGGAATCGGTACGTACATCAAAGGAATCAGTCCGGCAACGCGCATCATTGGGGTGGAACCGGGCGGAGCACCTTCGATGAAGCAGTCGCTGGAGAGGGGAGAAGTGGTAACCCTTGACAACATTGACAAGTTTGTCGATGGAGCGGCCGTAAAACAGGTTGGTCAGTTAACCTGGCAGATCTGCCAGACGGTGCTGGATGAAATCGTCCTCGTGCCGGAAGGGAAAGTGTGCACCACCATTCTGGAGCTGTACAACGAAAACGCGATCGTGGCCGAACCTGCGGGAGCACTTCCGATAGCCGCGCTTGATTTCTATCGTGACCAGATCGAGGGGAAAAATGTTGTCTGCGTACTCAGCGGCGGCAACAATGACATCGACCGGATGCAGGAAATCAAGGAACGGTCACTGATCTACGAAGGACTGAAGCACTACTTCATCATCAACTTTCCACAACGTGCCGGTGCGCTGAGAGAGTTCATCGACCGCGTGCTCGGACCGGAAGACGATATTACCCGCTTTGAATACACCAAAAACAACAATAAAGAGAACGGGCCGGCACTGGTTGGCATCGAACTCAAGCAGAAAGAGGACTACCGGCCGCTGATCGAGCGGATGGAGCGCAATGGCATAGATTATCTGGAAGTGAACAAACATCCGTCATTGTTTAACTTTTTGGTATGACCAAGTGAGATTTTGAAAGACAGCAAGGATCACATCTGTGGATCGGCTGTCTTTTTTTCATCCGGATCGATTGAGCTGCTCACGTTCAGGATTTGTTGGCAAAACGTGCTGTAGTCGGGAACAGAATCCAGGTCATATGCGTAAACAGCCTGGATGATTTTTTCAGTCAAATGTTGTTCCAAGTCAAGTCGTTCATCTGCTTTTGCCCGTCGGCATACTTTTTGAATTAGCGGCTGAAACAGATCCACGATTTGCTTCATGGAGCGCTTGTCACCGTTTTTTGCCCTTATCACCAAATCATACAGATCAACATTTGACATCCCTGTTTGCGCACCTCTTCCCGGATGGCGTGAAGGCTTTTCGCATCTTCCGTAATGCTGCGAGACGTGTTTTGGTAATGGCTTGTTGGGAAATACCCATTAAACGGGCGATGTCGGTATCCAAGGCGCAAGCGGAATAGGCCAGGGTAACGACCACTTTTTGTTTTTGCGTAAGCTGGCTAAAGGCAGCATACAATCTCTCGTCCTCGATGGAAGACAGAAACTGCTTTGGGTCATAAAACACCGGCTCGGTTACCGACGGTGCGGAAAGATGATACAACAACTCGCCCAAGGAGATATCGCCTTCCTCATTCAGAGGAATGTCAAATACCAACCTGTACCGGTGCTCGTCCCGGCGTCTCTTTCGATGAAAATCGATGTTTGCATAGGTAATCAATGATTGGAGGTATTTGGTAAACCGGAAGCGGAAGAAGAATCTTTTGAAAGAACTCTCTAATTCCAGGCGGTTTTCTTCTGTCGGTTCCATTAGGTATTTGCCTAATGCATCTACATGAGCACGATTCTCAAAGAAACGTTGGACGATGGGATGTTCAAACAGTTTGGAGTGCTGTTCCCGATAATGACGGTACCAGGCTTCTTCGCTATTGCGGGAACAATGAGGATGCCTCATGGGGAGATCACTCCTTGCACGCGAACTGGCCTCTGGCTGGCATAGTGAGAGGAATGGTCGTCTGCACAATGCTTCAGGAAACGTATGTTCTCGGAGTGAAACAAATGGAGGCTGTCATCAAATGGAATCATTTACCATTATAGAACGAGCGTTCCTGTATGGGAGTGAAAATCATGTTACTTTTGCGAAAAAAACCTGTAATGGAACGTTTTGGTGCGTGGGTGCGTCTTATTGATTAGGTCAGATCACCAGCATAGGAAACGGAGGCTGTTGTCACGGATGAGAGAGATGTTTTTGCGTGTTTTTTTGCTGATTCTGTTGGCCGTTGGTTCAGCTGCCTGTGAATCGTCCGACACTACCGCCAGTGAGGCTGTACACCAGGAATGGGAGCAGGTTTCCCGGGACTATCGGGTGAGCGGCGAGGTTGTTCAGGTAATGGCGGAAAACGATCAGATCATCGGTTTTTCGATCAAGGTGGATCAGAATCTGAAGACCGAGAACAATCCGGCGGACTTCGATTTTGTGGGTCAGACGCTTGACGTGCGCCTGGTCTCAGCGCTGACACACACCGATTCACTGAAGGAAAACGTGAAGATGATCACAACCATCGCCCAATTTGCAGATGAAAACGGCAAGGTGTTTTATGCAGCGCAGCCGGAACGAACTTTCCTTCAAGAAGGCGGCGCTTATGTGGATCTGCTTGGCAGCAAAGCGTCCGACGAAGCAGTCAGTCCTTGAGTATGCAATGAGGCGAAACGGGGCCCCCGCTTCGCCTCTGGTGTGTAGGGGTTAGAACAGCTTTTTGTTCGGATCGGTTTCGCGGGACACATTGAGGTCAACGACCAGACACTCATTGTTGTATTTCACATGTACGTTACCAGCGTATTGGCGCATGTCCGCTTTCGAATACGAGGTGTCGTCCAGATCCAGATAGTTGATGGAAGCTGTGGAAGTACACGAAGTCGTGTAACAGCTTGTCCCATACGATTTTCCAGAACTGCACTGGTATTGGGCAACCCACATGTTCGCCCTTTCTCCAACAGCTTCGTCCAATTGTTTGGCGACGGCGCCCTGGCTGCCGGCGCTGCAGTAGATTCCTGCCCAGTAGGCGGTGGAAGAATTCATTTTGGCCACCCACGCCTTGACGTATTCCACCATGGCGTCCGAGTGGAGGTTGCCTCCCTCCACGTCGAGGTAAATAATACTCAAGCTTGGTGCACCTATATCAGAAGCGAACTGGGCTGCTTCAAGCGCGTCGGATTCACCCAATGTTTTGGCATTGGAAGTCGTCGGCGCATTGCAGTTGGACGGCTGCGTTTGCCGGCCGACATAGATATACGCCAGTTTGTACCCGATTTGCTTGTACTCGTCGTGCCGCTGCTTGGTAAAGCTGATCGCCTTGCGAGTGCTTGCATCCCTGTCACTGCTCAGGTAGCACGGACCTCCCAGATAAAAACCGTACCACCAGAATGGAGTACCATTCCACATGTTCTCCGCCGTTGATTTTGAAATCGCCGGAGCCTTGTCGAATCCTTGATAAGACATGGCTACTTAACCCCCTGTTCCTTTTTCGGATGGCTGCGATCTTTTTCTTCCTGCATCAGGTCTTCGTACTTTTTGGCCTTGTCCTTCCACTCCAGGAAAACTTCCAGCGGAACAACGACGTGGTCTTGGGAACGCTGTTCAAAGATCATGGCTGGTCCCTCCTGAAACATAGTGATTCTGGGCGAATGGGATACGCGGCTGGCCGTGAAGATGTATCCCCAATCCTCACTCCGCTTCGCCAGTACCATCCAAAGTGTGGCAGGGGCTGTTTTATACAACCACCTGATTACCTGCCAGGTGTGGTATAATTCTGAAAAAGGTGAACCGAGAAAGGAAGAACATGGTCCATGATCATCGAGATGAAACATGTCTCCTGGGAACGTGAAAACACCATCTTGCGGAATATTTCCTGGCAGGTGAAATCAGGTGAGCATTGGTGTCTGGTCGGGCTAAACGGTTCAGGCAAGACCACATTGCTCAATATCATCAATGGATACATCTGGCCGACCAAGGGGGAGGTTGCCGTACTGGGGCAATCTTTTGGACAGTGTGATCTGCGCGAATTGCGCAGGAAGATCGGGTGGGTCAGTGCTTCGCTTCAGGAGCGGTTGTACGGACAGGAGACGGCGGAGCAGATCGTGCTCAGCGGCAAGTTTGCCTCCATCGGCCTGTACGACCGGATTGAGGACGACGATCGAGCGCAGGCAGAGGAACTGCTCCGTTCACTGGGATGCGAAGCCCTGCTCAAGCGAACGTATGCCACGCTCTCCCAAGGCGAGCGGCAAAAGGTTCTGATCGCCCGAGCACTGATGGCCAAGCCAGCCCTTTTGATTCTGGACGAGCCCTGCTCCGGCCTCGACCTGATCGCGCGGGAACACCTGCTGGCCATGATCGCGCAGATCGCGTCGGAACCGGCATCTCCCACCTTGATTTACGTGACACACCACATTGAGGAAATCTTGCCCTGTTTCAGTCATACGCTGCTGTTAAAGCAGGGAGAAGTGTATCAGGCGGGTCCGACGCAAGAGGTGCTGACGGCTGACCTGCTGAGCCGCTTTTTTGAGGTGCCGATTTCAATCCAGGAGCGCGACCGCAGGGTCTGGGTCACTCTGGCATGAGCCGGGCGAGGGCGATCTTTGATATCATCCGTTCTTCATTTCCGCACAGCGTGTTTCGGATTTTTTCGAAACGCGTTTTTTTTACTTTTCTTCTCACCCTCCCAATGATTCCGTATAATCCAAAGGTTTTTTCAAGTTTATCCAATTTTTATGAAGGGAAATAAATAGTATCTGTGCTTGTGGTATCTGGCAATACATTTCGGGAATATCGGATTGTTGGTTGGTGAAGGTAATGGAGGATCTGCACAGCAGTTACGGGTTGGTATCTATCGCAGCGTTTATTCTGGTTATGTTTGTTGTCGCCTGTGCCGCTCACCGAATCGCGGCGAAACGCAGTCTATGCAAAGTGACAAAACGGCACGAGTCCTGGCCCGACAAGGCGGAAGAGTTAATGGATTTTATCGCAAGCTACGATGCGCTGACCGGTCTGCCCAATCGCCATCTGTTTGACCAGATTTTGACGGAGCAGATTGGGGAAGCGAAGCAAACGGGAAAACCGCTTGCCGTGATGCTGCTTGCTCTTGGACGCTTCAAAATTATCAACGATACGATTGGCCATGAGATGGGCGATCTGCTGCTGCAAGAGGTGGCCGCACGCTTGAGCGCTTGTCTGTCAGAGGGAGACGTTTTGTCAAGGCAGGGGGGAGACGAGTTTGTTCTTCTGCTTGACGGCAGGAAACGGGAAGAGGCGAAAAAGATGGCGGAGCAGATTCTCTCGCTGCTGGCAAAACCGTTTCGACTGACTGAATACGAAGCCTACATCAGTGTCAGCATCGGAATCAGTTTTTATCCGATTGACGGTGAAACGGCGGACGAACTGATCAAAAACGCCGATGCGGCCATGCTTCATGCCAAACGGTTGGGCAGCAACAATTATCAGTTCTACGTCAGAGAGCAGAACCAGAAGACACAAGGCGTACTGCAAATGGAGGTCGATTTGCACAAAGCACTGGAACGGGGGGAGTTTGTCCTGCATTATCAGCCGCAGGTCAGCCTGCTCTCCGGGAAGGTGACAGGCGTGGAAGCGCTCATTCGCTGGAACCATCCCCAAAAGGGTTACATCTCACCTTCGGAATTTATTCCACTGGCAGAGGAAACAGGATTGATCATTCCGATTGGAGAGTGGGTACTGCGAACGGCCTGCAGACAAAACAAGGCTTGGCAGGATGCGGGGTTTCCGCTGATGGTCATGTCGGTCAACATTTCGGCGCGGCAGTTTTTGCAGTCGGATCTGGTTGGTGTTGTCAAGGAAGTCTTGGAAGAAACCGGGCTGGCGCCGCAGTATCTGGAGTTGGAGATTACGGAAAGCACAACGATGGATGTGAACCGTGCCATCTCCATCCTGCATGAATTAAAGAAGTTGGGTGTGCGGATCGGCATTGACGACTTCGGCACTGGCTACAGTTCACTCAACTATTTGAAGCGCTTTCCCATTGATAAACTCAAAATCGACCAGTCTTTCATTCGGGACAGCATCCGCGATTCCAACGACGCCACGATTGTCAAAACGATTATTGACCTGGCCCATCATCTGAAAATGATCGTCAATGCGGAGGGAGTGGAGTCGCAAGATCACCTTTCCTTTCTGCGCGAGCATCTTTGTGATGAGGTGCAGGGCTTTTTGCTGAGCCAACCCCTGCCGGCTCAGGAATTCGTTCGCAGATTTGCAGAGATTGAGCGGTTGGTAGAGACGATGTGGCGTACAGAGGAACAAAGTGAGATAATAAGCAGGGAGTAGCGGATGCACCCTGAACACAAACTGATCCTGCGCTATCATTGTTTGTGTATGTTGTCAAACATGATAGCCTTTTCATTTTGGGAAGATCCTATGCCGTAAAGAGAAAAGATCGCATCGTACAACCTGGTGCAGATCAAGAAGAGGTGACGGAACCATGATGGGGAAAAAACGCAGACAGCGAGAGACGGCTCTTCTTCACACGCC
Organism: Brevibacillus sp.; assembly: GCA_017656235.1. Lineage (GTDB taxonomy): Bacteria > Bacillota > Bacilli > Brevibacillales > Brevibacillaceae > Brevibacillus_E. The sequence goes on from JACDOF010000002.1 coordinate 142,960, forward strand.
GCTTCACCAACTGTACGAGTATGCGCTGCTGCTGATCGGATGCTTGATTCTGGCGGTCAGCTTTAACCTTTTTTTAAATCCGAATCAGATTGCCTCCGGCGGCGTAACCGGACTGTCAACGATCACTCAACATTTGTTTGGCGTGCCGCCGGCGATTACCCAGTGGGCGCTCAATATCCCGCTGTTTTTGCTGGGATTTTGGCTGTTGGAGCGGCAGTACAGTCTGAAAGCGGCAGTGGGTTCGGCTGTTCTGCCCTTCTTCGTGGCCTTGACCAGTCATTTGGAGCCATGGACCGACAACGCCCTGCTGGCCAGCCTGTACGGCGGCATCGGTGTTGGTTTGGGGATTGGCATTGTCTTTCGCGGCAGAGGTTCAACCGGCGGATTCGCCATTGCCTCGCATATTCTGCATAAGTACACGGGGCTTAGTCTGGGGGTGGCTGTCGCTGTTCTGGACGGCCTGGTCATCCTGCTGGCGGGAATTGTCTTTATGCCGGAAAAGGCGCTTTATGCGCTGATTGGTTTGTTCGTGACCAGCAAGACGATCGACTTCGTTCAGATGGGACTGCACACGTCAAAAGTGGCGTACATCATTTCGGAGCAGGCAGAGCAGCTGCGGGAGGCGATTCTCTTTGACCTGGACCGGGGTTTTACCTTGCTCAACGGATTTGGCGGGTATACAGGAGATCAGCGGAATGTACTGATGGTCGTCGTCAGCCAGAGTGAAGTGAGCCGCTTGAAGGTACTGGTGCGATCGACCGATCCGCGTGCCTTCGTCATTCTGACACCGGCGCACGAGGTGCTGGGAGAAGGGTTTAAGCACGGGTAAGAGGCGAAGTCCTGCTTTGTGGCACCCGCTTGCAGGTGCTTTCGTTAATGGATAGAATTTATAACCTTTGGGGAAGAAGGCGACTGGCACCCATTACGGTTGCTTCCTTTTTGGGCAGGTGAGGGCACAGTGCCGCTCTGTCCTGCCGCGGGCTGCTCGCTTTCTTCGCTGCTGTTGACGCTGGCAGCGGCCGGCGTGCAAGATGTGCTAAAGCCCCCGCGGCAATCGTCGTTCCCGCTCAGAATGGCCGCTAGTATGGTAAAGGAGAAAGGAGGGAAAGGATGAGTCCCATCCGCAAAATTACCTTTGCCGATACGCACACTGTGCTGTATGTAGACAGTGCGGAACTGCGGGGGAAGTATCTGACGACCGTCACCGGCATCACCCAGCCGGCAGTGACCACCTTTTGGCGCAGGGCAGTGAGACAGTGGAAGCCGACGATCGCACTTGACGTTGGAATGAACTACGGAGAGGTGATCTTTTCTACCCTGTACGAAGGGCATACGCGGATTGTTGGGATTGAAGCGAACCGTCTGCTCAGCCCCTGCATTCGCCAGTCGTTGGCCGATCATCCCAACCAGCGTCAGATGACAATTGTCTATGCGCTGGCTTCCGACCGGCAGCAGCAGAATGCGACGTTTTACGTGGATCGAAACTGGTCTGGCACCTCGACAGCCCTTCCGCTCTACAACCACAAGCATATGGAGGAACAGGTGATAGAGGCAATCACGGTGGACAGCTTGTTTTCCATTCAGCCGCTTGTAGGCGAACGACTGCTGTTCAAGATCGACGTGGAGGGCTATGAGCGTCATGTCCTGCGGGGGATGAGCCGTTTGCTTGCTTCCTGTAGCGGGGTGCTGGGCCTGATCGAGTGCAACACCACTTTTTTACAGGCAGCCGGCGTCAATCCCGTTCACTTTTTCGACGAACTGCTGCAGGACTTTACGGTTTATGTGCTGGCCTCCACTGATCGCCTTCTCTTTTTTTCTCCGCTCTCTGTGGACGGTTTGCGCCGCTTTTACGACAAGGACGCAGTCGAGTGCAATCTTCTGCTGGCGAGTAAAAAGGAAAAGGTCCTTCCAGCCGGTTATGATGTACAGCAGGTTTCACTCTGCCAATGAAAAGACCTGGTGGTGAAGGATTTCTTCCTTGGCCGAGGAGGGCTAAACTCACTGCCGCAAATAGCGGTTGTCTGTCATAAACAGCCGCCAAAAGTAGAGAAAGCCCGGTGTCAAGATGGCGAAGCCGACAAGGTAACTGGCAAACAGGGCGCGAAACGTATTGGGATGCGTAAAGCCGGACTCAATGGTCACATCCGGGTAGACGATGTAGGGCAGATGGGCAGCGCCGTAGGCGTAACTGGCCAACAGGTACTGAACCACAATGCTGATTACGGCGATCCGCGGCAGGTGCACGAGGAATCGCTTCTGCTGCGGCAGCAACAGCGCAGTGTATCCGATGAAAAAACAGCCTGCAGAAGCAATCAGCCAGGGCAAATAGCGCCACAAGTTGTCGTACAGCCAAGGAGCAGCATGCTCCATCGTAACGAAGGTAAGGACAGCCATCAGCAGCGTGAGCGGTCCAAGCAGCATCGCGTCGCGGCGGTAGACGGCGAAAGCCCGCTGCTCGTTGGCGACGAAGGAGTAATCGGCCAACAGCAGCGAAGAGAGAAACAGCGTGCTGCTGACGGCCAGACCGATGTAGGACAAGCCGTGCGGACTCAGGATAAGGTCACCCAACAGCAGACGCTCGGCACCGTCCGCAGTTTCGATAAATCCCCCTTGCGTAATTGGAAGCACGCTGATCAGCAGGGCTGGCACGATCAGCCCGGTTACCCCGGAAACGATGTTCAGCGCCTTGTCGTACTTATTGACGAGGTGAGAAAAGATCATGAAGGCGCTGCGGAGCAGGATAAGCAGCACCACCAGGCTGCCTGGAAGCAGCAACACCGTTCCCAGTTTATAGGTTGCCCCCGGGAAAAAAGAAACCAGTCCAACCACGATCAACACGATAAACACGTTGGTCACTTCCCAGGATGGGGAGAGATAGCGGTTGGCAATCGATGTCGCCTTGGTCTGCTTGTGGTTGAGGTAGACCATGGACCAGAACCCGGCCCCAAAGTCAAATGAAGCGGCGACCGAGTAAATGATCACGAAGATCCACAGCAGGGTGATGGCAATAACCGTGTCGGTCATGTAGTCTCTTCCTTTGCGAGTTATGGATTGTTGCTGGCTTCGCCGGTCGGGTTGTCCAACGGCAGTGGATGACGCCGGAAGTAACTGCGGAAAACCAGCACGGTGGCAGCCCCCAGCAAGACGTAGATACCGGTAAACAGCACGAACAACAAGCCCAGACCCTCTGATTTGGTCGCCGCATCGGCGGTCAGCATGGTGCGGTAGATCACCCACGGCTGCCGCCCGGTGCAGGCAAAAATCCAGCCAAACTCAATCCCCAGCATGGCCAGCGGCCCACTTGCGGCAAACAGCCACATCGCCCAGCGCGGAAAGCGGTCCCGCTTGAGCATTTTTTTCCAGGCAAAGCCGACGAATCCGACCAGAATCAGCAGGCAGCCGATACCCACCATGGCGTTAAACAAGGTGTGCACAAAGAGAGGCGGCCAGAATTCCTGGGGAAAGTCATTCAGCCCCACCACCACCTCGTCAAAGCGGTTGCCGGCTAGAAAGCTGAGTAGCCAGGGGATTTCGAGCCCGTACTTCACCTCTCGCGTCTCGGGATCGGTGAATCCGCCGATCACCAGTGGGGCGTACGGCTGCGTCTCGAACAGTCCCTCGGCGGCCGCCAGCTTTTCCGGCTGATACCGATGCAGGTACTGTGCCGATTCATGGCCATTCAGTGCGGTAAGGAGAGAAAAGGTGCCGCCCACAATCAACCCCATGAGCAGCGCCTTTTGGTGAAACTGGTACGCGCGTCCGGCCGCTTTTTCCTTGAGCATCTTGTAGGCGGCTACCGACGCAATCGCAAACGCTCCCGTCATGTAGGCAGAGACGGTGACATGACCGGCGGTGACGAAGAAGCTGGGATTGAAGAAGGCAGCCCACGGGTCGACGTCGACGATGCGGCCGTTTTCGATGCGGAAGCCGGCAGGCGTCCCTTCGAAGGCGTGGACATTGGTAATCAGGACGGCAGAGGCGGTAGCGCCGAGCAGCACCAGCAGGACGCTGACGATGCGCATCCGCGGACTGAGCCGGTCAGCCGCATAGACGTAAATCGACATAAACAGGGCTTCCAGAAAGAAGGCGAAAATTTCGATCTGAAACGGCAGGGAGATCACTTTGCCCACCACCTCCATAAACCCCGGCCAAAGCAGTGACAGCTGTACGCCGGCGATGGTGCCGGTGGGGATGCCCACACCCAGGAGGATGGCCTGCCCTTTCGTCCAGCGCTTGGCCATCAGCGCATAATCGCGGTCTTTGGTGCGCTGGAACAACAGTTCGGCGATCAGAATCATCAGCGGCAGGCCCACCCCCAACGTGGCGAAAATGATGTGAAAGGCCATCGTCGTCCCGAACAGGGAACGGGCCAACAGGAGATCGTCCATCGCTGCCATCCTTCCTCTCATCAGGAAAGTAAACCAGATATTACCTGATTAGTGTGCACAGATTGGGAAGGATTATGTATCCTTGCATGTCAAGGGGCTGATGATATGGTATGATAGACAAAGTGAGGATCTGGAAACAAGGAGCTGAAGCACGTGAACGTATACAAACCACTGCTGGAATCACATGTTGGATCATGGGAAGCCGCGTTTGTGCTGCTGCTGATCGGCTACGTGCTGTATCGCCTGGGCAAGGAGCGAGCAGCCAGGATCATGCAAATGGTTCTCCGCTTGCTGTACCTGATCATCGTCGGATCGGGGATTTGGATGCTGGTGCAGTATCACAAGACCGAACCGCTCTACTACGTCAAGGGCATTCTTGGCATCGTGACTATCTCTTTGGCTGAAATGGCAATGGTGCGGGCCGCCAAACAGCGCCCCAGCCTCGGCTTTCTGATCGGAGCGGTTGTGCTGTTTGTCCTGGTGATTCTGATCGGCTACCGCGTGATTCTCTGAGTCGCGCGGTTTTTCCGCCCCACTCGTATTCACGACACTTTGTCTGCAATCTGAGAGGGCTGCCCAAGGACAGCCCTCTTTACTAGCATCATCACTCTTCCTCACTGCGGAAAATCATGATAAACTTGATCAGCTCCAACAGGGAGATCAAGGCGGCGGCTACGTAGGTGAGAGCGGCTGCGTTCAGCACCTTGTTGACGCCTTCCTCTTCGTGTGCACCGCGGATGAAGCCCATTTCCGTCATCAGCCGCTTGGCCCTGCTGCTCGCGTTGAATTCGACCGGCAGCGTAATCAACTGAAAGGCAACGGCTACGCTGAAGAAGATAATCCCCAGCAGGGTCAAGCCGCTCAACCCCAAGAAGATACCGGCCAACAAGAGAAACGGGGCCACCCCGGAGGTCAGGTTGACCACGGGAAAGATGTAGTGGCGAGCCACCAGCATCGGGTAGGCCACTTTGTGCTGGATGGCGTGACCCACCTCGTGGCAGGCGACGGATACCGCCGAGATGGAGTTTTCATGGTAGACGCGGTCGGACAGACGCACGGCTTTGGCCAGTGGATCGTAGTGATCGGTCAGCGTACCGGGCACGTGCTCCACCGGAATGTGGGAGAGTCCGTTGGCATCCAGCATCCGGCGAGCCGCTTCCGCTCCGGTCAGGCCGGAGGAGGCGGGGGTATCGGCAAAGCGGGTAAACGTGCCCTTCACCCGAAACTGCGCCCACAGCGACAGCCCGAACGCGATGAAGATGAGAAAGTCCATGGGGTGAAACAACATCAGTCACCACTCCTGTTCTGCAATATTTGTATATGGTTAGATTCCCAGGATCATCGCCAGCGTTTGATAGAGCGAAATGCAGGGGACTGAAAGCTGGTTGGCCAGGATGGTCCGCTGCCGTCCGTCCAACCGCCCGAGCAGCTCTTTTAATTCCAGCAGGTTGTCTTCGAGGTGGCGAATCTGGTTGTGCACCTCGTGAATTTTTGCCGGAACATCAGAGGTATCCTGCCGCTCCAGCAGCGCCAGCCGATCCCGGATTTCCTCAAGGGTCAGCTTTTCACGTTTAAACAGTTCGATCAGCTTGAGCCGTTCGACGCTCTTGTCAGAGTAGTAGCGGTAATTGGACTCCGAGCGCTCGGCATGGAGCAGCCCAAGCTGCGTGTAGTAATCAATTGTTCGTTTCGACACGCCTGTCCGTTGTGCCAGCTCTCCAATGCGATACCGCTGTCCCACGCTATCTTCCTCCTCATCCCTATTATACTGGCCATGAAAGTGTACAGTCAAACGTTATGGTGTTGGAATTGGCGAATTGGAGGAGTGACTGTAACCCACACCCAAGTCATGGTTCTTTTGTCTTGGTTGTTGTGGCAAAAAAAGTAGAGATTTTTTCCTATTTATCGAAGGTGACGAAAAAAGTGATTCCATCTGTCGAATCTGTCGGTATAATGGGAAAGTGTTACAAATTTTGGGGGAGGAACCATCATGCTGTACAAAAACAGGATTTTGCTTGCTGTGCTCTCCATCCTGACGATTTTGGCCGTTTTGGTTTCAGGTTGTGGAGAGAAAAAGAGTGCCAGACAAATTCTTCAGGAGGCGTACAAAAATCACCTGACCCTCAACTCGTACAGCTTTGAGGGATCGCTGAAGTTCCGGGCCAATGTGGAAGGAGAAGGATTCGACAACACTCCGGAAACGGCACAGGTGATGATGGTGCTGGATGCACTGCAAAAATCTGAACTGACCTTCAAGGGGACATCCCAGGTAGATCCGATGCAGACAGAGCTGATTCTTGATGCCAGGATCGACCTGCAGGGCATGGCGATGAACTTCAACGTGCCGATCATTATGAATGAAGAGAAAATGTGGATCAAGATCCCGGCGATCAGCATGGTGCCGGAATTGTCCCAATTGCAGGGCAAATACCTGGAGTTGGATTATCAGGAACTGAGCGAGCTGTCGCAGCAGCCGATCAATCCGGCCAAGGATATCAAAGCTCAGCAAGAGTTGGCGAACAAACTGAACGATATTTTCTACAAGCATGTAGGAGACGACTATTTCGTGGAAGTGAACAAAGACGAGGTGAAGCTGCCGGAAGGAATCGAGGCAGAGCATGTCGTCAAACTGAATGTCACCAACGATAATTACGTAACATTCATCAAACTGCTGGTGGCCAACGTGCTGCCGGAAGCGCTGGATGCCATAGCCCAATCCGGGTTGGTAAGCGAGGAAGAAAAAGCAGAGTTGACCAATGCAAAAGCGGAACTGCAAAAAGGGCTGGAAGAGTTTGAGCGGAATATGGAAGAGGTAAAAGAAAAGTTCAAGCTGGACAAAGCTGAATATGTTACTGCCATCAACCAGGAGAATCATGTCCCGTACACGCTGCTTGATTTCGATGCAACCGTGGACGTGCCGGAAGAAGGTGTAACGGTTTCGTTTGGCGTGACGCTGGACATGAAACAGTCCAATTTCAACCAGGAGCCAAAGTGGGAACTGGGCATTCCGAAAGCGGAGGAAGTCCTGCCGTTTCGTGAACTGCAAAGCATGTTGATGATGGTACCGAAAATCAATTTTTGACAAGATAAACACGCTTAGAGCGGACGATGTGATTCGGCATCGCCGCTTTTTTTGACGTATAGGAAGGGTGATGTCCCACTGCCGTCGTGATGCTGCTGCCCCGCGATTACCCTGCGGATACGCCGTTTCATCTCCTCTCTTGACGAGCAAGGAGCGGTGTGGATACAATTGGCATATAAATATAACTAATTAGTTAGTTATATTCCGTTCGAAAAGCAGGACAATTTCCTATCTACAGAGAGGGATTACGTATGACACGTGACATTGACGTAGTGGTGATCGGTGCGGGACAGGCAGGCTTGGCAGTCGGCTACTATCTGAGACAGCAACCGTTCAGCTACCTGCTGTTGGACAGTGCGGAACGGGCGGGTGACTCCTGGCGCCGCCGCTATGATTCGCTGGTGCTGTTTACGCCCCGCTGGTACAGCTCACTGCCCGGCTATCCGTTCCCGGGCAGGCCGGAGAGCCTGCCGACCAAACAGGATGTGGCCGATTATCTGGAAGCGTATGCCAGACATTTTGCATTCCCGATTCGCTGGAATACAACCGTGCAGGCGGTGACGCGGGAGGGAGAGTTCTTTCTGGTGAAAACCAGGGAGGACTGCTACCGGGCGAGAAGCGTGGTGGTTGCCACTGGCGCTTTTCAGAAGCCGTATATCCCCCCTGCTGCCGATTGTGCGGCCGCGTCGATTCGACAAATCCATTCCGCTTCTTATCGTTCTGAAGCTGACCTGCTGCCCGGCTCTGTTCTGGTGGTAGGAAGTGGAAATACAGGTGTGCAGCTGGCAACGGAATTATCGCGCAATCGCACCGTTTACCTCTCCATGGGCGAAAAGCGCCCGTTTTTGCCGCTTTACTTGCTCAACAAAAGCATCTTCTGGTGGTTTGACCGGTTGAGTTTGACGGTCGTGCCGGTCGACTCCAGACTGGGCAAGTGGCTGAGCCGGAAAAAAGATCCCATCTTCGGATTGCGCACTTCGTTTCAAGAAAGTATCCGGCAGGGGCGCCTGATTGAAAAACCGAAGGTAAAGGCAGTGAACGGAACGGACGTTTTGTTTGCGGATGGCAGTACCGCATCTGTGCAAAACATCCTCTGGTGCACCGGCTTTACCCGTGACGATCGCTGGATTCAGATCCCGGGTGTGACGGACGCTGAGGGACGGGTCGTGCATCACAGGGGGGTCAGCCCCATACCAGGATTGTTTTTCATCGGGCTGCCCTGGCAGTACAACCGAAAGTCTGCGCTGCTTGGCGGTGTGGGGCATGATGCGGCCTATCTGACTGACCGCGTCAAGGAATGGCTGACATGGCAAGACGATGACAAACGAAAGGAGTGAGGACATGGGCAGACAGACAGGAGCGAGGGGCGAGGCCAGTCGAGCCAGACTGCTTGCCGCGGCTGCCCGCCACTTCGCTTCTCAAGGCTACCACGGCACCAAAGTCAGTCAGATCGTGGCAGCGGCCGGGCTTACGCAAGCCGCTTTTTACCTCTACTTTCCCAGTAAAGAAGCGATCTTTCAGGAACTGATCGCGGGGTTCAGACAAAAGCTGAAAGAACTGGCCGATTCGGGCCGCGTGCTGGCAGGGCTGAAGCAGGAGGAGGTGCCGCAGGCCGTACGGCAGAGCCTGACGCATCTGTTCGCTTTTTTGGCTGACAATCCGGACGTGACGCGCGTCGCCTTTTTTGTCGCCCCTGAGGCGGAAGATTTCAAGCGGGAGATCGCTTCCATCATCGTCACCAATATGGGGAACAACCAGGCGGCGGGCCGTGTCCGTCCGAGTCTGTCGCCGGAAGTGGCGGCCGAATGCCTGATCGGGATGGTGGAGCGGCTGACACTCCGCTTTTTGTTGACGGATAAAAAAAGCCCTGCCGAGTTGGCTGACAAGATGACCGACCTGTTTTTGTACGGAATTGTACAGCGCTGAGGCGGATCAGGAAAAAGGACAGCCGCTTTAGTGCGGCAGGCCATGATCGTCACAGATCTTCTTCAACAGTCCGCGGCAGCCTGCTTCAACCAACTGGTAGACATGAACGAAACGACCGGTGTAATAGGGATCCTCTACATTTTGTTCTCCTGTCTCGGGGGCAAAGTCGAGCAGCCGGCAGACGTTCTGTCCCGACGGAGCGAGCCGCTTCAGACCAGCGAGGTTGTCCTCGTCCATGCAGACGATGTAGTCAAAGCGCGAAAAATCGCTTGTTTCGATCTGCCGGGCGACCAGCCAATCATGGCGAATGCCTCGCTCTGCCAGTACCTGGCGGGTTCCCTGATGCGGGCGTTCCCCGGCATGCCAGCTGCCCAATCCGGCGGAATCGACCTCGATATGCTCCCCCAGGCCGGCCTCTTCGACGAGATGGCGAAAGACCGCTTCTGCCATCGGCGAGCGGCAGATGTTGCCCAGACAGACGAACAAAACACGTATCATGGCAATCCTTCCTTTTTGAGAGGTTGACGCTGCTTGCGCACAGGTCTATTTTATACCTAGTCAGCCAAGCAGGGAAACAGGTATAATGCTTGGGAAAACAGCTTGCGAAAGAAGGAATCGGACATGCTTACCGCAGCGACGTGGAGACAGGGGCTGCGCTCCGGTCTTATGACCACCTGGCAGTTGGGAAAAATCATTTTTCCGATTACGCTGCTTGTTACGGTACTTCAGCACACGCCGGTGATTGAGTGGATCGTGCGGTTGTTTACGCCGGTGATGAGCCTGTTCGGGCTGCCCGGAGATGCGGCCCTGATTCTGGTGTTGGGCAACCTGCTGAACCTCTATGCCGCCATTGGCGCGATGCTGACAATGACCTTGTCGGTTAAAGAAGTATTCATCCTGTCCGTCATGCTCAGCTTTAGCCATAATTTGCTGGTGGAATCAGCAGTGGCGAGCAGGATCGGGGTAAAAACCTGGATCATTGTCACCGTGCGGCTGGGGCTTGCCGTTTTGTCCGGTGTGCTGATCAATCTTCTTTGGCAGGGCGGCACCGAAACGGCCAAATACGGCATCGTTCCCGATAAGCCAGCGGAGGTAAACGGGTGGCTGGAGATTCTGCTCAGCAGCCTGCAGACGGCTTCGATCGGAATTGTTCAGCTGGCAGTTATCGTCATCCCGCTGATGATCGGCATTCAGCTGCTTAAGGATATCAAAGCGCTGCCGTATCTGGCCAAGGGACTGACGCCGCTTACCCGGATACTCGGCGTATCAGACAAAACCGGAGTCACCCTGATGGCGGGACTGATCTTCGGTATCGCTTACGGTGCCGGGGCCATGATCCAGGCGGCCAAGGAAGACAATCTGTCACAGAAGGATTTGTACCTGACCTCGGTCTTTCTGGTCGCTTGTCACGCTGTGGTGGAGGATACGCTGCTGTTTGTGCCGTTGGGAGTAAATGGATTGTTCCTTTTGGGCATCCGGTTTGTCGGGGCGGTGGTGCTCACCTTCCTGACGGCCAAGGTCTGGACATACGTTGAGCAGCGCGGACAGCGGCTGCGAAGGGAGACGGCGTAGCAAAAAAGAGGTGGAGTCGGGGCGGATCGGGGGACGGTCTGCTTCCAGACCGCCTCTTGTTTTTTTGTCCTGCTGGTTCCGCAAACTTTTTCATGGAAATTATATGAAAAAATGATAATATACATGGTAACATGACCGTTTTTATACAGCCTTATACAGATCCTTTAACAAGGGGGAGTGTCGTGTGAACAGATGGTCTCGTCTGTCGTTGGCCGTTTCGCTCGTTCTGTTGAGTCTGTTTGGGTGGATGACTTCCGTTTCCGGTGTTCCCGTACAGGCAAAAGAACAACAGCAGAACCACGGCCGGGATCACGGGGTGAAAAACGGGATTGACGTCCTGCTGGCAAATCCGGAGATGTTGAAGGGGAAAAGAGTGGGCCTGATCACCAATCCAACCGGCATTACGCGCGATTTGACGCACGATGTGGATGCGCTGCTGGCCAAGGGCGTGCAGTTGGTGGAGGTATACGGCCCGGAACACGGTGTGCGCGGAACGGAACAGGCCGGCGAGATTCCCGGGTCTTTCACGGATCCCAAAACCGGGCTGCCCTTTTTCAATCTGTACGGAAAAAATCCGCAGGAGATAGCTCCGCTGTTTGAAGATGTGGACACCGTCCTGTTTGACATCCAGGACGTGGGTTCCCGCTTTTACACCTACATTTCGACCATGGCTCACGCGATGGAAGCTGCCGCTCTTGCCGGAAAACCGTTTGTCGTGCTGGATCGGCCCAATCCGATCGGTGGAACCGGTGTGCAGGGGCCGGTGCTTGATCCGGCGTACCAGTCGTTTGTAGGGATTTTTCCGATACCTGTACGACACGGGATGACAGTCGGTGAGCTGGCCCAACTGTTTAACGATCGTTTTCTGGAAGCGGAGATCGGCAGGAAAGCCGAGCTGCAGGTGGTTCGGATGGAAGGATGGCGGCGCAGCATGTGGTTTGACGAGACCGGTCTGCCCTGGGTGCTGCCTTCACCCAACATGCCAACATTGGACACCGCCACGGTCTACCCCGGCAACTGCCTGTTCGAGGGAACCAATCTGTCGGAAGGGCGCGGTACGACTCGTCCCTTCGAATTGATTGGGGCGCCGTACATCAAGGGATGGGAGCTGGCTGACCGTCTCAACCGGCGGCAGCTGCCCGGTGTTTCCTTCCGTGAAGCGTATTTTACCCCCACCTTTTCCAAGTACCAGGGAGAAAGCGTTGGCGGCGTGCAGGTATACGTAACAGACCGGGAGGCGTACGATCCGATCCGCACCGCCCTTGTGATCATCCGTGAGGTAAAAGAGCTGTATCCCGACCAGTTCGCTTGGCGCAGTGACAACTGGATCGACAAACTGCTGGGCACGAACAGTGTCCGTCTGGCGCTGGATGCCGGAAAGCCGGTGGAGGAGATCATGGCCGAGTGGGAGCGGGACCTGAAGGAGTTTGAAAAACTTCGCGAGTTGTATCTGCTTTACCACTAGACTCTGTCACCATGTGGACAATGTTGAATCATAGATAGAGGAAAAAGGAGGACGCGAGCGATGGGAAGCTGGTTCAGATTGGTGATGGCTGTCGTGCTGCTGATACCCTGTCTGGGGGGGCAGGGCTTTGCCAGCGGTGACGATGACAATCGGCCATCAGCGGGGATTACCGATTTAATCCTTTTTCAAAACGTGCCGGAGACAGAGGTGGCTGCATCGGGTGAGAGTCTGTCATTGTCTGCGCTGCACATTTACGAGGACGGCCACTTTCGCCGTGTGTCGCAAGGGTTGACCTGGCACTCCTCCAACAAGACGGTAGCGTCAGTTGACGACGGTTTGGTCACATTTACCGGCAAGCCGGGACGGACGTTTGTCTCCGTCACGGATGGCCGTTTCAGGGATCGGATCGCCCTGGATGTGCACATGGAACCCTTGCAGGAAGGGCGGGAGAAGCCGGTGCCGAAGATCTCCGTGGCAAAGGAAGAGGGAGAGCGTTACCGGATCGTTGACCGTGCCGTCCGCAAGATGACCCTGGAAGAAAAAGTCGGACAGATGCTGATGCCGGATTTCCGCAAGTACAATGGGCAGGACGTAACCGAGATGCTGCCGGAAATCGAGGAGCAGATCCAGAAATACCACATTGGAGGCGTAATCCTGTTTCGCGAAAATGTGGTGTCGACCGAGCAAACGGTCCGGCTGGTGGACGCTTACCGCCAAGCTGCGGAAAAGTACGGTCTGCTGATCAGCATCGACCAGGAAGGGGGCATTGTGACCAGGCTTCAGAGCGGAACCGACATGCCCGGCAGCATGGCTTTGGGGGCGAGCCGCTCACCGGAGTTGGCCGGTAAAGTGGGAGATGTGATCGGACGTGAACTGGCTTCACTCGGCTTTAACCTGAACCTGGCCCCTGTGCTGGATGTGAACAACAATCCGGATAATCCGGTAATCGGCGTTCGCTCGTTCGGGGAGAACCCGCAGTTGGTGGCCGAACTGGGTATTGCCTATACCAAGGGACTGCAGCAAAACGGCATTGCCGCCACAGCCAAGCACTTCCCGGGACATGGCGATACCGCAGTTGACTCTCACCTTGGCCTGCCAGAAGTGCCGCATGACAAAGACCGGTTGGCCAAAGTGGAACTGTATCCGTTTAAACAGGCTATCGATGCCGGAATTGACGCAATCATGACCGCCCATGTGACCTTTCCGCAAATTGACGATACCAAGGTGGTGTCACAAAAAGACGGAACGGAAATCGCCCTGCCGGCGACGCTGTCACCAAAAGTATTGACAGGCCTGATTCGTGACGAACTTCAGTTTGAAGGCGTGCTGATTACGGATGCGATGAACATGAATGCCATCACCGAACACTTCGGTCCCGTCGATTCCGCGATCCGGGCTGTCAAGGCGGGAGTGGACATCGTCCTGATGCCGGTTGGATTGGAAGAAGTAAGAAATGGTCTGGTTGAGGCTGTGCAGAGCGGCGAGATTCCGCGTGAGCGCGTCGACGAAGCAGTGCAGCGGATTTTGACGTTAAAGGTAAAGCGGGGAATCATCAAGGAGGAGACGCCGCCCCCGCTGGAACAAAGAGTGAAGACAGCACTTAAGACGGTAGGGGCTGCTGCCCACAAGGCGGTAGAATCTGAAGCGGCCGCCGCTTCCATTACCCTTGTCAAGAATGAGCAGGTCCTGCCGCTCGAGCTGGACCAGGCCCAACAAGTCGCCGTGGTGGGAACAAACTTTTTGGAAGACCTGGCTGATGCGGTGAAATCTCACCATGCCAACAGCATACAAGTCAAATTGGCAGACGGCGGGCTGACGGCGGCCCAATGGCAGCAGTTGGACGAGGCGGACGTGATCATCATCGGCTCATACACCTACAATGTAAGCGGCCGTTCTCCCGATAACGAGACGATGAAGGTGTACAACCAGATTATCGACAAATACGAGAAACCGGTGATTGCTGTAGCCATCCGCAATCCGTATGACATCATGGCCTACCCGCAAGTGGATGCCTATCTGGCTCAGTACGGTTTCCGCACGGCCAGCTTTGCGGCTGCTGCCAATGTCCTCTTTGGCCAGCAGCGGCCAGCAGGAAAACTACCGGTGACCATTCCTGGCGCAGACGGCGGCGTGCTGTATGAATACGGCCACGGCTTGGAATAGAGGTAAAAAGCCAGGAGCCGCTATGGACGTCTGTCCACAGCGTCTCTTGGTTTCTACTGCAGATTTCCTTCACAACAGATTAGCTGCGGCGGCGGCGACGGCAGCGCACCAATACGCTCTGACCCTCTTTGAGGGTGATTTTTTTCAGACGACGATTATCCAAAGACAGCACCTCCCTTGCATGAGGATACGATATGTTATGTGATTTGGAGGAGACAAATGTGGACAAGTGCTGTATGGCATCTCCACATTTTTGGCGGAAGCAGCGAAAAGGGGCTGTCCCAAAAGGCATGAAAAAACATCCCGTTTCACAGGAAAAGTGGGACGGGATGTTTACTTTGCGTGTCATTTTGATGGTAAAGAGGGGAGACAGTCCTTCCCAAATCTATGCTTAAGATTTTCCGATGAGTCCTTTTCCCCCTTTGTAAATCAAGGCGACGGAAAAAACGACCATCGCGAGAAGGCCGACTACATCAACCAGCGGTTCCAGGCTGGCCAGGAACGTACCGGCTAGCGGCACCTCTGTCAGCGCATACCCGCCGATCAATCCGCCCAAAAACGAGACAATCTGACCCATGCTTTCCTCCTCCTTCCCTCGTTTGCTACATTATATGGAAGGAAAGAGGCGCCGAACTGGACAAGCGCGTAAGGCTGCCGCTGATTTATCAGGAAGAGGCATGATTGGCCGGGCGAACCGGATCATGCCGTGAGTTCGTTGTTTGCATGGCGGACGAGAGTGGTTTCAACACTTCCAGCCGATCTGCTTCCACTACGATTGTGACAGTTGCAACTTCTTCCGCAAGATCGCCATCGAAATGAACCAACTGGGGGGCGTCCGGGCGGATCGTGATGACACGACCGCGGAAAAAGCGGATGGCCGGGTGGGAGAGGTGCTTTCCCTTGTATACCTTCGTCAGAATCGGGAGAAGCTTCAGACGCTTCAAACCCGTTACAACCATCACATCGGCCATGCCGTCGTCCGGCACGGCCTGCGGACAAATCATCATGGAGCCGCCGTAGTAAGGAATATTGGTGATCGCAACCCCCCAACTGTCGGGACAGTATTCATTCCGCCCGTCCACCGTGACCGTCATGCCGCATGGTCGAAAACCAAGCCATACTCTGAGTGTGGACAGGGCGTAGATCAGTTTGCCCAGCCCGAGACGGTTCAGCCAAACTTTATAGAGCGACCGGTTGGCGACCTGCACCACTTTTCCGTCAAAGCCGATGCCGATCGAATTGACCGCGCTCCTTCCACCGGCCATAAGCACGTCGATACGTTTTCCTGTTTGTTCAGCCAGAATGTGCTTAAGTGCTGCGATACTGTCCAGCGGCAGCCCATGGCCGCGGGCAAAGTCGTTGCCGGACCCAGCCGGGATATGGCCCAACGGACAGCTGCGCCTGACCTGCATCAGACCAGCGGCCACCTCGCTTACCGTTCCATCTCCGCCGATTGCCACGACCTTCTGACATCGCTCGTCCGCACCCAACGCAGCCGCGAGAGAGGTGGCTTCGCCGGGGTAACGTGAAATCTTCACCGCATACGTGATGTTGCGTTCATTTAGTTGTTCCTCAACTTTCTTCCAGACGGTCCATCCCCGTCCGTTACCAGAAACAGGGTTTACCACAAACCCGATCATCACACCGCCTCGTTCCGTTCTATTCTGGCAGCAAGCTGGTTTACCTCTCCCGTAAACAGCGCTTACAGGATGATTGTAACATGTTTGCAGCACGGGAAGGGAAAAAATCAGTCGAACCGCTATGCCCGTCCGTTTCCTGTACCTGTGCGGCCGGGGTGGGCAGCGATTTTCTGACTCCATCTTGACAAAACCAGAAGAGGACAGGTACGATTTTTATGAATGAAAAATAAAACTATTCATATGTTCATAAAAGCAAATCTGCCACAGCGGAAGAGGGGGTTCTAATGGCCAGAGGCTTTAGCGAGCGAGAGAAAAAGATGATTCGCCGGACACTGATCGAGCAGGGGAGAGAGTTCTTTGCCAAGCGGGGACTAAAAAAGACCAGCGTGAGCGATCTGACCAGGGCGGCGGGCATTGCCCAGGGGTCGTTTTATCTGTTCTTTTCGTCAAAGGAAGAGCTGTTTTTTGAAATCGTGGAAGCGGAAGAGGAACAGATCAAAGAGCGGCTGTTGGCAGAAATACCGCTTGCGTCTGCGATCAGCAAGAGGTTTTTCAAACGGTTTCTGCTGACGGCGCTGGAAATGGTGGACAACAATCCGATCATACGCCAGATTTATCTGGAAAACGAGTACGAGGCCCTGCTGCGAAAACTGCCGCCGGAGCGGATTCAGGCCCATATCAGCCGCGATAACGACCTGCTGCGGCCGCTGATCGAGAGCTGGCAGCAGCAGGGCGTGATGATTGAGCGGGAGGCGGAGGTGATCGGCGGTGTGATTCGCTCGTTTTTCACCCTTGCGCTGCACAAGCGGGAAATCGGCGAAGCGGTGTACGAGCAGACCCTTGATTTGCTGGCGGAGCTGATTGCCGCCGGATTGATCAAGGAACGGGAGGAGCAGCCATGATTGAAGTGGAAAACCTGCATTACACCTATCCCGGCAAGCGGGAGCAGACGCTCAAGAGTCTTACCTTTTCCATCCCGCCCGGAGAAATCTTCGGCTTTCTCGGTCCGTCGGGGGCGGGCAAAAGCACGACCCAGAAAATCCTGATCGGCATCCTGAAGAACTATCAGGGACGTGTCACGGTGCTGAACCGGGAGCTTCGTACAATCCGTCCCGATTACTACGAAAAAATCGGGGTGGCGTTTGAGTTTCCCAACTTCTACAGCAGGTTTACGGCGCTGGAGAACCTGCGTTTTTTCCGCTCGCTATACGCTGGCCCGACTGCCGACCCGCGCCGCTTGTTGGCCAGAGTGGGACTGGAGCAGCACGCCGATACCAAAGTGGCTTCGTTTTCCAAAGGGATGAAGATGCGGCTCAACTTCTGTCGCGCGTTTCTGCATAACCCGGAGCTGATCTTTCTCGATGAACCCACCTCGGGCCTGGACCCGGTCAACGCCCGGATCGTCAAGGACTTCATCCTGGAGCAGAAGGCACTGGGCAAGACGATTGTGATCACCACGCACAACATGAATGCCGCAGACGAGTTGTGCGACCGGGTGGCTTTCATCGTCGATGGGCAAATCAGTCTGATCGACTCGCCCCAGGCGCTGAAGGTGAAGTACGGGCGGAAAGTGGTGCGGCTGGAACACCGGGCGGGGGCGCAGGTGGAGGTGGACGACTTCCCGCTGGAGGGGTTGGGCGACAATCCCCGCTTTCTTAGGCTCATCAAAGAGCGGGAGATCGTCACCATGCACACGCAGGAAGCGACGCTGGAGGACATCTTTATCCAGGTGACCGGGAGGCGGCTGTCATGAGAGTGCTTGCGGCGCTGTGGCACGATATCCGCTTTCAATTCCGGCACGGCTTCTACTTCGCGTACCTGATTGTCAGCGCCGTCTACATCGTGCTGCTGCACAACCTGTCCGGCCAAGCGAAACAGTTGACCGCCTCGTTTTTGTTGTTTTCCGACCCGGGCATGCTCGGATTTTTCTTCATCGGCGGAATCGTGCTCCTGGAGCGGGGACAGAACATCCTCGATCCGCTGTTTGTCACGCCGTTTCGCATCTGGGAATACATCGCCGCCAAGTTGGGCTCGCTCGCCCTGCTGGCGCTGGCGTCGAGCGGGGGAATCGTGCTCGGTTCGTTTGGCAGCGCGATTGCGCCGCTGCCGCTGGTGTGCGGACTGCTGCTCACCTCCAGCCTGTTTACCCTGCTCGGGCTGGCTGTCGCTGTCCGGGTCACATCGCTCAACCAGTATTTGTTTACCGCCCCTTTGTACATCACGCTCCTCTGCCTGCCGGTCCTGGAGCATGTCCGGCTGATGGAGTCGCCGCTGTTCTGGCTTTTGCCGAGTAAAGCGTCGCTTTTGCTTATCCACGCCGCGTTTGTGCCGATCAAAAACGCAGAATGGCTGCTCAGCCTATTTTCTCTGTTGGTCTGGAACGGGCTGGCCGCCGTCTGGGCGTATCGTTCCTTTTACCGTCATGTCGTGCTGAAGACAGGAGGGGAGCAGGGATGAAGCAGTGGATCACGCTGGCAGTTCGCGATCTTGCCCACATCGTTCGAGACCCGCTGCTGATGCTGGTGACAGCCGCGCCGCTGCTGCTTGCGCTGTTGATTCGCTTTGCCGTGCCGTGGATCGACAGAACGCTGTTGGCTGGCTTTTCGTTTTCAGTGGCCGATTACGAGCTGCTCTTGCTTGGTTTTCTATTGCTCACCAGTGCGCTGATGCTGGGGGTGCTGACCGGGTTTCTCATCCTGGATGAGCGGGACGAGGGGGTGCTGACGCAGTTTGCCGTAACCCCGCTTACCCGGACCGGCTATGTGCTGTACCGGCTGGCGGCCCCTGTCCTGTTCAGCAGCTTGCTGTCGCTGTTTGTCCTGCCTGTCGCCGGGGGCAGCCAACTGCCGCTGTGGCAGCTCGTCTGGTTCGTCGGGTTGCTGTCACTGGAGTCGCCGCTGATTGCACTGGCGATGGCTGCATATGCGGCCAACAAGGTGGAGGGGCTGGCGCTTGCCAAAGTGCTCTCC
This sequence comes from Brevibacillus sp., assembly GCA_017656235.1. GTDB lineage: Bacteria > Bacillota > Bacilli > Brevibacillales > Brevibacillaceae > Brevibacillus_E. Next base: position 162,165 of record JACDOF010000002.1, read on the forward strand.
CTCTTCCTGCTCGCGCCGGCAGTGATCTACTTCGTCCCGTCTGCCTGGCAGTACGCGGCAGCGCTGCTGCCCTCCTACTGGGTGGCCAAGGCGTTTTTTGCCGCCGCTTGGGCGAGTGGCGGCTACTGGATCTGGCTGGCGGGCGGCGTGCTGTATCACCTGTTGCTGCTGCGCTGGCTGTTGCGGAAGTTTATGCAAAAAGTGGAATAGGGCAGCACGGCTGGCCGATACGGTGCGGTTGATGGCGCGAGGTTCCTGGTTGGCGATGGCACAAGGAAGAAGAATAAAACACAACAAGCCGATACATATGGTATGATCGACAATGATCATACCTGGTTGGACTCGGAGCGGGTCCGGTCGTCCAAGAGGGCTGCAGAATGACGGTGCAGCTGGAATTTTTTTTGTAGGCACAACGACGGTAGAGGAGTTGACTTGGGATGCAGGGACATCATGTCCTGGTAAATGAACTGCTACCTAATTATATGGATGGTGTGGTAAAGGCGGAAGCAAAAGAGATCATTGAACGGCATCTGACCGAATGTGCTGAGTGCCGACAGCGGCTAAAGGAGATGCTGGACGAACTGGCGGATCCGACTGATGCGGACCAATCCGGGAATACGCGTCACGAAGCGGAGAACGAGGACGATCTGCGCTTCGCCAGACGAATGAAGCGAGTTGTCCGCAATACGCTAGCGAGTGTGGTGGCCGGCGTCCTTTTCTTCTCTGCGGTGAGTTGGACGCTCGGCAAGATATTGACGGAAGAGGAATACCTGGAGGAAGAACTGGAGAAGAAGCAGGAGTTGATCCAGATCGACAACAGTTTGATCTCCCTGTCGCCGCCGCAGTTGGAAATCCTCAAACGCTCAGGTGTTACCATCGAGTTTATTGAACGAACCTTCAACCAGAATGAAAGCAAGCTGGTCTATCGATACCACTGGGACGATCCTGACATAGACTATGTACAGGAAGATATTTACTGGCCCAACCATCTGATTGCGATGGACCTGACGAACAACGAACTCATTATGAGAAAAGAAAATGTCAGCTCTGTTGGTCATCATGAAGACTTGGTCACCTGGAAGTTGGATGGCGTACGGGAAAATACGAAAACAATCGGTCTGGAACTGCCGAACTTTGCGATCTTTTACAAGCCGCGCGAGTGGGAGGTCGCTTTGAATAACAGCGGGAAGACACAGATTGACCAGATTGTGGAAGTTAATCGGGTGCGGTTTCGCATAGAAAAGGCGGAAGTGAAAGATTCGCAGGTTGTTGTCTATTACCAGCAGCTGGATGATGTGCACGATGTAGGGCTTTACGAACTCAGTTTTTCCTTGGTCGACGAACAGGGAACGGATTGGAACAAGGAACCGAATATCGACTTTCAAATCAAGGAAAGCCGTACGACAAGCTTGCCGATTTACAAAGACATGAAGGGGCTTGTCGCTCTTCGGCTGGAACATGCTGCACTGATTGTACCAGGCATGCGCTACAAGTTTGACGTACACCCCTAACTGTTAGCCTTCCGGGACGAGCCCGAGGCTTTTATTTTTTTTGCATCAGGTGTAACCTTTGGCATCTTGATGCTACTACATGAGTGAGAGGGGAAAAGGAGGACTATCTCTTGAGCCTTTTTGATCAAATGAAGCGTCATCATCGGGCTCGCAGTTCCTTGTTTGATGAATTGACGGGGTTCTACAAGAAACACAAGTCGCTGGTGTACGTTTACTTTTTTCAGCTTACCGGTTCCAGGGAAGAGAGTGAAGAACTGACACAGGAGACGTTTTATCAAGCGGTCAAGTCCATTCATTGCTTTAAGGGACACTCCAGTCTAAAAACCTGGCTTTTGCAAATTGCCCGAAATGTGTACCGCAACAAGGTAAGGGCATGGGCCAGAGATCGGTTGGTATACGCTCCGGAGGAGATCGAACTGCACCCCGATGAGACGAACAACCCGCAAGAAGTGGCCTTGCAGAAGTACTCACAATCCCTGATTCAGCGGATTTTCATGCGCATGCCTGAAGATTACCGCGATGTTTTGATCTACAAGGAGGTTGAAGGATTGTCGCATGTGGAGATCGGTCAAATCCTGAAAAAAACCCCTCAAACAACCAAGGTTCTCCTCTATCGAGCCAAGAAACGGTTTAAACAACTGTACGACCTGGAGGTGATCAGGGATGAGGGAACCGTGTGACATTGTGCAAGATTTACTTCCCCTTTACTTGGATGGAGCACTTCGCCAACAAACGAAGCTTTACGTTGATCGCCACTTGGCCGAGTGCGCAAAATGCCGGGCAGACAAAGATGAAATGGAAAATCTTGCGAAATGGCAGGTACATCAGTCCTTTCGGCAACAACCTCCGCCACTCTCTCCGGAAGAAGCCCAGTTTATCAGAAAAGTAAAAACATGGAGAAGAAGGAGCGGAATGTTTTTTCTCATGCTGATCCTGCTGTGTTCAGCCGCTGCTTGGATGCTCCGGACTTATGTGGACAAACCTGTACCCGCCGTTAATCCCGTTCAGTCAATACGCAAGGAAGTTTGTGCTGAACCCTTGCTGTAACAGCAGCGGCGTTGCGCATAGGAGGTAGTGTACGTGGTGGTATTGGAACTAGTCATCATATTGGCTGCGGCAAAACTGGCGGGAAGCATCAGTGTAAAATTGGGTCAGCCGTCTGTGCTGGGCCAATTGTTGGCAGGAATTGTAATCGGCCCCTCTGTTTTTGGCTGGGTGAACGACAATGACATATTGAAGGAAATGAGCAATATCGGTGTTATTTTGCTGATGTTTATCGCAGGCCTGGAAACAAACCTCAGGGAGTTTCAAGCGAGCGCCAAGGCATCCACAGCCGTGGGGATCGGGGGGATTGTCCTGCCCCTGGTCGGCGGGTACGCTTCGGGGATGATGCTTGGACTATCTCCGTTTGAATCGATGTTTTTCGGGTTGGTGCTGACGGCAACCAGTGTGAGCATATCGGTTCAGACTTTACGCGAACTGGGAAAATTAAAGAGTAAGGAAGGAGCGACAATCCTCGGCGCGGCCGTGCTTGACGACGTTGCGGTCATCGTACTGCTCGCTTTGCTGATGAGCCTGATCGATTCAGGTGTAAGTATCGGCATTGTATTACTGAAAAAATTCTTGTTTTTTGCCGCTGCCATCCTGATCGCCTGGAAGGTCGTTCCGTGGCTCATGAATCGCTTTGCCCATTCAGGAATCCAGCAGGCCCCGCTGGTTTTGGCCGTGATTCTGTGTCTCTCTTTTGCTGCTTTTGCTGAGGCAACGGGTGTGGCAGGGGTGATTGGAGCCTATCTGGCAGGGATCTCCATTTCCGCGACAAGGCTGCAGGAAGCGATGATCGAAAAGGTAGAGGTGCTTAGTTACGGCATTTTTGTCCCGATTTTTTTCGTCGGCATCGGGGTCAGTACGCAATTAAGCGGAGTGGACGGAATATGGATGGTCATCCCGCTCAGCCTCCTTGCGATCCTGACCAAACTGGTTGGCAGCGGATTAGGGGCAAAATGGGTTGGTTTTTCCTGGCGAAGCTCTTTTGGGATCGGTGCGGGTATGATTTCCAGGGGCGAGGTTGCACTGATTCTGGCCACTCTTGGGCTGGAACAGGGCATTATTGAGCGTTCCATGTTCTCTGTGCTGATTATGGTCGTGTTGATTACCACAATTGTGACTCCGCCCATTTTGAAAGTGCTGTTTCAGTCGAAACATGGGGCGGCGGCAGCGAAAATAGGCAGGGTGAAGTCCAATACCTGAGGTTCTCTGCGCAAGCCGATCCCTGTATCACAGGTTTGAGAATGGATCAGATCATGAAAAAAACGCCCGAGGTTGAACTTCGGGCGTTTGCTTGGTACGCGGCAAGCGGTGGTTCCTACAGCAGCAGATAGGCGATCGGTGCGGTAATGATCAGCGTCAGGATCGTTCGCTCCAGCCAGATGACCAGCAGTTTCGGGATGCTGATCGGAATCTCGGTGGACAGAATGCAGGGGATCGTCGCCGAGAAAAAGAGAATGGCCGATACGGACAAGACACCGATGACAAACTTGGTGATCAGCGGGGCATTGGCCACCAACAGCGCAGGCAGGAACATTTCCGCTATCTCAATGGCCGCTGCCTTGGCTGCCAGCAGCGGTTCGGGTATCTGAAGCAGCAGGGTAAACGGATAGAAGAGATAGCCGATCAGGTCAAAGACTGGCGTAAACTCGGCCAGCACCAAACCAAGCAGACCAACTGACATGATCGAAGGCAGGATACTCATCGTCATCACGAACCCGTCGCGCAGGTTGTCCCAGACATTGCGGAAGAGGCTGGCCGACCTGCCCGCCGCTTCCATCGCCTGCCGCCAGGCATGGGACAGGTATTGACCGCGGATTACCTCTTCCGGGCTGCCTTCTTCCGTATAGTAGCGGTCGCTCAGGGTGCTCAGCGGCCAGATGCGGACGGTGATAGCGGTTACAACAAAGGTTACGACCAGCGTCACCCAGAAATAGAGGTTCCATATTTCCATAAGACCAAGCGTTTTGGCCACCACAATCATGAACGTTGCCGATACGGTGGAGAATCCGGTGGCAATGATGGCCGCTTCCTTAACCGTGTACTTTCCCTGCTTAAAGACGCGGTTGGTGATCAACAGACCGATCGAGTAGCTGCCGACAAACGAGGCCACCGCATCGACGGCAGAACGGCCCGGCGTCTTCCAGAGCGGCCGCATCACCGGCTGCATCAGTACGCCGACAAACTCCAACAAGCCGTACCCGACGATCAGGGCAAGAAAGACGGAACCGATCGGTACCAGCAATCCGACCGGGATGACCAGCTTTTCAAACAGGAACGGGCCCATATTGTCGGCCATCATCCAGGAAGGCCCGATCTGGAAGTAGATCATCACGGCCACGATTACCCCCAGCACTTTTAACAGCGAAAAGACGACGCTGACACGGTCCTTGTTCCAGCTCCTGGTGGCGAACGGATAAATGGCTCCCAGCAGGATCACCAGCAGCGCGTAGAGCGGGACAACGGACGGAAAACTCGTCCTCACCCAGGTGACCAGATGATCGAGTGGGATGGACGAGGTGCCGTTTACGCGAATCGGGATAAAAAACATGAAGATGCCGATCAAACTGAACAGGACAAATTTTGCCACATTGGCGGGGGCAGGCGATAGTCCCCTCGTTTCAAGCTGTGTGCCGGATTGCTCTGTCATGCAGCATTCCTCCTTTATCAACAGATTGTATTTGGCATATGGCCAATGGCGACCGCATTCCACGCCAGAAGATGGGCGGATGAGGCCCGCCATTTGGCTCCTATACCTGCAGTTCGCCGACTTGCTCTTCAACCGTGAAAATCTGGGAATAGAATAACGTATTGAATGCGCTTTCATAAAGTGTGTTTTTGGAAATGCGCAAATAAACGCGCATTTCCGATTAAAAAGAAATGTTTCACGTTTTCTTCCGTTGGGCGAACCCAGTCAAAAAAGACAACATCACATGCACCGCTGTTTTCACCGTTGCTTCGCTCCTGTCCTTGAACGGGTCAAGGCAGACGATGTCCGCTGCTTTCACCTTTGGATGCAGGCCGGCCAGGTAGACGGCTTCAAACAGCTCGTCACTGTGCATGCCGCCGGGTGTGGACGCGGGTACGCCGGGAGCATAGGCGATGTCCAGCACATCCATGTCCACCGTCAGGTAGATGGAATCCACCTTGCCGCTGAGTGCTTCCAGGGCTGCCTGAACCGTTTCTTCGATCCCCCGTTTGCGGGCCTGGCGCAGCGTGATGTAGTTCACGCCTGTCTGGTCGGCATAGGCTTTCAGCGAACGTGCGTTGAAGAAGCCGTGCAAACCGATGTTGAACACATCTTCGCCATGAACCGTGCCGCTTTCGATCAGATTGCGGATCGGCGTGCCGTTGCTCGGACCGTTGTCGCGCAGATCGCGCAGATCGAAATGGGTGTCAAACTGCAGGATGCCGACCCGTTCGTCGGAGTGTACGTCCTTGTATCCTTTGACCAACATCGCCGTGATGGAGTGGTCGCCGCCCAACACCAGCGGCAGAACCTCCGGGTGGTGGGTACGCATGCTGACCATTGCTTCACGAATGTTTTGGTGGCAGGTTTCGATGCTGGTGACGTGCTGACGGACATCGCCGAGATCGACGACGGAAAGCTCCGACAAATCCTCGTCGTGATCCAGGTTATAGGTGGTGAAGTACTTCCAGGCCCGGCGCATGGCATCCGGGTTTTCGCTGGCGGCGGAAGCGGAGATGGACGAACGGGACAGCGGAACGCCGAGAATCGCCGCATCGTAGCGGGACCAGTCAACCTCGCCGCTGCATGCGGGATCGAGCGTCTCGATCCATTCGTGTACTTTTGGCTCCGCAGCCGCCGCGCTCCTGTCCCAGGCAAAGGAGGGCGGTTTCAGTTGGGGATAGGGATACCGCGTCATATCAATCGGCCTCCTTCCACCACTTTGACTCCGGCCTTGATCACGGTGTGGGTATGGTTGACGCCATAGCGGTACTGGAGCTGCATGTAATTGGGTACGTCAAAGATGGTGATGTCCGCTTGTTTGCCCGTCTCGATACTGCCGACCTCATGTCCGCGGCGGATGGCATGCGCGGCGTTGATCGTAGCGGCGGTTAGCACTTCTGCCGGAGTCATGCCCATTTTCAGGCAGCCCAGATTCATGATCAGCGGCAGGGAGACGGTCGGAGACGAACCGGGATTGCAGTCGGTGGAAATCGCAACCGGCACACCGGCATCAATCATCTTCCGGCCGTTGGCGGATTCGGCCATCAGGAAGAAGGCCGTACCGGGAAGCAGCACGGCGATCACACCGGCTTCAGCCATCATCGCAATGCCTTTGTCCGACGCCCGCAGCAGATGGTCGGCTGATACGGCGCCGACCTCGGCAGCCAGCTCCGCTCCTTCGTACGGTTCGATTTCGTCGGCGTGGATTTTGGGCAGAAGGCCGTATGCACGCCCGGCTTCCAGAATCCGCCGCGACTGTTCCGGTGTAAACACGCCCCGCTCGCAGAAGACGTCGTTAAACACCGCCAGTTTGCGGCGGGCCACTTCCGGAATCATTTCCTCAATGACATAGTCGACAAAACGGTCCGGGTCATCACGGTAATCTCGCGGTACCGCATGTGCCCCCATAAATGTGCTGACGATGTCGATCGGGTGCGTCCGGTCCAGCTCCGCCGCTACTTCCAATTGCTTCAGCTCATGTTCCAGCGTGAGGCCGTACCCGCTCTTGGCCTCCACTGTGGTGACGCCGTGCAGGAGAAACTGATCCAGCCGTTTTTTGCTTTCGGCGTACAGTGTTTCGGGACTGGCCTTGCGGGTGGCCTCCGTGGTAGCGTGGATGCCGCCGCCCTGATTCATGATTTCCATGTACGTTGCCCCTTTGAGCCGCATGTCGAACTCGTTTTCGCGGCTGCCCGCAAACACCAAATGGGTATGCGGGTCAATCAGCCCTGGGGTGACCAGCTTTCCGGCGGCGTCAATCACCTCTGCTTCCTCGAGCCGATCGCGGTAAGCCGCCCTCGCTTCCTGATCGGTGCCGACGAAGCGGATAATGCCATCTTCCACCCAGACGCTGCCGTCTTCAATGATTGACAGTTCCTCCATTCGCTTGCCGGTCAGCGGCGCTTGCGAACCGCCGGCCAGTGTAACCAGCTGGCTGGCATGGCGAATCCACAGCGGTCTTGTGCTCACTCAAACCACTCCTTCTGCTGCTCTGTACCTATATAGGATGCCCGGATGGGGCGACCATCCTGGCTTTTTCAAGGCAAAGATAGGTGATTACGTTACCCGTTAAGCATCGGGATATGGATGCCTTTTTCCTTGGCGGTTTTGATGGCCAGCTCGTAGCCGGCATCAGCATGGCGGACGACACCCATCCCCGGGTCGGTGGTGAGCACGCGTTCCAGCCGTTTCTCCGCTTCCTTGGTTCCGTCGGCGACGATGACCATCCCTGCGTGCAGCGAATAGCCCATGCCGACACCGCCCCCGTGGTGGACCGACACCCAGCTCGCACCGCCCACGGCATTGATCAGCGCATTGAGAATCGGCCAATCCGCTACAGCGTCACTGCCATCCTTCATTGCTTCCGTCTCCCGGTTTGGCGACGCGACCGAACCGGAATCGAGGTGATCGCGTCCGATCACGATTGGTGCCTTCAACTCGCCTGACGCCACCATGTCGTTGATGATTTTGCCGAAGCGGGCCCGTTCGCCATAGCCAAGCCAGCAGATGCGCGCCGGCAGTCCCTGAAACTGGATGCGCTCCCTGGCCATCCTGATCCAGTTGCAAAGATGCGTGTTGTCGTGGAACTCGCGCAGAATCACCTCGTCGGTTTTGTAGATGTCCTCCGGGTCGCCGGACAGCGCCGCCCAGCGGAAGGGACCCTTGCCTTCACAGAACTGCGGCCGGATGTAAGCGGGGACGAACCCGGGGAAGGCAAACGCGTCTTCCACGCCCTCATCCTTGGCTACCTGGCGGATGTTGTTGCCGTAGTCAAAGGTGACTGCGCCCTGTTTTTGCATCGCCAGCATGGCCCGAACATGCTCGGCAATGCTTGCACGCGACTTGGATTCGTACGCTTTGGGATCGCGTTTGCGCAGCTCGGCTGCCTCTTCCAGGCTCATTCCCGCCGGAATGTACCCGTTGAGCGGGTCGTGCGCGGAGGTCTGGTCGGTCAGTACATCCGGTATAAAACCGCGCCGCAGCATTTCAGGCAGGATCTCGGCCGCGTTGCCCAACAGGCCAATCGAGATGCCCTTCTTCTCCTGCTTGGCCTCTTCGGCCATTCGAATCGCTTCGTCCAGATCTTCCGTCATTACGTCCAGATAGCGCGTATCGAGGCGGCGCTGGATGCGTGTGCGATCTACCTCGATGCAGATGCTGACGCCGCCGTTGAGGGAGACCGCCAATGGCTGGGCGCCGCCCATGCCGCCCAAGCCGGCCGTTACCGTGATCGTCCCGGCCAGTGTGCCGTTAAAATGCTGTCGGGCACATTCGGCAAAGGTCTCGTACGTCCCCTGAACAATCCCCTGGCTGCCGATGTAGATCCAGCTTCCCGCCGTCATCTGCCCGTACATCATCAATCCTTTCTTGTCCAGCTCGTGGAAGTGGTCCCAGGTAGCCCAGGCCGGCACCAGGTTGGAGTTGGCAATCAGCACGCGCGGTGCGTCCGGATGGGTTTTAAACACAGCCACCGGTTTGCCGGACTGCACCAGCAGGGTTTCATCGGAGTCCAGATTTTTCAGCGTCTCCACTATCGCCTCAAAGCACTCCCAGTTGCGGGCAGCCTTGCCGATCCCGCCGTAGACGACCAGATCTTCAGGCCGTTCGGCCACTTCCGGATTCAGATTGTTGTGCAGCATGCGCAGCGCCGCTTCCTGAATCCATCCTTTGGTGTGCAGTTTGGTCCCTGTCAGAAGAGGCACCACTCGTTTGTTTGCATGGTCTGTGATCGGCATTTTCTCACCTGCTTTTTTGAATGATTTACTTTACGGTTAGTATAGATAAAGTACAGGCGGTGAAAACAGGCAGCAGTCTTTTGAATCGTTTTCTTTTCTTTCGGGGGATGAGAAAAAAATAAAGCGCTTACAGTTTGAATAAGCACTTTTTTTAGGATTTCTTTCATTTCTTTTGATTTCGAAACGAGCGGGGGGATGTACCTGTTTTTTCTTTAAAAATCCTGCTGAAGTAATTGGCGTTGGTAAAGCCGCACTTGTCGGCCACCTCCTGGATGGAGAGATTGGTTTCCAACAGCAGCCGCTCAGCTTCTTTCAGCCGTATCGCGGTCAGAAGCTGGCGAAACGACTGATTGAGGCGTTTGCTGAGCAGCCAGCTCAGGTAGGCGGGACTTCGCTCGACGTGGCGGGCGACGTCTTCCAGACGCAGCTCGCTATCCGCAAAATGATCCTTCAGATAGCGGACAGCCTGCTCGATCACGTCGGCCCGGGCATGCTCGCGGCGGATGCGTACCGCCTCCAGCACGTCATAGAGGAACAGCAGAAATTCCTGCACGATGCGGTAAAGTATCGGGTTGTACAGGATGGTCTCAAACACCCTGTGGTAATCGTCTTCGAGAGCTCCCTGGTCCAGGTAGTACGATTTCATAAAGCGGCGGACCTGAGCCAGTATGCTGGTCAGCCGGATGCGCAAAAGGCCCGGTTCAGGGTAAGGCGCCTCTTTGTTTAAGAACTCGCGGTACATCCAGCGCTTGATTTTTTCCCGATCTCCATCCTGCAGCATGTCAATCCAGGCCCGCTGCTCCGCGGGAGTGAGAAACGGATCGATCATCAGCCAGTCCACCTTGCCTTCTACCACGGAGACCTGCCGGTATCCTTTGAAAAAGCGGATTTCCTGAGCCTGCCTGGCATGGCGGTATTTCTGATGAAGCGTGGAAAGCGGATCGTCCGCGTCGTAGATGACAATGGACAGCGGCTCGGCATGCTTCTCTTCCCACTCCGCCAACAGTCGCTGCCCCAGATGGCGCAATTGCGGCAGCGGCTGTTCCGGCGTGGCGGAAAAGACACAAACGATGGCGTCACTGAGCGGCAGCAGCACCGGCGGGGCATGAAACGGATAGGTTTGCAAAAAAGAGAGCAGAGGCGGCAGTGCGGCGGCGCTCTCCGGCTGTATCAGCATCAGCCGGTAGCTGCCGACGGTGCTCTCCTGCGCCAAAAACAGCGAACGATAAGAGACAGCCGGTGAAGCTGTCTCACCACCTGAATCGGGCACGGGGGCAGTGGGTGAGACCGCTTTCGCACAACGGGTCAGCATCCGCCGGATCGTGTCGGGCGACTGCGGTTTCATCCACAGATCCAAGGCGTGCAGTTGGATACCTTGCAGCGCACGCTCAAAGGTCGCTTCCGCCGTCATGACGATTACGGCCGGTTTGTAGTGATGGATCAGTTCCCTGAAGCTGTCCCACGCATCCCGCGGGATCATGTCCAGTTCGATGCAGACCACATGGGGCACTTCCGCTTCAATCAAACGGACGGCGTCAGCCAATGTGCCGGCCGTGAGCACCTTCGTGTACGGCAGGGCATAAGAGGAGACCAGCCAGGCTATGCCGGTTCGTTCATTTTGGTCGCGGTCGGCGATCAGCAGTGTAGGCATGAGCGCACTCCTTTGCGGCACGGTTTTTGTACCATTCAGATCTTTTGCCTTCATTATACCTGCTCGCCTCCACGCTGGTCATTCACCCGGTTGTACAGTCGGTCGAGCCGGAACAGCAGGGAGAACATCATTGGCAGAGGAAGGGAAAAGTGATTGTAAAACGATAACAGTCAGTATATTCTAAAAATACAGAAATAAGATCGTAACCTGCAGTGCCGTTCCTGTTTTTAGGAGATGTTGGAAAAAAGGAGAGGATAGCTGATGCTGCTGACCAAGGGTCTTTTGTACGCTGCGCGCAGCAACCCGAACAAAACGGCGGTCATTGACGGCGCCCAAAGCTACACGTATGCCGAACTTGCCGCGCGAACTGCCAAGGTTAAAGGGATGCTCAACGTTCTTGGGATAAAGAAGGGGGATCGGGTGGCCCTGTGCATGCTGAACAGTTTCCGTTATCTGGAGCTGCTGTTCGGAATCACCGCGCACGGAGCCATTGTGGTCCCGCTCAACACTCGCTTGAGTGCGGGGGAGATATCCTTCATTTTAGAGGATGCTGGCGCGGAGGCGCTGTTTATCCACGAAGAGTTTCTGCCGATGATTCCTGCTATCAAACGAACCGTCAAGGGGCTGCGGCAGGTGATTCTCGCGGAAGATGCGGAGACAGCAGAGGCGGTCGGGGATGACGCTGTTCTCTCCTATGAAGAGCTGCTGCGACAGCAGCCCGAAGAGGTGTTGTCCGCGGAAGGCATCCACGAGGATGACATCGCCGGGCTGTATTACACCGGCGGGACGACCGGCCGTTCCAAGGGGGTCATGCTGACCCACAAGAACCTGGTGAGCAACGCTTATCACGTCGCGCTTGGCTTTGCGTATTCAGAAGACGATGTCTACATGCACGCCGCCCCCATGTTTCATCTCGCCGACGGAGCGTCCACCTTCGCGATTACGTTGGTCGGCGGCACGCATACCTTTGTCCGTTCCTTTACACCGGTGAAAGCGCTGGAGGTGATCCAGCAGGCACGGGCGACGTGCTGCCTGCTTGTTCCGACGATGGTCAACATGTTGATACACACCCCGGAGTTTCACCAGTACGATCTCAGTTCGCTGCGCAAGCTGATGTACGGCGCGTCTCCGATGTCTTCGGGGCTGCTGAAAACATGCATGCAGCTTTTGCCGGATGTGCAGTTTTTCCAAGGGTACGGCATGACAGAAGCCTCGCCCGTCTTATCCATTCTAAACGGGAAGCACCATCTTCTCGGCGTAAAGGGGCGCGAGCGGCTGCTGGTCTCCTGCGGTCAGGCTGTTCAAGGTGTGGAGATGAAAGTGGTCGATGCTGACGGAAAGGAACTGCCCGTCGGCCAGGTTGGCGAGTTTGCCGCCAGAGGACCCAATATCATGAAAGGATACTGGAATATGCCGGAGGAGACGGCCAAGGCCATGCGCGGCGGTTGGTACCACACCGGAGATATGGGGTATAAAGACGAGGACAACTTTTTCTATGTGGTGGACCGGGCTAAGGACATGATCATTACGGGCGGAGAAAACGTCTACTCGACAGAAGTGGAAGACGTGCTGCAGCAGCATCCGGCCGTCTTGGAATGCGCGGTGATTGGCGTCCCGGACGAAAGATGGGGGGAAGCAGTGAAAGCGGTGGTTGTGCTGAAGGAGCAGACAGCGGTGGATGAGGAGGAGATCCTCGCCTTTGTTCGCGGCAAACTGGCTAACTACAAGGTGCCCAAATCGATTGACTTCGCGAAAGAGCTGCCCAAGAGCGGAGCGGGCAAAATCCTCAAACGAAGCTTGCGCGATCAGTACTGGCAGGGCAGGACGAGGAACGTGCAGTAAGGAAGGCCGCGCATAAAATAGCCGCGGGATTGTGGGGGTTTACCCAACAGCACAAGGGAGTGTGTCAGGAAGAATCGGGGGGAGGACAAACATGAGCAGGAAGCCGCAAGTGATTGGCGTGGGAATGGTCACATTTGCCAAGCCCGGCACCCAGGAACCCTATGAAGTGATGGCCGCGAAAGCGGTACAGGCTGCCTTGGAGGATGCCGGCCTGGATTACCGCGAGATTGAACAGGCTTTTGCCAGCTACGTGTATGGGGACAGTACCTGCGGGCAAACCGCCCTGTACCGGCTGGGCATGACCGGTATCCCGATCGTAAATGTCAACAACAACTGTTCATCCGGCTCCACCGCCTTGTACCTGGCCCGTCAGGCGGTGGAAGCTGGTGAGGCGGAGTGTGCGCTGGCATTTGGCTTTGAGGAGATGAAACCAGGCGCGGTGGGCGCTGTATGGGGAGACCGGACCAGTCCGCTCGACCGGTTTCTGGAGCGGTTGGATCAACTGGTACCCGAGACCCGCGGAGCGCCGCCGGCGATTCGATTGTTTGGCGCCGCTGGCAGTGAATACCTTGAAAAGTACGGAGCAAGTCCCGATCTGTTTGCCAAGGTGGCGGTCAAGACGCGCCGTCATGCCGTCCACAATCCCTATGCCATTTTTCGCACGCCGCTCACGGTTGAAGAGGTGCTGCGCGCGCCGCTGATCTATCCCAACATGACCCGGTTGTGCGCCTGTCCGCCCTCTTGCGGTGCCGCAGCCGTGATCGTGGCCAGCGAGTCGTTTGCCCGCCGACGGGGCGTGACCGAGCGCGTGGAGATTGTCGCCCAGGCACTGAGGACGGATTCGGCTGCAAGCTTTGACGATCCGATCAGCCTGGTCGGAGCGGAGATGACCCGCCGGGCTGCCGGACAGGTATACGAGGCAGCCGGTATCGGCCCGGAGGAGATGGATGTGGTGGAACTGCATGACTGTTTTACGCCAAACGAAGTGATCACATATGAGGGATTGGGGTTGTGCGGAGAAGGGGAGGCGGAAAAGATGATTCACGACGGCGACAATACTTATGGGGGTCGACATGTAATCAACCCCTCAGGCGGCTTGATGTCAAAAGGACATCCGCTGGGAGCGACCGGTCTGGCCCAGTGTGCGGAACTGGTTTGGCAGCTGCGCGGCCGGGCGGGAGAGCGGCAGGTGGAAGGGGCAAAGCTGGCACTGCAGCACAATCTGGGGCTTGGTGGCGCTTGTGTGGTCACGATGTACCGCCAAGCCTGATCGGCAGGATACAGCCGCGCGTGCAAACGGCTGGGAATCCCATCAAACAGACGGACCTGCGGAGTGGCGATTCTTCACATGCGAGGGGGGGAAAGCATGCCTGGCAGTTATGTTAAAGAAGAACATCAGCTTTTTCGTCGCACACTGCGTAAATTTCTGGAAAATGAAGCGGTGCCACGCTATGATCAGTGGGAACGAGAGCGGATCATCCCGCGAGATTTTTGGAGGAAAATGGGGGAACAGGGGTATCTCTGCCCCTGGGCAGATCCGCAATACGGAGGGGTTCAGGCCGATTTTGCCTACTCCGTCATCCTGCATGAAGAATTGGAGCGTGTCGGAACAAGTCTGGTGGGGATCGGGCTGCATAACGATGTTGTCGTACCTTACCTGGCTTCGTATGGCACGGAGGAACAGAAACAGCGCTGGCTGCCCGGCTGTGTCAGCGGAGAGCTGATTACGGCCATCGCGATGACGGAACCGGGGACCGGTTCTGATCTGGCCAACATCAAGGCGACAGCGATCCGTGACGGGGACGTTTATCTGCTGAACGGGGAGAAGACGTTTATTACCAACGGGATCCAGGCTGATCTGGTTGTGGTCGCGTGCAAGACCGATCCCAAAGCGGTCCCGGCCCACAAGGGAATCAGCCTGATCGTGGTAGAACGGGACACACCAGGCTTTACCCGCGGCAGGAAGCTGGAAAAAATCGGTCTGCATGCGCAGGATACGGCAGAACTGATCTTTCAGGATGCTCAAGTTCCCGCTGCCAATCTGTTGGGAGAAGAGGGAAAAGGCTTTTATTATTTGATGGAGAAGCTGCAGCAGGAAAGATTGATGGTGGCCATCGGGGCGCAGACAGCAGCCGAAGAAATGCTGAAGATGACGATCGACTACGTGAAGACACGCAGCGCATTCGGCCAGCCGATCAGCCGTTTTCAACATACGCAGTTTGCCATTGCGGAAATGGCGACGGAGATTGAGATTGGCCGAACCTTTCTTGATCGGCTCATCGTCGAACATATGGAAGGGAAAGAGATCGTTACCCAAGTGTCCATGGCCAAATGGTGGCTGACGGAAATGGCCAAGCGCGTCGCTGCCCAGTGTTTGCAGCTGCACGGCGGATACGGGTATATGGAGGAGTATCAGATTGCCAGGAGGTACCGGGATATACCCGTATCCGCCATCTATGCCGGTACCAACCAGATCATGAAAGCCATCATCGCCAAAAACCTGGGACTGTAACAATGGGCAGGGAGGGGGATACAGCAGATGGGGGATATTTCCCGGAAAATAGGATTTGCCTTTGCGCCTTACACGTTTGTCGTAGAGCGTGGAAAGATTCGCGAGTTCGCCCTGGCAATCGGCGACGACAATCCGATTTATCATGATCCGGCCGCCGCTCAACGGGCCGGTTATCGCGATATCCCCGTACCGCCTACGTTTTCCACCGTGATGGATATGTGGGCGGGACCGGATTTCGAACAGCTGACGAAGTTGTTGGAATTAAACCCCTTGCAGGTACTGCACGGCGAGCAGATGTACGAATATTCTGGTGACATCTGCGCCGGAGATGTCCTGACCGCTCATTCACGCGTGATCGCGGCGGAGACAAAAAAAGCGATGAATCTGCTGACACTGGAAACGGTATATGTGAACGGACAGGGGGAACAAGTGTTGACAGCCCAATCGGTTATCATCGAACGGCATACCCCGCCAAACGAAGCAGGAGGGAGCGTATGAGATGAACCCTTTGCCTCCATTGCAAAAACAGGCCATCACCCATACCATGCTTGTTCGTTATGCGGGCGCGTCCGGTGACTTCAATCCAATCCATACAGTCGTTCCTGCTGCCAATCAGGCAGGTTTGCGGGATGTCATCGCACATGGAATGCTGGTGATGGGTTTTGCCGGTCAGGCTCTCGCCCGGTGGTTTCCCCGCCGTCACCTGCGCTGTTTCAAGATGCGTTTTGCACGCATGACGTATCCGGGGGAAAAGCTGACCGTAGGCGGGCAGCTCACGGAGCTGCTGGATCGAAATGGCGAAGCGCGCTGGGCAGGTGAACTGGTGGTGAAGAATGAAGCCGATGAAGTCAAAGGAATAGGGTATTTTGAAGTCCTCAAGGCAGACGATGAAGGATAAGGACGCAGGGGAGGGTGTGACGTGAGATTGTTGGAAAATCGGGTGGCGATCATTACCGGCTCCGGCCGCGGCGTGGGGCGGGCAGCCGCTGAACTGATGGCGGAGCACGGCGCACGGGTGGTTGTGTCCGATATGGACAGGGAGCCGGCCGAACAAGCGGTCCAATCCATTCGTGACCACGGCGGGGAGGCCATCGCCGTGATCGGTGACGTGACCGATCCGCATTTCCCCAAGACGATCATTACCGAGACGATTGCCGCATATGGGCAGCTTGACATTTTGGTCAACAACGCCGGATACACCTGGGACAGCCTGATTCACAAGATGAGCGATGAACAGTTTCAAAAAATCCTGGATATCCATTTGGTTGCCCCGTTTCGCCTGATTCGCGAAGCGGCGCCCTACCTGCGCGATGCGGGGAAAGCTGACAGTGAAGCGGGACGTATCCATTACCGCAAGATCGTCAATGTCTCCTCGGTGGCCGGCCTGATGGGCAACGTAGGTCAGGCCAACTACGCCGCCGCCAAGGCGGGGATCATCGGGCTGACCAAAACGGTGGCCAAAGAGTGGGCTGCTTTTCAGGTTAATTGTAATGCCGTTGCATTTGGCTTCATCGATACGCGACTGACCCAGGCCAAAGAAAAAGGAGAGACCGTTGACGGCGCAGCCATCGGCATCCCCGAAAAGGTGAGGCAGATGTTTGTCCAATCCATCCCGCAGAAACGAGCCGGGTTGGCCAGGGAAGCGGCGGAAGGCATCTTTTATCTCGCCTCTCCTCTGTCCAACTACATCAACGGCCATGTGCTGAACATCAGCGGCGGGCTGTATACCTGAGCGGAAGATGGAAAATATTTCAATCAGGATTTGCGGCCAGCATAAGGGAGAGAACAGGAGCGAGCCAATATAAGGATTTTTTAACAACAAATTAAAAGTGTTGATAAAAAATTATTTTGATTTAAAATTAAGAGGAAAGTTTGATAACGATACCCCTTATTACGAGAGGTGGAGGGACTGGCCCGATGAAACCCGGCAACCCTTGGAAGCGTGTCTTTCAGGAAGGTGCCAATTCCTGCAGGTGCAACCTGGCAGATAAGGGAGAGACATTGCGGATGCGTGCCTCTTCCCTGTCAGCAGGGAAGAGGTTTTCTAGTATCTATACATCTACAAACAAAACTAGCCAACAAGGAGAGAGACCGACGTGAAGAAAGTATTTTTGCTGCTCTGCATCTTTGCACTTGCTCTGGCCGGCTGTGCCGGCGATCAACCCGCTTCGCAGGGGAATCAGGACAATTCGCAGCAACAGGCTGAATCCAAAAAGCGAATCGCTTTGGTTCTGCCCGAGAAAATCGGGGTCAACCCGTTCTTTCAGCAGATGGACGAAGGGGTTAAAAAAGCGGCAGAAGAGTTTGGAGTGGAGAGCAAGACGATTGAATCAACCGATCCCAATGCATTTGAAGAAAACCTGCGCGTTGCTGTGGCCGAACAGTACGACCTGATCATCACCGCCACCTTCCAGGCGGAAGACGCGCTGAAAAAAGTGGCTGCGGAAAATCCCGACCGCCCATTTGCGATTATCGATACCGTCATCGATATGCCCAACGTGCGCAGTGTCGTCTTCCGCGAGCACGAAGCGGCCTACCTGCTGGGGGCGGCAGCCGGGCTGTCCACCAAGACCAATACCGTGGGAATGGTGGCGGCGATGGACATCCCGCTCTTGAAAAAGTGGACGGGCGGTTTTTCCGAAGGGCTGAAGGCGACGAATCCGGAGGCCAAGTTCCTGGTGAACTATGTCGGTAGCTTTACCGACCCGGCCAAAGCGAAAGAACTGGCCCTCCTGCAGCACTCGCAGGGCGCCGATTTCATCGCGGGTGCCTCCGCTGTAGGTGACCTGGGCGTGTTTGAGGCGGCCAAGGAGAAAGGGTTTTACACCGCCGGTCAGGATGTGGACCGTACGGAAGTGGACCCGGAACACGTCGTGCTGTCCCAGCTGAAGGGAACCGATGTGGCCGCCTACGAGACCGTGAAAGATTTCGTCAACGGCTCGTTCCAGTTCGGGTCGATTGACTACGGTCTGAAGGAAAACGGCGTAGGTCTGACTTTTGTCACTCACGAGAGCAAGTCTCCACTCCATCCGTTTATCGGGGAAGAAACGATTGCCAAGCTGAAAGAGATCAAGGACGAGATCGTCTCCGGCAAGCGCGAAGTGCCCAATCCGCTTACGAACTAGTCTGGGTAAACCGGCTACATGCGTAGTCGGTTTCCTCTTTTCTCGATGAAAGGGTGAAAAGTGTGACGGTTTTACTGGAGATGGAAGGAATCACCAAGTTATACGGAACCTTTGCCGCCAACCGGCAGGTCAGCTTTACGCTCCATCGGGGTGAAATCCACGCCATCGTCGGGGAGAACGGAGCCGGAAAAACGACGCTGATGCGCATCCTGTACGGGATGGAGCAGCCTACCTCCGGCACGATCCGCATCAACGGCGAAGTGAAACAGTTTGCCGATCCGGCGGATGCAATCAAGAGCGGAATCGGCATGGTCCACCAGCACTTTATGCTGTTTCCGTCGTTTACGGTGGCGGAAAACATCGTGATCAGCCGGGAACCGACGAGAGGGGTCTGGTTTGACCGGGACGAGGCGGCCGCCCGGGTACGGGAACTGTCGGAGCGGTATCGGATGGCCGTCGACCCGTACAAGAAGATCTGGGAATGCTCGCTTGGCATGCAGCAGCGGGTGGAGATCCTCAAAGTACTGTATCACGGGGCCGATATTATCATTCTCGACGAGCCGACGGCAGTGCTGACTCCGCTCGAGGTAAAAGAACTGCTGGAGACCCTGAAAAACCTGGCTGCACAAGGAAAAAGCGTGATCCTGATCACGCACAAACTGCACGAAGTGATGGAAGTGGCTGATCGGATCACGGTACTTAGGAGCGGACAGGTGACAGGTACCTTGCGGGCAAAAGAAACGAATGTGGAAGAGTTGTCCCGGCTGATGGTGGGGCGCGAGATTGCCGAGATGCAGCGCCGCGAACAAAAGCAGGGTGACGTGGTATTGGCCGTCGATGATCTGTTTATCCGCGGGGACGGGGGGAAGCCGCTGCTCGATGGCATCAGCTTCCGCGTCCATGCCGGAGAGATCGTCGGCATTGCCGGGGTGTCAGGCAACGGCCAATCGGAGCTGATTCAGGCCATTACCGGGCTTCGTCCGGTGGACGGGGGAAGCGTTCGTCTGCTTGACCATCCTGTCACCAATGCACCGGTGCGCACGATACGCCGTCTGGGACTTGCCCACATCCCGGAGGATCGCTACCTGTGGGGAGCGGCCAAGGATGGCAGCATTGTGGAGAACGCCATCCTGCACCAATACGGGGAGCGATCGTACAGCAGGTTTGGCTTCCTCCTGCAGCGGCGGCTGCGCGAACTGACCGAAAACTGGGTGAAACAGTTTGCCGTGAAGACCAACTCACTGTTTGAAAAGGCCCAGCACCTGTCTGGCGGCAACCTGCAGAAGCTGATCGTCGCGCGGGAGATCGGGCAAAACACGCCATTTTTGCTGGCGGCCGAACCGACCCGCGGGGTGGACATCGGAGCGATGGAGTTTATCCATGCCCAGCTGCTGAAAAAGCGGGAGCGCGGAGACGCGATCCTGCTTGTCTCGTCGGAACTGTCGGAGGTGATGACGCTCTCCGACCGCATCCTGGTGATGTACGAAGGGAAAATCGTCGGAGAAGTGGACGGGCGGGAAGCTACGGAAGAAGCGATCAGCCTGTTGATGGCGGGAGGAGGAGCGCGATGAACAACAGGGAATGGGCGACGAGTCTGCTCCATCCGCTGGTTGCCGTATTGGTCGGCCTGCTGGCGGGAGCGTTTGCCATCTGGGTGGTAGGCGCGTCGGTCATCGAGACGTATGCGGAGATGTGGAAAGGAGCGTTCGGCAGCTTTTATTTTGCGACCAACACATTGACCAGGGCGACCCCGATCATGCTCGCCGGTTTGGGTGTGGCGCTTGCTTTTCGGGCCGGTTTTTTCAATCTGGGCGCGGAAGGACAGATGGTATTGGGGGCCGTGGCGGCAGCGCTGACCGCACTCTACCTGCCGGGGCCGGGCTGGCTGAAGCTGGCTGCCGCGCTGTTTGCCGGTTTTCTCGTGGGCGGACTTTGGTCCGCGGTGGCCGGGTGGTTAGACGCCGCCTTCAAGCTGAATCTGCTCATCACGACACTGCTGATGAACTACATTGCCATTCTGTTTGCGGGTTACCTGGTGACGGAGCCGTTCAAGGACACCACCGGTTCGGCGGCGATTGCCCAAACCCCCATGATTGACCGGGCGGCTTGGCTGCCCAAGCTGTTCTCCGGGATGAGTCTGCATGCCGGATTTCTGATTGCGGCGGTGGCCGCATTGCTCTTGTACATCATCATCCGTCACAGTGCTTTTGGGTACGAGGTCAGGATGTTTGGCTATAATCCTTCCTTTGCCGCATACGGCGGGATCGTAAGGACGCGGGTGATGCTGATCAGCATGCTGGCCAGCGGAGGCCTCGCCGGGCTGGCCGGCACAGTGGAAGTGCTCGGGATGCAGTATCGCTACATCGACGGTGCGCTGACCGTGCCGGGGTACGCCTGGACCGGCTTGATGGCTTGCCTCCTGGCCAATTCCCATCCCCTTGGCACGGCGTTGGCCAGCCTCTTGCTGGCTGCCCTGCAAACCGGGGCGATGGGCGTGGAGCGGAATACGGAAGTGCCGCTGGAGATTGCCAGCGTCATACAGGCCGTGCTGATTTTGTTCGTGTCGGCCAAGTTCAGCTATTCGTTCTGGAAACGGAGAAAAGCGAGGGAATCACATGGAACAACTGTTTGACATCTCCTTGTTGAACTCGACGGTCCGAATGGTAACGCCGATTCTCCTCGCCGCCCTTGGCGGCGCGCTCTGCGCCAGAGTGGGCTTGTTTAACGTGGGGTTGGAAGGGTTGGTGCTGATCGGCGCGTTCGCCGCCATCGTGGGCAATCACTTTACGGGCAGTCTGCTGCTGGCGATCCTGTTGGCAGTGCTGTGTGTCGTGCTTTTTTCCCTGTTGTTCGCCTACATGGCGATCAACCTGAAGGCCAACGAGATCGTGGTGGGGATCGCCCTTAACTTTCTGGCCGTCGGCCTGACCACGTTTGCGCTGCGCACGATCTTTGAGGTAAAGGGGGCTTTTTACGACAAAAACATGGACGGGCTGCCCTCCCTTACACTGCCCCTGATCGACCAGATACCGGTTGTAGGCCCCATTGTCTCCGGCCACTCGCCGCTCGTCTACTTCACGTTTTTGCTGGTCGTGCTGATGCACATCTACTTGTTCAAGACCGTTTCCGGTTTTCGGCTGCTGGCGACGGGCGAAAATCCGATTGCCGCTCAAAGCATGGGGGTAAAAGTGCGTCGTGTGCAGTACCTCGCCGTCGTGCTGTGCGGTGTCTTTTGCGGATTGGCCGGAGCGCAGCTTTCGCTGGGACAAGTGACCATGTTTGCGGAGGGCATGACCGCCGGGCGGGGCTTCATTGCTTTGGTGGCGATGATGCTCGGCCAGTCCAATCCGTCAGGGGTGATGGCAGCCAGCCTCTTGTTCGGATTCATGGACGCACTCAGCATTCGCCTGCAGGGGTTCTCCATACCGACCCACTTTACGCTGATGCTGCCGTATGTGATGACCATTGTGGCGATGTTTTTGTTCCGCGACAAAAGCTACCTGCAGCTGGCCCAGAGGGGCGGCGGAAGCGACCGATAGTCTTGTCAAAACGAAAAAGGTTGGAAGAATGTTCATCCTGATAGGAGGCGGTGACAGTTGAACAAGGCGGAGCGAATCAAACGGATGAAAGTCCCCGCTGTTGATCCGGCACTTGCCCACCGGCTGCCGCCCGGACAAGTGCTGACCGAGCGCTTTCCCATCCTGCACGAAGGCGAGGAGCCGGTATATGACCTGAACACCTGGACCCTGCGTGTGTTTGGCGAAGTGGAAGAAGAGAAAATCTTCACCTATGACCAGATCATGGCCCTGCCGCAGACAAAAATGGTGTGTGACATTCACTGTGTCACGCGCTGGTCCAAATTTGACACGGAATGGGAGGGCGTCCGCTTTGCGGACCTGCTGCATACACTCAAGGTGAAGCCGACGGCCCGATACGTGATGATTTACGGCGATTACGACTACGAAGCCAATCTGCCGCTTGCCGACCTCATGCGGGACGATGTGATGCTGGCCCATGCGTACGCAGGCAAGCCGCTGACGGAAAAGCACGGTTGGCCGCTGCGGCTGATTGTTCCGCACCGCTATTTCTGGAAGAGTGTCAAATGGGTCCGGGGGATTCAGTTTATGACGGAAGACCGTCCAGGTTTTTGGGAACGAAACGGGTTTCACAACGAAGCCGACCCGTTCCTGGAGCAGCGATTCTCCGGAGAGGAACTGCCGATTCCGGAAGACGAATGGATGAAAAAGGAGTTTGATTGAGATGACATTGCCTATTTTGCGCGTTGATCCGGAGCAAATCCCGGCCCAGGCGATCGTATGCGGGGACCCGCAGCGGGCGGCGGTGATCGCCGGCTATCTTGATGACAGTCGGGAGCTGGCCTTCAGCCGGGAGTACCGCACCTTTACCGGTACCTATCAGGGGGTGCCGCTGGCGGTCGTCAGCCACGGGGTCGGATCGCCGGGCGCTGCTGTCTGTTTTGAAGAACTGATCCGTGCCGGCGTCACCACTCTGATCCGCGTGGGTACCGCTGGTTCCCTGATCAGCGACCTGCCGCCGGGGAGCCTTGCCATCAGTACAGCGGCTGTGCGCGAAGAAGGGCTGACCCGCCAGTACGTACCGCACGGCTTTCCCGCAGTGGCAGACAGTACAGTGGTAGAAGCGCTGTACAATAGCGCACGGGAGCAGGAAGGGATCGTCAAGAAAGGCATCACGCTGACCCTGGACGCCTTTTTCCGCGGCGTCGTCGAACTGCCCCACAAAACCTACCAGCGGGCGGGCGTGATCGCGGTGGAGATGGAGACGGCGGCCCTGTTTGTGATTGCCTCGCTGCGAGGAGTCCGCGCCGGTTCCATTCTGGCGATTGACGGTTATGCGGACGTCGATCTGGCGCAGGAGTACAACCCGCATACCGATGAAGTGGCCAAGGCGGTGGAGCGGGAGATACGGATTGCGCTGGAAGCGATGCGCAAGCTGGCGGAATAACAGTCAATCGCGAACCTGCAAAGGAATATAACAACTGGTGCTTAGAAAAACAGAGCCTTTCGGCGGACTGCTCCGGAAGGCTCAGCTTCGCCATCTTGGAGCGGCGGGCGACACTTTGTCTGTACTCTGATGCTTACGGTGTTTCGTGTAGTAAGGCTATTGGCGAAGTTCCACCCTCATAACAACCTGTTCTGCAACTGCTGTGCTCTGAATGCGACCTCCCCAAACTTCTTCTGTGTCGCAGAGGTGACCGATGATCTCGGCTGCGGCCCGTGTACCTTTCGCCCGCGTCATTTGCAGCGTTTCCTCCGTTACATGTGATCCCAATCTTTCGATGCGATCCATTGTTTCAGCCAAAGAAGCCATAATTTGCCTGTCTGACAAGCGAGATAACATGCTGTACTCTTCCTGTTCCCGGTACAAAAAATCGTCATGAAGTGAATGAAAATACCAACAATGAAAGAGAATTCTTTCTCTTTCTTGCAAGTTCTAAGGGCAACAGCGGAAAAACCTTTACGTAAGCATAAAATTCGTATTCCTGCTTAATTCCTTCAGATTTGCACTGACTTCCTCGTTATGGTAATTTGTTGACTTGAATGACTGGTCAGATGACCGGTTTTTCCACAAAGAGCGATGAGAAGAGAGAAAAAGGTGATGGAGATGAGATACTGGGCAGTATCGCTTTGCTTGGCGCTGGCGATGGGCGTGGCCGGGTGCGCGGATCAACAGGCGGATGGACCACAGTCACAAGCCAATGCCGGATCACCCAACAGCGGACAGCCTGTGGCCGAACAACCTGCAGGGGGACAAACAGAGGCGAACCAGCCTGCTGCCGAGCCAAGCGGCAAACTGGATGTTCAATACGTAAAAGAGCACCTCAAGACGGGACTGACACAAGAGGACGTAAAGAAGTTGTTCGGCAGCAGCTATACGGAAGTGAAAGCAGCGATGGATGACAGCGACATGTGGCGCTTTGACATTGGCGCGCAGGAGGGATACCAATCTCCTGACGACCAGTACGATACGGTTGACGTGGAAGGAATCAAGACCGGCAAGTTGGAGATGATCCTGTTCGTCGGCTGGGGAAATGACGGTACCGTCGAGACGTTTTCCCTGTATTACAAGAACAAAGACGACGGCCGTGTGTATGACTATCGCGTGATGCCGAACGGACAGGAAAAGGAACAAGCGATCACCTGAGGCAGAGCAGCCAGCCATTTTTTCCATGCCATGCGTTTGACAGAGCGAAGCCTCCGGGGCAGGCGCAGCACGTGCTCCCCGGAGGTTTTTTCAGTTCCCGAACGGGTACCAAAAACTTGTAAAAACGTTCAGCTTCAGCCAGATGGAGAGGGCGAGCAAGGCCAGGCTGGCGGCAAACGTGACGTAATCCACCTTCCCAAACGAAGTGGCATTGTACCAGGTCCGGCTGCGTCGGTTGCCGAAACCGCGCAGCTCCATTGCGTTGGAGACCGTCTCGACGCGATCAAGACTGGAGACAAACAGCGGCATCAACAGGGCGACCCAGGCCTTCAAGCGCTTGCCGATGCTCCCGCTCCCCTTTTCCAGCGAAACGCCTCGCACCTGTTGGGCATGCGCAATCTGCATGAATTCCCGCTGTACGTTGGGCAAGTAGCGCAGCGCGATGTTGAGGGAGTAGGCGATCTTGTAAGGAATGCCGATGCGGTGCAGGCTGCTGGCCAGACGGCTGGGATGAGTCGTCAGGATAAACAGCACCGCCATCGGGAAGATGGCCAGGTACTTGACGATCAGCATCACACTGTAAAAGACGGTCTCCTTGGTGATGGTCAACCCGGCCACGGTGAGCAGCGGATGCTGGACCGAGACGTATTTGCCGGCATACGATGGCGTCAGGATGTTGGTCAGCAAGGCGGTCAGCGTGACGAAGGCGATCATCATCAGGATCATGCGCCGAATGCGGGAAAAAGAGATGTGCGACAGCGGAATCAGGGCGAACCCCGCTGTAAGAAAGACCAGCAGGATCCGGATGTCATAAAACAAAAAGATCGAGCCGGTCCAACAGGCCAACAGCGCCAGCTTGGTTCGCCCGTCCATGCGGTGCAAAAACGAGCGGCCGGGAATGTATTGAAAGTTAAGGGACTGCATCCACCTTCACCTGCCTGTCCGTATCAATAAAATACTGGATGAATCGCTCTGGTTCCGCCATCTCAAGGTGTTTGGCCAACTCGTACAGACTGGTCGTCCGCAAGCTGGCTGCCTGCAGCAGCTGTTCGTCTGCAAACAGCTGGGACGTGGCCATGTCGCCGATCATCCGGCCCCGACTCAGAACCAGCGAGCGGTTGGTATACTCCAGTGCCAGGTGCATGTCATGGGTCACCATCAGGAGGGCAATGCCGGTTTCCGTCAAGCGGCTGATGAATTCCATCATTTCCCGATAGTGGCGGTAATCCTGGCCGGCGGTTGGCTCATCGAGCAGCAGCACACTGGGTTTCATGGCCAGGACGGCGGCGATGGTCAGGCGCTTTTTCTGGCCAAAACTGAGCGCAGAGACGGGCCAGTTCCTGTATCCGGCCAGATCACACACCTCCAGTGCCTCGTCAACGCGTTGTTGAATCTCGCTCTCACTCAGCCCGAAATTGCGCGGTCCAAAGGCCACCTCATCCTTGACCGTCTCCTGTGAAATCATGTGATGGGGATTCTGCATGACGTAGCCGATCTTGCCGCCGCGTTCGACAATGCTCGCTTTCTCAGCGGGTTTTCCGTCCAGATAAATGTGTCCCTGCTGCGGTTTGAGTATGCCGAGCATCAGATGGGACAGCGTTGACTTTCCTGCTCCGTTGTGACCCAACAGGGCAATCCGTTCGCCGGGGTAGATCGCAAAGCTGATCTTGTCCAGCAGCGGCTCTTCCGGCGTGTAGGAAAACGATACCTGATCGAACGCCAAGAGCGGTGTCCGATCGCCGTACGATGCCCCGCCCGGGAGCGATGCCGCCCGCCAATCCCGGAAGTGCGGCCGTACGGCATCCCGGTCTACAGCGGTGACGCTAAGCGGGATCGTTTCGGCCGTGTACGGCACGCCAGCTCTCTCCAGTGCTTCCAGGTAAAGCGGGTGGCGAATCCCTGCCTGCTTGAGGCGGCCCGAGCCAAGCACGTCCGCGACCCGGTTGTCCGCGACGATCTCCCCCTGTTCCATCAGGATGATCCGGTCCATGCCGATCTCCAGCACTTCCTCGATGCGGTGCTCAACGATAATGATTGTCTTGTGGTAACGGCGGTGGATCTCGTCAATCAGGGCCATGACCTGCTGTCCGCTGAGCGGATCGAGATTGGCCAGCGGCTCGTCGAACAGCAGGATAGCGGGGTTCATCGCCAGGATGCCGGCAATCGCCACTTTCTGCTTTTGGCCCCCGGACAGCTCCTGTGGACTTCTTTCGATGAGATGGGACATCTTCACTTTTGCCAGCGCTTCCTCTACCCGCTTCGCCATCTCGGGATAGGGCATTTCCTGGTTTTCCAGGGCAAAGGCGACGTCTTCTCCCACCGACAGACCGACGAACTGCCCTTCCGGGTCCTGCAGAATCGTGCCCACACTCTCGGAGATGTCGAAGATCTTGGCTGAAGCGGTCGACTTGCCGTTCACAATCACCTGTCCAGTCAATTTTCCCTTGTAACTGTGCGGGATCAAACCGTTGAGGCAGCGGGCCAGCGTCGATTTGCCGGAACCGCTGGGGCCGGCAATCAGGATTTTCTCACCGGGGTAGATGTCGAAACTGACGTTGCGGATACTGGGGTGTTTCAACCCCTCGTAAGTGAAGCTTACCTTTTGTACGGATACGATCGGTTCCATCATGACTCCTTCTCAGCGAAAAACCCTCTGCGCAAGAGAGGGTTTTCCATGCGGTTATAAGATTGAAGCACCGTCTTCGACGGCAGTCCGGCTTACTTGCCGATTTCCAGATCAATCTTGCTGCTGTTGCGGCGGGCAAATGCGGCGACAAGCAGCAGGCCCAGTGTTGCTACCCAGGCAGCGTTGACCAGTGCCGGGACGACGGCCCAACCCCAGACGGCAAGATCAAACGATACGCCCATGGCCACATCGACCAGCGCGGCAGCCGTCAAACCGATGAGATTGCCGAGCAGTCCATAGACGACGATCCAGGCGTAATGCGATTTCGTTACCTGGCCCCGGCTGAGGTCGAAGTCTTTCATCAGGTAGACGAAGCCGGCAAACATGCCGATGATGCCGTTCCCGATGTTCCAGTGCAGCCAGATCTGACCGGAGAACAGGTCGTTGATCATGGCGCCGAACGTGCCGGCGAAGAATCCGACCAGCGGGCCGAACATCGCGCCCATCAGCGTCAGCAAGGCGATCGCCGGGCGCAGGCTGTTGCCGCCTACCGGGATGAAGTTGGTCACGTACGAAAGCAGTCCGTACAGGACAGCGCCGATCCCGATCACGACGACCGTTTTGGTACTCAATTCAAAGACGGATTTGGATGATGACATGCCTGCATGCACTCTCCTCTGCGGTAAAAATAAAAAAATCCTCGACAAGAGGAACCGGAAACATCCTCTTATCTTGCGAGCATGGATCGACTCGCGGGAATTGGCACCAACATGTGCTGCATGCGGTTGCCGGGTTTCATCGGGCCCTGCCCCTCCACCTCTCTGGATAAGAGTGATTGACAATATGAAAATTTCAGTTAAAATTTATCACTTCGTCCCGGGGATGTCAATCTGTTTTTATAGAATCTTCTGTATACGTCTGGTGGTCGTTGACGGTTCCCGCAAGAAACATGCAGATCTTTGAATCCAAAATATCGTTTCTTGTGGTAAACTAAGGAATAGTAAGCCAATATACTTTTTCCAGAATGGGGGAGAGGAACTGTATGGCGGCAGGTCAGATTACCGATTGTACCGTGCTGCATAACGGCGTGAAGATGCCGTGGCTGGGTTTGGGTGTGTGGAAAGCCAAGGAAGGGGATGAGGTAAAAAAGGCGGTTCGTTGGGCACTGGAAACCGGCTATCGCAGTATCGACACCGCTGCCATCTACGGCAACGAGAGTGGTGTCGGCGAAGCGATCCGCGAAAGCGGCATTCCCCGCGACCAACTGTTCATCACGACCAAGGTGTGGAATGCGGATCAGGGATACGAGACCACTCTCAAGGCGTTTGAAGAAAGCCGCAAACGCCTGGGATTGGAGTACCTCGATCTCTATCTGGTGCACTGGCCGGTCAAGGGGAAGTACAAGGAGACGTGGAAAGCACTTGAAAAGCTCTACAAAGACGGCTATGTTCGGGCAATTGGCGTAAGCAACTTCCAGATTCACCATCTGCAAGATCTGATGGCTGACAGTGAACAGGTTCCGGTCGTCAACCAGGTGGAGTACCACCCGCTGCTCACCCAGCAGCCCCTGCTTTCGTTCTGCCGGGAACACCGCATCCAACTGGAGGCGTGGAGTCCACTGATGCAGGGCAACCTGGATCAGCCGCTGCTGGATAGGTTGGCGGATAAGTACGGCAAAACCCCGGCCCAGATTGTCCTTCGCTGGGATCTGCAAAACGAGGTGGTCACGATTCCCAAGTCGGTCACCGAACAGCGCATTCGTGAAAATGCCGACATCTTCGATTTCACGCTGAGCGATGAGGACATGGCGCAAATCAGCGCACTCAATCAGAACAAACGCTTTGGCCCCGATCCCGACAACTTTGACTTTTGAGCTAACTTGAAAAACCCACCCGCGATATTCGGCAAGTGGGAGGAACCGTAACAACGGAAAAACATCCTTATTTGGCAATAGGTGGGTCACTGCATCCCATCTACCCAAGCAAGGATGTTTTTCATTTCATGTTGACGTTCGAAATTCCTCGACTCAGTTGTACCGGCGGCTGTACAGCCAATCGACATGGCTGATGTCTTCCGGACTGCGCTGCTCCATGATGGTATTGCGCAAAAGAATGGCGATCGGATCGTCGGCGTGGATGATGTCTCCCCACACGCGAGCGCTGCGCTGCACTGTGGCCGTGCGTGGAATGCGCTCTTGCTGGTAGGCCAGGAAAGCCTTCTCCACGTCGGTGTCATGCAACCGCAGCATTTCCGTCAGGCAAGCGGCATCCTCCAACGCTTGACAACCACCTTGGGCGAGATACTGCAGCATGGGATGAGCGGCGTCACCGAGCAGCGTGATCCGTCCCGACGTCCAGTTGTCGATCGGCTCACGGTCGTACATGGGCCAACGTCGTTGACGCTGGATGTAAGTCACCGCGTTGCGCACGGGTGGGCAGCATGCACCGAAGTGCTCGTCAAGCTCGTCAGGAGTGCCCCAGTCATCGGAATCCTCCTTGTAGCGGAAGCTTTTAAACACAACCACCTGGTTATAAAGCTCCTTCCGCCGCACGGGATACTGAACAAGGTGGAGATGAGGACCGATCCACATGATGACGTCGTCCAGGTCGGCGTGCGGAGTGATTTCCGACATCGGAATGGTGCCGCGATAGGCGACGTATTGTGAGCAGACGGGCTTGTCGTCGCTAAACAGTCGTCGCGTTTTCGACCACAATCCGTCCGCGCCGATCACTGCTTCTGTCAGATAGGTAGTACCGTCATGGCAGACGACCCGGGCTTTCTCACCCAAATTCTCAACGTGCTCTACCATTTGGTCGGTAAGCAGCGTGATACGGCCATTTGCCCGGCAGGCGTCAAGCAGTACCTTGTGCAGATCGGATCGATGCAGCACAAGGTAAGGATAGCCATAACGCTCGCGGAAGGAACCGCCCAAGTCAAGAGCGCTAAGTTCCTTTCCGGAAAAGGCATCCATCAACACGAGACGTTTCGGAAAGACCGCATATTCACGAATCGCTTCAAGTACCCCAAATTTGTCCAAAACCGCTGTCGCATTTGGTGCCAATTGTATGCCAGCACCAATTTCGCCAAACTCCTTGGCCTGCTCCAATACGTGGACGGACCGACCGGTCTCGGCAACGCCCAGTGCAGCTGCGAGACCGCCAATGCCGCCGCCAACGATCAGGAATGGAACCTCTGTCACTTTCGTCATAACAAGAAACACCTCATGTCATGTAGTAGATTCGCTGCTGTCAGATCAGGGCAAAAGAGGTGTGAATTCATCGGTAATCTCTTGATGCCCTTGATTCTGCTCATAACTCTCTTCTCGTTGAACCTCAAACCTCTCCATAATCGGCAGGTCACTTGCAGAGAACAGAAACGAATCCTCTGCAGCCACATGCTCATGCCAAGCCCAGTTTGGCACCACGAAGCAGTCTCCTTGTGACCAATCAAAACGAATGCCATTAATGACTGAATAACCGGAACCTTTGAATACCTGATAGATGGTTGAGCTGGTATGTCGATGTGCTTTGGAGTGAAACCCTTTGGGAAGCTTCTGCATCCAGGCAGCGATGGTTGGATTGGCCGTTTTTCCATTGGATGGATTGATAAACTCCACGGCATAACCATCATAAGGATCCGGTTCAAATCGGCTTAATCCCTCGATTGCGGCCAGCGTTTTCGCCCATTTGTATGAACCGAGCGGAGCCACTTTTGGATGGCGATCTGAGATCGGACGAACCATTCCTCCTGCATATCGCCACGCCGTGTAATTATCCGGAACCTTCGGCTGCTCTATCTTTTCAGGGTAATTCTCAAAGAACGTTCCACCAATTGCATAGATGGTTGGAATATCGAGACAGTCCATCCAAATCATCGGCTCATCTCCAGGATGAGCATGTCCGTGCCACAGACCCTTTGGAGTGATCAGAAAATCGCCTTCCTCCATAAAGATTCGCTCACCTTGAACGATTGAGTAAGCGCCGCTTCCTGTCGTAATAAACCGGAGAGCGCTCTGGGTATGGCGGTGAGACGGTGCTATTTCTCCCGGCAAAATCAACTGCACGGCCGCGTAAAGGGTTTGGGTCGTGGACGCCCATCCCCATGGTTTGCGGTGTTTTAAGCCAGGGTTTTGCAAGTAGATGGCTCTTCTTTCGCCGCCGCGCTCAGGGGTGAAAATTTCACGTGCTTCCATTAGTTTTGTGTACAGCGTCTTCCATTTCCACAGATAAGGGACAGCTTGTGGTGCAGGCTGTTTGTGCATCAAATCAGGGATTGCGTTCCAAAGAGGTCCGAGATGGTACTTTTCAATCTCTTGATTAAACTCTTGCACGACTTTACTTTGAAAAAAATCGTTCTTTTCAGCCATCTTTTGACACCTCGATTCTCAGCGTGTTTGATGCCGTTCGTGGTACTGCTGGATATTTCGTTTGATTTGGTTCAAATGAGTGGCGAGATGTTCTGCCAATAAATGATCAACAACAAATTGCATCGGTTTTGTTCCGAAGCGAGGATTGCGGCTTGGTGACTCTATTTGCAAATCATCCTCCCGGATAGAGCCGAGCGTCTCCTGCACCTTTGCCTTTGAATGTTCGATTCCTTGTAAAACATCCTGGACGGAACGCTGATCGGCTTGAGCCACGGCTGCCAGCCGCCCCTCATGCTGCAAACCGCGTCCCCACTCGATTCCCGGATTTTTGACGACCTGTTGGATTTCATTCAGCCAATATGGGGTTGCCTCTTCCACATGGCACAATACTTCCATGATGGACCACTTATCCTCGGCTGGCTTCCAACGAATCAATTCTTCCGATAATTCTTTGGAAACGCTAACAATTTGATCTATCGTTTCTTGGATGCTTTTAATCGCCTCGCTCACGTTCATTTTCTATTCCCCCTGATCGACCTTTTTTACCCGATTCTCCAGTACCCCAATGCGATCGATTTCAATCCGAACAACATCTCCATCTTTCAAGAACACTTGTGGGTCTCGGGCAACACCTACTCCGCCTGGTGTACCCGTTAGTATCACATCACCCGGTTCAAGCGTCATGAGATTGGACAAAAATTCGACCAAATAGGGAACGGAAAACACTAAATTTCTCGTATTGGATCGTTGGCGTTCTTCTCCATTTACCGTCAAAACGACTTCCAATCCGGACGGATCTTTCAGCTCATCACTCGTCACCAACCATGGTCCCATCGGGGCGCTGCCTTCCACTGTTTTTCCCTGCAGCCATTGAATCGTTCTTCTTTGGATATCGCGATAGGTCACGTCGTTGACGATTGTGTAACCGGCTACATAATCCAACGCATCTTGCTGCGATACATTTCTGGCCCGCTTTCCCATGACAAAGGCGAACTCCGCCTCGTAGTCCAGCTGCTCAGAGAGCGGGAAGAAAGGAATATCATCTTGAGGACCGATGATGGTATTGCTGAACTTGGCAAATACGACAGGATAGGGAGGAATCTCACGGCCCATCTCTAAAATATGCTCACGATAATTGTGGCCAACGCAAATCATTTTCCCAGGCTGCAAGACCGGCGCCTCAATTTTTACATCCGACACTTGATGAATAACCTTGTATGTAAATGCTTTGGCGCTTTGATTGACATATTCGACCGCTTGCTTGGCCAGCTGCAGACTTTGCTCTCCACCCTGTAAAAATTCAACCATATTAGCGGGAATGAAAGCTTCGGCAATTTGTTGGGCGCGAAGTGATCCTTCCGATTCAAGCATTGTACGGTAAGCATAGTTTAAATCAATGATCTTATCGTCCATGATGCAGCCAATCCGAGTATTTCCCTCGTAACGAAAACTGACAAGCTTCATTCGCTCATCTCCTTTCTTGACCCCTTTTCATCGTTATACAAATAGAGAATTTAGTTCCCTATTTATACATCATTGAAAAGCAAAAGCAATCATTTTGTCAATATTCATACGGAAGATAATTTTTAATTTTTTATAAGTTTGACCGATGGAATTGGAGACGCGGCTGAAAAAGAATGGAGCTGCCGAACAACAACTTTTTGGGTGAAGGTCATATCGCAGAGTAAAAATCATGTTGACAGATGTCGAATGGCGTGGTTATAAATTATTATAAATAGAGAACTTAATTCACAATATTCTCTATTACCTAAAAAATCGTAAAGAACAAAGGAGTATGACGCACGAAAGGGGGGCCAAAGTGGAACTTGGCGGGTTGAGCAACGAGCCGCACTGCAGTTGGTTGAACAGGCACCCAAGGATATGGCAGACAGCAACAGTAGTGTTTGCTGCTGCTGCCGCTTACAGTCTGTATCAATTCGTGCCGGAAAGTACTCTCGCCGAACAACCCAGGTTAACGCTAGCGATCAATTTGTTTGTCATTTTTCTTTGGGCGACGCAAATCGTACCCTCCGGATACGCTGGTCTAATCGCGTTGATGCTTTTTGCTTCCCTTGATCTTGGCAGCAAGGAATCCGTCTATTCCTTCTGGATCAGCCCGATTGCTTTTCTGGTTATCGCTTCATACTTGATTGCCAGAGCGGTGGAAAAATCGGGTCTGGGGGAGAGGATTGCATCGTGGATATTGACGCCTTTCGTGACGTCGTATCGCACGCTGATCGCATCGGTGTACGCGGCCGGCCTTTTGCTCACGCTAGTCATACCGCATCCATTTGCGCGTGCCTTTATTGTTTTGGCTGCTGCCAAAGCGATGTACGATCATCTGCGACTCGAACATGATGAAAGGGCTTCCGTGGGTTTGGCCATCTTTTCTTCCGCCTCGATCAATTCGCTTATCTTTTATACGGGAGACAGCGCTTTAAATCCCGCAATTTCGGAATTGACGGGTATTCCTATTTCATGGTTGGGCTGGTTTCAATGGATGGGTGTTCCTTCACTCCTTTTGTA
Organism: Brevibacillus sp.; assembly: GCA_017656235.1. Classification (GTDB taxonomy): domain Bacteria; phylum Bacillota; class Bacilli; order Brevibacillales; family Brevibacillaceae; genus Brevibacillus_E. The sequence goes on from JACDOF010000002.1 coordinate 196,481, forward strand.
TGCGCTTTCTTTTGTGGTTCATCTGTTGGTATTTCCTGGACGAGGAAACGCAGCGCCGATTTTGAAGAAGAAACGGCCTTCAACTCCATTCAGCGTTTCGGAAAAGTGGACACTTGGATGGCTGGTTATAGCCATGACCTTATGGGCGACGGACACCTGGCACGGAATTCATCCCGGTTGGGTGGCAGTATTCTGCGTGTTTGGCATGGTACTGCCGATTGCTGGCCCTTTGCTTGGCCCTGACGATTTTAAAACGGTAAAAATCGACGTGCTGCTTTTTATGGCCGCTGCCATTGCCATCGGCAAAGTGAGCGAGGAGACGGGGCTTAGTGCGTATCTTGCGGATTTGCTGTTTCCTGACAAATCCCTTGATCATCCCCTCCTGATTGTCGGTTTACTGACATTGGCAGGCATGGCGATGCACTTTTTTATTGGCAGTGCGTTCTCCTTGGTCAGTTTTATGGTTCCAATGACCGTGATCTTGATGCAGCAAAACATGATGAACCCGATTGTTGGAGCCATGATCGTCTATATTTGTGCCAAAGCGCAGTGGTTTTTTCCATTTCACGTGATGGATCTGATGATTGGAATGGAACCGGGGGGTTACGCTCAAAGACAGGTCATCCGGCTCGGTGCAGCCATGATGATACCGCTTATGATCAGTATTCTCTTTTTTTATCTTCCTTGGTGGTGGATGGTGGGATGGCTCTACACCGGATGACAGGGAAGAAGAAGTGACTGAGCAACAACTACGAAGTTGTGTGTGTAAAGGATTTGTATATTGGGGGGTAAAACATGAAAAAGACATTTTCATTCGTACTGTCAGCTATCCTGAGCTTGTCCCTTGTGCTTGCTGGTTGCGGAAATGACTCGCAAAATTCAAGCGCTTCCAATTCTTCCGGTGGTGATCAAGCGGGCGGTAAAACGTATGAGTTTAAACTGACGCATATTACGCAGAACAGCCACGTTTGGCACAATACCGCCGAGAAGTTCAACGAAGAGTTGCAGGCACGATCCAACGGCCGCATGAAAGTGGAAATATTCCCCGCAGGCCAACTTGGCGCTGAGCAAGACATGGTCCAGCAGTTGGAAACTGGATTAGTTCAGTTCGGAATTATTACCAATGGATATGTAAGCACCCGTTCGGAATCTTTTAACGCTTGGTTCATGCCTTTCTTGTTCGAGAATCTGGAACAAGCTGCACAAGCCCGTGATTCCGAACCCGCTAAAAAAATCCTGGATGAATTAAGCAGCCAAGGTATTCTGGGGTTTGACTTTGTCTTTGCCGGCAACCGTCACATTCTGATGAAAGAAACTTCTGTTACAAAGCCGGATGATTTGAAAGGGAAGAAGATCCGCATCCTCGGCAGCCCTGCTGTTCAAGATTTTTGGACTGCTGTAGGTGCGGGACCGACTCCGATGCCGCTGCCTGAAGTATACACTTCCTTGCAGAGCGGTGTGATCGACGGAATCGAGATCGACCTTGATGCTCTCAATACTCAAAAGTACTACGAGATCGCGAAAAACCTGACGATTGCCAACCTCATGACGTTCCCGGGCGTATTTGTGATGAGTAAATCTGCATACGATGAATTGTCGCCAGAAGACCAACAGATTGTTGCTGAGTCGATTAAAGCGGCTGTGGAATGGGGCAATCAAGAAGCGATTTCCCGTGAAACCAAAAACCTGGAAGAGTTAAAGAACAAAGGTGTGACCATTACCGAATTGACCAACAAGGAAAGCTTCAATGCGATTCGTGACGAAATGTATGCAAAATACAGCAGCAACCCATTGATCAAAGAATTCATTGAAGCACACAAAAAATAAGAGGTGCACCAGCGTGAATATCTTGAGAAGAATAAGTGACACCTTATTCGCGATTGAGAAGTTGGCAGCGATTATCCTGATCAGTGTCATGCTGTGTTCCTTGGTTGCGGGAGTCATGTTCAGATACGTTTTGAACTCTCCTTTGGCTTGGTCCGACGAGGTTGCGATTTTCGCCCTCGTCTGGATCACGTTTATTGGCGGAAGTATGGGAATCAAACTTGAACAAGCAGCTTCCGTTACGATTTTTACTGACTTTCTGAAAGGTCGTTCGAAAGAAATCATTTTTACGATCGGCTGGGGAATCGTATTTGTCTTCTGCTTGTTTCTATTAATCTATTCATGGGCATGGATCATGTCCCCTTCCATTGGTGTACAAAAGTCAAGCTCGCTGCAGCTTCCGATGATTTATCCGTACCTTAGTGTACCGGTGGGCCTGTCGTTCTTGACTGTTCATACGCTGAGCAAGTTCGTGGACTGTTTGTTTAGCGGGAGAGGAAAGGGGGAATAATCGATGACCACTGCGCTCTTGATCTTCATTGTGCTGATCCTGATCCGCGTCCCCATCTCGCTCGTACTCGGCATCACGAGTATTGCGTACATCCTGTTGAGTGCCAATTCCGGTTTGCTGATTACGGTCCCGCAGCGCCTATACTCGGGGTTGGAAAGCTATGGATTGCTGGCTATTCCGCTCTTTATGCTTGCCGGTGAGTTGATGAACTCAGGGGGAATTACGACCCGTCTGATTCAATTCGCCAAAAGTTTTGTCGGTCACTTCCGGGGCGGATTGGCTTATGTTAACATTGTGGCGAACATGTTCCTCGCCGCCATCATCGGATCGGCGACAGCACAAATTGCGATGATGTCCCGGGTTATGGTTCCTGCCATGGAACGAGAAGGATACAAACGGGAATTCGGCGCAGCGACCACGGCAGCCGCAGGTCTGCTCGGCCCCATCATTCCGCCGAGCATGCTGTTCATTATTTACAGCGTCGGATCGGGCGCATCCGTGGGAAAGATGTTTCTCGCCGGCATCATACCCGGCCTGATTATTGGTCTGTCGTTCGTCATCCTGGTCGCGTATATCGGCTACAAACAATCTTTGCCCAAATCGGAAAGAGTGCCGTTCAAAGATAAACTGGAATCGACGTTCAAAGTGCTGCCGGCGCTTCTCGTGCCAGGCATTATGATTTGGGGAATTTTAAGCGGTGTGTTCACCCCGACGGAATCGGCAGCGATTGCCAACATGATTGGATTGATCGTGGGCTTCTTCTTTTATAAAGAGTTGAAGTTGAAAGATATTCCGGGAATTATCTTGAACACTGCCGTTACGACGGCTACCGTGACGCTGTTGGTCGCGATGGCCAATTTGTTTGGATGGGTGCTGGCGTTTGAACGTATCCCGCAGCTTATCGCGGAATGGATGGTGAATCTTACGACCAATCCGTATGTGTTTCTGCTGCTCGTCAACATGTTTCTCCTTTTGATAGGAATGGCGTTTGACGGCATTGCGGCGCTCATCATTTTGGTACCGATTTTTATGCCGCTCCTGCCCCATTTTGGCATCGATCCGATTCACTTTGGCGTCATTGTTTGCCTCAACTTGACAATCGGTCTGCTTACACCGCCGGTTGGCGCCGGGCTCTTCATATCCTCTGCGATTGGCAATGTAAAATTGGAAGCTTTGTTGAAATCGATCTGGCCGTTCTTGATTGCTTCCATGGCTGTGCTTCTTCTCATCACGTATATACCAGATCTCGCATTATGGATACCGAATCTGGGAGGAAAGTAAGACGTTGATCATCAGACGCGTCTATTTTATACTGGAACATATGCGAAATTGTAGAAAGGTTGTCAAGAAATGGTTGCATCCAAATCAAGCACCACAATTCAGTCTTTGCAGATTGGCTGTGATATACTCGAATTGGTTGCTTCTCACGAGAGACCGTTGAAATTCAACGAAATCCACGAAATGTCTGGAATCACAAAGAGTAATTTGTATAAATATTTAAATACGCTCACGCAGATCGGGCTGCTTTATCGAGACAAAGAAACCGGCCTGTATTCACTGGGAAGCAAACTGGTGGAATACGGCATGAAAGCCGTGAATCAGGAGAACGTAATTGAGCGGGTCACACCTTACCTTCAGGAAATTAACCGAATCTGCAAAAATACGGCATTGTTGGCGACATGGACGCACAACGGACCGGTTGTGGTAAAACTCATCAACAGTCAGCAGGGACTGAATATCGGCGCACAAATCGGCACGTTTCTTCCCATCATGTCGGCATGCGGGAAAGTGTACGCAGCTTTCATGGAAGAAACATCAATTGGGGAGTGGAAAAAGCAGCAGTTGGCGAAGCTGGACGGCGAACAAAAGCTCCAACTGGAAGCGGAAATCGAATTTGTCCGGGAAAATGGCATTTCGTTTGCGAAAGAACCGCTGGTACCGAGTATTTCCTCTATCGCCCTGCCGATCTTTAACTTTGAAAAACGTCTGCTGGGCGTCATCATTGTCGTCGGCTTTAATGAAACCGTACCAAATCAAATCGACGATCCGATGAGCCAATATTTGATAAAGACGGTTAAAGAGATATCTCAAACGTTTGGGTACAAGGCCTGAAGTATCCTGTCAAAGCCCCATCTTCCAATCGTAAGCTGCTCGGCACTCTGCACACAGGGGGCCGATTATTTTTTGTGCCACAAACGGTATCAAAAAAAGAGGAGCACTTCTCATTGGAGTGCTCCTCTTTTCACGAGATTCACCGTGTGAACGGGTATTTCATACACCACCACGGTATCATAAACCGGAAAGAGAAACGGATCGGCCGTGAAGCGGGCGACTTCTTTTACCTCACTGCGAAACGGATGCTCTGCCCCGAATCCGTCCAGTACGGCCTTGGTGATGAGCATGTACGGCTTCGTCTCGGCCTGCAGCAGCAGCGATTGGACAAAGTAAGGAAAACTCTGCAGCCGTTCCGTTCCGATCGCCGGGGCGTAGTAATCGAACAGCCGCTGCTCCTCCCACGTGTAGATCAACGTCTTTTCCGCTGGGTAGTGCTCCTCTACATACCGCACCAACTGCAGCGCGGGCGGGGGGTGAAGATGCTGCTCAAGCACGGTGAGTTGACGAACGAACAGCGAGCAGATCAGCAGGATCATCGGGAGTGTGAGGACGCAGTGTGTAATAGCTCGACCGTTGGGTGCAAAGCATGTTCTGCCAAAACCGGAATTCGCACTTTGAGGGCAGGGTACCAAGCGATTGACAGCGGCAGCAGAACGTGTCTCGGACAGTTTCCACAGCACAGTCCACCCATAAGCCGCGAGCAGGATTACCCACGGAAGCAGCGGCAGCAGATGGCGCGACTTTTCCGGATTTTGTCCAACGATCATCCACAGCGCGTAGGGAATCACCGAAAGGGCGGCAAAGGAGGCAACTGACCGTTTCGCAGTGCCTCTGTGAATCAGCTGCAACGCGCCTGCCACGAGTAAGAAGACGGACAACGAGGTACAGAAGATCGCCACTCCAACTGAAAGAGGCGCCATAGTCGCCCATTCGGCTGTCCCGGTGAGGCCGTTCATCACTGCGCGGTCCCATATCCATGTTTTGATCCGCTCCCACCACGCCGCATCTGACTCCGCGGTAAAAGCGGTTCCGCCCCATTCGGCAAAGTGACCGGAGGTAAACGCCTTCCCGAGTGCGAAATAGGCGGTGAGTCCCCCTTCCGTCGCCGCGGTCGGCAACAGCCAGGCGAGCAGACTGGCCGTAAAAACCAGGATGACGATCAAGCAGGCAAGCAGGGAGCCGGTTGTTCGTTTGTGCGCCTTCCACAGTCGTGTCAGCGGATAAAGCAGTACCAGGCCAACGGGAAAGTACGAGATCCGGACGGCCAAGATACAGGATAATAAGATGACCCCCACGCAGGTGAAAAAGAGCAGACGATGCGGCGGTGCGTCCAGTGTGCGGGCAACCCACGCTTGAAACACCAGCACGAAGAACATTCCGAGCGCTTCCGACATCGGCTGTGTCCCCGTAAGGGCGAGCAGCGGGTTCGCTGCAAACAGCAGGCAAGCCGTCCACACCGTGAGCGGGTCGCGGCAGGTACGGCAGGCCAATTGATAAAACGGAATGATCGACAGGCTGCCGAACCAGGCCGACAGCCAGCTCAAAGCAAGTACAGGATCGCCGGTGAGCGGCAGGAACAGATGGCCGAACAAGATGAACAGCGGATAGCCGGGAAAGTGCGGCTGCATCTCAAAGATGTCGTACCGCTCAAGGGCCAGTGCGAAGTCAACCGCATCCCAGCTTTCGGCGTACGTGCCCGCATGGACCAGGCGGACGACAAGCGCGAGCCCAACCAGTCCGGTGAGCGCGATGAGGTTTTTCTGCTGGCTGATTCCCTGCATGAGGTCCTCCTCTGTGCCATACCCGAACTCATTCATCAATCTGTCCGGCAGCTACCTACTCGCTGCAGGAGCGGGCAGCGTGACCGTATCCCCAACGTCAGGCTGCCGGAGGATTGGAAGTGTGGCTGAGCTGACTGCGCTTGCGCGCGACAGTCTGCCAACGTACAACAAGGAAGATGACCAGATAGTACAGCCAGTAGCAGAGGAATTCCTCCACGGACGGGTTGTGTGTATATCCGAGCATCGCCTTCAGGAAAATGCCAATCTGTCCGCTTAACAGCGGTTTTTCTCCATAATCGCGGATGTAGTGTTCTTCGTCGGTCGGATGTTCCGGCAGGATGGAGACGAGATTGTAGAGTTCACCCACCTCGCCGGCTGGAGTCATGTAGAGACTGCCAATCAGTTTGTGGTCCTGCAGCAGTCCAACTCCTTGGGCAAACAGCCCGGCGGCGATGATCAGGATAAGCACCTTGGTGATGGTAAAGAACGTGCGCAGCTTCAGCCGCTTGCTGCCGCGGAAGAACAGGTAGGCGAGCACGCAGGCGACGACCAGTCCGCTGACGGCCCCCCAACTGGTTACGGCCTGCTGAATGTCACCGCCGCTGATGGCGGCGAAGAAGAAGACGGTCTCCACGCCTTCCCGCAGTACGACCAGGAAGGAGTGGATCAACAGATTGGCCACGCTGCCGGCAGTCAGGATTCTGTTCAGCTTTTGTTCCATCTGTCCGCGCAGGTCGTTTTGCTGCCCGGACATCCACAGCGCCATGTGGGTCAGCAAAAGGGAAGAGGCAAACAAGATGCCGATCCGCATGTAGTTTTGGCTGGCCATCGCCGCAAACCCGGTCAGAATCACCTGGAAGACCAGCGCGACGAGAAAACTGGCCACCAGGGCCAGCAAGCTGCCGACCAATACCCATTTGTTCCATTGTGAAGCCCCTACCCGATTGAGATAAGCGACAATAATACCGACGATCAACAACGCTTCAAACGCTTCGCGCAAAGTAATCAGAAACGCCTGAACATCCACGCTGGCTCCCTCCTCAGCAGGCAGACCTCTCCGACGCGGAGAGGTCTTTTTTGTGCCGTTTGTCAGACGTTTACGGCAGTACCAGAATCGTTTGCTGGTGGAAAAACACCTTCTGTCCGAGCATCTGCGATACGGCCCGCAGCGGGATATAGGTGCGGCCTTCCTTGATCAGGGCCGGTTGGTCAAAGGCAATTTCCAACTTCTTGCCGTTCTTTTCAATCTCCGTGCCTCCGATCACAAACGTGTACGTGTCACCGTCTTTGGTAATCGTGATCTGTTTCGTCTCACCGTTAAAGGCAATCGTACCGCCGAGCGCCTCCACCAGTGCACGGGCCGGAACCAGCGTGCGGCTGCTGTCAGGATCGATAAAGGAAGCCGCATCCGTTTTCCTTTCCTCACCGTTAACCAGCAGGCTGGACGAGCCCACTTTCAGTTCGACACCGTTTAACGAAGCAAGCGCCTTCAGTACGGGGAAGATGTGGGCGGTTGCCTGAGCCTTGTCTTTCGCCTTGACAGCTTCGTAGTACTGCTCGGCATGAGCGGTCAGTTCACCGTACGCTTGCTCACCCAGCTTTTCTTTAAGCAGAATCTCTGCGACGGAGAGGAACATGTTGCCTTCCATGGCCTGCTCCTGTGCAATTTCGGCCTGTTCTTGAACCGTGAAGTCGGCCGCAAGGACTTTGGAGGCATAACCGGAGATTTTCCCGGCAAGCGCGGTGAGAAACGCTGTCTTGACAGCCTGTTCGTCGATTTTGCTGGCGTCACCGGACTCAAATGCCGCTTTAATCGCGTCAGCGGAAGCCTGGTGACCGCCTGCCATGGAGTTGTAGATCGGCAGGAAGAAGAAGTACCCTTCCGTGATTGCCGCTTTCGTATCCTCCGGCTGGGAGTCCCTGATCTCGGAGATTTTTTTGGCATAGCCAAGCGTAGCCAGGTGGAACATCTTGATCAGGGTTTTGTCAAACATCTGGCGGTAGACGTTGTAGGAGAGGGAGTCGCCCTCTTCCACCGCTTTTTGCAGCGCCGGAATGATAATGGTGTCCAACTGCTCCTGCATCCGGGTTCCGTATGTATTGTCCCGTTTGACAACTGTTCCCTGCAGTGCGCCGACATACAGCTGGATCGCCTGTTCCAGGGCAGCCAGTGCTTCTTCTTTTTTCCCCTCTGCCAGCGCCGTTTTCGCTTTGTTCTTGGTCAATTCCGTGATTTCCGCGTAAAAATATCCCTGCAGCCCTTTGTCTACGGCTTGTTTGGCCTGACCGACGGTAAACTGGCCGGCAATTGCGCCATCCAGTACGGTCAGGATCAACTCGTCCTGGTCAGGAATGCGCTCTTGCACTTTGGCCTGCAGGTTGGCCGTATACTGTTCTTTTACTTTTGCCAGATCGACCGAGTCGGCGTCAAACAACGCTTTCAATTGGGCAAAAGCCTCGACGTCCGCTTTTTGCAGCGAGGTGTCGGTGGTCAGGTGGAAATCAGTTTCGATCGTGGACTGAGCCGGTGCCGAATCGGCATACGCCGCGACCGGGCTAAGCAATAATGCGGCTGCAAGCGAGCTGACAACAAATTTTTTCATACGTAATCTTCACTCCCCCAATGAATGATGTATGATGACCAGCAGCGTAGAAATCAGGCTTTGCGCAGCCAAACGGCCCTCACAACAGCCCTTTCCGCTTGCTCCACCAGAAGATGATTCCGGCTGTGAGCAGTAGTCCGCCGATGACGCTGACGGTCACAAGCGGGTTTACCTTGGAGTCGGGAACAGGAGCGGATGGCGCTGCGGGGACAGAGGCGGATTCACTCTTGATCCCGGCGTCTTCGGAGGTGCCGACTGCCGATTCTGTCACAGCGGAGTCTGTCGGTGATTGCGCACTGCCGCTGGCGCTTTCTGCTGCTGCGGTTTCAGCTGTTTCGGAGGCGGCTGATGGATCACCTGCGGCCGTCTCCGATAAGCCGGCATCGTCAGTGTTCGCAGTTTCCCCGTTTCTTTCCGCGAACGGTTCGGCTCCCGCCTGCTGATCGGTCCCGGAGGAAACAGTCTCCACCCTGTCAGAGACAGCAGTGTTTTTCGCCGCGGCTGACTGGGAAACCGCTTTTGCCTGGTCGGATGGCTGCTCCTTTTTCGGCTGCTGTGCCGGTAATGCCGCTTCGTGTGGAACGGCCGGCTTTTCAGCAGCATCGGGTTTGGCCTGGGCGGGTGCCTTTAGTTTGTACAGCGGATCAAGCAAGGAGCGAATCTGTTTGCTCTGCTTGAGGAACTCCTCTTTGTCCGGCTCTACTTTACCGACTCCGAACAAGCCTGGATTGCCCAGTGCAGCCAGCGCCTTGTCAAAGGCATCGTAAGCCTGTTTGGAGGTTCCGGCATTGATGTACGGCGAGAGCACATTCAACGTTCCGCGCCCCTTGGCCAGGAGCAGTTTTGCCTGGGCGTAGTCGTCAAACTGCTTTTCGGCATAGTTGAGACGGCGGTTGATATTGAGAATGAGCACTGCCTTGTAGTTGTTCAGCACCAACTGTTTATCCCTGGCGGTGAAACTGTCCTCGAGAATCTGGACTGTTTGCTGGCCGAACTCGAGCGAGATCTCGTTTTTGCGGGCCAGATAGGCTTGGTAGGCGCCGTCCCAGTCCGGCGGCTGCTTCTCCAGCTTGGCAGCGATCTCTTTATAGGTTTCGGCAAGCTCTTCCTTGTTCGGATCACCATAAGAGTAGGCATGAACGGTCATCGGTGCAAGGAGCACCAGACAGACGACCAGCAGCCATCGTACGAGCAACATGTTCCCTCCTCAAAAGAAGAAAGTGATAATCATTATCAGACCCATAATCATCATACTGGTCGTATCCCGCCTCGTCAAGAAAGAATTTCGCTTCATCGCGGCATTTTTGCGTCTGTGTTGAATCGGGCAGGTTTTGGTGTACCAATCGGCCGCAATAATTGGTACCATAGACGAAACAGATCCTGACAAAGTGGTGATACAGGTGTTGAAACTTACTGGTGAACGGGTGATCCCCGAGTTGATGAAGCCGACCAACGGACTGCTGCTGGAACATCTGGCACGTTACTACTTTGCCACTCCGTATGTATCCGGGCGGGTGCTCGACATTGCCTGCGGCGTCGGGTACGGGGCGCATATGATGGCCAAGATGTGCAAAAAGGAAGCGACCGAGATCGTTGCTGTCGACTGCGACCGGGATACCATCGCGTACGCCAATAAAACGTACAACCATCCACTGGTCCAGTACCGCCTGGAAGACGCACTCGATCCCGATCTGCCGAAAAAGCTGGGCCAGTTTGATACAATTGTCAGCTTTGAGACGATTGAGCACTTGAGAGATGACCGGCTGTTTATGAACAGTCTCTACGAGATGCTTCGTCCTGGCGGCATCCTGGTGCTGTCCACTCCGTTCGGGCAGGGGAGAGGCAAACCTTGCAGCGAGCCGTTTCATGTCCACCAGTTTACGCAGGAAGAGTTTGCCGGGTTGTTTCACGCCTTTTCTGAAGTGGAACTGTACTACCAGCGAGGGGTGACGATCGAGCCGCCGCGGCGAGATGTGAAGTATTACCTGGGAGTGGCGGTTTGCAAAAAATAAGCGGTAATGGCCGGTGCCATTACCGTCTTTTCACAATGGGGATCCATATTTCACTTTTGAACGTCGGTGAGTTAATATCGTTGTGTTCATTCCACAGGATTTCTGGACCCTCTATCTGTTCGTAGCCGGAGGATGGAAACCATTCGGAATATATCCGTCCCCAGGTCTCCTGCAGCGTATCAGGAAACGGTCCAACAGATTGGAATACGGCCCATGTTGCGGCGGGGACTTCAAGTTGTGTCAGGTGATCTGGGCACTCCTTCGTCGTTGCCACGCCTATATAATGATCCAATTCCCCTTTTTCCTCCATTCGGCCCTCCGAAAAGTTAGCAGATGCTTGAATCAGTCCCATGGGCTCCACATTGGACAACTGCTTTAGTGTCTGGATCGTCTTATTATCTAGCGTTTTCCACATAGCGGCAATCTCTGGATTGATTCCATGGAATACGATGGGGACTCTTTTTTTTATCCCCACGACGCGAAACGCTCCTTTTTTCTCGATGCGGTAATTCATTTCTGTTCCTCCTTTCATCGACAACTGGAAGGTCATTCGTGGATATGCCTTAAGTGACTGACCGCTGTTTCTGGCTTCTGACGGCGTTACGCCATGCAAACTTTGAAAAGCTCTGGTAAACGAGTCGGGTGAGCTGTATCCATATTTGAGCGCGAGATCAATGATTCTTGTGCTGCTGTGAGTAAGCTCAAATGCTGCAAGCGTAAGGCGTCTGCGGCGGATGTATTCAGATAGCGTGATCCCTGCTAGGAAGGAAAACATCCTTTTGAAATGATATTCCGAACAGAAAGCCAGTCTGGCCACTTCTCTCAAGTCGATCTCGTTGGTAAGGTTTTCCTCTATATAGGTAATCGCTTGGTTCATGTTCTTGAGCAAATCCATTCGATGGCCTCCTTATGTCATATAGAATAGCAGGAGTTGCATCTCCCCATCCGACATTTCGTGCTCAATGTTGCAGGATCTGTTCTTCATGATAAAAAGGTCGTCTGCCGGAAGTGTTCCGCATCGCCGACCGGGTGACGGTGCTTCGGGACGGGCAGCATGTACTGGAGCGGGCCGGTATTGAGACAAACGCGGATGAGGTAATTGCGGCCATGCTCGGCAAAAGCTTTGCCGAGGAGTTCCTCAAGGAACCGACACAGCCAGGCGAGGTCCTTCTCGAGGTAAGCGGGCTTGGGGCCGGCCACAAGGTGAAGCAGGTCGATCTGAGCTTGCGCGCCGGAGAAGTGGTGGCTGTCGTCGGACTGGTTGGGGCGGGCAAGAGTGAAACGGCCCGCCTGCTGTTCGGCGCTGATCGCCGTGAAGCGGGACGGATCCTGCTGAGGGGGAAGGAGATCAATCCCCGTACGCCGCGGGAGGCGGTGCAAAACGGCATTGTCCTGGTCCCGGAAGAGCGTCGTCAGCATGGCGTTCTGGTAGAGGATCCGGTCAGCGACAACATTACCTTGGCCAATCTGCACGCTTACTGCACGGCAGGCGTGATCAGGCGCGGAGAGGAGCGGCGGCAGGCGGCTCGGATGGTGGAGCAGCTTGGCATCAAGACATCCGGCCTCGATCAACTGGTGGGCCGGTTGTCAGGCGGCAATCAACAGAAGGTGGCGGTAGGCAAATGGCTGCTGCGTGATGCCCAGATCTACCTGTTTGACGAACCGACCAAGGGAGTGGACATCGGAGCCAAAAGCGATATTTTCCGCTTGATCAACAGTCTGGCCGTGGAACAAAAAGGGGTGCTCTACTTCTCCAGCGAGATTGACGAAGCGATGGGCATTGCCGACCGCCTGCTGGTGATGGAGGGCGGCAGGATCGTCAAGGAGTGGGAGCGGAAGGAATGGGTGAGCGGCGGGGTTACGGCGGAAACGGTAATGTGGTATGCAAGTGGGGGTGAAGGAGATGGGAGCACATCCTGAGCAGCAGCTGACATCAAACGCTGATGTTGCCGACAAAGCCGGGGCGACAGCATCGAAGGGTAGACGGGGAGCATTTGTCCAGCGTTACGGATCGCTGCTGGCAATTGCAGCCGTGATCTTGTTTTTCAGTATCGTCAATGAAAACTTCCTGACGTACGCCAATCTGAGCGATATCCTGCGCTCGATCTCCATCGTTACCCTGGTGGCCATCGGGGTCACCTTTTCGCTGATCGTGGGCGGATTTGACCTGTCGGTAGGGTCGATTGTCAGTGTGTCCACCGTGTTATCGGCGTCGCTGATGGTCTGGTACCGGCAGGAACTGCTGGTTGCCGTACTGGTGTCGCTGCTCGTCGGCCTGGTGATCGGACTGGTCAACACCTTTTTGGTTGTGAAAGTGCGGATTCCCGACATCCTGGCCACTCTGGTAACGATGTACATTTTTCAGGGGATTCATCTCAGTTATACGAAAGGATTTTCCATCTACAACAACATGCCGCTGGCCGATGGCAGCACCGCTCCGGGAATCATGATCCCTTCCTTTCTGTTTATCGGGCAAGGAAAGCTGTGGGGGATTCCCGTTCCGGTCATATTGATGGGAGTGGTTGTCATTCTGGTTCATCTCTTCCTGACGTATACTCGCTACGGCCGTTTTCTCTACGTGACAGGAGGAAATCGGGAGGCAGCCCGCCTGTCCGGCATTCCCGTCAATCGCTACCGTATGCTGGCCTATCTTCTGTCCGCCTTTTTTGCCTCGCTCGGCGGCATCGTTCTGGCTGCCCGGATCGGCACCGGGCAGGTGATGGCAGGAGCACCGCTGTTGATGGATGCGGTGGCGGCAGCGTTTATCGGCTTTTCCATCTTTGGACAGGCCAAGCCGAACGCCTTTGGTACATTTTGCGGTGCCGTGTTGATGGGCGTGCTGATGAACGGCCTGACCATGCTAAACGTTCCGTACTACGCCCAGGACATCGTCAAAGGAGTTGTGCTGGCCGGCGCACTGGCCCTTACCTATCTGCCCAACTGGCGGAGAGCGTAAAAACATGGGCTGGATGGCGGGGGTTCAGGCGGACGTCAGTTGGACGCCCTATGATTCTGTGTTATAATGAGCCGAAAGATTGACGGCAGGAACCCCTGCAGCAAGGGAGGAAAGGTGATGGAGCAGCCGAACAAGCCGCTTGTGCCGGAACTGGAGGAATTGGTGTACAAGTTTACGGAACTCTTGACCGGCGAAGCTACTCCCGAACGGATTGAAATGGTTAAAGTGTGGTGTCTGTACAGCCATATGCTGAAAGTGATGCCGCAGTTGATTCAACACTGGGCGAGTGAACCGAACCATCAAGAGGCGCGTGGACAGATCAGGCAAATCGTGGAACAGATCAAACAGTGGAACATGGAGAAAAACCAGAAGTCGCAAAACGGCTCTCTTCCGCAGTAGCGGGGGGAGTCGTTTGCAGCTAACCATCTTTTTCTGGTTGACTATTATTTTGTTTAGTGATACTATACTTTTTGTGTTTCGGAGCTGAAAAGTGCAGAAAAAATTGCTCTTGACTTTTCAGTGCCTAGCTGATATGATTTGTAAATGTCGGCGGTCGATAGAAACGCGACCAGCCCTGCTGGATTTGCTCATGGATACGTGCCCTTAGCTCAGCTGGATAGAGCGTTTGACTACGAATCAAAAGGTCGGGAGTTCGAATCTCTCAGGGCACGCCATCTCAGTCGGGAAGTGGCTCAGCTTGGTAGAGCGCTTGGTTCGGGACCAAGAGGTCGCAGGTTCAAATCCTGTCTTCCCGACCACCTATCCATTCATCCAGTGTGCCGGTATGGCGGAATTGGCAGACGCGCGCGACTCAAAATCGTGAGGGAAACCGTGGGGGTTCAAGTCCCTCTACCGGCACCAATACATATCCGCTTCAGGTTGTTCAGCGTGTAGACAGCGTACCAAATGTACGAGGTCTGCACGCTTTTTTTGCATTTCAAAACAACAGACAGAATGCAGCTATCCAAATGTTTAAGTAAGGCAAAATGGGTCATAATAAACCTACGTACTGGTACCAAATCATAACGTCAGGTGGTCGTGTTATGTTTTGGAAGATGGACAACCAAAAGAATACTGACATCCAAAGCGAGGGTCACACGGCGTTAACAGTAGAAGCTCTTAGACATGTGCTAGCCAACATGGAAGATGCAGAATTCATGGAATGCGAAACAAATCATGATCAAACGATCACTCTTATATACATTCGAACGTTAATCGACTCGGAGCGACTAAATGAATCCATTATCGGACCGTTAAACCGCTGCACCGATAAAACAATTCCTGATTGTTTGGAAACCTCCAGAGTGTCTGAAATTGCTGGTATGAGTGAGGGGGTGAAACATCTGATAGAAGGGTCCGTCCTTCTTTGTGACACGCTGCAAAACAAATGGTGGGCTGTTCATCTTGAAAATCCATTGGGGCGCGCCATTGAGCCGTCCGAAACGGAAACCGTCATTTACGGAGCGAAAGACAGTTTCACGGAACAATTAGAGGACAATATCGCCTTGATTCGCAGGCGGCTTCCCACGACAGCGCTCAAAACGGAAAAGTTTACTGTCGGTTACCTGAGTAAAACGCCAGTTGTCTTAATGTATATGGAAGGCTTGACCAATCCCGAATTTATATCCATTGCGAAGGAAAAAATTACCAGCATTGATTTTGATCAATTTCTGGACTCATCCCAGATTGCCGTGTTTATGGAGGATCACCCACATACCGTTTTTCCGCAGTTTCTGCAAACCGACCGCCCGGATGCGTGCGCATATTCGCTAGGTATTGGGAAAGTTGTTTTGTTGGTAGGAAACTCGCCATTTGCCCTGGTAGCCCCGAGCACCTTTTTTCACCTTTTTCATTCTCCCGAAGACTACTTCCTTCGCTGGGTCACTGCCAGTTTTTTTCGGTGTATCCGATTTTTTAGCTATTTCCTCTCGGTGTCCTTGATTCCGCTCTATGTGGCCTTAACCACGTTCCATTATCAAATGATTCCGCTGCAAATCCTTTTTGTTTTAACGGAATCAAGGAGCAAGTTGCCTTTTACACCATTTTGGGAAGCGCTTCTGACGTTAATAACCTTGGAAATCATCAAGGAAGCGAGTCTGCGGATGCCTACCAAAACTGGTCAGACTCTGGGAGTGATTGGCGGCATTGTGATTGGGGAAGCTACGGTGGCAGCCGGTTTCGCCAGCAAGGTGTTAATTGTTCTGGTCGGCATTTCCGCGATTGCTTCTTTCCTGGTTCCAACCTACCAGATGACCAAGTCAACCTCCATCATTCAATTTGGGTTGCTTGTACTTTCGTCATTTCTTGGAGTTCTGGGAATCGTGCTTGGGATGATTGGAATGCTGGCTCATCTGAACGGGCTTACTTCCCTGAGACAACCTTATTTTGCGCCGGTAGCTCCATTTTACGGGAAGGATTGGAACGATCTTTTCATCAGCAGTCCCTTAACATGGATGAAGACTCGCCCCGGTTATTTGCGTCCCCTGCAGAAATGGCGATACAGTCGAAGGAGATGATTGCGTGGCAACGTGTTCGTTATATGCGAAAACGTCTGGCTATGGCGGCATCTATGTCATGTTGATGGTTAACCGGCTGCAAATACTCTATTTTATTTTGTCAATGCCCGCGTATCTGGTTCATCCCTACATGATCTGGGGCATTATCGCCATCGGGGTTCTATCGCAATGTAACCTGATGATATTGTCCCGATGGTTTGCCTCCAAGTACGCTGCAAAAGGGTTTCAAGGATTCGTGCAGCTTTTTGGAGAACGTGGGGTTCGTTTTTTGGCTTTTGCCGCTTTGTTTCCCGTTTTCGTCAAAGTAACCGTGTTAACGTTGGGCTATGTGGAAATTGTCCAGATGTTTATCTTTCCTTCGATGGATAAAATATGGTTGCTTTTATCCGTTTTTGTCACCTGCTTTTATGTCGCCCAACAGGGGATTGAAAAAACGATACGCTTTGTCGTCATAGCATTCTTATGTACGATATGGATGATAGTATTGTTTTTTCCTTTTATTCTTCCTCCGCTTGCTACTTATTCCAATCTGCTTCCGCTGGTACCGACAGAATGGTCGCTGCAATCCTGGAAAGGATTGTTAATCGTTTGGGCAGCTTTGTCAGGACCGGAGTATTTGATCTGTCTGGCTCCCTGGTTTAACTCAAACCATAACTTGATCAAATATCTGACTCTTGGAAATGCCCTTTCCATCCTTGAATATTTGCTTCTGTTCGCTGCATCGCTCTCATTTTTCGGTTCAGACTACTTGAGGATCAGCAATTTTCCAGTGGTGCAGATCATTCGGTACCTGCAGTCTCCCGTTTTTGAGCGAATTGATATCATTTTGATCTGCATTCATTTGTTTCATTTCGTGTTTGCTGCAGCGCTCCTGCTGCTGTACTTTTATGGCGCTGTCCGCATCATCGTTGGGAAATGGCATGAACAAACCACCCGGCGCGGTTTCGTGTTAGCCAGTATGGCCGTATTGGCATGCATGATGATTATCAATCAGTGGTTCTGGACAACAGGGGAAGAACAATACAAATGGTTGGCCCTGCAGGTATGGTTAGGGGCATCAACCTACTTGTTGGTTCCGGGATTGCTTCTGCTGGCGATGAAAATAAAGGAGCGTCTGCAAGCATGAAAGATTTCAAGCGTGCTGTACTGGCGGTGTTGAGCAGTATCGCGTTGACGACGGGATGTTCTCCATTTGTGGATAACAATATGATCGAAGAAATCGCCCCTGTGATATTCTGGTACGTTGCGGACGCCGGAGAAGGGAAGTTGAAAATCAGCACGGTGGTGCCGCCGCTGGTTAGGGAACAAAAGCGCTTGCTAACGATGCAAGTAGACCTGTTGAAGCAGGGGGGGAAGGACTTTAACCTCATTTATTATCGTGAACTGAAAGTGGGACAGCTTCGTATGGTATTGATCAATGAAGAAATCGCCAAAAAGGGATTGATAAGGATGGTCAATACCCTTTTGTCGGACCCTGCTATTTCCCCCCGCCTTTTTCTGGCGATTGTACAAGGAAATTTCGACGATTACATCAGTGCTCAACTGCAAAAGCAGCCAAACCTTGATTATTTTTTATATCGCATGTTTAAACACTACGAGAAAACGAATCAAGGTGAAATGACGATCGTCAATCTGCATGATTTTTTGAAAAGGTATTATTCCCCGATGCCGTATCCCAACCTGCCGGTCTTCAAGGTCAGCAGCAATTATTTCTCTTACGTGGGGACCGCCTTCTTTGGCCGTGACAAATTGAAAGCAATCGTTCAAAACATGGACGATCAAATCTACCAGCTCATTAACAATGATAAGTACCTTAAGCATCTTGCCATACCCGCATTATCCACCACCCTGGGGCAGGTTCGCTCAAGCGTCCAAATGAAAATGAACCAAGACGCTTCGTCGATTTCCGTTCAAGTCGATCTGACGGGCAGAATTGAGGAGTACCAAGGGGATAAAAATTTACTTGAAGGTGAACAATTAGCTGATCTTCGCAAAGAAATCGAATCGTATCTGGAAAAACAAACAGCGGAACTGCTGAAAAAAATGCAGCGGTGGAAAGTGGACCCACTGCAAATGGGAAGCCTCTCATTAGGGCCCCTTAAGAAACCGCTCCGTGAAAAAGAGTGGTTGAACACCTGGGAGCATGTGAAGTTTGACGTTGATTACCGACTTCATCTTCAGCCCTCGGCGACTGCTTTACCGGTAGGGCGGTGAGGGGAGTTTGGGCCTGGTTTCGCCCCTTTCCTCCGCCGCTATCATTCTATCATCAAACCTGTGGCAAAACACAACTGCCCGATAACGGGATCCCGATTGTGGTGGTGTGGTACAATGGAAGCGGACTGCAGCCATTGGGGCCGAGAGTCGGTCCTTTCGCGTCAAGGCACAATGGTGGCGCTGCTTTTTACCGCTCCGCCCCGTCCTTCTGTGAAACTGTTGATCGGGAGTGAAGAACATGAGACTGCAAGGAAAAAAAGTAGTCTGCTTTGTTGAGCAGGAGTTTGAGGACTTGGAACTGTGGTATCCAGTGCTTCGCCTGCGGGAAGAGGGAGCCGTCGTCTATCTGGCAGGCCCTGAAGCAGGCAAGGCGTATGTCGGGAAGTACGGCGTTCCATGTACCGCTGACAAATCGCTGGACGAGATAAACGCGGAAGACTATGACGGCGTGCTGGTGCCGGGGGGATGGGCACCGGATAAACTGCGCCGCTATCCGCAGGTGCTTTCGTTTGTACGGGCAATGCATGAAGCAAAAAAACCAATCGGTCACATCTGCCACGCGGGTTGGGTGCTGGCGTCAGCCAAGATTCTGCAGGGAGTGACGACCACATCGACACCAGGGATCAAGGACGACATGGAGCATGCCGGGGCGATTTGGGTAGACCGGGAAGTAGTGGTCGACGGACACATCGTTGGAGCGCGTCGACCGCCGGACCTGCCGGCTTACGCCAAGGCGTTCGCTGATCTGTTGGCTCGCTGAGAAAGGGGAAGAGGGGTTCCACACGTCGGGCCCGGAGCTTTTTCGCTCCGGTTTTTTTTCTGACGGCACCAAGAAGACCAGCATGAAACATCTGTAATTGTTCAAAAATATTGCGAAACAAAAAGGAAGGATGTAAGATAGTGACAGGAGTGAGAGCAAGCGCTTTCTCATCCCGCTCCTTTTTTCAGAATGCGATACTACCCTAACGAAAGATTGGTGAGAAATGAAGCCTACCATATACGATGTCGCTGAAAAGGCCGGTGTGTCCATTTCCACTGTATCCAGAGTGATCAATAATACCGGTCGGATCAGTGAGAAAACGAAGAAAAAAGTTTTGCAAGTGATGGAATCTCTCCGCTATCAGCCCAGTGTAGTGGCATCGGCATTAACGGGAAAGCGTACACGCACGATCGGACTCATCATCCCTGACGTAGCCAATCCCTTTTTTGCAGAAATAGCAAGAAGAATCGAAGATCGTGGAAGAGAGTTGGGATTTAACCTGTTAATGTGCAATACGGATAACAACCAGCATACGGAAGAAATGGCCCTTTCTTTATTGAAACAGAAAAGTGTAGACGGCATCATCATCGGGACCACAACGAAAAACTACACGCTTTTGAATGAATTGCTGCAGGAACAATTTCCTGTCGCGCTTATTGCGCAAGATATCCCCGAATTGGTGATTGATGTCGTAACGGTAGATGACTTTTTGGGTGGTTATCAGGCTACCTCTCATTTGGTCTCTTTGGGGCATACGAAGATAGCCTTCCTGATGGGAAATTCAGGTCGAACAAGTGATAAATACCGACTGCAGGCATATCGACAAGTGCTGGAAGAGAATCGTTTGCCATTTGATGAAAGACTGGTTGTCGAGACAGACTATTCAATGGAGGCCGGGAAACGAGCAGCGCTGGAAATACTTGCCTCCCCGCAAAGACCAACAGCCATTTTTGCCGGTTTCGACTTAATAGCCATTGGTGTATATCAAGCTGCCAAAGAATTGGGACTTCGCATACCAGATGATTTGTCCGTGGTTGGCTTCGATAACACCATATTGGCTACCATTGTTGATCCCCCGCTGACCACCATAGCGCAGCCCATTGATGAGATGGGACGTCAAGTGATGGATTTGCTGGTACGGGAAATAGAGGGCAGCAAAAGTACGAAACAGCGGGTTATTTTGCCTCCCGAGCTGATCATTCGCAATTCCACGAAAGAAATTGCGGGTGCATAAGCAAGGTGGACTGACGTTTCTCTTTGCCCGCCACGGTATTTGCACAGAAAACGGCCCGGAGCTTTGCTCCGGGTTTTCTTAATTTACGATCGGGATTTATTATTCGAGTTTTGAAAAATGTCAAAAAACTGTTGCAAAAAAAGCGTTAAACGTTTAGAATGAAGTCAAGTTAAGGAAAGCGCTTGCGCAATACATAAGGCAGTGCAATCATAAGATGTAGATCGCTGTGTATCAAGCTTTGTGATTCTGTGGGAAACTTTGCGAAACGGAAAAGACAAGTTATTTTTGCGGTTTTTGTGTAAGCGCTTTACGTTTGGGAGCAGGGTTCCGGAATCGGGAGTGTACGATCTTTCAACAGGTGGGAGTTCCAGCAGACAGCGCGTGGATTGTCAGAACGATGCTCATGATTCAGAAGGGAGACATGGAATATGGCACAAGTGAGAGTTGGCATTTTGGGAGCAGGCGCGATTGCCAAGGTGCACACATCTATCCTCAAAAAAGATAAGCGGGTGGAAATTGTTGGCGTTGCCGATATCTTGATAGAACGAGCGGCGGCATTGGCAAAAGAGGCAGGTGATGTGAAAGCGGTTACAAGCTTGGAAGAGTTGTTTGATCTTGGTGTCGATGCGGTTTACGTTACGACGCCCAATACCCTGCATGTCGAACCGGTACTGAAGTGTCTGAAACAGGACATCCACGTGTTTTCCGAAAAACCAATGGCCACCTCTCTTGTGGAAGCGGAACAGATCAGGGATGCTGCGCAAACATCAAAAGCAGTTTACAATCTGGGGATGAATCGCCGTTATGCCTCCGTTTACAAAAGGGTGAAAGAGTTGATCGATTCAGGTGAGGTTAGACCGTACCTGGCCAACATCAAGATGAATCGGGGAGAATTGTTGAATCCACCGTGGACGTCCAATCCCGAGGTTACGGGTGGTTTCCTTTACGAAACGCCTTTTCATCTCATGGATCTGAGTCGTTATTTGTTCGGTGAGGTGCAAACCGTTCAATGTGAAGCGAGACAAAACATTTCAGAATCAGAAATGGACACGTTTGCGATCCTGCTCACCTTTGAAACAGGAACCATCGCCACCTTTGTCACTTATGCCCATGCCGGATGGAGTTTTCCGTTTGAGAGCGTGGAGGTTTACGGTACATACGCGACTGTCGCCACACAGGAACTGGAAAAGGTGATGTATGCCCCCGGCCTTAAGCAAGCAGCGCAGGTAAGCGACTTCTTCCAGGTATCTGTGGAGGAAAAATGGGGTTACGCGGAGGAAGATCGTTTGTTCATTGACGCAATTGTAGAAGGGACCAAACCTCCGGTGTCAGCTGAAGACGGATTCCGTTCGATTCGTTTGCTGGAAGCCATTTATGAAAGCGCAAGAACAGGAAAACGCATCGATTTTCGCCAGACGGCGCAGTAAGACGATTCACTGCGTTCCATTACGTGATGAAAGGGTAGCGGTAATGATGATGATCAACAAAAAACAGGTGCGCATCGGGATGGTTGGTTACAAATTTATGGGCAAGGCCCACAGTCACGCTTTTCGGGATATTCCGTTTTTCTTTGATACGGAAGTCGTACCGGTTCTTAAGGCGATCGCCGGCCGCGATGAACAAGGGGTCAGACAGGCAGCGGAAAAGATGGGATGGGACTCTTATGAAACAGATTGGCGGCGCCTGATCGAGCGGAATGATATTGATGTCATCGATATTGTCACCCCGAACAATACCCATGCCGAGATTGCCATAGCAGCAGCCAAAGCCGGTAAGCATGTTATCTGTGAAAAGCCGTTGGCGTTAACCTTGGAAGAGTCCGTACAAATGCTGGAAGAAGTGAAGAAAGCCGGTGTCGTCCACATGGTTTGCCACAATTATCGGTTTGCTCCGGCTGTACAATTTGCGAAGAAACTGATTGATCAGGGTCGATTGGGCAGGATTTTTCACATTCGCGCAACATTTCTGCAGGATTGGCTGATGAGCCCTGAATTCCCCTTGATTTGGCGGCTTCGCAAAGAAGTATCCGGTTCAGGCACTCTCGGTGATCTGGGAGCTCATATTATTGACCTGGCGCGTTTTCTGGTTGGAGAATTCGACGAAGTGGTCGGCATGATGGAGACATTTGTGAAAAAACGCCCTCTCGGAGAAATGGACATGAATTTAAAAGGGCGTGCGGAAAGCGGCAAATGGGGAGAAGTAAACGTTGATGATGCGTCCGTCTTCATGGCTCGCTTCGAGAATGGAGCATTGGGCGTTTTCGAAGCAACTCGTTTCAGCAGAGGGAATCGGGCGGGGAACCGTTTTGAAATCAATGGCGAAAAAGGATCGATCCGCTGGGATATGGAGAACATGAACAACCTGCAAGTCTATTTGGAAGAGGACGAGCCTGGATTGCAAGGCTTCCGGACCATTAACTGTACCGAGGTGGAACATCCATTTGCCGGCGCTTATTGGCCTGCCGGACACATCATCGGCTATGAGCACACGTTTATCAATTTGCTGGTGGAAATGATGAACGGGATTTCCCGGGGATTCAGCCCGTCACCAAATTTTGAAGACGGTGTTCGCAACCAGATGGTGCTGGAAGCGGTTGAACAATCGGTTCGTACCGGCAAATGGGTGAAACTATCCGAATATGTCTAAGTTTTATTGGAAACGAAAGCGCTTACTTTACATTTATCACTAGAAAATGAAAGGCGGATGGCTCATGGCGATTCGTTGCGCTGTTCTTGGATTGGGTCGACTAGGTTATCATCATGCGAAAAATCTGGCTGCTCATCAGATCAGTGGAGCAGTGCTGGCCAGTGTTGTCGATCCGATGGAAGGACGGGCAGAGCAGGCTGCAAGAGAATTCGGCATCGGAAAATGGTCCAGGAATCCCGACGACGTTTTTCAAGATCCCGATATTGATGCGGTGATCATTGTTACCCCCACCAGCACCCATGCCGAGATGATTAAACGGGCGGCGAAACATGGAAAAGCGATTTTTGTGGAAAAACCGCTGACGCAGCATTTGGATGAATGTGACGAGATTATCCAGGTTGTAAAAGACTGCAAGGTGATCTGCCAGGTAGGATTTATGCGCAGGTTTGATCCCGCCTATGCCGAGGCAAAGAGAAGAATTGAGGCCGGAGATATTGGAAAACCGATCTATTTCAAAGGGATTACCCGTGATGCCGGCTCCCCTCCAGCCGAGTTTATCAAGCACAGCGGGCGGATGTTTCTGGATGTTTCGATTCATGATTACGATATTGCGCGGTATCTGATGGGGGCTGAAATCAGCTCTGTGTCCGCGCACGGGAGAGTGCTGCTGCATTCGTTTATGGAAGAATTCCGCGACGTCGATCAGGCGATTACCTATGTTCATTTTGACTCCGGGGCGGCAGGTGATATTGAGGCAAGCCGAAATTCGCCCTATGGCCACGACATTCGTACAGAAATCATCGGTACGGAAGGCTCGATCTTTATCGGAACGCTGCGAAATCAGAATGTGACGCTGCTTAACTCCAAAGGGAGCACCTACGAGATCATTCCCGACTTCCAGACCAGATTTCACGATGCCTACCGTTTGGAACTGATTCACTTTATCGAATGTGTGCAAAACAATCAGACACCGAAGGTTACAGAACGGGATGGCAAAATCAATCTTGAAATCGCGATCGCAGCCACAGAGTCATTTGATAGCGGCAAAACCGTGGTTGTGAAGGGGGGATAGCCGGGACGAAACGAGAAAGCCATCACCATGGTACCAATGTGAAGGAAATGATGCTCTGCTTGTCCGCTTACATGAATAAAGGGGGAATGAATCAATGAGAGAAAAGAAACATTTTGGCTGGCTCGTGACTGTGTTTCTCGCTGCCTTATTGGTTGTCGGCTGCGGCGAAACCCAGACCGGGTCGCCATCAAACACGGGGACGCAGGCAGGCTCGGAAAATCAGGATTCTTCCGGAAACAGCGACAAGATTGTGATTGGCGCAGCGCTGCCTGACTTTGATGACAAGTGGTTGAGCTATTTGCAGGATGGAATGAAAGCATACGAACAAACACAAGAAAACGTGGAAGTTATTTACGTGGATGCGATGAATGACGCCAGCAAACAGTTGTCCCAAATCGAAAACTTCATCCAGCAGCAAGTCGACGCGATCGTGCTGGTACCGGTTGACACCACCTCGGCCCCCAATATGGTTGAAAAAGCCAATAGTGCCAACGTGCCGATCGTAGTGGTAAACCGCCAATATGAAGGGGTGGAGAACGCGACTGCCTATGTCGGTTCGGAATCGATCAAAGCAGGGATCATGCAAATGGAAGAAGTGGCCAAACTCCTTGACGGAAAAGGAAACGTCGCCATCATGAACGGCCAGATGGGGCATGAAGCACAAATTAAAAGAACGGAAGGCAACAAACAGATCATCGACAAATATGCGGATATGAAGGTCGTGCTGGAAGGAACCGGTGAGTGGGATCGGGCCAAAGGCATGGCATTAATGGAAAACTGGCTGCAGTCAGGGCAGCACATTGACGCGGTTGTGTCCAACAATGATGAAATGGCGATCGGCGCGATCATGGCCCTTGAAGCGGCAGGAAAACTGAATGACGTCATCGTAGCGGGTGTCGATGCTACCCCGGATGCACTGGAATATGTAAAGGCCGGGAAATTGCAGGTAACTGTATTCCAGAATGCCACGGGCCAGGGACAAGGCGGTCTGGAAACCGCGATTCGGGCAGCGAAAGGCGAACAGGTAGAAAAGTTCAACTGGATCCCGTACGAATTGGTGACCAAAGAGAATGTGGAAGAGTACATCAAGAAATGGCAGTAGGATTTCGGATCTGAGGCAGAACTGAATAAATGTAGAGGGAAAGGACACTACCTGCCTGATCGTGTCCTTTCCCTCAAAAGCCATCCTGTCAAAAATGAGGGAATTGACATGAGCGGAGATTACATTTTGGAAATGGAGAATATTACGAAGGAATTCCCGGGAGTGAAAGCATTGGACAACGTACAGTTCAGGGTAAAGAGAGGAACTGTGCACGCCTTGATGGGAGAAAATGGCGCCGGGAAATCAACGTTGATGAAAATATTGATTGGCATTTACAGTCCGGATCGCGGGGTTATCCGTTTCGACGGTGAAGTGTTAAAACTCTCCAATGTGAAACACGCCCTGAATAAAGGGATATCGATGATTCACCAGGAGCTTAGTCCGGTTCCGTACATGACGGTTGCCGAAAATATTTTTTTGGGAAGAGAGCCGAGCTATCGATTTACCGGTTGGGTAAAGGCCAGGGAACTGGAAGAAAAAACGAGAAAACTGCTGGAACGATTGGAAATTGATATTGATCCAAACACAAAGATGGCTGATCTCAGCATCGCCAATACACAAATGGTAGAGATTGCAAAGGCGATTTCTTACGATTCCAAATTAATTATCATGGATGAGCCGACATCCGCGATTACCGAAAGAGAAGTAAACCACCTGTTTAAAATCATCCGTTCCCTCAAAAAAGAAGGGGTGTCGATCATTTACATTACACACAAGATGGATGAATTGTCGCAAATCACGGATGAAATTACGGTTTTGCGCGATGGAAAGTATGTGGGAACAAAGCCGAGCGATCACGTCACCAAAGAGCAGCTCATTGAAATGATGGTTGGCCGGGAATTAAACCAGGTATTTCATAAAATAACGGCAGAAATCAATGATGTGGCATTGTCAGTCAAAAACGTCTCCAAAAAAGGAAAATTTGAAAATGTCAGTTTTGAGGTTCGATTCGGCGAAATCGTCGGCGTTGCCGGATTGATGGGTTCCGGACGAA
This sequence comes from Brevibacillus sp., assembly GCA_017656235.1. Classification (GTDB taxonomy): domain Bacteria; phylum Bacillota; class Bacilli; order Brevibacillales; family Brevibacillaceae; genus Brevibacillus_E. The sequence goes on from JACDOF010000002.1 coordinate 222,821, forward strand.
CAGAAGTGATGGAAAGTGTATTCGGTATTACCCCGCCCGATTCGGGAGAAATCTTCATTAAAGGCGAAAAAAAGATCATTCGTTCCCCTCGCGATGCGATCGCATGCGGCATGGGGCTACTTACAGAAGATAGAAAATTGACCGGTTTGTTCCTGCCGCTTTCGGTTCAGGACAATATGATTACCGTCAGCATAGACGATTATCGCAAAGGCGGATTTCTTGATCACAGGCGAATCAAATCTGATTGTCAAAAGCTGACGGAGCATTTATCCATCAAGACGCCTGGCCTGAACCAAACAATCAAGTATTTAAGTGGCGGCAATCAACAAAAAACACTCATCGCCAGATGGCTGCTTCACAACCCGGAAATCCTGATCCTGGATGAACCGACAAGAGGTATTGATGTTGGAGCCAAGTCGGAAATCTATCATCTGATCTTTGAGATGGCCAAAAAGGGAAAAGCGATTGTGGTGATTTCATCCGAACTGCCGGAAATCTTGGGGTTAAGTGACAGAATTATTGTCATGCACGAAGGAAGGAAAACGGGTGAATTAAAAAGGGGAGAGGCAACACAGGAAAAAATCATGGAGCTGGCAACGGGATAGCTGAACATCAGCCAGATAAACAAGCCGGGGGGAAGTACTGATGAGAAGCGAAGTGACAATCGCAAACAAGAACGAACAGACTGAAACATCGGAAAAGAGCGAACGAAGAGTAAAGGTTTCCCATTTTCTTGGTCGATACGGGATGCTGCTGATCCTTATCGCGTTGATTGTATTGATGTCGATTCTATCCCCGACGTTCTTTACGACCGGGAACCTGCTAAATATCGTAAGGCAAATGTCCGTCATCGGAATTGTGGCCATCGGTGTGACGATGATCATCATCACCACCGGGATCGATCTATCATCCGGATCTGTCATCGCCCTCGTCTCGGTAGTGGTTGCCAGCCTGGCGCAAGTGGACAGCTATTCAGTTGTCCTGGCGATCGCCGTCGGCCTTGCAGTCGGATTGCTTACAGGTGTGATCAACGGAACGATTATAGCCAAAGGAAAGATTGCACCATTTGTGGTTACACTCGGGATGATGACAGCGGCGAGGGGCGCGGCGCTGCTTTACAGCGGCGGAAGACCGATCGGAAATTTATCCGAATCCTTCAAATTCATCGGCCAGGGATCCCTCCTCGGGATACCGGTTCCCATCATCATTTTTGCCTTGGTCGGATTCGTCTCCTATATCCTCCTGAACAAAACAAAATTCGGAAAGTATGTCTATGCCATCGGCGGAAATGAGCAGGCGGCCATCATCGCCGGTGTCAATGTGGAAAAGTACAAAATCCTGATTTACGGATACGCCGGGTTGTTATCTTCAATCGCCGGGATTATCTTGACATCACGCATTGCATCCGGCCAACCGACAGCAGGTGTCATGTACGAGTTGGATGCCATTGCTGCCGCTGTCATTGGCGGCACCAGCCTTACCGGAGGGATCGGAACGGTTGGCGGAACGATTATTGGCGCTCTCATCATCGGTGTCATGAACAACGGGCTCGATCTGCTCAACGTATCGTCGTATTGGCAGCAAATCCTGAAAGGAGCGATTATTGTCACTGCCGTTCTCATTGATGCCCGGAAGAATCGAAAAACGTAAATGGAAGCGGGCGGGTGAATGATGATGAAAATAGCATTTAATCAGGCGACGACGATGAAACACTCCACCCTGAAAAAAGATCTGGAGCTTTGTGAGAAGCATGGGTACGCATACATTGAAATCCGGCTCGATAAGTTGAAGGACTACCTCAAGGACAACACGGTTGAAGATTTGAAATCCTTTTTCGACAAGAGCCGCATCAAGCCTTACGCTTTTAACGCGCTGGAGTTTATCAATTTCAGGGACGAAGCCGGATGTCAGCAAATCCTGGACGATTTGCAATTCCTCTGTCGGATTGGCGATGTGATCCACTGCAAGACCATTGTCGTCGTTCCAAGCTTTGACATTGGTGACTTCACCAAAACGCAGATAAAGGAAGAAACCGTAAAGGTCCTGCATGAGCTGGCAAATCTGGCCGAACCTTTTGGGGTAAGGTTGGCCCTGGAATTTTGCGGATATCCCAACTGTTCGATCAATACGTTTGGTCAAGCGTACGAGATCGTAACAGAGGTAAACAGAGAGAATGTGGGAATGGTTCTGGACTGCTTTCACTTCCACGCCATGAACTCCCGTATCAATGACTTGCAGAATGCCGACCCAGGCAAAATCTTTGTGTTTCATATTGATGATTGTGAAGATCTTCCGGTAGGGGCATTGCGGGATCATCACCGGGTATGGCCGGGTGAAGGAGCGGTTGACCTGGATGGGATCTTGCGTACCTTGCAGGAGATCGGTTATCAGGAGATGGTCTCGATCGAACTGTTTCGTCCGGAGTATTGGGAATGGGACGTGGAAAAGGCAATCAAAGCAGGAAAAGAAACAACGGAAAAAGCAGTAAGAAAATTTTTTGAAGTGGAATAACATCACTTGTGAACCGCAGGGGAAACACGTATCACTGGCGGGAAGGTGGGAAACGGACGAAATGAAAACGGTGAGATTAACGACTGCTCAAGCGCTGATCGCGTTTTTAAACCAGCAGTACGTTGAGTTTGACGGGAAAGAAGAAAAATTTGTCAGGGGGATCTTCACCATCTTTGGTCATGGGAATGTTCTGGGGCTTGGTCAGGCGCTGGAAGAAGATCCCGGAGATCTGGAGGTGTACCAGGGCAGGAACGAGCAGGGGATGGCGCATGCTGCCATCGCTTTTGCCAAGCAAAAGCACCGCAAGCAAATCATGGCATGCACCTCTTCGGTCGGTCCGGGAGCGGCCAACATGGTGACCGCGGCAGCGACTGCTTCCGCCAATAACATTCCGGTGCTGCTGCTCCCTGGCGATACGTTTGCCACCAGACAACCGGATCCCGTTCTCCAACAAATTGAGCACTGCCATGACTTGACCTTGACCACCAATGATGCCTTTCGCGCCGTGAGCAAGTATTGGGATCGGGTAAATCGTCCGGAGCAGTTGATGACCGCGATGATCAATGCCATGCGCGTTCTCGCTGACCCGGCTGATACCGGAGCGGTAACGATAGCGCTTCCTCAGGACGTGCAGGGAGAAGTGTACGACTTTCCGGCGTACTTTTTCAAGAAGCGTGTCCATCGGATTGAGCGCCGTGTGCCAACCGCGTCGGATCTGAAAGACGCGGTGGAGTTGATCAGAGGAAAGAAAAAGCCGATCATCATTTGCGGCGGCGGTGTTCGTTATGCGGAAGCGGCAGAACCGCTGAAGCGTTTTGCCGAGAAGTTCAACATCCCCTATGGGGAAACCCAGGCCGGAAAGAGTGCAGTTGAAAGTCAGCATGCGTACAACCTGGGGGGGATCGGCGTAACCGGCAGCCTGGCGGCAAACCTGATCGCCAAAGAGGCAGATGTGGTTATCGGAATCGGTACCCGCTATTCAGATTTTACAACGGCATCCAAGCAGTTGTTTCAGCATCCGGAAGTGGATTTTGTCACCATCAACGTTTCGGAATACCATGCGTATAAGTTTGATGCGGTGAAGATCGTGGCTGACGCGAAATTGGCCCTCCTCGCTTTGGAAACGGAATTGGAAAAGATCGGGTACCGCTCTGGCTACACCGATGAAATTGAAAGGGCCAAGAAGGCATGGCAGGCGGAGTGTAACCGGCTGCATCAAGTCAGGTACAAACATGAAGGGTTTGTACCTGAAATCGCCGGGCAGCTGGATGAAGCGCTGGCGGAGTTCCATGAAACTTTTGGATCTTGTCTGACTCAGACGGAAGTGATCGGCCTGATAAACAATCTGATCGATGAGGATGCGATTATCGTCGGTGCCGCGGGCAGCCTGCCCGGAGACCTGCAGAGAATGTGGGAGGCCCGCCGCCCCAATACCTACCATATGGAATACGGCTACTCCTGCATGGGCTACGAAATATCCGGCGCGCTTGGCGTGAAAATGGCCGAACCGGACAAAGAGGTCTATGCCATGGTGGGGGACGGGAGCTACCTGATGCTGCATTCGGAATTGGTGACCAGCATCCAGGAAGGAAAAAAAATCAATGTCCTGTTATTTGACAACGCAGCTTTTGGGTGCATTAACAACCTGCAAATGGGGAACGGCATGGGCAGCTTTGCCACGGAATTTCGGTATCGGAACCCGGAAAGCGGTCGCCTGGATGGCGATTTCATAAAAATTGATTACGCCCAAAGTGCAGCCGGATACGGTGTGAAAACGTATCGGGCTGCCACTGTGGAAGAACTGCAGGCAGCCATCGCGGAGGCAAAAAAGCAAACCGTGTCAACATTGATCGATATCAAAGTTCTTCCCAAGACGATGACTGGCGGATATGAATCGTGGTGGCATGTCGGCATTGCGGGTACTTCTCGCAATCCCAAGGTACAAGAAGCTTATCTTGACAAGGAACGCAACCTGAAAAGAGCAAGAAAATATTAAACCAAACCAGAGGTGTCAATGATGGCTGTGAATGAGAGAGAAACCAACCACTTTCGGATCGGAATCGCCCCCATTAGTTGGGTCAATGACGATATACCCGGTCTTGGCGACCACTATACCCAGGATCAGGTCTTGTCCGAAATGTCCGCACTTGGCTATGTTTCCACCGAAATGGGCCGTCTGTTCATGCAAGATCCTCCTGCGCTGAAGGCGAAGCTGGACCAGTACGGAATCCAGCTTGCGAGCAAATTTGTGGGAACACTGTTTTCTGATGCAGGCCGTCTGGAAGCGGAACTTCATTCCTTTGCAGAATGGGTAGGATACCTGAAGGAAATGGGCTGCGAGCATGTGATTGTGTGTGAGATGGGAGGGTCGATGCATTGGGACCCCCGCCGTCCTGCTGATGCCAACACCATCCAGAAGCTGACGGATCAAGAATGGGGACATCTGGTAGATGGTCTGCATCGGGCGGCCCGGCTGTGCCAGGAATCGGGGATGCAGCTCGTCTATCATTATCACGCCGGTACGGTCGTGGAAACGGTGGAAGAGATTGACCGCCTGATGGAATTGACCGACCCCCATCTGGTCTCTCTGCTGTTCGACACAGGGCATGCGCTGTATGGCGGATATGATCCGTTGGAGCTGTACAGGAAATATTGGGAGCGAATCCGATACGTTCACTTGAAAGATGTCCGGCGTGATGTACTGGACCGTGTCCGGAAGGAGAAGATCGACTTTCGCACTGCGGTTGTGAAAGGACTGTTTACGGTACCGGGAGACGGATGTATAGATTTTGCTCCCATTTTCAAGGAATTGATCGAAAGAAACTACGATGGCTGGATCATCGTGGAAGCGGAGCAGGATCCGGCTGTCGCCCATCCTTACACATATGCGCAAAAGGCAAAGGAATATATTGATGCTACCGTGATGTCGATCAAGGCGTTACGTCAACGACTGGAAGGGAGAGGGTAGCGTGAGCCGTTTGATTGTGCCTGGCCAGATGCCGGATGAAGAAGGCAATATCGTACGTGTTACCCCGCAATCCGCCGGCTGGATGCATGTGGGTTTTGAAGTGTATTCCCTTCAGAAAGGGCAAACCCTGAAAAAGGCAGCGGGTGATCAGGAAGCCTGCATCGTGCTGTTGACAGGCAAAGCGAATGTCACCACCAAACATGAGAAATGGAACAACATCGGACAGCGAATGAGTGTGTTTGAAAAAATTCCGCCTTATTCCGTCTATGTCCCGCCGGAGGAAGGATACGAAGTAGAAGCTTTGACCGATCTGGAAATCGCTGTCTGTCTTGCTCCCGGAAAGGGAACACACCCTGCCCGCCTGATCGCACCGGAGGACGTCGGGATTGAGACAAGAGGAGCGGGTAATATCGAACGCAAAATTCACAACATTCTTCCCGAACAAAAACCTGCGGACAGCTTGCTGGTGGTGGAAGTGTTTACACCCGAAGGAAATTGGTCCAGCTATCCTCCGCACAAACATGATCAGGATAACCTGCCTCATGAATCATATTTGGAAGAGACGTATTATCACAAGGTTAACCCCGGTCACGGATTCGCCGTGCAGAGAGTGTACACGGATGACCGTTCTCTGGATGAGACGTTGATCGTCAAAAACGGAGATACGGTATTGGTTCCAAAAGGCTATCACCCCGTATCGGCACCGCCCGGCTATGAACTCTACTACCTGAACGTCATGGCGGGACCGGTGCGTACCTGGCGATTTCGTAACGATCCCGATCACGAGTGGGTGATGGACAGAAAACTGGCGGGCAAATAGCTGCGGAAGGAAGGGAAGTGCGGTGAACATGTTGTCGTTTGATCGCGAAAAGCCAATGGATTTTATCGCCATCGGACGTCTTTGCATTGATTTGAATGCAAATGAAATCAATCGCCCCATGGAAGAAACGATTACCTTCACCAAATATGTGGGTGGATCGCCCGCCAATATTGCGATTGGAATGTCCAGATTGGGAATGAAGACCGGATTTATCGGCCGAGTAGCAGACGATCAGATGGGGAGGTTTATTGTCGGTTATCTGCAAAAAAATCACATTGATACTTCCCATGTGATTACCGACAAAACGGGAAGCGTAACCGGGCTTGCGTTCACGGAAATCAAAAGCCCTGCCGATTGCAGCATTCTCATGTACAGGGACAATGCAGCGGACCTGAAGCTGGAACCGAACGATGTGAGCGAAACCTATATCAAAAAGGCCAAGGCTCTCTTGATTTCGGGTACAGCGCTGGCCAAAAGCCCGTCCCGGGAAGCCGTGTTTTTGGCTCTTGCTTACGCCCGAAAGAACGATGTGGTCGTGTTCTTCGACCTTGACTACAGACCGTATACGTGGACTTCGCCGGAGGAGACGGCGGTGTATTACAACCTGGCTGCTGAGAAGTGCGATGTCATCATCGGAACAAGAGAAGAATTCGACATGATGGAATGTTTCGAACGAAACGCGAGTCGCGATGATGATTTTACCGCCCAAAAATGGTTCGGTCATCGTGCCGGCATCGTCGTGATCAAACACGGGAAAGACGGTTCCACTGCTTACACCAAAGAGGGAGAGCGCTTCAAGGGAACAACCTTCCCTGCCCGCGTAATCAAAACATTTGGTGCGGGAGACTCCTATGCGGCGGGTTTCATCTACGGGCTGATGCAGGGATGGGAGATTACCCGAGCGATGGAATACGGTGCTGCCGCCGCTTCGATCGTCATCTCCAGCCACAGCTGCTCCGAGGCCATGCCGACGGTCGAACAGATCGACAGCTTTATCGAAAAGTGCAAAAGCGGAGAAATCGCGGCCAACGATTAAACCCCTGGAGAGGAGAAATGACAATGTCAACCAATACAACGGTCCAAACACTGAAAAACTTTATCGGCGGTCAGTGGGTAGAATCCTCTTCCCATAAAAAGGACATGGTTCCCAATCCAGCCACTGGAGAGCCCTTGGCATATGTGCCGATCTCCAACCGCGAGGACCTGGATCGGGCGGTAGAGGCAGCAAAGGAAGCGTTTAAAAGCTGGAGCAAGACAGCCGTTCCGAAGAGGGCACGGATCCTGTTCAGGTATCAGCAATTGCTGGTTGAGCATTGGGAGGAGCTGGCCCGTCTGGTCACCTTGGAAAACGGGAAAAGTTACGGAGAGGCTTACGGTGAGGTACAGCGCGGGATTGAGTGCGTAGAATTCGCGGCCGGTGCCCCTACGCTCATGATGGGACGACAGCTTCCGGATATCGCCACCAATATCGAATCGGGAATGTACCGTTATCCGGTGGGGGTGGTAGGCGGGATTACCCCTTTCAACTTCCCGATGATGGTTCCCTGCTGGATGTTCCCGCTTGCCATCGCCTGCGGAAACACGTTCGTCTTGAAACCGTCCGAGCGTACGCCATTATTGGCCAATCGCCTGGCCGAACTGTTTGCGGAAGCAGGGCTGCCGGACGGGGTACTCAATATCGTCCATGGTGCCCACGATGTCGTAAATGGATTGTTGGAGCATCCCGGCGTCAAAGCGATCTCCTTCGTCGGTTCACAACCGGTGGCTGAATATGTTTATCGTACCGCTTCTGCTCATGGAAAGAGAGTACAGGCACTGGCCGGAGCCAAAAATCATTCCATCGTCATGCCTGACGCGGACGTGGATTTGGCTGTAAAGGAAATCATCAATGCAGCATTTGGTTCAGCCGGTGAAAGGTGCATGGCTGCTTCTGTCGTAGTCGCTGTCGGCGAGGTTGCAGAACCTCTGATCCAAAAGTTGGTTCAAGCAGCAAATGAGATCAAGATCGGCAATGGCTTGGATGACGGCGTGTTCCTTGGTCCGCTCATTCGCGATGCCCATAAGGAGAGAACCGTGAAATACATTGAAACGGGAGAAAAGGAAGGGGCGAAGCTGATTCGCGACGGTCGTCGGGATGCGGCGGCAGACCAGCCAGGCTGTTTTGTCGGACCTACGATCTTTGATTACGTAACCACGGAGATGACCATTTGGAAGGAGGAAATCTTTGCTCCCGTATTGTCGATCGTCCGTGTCAATTCCCTGGAGGAAGCGATCGAATTGACGAACCAGTCGCCATTTGCAAACGGGGCTTGTCTTTATACGCAGAGCGGCAGCAATGTGCGCAAATTCCGGGAAGAAATCGATGCCGGCATGCTGGGGATAAACGTGGGAGTCCCTGCTCCAATGGCCTTCTTTCCCTTTTCCGGGTGGAAGCATTCCTTCTACGGTGACCTCCATGCCAATGGTACCGATGGCGTGGAGTTCTATACACGCAAGAAGATGGTGACAGCTCGTTGGTAACGGTATAAGACAGAACAAATTTTCATGTTGAAAATGGGTGACTATTTTGTTAAATTGAAAATACGGAAATTTCAATACAAGAAAGCTGGATTACCTCTGGGGAGAAAGCCGCAAGCTGGATCTCATCATTAAGCAGGTAAAACCCAGCGACGTGACAGAGCCCTTTATTGCCGTAAAGGGGCAGCGCGTTGCTGGGTTTTCTTCATTTCTTACACCATAAGGGGGATTTGGCATGAACAAGAAGTCATGGGGAGCCATGCTGCTGTCCGCTGCCATGGCCATCAGCCTGGCGGCCTGTGGAGGGACGGGCGGTTCGACCGGTTCCGGCAGCAGCGAAAATGTAAGCGCTTCATCAGCAGGCGGTGCCGGCGAGTGGAAGATCGGCGCCGTTCTGGAACTGACCGGCAAGGCATCGGTGTGGGGGATTCCCCAGCGCGACGCCATACAGATGGCGGTAGAAGAGATAAATGCCAAAGGGGGCATCGGCGGGAAAAAACTGAATCTGATCGTCTATGACAACGAGTCCAACGAAACCAACTCCCTGGTAGCGGCGAAAAAGCTGGTCAGCCAGGACGAGGTGCTGGCCGTGATCGGCGCGGGTACGACTCCCACGACGATGCCGCTCATCCCCTACATGATGAAAGAAGAGGTGCCGCTCATCTCGGTCGGCTCGGGAGATGAAATCGTGCTGCCTGTAGAAGACCGCAAGTGGGTGTTTAAGACACCAAGCAATAATGCGGACATCTCCACCAGCATCGTCCAGTTTCTCAAGCGTCAGGGCAAGTCCAAAGTGGCCTTTATCTCCGTCAACAACGCATACGGAGACAGCGGCAAAAAGACGTTTGAGATGATTGCCAAGGCCAACGGCATTGAGATTGTTGCGGCAGAAAAATTTGGCGCAGCAGACAAGGACATGAAGCCGCAGCTTACCCGCATCAAGAGTTTGAATCCGGAAGCGGTCATCGTCTGGGCGATTCCGCCTGCAGCATCCATCGTCAACCGCAACTTCTGGGAGCTGAAGATGGACAGCATGCTGATTTACAGCGCCGGGGCCGGAGCCAACGCCTTTATCGAACTGGCCGGCGAAGCGGCGGAAGGCACCTACATCGCCTCCGGCAAAGTGTGGGTAGCCGATCAGCTTCCGGACAGCGATCCGCAAAAGCAGATTCTCATGGATTACGTCAAGGCGTACGAAGAAAAGTACAAAACACAGCCCAGTCCTATTGACGGCATGGCCTACGATGCCGCGCTGCTGCTGGCAGAAGCGATCGGGCAGGCGGCAGAAAAGGGAGACGTGACACGGGCGGCGATTCGCGACGGACTGGAAAACGTAAAGAACCTGGTGGGGTTGACCGGTATTTTCAACACTTCGCCGGATAATCACCAAGGGTTGAAAGCGGATGACGTCGTCATGCTTCAGGTTAAAGACGGAAAATGGGTGTTGGCTCAATGATCGACCTTTCCTTTACGGACGTGATGCAGCTTCTCTTCTCGGGAATTGCCGTCGGGGGTATTTACGCCCTGATCAGCGTGGGCTTTGTCACCATTTACAATGTCAACGGAGTGATCAACTTCGCTCAGGGCGAGTTTGTGATGATCGCCGGGATGGTTGGGGCGACGCTGGCTTCCACCGGGATGCCGCTGTGGCTGGTTTGTCTGGCTGCTGTCCTCGCTTCCACCCTGACAGGTGCGCTGATGCAGCGGTTTATCCTGCATCCGGCCCGCCATTCCACGGAAGTGGTGCTGATCATTATTACGATTGGCGTTTCCATCACGTTGCGAGGCATCGCGCTGCTGATATGGGGCAGCAATCCGCGGACGCTTCCTGCCTTTTTCGAGGGAGAACCGCTCTCCCTGTTGGGAGCGGCGATCCCCCGGCAGGACATCGTCGTGGTCGTGATCGCCTTTGTTTGCATGGTGGCGTTGTTCTGGTTTTTTGAACGCACATATACGGGCACCGCGCTCAGGGCATGCATGATTAACAAGCAGGTCAGCAGACTGATGGGGATCTCCCCGGAACGCATGGCGCTGATGAGTCTGATGCTGGGAGCCTGTCTGGCAGGAGTGGTTGGCGTGGTGGTGACGCCGATTTCTCTGGCGACACCGGAAATGGGGCTGATGATCGGCCTGAAGGGATTTGTCGCCGCCACCCTGGGCGGGTTGACCAGCATCCCAGGCGCCGTGTTGGGCGGACTTCTTCTCGGCGTTCTGGAGTCGCTCGGCGCCGGTCTGGTCTCCTCCGGCTACAAGGATGCGATTGCCTTCTTCCTCCTGATTCTGCTGCTCGTGCTGAGACCAAACGGCATCCTGGGCGGACGCAGCGCAAAACGGGTATAGGGGGTGAATGGAATACATGGAAAAACAGTTGGAGGCTGCTGTTCACTCCAGAAAGACTGCCATTCCCCGGCACTGGCCGCTGCTGCTGGTCCTTGCCCTCCTGCTGCTGGGTGTACCGCTGTTCACCGGTTCCTACGTCACAGGCTTGTTCGTGCTGATGGGCATTTACGTGATTGCCGCAACCGGGATGACCCTGATCATGGGGTATGGCGGCATCGTAACCCTGTGCCAGGCGGCCTTTTGGGGAATGGGTGCCTATACATCAGGCATCCTCACCGCTTCGTACGATGTCTCCCCACTGGCCGCACTGCTGGCAGGGATCGTCCTCACCGGCGGTGTGGCGGCACTGCTTGGCTTGATCACCCTGAATCTGCACGGCCATTTGCTTTCCCTGGCCACCTTGGGGTTTGGGATTGTCGTAAACATCTTTTTGCTCGAAGAGTCAGAACTGACCGGTGGACCCTCCGGACTGGTTGGCATTCCGGAGTTCAATCTGTTCGGCCTTACGCTTGCATCCGACAAGCAATGGTTTTATCTGGTCTGGTTGGCGGCCTTTTTGGTTATCCTCTTGGTGCGCAATCTGGTCAACTCCTCCTGGGGCCGCACATTGAAAGCCGTGCACGCCAGTGCGGCGGCGGCGGAAGCGATGGGGGTACACGTTGGCCGCTACCGCTGGCAGGCGTTTATCATCAGCGCCGTGCTGGCTTCGTTGAGCGGTTCTCTTTACGCTCATTACATGACCTTTATCAGCCCGGAACTGTTCAGCTTTGAACAGTCCATCAGGTACGTGCTGATGGCCGTTGTCGGCGGGCTTGCTTCCGTATGGGGCGGTCTGATCGGGGTGATTGTCGTAACCGTATTGACCGAGTTGTTGCGGGAAGTGATTCCGCTGCTGCTGTCAGAGTCGTCGGCGGGAGCGGCCGAGACGATCTTCTTCGGCGGCCTGTTGGTTGTCATGATGATCTTCATGCCGCAGGGTATGGCCGGGGGATTGAACAAACTGTGGGACAGGATCAAGGACGGGAGGAACGCGTGATGAGCAGGCAGGTGATGCTCTCTTTTGAAGGAGTGAACAAGTCGTTTGGCGGAGTGACAGCGGTGGCCAACTCCACATTTGAGGTGCCGGCGGGGGCGATCGTCGCGTTGATTGGTCCCAACGGAGCCGGCAAAACGTCAACCTTTAACTGCATCACCGGGATGTACACGCCGGACAGCGGACGGATTCTGTTCAACGGACAGCCGATCCATCACCTGAAGCCGCACGAAATCGCCCGCTGCGGCCTCTCCCGCACCTTTCAGAACCTGCAGGTGTTCCACAACCTGACCGTACTGGAAAACGTCCTGGTGGCCTGCCGCGCGACACGGCAAGCGGGACTGCTTCCAGCGATGCTTCGCCTGCCGCGCATCCGCCAGCAGGAGCAGGAGGCTGAGAGATTGGCGCTGAAGCTGCTTGGGGACGTCGGATTGGCTCACAAGGCAGAGAGCTCTGCCAAGGATCTGTCGTTTGGCGAGCAGCGCTTGCTGGAGGTGGCCCGGGCACTGGCCGTGGAACCGAAGCTGCTTCTGCTGGATGAACCGATGTCCGGTCTAAGCAGGGAAGAGGTGGCAGCGATGGTGAAGCTGCTGAAGCGGCTGCGTGCGGATGGATTGACCATCCTGCTGATTGAGCATGACGTGTCGACTGTGATGGAAGTGGCGGATCAGATCGTGGTCCTGGAGTTTGGTACGCCGATTGCCGTGGGGACACCGGAAGAGATCCGAACCAATCCACGTGTGATCGAAGCCTATCTGGGGCAGGAAAACCAGGAGTGGACACCTCTTTTAGGAGGAAAAAGAAATACGTCAGAGGAAACAGTCCTCACGGTTCGCAACCTGGACGCGTACCGCGGCAGCATCCACGTGCTCCGCGACGTTTCACTCGAAGTGCGAAAAAATGAACTGGTGACCATTATCGGTGCCAACGGAGCGGGAAAGTCGACACTCCTGGCGGCCATTTCCGGCCTGATTCCGGCAGCGGCGGGACAGGTGATCGTCCACGGTCAGGAGGTACAGGGCAAAACGGCGGAGCAGCTGGCTTCCATAGGCATCAACCACGTGCCGGAGCGGCGCGGGATGTTTCCGGAGTTGACCGTTGAACAAAGTTTGCTGTTGGGAGCGTACACCCGGCGTAAAGGAACCAAGGCCGGGGAAACTGGCGCAGAGGCGGTTCAGGAAGACCTGGAGAGAATGTACACGCTGTTTCCCAGGTTGAGGGAAAGGAAAAAGCAGCTTGCCGGCACGCTGAGCGGCGGAGAGCAGCAGATGCTGGCGATCGCCAGAGGATTGATGGCCAGGCCGCAGCTGCTGATGCTCGACGAACCTTCACTTGGTCTGGCGCCGCTGATCGTCGCCGAAATCTTTGAAAAGCTGTGCGAATTGAAAGAACAGGGGATGACAATCCTGCTGGTGGAACAGAATGCCCGGGCCGCGCTGCGCATCGCCGACCGGGTCTACACACTGGAGCGTGGAACGATCCAGTTCAGCGGAACACCGGAGGAACTGCTGGCTGATGCCCGGCTAAACCAGACCTTTTTGGCCGGACACTAGGCTCTTCCCTGTCCAATCGGTCGGGCCTGCCAGATGAAAACGTGATGGGGGTGATAAGATGGTGGACTACGCCGGGAGAAATACGGTACTGGCCGCAGGCTTTGCCCAGGTTCCCAAAGGGACGACCTTGTATGAACTCTATACCCTGGTTGGTTGTGTGCTGATCATTGATGTGGACGATGACGTGATTGTGGACGCCTCATTTACCTTCGTGATGGAAAAGACAAGTGATTACCTCGCTCACCTGCTGCGCGGCAAAAGCATCGCCAACGGGGTGGGGGAAATCACCAAACTGATTCAGGAACGCTTTTTGGCTCCCGGGCAGGGAGCGGTGCTGCAGTCGATTCGCGCCGCAATCGACCGCTACCATGAAATGAGAAAATAGCGCTACAACCAGGCTGCCTATTTACGGGGATGAGGTGCAAAAGCCAATTCTCATTAGCAAATACGGCCGGCTGAAAAGGAGCGGAAGGGGGCAAAACCAACCGTGTCTCGCTCCGGTTTCGGCTGGCCTTTTCATTCTACATTCCAGCTTGAAAACAGGATGAAGGAGGAACTGATCATGAAGTTTGGTCTGTTTACGGTGTTTGACAACTACGCAAACGAACTTCCCCGTTCTGCGGAGGCGTTTGTCGACCAGGTTCTGGAACAAACCGTGCTCGCCGAGGAATATGGGTATGATGCCGTGTGGTATGCGGAACACCACTTTCATGAATACGGCGTTTTAACCTCGCCGCACATGCTGATTGCCGCCGCCGCCGGCATGACCAGGCGCATCCGGCTGGGGGTGTCGGTTGTGGTGCTGCCGTTTCACGATCCGGTTCGCGTGGCGGAGGATTACGCGCTGGCCGATTACCTCAGCGGCGGCCGCTTAAACATGGGCCTGGGCAGCGGCTATCTGCCGCATGAGTTTGGCGGGTTCAACATTGATCCAGCCCTCAAGCCGTTCATGTTCAACGAAAAGTTTGAAGTCCTGAAGCGGCTTTGGGCGGGAGAACGGTTCACCTTTAAGGGGGAATATCATCAGTACGGCGACATCTCGCTGGAAGTGCTGCCCACGCAAAAACCGGTGCCAACCTGGATTGCGGCACTCCGTCCGCAAGGGGTGGAATACGTGGCCAAAATGGGGCAGCCGATAATGGGCGTAGCCTACGTCAGCAGCAATTCGGTCGGCGAACTGAAGTCGATTCTCGATCAGTACAAGCAGGTCAGCGCCGCTTCCGGATTTGAACCGGCGAAGATGGAGATACCGATTGCCCTGCACGTCCACGTCGCCGAGACGACCCAGCAAGCGAGAGAGAATGCCTACGAGCCGCTCAACCGCTATCTGCGCACCCGTTTGTACGGAAAAGGAGCGGTATTCGAAGACCTGGCCCAGCGGGAGCAGTTGATTGTCGGCTCCCCAGAGGACTGCATCGCCCAGATCAAACGATACCAGGAAGCCGGGGTGAACCATTTAATGTGTTTGATGAACTTTGGCGGAATGGAGCATGACAAGGTGAAGGCTTCCATGAAACTGTTTGCCGAGGAAGTGATCCCCGCCTTTCGCCCGAAAGAGTCGGCACAACCCGCATGACGGTGAAAGCCCGTTTCACGATGCCGCCTGGCGCCAACGCTGCCGGGCGGCATCGTTTTTTTGCCTGTCTTTTGTCGTTGAACTAACCGGTAAGGTGTGTTACATTCGGCATGGTGAAGTAGAAAGAGCAGAGCAGGTAGCAGAGTAGGGAGATGGAGATGATCAACGCGTGAACGGGAAGCAAGTGGTGGAAAGAGAACGGTTTGCTGAGCTGGCCGACCGCGTCGGACGCGCTGCCGGGCTGGCGGCGGCGGCCGGTGACGAAGGAACGGCCGCGAAGCTGAAGCAATTGGCTGAGAAAGCGGGTCAGGGTGAGCTGGTGATTGCCTTTTGCGGCCATTTTTCTGCCGGTAAGTCGACCATGATCAACACGCTGCTTGGCAGAGATCTGCTGCCGTCCAATCCGATTCCGACCAGCGCCAATGTAGTCAAAATCCGCGGCGGGGAAGCGGCCGCCCGGGTTTATACCCGGCAGAGCGGCGTGCTTGCCTTTGACCCTGATACCCAGCTAGAAGAACTGAAACGGTATGCGGTTGACGGGGATACCGTGGAATGGGTGGAAATCTCCTGTCCGGACTTGTTTCTTGGCGACAAGGCCGCTCTTCTGGACACGCCGGGCATCGATTCGACCGATGCCGCCCACAAAATCGCCACCGAATCGGCGCTTCACCTGGCTGATGCGGTCGTCTACATGATGGATTACAATCACGTGCAGGCAGAGGAGAACTTTCAGTTTACCAAGACCCTGAAAGATCGGGGCAAGCCTGTCTTTCTGGTGATAAACATGATTGACAAGCATGTCGATTTTGAGCTTGATTTCGAGGAGTACAAGGAAAGTGTCGAGGAGGCCTTTGAGAACTGGAATATCGCACCCGACGGCGTCTTTTACACCTCGTTGGCTGAACCGGATCATCCGGAGAATCAGTACGATCTCTTTCGCTGCCAGTTGATGGAACTGCTTGCACGGCGGGAGGATCTGGTCAGCAGCAGTGTGTTCCAGTCGGCGCTCCACCTTGTTGACGAGCATCGCCGTTTCCTGAGCAGTCAGCACGCCGAACAGCGGAGCACCCTGGAGAGGGAGCTGGAGGCGGCAGCGGCAGAGGAAGATGACTGCGCCACCAGCAGGGAGCAGGTGGAGGCTGCCTGTGAACAGGCGGAGCAGCAGCTTGCCGCGCTGGAAGCCACCCTGGAGAGGGCGTTTGGTGAGATGCAAACGGAGCTGAACAAACTGCTGGCCAACGCCCGACTTACCTACTACAGCACCAATGAAGCGGCAGAGCGCTATTTGGAGAGCCGCCGTCCCGACTTCAAAGTAGGCCTGTTTTTTGCGGCGAAAAAGACGGAAGAAGAACGCACCGCGCGGATGGAAGCGCTCTTGGCCGATTTCCGGGACAAAGTGGAGGCCAATCTCGATCGGCACTTCAAGCAGCTGCTGGCAAAACTGCCGGAGGCGTACGGCATTCATGACGACGCGTATCATGCCGCCGTTCATGCGGTACAGGTTGAAGTGACGGCAGATTTCCTCGCTGACCGGGTAAAACCGGGAGCAGGCTCACGGGAGTACGTGCTCAACTACTGTCAGGACATCTCGGACGGGATCAAGGCGGAGTACCGCCGGATCGGCCTGACGCTGATCGAGCAGGTGTCGTCCATGTTGAGAGAGCGGGCTGAGACAGAGCGGAGCCGCCTTGCTGCCCGGATCAACCGGCTGCGCAAGCTGAAATCGGTCCACGAAGCGCTGGACCGGCTCGCCGCCGAGGAAGCGGCGGCCGCTGAACATTTGCGGTCGATCTTGCAAGAGGGAGCGTAACATGATGAACCAGATACAGACAACATTGCGGGATACCGCCAACCAACTGCGCCGTGTCAGTGCCGAGATCGCCGGACTGCCCGGGATGGAGACACAGGCGCGGGCGCTGGTCGAACGGGCTGAGCGGCTTGAGGCCAACCGCTTTACGGTCGCCCTGTTCGGCGCGTTCAGCGCCGGGAAATCCTCCTTCGCCAATGCCTTGCTAGGCGACATGGTGCTGCCCGTCTCCCCCAACCCGACCACGGCGGCGATCAACAAGATTCTGCCTCCGACGGAGCAGTATCCGCACGGCACCGTACGTGTCCTGATGAAGACGCGGGAGGCGATGGAGCATGACATCATGCGTTCGCTGGCCGTGTTTGACATCGCGGCAGCGGACGTCAGCGAGGGGTTGGCAGCCGTGGAGAGGATCGATGTTTCCCAGATGCCGCCCAGCGCCAAACCGCATTACACCTTTTTGAAAGCTGTCCTCAAAGGCTGGCCGGTTATGGCCGAACAGCTTGGCGGCGAGCAGCTTGTCGACATGAAGGCGTTCAAGGGATTTGTGGCCAAAGAGGAAAAGGCCTGCTTTGCCGATTCGGTCGAACTGTTCTACGACTGTCCCCTGACCGCTCAAGGCATCACGCTGGTGGATACGCCAGGGGCTGATTCCATCAATGCCCGTCATACCGGGGTTGCCTTTGATTACATGAAAAACGCGGACGCGGTGCTGTTTGTCACCTATTACAACCATGCCTTTGCCCAGGCGGATCGCGAGTTTTTGCTGCAGATGGGCCGGGTGAAAGAAACGTTTGAGCTGGACAAGATGTTTTTCATCGTCAACGCAGCCGATCTGGCCGGTTCACCGGAAGAGTTGAACGGGGTCCTTGCCCACGTGGAGAAGAACCTGCTTGCCTGCGGCATTCGCCATCCCCGTATCTACCCTGTCTCCAGCCAAACGGCGCTCTTGGCCAGACTGCACGAACAGGAGAAACTGTCCCCCTCTGCGGAAAAAGTGTACCGGCAGCGCACCGGCACTCTGGAGGGAGAACCGCTGCCTGATGCCAAGAAAGCATTGACCATGTCGGGCCTGCCGGCATTTGAACGGGATTTCTTCCGCTTTACGCTGGAAGAGCTGACCCAGATGGTCGTGGAGGCGGCTCGGGGAGAGATCAAGCGGGCTCACGATACGCTCGGGGAGATGATCGCACTCGCTAAGCAAGGGGAGGAAGTGCGCCATGAACGGCGTCAAACTCTGGAGGCGACGCGCCGGCAGACCTTGGAAACCCTCGCTTCCTTCACTCCGGCCGCGATTGAACGTGAGCTGGCAAGTGAGCGCGAGGAACTGCTGTACTACGTGAGACAGCGGCTCTTTTTCCGGTTTCAGGAACTGTTTCAGTACGCCTTTAACCCGTCGGTGCTGGTCGATGACGGGCGTAATCTGAAGCAGGCGCTGAAGGGCTGTCTGCAGGAACTGCTGCACTCGGTCAGCTATGATTTGGCTCAGGAACTGAGAGCCACCTCGCTTCGTTTGGAGAAGTTCTTCAACAATAGCGGTGCCAGAATGGTGGAGCAGTGGAGCTCGCAGCTTGCTGCCCACGTCGCCGGGTTCAGTCTGGCTCCGTACGCAGCGCGCCGTATCCCGACACCTGCATTTGATGAAGAACTGTCGATAGCGTCGCTGCCGCAGGTGCAGGCAGCACTCAACCTGTTCAAGAATGCGAAAGACTTTTTTGAGCGCGACGGGAAAATAAAGATGCGCGAGGCATTGGAGAAGCAATTGCAGCAGCCAGTTGGCGGCTATCTGCAGCGCGGTGGCGAGCAATTGGCCCGGACATTTGCGTCTGCACTGGCCCAAATGGTGGATGAGGAGCGAGCCCGCGCGGCCAATCAGCTGGAGGAATACTTTACCGGCCTGTTGGCGGCCCTGGAGATGCGGGTCGATATTGCCGATCTGGAGCGGCGGCAGCGGAGGATTGCCGAGCAATTAGCTGCGCGACAAGCGGGATAAAAGGAACAGATATTGTGCCCGCACCAGTAAACCCCTCAGGAAGCAGGAATAAGGCGGGACCTTTTCCTGCTTCCTGAGGGGTATTCTTTGCTGTCAGCACCCGTCGTTTACTCCGTTTGCGCTCCGGTGCCAGCAGCTTCGCCAGCGCCGTTCGCTTCATCCGATCCGCCGCCCCCATGGGCTCTGCCAACTGTGTCCAATTCAGCGGTACTGTCTACCTGGATTTCGCCGTTCTTGTCGAGGAAGGCGTTGAATTCGCCGATGATGGCCGGTTCGCCATCAGGCTGACTCAGGTGATAGCGAAGCACCTGGAAGGTTCCATCTGCTGTCAGTTTGCCGCGAAACTCGACGTCCAGGAATTCTGACCGGTAGAAGGTGAAGTTGGCCAACTCCGTTCTCTCCAGCTCCTCGGCCAGCAGTTCGCCATCCCCGGAGAACATCGCTTCGCGCAGCGCTGCCGACGATTCGTACTTTTCTTTCAGGAACGATTGCAGCTGGCGGGCGATCTCGGAATTGGCCAACTGTTTGCCTGCCTCCAACACCTGTCTGCCTGTCTCCAGGACTTGCCGCCCCGTTTCCACAGCCTGCCTGCCGCTCTCCACAGCTAGGTCCAACTGGGCACAGGCCGCCAGCAGAAGCGCTCCCATGACGATCCACCAGTATCGCAATCTCCGACGCTCCTTTCTTCCAGCCATACATGAGAGCAAGTCACGAACTGGTAATCACTTCTCATTGTAACCGAAAGCACGTGTGAATAAAATAGTGTCGTTTCGTACACCTCTGTCCGTTTCCGCATAAGATAAATAAAGAGAAAAGAGCGGGGTACCGCCAGATGAGGAGGAAACTGGAACATGCAAGGCAGAGTCAAGTGGTTCAGCAAGGAAAAGGGATATGGTTTTATCGAGAAAAAAGAAGGGGGCGACATTTTCGTCCACTTTACGGGGATTGCCGGCAGCGGTTATCGCAATCTCGAGGAAGGAGAAATCGTTACGTTTGACATCGTTGAAGGGCAGAAGGGGCCTCAGGCCACGAATGTTGTTCGTGTAAAGGATGAGTTCCAACAGCGATGAAATCCTGCCCCAGGACATTTTTCCCCTTCGGGACACTTTGACTACACGCTGGAACCGTCAGGCTGTTCATGTCTGACGGTTTTTTTTCATGTAAACAGGAGCAGCAGGCGAAGTTCGCGAAACCTGCACAGCAGGTGTTTCTTCTGTTATGATGGAGAGAGCAAAGGTTGCCAATACGGAGGAGAACAAACGATGAGCGAGTGGTTGTCAGCCAATTTGAAAGAGCTGCTGCGTGCGGAGGAAGAGCAGATGGTAGCCTGGCGGCGCCATCTGCACCAATACCCCGAACTCTCCTTTCGGGAAGAGAAGACACCGGCGATGATCGCCGAAATATTGCACGGGTTTGAGCTGGATGAAGTGCGGACGCAAGTGGGCGGCCGCGGCGTTCGGGGGCTCATCCGCGGTGGTGCGCCGGGTCCGACCGTAGCGCTGCGTGCCGATTTTGATGCGCTGCCCATCCAGGATCAGAAAGACGTTCCCTACAAATCAAAAGTTCCCGGAGTGATGCATGCCTGTGGCCATGACGGGCACACAGCCTCGTTGCTGGGGCTGGCCAGGGTACTGGCCCGGCACCGTCATCTGCTGTCCGGAAATATCGTCCTGATTTTTCAACATGCCGAGGAAGAAAATCCGGGCGGCGCGATTCAAATGGTGGAAGACGGCGTGCTGGAGGGCGTGGATGCGATATTTGGCGCCCACCTTTGGGCGACCGAGCCCGTCGGGAAAGTGCTGGTGGCCCCAGGACCGATCATGGCCAATGTGGACGACTTTCTGATCGAGATCAAAGGGAGAGGCGGGCATGCGGCCCTGCCGCATCAGACGGTCGATTCGATCGTCATTGGAGCACAGGTAGTGAGCAGCCTGCAGACGATTGCCAGCCGCAACGTCAGTCCGCTGGAAAGCGTCGTGGTCACAGTCGGGACCTTCCATGCCGGCGACAACAACAACGTGATTGCGGATTCATGCCGGATGAGCGGTACCGTACGCACGTTTCTGCCGGAGGTGCGCGATCTGGCCGAGCAGCGGCTGAAGGAGATTGTCATCGGTACGGCAGCCATGATGGGGGCGACAGCCGCCGTTCATTACGACCGCGGTTATCCGGCAGTGGTCAACTCACTGTCCGAGGCCTCCCTGATGCACGCGGCGGCATTGGCTGCCGTTGGAGAGAAACAGGTGGAACTGATGAAGCCGATCATGGGCGGCGAAGATTTTGCCTATTATTTGCAGCGGGTACCCGGGGCTTTTGCTTTCATCGGTGCCGGCAATCCCGAAAAAGGGGCCGTGTACCCGCATCATCATCCGATGTTTGACATCGATGAAAGCGCCATGCTGATCAGCGCCGAAGTGTTGGGACGCAGTGCGCTGGCCTACTTGATGCAGCATTCCGATGGAGGTGGTGAAACGTGATCCATTCCTTTACCCTGCCGCTTGATGGAAACCTGGTGATTCGCGGCGACCTGAACGTTGACGAGCAGAGAGAGGGAAAGCTGCCGGTACTGTTGTTCTGCCACGGCTTTAAAGGTTTTAAGGACTGGGGCAGTTTCCCCTACGCCGCTGAGCAGTTGGCGGCACGCGGCATTGCCGTGATCCGCTTTAACTTTTCCTGCAACGGCGTCGGCGAGAGCTTGACGGAGTTTGACGAACTGGAGAAGTTTGCCGTAAACACGTATGCCCGGGAGCTGGCTGACCTCGCCGCTCTTGTGGGCTGGCTTCGGGACGAACCCTTGCCCGTGTCTGCCAGGCTGGACCTGGAGCAGCTCTTTCTGCTTGGCCACAGCAAGGGAGGCGGCGACGCCATCCTGTTTGCTGCCGACAACCCGGAGGTGAAAGGGGTCGTTAGCTGGAACGGCATCGCTCACGTTAACCTGTTTGATGAAAAACTTCGCCAGGAAATCGCCGCAAACGGTGTCGGGTACATCCACAACGCCCGCACGCTGCAGCAAATGCCGATCAGGAAAGTCGTGATCGACGATGTCGACCAGAACGCGGAAAAGTACGATCTGGTCGACAGGGTGAGCAGAATGCCGCAGCCGCTGCTTTTGGTGCAGGGGGATCAAGATTATCCCCGGCTGGTCAATGGTGCCCGACAGCTTCACGCAGCGGCGCAAAACAGCCGCCTGCACTGGATTAAAGGAGCCAATCACACCTTTAACACGGTACACCCGTTTGCCGGAACCACGCCCCAGTTGGAGGAAGCGATAGAGGTTACAGCCCGATTTATCCGCGAGCACTCCGCATAAGATCAATCGATAAGAAGAAACGGGCGGCATTGTGCCGGTTTTGACAACATTCTGAAAAGAGCATCTGATGCTCTTTTTTTTCGTGGAATAGCTGTGGTATACTGGTAGGCAATCAAATTGTACAGAAAATAAAAAGACAATTAATACAATTGGAAAAAATGGAGTGTTGAAGTTGGAAAACGTGGGAGAGAAACGCATCTATCTGTACGATACCACCCTGCGAGACGGAACCCAAGGGGAGGGTATCAGCTTGTCTGTGGAGGACAAGGTGAAGATTGCCATTCGCCTTGATCAGTTTGGCGTCGACTTCATCGAAGGCGGGTGGCCAGGCAGCAACCCCAAGGATATGGCGTTCTTCGAGCGGATTCGCGAAGTACCGCTTCAGCATGCCAAGATTACCGCATTTGGCAGCACCTGTCGCCCTGGTGTGGCCGCCGAGGAGGATCAAAATCTGCAGGCACTGATCAAGAGCGGTGTAAAAGCAGCAACGATCTTTGGAAAGTCGTGGGATTTGCACGTCACCCAGGCGCTGAAAACGACCCTGGAAGAAAATCTGCGGATGGTTGCCGACTCGGTCCGCTTTTTGAAGCAGAATGGGCTGATGGTGATTTTCGATGCGGAACACTTCTTTGACGGATATAAGCATAATCCGATCTACGCCCTGCGCGTACTGGAAGCGGCGGAAGCGGCCGGTGCCGACTGGCTGGTGCTGTGTGACACCAATGGCGGAAGTCTTCCCCAGGAGGTAGCGGAAATCGTGAGCACGGTACGAGCCAGCCTGCATGCGCCAATCGGCATTCACGCCCATAACGACGGGGAACTGGCTGTGGCCAATTCGCTGGCAGCGGTACAGGCCGGTGCGACCCAGGTCCAAGGAACGATCAACGGAATCGGGGAGCGCTGCGGCAACGTCAACCTGATCTCCGTGATTCCCAACCTGCAGTTGAAGATGGGATACACCTGTGTGAAAGAGGAAAACCTGGCTCAACTCACCTCCCTTTCCCGCTACGTGGCAGAGATCGCCAACATGGTCCTGCCGACCAATCAACCGTTTGTCGGCAACAGCGCATTTGCCCACAAGGGTGGCATCCACGTCAGCGCCGTGTTGAAGAACCCGCAGACCTACGAACATCTGGCTCCTGAAAAAATCGGGAACCGCCGCCGCGTCCTCGTCTCCGAACTGGCCGGACAAAGCAACCTGCTGGCCAAGGCCGAAGAGATGAACATCAGTTTTGACCGCAACCGTCCGGAGGCGCGCGAAATGATTCAGCGGATCAAGGAGCGGGAGTATCAGGGGTATCAATACGAAGGGGCGGAAGCGTCTCTCTCCCTGCTGCTGCTGGAAGCATCCGGCGAAGCACAGGAACTGTTTACGCTGGAATCGTTCAAAATCTGGATGGAGAAAACGGCCGAAAAGGCAATCCTCTCCGAAGCGATGGTCAAGATCCGGGTGAACGGACAGATCGTTCATACCATTGCCGAAGGGAACGGACCGGTCAACGCTCTGGACAACGCTCTTCGCAAAGCGCTGGAAGAGCATTTCCCCTGTCTGTCCGAGATGTACTTGACCGACTACAAGGTCCGTGTTCTGGACGAGAGCCAGGCGACGGCCGCCAAGGTGCGGGTTTTGATTGAATCGATGCGCAACGGGGAGCGCTGGAGTACGGTCGGGGTATCCACCAACGTGATCGAAGCGAGCTGGGAGGCACTGGCAGACAGTATTCGCTACCTGCTTTGGAAAGAAGGCTGCAAAATCGAGGCACCAGCGGAAGAAGCAGAGCCTCGTGAAGGTATCGTCAATCATTGATCGGATCGCAAAACAAGCATCCCGTTCCCTGTCACTGCCGGGCGGGATGCTTGTTGCTGTTTCCCTGAAAGCTTCGCATCTACCCGGAGGTAGCGCGCTGCTGCAGCCAAGAGACGGCGAAGTCGACCGCGTCTCGCTGCCGAAACAACCGGCTGTATGCAGAGCCAACATGGCCTGTGACAATCTGACACTTCCGTTCCATTTCTGTGCCGATCTGGACAAAGTCTTCTGTGCGGTAATCCAGGGTGGCATACGTTTTCCAAACACGCTGACCCTGTTCCAGCACCGGTGCGCCCGCCTCCGTTTTCTTGCTGTGTGGGCAGCGATATTCGGCGAGGTGAAAGGACGTGTTCGCGTCGTATCCGACTCCGAGCAGAAGTACCCATCCATCTCGCTCGTAGATGCGGGCCAACGGCGACTCTTCCCCGAATTCGTTATCGAGGCTGTGTGCAGTGACGATCTCCGCTGCGTCTTTTCCCCACGCAGCAAACGAGCCGGCAGGATGAGAACTGCGGCATACCTGCGGCCAGGTGCGAAAGGCTTCGGCAATGGCTCCCATGCCGTACGTAGGGGTAATCGCCGGTTCAAATGCCGGCATGTGGTTGCGGATGATTTCCCACCATGATTGTGGAACCGGTGGGTTTTCCCACGTGGCGGGATCGGAATAGTGGGCGCTGTGAGCGGGCATCACCAGCGTTCCTTCCTCGGTGATCACATCCATCAGGGCCTGTACAACTGCGATTGCTCCGCCGCACACCCAACCTATTGAGCGAAGGGAGGAGTGGACGATGACCGTCATTCCTGCTCTAAGCCCCAGTTGGCGTAAATCCGCAGCGATGCTCTCACGCGTACGCGGCAGGTTTGTCTGGTGGATTACAGATTGCTCCATCTTGTGTCATCTCCCCAAGTCCGGACAGGCTCGGACCATTTCCCATCCTGCTTCGTAACGTTGATCTGTCTGCTATCCTTTCACCTTGACAGCCGTACCCGTAGCGACGCAGATCATCATCCCGTCGCGAAGGGTTTCAAAATCGAGGTCCACTCCGATTACCGCATTTGCTCCCAACCGCTTCGCCTTGTCGATCATCTCCTGAATTGCCATTTCTCTGCCTTCTGCCAGCTTGCTTTCGTAAGCACCGCTGCGCCCGCCGATGATGTCGGTAATTCCGGCGAGAAAGTCGCGCACCACATTGGCTCCCATGATGACTTCTCCGCTGATTACCCCGCAGTACTCGATGATTTCCTTCCCCTGAAGTGTGCTGGTCGTCGTGACAATCATTCGTGTATCCTCCTTTTCAACCTGATCCAGGATATTGTTCACAGTATGAATTACGGTTATCTGCCGCAAAAGTTGCAAGACTTTTCCTTCTTTGTGTACTTTGCCCTCTACTCGCAAGGTTTTGCCTTTTCCTCTCGCCGGGTATAGACTGGTAGCGTAGGAAATCGGGAGGGGAACTTGAGCGGATGGAGCGAAACTGCGTGGGGTTCAAATGGCTGATGGTAATGGCCGCGTCTGTGGCGTACGCTTTTTTTTCTTTTCTTACTGCCGATGTTGAAGTCGGCGATTCTGCTCAATTTAGACCAGCAGTGGCGATTCTCGCCTTTTCATCAGCCGTGTATGGGCCGCTGTCAGGCTTTTTGATCGGATTTCTGGGAAATGTCGGTGTCGACTTCCTGCTGCAGGACATTTGGTGGCACTGGAGTGCGGCCAACGGCATGATCGGACTGATGATCGGACTGCTGCACATGGTACCCGGTTACCAGCCCGAACGAGGGCGGATGCAGCTCATCCACCTGTTTTTGTTTCTGCTGCTGGTCATTGTGGGCAACTACGCAGGTCTTACCCTCGCCGCTCTGTTCGACATCATCCTGCAAGGTGTCCCCTTTCATCAGGCAATTTATGGATGGGCCATTTCACCTGCAACCTCAAATGTACTGGCATGCAGCATCCTGGGTACGCCGCTGTTGTACGGATATGTCGCGCTTAAGCGGTACCGGCGAGTTTCGTCCCTTGCCGCCAGGTTTGGAAAGAGGGACTAGAAACGCACCGCCCCACATGACTTGCAGGAGAGCGGCCATTTTCCGCACGAACGACTTTGCCAACCATCCGAGCGGAGCAAGCCCGCTGCCGGATGGCGAAGCGGACAGTCCAGCCCCATTGGAGGTTGGCAGCGGAGTGAGAGAGGAAAATGGCCGCCTCCCTCTATCCAAACACTTTATCTGAACGCTGAAGCGCCGTACCGTTTTGGTGCGACGCTTTTTGCTTACGACTGTTTGCGCAGGCTGCCAAGCTCTTCGACAATGGCGGTCATTTCGTTAATGCTGAACGTCTTTTTTTTCTGCACCATGTTGTACAGGTACAGCAGATCGTCATAGCTGGCCAGATCATAATCTTCCGGCTTCATCACGGCCGTATTGACCATGTTGAGCCTGGTCTTGATTCCTTCCAGTACATACCGCAGGTTATCCTCTGTCGCTTTTGTCAAATCGGGCATGCCGATCCCTCCTTTATTTGGTCAACTGGCCGCGGGTTACTCCCAGTTGGTTAATGGCTTTTAGCGTCCGCCAGACGTACGTGCCGCTTACTTCTCCACGCAGAGCCTGCCGGTACAGTCCGATCACTTCCTGCACGCGGGCCGGTTCTTCTTCCAGGAATTCAATCCGATAGCTGCCCACGCCGCGCTTGAGGAATTCGCTCAGGTATTCGGCGCCGGACTGGTCGATTGCATTGTAGACGGTGTTGCGGCAGCCTGTGTCTACTCGTACCGGATGGGAGAAGCCGACCCGGTCGCGGAGAGATATCCGCGATTTTTCACACGGAGTTCCACAGTTTGTATGGTCGGTTCCCTCGCTTAAAAAGGTGCAGTAGACACAGTGCTCGGTGTGAAACATTGGCAGGTGCTGATGGATGACCACTTCCATCTTGGCCGGATCGACGCGATCCAGGAGCTGAAGCATTTGCTGGATGTTTAAATCATACGATGCCGTCACCCGCTGCATGCCGGTCTCCAAAAACAGGTTGACTGTCTTGTGGTTGGCAGCGTTCAGCGAAAAGTCGCCAATCAGCGGAATGGGCTGTGCATCCTGCCGCGCCAGGTAGTAATAGAGGGCTCCGGTGTTGCGGACGAGGATGGCGTCAGGCCTGCTTTTGGCTATCAGGGCCAGCACGCCGTTTTCGTCCGGCATGTGGATGCGCATCGTGGCCAGAGCGATCGGCTTGCCGAAGCGATGGGCCAACTGCACAGCCTGCGGATACTGCTTGACGAACTCGAAGTCGGCGTAGAGCATGTCAACATCCGTTTGGGCGGCTGCCTCCACCTGTTCCAGTGATCGGCACAGTGCGGTCAGGAGCGGCTGCTTCACCCTGCTTGGCTGGGGCACGTCGGCATACACGTCCACGCGTCGTTTCTGGTAGACAGGGGGCTGGCAGCGCAGAGCGGTCAGTTGCTCCACAGCTTCCCTCCGCATCCGGTTCAGCTCGCTTACAGGTACGATCACATCGCCGGCGAGATCCAGGGTAAGTGCTTCGGGAGCCAGATGGTACACCGTCCCGCCCAGCCGGCCAAACTGTTCGTGAATAAGCGAGTGCGTCAATGGCCGTTTGATTGCCGACGCAAGCGGTACACGGGAACGAACGGTTACCGCATGATTGGCCTTGCGATCCACCCAGGTTGTTTGCAGCGGTTCCCCTGCTGCGCCTGATACGTGGACAGCCAGCGGAAACGTGCGGTAAGGCTTGTCCGTTTCAAACGTCTTGCGCAGCCGCTTGTCCAGTTCGGGGTCATTTGTCTTCCAAACGCGGTCGCCGACGTGGATTCGGCGCAGGTTCACGTCATGGCGCCCCATGACGATTTCATACAATCCGCCGCACACTTCCCCCTCCTGCTTATGGCCGCGCTTCAGGATGTCGTAGACGCGGCCTCCTTCTTCCTCCTGGGTCGGGTCTCCGGCGTCAAAGACGATCCCGTCTCCACGCTTCAAGGGAGCGACCAGTTCGATCAGCACCGCCTGTTTCAGCACCTTTTTCACCGTCCCCAGATAGACCCCGCGGCTTTTGGGAAATGTTCCGTCCAACAGAGTCTTGTTGTTGGTCCCCTTTAAAAAACCGTGTGTGAAACCGCGGGAGAAACTCTGCTGCAGTTCGCGGATTTCCTCCTCGCTTGGCGGACGGTGTTGGCCTTCAAAATAACGGTCGATGGCGGCCCGGTACTTGCCGACCACGTTGGCCACGTATTCGGGTGATTTGAGTCGGCCTTCGATCTTGAATGAAGTGACACCCGCCTCGATCAGTTCCGGAACCAGATCGATCGCCGCCAGGTCTTTGGGAGAAAGCAGGTACGCGACGTTGCCCATTTCTTTTACCTGTCCGTCCACGATCAGGTCATAAGGAAGGCGGCAGGCCTGGGCACATTCCCCGCGGTTGGCGGAGCGTCCCCCCCACATTTCGGATGTGAGGCACTGTCCCGAGTAGGAGACACAGAGCGCGCCGTGGACAAATACTTCCATCGGCAGCTTCGCTTTTTGTCCGATAATCTGAATCTCTTTCAGTGAGTTTTCCCGTCCCAGCACGACCCGCTCCAGCGCAAACGGCTTGGTAAATTCCACCGCTTCCGGTGAAGTAATGGTCATTTGCGTCGACCCGTGAATCGGGAAGTCGGGAGAGATTTCGCGGATCAGCTTGACCAGCCCCAGGTCCTGCACGATCACCGCGTCCACGCCAGCGTCCATACACGCTTCAATCAAACGGCGCGCTTCCTCCAGCTCCTCTTCAAAGACAAGAATATTAAAGGTGAGAAACCCTTTTACCCCGTACAAATGAAGAAAAGACATGATTTCGGGCAGTTCTTCGACACGGAAGTTTTCGGCCCGCGCCCTTGCGTTAAACTTCTCCACGCCGAAGTACACGGCATCGGCTCCGTTGGCCACCGCTGCCTTGAGGCAGTCCCAGTTGCCGGCTGGAGCCAGCAATTCAATATCGTCACGAGCAATCGCTTTTGCCACGATCAATACCTCCTGTTCCACCCTTCATCATAGGAGAAGGAGGAGCTGGCCGCAAGGAAAAGATGCAGAGAGGAGCGGCCATGTCCATACAGCCTGTCAAAAAAGGCTGTCCGCCTCACGCGTCCAGCCCTTCAAACACAATCGAGACTTTTTCTTCCATGATCTCTTCCAGCGGCCAAGCGCCATCGCTCCGCACCCAGTCATAGAGCGCGTTGTAATAAATGTTTTCCAGCATGTTGGCAGCCACGAGCGGATTAAACTTGGCTTTCAACCTGCCTTTTTCCTGCGCTTCTTCAATCAGGTCGGCAAACAGCTCGCGGAGCTCGAAGTACACGCTCTTTTCCGATTCCAGCACTTGCCGGTGCTTCATGGAGGATTCAATCAATACCTTGATAAAGTCGTAGTTTTGGATGTTCACTTCATTCATGATTTTATATATCCGCAGCACGCGCTGTTTGCAGCTGTCTCCGTAATCCCACTCGTCTCGCCGCTCCTCCACTTCCTGGATTCGTTCGTACCCCCAGCTGGCCAGGATCGCTTCCTTGGAGGTGAAGTGGAGAAAAATCGTCCCTCTGGCCACATCCGCTTCCTCGGAAATCATGTCGATCGTGGTGCCATCAAATCCATGTTTTTTAAACAGCTTGATGGCAGCATTAAAGATCCGCTGGCGCGTCTCTCGTTTCTTTCGTTCTCTGCGTGTCGTCAAAGCGAACACCTCCGGCTCTATTATAGCATACAGCCAACGAAAGCACGTCCTGTTCATGGAGAGAAAAAGGGGCGAAAAAAGACTGGACGAAACAGGGGGAGTTATGTATATTTATATACCATAATGAATATTTATACTGACAGTGATACGTGTGGGAAAGCGGAGGAATGAACCATGAGTTTGACGGGTGCCCTGACGGTCCGCCATGCCATGACCAGCGACGTAGAGCAAATGCTGGCCATCATCAACCAGTATGCGCAGCAGGGCTTGATGCTGCCCAGAACCAAGATATCCATTCTGGAAAACCTGCAGTCGTTTATCGTTGCCTACGACGGACAAAACGTAATCGGAGTTGCCGGCCTGCATATTTTGTGGGACGATCTGGCGGAAATCCGGTCGCTGGCCATCGCGGAGAATGCGAAAGGGCTTGGCGTCGGAAAACGGCTGGTGTTGTCTTTGGTGGAGGAATGCGGACGGTTGGGCATCAGAAGAGTACTTGCGCTGACGTATCAGAAAGAATTTTTTGAGAAGTGCGGCTTCCGCGTCGTGGCCAAAGAGACGCTTCCGCAGAAGGTGTGGAAAGATTGCATCAACTGCTCCAAACTGCCGTTTTGCGACGAGATCGCGATGATTCGGGAGTTGGGGTAGCTGGGAGCGACCGCGTCCCTTCGGTGCAGCACAACCATCACGCTCAATCTTGAGGTGGTGGTTTTTTTGGTCTGCCAGAGACTGCAGGAGGTCCAGGCGGCGGTGTGAAACGAAATGGACGATCGCGTCGTACAATGA
This sequence comes from Brevibacillus sp., assembly GCA_017656235.1. GTDB lineage: Bacteria > Bacillota > Bacilli > Brevibacillales > Brevibacillaceae > Brevibacillus_E. The sequence continues at coordinate 253,549 of JACDOF010000002.1, forward strand.
GGCAGAGTTGTTTTTTCCTCAGAATGGAATGGAAAGAATTGCAGAAGCAAGGAAGGTGTGTTGTCCATGTTCGAGAGAGAAGGAGGGGCAGGGTTGGAAGGAAGGCCAATCCTAACAAATAGACGGATTGCTCCGCTTTTTTTGTTAGCCGTGCTGCTTGCTGCTGCTCTGTCAAACGTCGCTGCCGAGCCAGCGTACAGGCCATTTTCTGTGGAAGTGGATGGAGAAGTTCTCAGCTATCGTCATAACGACTACTACCTGGAAGGCGACCGGACCTATGTCTCGGCGGAGAAGCTGCTTGCTGCGCTGAGTACGGAGTACAGCATTGATCACAAGCGGAAGATCGTTACGGCGAAGAAAGGAGAGGTTTCGTTAATCCTGCCGATTGGTGAAGCGTACGCCGAGATTAACGGAAAGCGGATTACACGAAAGAATCAAGTGCGGACGGTGAACGCCACGCTGCTGCTTCCGGTACGGTTTGTCAGCGAAACGTTTGGCTGCACGGTCCATTGGTATCCTGATACACGAACGGTCATCGTCGATGTGAAACCGAAACAATACGGCGTGATTGACGGCAGCCTGCTTGCTTCAGCTGCGCAGGGGACGATTTCGGGAATTGCGGTAAAACTGGGAGATTCCCGCCAACAGGTGGAACATACGTGTGGCGGACCGAGCGATGCCTTTTCGTATGAGGGAGGAACGTTTTTTGAATATCCGCCATGCCGCTGCGCCATTTTTTATGATGACCAGGAACTGGCGGCAGTAGTATGGGTTTATCATGCAGCGACAGGCAATTTGAGGACTGCTGACGCCAAGCAGATTCTCGGCGAACCGGAATGGGAAGAGCAGAACCAGACGCATAGCGGTTATCTGCTAAACTACCCTGCCGGGCCAAACCAGATCACGTTGCGGGCTTCCTCCAAACACGGCACCATTACCGGGCTGTGGCTGTCGGCCAAGCAGCAATAAGTGAGAGAGCAGGGAGGAACCACGAATCCATCGGTCAACGACATAGTTGGCAAAGGAAAGAAGGCACGTGCAAGCTCTGTCTGGCCAACAGCACCGGAGTCGACCAGGAACGGGCCCTGGCAACCGTAATGGATACCTACAGACAGCGGATTGCACGAAGTGGAGATCCCGGTTCGGGTCGGTAAGGAATTGGAAAAAAGGATATTGCTGTCCATTTGTTGAATCATAAGGACGAGTGCAGTATGTGTCGGAGGGAACGAGGCGTGCATACCAACATCGACTGGGACTTGTATTTGCTTCCGTACGAGCAGGCTGTTGAAGAGTTGAAAGTGAAGCTGAAGAACCTTCGCAACGAGTTTAAGCGGCGCAAACAACATTCGCCGATCGAGTTCGTCACCGGCCGGTTGAAATCGGTGAACAGCATTTACAACAAGGCGAATCGTCTTCAGTTCCCGATAGATGAGAACATCGCCTGGGAAATCCGCGACATCGCCGGTATTCGCATCATCTGCCAGTTTATTGACGACATCTGGACGGTGGTGGAGATGCTCCGGCAGCGGAAGGACATGAAAATTTTTCTGGAGAAGGATTACGTCTCCAAACCCAAAGAGAGCGGCTATCGCGGTTACCATGTGGCGGTCGAATACCCGATCATGACCGCGACGGGTGAGGTGACGATCCCGGTGGAAATCCAGATTCGCACGCTGGGCATGAACTTTTGGGCGACGATTGAACATTCTCTTAACTACAAGTACGAAGGCATTATCCCTTCCGACATTCGCCGCCGTCTGATCGAAGCGGCCAAAGCGTCGTACATACTGGACAACGAGATGAACAACATCCGCGAAGAGATTAAGGAAGCGCAGATCATTTTCACCCGCAAACGGGATGTGCCGATGGAGTCGCTGCTCGGACTGGTTGAACTGGATTTGGACCTGGACGCGGCGGCGGATGACATCAGCGGCAGGCAGCAAACCAATTCGGAAGGGAAGGACGAAGTACGATGACGCACCACCCCATCTCCTGGAGCGAGGAAGTGGCCAAACGAAAAGAGGAGCTGCTGCACCACACGCGCGCGTTCCTTAGGATCAAGAGCGTGCTCGACCCGGATACGGCACGGGAAGGGGCGCCATTTGGACAAGGTGTGGCCGAAGCGCTCGCCTATGTGCTGAAGGTTTGCGAAGAAGCAGGAATGAAGACGAAAAACGTAGACGGATACGCAGCTCATGCCGAATTCGGCCAGGGTGAGGAACTGATCGGCGTCCTCAGCCACGTCGACGTTGTGCCGGAGGGGGACGGCTGGCTGACGCCCCCCTATGCAGCGGAAATTGTGGACGGCAAGATCATCGCGCGCGGCGCGTTGGACGACAAGGGACCGACGATGGCAGCCGTTTTTGCGGCCAGGATTGTCAAGGAGTTGGGCCTGCCCTTGAAAAGGCGGGTGAGGCTCATATTCGGAACCGACGAGGAGACGAACTGGCGCTGCGTCAACCGCTACTTCCAGACGGAAGAGATGCCCACAATGGGCTTTTCGCCTGACGCCGACTTTCCGTTGATCTACGCGGAAAAAGGGCTTACCCACCTCGTGTGGCGGCAAACGGCGGAGGACTATCGGCGGGCTGCCGCTCAGGCGGGAGAGGGTCCGGCTGACAGGAACATATCCGCTATCCTGCTCTCCCTGGAGGGAGGTCTGCGGATGAACATGGTTCCTGATCGAGCCACCGCCATCCTGAAGCCGCAAGCCGAAACCGCCCCAGCACTGGCCGAGCGGTACCGCGCTTACCTCGATCGGGAGGGGCTGAACGGGTCGTCCCACGTGACGGAAGATCGTCTTGTCTTAAGCATGCAGGGTGTATCCGTGCACGGAATGGACCCTGGCAAAGGGATCAATGCGGCTACCGAACTGGTTCACTTCCTGGCCCGTCTGCAGTTGGACGAGCGGGCCATGCAGTTTGTCCGTTTCACCGACCGCTGCCTGTATCGGCAGCATTACGGCGAGGCATTGGGCATTGCCCACACCGACGAGGAAAGCGGACCGCTGTCGCTCAACACCGGTATCGTTCAGTATGCGGCAGACGGCGAGCTGGTTTATCACATCAACATCCGGTATCCGCACTCCCATCCCTATGAGCGCTGGAACCCCATTCTCGAGCAGCAGCTTCATGAGGTCGGTCTGACCCAGGAAGTAGAGGATCATCTGCTGCCCCATCGAGTAGAGCCGACCGATCCGCTGGTGACCACCCTGCAGCGGGTCTACCGTGAGCAGACGGGCGAAGAGGCAACCCTGATCGCCATTGGCGGAGCCACATATGGCCGCTCACTGGAAAAGGGCGTCGCCTTTGGACCGCTCTTTCCTGGACGGCCAGACTCCGCTCATCAGCGAAATGAGCATCTCTACGTGGATGACTTGTTAAAGGCGACAGCCCTGTATGCGCAGGCCATCTATGAACTGGCCAATCTCTAACGCGAATAAGGGAATGCCCTGGCGGCAAGCATGGACGGACGCTGCTGCCAGGGCCTTTTCTTGCCATTTTGGGCATACTAGCTTACCATAGATGGGTGGCATTGTCGCAGGAAGGAAGGGGTACGAGATGGCACAAAACGGATTTGAGACGCTGGGTCTTCGTCCCGAACTGATGCAGGGCATCAAAGAACTTTATTATAAGCAGCCAACCGCGATCCAGGCGGAGGCGATCCCCTTGATTCTGCAGGGAAAGGACGTAATTGGCCAGGCTCAGACCGGAACCGGCAAGACTGCCGCGTTTGTCCTGCCGATTCTGGAAAAACTTCACCCGCACAAGCGGGATATCCAGGCGCTGATCCTGACTCCGACACGGGAGCTGTCCATCCAAATCGCCGCCGAGATCGAAAAGCTGGGCAAATATCTGAACGTTCAGGTGCTTTCCTTGCATGGAGGAACCGACATTGAGAGGCAAATCAGCAAGTTGAGCCGGGTTGTCCAGATCGTCGTCGGCACACCAGGGCGAGTACTCGACCATTTGCAGCGGGGCACGCTCCATTTCGGCCGGATTTCCTGGCTGGTACTGGACGAAGCGGACAAAATGCTGGAGATGGGCTTTCTGGAAGAGGTGGAGAACATCATCGTCTCTACTCCGCAAAACAGACAGGTACTGCTCTTCTCGGCAACCATGCCGGATCAGGTGAAACAGTTGGCCCACCGCTTCATGAGGCAGCCGCCCCACATCAAGGTCGAACAAAAGCAGAAGACCGTTGAAAGCATCGAACAGATGTACTACGTGGTCAACCAGACCGACAAGCTGGACGCGCTGCTTGATTTAATCGAGGGAACCAAGCCATATCTGGCCATTGTCTTTGCCAATACACAGCAGCGGGTGCAGGCGCTGGCAGCGCGGCTGAAGCAGCAGGGGTACGACGCGGAGGCTCTGTACGGCGATCTCAGCCAGAAGAAACGGGAAACGCTGATGCGGGACTTTCGTCGTGTAAAGTTTCAGTTTCTGGTGGCAACCGACATCGCAGCCCGCGGGCTGGATGTGGAAGGCGTCACCCACGTGTTCAACTACGATCTGCCCTCCGATGTGGAGAGCTACATCCACCGCATAGGCAGGACTGGCCGGGCCGGTCAGGAAGGTACCGCGATTTCGCTCGTTTCCCCCCGCCAGAAGAGCCTGATCAAACGCTTTGAAAAGGCGATTCGGGCGCCCATTGAAGAAAAGGTCCTCACCCCCGGTCACCATCTGATAGAGGGACGCCGCAAGCGTGCTGAAGAACGGGAAGCCCATTATGCCAGCCTGCGTGCCGAGAAACTGCGGGAACAGGCGGAGCGAAAAAAGAGACAGGAAGCGCCGCTTTTGGAAGCATTGAAGAAAGGCAAGAAGGTCAAGCCAGGTTATAAAAAGAAGCTGGCCAAAGAAGCGGAACTCTGGAAGAAACAGTACGAACAGAAGAAAAAACGGGAGGAAGCGAAGGCAGCACGTAAGGCCGCGAAGAAACAACGGTAAAAGGGGTGCGAGTGGGGCGTTTTTCGCCCTGTTCGCCTCAGGATACCGTCGACAACTTCAGATTGAATACTAGCAAGTTCAGACAGGAGAGCGGCCATTTTCCGCACGAACGACTTTGCCAACCATCCAAGCGGAGCAAGCCCAAAGCGGGGGCATGCGGGCGCAACTTGGACCAACAGCGCAGCAGTGCTGCTTTTTGCGCCCGCCCGCTTTGGGCTTGCGAAGCGGACAGATCAGCCCCAATGGCGGTTGGCAGCGGAGTGAAGAGGAAAATGGCCGCCTCTCCCTATCCAAACACTTTGTCTGCACACTGCCGCCGCTCTCAGAGGAGCGGCGTTTTGATTTGCGGAAAAACGGATCGGAGGGAACAGGCTGTCCCCCTGACTGTCAGCTTGCAAAAAACGGGTCCAATATCCTGTGTTGATCTGGTAAAATAGTTCCAAATAAATGTTTACACAGGGCCGAAACCGGGTAGGAAGCAGGTAAGGAGTAACAGGGACAACACGGTTTCGACAACAGGGAGGGGAAAACCAAATGAGGGACGTGGACGTGTGCCCCGCATGTGGCGGTTCCAAGCGCCAAGATCGATACTACTGTACCGACTGCTGTGAAAACGAGCAATTGGTGTACAAGCTGATCCGGCAATACTTGCGAACCTACCCGCACTCCAATGCCATCCAGGTAGCCAATGCTACGGGCATTCCCATCTCCAAAATCACCAAGTACATACGGGAGGGATCACTGTCCATCCTTGGCGAGTAGGCGGCTGGATGGCACACGGTGTGGTCACACCCAGCGGAGTCCTTTCGGATAGTGGTTTTTCAACTGGTTTCCGGTCTGTTTTCCCCAGCCCAGGGGAAAGCCGTCCACACATACCACGGTCCAGCCGTCCTGTCCATCCCGCTCGAGACTCTCGCCTCTGAGATAGCGGTAGAGGAGCGGATCATCACTCGAAAAATCTGCCCGATACACAAGTTGATTGGCCGTAAGGGACAAGGCCAGGGCATGGGATGGTTCAAAGCGGTTTTTCTTTAAAGTACCCAGGTGCCACCCCGGACGCAGCACTTTGATCCCATCAAGATTGGGTGCGGCGGCGGGCAGGTAGTAGAGCTGTTCGCCAAACAGGGTAAACGCCTCCTCATCGCTGGTTTTTTCCATTGCACCGGGAGCGGCCGCACGTGCAAACGATCGCCAGGCTGAGATGCCTTCCTCCCGGCTCGCCGCTTTTCTGCCTGTTTTTTTCTGCGGGTGACGTTTCTCCCGGCGGGTCAGGGACTGCTCCTGGGGAGAATCGGTCTCTCGCTTCACCAGTTTGGCCAAAAAATGTCCCTCTCCCTCGAGCAGATGCGGCCAGAGGCGGGCCGCCAGCGACAGGCGCGAATCGGCAGGGTCTGTCCACTCGGGCTGTCCCGGAGCAAACAGTTCCGCATGCAAAACGGGCTCCAGCTCGTACCAGGGATGGGTAATCAGGAACTGTGCAATGGTCTGCTCGTTTTCCTGCGGGGCAAAGGTACAGGTCGAGTACACCAGTGTGCCGCCAGGTTTCAGCATGCGGTCGGCAGCTTCCAGAATGTCCATTTGCATCAGATGACACTGCTCCACTTTCTCCGGTGACCAGTCGTCACGTGCTTCCGGAAGTTTGCGAAACATGCCTTCACCGGAACAGGGCGCATCCACCAGGATTCGGTCAAAGTACCGGGGAAATCGCTTGGCCAGGCGCTCGGGCGTTTCGTTGGTGACGATGGCATTGGTGATGCCGAGACGCTCGATATTCTCGGAAAGCGCTTTGGCTCTCGCCGGGTGAATCTCGTTGGCGACGAGAAGGCCGGTTCCCGCAAGTGCCGCGGCCAATTGCGTCGTTTTCCCACCGGGAGCGGCGCACAGATCGAGGACGGCCTCTCCGGGTTTCACGTCCAGCGCTTCGGCAGCAGCCATCGCGCTTGGTTCCTGTATGTAGTAAAGTCCGGCGGCGTGATACGGATGCTTGCCGGGCCGCACGCTGCCCGGATAGTAGTAGCCGGTGGCGCACCAGGGGACGGGACGCAGCGGAAACGGACTGATTTTGACAAACGTTTCCGGGTCTACTTTTAAGGGGTTTACCCGGAGCCCATGCCAGGCTTCCTGGGCAAGGCAGTCGAGAAATGCCTGGTATTCCTGCTTCAGCAGGTGTTCCATTCGGGCGGCAAACGATGCCGGCAGTTGTGAGTGCATAAAATACCTCCTGACGAAAAATATCGAACGCCCGCGCGTGTCAGAAAGGATAAAGACGAATGATGGCGAATGATATGTTGCAGAGAGGTGAATGTTCCCTTGAACGTATCACGCCTGGAAAGACATCGGACACAGCGCAGGGTGGACGGCGATGTGAGCCGTTTTTGGATACTGGGTCTATTGTTTTCACTGTTGATCCTGGTCGTTGAATTTTTTGTTGAGATACCCACGGAGGCCGACTGGCTGCTGGAAATGGAGATGGCCTTGTTTAGCGCCAGTTTTACCTTGCTGGCATTTTACCTGCTGGGACTCACGTTTGTGTTTTCCCGACAGGAAGAAACGGGCAAGGTTAACCATCATGTGATCATCTACGTCTGGTTAGGCGCAATCCTGTTTCATCTGTTCCAGTTGGTCACCAACATCTCCAATCCGCATATCTACAAAGCGGGCATCATCCTTTTTCTTGGACCGTTTTTCCTGACCATTTATCATTTTACCACGTATTTGTCGGCGCTGCGCGAAGCGCGCCGGGAAGAGATCAGGGCCACAGCCGCTTCACGCGAACGAGTGGCCTACCAGTTGATTCTGGAAGCAACCCGCATCCATCAGGAAATCAAAAGGTTTCAATCCGTACATCCGGAAGTGGATCAAATGCTTAGAGCCAACGCCTTTTATCCCAAGATGGAGCGCTTCATTCTGGAGATGCAGCAGTATTTGCAGGCGGAGCACTTCGAGCGAAAAGATCTGGAGCTTCTGGAGGGGCATTATCTCTTCCTGGAGAATTTGCTCACCTTGGTCAAGCAGCTTCCCGAAGTGATGGAGTCCCGCTTGTTTGCCCATCGTGAGGATGATCGCCCAACTTCAATCATATAGGAGGTCATGCAAATGTTCTGGAAAAAGAAAGCGAATCCGGGGCAGGATGAGACAGCGGCAGCGGTAGCTACCATGGAGTCACCTGCCGACCAGCGCAGGGAGCTTGAAGAGCAAATCCAGGGCCTGGTTGAACGGATGGGTGAAATCATCCATCAGCACGGACTGGTCAACGATCAGCATGCCGAGATTGCCCAGATTGTCAACCGTCTGAAAGAGACGATCGAACAGATTCAGAAAAGCAGCGAAGAATCCGACCAGACGGCAGATCAGCTTTACGCCCGCGGTGAACGGCTAACCCAGATTTCCAAGGAGTCGGGCAGCCGCTCGCTGGAGGGCAAGAAGGCACTGGGAGATGTAGTCGATGTGATTACCCGACTGGAACAGGAGTCTGCGGCCACCTCCGCTTCGATGAACCGGTTGGAGGAGCGCTCCGGCGAGATTACCACGATTGTGCAGGTGATCAGCGATATCGCCAACCAGACCAATCTGCTGGCGCTGAATGCCGCGATTGAAGCGGCACGTGCCGGAGAGCAGGGACGCGGCTTTGCGGTCGTGGCAGACGAAGTACGCAAGCTGGCGGAAATGACCGCCAGCTCCACCAAGAATATCGCCGCCCTGATTGAGACGATGCAGGAAGAGACGAAAGAAGCCTTGAGTAACGCTGAGAAGGGGATTGAGGCAATCCGCAAGGGTCTGGAGATCAGCAAGCTGGCTTCGCAAAAAATGGACGAGATCGTCGGTGCCTTTCACCAGGTAGAGGAAGAAGTGAACGGCGTGATGGAGACGATTGAGCACCAGAAGACGTTTGCAGCCGACATCGCCCAACAGATTGCAGAAGCCAATGCCCTGCTCAGCGACGTGCACGAAGAGCTGGTGTCACATATGGAAAAGGCGGGAGCAGTGGATCAGGGGCTGGAAGTGAGCTACGACGAGCTGACGAAGATGGTGAACAAGACCCCTTCAGCCTGAGCGGCTGAGGGGTTCCTGTTTATGGATATGCAGAGGGTCACCCAGTAAGAGAGACGAGGAGATGGGAGAATGAAAATCGGGGTAAAGCTGTGGCTGGGGTTTGTAGCGGTGCTTGCCGTCTCTACTGTCGGTCTGGTCATCATCTCTCAACAAGTAACCGACATCGAGCACAATGTGGAAGCGATGATCAAACGCTCGGACAGGGCCATCCAGATAGAGGAACTGCGCAGTCTGGACCGTGCCAAACGCGGTGATATTCAAGCGTATATGCTGGAAAAGAATCAGGATGCGATCCAGCTCTATCATGAGCGGGTAAACGCGCAGCAGGAAATCCTCAAGCAGATTGGTGAAGATTTGGGCACGGAAGAAGAGAAGCAGCTGTATCAGGAAATCACCGCGTTAAACGAGGTGATCGACGAAACGATTCTGGAGCAGATCATTCCTGCGGTGGATGCGGGCAATCTGCAGTTGGCCAATCAGTACAACAAGATGATTGCGGTACATCGTCAGAAGCTTCTGACGACACTGGATCAAATGGTCACAATTGTAAGCGGTTCCAGAGAAGCGGCTGTTGTGCAGACACAGAACAAAATGGCGGCGACGCATACCGTGGCGTACGGAATCGTGATCGTGTCGGTTATCGCCAGTATCCTGATCGGGGGGATTATCGCCCGCAGAATGACAGATCCCATCAAGCAAATCCGGTCTGCTGCGCTGCGCATGGCTGAAGGCGATCTGAACATACAAAAGGTACATACCAAAGCAAAGGATGAAGTGGGGCAGCTTACCCAGGCGATCAATACCATGATCGACAACCTCAGGGCACTGATTCGCGAAACCGCAAACATCTCCCAAAACGTGGCTGATTCGAGTGAAGAGCTGAAAGCGTCGGCCGTTGACATGACGAGAGGCGTACAGCAGGTATCGGCCACTGCTGAACAAATGGCGGGGGGTGCCGCCTCCCAGGCGGAACACGCAGCGGAAACGCTCAGGATCATCCAGCAGGTGTCGCAGGAAAGCAGCGAGGTAGCCGCACACGCCGACGAGATGGCGGCACAGGCTCGACTTGCCGACCAGGCCACGCAAGACGGGCTGACCAGTGTTCAAGAGTCGATCGGGCAGATGGGGATGATCGCAACCAAAGTATCCGCTTCCGCACAGGCAGTCAGAGAACTGGGGGAAAAGACACAGGCAGCTACGCAAATACTGGAAGTGATCAATGACATCGCTGCCCAGACCAACCTGCTTTCCCTTAATGCGGCGATTGAAGCGGCACGTGCAGGTGAACAGGGAAGGGGGTTTGCCGTCGTCGCCGATGAAGTGCGCAAACTGGCGGAACAGGCGGCGGCATCAACCCAGCAGATCACTGCTATTCTCGACACAGTTCGGGAAGAAGTGATAGAGGCGGAGCAGGCAATGGGAGAAGTGGTAGAGGAAGTCCGCGTGGGGTCCGAACGAATGAACGAGAACGGTGTTGTGTTTACCCGGATCGCCCGCATCGTCAGTGACTTGTCGGCAAAAGTGCACCTTGTCAATCAGTCCGCTGAACAGATCAAACAGAGCAGCAGCCAGGCGCTGCAGGCGGTTGAAAGCATCTCCGCGATCACCCAGCAGTCTTCGGCCGGCAGCGAAGAACTGGCCGCTGCGATGGAGCAGCAAAACGCCTCCATGCAGGAGATCAACAGCATGGCGGAAAAACTGGCACAAATGGCCGACAGGCTGAATCAATCGCTGGCCCGGTTCCGCTGTTGAAATCCCGTTTTCATCTGGATAAGACAGGGCTGTGCCGCAACCAGGCTTTACCGGTGCGGCGCAGCCCTTGTTTTTCCAGGAGTTGTGGCACTGATTCTGCGCTGATACACTGCTTCACCAGGTAAAAGCGTTTCAGCGTCACTCCGTGTTCTTGCGGTCGAAAGCGCTTTCATTGTAATCTCAAAGCAGTAACGATCATATTGCCTTGAGTAATGGAGGGGAGTCAGATGAAGACGGATTTCTTCCCGATTCAAGACTGGGATCACGTGGAGTTTTACGTGGGGAACGCCAAGCAGGCCATGCACTACTTCACAAAAACGCTGGGATTTGAAGCGTTTGCCTACACCGGGCTGGAGACCGGCTCTCGGGACAAGGTGTCCTACGCGCTGAAGCAAAACCACCTGACGTTCGTGGTAAGCGGGGCTCTTGCACCGGAACACCCGATCGCCGAGTTTGTCAAACTGCATGGCGAGGGTGTGAAAGATATCGCACTGCGTGTCGAAGACTGTGCGCAGGCGTATCGGGAGGCGGTATCGCGGGGCGCCATTCCGATTATGGAGCCAACCGAATACAGCGACGAATACGGTACGGTGAAAAAGGCCACCATTGGTACGTACGGAGATACGGTTCATTCGTTTATCGAACGAAAAGACTACAAAGGTGTCTTTTTCCCCGGTTTTACGGCGTATGAACCGATCGTCAAGGGGGAGAGCACCGGCCTGATCGGCATTGACCACATTGTCGGCAACGTGGAAGTGATGGACGAGTGGGTGGCCTACTATGAGAAGGTAATGGGCTTTACCGCCACGCAAAACTTTGACGACGAGGACATTTCCACCGAGTACTCGGCGCTGATGTCCAAGGTCATGCAAAATGGAACGGGGCGGATCAAGTTCCCGATCAACGAACCGGCCGAGGGCAAGCGCAAGTCGCAGATTCAGGAGTTCCTCGATTTTTACAAGGGTCCGGGCGTCCAGCACATCGCGCTTTTGACCAACGACATTGTCGAAACGGTAACCAAGCTGCGGGAAAACGGAATGGACTTCCTCTATGTTCCTGACACCTACTACGATGACTTGAAGGAACGCGTTGGTGACATTGATGAGGATATCGAGGCGCTGAAAAAACTGCGGATTCTCGTAGACCGTGACGACGAAGGATATTTGCTGCAGTTGTTCAGCAAACCATTGGTGGATCGGCCAACCTTGTTCTTTGAGATTATTCAGCGCAAGGGTGCACGTGGTTTTGGCAACGGCAACTTTAAAGCGCTGTTTGAAGCACTGGAGCGCGAACAGGCGCTGCGCGGAAACCTGTAACCATTCGCAAAGCAGGAAAAAGATCATCTTCGCTGGCTGGCAGCGAAACAGAGCAAAGAAAATGCCTCCGTTTTCCATGAAACGGAAGCCTTTTCGCACAAGTGATGGACCGTCAGGGCGTTTTGTCCTGGCGGTTTTTCTTGCGGCTGAGCTGGTTGATTGGCCTAATTCAGCGCCCCCCTGCCATCCGCCGTTTCTGGACGTTACAAGCAAACATACGGTAAAAGGGACACCTGACCGAATAAAAGAAGGGAGGGACGTGACAAAGGCTGTATCGGTCGGGAGCAGGGGCCAGGCGGCCTGGAAAAAGGCGCAGAAGGGAGAATGAGAGATGCATCCGCAACAAGCCTATCACTTGTGTCAGGAGCATCTGTACAGGTACGTGCGGATCATGACCGCAGACGGCAGATCGTATGACGGATTTATCGCTGAGCTGGACGATCAGTGTGTAACCCTGGCGATTCCCATATGTGACTGCGACCCGGAGTCGAGCGGAGAATCGTCGTACGAGGCGGACTACCGCCAGGTTCAGTTTTTCCACAGACGTTTCCGGAGGAGAAGAATCCCGCTGGGGATTATTGCGTCCTTGTTTTTGCTGCCCTTCTTTTTCCGCTAAAACCACGGCATGAGGAAAGACTGAATGTGTACCCGACCCGCGGCAAACCTGCCTCGGGTTTCTTTGATGTCTGTCGTTTTGGGCGTGTATCCCTCTTCCAAGTATGGTACACTAACCATAGCAGACAGACTGGGTGGGGTGGCGATACAGTTGCAAGGGTTTCCGATTGATGCGGTGAAACAGTTGGCGCTTCGCTGTGCACGGGAGGCTGGGAAGCTAAGTCTGGAGCGGTTGAAACAGCCGTTTTCGGTCGAGTACAAGACATCAGCTTCGGACCTCGTCACTGCGGTAGACAAGGAAGTGGAGCAATACGTGGCAGACACGATTCTCAAGGAGTTCCCCGACCACGGTATATTGGGGGAAGAGAGCACGTTTCAAGGTGAGTCTTCCGCCTATGAGACGCTGTGGATCATTGATCCGATAGACGGAACGACCAACTTTGTCCATCAGCAGATCAATTACGCCGTCTCCATCGCTGTCTATTATCGCGGCGAAGGCATGATGGGCATTGTCTACGATCCGTCGCGGGATGAGATGTTTTGCGGAATAAGAGGAGCGGGAGCTTATTTGAATGACCGGCCGCTTGCCTTAAAGAGAAAGGTCAAGCTGGAGGAAGCGCTGCTGTGTACCAGTGTGTTTTGGAACAAACGTGCAGAACAGATTGGCATTGACCGGATTGTCAAAAAACTGGCGGGCAAGGTGCGCGGCATGCGTCTGTTGGGGAGCGCCGCCTTGGAAATGGCGTACGTCGCAGCCGGCCGGCTGGATGGCTACGTCAGCATGGCTCTGCATCCGTGGGATTTTGCAGCAGGGAAGATCATCGTGGAGGAAGCGGGCGGTATCGCCACACAAATATCGGGAGAAGCTCTGCCTTACACGCAAAACAGCAGCGTTATGGCCTGCAATCCTACATTTTACGACGAGTTGCGGTTTCATCTACATAAATCGGCTGAGTCCTGATAGACAGCAGAAACAAACCATGACGAGCAGTGGAAGTGCGATCCATCCACTGCTCGTTTCCGTTTTTTCCTTTTGTCCGCTTTGGACACGTCGTCTTCACGCTGCCGCCGCTCTCAGAGAAGCGGTGATCAGACTCCACGTGCACACGAGTGGGGCGGTTTTTGCGAGTTCTGACAAGAGAGCGGCCATTTTCCGCACGAATGACTTTGCCAACCATCCAAGCGGAGCAAGCCCGAAGCGGGGGCATACGGGTGCAACATGGACAAACGGCGGAGCAGCGCTGCTTTTGCGCCCGCCCGCTTTCGGCTTGCGAAGCGGACAGTCCAGCCCCATTGGTGGTTGGCAGCGGAGTGAGGAAGAAAAATGGCCGCCTTCTCTATCCAGACACCCTTTGGCTGCACGCTGCACAGAGGAGCGCCGTCAGCGGGCAGTCGTGCAACTTTGCTGGCCAGGCAGCGGCGCGAGCAGGACATTTGGACCCTACGGTACACGTTGGTCTCCTTTTCATGTCTGTCCGTTTGCCGCATGGAGTGTGGAAGGTTGCTGCATCAGCCAGCGCTTGCGGAAAAAGAAAGCCAGGTTGGCAGCGGCGCGAAGCCACTCTTCTAAGGAAATGACGACAAAAATACCAGGCAGCGCCCAACCAAGCTGAATCCCGATCAGATAGGCGAGCGGCAGGCTCCAGACCCAGACGCCGCTCAAGGTTACATACAGGCTCCAACGGGTTTTGGCGGCACCGCGAAAGATCCCGTCCAGCACCATGTTGGCCGCTTTTGCAGGCTGGGCCACAGCCATGATCTGCAGACACAGGACGGTTAGGGCAGCCACTTCCTGATCATCTGTAAACATCCCGACCAGGAATTCAGCCGAGCAGAACAAAAACAGTCCAATCGCGCTCATGATGCCGACTGCCCATTTGATCGCCGCTGCCGCCTCCTGATACGACTGTGTTATCTCGCGGGCACCCAAATGCTGGCCAACGATTGAGGTAATGGCAATGCTGATGCCAAGACCCGGAAGAAAGGAGAGAGACTCTACCGACAGGCTGATTTGCCTGGCAGCAATGGCGTTCGTCCCCACCAACGCCACGATCCCGAGCATCACGACTTGACCGACATGGTACCCTGCTTGTGACAGCGCAGCCGGTCCGCCGACTGCCAAAAGAGAGCGGTACACCTCGCGCTGGTGGGTGCGCCAGCGCAGCCACCCCGGTCCGATACGGTGTAAAGAACGTTGCACGATGGTAACGAGTACGGCCAAACCGGCGATTCGGGCGATAAGGGTAGCCACGGCCGAGCCGTTTATGCCGAGGGCGGGCAGCGGCCCTGTCCCGTAAATCAACAAGTAGTTGCCGACGATATTGACCAGGTTGGCAAACAGTGCAACGAGCATGGGCGTTTTCATGTTGCCGATTCCCCGCAAATACGCTCCGATGGTGAGGGAAAAAGCTAGAAACGGAATCGAGCACGACAAGATGGCAAGATATGAACTGCCCATCTCGTGCACGGTGGGTTCAGCCTGAAACAACGCCAACAAAAATGGGGTGGCCCACGCAACCGCCGCAACAAGGAGCAGACCGGCGAGCAGGGCGGTAAACAGGGATTGTTCCAGCACCTGCTTTACCTGCTGTTCCTGTTTTGCCCCGAACGCGTGGGCAACCAGCACATTGCAGCCAATCCCGATTACCGACAAGACCAGGATCAGGATGAAAAACACCTGATTGGCGATGCCGGAGGCAGCCAGAGAGGCCGGGCCGAGCGGGCTGATCATCAGCGTGTCAGCGAACATCACCATCATCGTGAGCAGCATTTCCAGCATGGCCGGCACGGCCAGCGAAAGCAGTCGGCTTCGTCCCATCGCGCACTCTCCTCCCTTTCCGGATCGCCCCTGCGAGTTTACAGTTGTCCCGCATCATGCAGCATGTGAACGGTAAGCACAAACATGGCATGTGACCAGGTAAGCGGTACGACCCAGGCTGGTTCGCCAGTCTGCTTGTCTACCTGTTCCGGCAGCAGCCCGAGCAGAGTGGCATGGGATACAACCCAATCCAGATGCTTCTTCGCTTCCTCATAACGTCCCTGCTTGATGCGGAACTGGGCCAGCCACAGGGTGGTTAAGATCCACGGGTTGCCGCCGATGTAGTGATCGTCTTCGTAGCGGCGAATCCCTCCGACAGCAGGGGAGGTACAGGTCCGCTCGATGGCGTCAGCGGTCGCCGCCATCCGCGGGTCGTCTGCCTCAAGCAGGCCGAACGGTACGGTTAGTCCCAGCAGGCTGATGTCAAAGACATCGTCGTATTCCACGTAGTAGGTGACGTACCCTTTTTCGTCCGTTTCGGCAAACGCCGGCTGCCCCGCTTCCTGAGCGCGCAGGTATACCGAACGATCCACCGCCAGTTTTCGTCCCCGGTAAAACGTGTTGGACCGCTTGTTTACGGTTTCGCTGAGGATGGCCGCTTTCAGTTTCTCGGCTGCCTGCTGCCACTGCCTGGCTCGCTCCGTGTGGTTCAGTTCTGCGGCAATGGCGGCCGCGCCGGACAACCCCCCGCAGACAGCGGCTGCAGAGTAGGTATGCTCGCCCAGCCGCTCTTCCCACAAATCGCGGCTGGGCCGGGGCAGACCTGTTTGGGGATCGAGAAAGTCGATCAAAAACCGGGCGCCCCTTTCAACGGCCGGCCAGATTTCTTCAAGGAAGGTGCGTTCCTTCGTGCTGAGAAAGTGCTGGTACATGCCCCACAGGATGGCTCCGCCTTCGTCAATCTGCAGTCCCCACGACGGTGCCAGCCGCCCGTCATGATAATGGCGCTGCTGCCAGGAGCCATCGGCGTCCTGAGCGATGAGGGCCCATCGGTAAAAGGCGCGGGCGAGTGTGTGCAGACCGGCCCGGTCAAAGGCGGTTGTGATGTAAGCTGCATCGCGTCCCCAGCAGTAAGCGTAGCCCCCGCAGCGTGTATACGCCTCGTCAAACTCCGGGGCGGCAATGACACTGCCGGTCTGTTTGTCCGCCATTAACGGAAAGACGAGCAGCGAACGTTCGTAGATCTGCCGAATTCGCTCATCTTCCGCCGGGATTTGCGGCAGCTGCGCGAGGAAGCGGCGCCAGTGCGCGGCGGTCTTTTCCAGCCACTCCTCTGCCGGTGTCCGTTTTGCGATGAGCATCTTCTCGATGGCTTCGGCGATGCTGTGGCCCGCGGTCAAATAGAGAGGCAGGGATGCCGTTTCACCTGGCTGCAGCGTCATCCGCCAGGCGAGGGCTCCGTCGGGGGCCATCGCGATCCGGTTCCCGGACAGGTACCCCTGATTCGCTTGGGCAAGGGAACTTCCGGCGGTAAATCCAGTGCAAACGTTTGCGCTCGAAAGCGCAAAAGCGTACGTATGGCGGAAGTAAACAAGACCGTCCACTCTGGGCTCGAATGTTACCGTGTTGTAAAAAGCGTGTTCACCTATCGTCAGCGACGCGTACCAAAGAAACTGCAGCCGGATGGGCCTGGTTCCGGTATTGGTCAGTTCAAGGCGGCGTACCAACAAGTCTTCCTCGATGGCGGCGAAGTCGGTGGAAGAGATGCGCAGCGGAACGTTTCGCCCGGTAGCGGTACTTTTTAAAATATTGGTCTGCGGCAGGTAGTGCTGCTCATGGGACCAATGGTCGGGGGAATCAAGCCAGAGCGTTTCCTCTGTTTCTCCCTCCACGTACACCCCGGTGCGCATTCGCTCAATGTGCTGCGGAATATCCGGATGGGGCCACCACAGACGGTAGATTTCGCCATTGGCGCCCAGCGCGGCCAACATCGACGAATTGCCGATGACCGCATCGTTGCGATAGGGTTTGTTGGTTACTGGGGACAGGATCATTTTGCGTAATCTCCTTTCTAGGCCAAAAACGTATCGGACCAACCGTTACGGGCACGGGTACAAAGGATCGGGAGCCGGAGAGGCCGATCCCCCTTACATCGTTTTCATGGAAGACTTGCGGACAAGCAGGCGGTGCGGAACGGTGATCTGGGTCTGGCTGACCGATTCACCCGACAGCTTGCGAATGAGCAGCTGCACCGTCAGATAGCCAAGGTGATAGATTCCGATGTCGATCGTGCTGATGGGCGGATTGCTCAACTCCGACAAGTTGATGTTGTTAAAACTTACGATCGAGATGTCGTCCGGCACCCGCAGCCCCACATCGTACAAGCCGCGGATCATCCCGAATGCGATGATATCGTCCGTGATCACAAAAGCGGTCGGCCGCTCGGGCAGATTCATGACCAGCGAAATCGCATGAAAACCGCTCTCCTGCAGGAAGTCGGCGTTGATCACCCAATCTTCCCGGCAGGCAAGTCCTGCTTCCCGCATCGCTCTGCGGTAGCCCTCCAAGCGATCTTCAGAGACGACCATGTCTTTCGGGCCAGAGACAAATCCAATCCGCCTGTGCCCCTGGGCAATCAGATGATTGGTGGCGTCATAGGCGGCTTTCAGGTTGTCGTTGTTGACACAGTGCACGTCCTGATGTTCCAGGGATCGACCCAGGAGGACAAACGGGAAGTCGTATTCCAGCAGTTTTTCTACAATCGGGTCGTTCTTGCGGGGCGCCATCAGGATTACGCCGTCCACCCGCCGGCCAAGCACCATCCGGTTAACCGCTTCCAACTCTTCTTTTTGGGAGTTGGCCGATGACATCAGCAAATCGTACTGCGCCAGGTTGGCACAGGCCAGCATGCCGCGAAGCACCTCTGAGAAAAACGGATTGGCAAACAGCTCTTCTGCCGAGCGGGGCAGCACCAACCCGAGTGTATTGGTGTTTTTGGAAACCAGGCTTTTGGCCATAATGTTGGGGTGGTACCCCAGGGTTTCCATTGCTTCCCGCACTTTGCGAACGGTGGCGGGGCTGATTTTGGGATGATTGGAAAGGACACGCGAAACAGTAGATGGAGAGACCCCCGCAATGCGGGCCACATCCTTGATCGTAACGGACATAGCAGCCTCCTGCATGACGTGAAGTATGATCTCATCAGTGCAAACGATTGTTTTACAACATCGTATCGGAAAAGAAGAAAGTTGTAAACTCATCTCGTGCGAAAAGATGAAAATGACGAAACAGATTGATTTTTGAAGATTTTCAAGTTATATCAGGAGAATAACGACGATAAATTCAAAAAATGACTAAATTCTAAGAAATTTGGTGATTTGCAAGCGTTTTCTTACCTGACTTGGTTGGTGTAGGATGTTACTACACGTAAGTCGTTAGCCATTTCTCCAATCGCGAAGGGCTTTTGCCATGCTGTTGTGCAAGCGTTTGCACTATGCTAGACTCAACAGGCTGTCCGTATGGCTGCAGGATTGGAAGGATGGGGACGACCGAGCTGCATATCTCAGAAGGTAGGGAAAGGGGTAACGTTCATGAAACGCTTATTTAGCATTGTTGCGGCGATGGCCCTGTTTGGGTCCATCCTGGCGGGCTGCACCGGTTCTGGCAGTCAAGGGACGGGACAGAGTGATCTGCCGCAGGACGGACCGACAACCGTCACGTTCTGGACAACCGTACGGGAATCGGAAGCGGTCGCGCTGCGCGAGTTGATCAGTGAGTTCGAGCAGCAAAACAAGGACATCAAAGTGGATTTGCAGTTGGTTCCGTTCGGCGAGGCACAAAACAAATTCCGCACCGCCGCCCAGGCAGGAAACGGACCGGATGTGATCCGCTCCGAAGTGGCGTGGACGCCCGAATTCGCCAAACTGGGCTTGCTGGAACCGCTGGACAGCTACTTTACCGATCAGGATGACTTCCTGGAGGCACCGCTCAATTACAGCAAATGGAACGGTCATGTCTGGAGCGTACCGGAAGTAACGGACGCGCTGGCACTCCTGTACAACAAGAAGATGCTGGCTGATGCAGGTTTTTCTGATCCGCCCGAGACGATGGACGAGTTCGTCGAGGTGGCCAAGGCGCTTTCCAACGGCAGCGACCAGTGGGGATTCTATCTGCGCCAGACGGAAGCGTACTTCTCACTTCCATTTGTCTGGGCGTTCGGGGGCGGTCTGATCGATGAAAACCTGCAGATTCTGATCAACACGCCTGGTGCCGTAAAAGGGATCGAATTTGCCGTGAAACTGCGTGATGAACACCACGTGACACCTCAGGATCTGGATGCTGCCAACAGCTACCAGAACGCCAACGAGGCCTTCAAAAGCGGCAAGGCTGCCATGATTTTCAACGGTCCATGGGCCATGGTGGACATCCTGAGCGGCGAACAATTCAAAGATCCGAACAACCTCGGCATCGCACCGATTCCTGCTGGACCGGACGGACATACCGGCTCTCCGGTTGGCGGCCACAGCCTGGCGATCTATGCCGGTTCCAAGGCAAAAGAGGCCAGTTACGAATTGATCAAGTTCCTTTCCAGCAAGGAAAGCCAGGCCAAACTGGCTGAAAGAAACGGCACGCTGCCCACCCGCAAGTCTGCCTATGACATGCCTGAAGTAAAAGAGAATCGCATCATTTCCGACTTCAAGGCCGTCATGGAAAAAGCGACCAACCGCCCGGTGATACCGGAAGGAGGCCAGATCTTCGCCTCATTTGATCCGGAAATCCAAGCCATCTACAAAGGCGACAAGACGCCGCAGGAAGGGCTGGACGCGGTGGCAAATGCGTGGAAAACCTTGCTCGGTCAGTGATCCTTTCAACATGCAAGAAAAACCATAGAACAGCGCTTTGGAAGGGGGAGGGCTGCGGCCCTTCCCCACACTCGCTGTCCACAGGGTGGAGAGTTAACCATGGAAGGAGGCGCTGCGTGTGGGTGCTCGAAACAACACGTGGATCGCTTATTTGTTTTTGACGCCGGTAATCGTGGTCATGGCCCTCCTGGTTTTTTATCCGCTGCTTCAGGGGATTGCCTACAGCTTCTCCAACATGAACCAGTACAACATGGGAAGCAAGTTTGCCCCGCCCAGTTGGGAGTTTATCGGCCTGAACAATTACATCAACTTGTTTTCGACGATCACGGAACCGGATTCCGTGTTTCGCGATGTCTTGATTCAGACGCTCATCTGGACGTTTGTAAACGTCTTTTTCCATTTTGTCATCGGGTTGGGGCTGGCGCTGCTGCTTAATCGCAACCTCAAGGGACGCGGCTTGTACCGGATGGTTCTGATGGTGCCCTGGGCCGTGCCATCGTTCGTGGCCGCTTTTTCCTGGACGTGGATGTACAATGAGACCTACGGCGTCTTTAATCTTGTTCTGCAGAAGTTGGGCTTTTCCCCGATCCCCTGGCTGGGTGACAGTTTTTGGGCGATGGTATCCGTTATCCTGGTCAACATCTGGCTTGGGGTGCCGTTCATGATGATCACCCTGCTTGGCGGATTGCAAAGCATTCCGCAGTCCCTGTACGAGGCAGCCCGCGTGGACGGCGCTTCCGCCTGGCGTCAATTCTGGACGATTACGCTTCCGCTGCTGAAGCCGGTCGCCTCCACGGCAACCGTGCTGGGCGTGATCTGGACTTTTAACCTGTTTAACGTCATCTTTCTGGTGACGCGCGGCGGACCGGTCCGTTCGACGGAAATTCTGGTCACCTACGCCTATCGGGAAGCCTTCCTCAACTGGAATTTCGGAGTGGCCTGCACATACGGTGTGGTGATATTAAGCTTTCTGCTCGCTTTCACCATTTTTTATCAACGGCTGCTGAAGGCGAACAGCAACGAGGGGGTGTACTACTGATGCAGCAATCCAATTGGTGGGTCCATCTGCTTCTGCTTCTCGCCTCAGCAATCGCCGTCTTTCCCGTTCTGTGGATCTTGTCCACCAGCTTCAAGCCGCGGGCGGAAGTGTTCTCTACGGAACTGGACTTTCTGCCGAAGACGTTTACCTGGGAAAATTACGTTCACGTACTGACCAGATCGGACGGCATATTTTGGCAGTGGATGGGAAACAGCTTGTTGGTCGCCGTGTTTACTGCATTGATCGGATTGGCCCTGTCCACGACGGCTGCGTATGCTCTCTCCCGCTTTCGCTTTGCCGGCAGGGGGGCGTTTCATTACGGTATTTTTCTCACACAGATGTTTCCCGGTGCATTGTTGATTGTTCCGTTGTACAAACTCGTCGACTCTCTCGGACTGTTGAACCACTACCTTGGTTTGATCCTTGCGTACTGCACGGTAGCGGTGCCGTTTTCCGTAATGATGCTGAAAAGTTTTTTCGACACCATCCCCTATGAGTTGGAAGAAGCGGCGCGTGTTGACGGGCTGTCCCACTTCGGAACGTTCTACCGCGTCGTTTTGCCGCTGTCGCTGCCGGGTATCACGGTGACCGCCTTTTACTCGTTTATTACGGCGTGGAACGAATTCCTGATTGCCCTTACCTTCATGTCCGACCAGAACATGTACACACTGCCCATCGGACTGCAGCAATTCGTCAACCAGTTCAATACCGATTGGCACTACATGGCGGCTGGGGCGATAATCGTCACCCTGCCGATTCTGCTGGTGTTTCTGATCGCGCAGCGGTATATCATTTCCGGCCTCACCTCCGGCGGCACGAAAGGTTGATGACGTTGATGATCTCGAAAAACACCGCCGATTGTGTGCGGCACAGCGTGGACATCATCAGGCAAAATCAGGCCGGGACGGGTGCGTATATCGCGTCGCCTGGCTTTGTCCATTACCGCTACGCGTGGTTTCGCGACGGTACGTTTACCGCCTACGCCATGGACCGGATCGGCGAACACGAAAGTGCACGACGGTTTTATCAGTGGTGTCACGACGTTCTGATGAAGCAGGAACCAAAGGCACGCCGTGCCATGGAAGCGGCTCGCCGCGGAGAGTGGGACGGACACGAAAACGACGTGTTTTTGCATACGCGATATACGGTCGATGGAGAAGAAGTGCCGGGGAAGTGGGGAAACTTCCAACTGGACGGTTATGGTACGTGGCTCTGGGGCGTCGCCGAGCATGTGCGGCTGACAGGCCAGACGGCGTGGATTGACCAAATGCGACCGGGGATCGAACTGACGCTGGACTACCTGGAGGCTTGTTGGCGGCTGCCCAATTACGACTGCTGGGAAGAACATGGCGACCGCATTCATCCGGCAACGCTGGCAGCCGTGTATGGCGGGTGCCGGGCGGTACAGCCCTATCTGCCGGATCGGTCGGCTGCGCTTGGCGCCCTTTGCGAGGAGATTCGGCTGTACCTGCTTAAGAACGGCATTGAACAAGGAAGATTCGTCAAGTCCATTGGCAATCCGGCAGTGGATGCCAGTTTGTTGTGGCTGTCGCTGCCGTTCGGAATGGTTGCCATAGATGACCCGGTGATGACGAATACCGTCCACCAGATCGAACGACTGCTGCAAAACGGCTGCGGCGTCCATCGCTATCCCCAAGATGTCTACTACGGCGGCGGACAGTGGCCGTTGTTGTCGGCATGGCTGGGCTGGTACTACGCGCGGGCGGGGAAGCGGCCAAAAGCGGTAGAAATGCTGCGCTGGGTGGAAAGCAAGTTCGGCGGAGAGGGGCTGCCCGAACAAGTACAGGACGTGCTGCTCGCTCCCGCCGCTTACCAGGAGTGGCTGTCAAAAGAGGGACCTCCTGCCGTGCCCCTGCTCTGGTCGCACGCGATGTATCTCGTCTTGTATGCGGAGTTGGTACAGTGGCCGCCGCTCTCAGAGAAGCGGTGATCAGACTGCACGTGAACACGAGTGGGGCGGTTTTTCGCACTCACTTGGTGGCCAACCAGCGAAGAAGCAGGCCAGGACCGCTTCACGACGATCCGCAGGGGCAGCGGCAAAACGACGTCCCGCTGCCGTCGTG
>JACDOF010000003.1 GCA_017656235.1 Brevibacillus sp.
GAGCAACCGGCTGTTAACCGGTAGGTTGGCGGTTCGAGTCCGTCCTGAGGAGCCACTGTGCTGCGGATGGATGTCCGAGAGGCCGAAGGAGCACGATTGGAAATCGTGTAGACGGGGATAACTCGTCTCGTGGGTTCAAATCCCACTCCATCCGCCATCTATCATCATGGCCCGTTGGTGAAGTGGTTTAACACAGCAGCCTTTCACGCTGTCATGCAGGGGTTCGAATCCCCTACGGGTCACCATTCATTTGATTTGCAATCCCCACAAAGCGATGCCTTCCGCCTTCCTTTGTGGGGTGATTGCGGAGGCTTAGCTCAGCTGGGAGAGCATCTGCCTTACAAGCAGAGGGTCGGCGGTTCGATCCCGTCAGCCTCCACCATAAGCCGAAATCGCCGTGTCGTCGGCAACGTTTGGAAGAACTACAATATCGTCGCGGGGTGGAGCAGTCCGGTAGCTCGTCGGGCTCATAACCCGAAGGTCGCAGGTTCAAATCCTGCCCCCGCAACCAACTATCATCTGTACTACCTTGATTAACTTCTATGTTCAGATGAGATTGTAGTACCCGGCAGGGTGCAACCAATCATTTACCCGTAACATTTTGCCTGGTCTGCATTGAACAAGCGTGTTTGTTCGGCTAAAATGGTGGTAACCACTTTTATGGAGCTGTGGTGAAGTTGGAGTTCACGCCGGTCTGTCACACCGGAGGTCGCGGGTTCGAGTCCCGTCAGCTCCGCCATTTTTTTATTATGGTTCGGTAGCTCAGTCGGTAGAGCAGAGGACTGAAAATCCTCGTGTCGGCGGTTCGATTCCGTCCCGAACCACCACTATTTTCACAGGGGCATAGTTTAATGGTAGAACAAAGGTCTCCAAAACCTTCAGTGTGGGTTCGATTCCTACTGCCCCTGCCAGTACATCCTTCATATGGCGGTCGTGGCGAAGGGGTTAACGCACCGGATTGTGGCTCCGGCATTCGTGGGTTCGAATCCCATCGATCGCCCCATTTCTATCTACAATTCCATGAAGGCATTGGGGCATAGCCAAGCGGTAAGGCAACGGACTTTGACTCCGTGATTCCTAGGTTCGAATCCTAGTGCCCCAGCCATTGAATATATGCGGACATAGCTCAGTTGGTAGAGCGTCGCCTTGCCAAGGCGAAGGCCGCGGGTTCGAACCCCGTTGTCCGCTCCATTTCTATTTTCCGGAGGTATAGCCAAGTGGTAAGGCACGGGTCTGCAAAACCCTTATTCCCCGGTTCGAATCCGGGTACCTCCTCCATATGAACGATTTTCCATCGTGCCGGTGTGGCGGAACTGGCAGACGCGCTTGACTCAAAATCAAGTTCTCGCAAGGGAGTGGGGGTTCGAGTCCCTTCACCGGCACCAATACATGAAATCACTTAATCCTGAAGATCAAGAATACCTTGATTTTCAGGGTTATTTTTTTATGCGGTGGCGCCCTGTTCGTCCCAAGACAGCGTGTGTGTCAGGAGAGCGGCCATTTTCCGCACGAACGACTTTGCCAACCATCCAAGCGGAGCTAGCCCGAAGCGGGGGCATGCGGGCGCACTTTGAACCAACGGCGGAGCAGCGCTGCTTATGCGCCTGCCCGCTTCGGGATGGCGAAGCGGACAGCCCGGCACCATTGGTGGTTGGCAGCGGAGTGAGGAGAGAAAAATGTGCTCTTGGTGCTCCCGGCGTTCATCAGCCGGGCGGTGCGGCTTGCATTGAGCAGGTGAAAGGACATGCAGGCAATCAAGGAAGGTCCCGGAGGGGGACAACTGCAAATAAGAATTGACAACCACAAAACAGATAAATATACTTAACCTCATGAAGCAGATAATGATAATCATAATCATTGTCATTATCATTCAATTTCGCTTCGAGGGTGGCCGGCCATGCAATGACAGACTTGTTGCAAGAAGCGAAGAAAACGAAAAGTATTTTTTCTTATTGGCTGCGGAGTGAGGGAGAATCAAATGTGGAACAATCGTTATATTCGGAAGATCCATTTTCTTTGTAGCGTTATTTTGCTGCTGGGAGTATTGTCTGCTTGCGGAGCGGGTTCCGTAAACACCCACAGCCCCGAAAATGCCAAACAGTCAGAAGACAACCGTGATACCATTATGTATCAGGCAGCGAACGGAGAGGTTCAAATCCCCAAAAATCCTGAGCGGGTTGTTGTGATCGCCGACAGCTACGTAGGCTATTTTCTGGCACTGGGGATCAAGCCCGTAGGAGCTACGGATCATGCATTGAGCAACCCGTATTTTCAAGGTATGACAGACGGGATCGAGAGCATAGGGGACGGCAAGTCGGTCGAGAAAATATTGGAACTTCAACCTGATCTGATCGTCACCTTCAGCGGATTCGACAATATAGACAAGCTGGAAAAAATCGCCCCAACCGTCGCGATTGAGTATGGAAAATTAGATTATCGTCAGCAGTTGAGGGAATTTGGCAAGATGACGGGCAGGGAAGATAAGGCGAATGCATGGATTGCCGAATGGGACCGCAAGATTGCCGAAAGCAAACCGAAGGTCCTGGCGGCCGTACGTGACAAAACCGTTTCTATCCTGCATCCTTATGCGAAAGGAATTTACGCGTTCGGGCACAATTACGCGAGGGGCGGCGAAATTATTTACGGCGAGTTTCAATTAAAAGCGCCGCCGCTCATTCAGAAGGAAGCGATCGATAGCGGGCAGGGTTGGGCAAGTCTTTCCCTGGAAAGATTGCCCGATTATGCGGGGGATTACATCTTCACCAGCGCATGGTCCGGAGACGATGCCGATCCGGAAGTCGTCTATGGGAGCAGCATTTGGAAAGGGCTTCCTGCGGTGAAAAACAACCGCGTGTTTAACCAGGACCCCAAGGCTGCCTATTTCAACGACCCCATTTCCCTGGAAAAACATCTTGCGTTCATCGTTGAGAAGTTGACTCAACCGTAATGGGCATCCATTCAGCAAGTGAGGGAAGCGATGGACATGGAACGTTTGTACACACAACAACTCGATATCGGATATGCCGAAACGTTGATTGTGAAAAATTTGAACTTAACCATACCAACAGCAAAAATTACAGCTCTTGTCGGCTCGAACGGATCCGGCAAATCGACCATATTAAAAACCATGGCCCGGATTATGAAGCCAAAAGCAGGCGCCGTCCTGCTGGACGGGAAGACGATTCATGGACAGCCGACGAAGGAAGTAGCCAAGCAGCTGGCTATTTTGCCGCAGAACCCGACAGCTCCGGAAGGACTGACCGTTTCTGAACTTGTCGGTTATGGACGGTTTCCTCACCAAAAGCGAAATGGCTTGACTCGCGAAGACAAAGAGATTATCCATTGGGCCATCCGGGTTACTGGAATGGAACCTTTTTACGATCGCCCTGTCGATCAACTGTCTGGCGGCCAGCGCCAGCGGGCCTGGATCGCCATGGCGCTCGCCCAGCAGACCGATATCTTGTTCTTGGATGAGCCGACCACATTCCTGGACATGGCCCATCAGTTGGAAGTGCTGCAGCTGCTGCAAAAATTGAATCAAGATGAAGGGCGAACGATCGTCATGGTCGTTCACGATTTGAATCATGCTTCTCGTTATGCTCATCATATCGTGGCCATCAAATCGGGAACGGTGGTCAGAGCAGGATCTCCGCATCAGGTCATTACGGAAGAAGTGCTGCGCGAGGTGTTTGGCATAGAGGCCGATATCCTGCCCGATCCCAGAACGGGTGTGCCGCTGTGCCTTCCGTTTGAACTGGCTATTTGACAAGAAAATACCAAACCTACTACATGTTTACCGATGGCATACCCTGACGATCAGACCCCGCATCGTCAGGGTTTTTCTTTACCGTGGTGTCGTTTGGCCAAGTTGCGCCCGTATGCCCCCGCTTCGGGCTTGCTCCGCTCGGATGGTTGGCCAAGTCGTTCATTCGGAAAATGGCCGCCCTCCTGTCACAGAACACGCTTTGTATTCAATCTGCAGGATGTGACGGCACTTCGGGCGAACCGGGGACCATACGGCGCTGATCGAGTCTCAACACGCCCGCACTGGTGTTCACGACACTTTGTGTCTACTTCTGCGAGCCACCTGTCACTTGCACCGGCTGCAAGTACTATGATATGTTATAAACGTTAACAACATTGTTAATGAAATTATTGTGGAGGTAAGAAGCGTGTGGTCTTCCTTAGGGCAGCTGGAACAGAAGTTTGGTGAAGGATTGGCTCGTTCTTGTGAATGGGGAGGCAGCAGTCCGCTCAGCAGCCGACTGTTTGCCTTGCTGGTGTTTTCCACCAAGCCGCTCAGTCTAAACGAGATGGCAGAGCAGTTGGGGGTAACCAAGGCAGCGGTCAGTGTCAGAATCCGGGCATTGGAACAGCAAGGGCTATGCATCAAAACGTCTCATCTCAGCGATCGGCGAGACTATTACCATTTGGCCGAGGATGCCGGGATGGTTACGCTGCAAAACGGTTTAAACAGTATGCGCAGCCTTACGCACTTTTTGGGACAGATGCTGGCCGAATGGCCGGAAGATGACCCTGCTGCGCAAACGGCAGAAGGACGGACAGTTAAGCGGCGGCTGTTGGAAATGAAGGCGCTGTACGACCTGATGTTTGCTTACCTGGAAAAACTGGAAAACGAATGGCATGTACAAAAGCAGCAGTTGGCGGAGGAACTGGAGCCATGAAGCAGGACCGCCTGATTCGCCTCTTTGACAAACAGGCCAGCTGGTACGAGAAGAAACGGAAAAGACAGGAACTGGGATTCTTTCGGCAGCAGCTGCTCAGATCGGCCAAGGGAAAGGTGTTGGAAGTGGCCGCTGGAGCTGGGGCCAATTTTGCCTATTACCCACGTGACGTGGAATTGACAGCTGTCGACTTCAGCCCGGAAATGCTGATAAGGGCGAGGGAAGTGGCCCGTGAATCTGATCGAATGGTAACCTTTATCCAGGCTGATGTGGAAAGCCTTGCCTTTGCCCCCGATTCATTTGATACGGTGGTCTCAACCCTGTCATTGTGTGCCTACCAAGACCCTGTTCAAGTGCTGCGTCAATGCTGCCGCTGGTGCCGCAAGGAGGGGCGCATCCTGCTCCTGGAGCACGGGCTTAGCTCCTGGCGAAGCATCGCTTTCTTGCAGAAGGCCGCAGATCCGCTTGCGTATCGAATGATCGGCTGTCACCAAAACCGGGACATCATGCAGATTCTTCGCTCCTCCGGCCTCCTTATCGAACGAGCGGAGCGATTCTGGGCGGGCATGGTTCACCTGATCTGGGCAAGACCTGATAAACAGGATTTCAGCCGGGTATGACAGGGGAGGAGGAAAAGATGCTCTACGGCAGTTTGTTTCTGGGTGCATTAATACGGCCGGATGCAGTGCGGCAGGCCATTCATTTGAGCAAGAATTGATGTTCTTTTCATGTATAATACATAGCAGTACGGAAGTGTTTGACCCGGTATGCTGTATCTATTGCACGGAAAGGAAAACGTCAGTCGGACAACTCAAACGGAAGATCCGTCCTGGCCATACTGAAGGAAGCGGAGAGGACATACATGAGATACGGTATGCAAGAGAGACCGGGGGCGGGGGTCACGCTTCTGGCGGCTCTGCAGTGGCTGATCGTGACACTGTCCAGTACGATCGCTGTACCCCTGGTCATCGGAGACATTTACGGACTGGAGGCGGCGGAAACAGGCCGGCTGATGCAGCAAACCATCTTTTACGCCGGACTGGCTTCGCTGCTGCAGGTGTTGTGGGGGCATGGCTATCCGATGATGGAGGGTCCCGCCGGGCTCTGGTGGGGGATTTTTGTCATTCTGGCACAGATTGGGGAGAGCGTCGGGCAGGATCCGCGAATGATCGGGCAATCGTTTCAAACCGGATTGATTCTGGCTGGTCTGATTTTTTTCATTCTGGGCATGGGCAAGCTGATTGAACGGATTCAGCGCCTGTTTACGCCGATTGTGACCGGCACCTATATGACGCTGCTGGCCGTTTCTCTTTGCGGCGTGTTTATCAAGGGGATGCTGGGTATTGGGTTCCGGCAATCCGCTTACGTTCTGCCGGACATTGCCGCTGCCTCTGTGGTCATCGTCATACTGGTCCTGCTTTTTACGCGGGTTCGGCAGATCGCCAGCTTTGCGGTCCTTGCGGGCATGGTGATCGGCTGGATCGGATACGCGGTCATGGGCTGGGCGGAGCCGATTACAGCCAATGAGGAAGCTGTCGTGCTGCCCGGTCTGTTCTTCTGGGGGCCGCCGGCCTGGAACGGGGGCGTGCTGTTGACCAGTGTGTTAACCGGTTTTGTCCTGTTGACCAACCTGATCACCAGTATTGCTGTCGTGGGCAAAGCCGCCCGAGCGGAGCCGACAGGTGCCCGCTACAATCGCGGAGGAGTTTTTACCGGTATCTCCCACATCATTTCCGGCGCTTCCGGGGTGGTCGGAATGATCCCCCTGTCGCTGGCGGCGGCAGTGATTGAGACGACAAAGATGGCGGCGAGACGACCCTTTATCCTGGCCATGCTGGCAATGATGGTGATCGGCATCCTGCCGTCCGCAGCGCAGTTTCTGGCGTCGGTTCCGGCACCGGTCGCCTATGCGGCGATGTTTATTACCTACACGCAGCTGCTTGGTTTCGGACTGAAGGACTTCGGCAAAGTGGCGATGGATGAGCGGAACGTGATTGTGCTTGGCAGTTCGCTGTTGATCGGCATCGGCGTGATGTTTGTCCCGACAGACGCCTGGAAGTCGCTGCACCCCTTGTTCAGCTTTCTTTTGGGCAACGGATTGCTGCTCGGCGTCTTGATCGCCTTGCTGCTTGAGCACGTTGTCCTGCCTCGTCGGCAAAAGCAGCCAGACGGCAAGAGTCCCCTCCCGCCGACGGCTTCCGGCAAGTAGCAAATCAATCGTCAGGAGCAGGAGACGAGTTGGGTGAAAACCGCCTCTCCGCCGTTGATATCGGTAAACATCCGGGCCGACATGCCGAGGATCTGTTCGCGTTGGTTGACGGATACCTGCTGATGAAAGAAGATCACCTGCAGCAAATCAACGGTATCGTCGGTTACGCTGGTTCGCACCGAATCGACGATCGGGCTGCCGAACGGACCGTCTTCATCGGCAAGCAGCAGTTTGCCGTTCATGTCCACCTCTCGGCCGTTTAACGCCAGGTAGCGGTCTCCCTCACGCCCCAGACGGCAGACGACCGGTCCGCGAATCAGCGTCCGGTTGTAAATGCCGTACGGCAGGGCATGCTGGATGGAAAGGAAGTTGTTCACGTCAACTGCCGTATTGATCCAGTGGAACGGATTTCCCTGCAATAGGCGGCGCAGCAGTGCCTCTGAAGAAGGCCGATAACGCGAAGGGTCTATGCCCAGTTTTTTAAAGTCAGCCCGCCACTCCCGAACCCCTTCCACCTCGGTCAGTTTGGACCGTTCATGTTCCAGCCGCAGTGACTCCACGTACAGATTGATCCGGCCCTGAAGCAGTTTGGGAGAAGGAGAGAGACTGCATCCTTCGTAGTGGATCACCCCGAGAGCCAGGCGGGGAGTTCGTTCCGCTACGGCTGCATCGATCAAAACCTTCACCGCTTGCACCTCGTTTCCTGGTTTGATGCTGGCGGCACTTGCCCGTGCAAAGCAGTGCCGGCTTTTTCATGTAGTATAGCGTGTCCTGCAGATTGGCTGCAAATTTTTTTGTCTGTGCCTTTATCCTTTTGTACAATAAGGGAAGGGAAGAATGAGAAAGCGGGGGCTCGCGATGAAAGAAGTGACGATCTACACGGACGGTGCCTGTTCCGGCAATCCGGGACGGGGCGGTTGGGGCGCTGTCCTGTTTTACGGAGATCACAAGAAGGAGCTGTCCGGCTCTGCCGAACAGACGACCAACAACCGGATGGAACTGCAGGCGGCCATTGAGGCGCTCTCTGCGTTAAAAGAGCCATGCAAGGTGACACTATACAGCGACAGTGCGTACCTGGTCAATTGCTTTCAGCAGGGGTGGTATAAAGGCTGGATCAGGAACGGATGGAAAAACAGCAGAAACCAGCCGGTTGAAAATCAGGATCTGTGGAAAGAACTGCTGCGGTTGATGGAGATTCACCAGGTAGAGTACATCAAAGTAAAAGGTCATGCCGACAACGAATGGAACAATCGCTGTGACGAGCTGGCCACGGGGGCGATCAGGCAAACGTGACGACATCCGCCTATTGGGAACAGACCAAGGAAGCGATCACCCAATACGCCAAGCAGATCGGGATCGACAAAATCGGGTTTGCTTCTGCCGATCCATTTGTGGAATTGAAACAAAGGTTGGTGGAACATCGTCAAAAAGGATACGAGTCTGGTTTTGAAGAGCCTGATCTGGACAAGCGAACCGACCCGGAGTTAAGCCTGAGCGGCGCAAAGTCGCTGATTGCCATCGCCATCGCATACCCCTCCAGGATGGAGAACCCGCCCAAGTCGCAGCCGGGAGCGTACCGCGGCATTCTCAGCCGATCGGCGTGGGGTACCGACTACCACCATGTGCTGCGTGAGAAGCTGGACAAACTGGCGCAGTTTATTCGCCAACTGGAGCCGGGGGCGGCGATTGAGTCGATGGTTGATACGGGGGCACTCTCCGACAGGGCCGTAGCCGAACGCGCCGGGCTTGGTTGGGTTGGGAAAAATTGTGCGCTCATTACGCCGGAGTTCGGCTCCTGGGTGTTTCTGGGCGAACTGTTGACCAATCTGCCGCTTCCTCCCGACAAACCGGTGGAAGAAGGATGTGGCGACTGCACCATTTGCATCGATGCCTGCCCGACGGGAGCATTGGTGCAGGGAGGGCAGCTAAATGCCCAAAAGTGCATCGCCTATCTTACTCAGGTAAAAGGGTTTATCCCTGACGAATACCGGGCGAAGATCGGGAACCGGTTGTACGGCTGCGATACCTGTCAAACGGTTTGTCCCAAAAACAGGGGACGTCATTTCAGTCATCAAACGGCCTTTCAGCCAGACCCGGAAGCAGCCAAGCCGCTGTTAAAACCGATTCTTGCGATGAGCAACAAGCAGTTTCAGCAGACCTTCGGCCACACGTCCGCTGCCTGGAGGGGGAAAAAGCCGATTCAGCGGAATGCGATACTGGCGCTGGCCCATTTCAAAGACAAGTCGGCAGTGCCGGAACTGATCCGGCTGCTTGTTAACGATCCGCGTCCGGTGATCCGGGGCACAGCCGCCTGGGCACTCGGCAAAATCGGCGGCACCGAGGCCCGGCAGGCACTGCTGGAGGCCAGGCAGAACGAAGAATCTGCAGAAGTGCTGCAAGAGATTGACAAGGGATTGGAGCTCATCAAGGAACAGGTGTCTGCCGGTTAACGGGTTTATTCTATCCAAGGGGGAGAAGCGCATGGCAGGTTGCGTAGGTTATCGTGTGATGGAGTCGCCGATTGGTTCGTTGTTGATCGCTTCTACGGAAAAGGGAGTCTGCCTGATTGAATTCGGTGCCGGTGAGACGGCCATGTTCTCGCTGGGGAAATGGTGCCGACGCTGGCGCTTTGAGGTGAAGGCGGATGCCAACGCCGACCTGAACCGGCAGGCGATCAGGCAGTTGGAGCAGTACTTTTCCGGCACCAGACAAGCCTTTGAACTGCCTCTCGATCTTTACGGGACGCCTTTTCAAAAGAAAGTCTGGTTGGAACTGCTGAAAATCCCCTACGGAGAGGTTCGCACGTACAAGGATATTGCCCTG
Organism: Brevibacillus sp.; assembly: GCA_017656235.1. Classification (GTDB taxonomy): domain Bacteria; phylum Bacillota; class Bacilli; order Brevibacillales; family Brevibacillaceae; genus Brevibacillus_E. The sequence continues at coordinate 9,718 of JACDOF010000003.1, forward strand.
GCCATCGGAGCGGCGCGCGCGGTACGGGCGGTTGGTGGAGCCAACAACCAGAATCCCGTCCCCATCGTGATTCCCTGCCATCGGGTGATCGGCTCCAATGGTGCATTGGTGGGATACGGCGGCGGCTTGTCCATCAAAGAAGCACTGTTGCGCTTGGAGGGATGCCTGCCGTCCAAGGACGCGGCAGCAGGAGCATAAGGATTCCGCCAGGCGTTAACGCCTGAGGAGAGACCCAGACTGGTTCTTGGGATCGATGCGCTGCGCTTTTCGTCTGCTGCTATCCGGTTTCATATAGTGGGAAAACGTACCCCGAAGGTTTCTGCTTCGGGGTTATTTCATTTGGCATGGCGAATGGCCGACCTCCAGCAGCGCATATACATGAAGAAAACGCAGGCGGCGGAGGTGGAACGTGAGCAGCACAATCATGGATCGGCTTCAAGCGTATTTACACGACGTGAATCGGGTGTGGGTGGATGGAAGAAGCGAGCGCTTGTACGGGTATTATGGTGAATCGGAGGTGTGGGGAAAGGCACAAAAGCGGTGGCAGCGTGTGCGTGAGAAAGAACAGAGACGCAAAACGATACCGTTTGCCAGCAAACTGCGGGCGACTCCGCTTTGTTATGCGACGATCGGGGAGGATTTGGCCGAAGTGGTGCTGTCGCTCTCCCAGCAGCTCTACTACAAACAGGAGAACGTTCCCTATGTACAAGAGTGTTTGCGGGTGGAACGGGTCAGAATGAGGCGGGACGACGACAACCTTTGGCTGTTTCTGGAGCCGTGGGGTACGTTTTTTCCGGATCGCCCTTCCTATGACACGGAAGAGTACAGGCAGAATGGCCGCGGGCAGGCAGAGCAGTCAGAATCGCTGCCCGCTCCATCTGACAGCAGGCAGGATGAACCTGCAGCAAAAGAGGTTGTCGTTCGGGGCGGCTACAATCGGGCAAAGGCGGTGGCCTACGCAGAGACGTACTGGAACAGCTATAACCCAGCATATCTGCGTTTCGAGGTGGACTGCACCAACTTCGTCTCACAGTGTCTGCATGCGGGCGGAATTCCGATGCTGTATGCCAACAGCAGAAGCAGGGGATGGTGGTATCGGGGAGGAGCACGCCCCAGTTGGAGTTTTAGCTGGGCTGTCGCCCACAGTCTGTATTTGCTGCTCCGGTCGGGCAAAGCGCCATTTTATGCGCGTCAGGTTGCTTCTCCGGACCAACTGGAGATTGGCGACGTGATTTGTTACGATTTTGACGGAGACGGCCGCTGGCAGCACAACACGATTGTCGTCGCCAAGGACGCGGCGGGGATGCCGCTGGTCAACGCCCATACGACCGATAGTCGGCAGCGGTATTGGGAATACCGGGACTCTACCGCCTATACGCCGAACATCCGGTACGGTTTCTTTCACATACGGGGGGCAGCGGAGTGAAGAGGAACATGGCTGCTTCTCCCTATCCAGACACCCTTTGTCTACACGATGGCCCGGAGCTTCGCTCCGGGTTTTCCTCATTCATTCGCGGGCTCGCAATCGGAGCGGCTTGCTTGTATAATGAACAATTGAGTACGCTTGAGGTGACATGGACATGCCGTTACATATCGTTTTGCACGAACCACAGATTCCAGCCAATACGGGCAATATTGCCCGCACTTGCGCCGCAACCGGTACGCACCTCCACCTGATCCACCCGCTCGGCTTCTCTACCGAGGACCGCTACCTGAAGCGAGCCGGACTTGACTACTGGCACGCGGTCAACATCTTCCATTATGACAACTTTGAGCAGTTTGCCGAGCGGCATGGACAAGGTCCGGGACGATTTTACTTTGTGGAGACCTGGGGGACGACACGCTATACCGATGTTTCTTATCAGGATGGAGACTACATCATTCTGGGCAAGGAGACGGACGGGCTTCCGCCTGAGCTGGTGGAGCGGTATCCGGAGCAGATCATCCGGCTGCCGATGAGCGATGCGACCCGTTCCATCAACTTGTCCAACTGTGCCGCAATCGTTGTATACGAGGCCCTTCGCCAGCTTGGGTTTCCCGGCATGGCGTAAAGGGAAAAAGGCGGTGGAAGGAAGGCCCTCCCCAACGGGAAAAAACAATGATGGCCGCTGCAAGATGGAGGGGCAGGCAGTGCTTATGGCGGATAAAAAAGAAGGGACGGTGCAGAGGATGGGGCGAAGCACGATTTTGTTTGATCTGGACGGAACGCTTCTGGAGATGAAGACCGAACCGTTTGTACACAATTACATGAAAGAACTGGGCAGTTACCTGCGTGACCGCCATGATGTACAAAAACTGCTTGCGCTGATCTGGGATGCGACCAAAGCGATGATCGCAAGCAATGAACCCCATAAAACAAATGAACAGGTGTTTACCGAGTATTTTTTGCGGGAATCGGGTCTTAGCAAAGAAGAAATCTGGCCGCAGTTCGTTGCATTTTACCGTGAAGTTTTTCCTAACCTTTCCCATTTAACCAACCCATCTCCGTGGGCCAAACGGATTGTCGAGGAAGCGAAACGACAGGGCTTCCGCATGGCAGTGGCCACCAATCCCGTTTTTCCGCGCGATGCCATTTACTGCCGACTGGCCTGGATTGACCTTACTCCAGATGATTTCGACCTGGTTACGGTTTACGAAGAGTCCCACCATACCAAACCCAACCCGGCATACTACGAGGAAGTGTGCAGCCGATTGGGGGTTAAAGCGTCTGACTGCATCATGGTGGGCAACCACATGCAGGAAGATATGATTGCCGGACAGTTGGGCATGAAAACGTTTCTGGTGACCAACTACCTGGAAGATCGCGGCCAGCCGGTCTATCCGGTAGATCAGCGGGGAACGATCGAAGAACTGTATTGGGCCATCGCGAAGCGAACCGGTGTTTTTGCTTAAACGGCATAAGCTGCCGGATTGATCCTTACGTGAAAAGAAATCTTCTTTGATGGAATGGAAAACCGGGCATGTGCCGCCATGCTGAAGCGGCAGCTGCCCGGTTTTTTATCTGGGAGTTTTCACTTTTTTTACTCTGGTCGGCCAACAAATCATCAGGCCGCAGTCAGCAAACGAATGAGGAAAGGAAAAGGTCACGCATTGTGACCACTCCCTCTCGCTTACAGGTTCCAGGTTTTGTCCTCGTTGTATCCTGCGGTGAGAATGGCCCAAAGGAATGCGCCAAAAACGAACGCAACGAGAAATGTACCCATGCGGACCGCTCCTTTCGAACCTGAATTCACTCCCATTATAGCGTAGCCTGCCCTTTTTGCAAACAACTACACCCTCTCCATTTATGACAGTTTAAAGGCGCAACAAGTCTTGCCTGCTGGCATAATCATAAGAAAGGCATTCCCCGGCTGCATCGCATCCGGAGGCGTTTTTGACGCATGGCAGGTAGGCGGAGGACATATAAATAGCAGTACACGAGAGAGGGATCAGAGGGGCGGAACTGAGAGGAGTGAATAGCATGGACATCTTGAAGCGCATCGCCGAACACCGGGCCCGTGAGGAGAAATTAGCGTGGAGAGGCACGTTTGCCGAATATCTGGAACTGGTACGCAAAAACCCCCATATTGCTCAAACTGCACATTCCCGTGTATACAACATGATCAGAAGCGCGGGAATGGAAGAAAACGAGGATGGAACCCGGTCGTATCGTTTCTTTTCACGGGAAATCTACGGTCTGGACCGGGCGATCGAACGTCTGGTGGAGGAATATTTTCATTCAGCGGCTCGCCGGCTCGATGTGCGCAAGCGCATCCTGCTGTTGATGGGACCGGTCAGCGGCGGTAAATCGACGATTGTGACGCTGCTGAAGCGGGGGTTGGAAGAGTATACACGGACCGATGAGGGAGCCGTGTATGCGCTCGACGGCTGTCCCATGCACGAAGAGCCACTTCATCTGATTCCGCGCGAACTGCGCCCGGAGATTGAGGCGGAACTGGGTGTCAAGATCGAAGGGGAGCTGACACCATACAACCGGATGCGGTTGGAGACGGAGTTCGGCGGACGGATTGAAGATTTTCCAGTGCGCCGGATTCTCTTTTCGGAAGCAGACAGGGTGGGCATCGGTACATTTAGTCCCTCTGATCCCAAATCGCAGGATATTGCTGACTTGACCGGCAGCATCGATTTCTCTACAGTGACCAAATACGGTTCTGAATCAGACCCGCGAGCGTACCGCTTTGACGGTGAGTTGAACAAGGCGAACCGTGGCTTGATGGAGTTTCAGGAGATGTTGAAGTGTGACGAGAAGTTTCTGTGGCACCTGCTATCCCTGACCCAGGAAGGCAACTTCAAGGCGGGAAGATTCGCGTTGATCTCTGCTGACGAACTGATTGTCGCGCATACCAACGAAGCGGAATACAAAGCATTTATTGCCAACAAGAAAAACGAAGCGCTGCAGTCGCGGATTATCGTGATGCCGATCCCGTACAATCTGCGGGTCAGGGATGAAGAAAAAATTTACGCCAAACTGATCAAGCAGTCTGATTTGGGCCATGTCCATATCGCCCCCCATGCGCTGCGTGCCGCTGCCATCTTTTCTATTTTGACTCGTCTGAAAGAGTCGAAAAAACAAGGAGCCGACCTGCTCAAAAAAATGCGCCTTTACAACGGGGAAGCGGTGGAAGGCTTCAAGGAGGCCGACCTGGAAGAACTGCGCAACGAACATCCAGACGAGGGGATGTCGGGCATTGACCCGCGCTATGTGATCAACCGCATTTCCAGTGCGCTGATTCGGCGCGATACGGAGTGCATCAATGCGCTGGATATTTTGCGGGCACTAAAAGACGGACTGGATCAACACCCGTCTATTACCAAGGAGCAGCGGGAACGTTATCTCAACTTCATATCGGTCGCTCGCAAGGAGTACGATGAACTGGCCAAAAAAGAGGTGCAAAAGGCGTTTGTCTACAGTTACGAAGAATCGGCCAAGACGATGATGGACAATTACCTGGACAACGTGGAAGCATACTGCAACATGAACCGGCTGCGCGATCCGGTCACCGGGGAAGAGATGGACCCGGATGAACGGCTGATGCGTTCGATTGAAGAACAGATCGGTATCTCCGAAAACGCCAAGCGAGCGTTCCGCGAAGAAATCCTGATCCGTATCTCCGCCTACGCTCGCAAAGGGAAGCGATTTGATTACCATATGCACGACCGCCTGCGCGAAGCGATCGAGAAGAAACTGTTTGCCGACTTAAAAGACGTGGTCAAGATTACCACGTCGACCAAGACACCCGATGAGCATCAACTGAAAAAGATAAACGAGGTAACCAAGCGACTGATTGAAGAGCACGGCTACTGCCCGATTTGCGCAAATGAACTCCTTCGTTACGTAGGCAGTCTCTTGAACAGATAACGCTTCCGGCGAATGACCCGGCAGGATACTCCGTCATGGCAGAGCGCAAAGCTTCTGTTGGGGCCGCCAGGCGGAGTATCCGGGCTGGCACCATGCACCTGCGTGAGGGAGGGAGGTTTCATGGACGACGCGTCTTTTATCGTCTCAAAAGAGGACTGGTCTCTTCACCGCAAAGGACATCAGGATCAGACCCGCCACCAGGAGAAGGTGAAAGAGGCCATCAGAAAAAACCTGCCCGATCTGGTGAGTGAAGAAAGCATCATTCTGTCAAACGGTCGCGATATTGTGAAAATACCGATCCGTTCACTGGATGAATACCGCTTCCGCTTTAATTACCAGAAAGGGCAGCAGACCGGACAGGGCAAAGGCAATACCCGGATAGGCGACGTCATTGCCAAGGATGGAGATCCGGCTGGAGCAGGCAAGGGGCAGGGAGCGGGTAATCAGCCCGGCCTTGACTACTACGAAGCGGAGATTTCGGTGGAGGAATTGGAAGAGATTCTCTTTTCCGAACTGGAGCTGCCCAACCTGGAGCAAAAAGAGCGGGACGAGATTGTCGTCGAGGAAACCCGCTTTAACGACATCCGCAAAAAAGGACTGATGGGCAACATCGACAAAAAGCGCACCCTGCTCGCGGCGATCCGCCGCAATGCGCTGGCCGGATACAAGAACCTTGAGCTTGGCATTTCCGATGATGACCTGCGCTTCAAGACCTGGGAGGAAGTGGTCAAACCGTATTCCAATGCCGTCGTCATCGCCATGATGGACACCTCTGGCTCCATGGGGATCTTCGAAAAGTACATCGCCCGCAGCTTCTTTTTCTGGATGCTGCGTTTTCTCCGCACCCGCTACGAAAAGGTGGAGATTGTCTTCATCGCCCATCACACCGAAGCCAAAGAGGTGACGGAAGAAGCCTTTTTCTCCAAAGGCGAGAGCGGAGGCACAATCTGCTCCTCGGCATATCGCAAGGCACTGGAAGTCATTGATGCGCGCTATCCGCCGCACCGCTACAATATCTATCCGTTCCACTTTTCTGACGGCGATAATTTGACCTCGGACAATGAACGCTGCGTCAAACTGGTAAAGGAATTGATGGAGCGCTGCAATATGTTTGGATACGGCGAGGTGAACCAGTATAACCGGCACAGCACGCTGATGTCTGCCTACCGCCACATTAAGGAGCCAAAGTTTATGCACTGCGTCATTCGGGAGAAGGGCGAGGTGTACAAGGCGCTGAAGACGTTTTTTGGGAAGAAGGAAGCAGCCGGATAAGATGACAACCTGATCTTAAAATTTAAATCGTCGAGATTGACTCGGCGATTTTTTTTTCTTAATGAGGTATGTTTATAATGTTCTAATTAACGGTGTACAAAAACAGTTAAAGGTTATTTTCGGCAGTAACGGTTATATTGTAACTGCTCATCCAGTTAAATTGTAAATATTGCCAGAAGGTTTCTGGATAAATGAAAGCGAATGGAAAATTGCTAACCCGGCAAAGCCGAAACAAACCATAGTCGTTTATGAAAAAAATCGCCGGGGGTCAGTGTTTTCCCGGCGGTAGTGGGTCAAACCGCAAGACCGGAGCCGGAGAAGAGAAAACCTCCTATAAAAAGGCTGCCCCGATCAGGCCGGCATCATCGTGGAATTGGGCCAACTGCAAATCAATCCTGTTGCGCAGCTGCGGATACAGCCGATCATTCACCGCTTTGTTCAGCCGCTCCCAAAAGAGGTGGCTGGCATGCATCACTCCCCCGCCGAGAATGATGGTATCCGGGTCCAGGAGATGAACAATATTGGCAATTCCCGTTGCTGTATGTCGGATAAACTGCTCGACTAGCGCTTTTGCCTGGGGGTTTCCTTCCTGTTCAAGCTGAAACAGCGTTTTTTCCAGGTCTAGCTGTCTGGCTTGGTCATTCAGGGCGGTCCCGCTGGCCAAGGTTTCCCACGAGCCGCGATTTAATATGGGATGGGCCGGGCCATCCGGCTGAATAATCATATTGCCGATTTCACCAGCGCAAAAGTGTGCTCCCTGCACGATTGACTGATTGTAGACAAACCCGCCGCCGATTCCCGTGCTGATCGTGATATAAAACACACTCTTCCTTCCTTTGCCCGCTCCGAACAAAGCCTCGCACAAAGCTGCCGCGTTTGCGTCATTCTCGATTTTAATCGGAAGCTGAAACTGCTCTGTCAAAATCGCTCTGAGATGAATCTGATCCCAGCCTGGCAAATTGGGCGGCCCCATGATAATTCCTTCTGCAGCATCCAGAGGTCCGGGGCAAGCAATGCCGATATGGGAAACGGAATATTCCGCTGTAAGATCGCGGAGCATGCTGGCCAGGTTGTGAATCACAAAATCGGGCCCCTTGTCGGCAAAGGTTTTCATCGACAATTTCTTGACGATGTGACCGCTTTGATCGATGACGGCGGCACGCAGATTTGTCCCCCCGATATCTACGCCAATGCGGTAATCAGCGTCTGTTTTCCGGTGACTGCCGGGAGTGGTGACGACCATCCGCAATTCGCCGGTGATGACCACGTCACCATAACCATTCGGAACAAGCAGGCTCATACCAGCGCCTATCCGTTCGGCGTTTCCTTCTTTCCCAATCAGGCCTTGCCCGCTCAGAACCGTAATCAGTCCGTAAGGGGCAAGACTCCCCAACGACGCCTCACCCCTGATATCCCATACCTGCACCAGGAAGTGCTGATGATGAATCAGGGTTTCACATGTATAGTCCTGATTCTGTATGATGTTTCGGGAATACCAGACATCGACATGGGGAACACTGGCAGCCTGGACGGCCTTGTCGAGATGAAGCTCCCTCCTGCGTCCGTCTGCATCGGTACGATCATAATCATAAAAACGATAGGTGAGATCCGAACTTTGCTGTACTTCCAGGACAAGCGTTCCTTTGGTGAGAGCGTGTACAGTGCCGCTCGGGACGTAGACAATATCCCCCGGTTTGACCGGTTTCGTTCGCAGCAGGGTTGACCACGCTCCTTGCACGGTCATATGCTTCAGTTCTTCCCTGGTGGAGGCGTTATGACCGTAGATGATGCGGGATTGCGGCTTGCAATCAAGCACATACCAGCACTCCGTCTTGCCGTATCGCTGCCCCTCCCATTGTTGGGCAAGGTAATCATCGGGATGTACCTGGACTGATAGATCTGCGTTGGCATCGATCAGCTTGATCAGCAGAGGGAATTGATCCTCCGCGGGATAGCCAAACAATTCGGGATGTTCAGCCCACAATCTGCTTAGCGGCCAACCCGCGTACAAACCGTTCATCACGATGCTTTCTCCGTGAGGATGGGCGGAGACGGCCCAACACTCCCCGACGTTTGATGAAGAAAACGAATAGCCGAATCGTTTCAGGGCTTCGCCTCCCCATAGTCTTTCTTGGAGGACAGGTTTTAGAAACAGCGGAGTGGATGACATCTCGATTCCTCCTTATGAAAAAATTCTGTCATTTAAAAGTATATATCTTTTTAATAAAAAGTATAGACATTTAACAGAAAAGTGAATATGATGAGTGTATGAAAACGCTTCATCTTGTTCAGGTAAGGGAGGAGACATGTCGTGAAAAAGATTCTGTTGGCTTGTAGCTCGGGAATGTCGACCAGTCTTTTGGTCGGCAAAATGAAGGCGTACGCCAAATCAATTGGGGAGGAGGATGAGATATGGGCTGTAAGCCAGGATCAGGCAAAATCTGAACTGGCACGCGCTGACGTTGTGCTGATTGGACCGCAAATGAGCTTTTTAAAAAGCGAACTGCAAAAAGAAGCCGACAAATACGGAATTCCTGTCGAAGTGATTGATATGAGAGCTTATGGAATGGCGGATGGCAAAGCCGTGTATGAGCAAGCCGCAAGTTTATTGGGAGGCCGGAAATGAGTCAGATGGTATCGGATGAACAAGTCGCTTTTCAAATCATCCTGCACAGCGGAAACGCCAGAAGCAATATTTTGCAAGCGCTTGCCGAATTCAAACAAGACCGGATTGATCAATATGAACAGCTGATGGAAAGAGCTGAGCAGGACCTGCTAACCGCCCACCAAAACCATTTTCGCATGATTCAAAAAGAAGCGGAAAGCGGGGAACAAAAACTGTCGCTCCTGTTGGTACACGCGGAAGACCATCTGATGTCGACGATGACGATGAAGGATATTGTTAAGGCGATGATGGAGATTTTGCACAAGAAGAAATGAGTAACTTCGGTTGAAAGGAATGATTTCAGTGAAGCAGACCGCGCTTGACAAGTTTAGTCAGATTCTTGTCCCGATAGCCGGCCGGTTAAATAACAACCGCTATTTATCCGTTCTGCGGGACGCTTTCATGTTAAGCTTTCCAATCACCATTTTTGGTTCTATCGTTGTTGTTTTGATGAATCTGCCTTTTCTTGACCTGATCATGAGTGCGGGGAGCCTCGAAGCATTTCGCCATGCAGTTGGAAATGCTCCGCAGGCGACAATGGGAATCATGACCGTATTCATTGTGTTTGGGATCGGTTATTACCTGTCAAAAAGTTATGAGGTGGAAGGGGTTTTTGGTGGCGCCATCGCGCTAGCTTCGTTTATGCTGCTCACTCCTTTTTTGCTAACCACGGATTCGGGAGAGACCGTTGCCAATGTTATTCCCCTTGATCGCCTGGGAGCCAAAGGGATGTTTGTCGGCATGATCACCGCATTCGCCTCGGCAGAAATATATCGCTGGATCGTGCATAAAGAGCTGACCATCAGGATGCCGGCAGGGGTGCCGCCGGCCGTGGCCAGGTCATTTACTGCCCTGATTCCGGTGGTGATCACCCTAACGGTTTTTCTCCTGATCAATATTGTGGTTACGCAGGTTCTGCAAACCAACCTGCATGATCTCATTTACAAGGCTGTTCAGGAACCGCTTGTAGGTTTGGGCAGCGGGCTTGTCGCAACGCTCATCGCAATCTTTTTTATCCAAATCTTGTGGTTTTTCGGTTTGCACGGACAAATCATTGTGAATTCTGTGATGGACCCCATCTGGAATACCTTGTCGCTCGAAAATTTAAACACCTATACACAAACAGGAACAGTTCCGCATATTATCAGCAAGCAATTTATCGAAACCTATACGGTTGGAATGGGCGGCACAGGAATGACGCTGGCGGTGGTGTTCTCGCTGCTCTGGTTCATGCGGAGCAGGCAGATGAAGCAGGTCGGAAAGCTGGCGATCGGGCCGGGCTTGTTTAACGTCAATGAACCCGTCATCTTTGGTTTGCCGATCGTGATGAATCCGCTTATCCTGGTTCCCTGGATTCTGTCGCCCATGGTTGTGACCATTGTGACGTATTACGCGATGTCGATCGGCCTCGTTCCCCCTCCTACCGGCGTGGCGGTGCCGTGGACGGTTCCGATTTTTATCAATGGAATTATGGCCACCAATTCACTGGCAGGCGGCATTTTGCAGCTTGTAAACCTGGTGATTGTGTTTCTGATCTGGTTTCCGTTCTTAAAAGTGATCGACCGAATGAACGTGAAAAACGAAAGCAGTGAAGCACAGGCGGGTGCAATGGCTCAATCCGGGCAGTCTATCGCACAGTAGGGAGATGATCGTTTTGAACAGCGGAGATTCTCGTCAGCCAACGATTCGCTATCCGTTTCCGCAGGGTTTTTGGTGGGGTTCCGCAACTTCCGCTCCACAAATAGAAGGTGCGGCCCATCTCGACGGAAAGGGAAAAAACATTTGGGACCATTGGTATGAGCAGGAGCCGAACCGGTTTTACGGGGGAGTCGGTCCAACAGACGCTTCCCAGTTTTACTTTCGCTACGAAGAAGATATTGAGCTGATGAAGGAGATCGGTCATAATTCCTTTCGCTTCTCCATCTCGTGGTCCAGGCTTTTCCCCAACGGGTATGGTGAGATCAATCAGAAAGCGGTTGATTTTTACAATAAGGTAATCGACAAACTGATCGAAACGGGGATTGAACCCTTTGTGAATCTCTACCACTTTGATATGCCCCTCGCACTGCAGGAGAAAGGGGGATGGGAAAACCGGTTTGTGGTCGATTGTTATGAGCAATATTCGGCCGCTTGTTTCCGCCTGTTTGGAGACCGGGTGAGCAAATGGTTTACCCATAACGAGCCGATTGTGCCGGTTGAGGGAGGATACCTGTACAATTTTCATTATCCCAATGAGTGCAATTTTACCAAGGCGGTTCAGGTTGCCTTCCATACGATGCTCTCCAGTGCCCGCGCCATTAAAACGTACCGGGAGATGAAACTGGACGGCAAGATCGGGATCATTCTCAACCTTACGCCTTCCTATCCGAGAAGCAGCCATCCTGCCGATCTTGAGGCAGCGCGGATTGCGGACGCGTTTTTTAATCGTTCCTTTTTGGATCCCTCGGTTAAAGGTACCTTCCCTTCCGATTTGGTGGAGATCCTGCGTGCGGAAGGACAACTGCCGGTGATGCAGGAAGGCGATCTAAGGGTGATTGCGGAGAATACGATCGACCTGTTGGGGATCAATTATTATCAGCCGAGACGGGTGAAGGCTAGGGAATCGCTGCCCAATCCCCACGCTCCGCTCCTTCCCGAACACTACTTTGACTATTATGAAATGCCAGGGCGAAAAATGAATCCTTATCGTGGCTGGGAAATCTATGAGAAAGGGATTTATGACCTGCTGATCAATGTAAAAGAGAACTATGGGAATATCGAATGCTTTATTTCCGAAAACGGGATTGGCGTAGAGAATGAAGCAAGGTTTCAGGATGAAAACGGGATCATTCAGGATGATTACCGGATTGAGTTTGTGCGGGAGCATTTGAAATGGGTCCATCGAGCGATCCAGGAAGGGGTTAACGTAAAAGGGTATCACATGTGGACCTTTATGGATAACTGGTCCTGGATCAACGCGTACAAAAATCGCTACGGTTTCATCGCGGTGGATATCGCAAACAACTGGAAACGGACAGTAAAGAAAAGCGGGTGGTGGTTTAAAAAACTGGCAGAGAACAACGGGTTTTAAACTTGTTAGAAAAAAGATGGCGGAAGCAGCCATCTTTTTTTGGCGCAGCAAAGGGGCTGGCGATATTTTCTTCGACTCTGCATGAAATGGACCAGCGTTCATATTATAATTGACTCATGAGTAGAATAATGGACGGATGCCAGAAAGATCGGGGTTACATGAAAATGGCTGAAAACAAGTACCAGATTATTGCCAACGAAATAAGGGAGAGAATTTTGACCGGATATTATCCATCTGACCAACCCATTCCGGACGAACTCTCCTTGGCGGAACAGTTTGGCTGCAGCAGAATGACGATGAAAAAAGCACTCGAAGTACTGGTATTGGAAGGATTGCTGTACCGAAAAAGGGGCCACGGGACATTTATTCTGAAGTCTGCTTTACAACAAGATCGCGTCAACGTACTGGATAAAGAGACCAAAGGATTAACGGAAACAGCCAAAGGAAAAAAAGTGACCAGTCATGTTGTTCAGTTCAACGTTGAGTTTCCGATCGAAACGGTAGCCAATTATCTTGCCATTGAAACAACAGATCCGGTGTACAAAATCATTCGGGTTCGTTATGTCGACGGGGAACCGTTTGTGATCGAAAAAACGTACATGCCTGTTCAGCGCGTTCCAGGTATAAATGAAGAGGTGCTCCGAGGTTCCATTTACCAATATATCCAGGGAAAACTGGGGCTGACCATCGCCAGTACCCATAAAATGATTCGGGCTGACAAACCCGATGAGCTGGACCGGGAATACCTGAAATGCGCTTTCGACGATCCCGTATTGGAGGTAGAACAAATTGTTTTTTTAGGAAGCGGTCAGCCGTTTGAATACTCGTTCTCCCGCCATCGATATGATAAATTTGTGTTCAAGACGGTAAACATTAAATGGTAGCCGCTTGTTGGGACCGATTCTGTTTTCGGGGTAACGCTGCAAGATTAATGTTGTATTATTTACCTCGGGCTGCACGATTCCATGCAATAGGTATGATCCATTGGATGATGAAAGAGCGGCGAAGGGGGAGGGAAGCGGTGAATCATACCGAGGGCGGAACTGCCGCTGAAGAAAGGGTTAAGTCTTAATACGGCTCCCCTGTCGCCCCGAACAGCAAACGTACTTTTGCATATATGCGGATAGGCAAGCTGGGGAATACAAAGGCTAGCTGCCCCGGTTCAAGGGTTGGTATTTCCTCCGGAGTTTCAATCAGATGCGGTATTTCGAGTGCTTTCAGCGCGTCAGTGTATTTCCTGGCATCAGCCCAGGGTACGACGAAGTAAATCGACTTTTCCATATGATCACGCTCCTGTTGAGAGCATAGCACATTCAAGGGAAGGGGGGTAGAAATGTCTCTGAAAGGATGTAAGCAATGGACGATAGAGGGGCCTTTCTCCCTGGCTGCCGAATCAATGGACTGTAGAGGATAACCCCGCGTCAGTTGACCCGGGGTTACGTATTTGTAGTGAGGTGATCCCGCTTCACGCAGATGTCTTGCAGGTTTCCGAGCCCATCAGGGACTGTCCGATACCTGCGCTTCTGCTGCTTCCCGTACGCTTCCATCCGGTTCGATTCGTACATTTACGGACAGCGACTCAATGCGCTTGATCAGCCTGGCTCCATCCTGTTCGTTCATCGGTACGGCCTGCGCCAGTTCCGCATGGTAAGGCAGCATCCGCAATTGGCAGCTTCCCTTGGGAGTGCAGGATGCTTGGAGGATCATGGTTTCCCAGGTGGTGGGGTGAGTAGAGCGGGTAAAGATAAAATTGCCCAGGCTGTAAGCGATCCATTTTTTCTTGTAAGACTCAAAACCCTGCAGTACGTGCGGATGTCCGCCGACGACCAGATCAGCTCCGGCATCGATGTAAGCGCGGGCCAATGCTTTTTGGTGAGCGGCTGGGAAGTTCTCCTTTTCTTTGCCCCAGTGGGCGATAACGACAATCAGATCGGCTTTGTGGCGGGCCGAGCGAATCGACTCAACGGCACGTGCCGGATCATAGGAGGCGGCCACGCCGGGTTTGTTCACGCCCGCGTACCAGCTTACTTTGGGCACAACCCGGCTGAAGCCGAAGAAGGCAATGGAGATACCGTTTCGTTCCACCCATACAGGCGCGTAGGCTTGGTTGGCATCGGCACCGGCACCGATATAGCGGATTCCGTTGTCGTCCAGGACACGCATCGTATCGAGCAGTCCTTCCACTCCCTGATCGAGAATGTGGTTGTTGGCCAGATTGACCAGGTCAATTCCTGCCGCTTTCATTGCCGGTATCGCTTCCGGCGGCGATTTGTAAACGTATTGTTTGTCGGCCTCCGGTGTGCCGCGTTTGGTCACGGGCGTTTCCAGATTGGCGATGGTATAATCGTCCTGCTGAAACGTTTCCCCAATATGGCGATAAGGATAATCGTATCCTTCTGCCTTCAATCGTTTTTCCACGTTGCCGTCCATCATCACGTCCCCCACGAACGTTAACACTACGACCGGCGGCTGGTCGCTGGCTTGCGGCAAATCGTCCGCGGCGGACGGGTGGTTCTGTTCTTCTTTGACATGGCCGAACCGGTTCGCCTGTTGGTGGGTCTCCCAAATCATATAAGTACCAGCCAGAGCGGCGGAAAACAGGAGGAGGCCAGACAGTGTGGCGAACAGGCGTTTTTGTCTCTGTTTCCGCATGGCTTTCAGACGATCTGTTCTTGTTTTGTACATGGCTTCCTCTCCATTCGAAACGACCGTGCTTCAGTCGCTTGCGATTCCGGTGTACAGCCCGAAGCTGCCATGCCTTTAGCATAACAGAGGGGGTACACCGTGCGAAATAGAACATTGGATGTACCTGCAGACCGTAATCCGGATGGGGCGTGCGCAGCTTTGCTGCGACCTTTTGCTCATTATGCGGGAAGATGTGGTTTGTGCGGGTGTAGGGGGAGGAAAAAAGCAGGCAGCACCGCTGTCGGAAACTGCCCGCTTCGCCTTGTTTCTTATCGTTTATGTTCAGGAGGACTGATGATCGGCTGCAGGCGAAACGGCTCCTGCTCCTGATGCTGGACAGAGCGGATGGCCTCTTCCATGAAGAAGAGCTGGCTGTTGAGCGGCTCCTCATCGCCGGAAGAAGCCATTTTGTAGGTGCCGTCCGCTGAAAGCACGCGCGCCTTTACATTGTCTTTGAGCATAATCTCAAGAATGGTGACAAGTCGGTCTTTTACATTCTGCTGCAGCACCGGAAACAGGATCTCCACCCTGGCGATCATGTTGCGGGTCATCCAATCGGCACTGGATAGAAAGAGCTGTTCTTCCCCGCCGTTTTGAAAGTAGTAAATCCGGCTGTGTTCCAAAAATCGGCCCACAATGCTGATGACGCGGATGTTTTCGCTGGCATTGGGAATGCCTGGGCGGAGACAGCAGATACCGCGGACGATCAGGTCTATCTTTACTCCGGCACAGGAAGCCTGGTACAGAGCTTCGATGATCTGCTTGTCTGTCAGGGCGTTCATCTTGGCGATAATGCGCGCCGGTTTGCCTGCCAGACTGTTGGCCGCTTCCTTCTCAATCAACTGCAGAAACTTCTCGCGCAGTCCAATCGGTGCCGTGGTGATGGCGTTCCAGGCTGGCGGACGCGAGTAACCGGACAGGTGGTTGAAAAAGTTGCTGGCGTCAATGCCAAACTCCGTTCTGGCCGTCAGCAAACCGAGGTCGGTGTAAATCCGTGCCGTTGTATCGTTGTAGTTTCCCGTGCTCAAATGGACATAGCGGCGAATACCGTCTTCTTCCGCCCGGACGACCAGTGTGATCTTGCTGTGTGTCTTCAAACCGACGAGGCCGTAGATGACGTGACAGCCGGCTTGCTCCAGTTTTTTGGCCCAGACGATGTTGTTTTCCTCGTCAAACCGAGCTTTCAACTCAAGCAAAACCGTTACCTGCTTGCCGTTGTCAGCCGCTCGCAGCAGGGCGTTGACGATTGGGGAGTCGCCGCTGACCCGGTACAAGGTTTGTTTAATGGCCAGCACCTGCGGGTCTTCCGCTGCTTTTTGGACAAACTCAATGACCGGATCAAACGATTCGTACGGATGGTGCAGCAGAATATCCCGGTCTTTCACCGCGGCAAAAATGTCCTTTGCGCCAAGCAGGTCTTTCGGGATTTGGGGGACATACTGTTCAAACCGCAGGTGATCATACCCGGGCAGAGAATAAAACTTGAAGAAGAATGTGGGATCAAGCGGTCCGTCGATCCGGTACACTTCCCAGTTTTCCAGCTCCAGCCATTCCTGCAGGGTAGCCGTCAAAAACGGACTCATCGCAGAATCGACCGCAAGACAGACCGGCTCCCCCATTTTCCGTTTTTTCAGTTCTTGCTCGATCGCTTCCAGGAGGTCTTCCGTCTCGTCTTCATCAATGCTCAGATCGGCGTTGCGCGTGATCCGGAATGGACTGGATTCCCGTATCCTATAGCCGCGGAACAAACTCCCCATGTGTTCGCAAATCACGTCTTCCAGCAGGATAAAATGAACCTCGCCTTCCGGAGAGGGGAGCTGGACGAAGCGGGGGACGACAGAAGGAACCTGTACGACGGCGAACAGCGGTGTGTCGTCTTCCTCATCTTCCAACAAGACAGCCAGATTTAAACTTTTGTTGAGCAGCATCGGAAACGGATGGCTGGCGTCGACAGCCATCGGCGTGAGCACCGGGTACAAGTGGTGATGGAAAAAGTCGTTTACGAAAGAAACCTGTTCGGCGTTCAACTGCTCCGGCTTCAAGAAGCGTATCCCCACTTGTTCCAGCTCAGGCATGATCTTGTATTTCAACAGATCGTACATTTTCTTGGTCACCATGTGCGTCCGTTCCCAGATGGCGGCCAGTTGTTCCCTGGGGGTCATGCCCGATTTGTTGTCCGGCTTGTCAAACCCGGCCTTTACCTGGTCTTTCAGTCCGGCCACCCGCACCATGAAGAATTCGTCAAAATTGTTATTGGCGATTGCGATGAACTTCAACCGTTCAAACAGGGGGTGATCCGGATTGGCCGCTTCTTCCAAGACTCGCTCGTTAAAGGCCACCCAGCTTAATTCCCGATTGATATAGTATTGCGGTGAGCTGAAATCCGTCATGCTGACCCTACCTTTTTCTTTGGCGCACTTTTGTATCGTTGGGCATCAGTATAGCAATCGATTGTTAAGGGATTGTTAATCCTTGGCCTCTTCCTGAATGGCCGCATACGTGACTGACCGCTTCAGGACCTTGGAGATTTTGCCCAGCACCTCTTCCAGAAGGGAGTACTCGATCAGATCCGTGCGGCTGCCGATACACTGCAGGACGAGAGTGTCTCCCTCATCCTGCAGACGAACCTGTCTGATCTGCTGGGTCATCGATCGATCCAGGGCGCGGGCCAGCAGGAGAAGGTGGCCAAGGACTTCAATCGCACGCTTGTCCGACTTGGGCACGATATCGGCGTGCCGATTGAGCTGCTGCTGGAGCTGCTTGTTGTTTTTGTAAGAAGCGATCATCGCGATCTGCAGTCGTTCCCGATGTGTAAAACCGGGCAGCAGAACATGGGAGAGCAAATAAAAGGTGTGCTGCGACGACTCGTAAACATTGATGGATCGTCCGACGTCGTGCAGCAGGCTGGCCGCCTCAAGCAGGCTTTTTTCTTCTGCTCCGAAGCTGATCACGCCACGCCCGCACAAGTCGTCAAACAGGCTGGTCGCCAGATGTCGGACATGGTAGGCATGCATCTTGTTTACCTGGTAGCGTGCCATAAACTGCTCCACACTGTGTTGACGGACGCTGCGGTCAGTAGGCTTCTGCAAGCGTTGTGCGAGGTTTTCATACAGCAGTCCGTCGCGCAGCCCTTTGTTGCTGATCAAGAGCCGGGCGCTCCCCGTGCATTTCAGCAGCTGTTGGAACACGATGATGCCGGAAATGATGACATCGGCGCGATCTTTGGACAGCCCGGGAAGCTGTTTTCGTTCCGCCAGCGGGAGGTTCCGGGTCAGCTTCAGCATCTCTTCCACCTGGTCAGCGCCCAGGCTGTAATGGTGCAGACTGGCCAGGGAGTAGCCGACCTGACGCTGGTGGATTTTGGCCATGTTTCGTGCGGTGCCGCCAATGGCAACCACCGGACAGCGCTTGTCAGACAGCCAGGGACAGCAGGAAAACTGGTGGGCAAGAAATGTCCTGAGTGACTCCAGTTCTGCTGAGGTGGGAGGGTCGTTCTGCACAAACCGTTTGGTCAACGTCACTACCCCGAATGGGAAACTGGCGCTCTCCTGCAGCCTGCGATTGGCAAAATACGTGATTTCAGTGCTTCCTCCGCCGATGTCAATGGTAATGCCTTCGTCAAGATTCATGCTGCTCACAACTGCCAGATACCCGTAGTGCGCTTCCTCCTGCCCGCTCAACACGCGGATGGAGATGCCCGTTTCCGCTTCGATCCTCTTGAGCAGAGACACTCCATTCTCGGCTTGTCTGACGGCCGCCGTGGCTACACCGACGCAATGCTTCACCTGACGGGCTTCCAACAGTGCCCGAAACTGCCGCATCACCGCCAACGTCTGCAGGACGCCCGTTTCGCTGATGCGGCCGTCCTGCAGATGACTGCTGAGACGCAGTACGCGCTTGATATTGTCCACTTCGTACACAAAACCTTGCCTGTCTTGATGGTAGATAACAAGTCTGGCTGTATTGGAGCCAAGATCAATGATACCAATATAGTGTCCCATCCAACCCCCTGCTTTATTCCAAATCTTTCGTCATACCGCCGGTTTTTCCTAATACTCTTCTATTCAGCATACCGGACTCCGCGATGGTTGGCAAAGTCATTCGTGCGGAAAAATGGCCGCTCTTCTGGCAGAACTGGCGTTGCAACAGCATCGCGTCGGCGCGGGACATCGTTTTGCCGCTGCCCCTGCGAATCGTCGTGAAGCGGTCCTGGCCTGCTTCTTCGCTGTTGGCCACCGCAAGTGAGCGCGAAAAACGCCCCACTCGTGTTCACGATCCTTTGCAGCCAGTTGGACTGAACGTGTACGGGTCGGTTTGGCGGCAGGGCGGTCAGTCAAAAGAGCGGGTGGCTGGCCAGGAGCCTTGCAGTTTGCGGATCTGGATAATCTGGCCGGTGTGATAGGCGTCGTGCAGCAGGATGTTGGTCACCGTTTGCGGAAATGCTGGTCAACGAGGATATGCGGCGAATCTGGAATGATCCCTCACCATAACGCCCTTTCTGTTTGAGGGGCAGACATGCGTTACAAACAGGCAGGCAGCTCTTCCAGGGTGTGGATTACGACTTGCGGAACGACTTCCTGCGGGAGACAATGGATGTCGGTCCGTCTGGTTTCGGCTGCCCATTTTTGTTTGCAGGCGGCAGTGATCAGTGGATGACTCGCCCTGGCTCGCGGCGGGATGCCAGCGGCTTCTGTCGGCAAGGTGCGGCAGATCCAGACAGACAGCGTGTGTGCCCGATTGGCTGCCTGCACGTCGTGATCCAGCCGGTCGCCAACGTGGGCGACGAGTTCACCGCTGGACAGGAGCGGTTCAAATATCTGCACATCCGGTTTGGCAAAGCCCACTTTTTCTGGAGTGATGATTTGTTCAAAATAGGCTGAGAGGCCGAGCGCTTCCATCACCGGATACTGGTATTTCCAAAAACCGTTGGTCACTGCTGCCAGCGAATAGCCGCGTTCCTGAAGTTTCCCCAACACGTCAGGGATTGTCGCTTCCAGCAGATAGCTTTTAGGTGGTGCTGCGTGTTTTTCAATCAGTGACTCCATGTCGATCACGGTGGAGAGCGAGAGCTGCTCAAGCAGCTGACGGACAATATCGTCCCAGTCGTAGGCAGCGACCGGTTGGCCGGCAGTGAACCGTCGCTCGTGTTCCGCCACCAATGCTGTTTTCACATCGTACGGGCGTCCGAGACAGGACTGGATCGTCGCTTCAACTTCCGGAAATATCCACTTGGTAAACGGGTTTTGCATCAATGTGCCGTCGAGGTCAAAACTTATCCACTTTTTCATCACTTCACCGCCTTATTGCTCATCCAGGTTACATGTTTGGCTGCAACCAGTATAACATGGCAGCCCCCAGGTTTTTCACCGGAATTTGGCAAGATGTTGCGGTTGTGCCTGCCATAAGGAAGGGAAAGGGCACATTTTTCTTTAGAAAATCGTTCTGAAAATTCTTGACCACCCTTTCAGAGTATGTAGTATTGTGTATACATGGAGCAGGACGGGATACAATCGTGATCTGAAAGATCGCGCCGGATAGGAGCACGTTTTCCTGTTGTGTATCTCGCATGAAGGCCGCCCTGCGTGATTGCGTGTTTGCGGCGCTGCGCAAGCTATTATACTAGAGGAAGGAGACGATTCATGATGAGCAAAGTATCCAACGAACTGTCCTCGGAATTGGTCAAACAACTGCAGGGGCAAACCGTCGTCTTTGTGAACGTGGTGGAGCCCGAATCCAAGCAGGTGTATACCTCCGCCCTTTCCTGGGTCTATGCCATTGATGCCAAGACAATCCGTTTTGCCGTAGACACCAAGTCGGAGATGGTTAATATTCTGGAGAAAGATCCTCAGATTTCATTCAGCTTCATTGGAAATGAGAGCGCATACGCAGTGTCCGGCAAGGCGACCGTCAAAGTACGCAAGACGGATAACCTCACGCTGAAAATGGCTCTGCTGGAAGTGGAGGTACAGGAAGTACGCGACATCATGTTCTACGGCGGAAAGATCGTGCAGGAGCCGACTTTCGTCAAAACGTACAATGCCGATCTGGTTGTCAAGCTGGACAACGAGATGAAAGAGGCGCTTTACGCGCTGTAACCCGAAAGCACCACTACTCTCCGACGAGCCGGCTGTTCAGGCCGGCCTTCTTGATAAGACAATCAGAATCCCTTGGTCTAAACAGTAAAAATTTGAGAATAGAATGGGTTTTAGGGGATCTTGATTGATCAAATCGACAAAGGGGGAGGGTGGCGTTGTTTCAACAATTTCTTGTGCCCAATCGAATTTTATACGGACAAGGTGCTTTTGCTGAAACAGGCAAAGTTGTCTGTTCGTTAGGAAAAAAAGCATTGATCATTAGCGACCCGATAATGGAGAAAATAGGGAATGTGGCGATGTGCGAGAAATATCTTGCTGAGCAGGGAATTCCCTACGCTACATATCTGGGCGTTGATGCGGAGCCGACAGATATTCATGTAAAAGAAGCGCTTTCTATTTGCAAGAATGAGGCGTGTGACGTTCTTGTTGCCTTAGGTGGCGGGAGCTGCCTGGATGCCGCAAAGGCGGTAGCCGTCCTTATGACGAACGATGGCCACATTCGGGATTATGTAGGCAGCCAAAAGCGGTTTGATCATAGGCCGCTTCCGCTTATTGCCATTCCCACCACTGCAGGAACGGGTTCAGAAGTGACCAAGGTTGTGGTCATCATTGATACCGAATACGATGTAAAACGGATGCTTGCCCAGCCGGAATTTCTCCCCGCTGCAGCTATCGTAGATCCAACTTTAACGACCTCTTGCCCGCCATCTGTTACGGCAGCGACAGGTGTAGACGCACTGTGCCATGCCATTGAGGCTTTTATTTCCCGCCGTGCCCAACCACTGACCGATACCCTGGCTTTAAAGGCGATCAAACTGATTTTTGGTCACCTTCGCGTGGCCTATCTGCAAGGAGACAATATGGAAGCGAGGGAGCAGATGGCGTTTGCTTCCATGATCGCGGGAATGGCCTTTTCCAACGCTTCTGTGACCTTGGTACATGGTATGTCGCGGCCTGTTGGAGCAGTGTTTCACGTTCCGCATGGGGTGTCCAATGCCATGCTGCTTCCGGCTGTTCTTGCATTTACCAAGGAAAGCGCGATGGGGCGCCTGGCAATGATCGGAAGGTTAGTAAAACCAGAGCTTGATGAGCATTCAGATGAAGAAGTTGCAAATCAGCTCATTGGCGAAATTAAACGTCTATGTCTGGACTTAAAGATACCAAACATGAAAACATGGGGGATCGATAAAGAGAAACTGGAGTCTAAAATCTACAAAATGGCAAACGATGCACTGGCGAGCGGAAGCCCCTCGAATAACCCCAAAATTCCTACTCTTGAAGAGATCGTCGAGCTGTACCGCATCTGCTATGATTACGATTTTCGTCCGGTCTAAACAATACACGTCTGTGCGGCAAGGTTGTTGGAAAATCTGATGAGTCATTTGCAGAATATTCCCAACTCAAGTACAATTGGGATAGAGGTGACAAATAATCACTCTTCACCTCAATGATGACAGGAAAGGCAGAGCGCGGTTGCATGAGGAAAACGAGGGGGAAACAGTTGAAGGATCGACTGCTGTTAGTCAAGGGGCATGGTGACAGTCCGCCTGATAAAAGCGTGTTTCCGAAAGGCAAACCAGAGCTGTTGGAACTGGCCGGCCAGAGGGCCAGACGGGGGCAGCTCCGTCAGGCAGGCAGAGTGATGGCGGCGTATGTTAAGCTGATCAAACAGGAGCAGGCATCAACGCTGACCGAAGATTTGTTTGCAGGCGTTTTTCTGTTAAGCTTCTGGCAGGAGCAGATGCTGTCCCGGTCTTTTCATTGGCAGCGCAAGGTGGACTTCCTTTGTGCGTGCCTGGCGTCACTTGCTGGCGATGCGTTTGTTCGAGCCATCGAAAACGCCTACCTGCACAGCAAGCAGGAGCAGTCCTTCCCATTGTTGTTCGACGTCCTCAAGCAATCGCTCCAGAGACTGGACGCTCAGCCCGACA
The DNA here is from genome assembly GCA_017656235.1 of Brevibacillus sp. Classification (GTDB taxonomy): domain Bacteria; phylum Bacillota; class Bacilli; order Brevibacillales; family Brevibacillaceae; genus Brevibacillus_E. The sequence continues at coordinate 32,795 of JACDOF010000003.1, forward strand.
AACTGTTCTGGCTGTGGTATTTCTATTCTTCCGCCAAGTACTACGAAAAAGATTTTGAGGAAGGGTATACATCATCCCTGCAGGCATTGAAGTACAGCGAACACACGGATGAGACATCGCTTTCCCACCTGCTGATCCGACATGGAAACCTCTGTTTGCAGCTCAAAAAGTACAACGAAGCGCTCTTCTCCTATCTGAAAGGATATAATCTGCTGGAAAACGCAACGGATTCGTTTTCACTGGCTTGCAAAGTGAATATCGGTCGCACCTACTTTAAACTGTACGACTACGAAAACGCGCGAAAATATTGGGAGGAAGTACTTGCTCAGACCTCTGTGGACGACGCGATCCGGATCAACCTGTTAACTGATTTTACCTTCCTTGAACTGACCAGGGGAGACTTTCACAGAGGGCGCGCGCTCTATTATGAAACGGATCGGCTGCTTTCGCATCTGACGAAGAAGGAGAAAGAGTCGTACGCGATTGAGGCAATCCTGCACGAGAGGAACGGCGCCTTGCTGTGGTATCCCAAGCGTCCCAAGCGGGCATTGAAACAAATGCTGGCATGTGCGTACAAGATGATCAACTCGCCGCTAAAAGACGAAATTTTTGAAACTGTCTATTTAATGATTGTGTTGTTGACGAAATATGGTAATATATTTGATGAGGACGATCTCCAGAAATTGGAGAACCTCAAAAAATATATTGATTGAGGGGGAGTATTGATGAAAAAGTTTCTGTATTCTCTGCTCATCATCGCTGCGCTGCTTTCTGTGGGCACTTCCGTTTACGCCGGCCCGGTAGAACCTAACGTGATCAAGTACGACAGGTAAATACAACAGGTAAATACACACAAAGTCGGCAGGACAAGCCTGCCGGCTTTTTTAAAGGCCAAAAAAACGAAATACACAAAACCAAGAAAGAATTCACAAAATTTTAATAATATTTTAGTGGGATGGACACAGATAATTGATATACTAAGTATAAACAGACAGAATATAACAAACAGGATAAGAGGTGAAAGGAAAGATGAATCTCGTATTGACGGAGAGAACGTGCCGGATTTGCAAAACCAAACTGACCGAATACGAATATGAACATAAAGACGAACTGTGTATGGAGTGCTACCAAGAACAGATGGAACAGAGCGATGGCGATTCGAACAGGTAGCCCATCCGGGTTGGGATTTGCAGTCGCCCTCCTGTTACGTTCTCCCTTCATGGGAAGGGAAACGGAGGAGGGCGACTTTTTTTGTTGAAAGGATTGCCGTTCTTTCGGTAAACTGTATAATAATGCAACACATCGGATCGTTTCGATTTGAATATTCAAGGGGATCTGGATATGGAACGGATACTGGTAATCGCACCCTATCAAGGATTGAAAGATACGTTTTTGGACGTGAGCAGGGAACTGAATAAAGAGATTCACGTCGAAGTGGGCGATCTGTACAAGGGACTGAGTATCGCCAAGAGCATGGAAGAGAAGGACTTTGACGTCATTATCAGTCGCGGGGCCACAGCCCGTCTGCTGCGGAAGCACTGCAACCTGCCGGTGGTGGAAGTAAAAATCTCGGGATACGACATTCTGCGTACACTTACCTTGGTCAAGGGATATCCGGGAAAAATCGGGTTGATGAGCTACCTCAATACGATTCAAGGTGCCGATGCGATCGGGACGCTGCTGGAGATGAATCTCTCCTTCTTTCCCATTCACGAAGAAAAAGAGATCGAGAGCGGCATCAAAAAGGCAGTGGAACAAGGCGTTCAAGTGATTATCGGCGACGTCATTTCTACATCTGTCGCCACCAAACTGGGCCTGCACGCGATCCTGATCACCTCCGGCAGAGAAGCGGTGCTGGAGTCGATCAGCGAAGCGGAACACATGGCTTATTACACCAAGCGGGAAAAGGAACGACGCAGACAGTTCGAAGCATTGATCAACAGTTATCCCGAAGGAATCGTGGCCATTGATCAGGACGAGCGGGTCTACGCTTTTAATCAAAAAGCAGCGGAACTGTTTGGAATCAGGGCGGATGAGGCGCACGGCCGACGAGCCGGTGACCTGCATGATCTTCTTCATCCGGGGACACTTTATCGAGAGGGAAAACCGGTGGAAGAAGTCATCGTGTTAAACGGTGAAAAAGTGATGCTGCGGAAACTGCCCGTTTACAGCGACGGTCGCCTGACAGGAGGCGTGGCGGTGCTGCAGCCAGCGGCCGACATCCAACGGGCCGAATCCCGGATACGCCAGTTGGCGGCAGGACAGGAATACCGGGCGTGGATGCATTTCAACCATCTCGTCGCCACGTCCGATGCGATGAAGGAAACCATTCGGCTGGCCAAGCAGTACAGCAAGACCGACGTGCCGCTGATCATTTACGGCGAACCGGGGGTCGGCAAACAGAGCATCGCCCAGGCGATTCACAACGCCAGTTCACGACGGGAGTGCCCGTTTGTCTTTATCAACTGTGAAGCCTACACCGAGGAGCAGTTGGAGGTGGAGATGCTTGGCTGCGAGGGAAGGGGGAACAGGCCAGGTGCTCTTGAACTGGCACATGGCGGCACCTTGTTTATCGATGCCATCGGGAAGATGCCCCTTTCCATTCAGGCCAAACTGATCAACATTATACAAGAGAAGAAGGTAACCCGCCTGAACGGAACAGAAGCGATTCCGACTGATGTGCGGATCTTTGCAGCGCACAACCAGGACTTGAAACAGGGTATCGAAGCGGGCGAGTTTCGCAAGGACCTGTTTCACCTGATCAATGGAGGGGTTCTCACGATTCCGCCGCTGCGCGAGCGGAAACAGGATATCGCCGAACTGGTGCGCTGGTTTATTGCCTCCTACAACTCCCGGTCGGGCAAGCAAATCGTGGGCGTCCGCGAAGAGGTGCTCGCTACGTTCATGCAGTTCGACTGGTACGGCAATGTCCAGGAATTGAAAAATGTGGTGGAACGAATGTGTACCGCCGCAAGCGGCCCATTTATCGAGCGGGAAGACGTGGACGCCATTCTAAACGAGTTAAGCAGTCAGCAGAGTGCCCAGCCGAAGCAGGGAGGGCTGGACATCAGCGGCAAAACGCTGGAGGAGTTGGAGCGGGAGATTATTCTCAAGGTGTTGGAAGAGGAGGGGTACAATCAGTCGCAGGCGGCGAGACGCCTGGGAATCAACCGCTCAACACTGTGGCGGAAGGTAAAGGAGTTTTTGCATGATTGATTAATTACAGAAGCGATCCGGAAAGGAAGGGAGCAGCAGTATGACAACTGTTGCTCTTTTTTATGAAAAAGAACGTAAATGCATATTATGTTTAAAATTGCAACACAATTCTGTTCAATTGTATATTGAAAAATGCAACTATATCGGGTATTCTTTTGTTTGAAGCGGTAATTCACAAGAGTCCAAATGAGGTGGTCGGTCACATAAGCGGTTACAAAAAGAGGTGATAGACTCGTTGCCCAAACTAGTGGTTATTGCTGATGATTTGACAGGAGCCAACGATACGGGGGTCCAATTCGCCAAGCGAGGATTTTGCACCATATCTCTTTTGGACAGTCGTCACACGGAATACGCACAAGAAGCCGATGTCTGGGTGCTAAACGCCGAGACCCGATCGCTGGATGCCAAACAGGCAGCCGGGAAGATGAAGCAGATTGCCGCATCACTGCGTTTGGCTGACATCCCGTACATTTACAAGAAAATTGACTCGACCATGCGCGGCAACATTGGTGCCGAAATCAACGCCTTGATGGACGAGGTCCCTTTTGATCTGGCGGTTGTCATTCCGGCTTACCCGGGGAACAGCCGGATTACTGTCGGCGGCTATCATCTGGTTCATCAGATGCTGTTGGAAGACACCGAGATTGCCCGTGACCCAAAATCGCCTGTGCGACAATCCCACTTGCCGACGTTGTTGGCCGAACAGTCCAGGCGGCAGGTTGGACATATCGATCTGAAGGCAGTCCGCCAGCCGGAGCGATTGGCAGGTGAACTGCGCCGGCAGCAGGCAGACGGCAGCCGCATCGTGGTTTTCGATAGTGTTTGCCTGAGTGATCTGCAAACGATTACGCGAGTTTTGGTCGACAGTGGCTTGCGTCTCTTGTGGGTTGGTTCGGCAGGTTTGGCTTGTTGTCTGGCGGAAGTGCTGGGTGAGCACTGCGGCAGTCTGCCTCGGCAGCGGTCGGATGATGCAGGAGGGGCGGCTGCCTCCACATTGGTCATTGCTGGAAGTGTAAGCGCTGTTACTTCTGAGCAGATCGAGGAACTGGGTAAACGGGAAGAGTTTCCAATCGTGTTGGCCGAGCCGGTGGCACTGCTCGATGTGGATCGCCGTCCAACCGAGAAGGCCCGCCTGCTTGAACAGGCACTGGCCCTGATTGACCGCGGGAAAAGCCCTGTGATCACAACAGACACATCTGAGGCGGCACGACGGGCGGTGGAAAACTGGATTCGCCTGAGCGGCAAGGAACAGTTGGCCGCCGGCAATGAACTTGCCGATTGTCTGGGAGAGTTGGGGGCGGAGATAGCGGCTCGCCGCAAGCTGTGCGGCTTCATCCTGACCGGAGGAGACATTGCCTATCGCACCTGCTTGCATCTTGGAGTGAAAGCGCTGCAAATTGTGGACGAAGTGGAGGAGGGTATCCCTCTTTCCATGATTCTGGGCGGAAGCGCCGATCAACTGCCGGTCGTTACCAAAGCCGGCGCTTTTGGTCATCGTTTTTCCTTGGTTCATGCCGTGGAAAAGATACAAGCAATCACAAGAAACAGACCTTAAGGGGGTAGCTAACATGAAAAAGTTTGTAAGTGCACTTCTCATGTCGACAATGCTGGTAGTCTCCGCCTGCGGCGGAGGCGGTCAGGAGACGGCGCCGGCGGCGGACAGCGGCGGCGGACAAGGCGGCCAGGCAGCTGAAACCGTCACTTTGAAAGTGGGGCACACCCTGGCGGATACATCCCACTATCAAAAAGGTCTGGAGAAGTTTAAAGAGCTGGTATCGTCCAAAACCAACGGAACGGTGGAAATCGAGATCTTTCCGAATGGTTCGCTCGGCGGAGAGCGGGACATGGTGGAAGGGCTGAATGTCGGCAGTGTGGACATGGTGCTGACTTCGACCGGCCCAATGAGCGGCTTCGTGCCGGAAGTTACGGTCGTCGATCTGCCGTTCCTGTTTAAAAGCGCCGAACATGCCCACAAGGTGCTGGACGGTGAGATTGGGCAGCAGCTGCTTGAGAAAGTGGATGCCCAACTGGGAGTCAAATCGCTTGCCTGGTGGGAGAACGGCTTCCGCAATGTGACCAACAACAAGCGTCCGATCGAAAAACCGGAAGACCTGAAGGGCCTGAAGATTCGTACGATGGAAAACGACATCCACATGGATGCGTTTAACGCACTGGGGGCACAGCCGACCCCGATGTCGTTTACCGAACTGTTTACCGCTCTGCAGCAAGGTGTCATTGACGGTGAGGAAAATCCTGTGCCGATCATCATGACTTCCCGCTTCTACGAAGTCCAAAAATACCTGACGATGACCCGTCATTTCTACTCTCCGTCGCTGCTGTTGGTCTCCAAGGCCAAGTTTGACAGCCTGACGCCGGAGCAGCAAAAGGCATTGGAAGAAGCGGCACTGGAAGCGGCCAAGTACGAGCGGCAAGTGGTTCAGGAAATGGATAACGAATACCTTTCCCAACTGAAGGAGAAGGGGATGGAAATTATCGAGAATCCTGACATTGAACCGTTTGTGCAGGCGGTACAGCCAGTCTATGAAAAATACGAAGCACAGTTCGGCAAAGATCTGATCGACAGCATTCGCAATGCGCAGTAAGATCGGCGGCACGACTGACAAGTAACACAGGGATAGGATAAGCGGGCAGGCGGATAGGGCAACCTATCCGCTCGTCCGTCACTAAAGGGGTGATCGATTGCCGTGCAAGGATTTATCAAAGCAGTGGACTCGCTCAACAAAGGGTTGCGCTACCTGGCAGCCTTCTTGCTGGCTGTCATGTGCCTGCTGATCGTCTACCAGGTGGTGGCGCGGATTCTTGGTCAATATATCGACATAGAGCTGCCGCGATGGACGGAAGAGTTGGCCCGCTACCTGATGATCTGGCTGGTTTTTATCGGTGCGTCGCTGGCGGTTCGCTATGCCGCGCTGATCGGAATGGAGGCGATTGCCGAACGCCTGCCCGCCAGGCCGCAAAAAGTCGTGCGGGTTGTCGTCCTGATTATCTCCAAGGTATTTTATCTGGTTCTGATTGCATATGGCATTCAGATGTTGGGACATGTATCGTCACAGCTTTCCCCCGGTCTGAAACTTCCGATGTCCTACGCCTACGCGGCGATTCCGGTGGGTGGCGTGTTCATGCTGCTCAATTCGTTTGCCGTCCTGTTTGAGACGTTGTCCGGCAGTTCTTCCAGAGAGTTTTTCAAGGGGGCTGAGTAACCAATGGCTGCAGTGATGCTGACGGGTTTGTTTGTGTTGTTGTTGCTCAGCGTGCCCGTAGCCCTGTCACTGGGGCTGGCTTCGACGATTGCACTTGTCAGCGATGGCAACATGCCGCTGATCGTCCTGATCCAGCGCATGTTTGCGGCGCTTGATTCATTTCCGCTGATGGCGATTCCATTTTTTATTCTGGCTGGTGCGTTGATGGAGACGGGCGGGATCTCTCGCCGGCTGGTTAATTTTGCGAATTCGCTGGCGGGTGGAATGACCGGTGGACTGGCTATCGTGACGGTCGTGACTGCGATGTTCTTCTCCGCCATCTCCGGGTCCAGCGCCGCCACGACAGCAGCGATCGGGTCGATTCTGATTCCGGCGATGGTCAATAAAGGATACGATATTCGCTTTGCCGGGGCTACCCAGGCTGTGTCGGGGGAACTGGGTGTCATCATTCCGCCGTCCATTCCCATGATCTTGTTTGGGATTTCGGCCAGTGTCTCTATTGGCGACTTGTTTATCGCCGGCTTTCTGCCAGGTGTGCTGATTGGCGGATCGTTGATCTTTACCTGCTGGTTTTTGTCGAAACGGCGCGGTTACAAGGGAGAAAGCGGCATCACCTGGGCTCACCGGGTCAAAGCGTTCCGGGAAGCGTTTCTCGCTCTGCTGATGCCGGTCATTATCCTGGGCGGTATTTACGGCGGGATTTTTACCCCGACGGAGGCTGCGGTTGTCGCTGTGCTGTACGCTTTTATCGTCGGCGTGTTCGTGTATAAAGAAGTAAAGTGGCGGGAGCTGGCAGACGTTTTTGCCAAATCGTCGATCACCACGTCAATCATCATGATTATCATTTCAACGGCCGGCATGTTCGGCTGGATTTTGACCAGAGAACAGATCCCGCAAAAGGTGGCGGCCTTGTTTACCTCCATTTCCGACAGCCCGATCATCTTCCTGGCCCTGATTAACATTCTGCTGTTGTTTGTCGGGATGTTTTTCGAAACGTCTGCGGCAATCATCATCCTTGCTCCACTGTTGACTCCGGTTGCGATGACATTGGGCATCGACCCGGTTCACTTCGGGATGATCATGATCGTCAACCTGGCGATTGGAATGGTAACCCCGCCGGTGGGAGTCAATTTGTTCGTCGCCTGTCAGATCGCCAACATCCGACTGGAACAGCTGTCTAAGGCACTGCTGCCATTTTTCCTGGTGCTGGCCATCGACATCCTGATCATTACCTATGTACCGGCATTGTCCACGTGGCTCCCCGAGCTGCTTGGCCAGTGGACGCGATGAGAGATGGAAAGGAGGCAGCCACGATCATCATGAGATTTCCCAAAATGATAAAAATCAGGCAGCGTTTTGCCGGGCCTGTGGTGGACGATATTGACCAGACGGTAGCCGAGCAGCTTCAAGCGGTCGGGCTGGCGGAGCGGATCAAACCGGGAATGCGGGTGGCGATTACAGCCGGCAGCAGGGGGATTGCCAACATTAACCGGATCATTCGCGCGGCAGTCGCCGAGCTGAAGCGGATGGGTGCCGAGCCGTTTATCGTCCCGACGATGGGCAGCCATGGCGGAGCGACGGCTGATGGGCAGGTGGAAGTGCTGGAGAGCCTGGGGATAACGGAGGCGTTTTGCGGGGCGCCGATCCACTCCTCCATGGAAGTGGTACAAATCGGCGAGACCGCGGGCGGCATGCCCGTTCACATCGACAAGAACGCCTGGGAAGCAGACGGGATCCTTTTGATGGGCCGGGTCAAAGTGCACACCGACTTTAAATCGCCGATCGGCATCGAGAGCGGACTGATGAAGATGGCGGCGATCGGGCTGGGCAAGCACAAACAGGCTTTGTTGATTCACAGCCAGGGGGTACACGGCATCCGCGACATTATGCCGCAAGTGGCCCAGGTCGTGCTGGAGAAGGCGAACATTTTGTGCGGAGTGGCGATTATCGAAAACGCCTTTGAACAGACAGCCAGGATCGAGGCTGTGCCGACCCGGCTGATTCCGGAGCGGGAGCGGGAACTATTGCGCGAATCGGCGGCGCTGATGCCCAAGCTGCCGGTCGAAGAGATCGACGTGCTGCACGTCGGCGAGATCGGCAAAAACTACAGCGGCACCGGCATGGATACCAATATCATCGGCCGGATTCGCATCCTCGGGGTGGAAGAACCGCGCTCACCGCGGATCAAGTACATTATTGCCAGCGACCTTAGCGAAGAGTCGCACGGGAACGCTCTGGGCATCGGCCTGGCCGATCTGACCACGCAGCGGCTGTTTGACAAGATCGATTTCAAAAGCATGAATGAAAACGTCATAACCAGCACGTTTTTGCATCGGGCGGCGATTCCGATCGTCCTCCCCAACGACCGGGAAGCGCTGGCCGCGGCGCTCCGCGCCAACTGGGGGGTGGAGCCGGAGCAGGCGCGCATCGTGCGCATCCCCAACACGCTCCACCTGGAGTATTTGTACGTTTCGGAAGCGCTGCTGACGGAAGTGGCGGCCCTTTCGCATGTGGAGGTATTGGGCGAGCCGGAGGAGCTGTTGTTTGACGAACACGGCTATCTGCCAAAGATGCACGGCTGACAGTCATGAAAGCAGTGAGCAGGGGGCGGGATCGCTGGCGGTACCCCGTCCCTCTGCCGCTGAAATGCATGGAAAGAGAGGGAGAGAGGATATGCAGGCCAAACAGACGGTTCCTGTGTACGGACACTACATCAACGGAGAGTGGCGGACAAGCGCAGAAACGATGCCCGTGCTGAACAAATACACCGGAGAAGAGCTGGCGCGGATCGGCAAAGCGTCGCGCGAAGAGGTGCGCGAAGCGGTGACGAACGCTCTGGAAACATTTCGGCGGGTCAAACTAAGTCCGGTCCGCCGCTACGAAATTTTGACGCGCGCGGCCGAATTGTGCCGGGAGCGCAAGGAAGAGCTGGCACTGACCATGGTGAGAGAAGTGGGCAAGGTGTTGAAAGACGCTCGTGCCGAAGTGGATCGCGGGATTCAGACGCTGATCGCCTCTGCTGAAGAGGCAAAGCGAATTGCCGGCGAGGGGATTCCGCTGGGACAGCCCGGAAGCGAGAACAAACTGGCCTTTACGATTCGCGTGCCGGTCGGTGTGATCGGGGCGATCACGCCGTTTAACTTCCCGTTTAACCTGACTGTGCACAAATTGGGGCCGGCCATCGCAGCGGGCAATACCGTCGTGCTGAAACCTGCCGAACTGACCCCGCTGATCGCCTGCAAGCTGGTGGACATCCTGAGTGAAGCGGGATTGCCCGCAGGGGTTGTCAACCTTGTCAACGGCCTTGGTCCTGAAACCGGGCAGTACCTCCTGGAAGACGAGCGGATCGCCATGTTCACCTTTACCGGCAGTCCGGGCGTCGGACGTCATATCAAGAGTACGACCGGTATTCGCAAGGTGACGCTGGAACTGGGCAACAACTCCCCCAACATCGTCCACAAGGATGCGCCTGACCTGGACCGCGCGGCCGAACTGTGTGTGACTCGCGGCTTCAGCAATGCCGGCCAAGCGTGCATATCGGTACAGCGCGTCTATGTCCACCGGGAGATTTACGATCTCTTTGTGGAGAAGGCGGTGGGCGTGGCCCGGTCGCTTAAAGTCGGCAATCCGGAAGAACCGGACACTGATGTGGGACCGATGATTACGGAAAAAGAAGCGATGCGGGCCGAAGCCTGGATACAGGAGGCACTTGCCCAGGGAGCGAAGGCGGTCTGCGGCGGGAAACGAGAGGGAGCCGTCCTTGAGCCGACGATCCTGACCGGGGTGAAACCGGACATGAAAGTCATGTGCCAGGAAGTGTTTGCTCCGGTGATCAGCATCGTTCCGTATGACGACATTGATGAGGCGTTCCGCGAAGCCAACGACAGCCGCTTTGGCCTGCAGGTGGGATTGTTCACCTCCAACCTGCAGTTGGCGATGCGGGCTGCCCATGAACTGGAATTCGGCGGCGTGATCATCAATGATGTCTCCACTTACCGGGCCGATGTGATGCCGTACGGCGGTGTCAAAGACAGCGGCATTGGCAAGGAAGGACCGCGCTACGCGATTGAAGAGATGACAGACGAACGGATTGTTGTAATCAATCTGTAGGGAGGAGAGGGAGAGAACCATGAGAAACACCTGGGAGTTTTACTCCACGGAGAAAATTGTGTTTGGTAACGGCGCGGTACAACATCTTGATTCGATCCTCACCCGCCTGAAAGCAAAGAACGTGCTGCTGGTGACCGATCCCGGCATCAAGAATGCCGGGATTGCCGATCGGGTCACGAACATTTTGAGGGATGCCGGGTATCAAACAGCGGTATTTGACAAGGCGGTTCCCGAACCGCCGATCGAAACGGCGCTGGAATGCTGGGAGTTTGCCAAAACACAGATGCAAACGGACGCCGTGATTGGTCTTGGCGGCGGCAGCAGCATTGACCTGGCCAAAGTGGTCGCATTGTTGATGGCACATGGCGGTCATCCGCTCGACTACTACGGCGAAAATCTTGTGCCGGGGCCGATCGCGCCGCTGGTGGCGATCCCGACCACGGCTGGTACCGGGTCAGAAGTTACCTCGGTGGCCGTCTTGACGGATGTAGCGAATAACCTCAAAATTGGAATTTCCGACAACTATCTCCGTCCGGCCGTTGCCCTGCTCGATCCCGAACTGACGGTCGGACTGCCGCCGTACGTGACGGCCTGCTCCGGCATCGACGCCCTTTCTCACGCGGTGGAGGCTTACACGGCGAAACGTTTTTCATACATTCAAGCCGAGGGCAGCATCCTCTTCCAGGGTTCGATTCCCATCAGCGATGCGCTCGCATTGGAAGCGATTGAATTGATCGCCCGAAATCTGCCATTAGCAGTGCTGCAGGGAAGCAATCTGGAGGCGCGGTCCAACATGCTGCTCGGCAGCCTCATGGCCGGAATGGCTTTCTCCAATGCAGGCACGGCAGCAGCCCATGCGCTGGCCTACCCGATCGGTGGACTGGTCAAGTCACCGCACGGGGAAGTAACCGGGCTTTTGCTGCCGTATGTGATGGATTTCAACAAAGAGGTAGAGCAGAAAAAGATGGCCCGGATCGCTCTTGCCTTCGGTGTCAATCCGGCGGGAGCAAGCGAACGGGAACTGGCTGCGGAAGCGCCCAAAGCGGTGCTGCGGCTTTTGGAGACTGTTGGACTGCCGACCCGCTTGTCCCAAATCGGGATTACCGCTGATCAGATTCCCGAGATCGCCGAGAAGGCGCTGACGATCTCGCGCCTGGTGCGGAACAATCCGCGTGTGCCGACGCAGCAGTCCTTTGAAGAACTGCTGCGAAAGGCATTGTAAGCCGCTGCCTTTACCTACACCACAGGAAGGGAAATGTGATATTCGATGGCGACGAAAACACCAATCATCGCAATCACGATGGGAGACGCTGCCGGGGTGGGCCCGGAGATTATCATGAAGGCGCTGGCCGATGCGTCCATCTACGAAAACTGTGCCCCGCTGGTAATCGGGGATGCCAAAATCCTGGAACGGGCCGGGCGGATTGTGGACAGCAAGCTGACGGTACGCACAATTGCGTCGGTTGACGAAGCGGCTTTTTCGCACGGCACCGTCGACTGCCTCGATCTCGACCTGCTGCCGGCCGACCTGCCGTTTGGGCAGGTCTTGGCGGAGGCGGGAAATGCTGCGTTTCGCTATCTGGAGAAAGCAATCCAACTGGCCAACGAAGCAAAGATCGACGCCATCTGCACGGCGCCTCTCAACAAGGAAGCCCTGCACAAGGCTGGACACATCTATCCTGGTCATACCGAAATCCTGGCTGAACTGACCGGGACCAAAGATTTCTCGATGATGCTCTCCGCTCCCAAATTGAAGGTTATCCATGTGACCACCCACGTAGGTCTGATTGACGCGGTCAAGATGATCAACCCTGAGCGGGTATATACCGTGATCAAACTGGCACATGAGACGTTGAAGAAGGCGGGGTATGAGAATCCACGCATTGCTGTTTGCGGGATCAACCCGCACGCTGGCGAAAACGGACTGTTTGGCTATGGAGAAGAAGAGGAGAAAGTCATTCCGGGTGTGCAAAAGGCGCAGGCCGAAGGAATCAACGTGGTTGGCCCGCTGCCTGCCGATACGCTGTTTTTCCGCACGACGCGCGGCGATTTTGACATCGTCGTGGCCATGTATCACGATCAGGGACACGGCCCGGTCAAGGTGTTGGGCCTGGAAGCCGGCGTCAACATCACAGTGGGTCTGCCGATCATCCGCACCAGCGTCGATCACGGGACGGCCTTTGACATCGCTGGAAAAGGCATCGCCGATGAGCTCAGCCTGAAAGAAGCGATTCGCCAGGCGATTGAATTGGCTCCCAAACGCGCTTAGAATGGACAGATAGGGGCAGCAGAACGGAGAGGCTGTCCCTTTTTTCCTAGCTGGCAGGATGCTCAATCAGGTAGTAGGAGGTCGAATACTGTGCAAAAACCAAAGATTGTGGTCACCCGTCGGCTGCCGGAAGAAGCGCTTCACCTGCTGCGCGAGGAGGCCAGCTTGTACGTGTGGGAGAGTGAGACAGAGCCGATACCGCGTGATGTGCTGTTAAAAGAGGTGAGCGACGCAGCCGGCATTGTGACCAATGTGGCCGATCCAATCGATCGGGAGGTGTTTGACCATGCTCCTGCGCTGAAAGTGGTCAGCACAATGGCAGTTGGGTATGACAACATTGACATCCAAACCGCTACCGAGCGGAAAATTCCCGTCGGTCATACGCCGGGAGTTTTAAGCGAGACGACAGCCGACCTCACCTTTGCCCTGTTGATGGCAACAGCTCGCCGCATCGTCGAAGCGGACCGGTTTGTCAGAGAAGGGAAATGGAAGAGCTGGGGACCGATGCTGCTAACTGGCCCCGATGTGTACGGCGCGACGATCGGCATTATCGGGATGGGCCGGATCGGGGAGGCAGTAGCCCGACGAGCCAGTGGTTTTGCCATGAAGATTCTTTACCATAACCGCAACCGGCGTCCGGAGGTGGAACAGGCGTTGGGAGCGGAGTACCGATCGCTGGACGAACTGTTGACGGAGTCTGATTATGTGGTGCTGATGGCACCGGCTACACCGCAAACGTACCGGATGATCGGAGCCAGAGAACTGTCGCTGATGAAAAAGAGCGCGGTGTTGATCAACAGTTCGCGGGGAACCAACGTAGATGAACAGGCGCTTTACCAGGCACTCAAGGAGAAACGGATCTGGGCGGCAGGTCTGGATGTGTTTGAACAAGAACCAATCGGCGCTGATCATCCGCTGCTGACGCTGGATAATGTGGTTGTCCTGCCTCACATTGGCAGCGCCAGCATCGCAACCCGTACCAAAATGGCGGTGATCGCCGCGCAGAACGCCTTGGCCGGGATCAAGGGAGAACCCCTGCTCCACACGGTAAATCCGGAAGTATATGAGGGGTAAAGAAAGAGAAGCGAACGGGGCGGAGGCGGCAGGGAGCTGGATGCGGAAGGAGAAAGGCAACGGTTCAGGAGCTGCGGCCGCCCGGCTTCCTGCCTCGCGCTGTGGCAAGCGATGCCTTGTGCTCCTGCCGCTTTTCCTTGATCAGCATCCAGGCAAGACGCATGTGGCGCAGCAGCTCTTCCTGCTCTTCTGCGGACAGCTCCAGCGGATCGCCGCCGAAGTAGAGGACAGGCGCTTCGCTGATAATCGCCTGCAGATCGCGTGAACCAGCAGGAGAGCCGTCTGCTTGCGGTTCGCCGGCTGTAAGCGGATGGGGCACGTCAGTGCGTCCCAGCAGATAATCGATGGACGTGCCGAAAAAGTCGGCCAGTTTTTGCAGCGTTTCGTAGTCAGCCTGATTGTCGTCCGTCTCGTAGCGGGCATACGTGGAACGATTCAGTCCGACTCGGCTGGCCAGTTCCTGCTGAGATAGTCCCTGTTGTTTTCGCAATTGTTTCAGGCGTGTTCCAAACGTCATACCACGACCTCCCGGAATCTATTATAGGTGACAAAAAATCACATTGAAAGCTGTGTTCGTTCTGATCACAAAATCTTGTTGAAATGTGCCAAAAAGTAACTGTATACTTTTGGTGTAGTTGGAGGGAAGAGGGGGTTGAAATGAAGGAGCATCGCTGGTTGGAAGAGTTGCGCAAGCAAAAGCGGCTGACGCAGGCAGAAATCGCGAAACGCTCAAACATTGATCGCACATACTACACCAAGATCGAACGAGGACGGATACCGAGTGTGCGGGTAGCCAAGCGGATCGCTGCCGTATTGGGATTTGAGTGGGTTCTTTTTTTTGAATCTTGTTGTGATCATTTATCACAGGACAATCAAGAAGAGACACAGACGAGCACAAGCAGGCAGATAAAGGAGAGAGCGAGATGCAAAAAACAGTAACCCACCTGGAGTCAGAGGCGGAAAGCCTTGCTCAGGAAGGCACTCGAGCCTGGGCGGAACTGTACGACCTGGTGGTGAGGCAGATGCGGGTTCCCCTCGTGCAGGGAGGAAGTGAGGTGCAGCTGACGATTGAGGAAGCGAGCGGCCTGCTCCGGCATGGCCATCCATCCGTCAGAGCGGAGTTGACCGGAATCTGGGAGCATGTTTGGACAAAAGAGGCCGAACTGTACGCCTATATTTTGAATCAGTTGAGCGGCCTGCGCCTGGCTTTGTACCGGGAACGTGGATGGGATTTTATCCTGCATGAGCCGCTGAGGCAAAACCGCCTTTCCGTTCTAACCCTGCAGGCGATGTGGACAGCGATAGAAGGAAGTATCGCGCAGCTGGTTCCTTTCCTGGAGCGAAGGGCAAGACTGCTCTGCAAAAAACAGCTTGACTGGCACGATGTGTGGTGGCCGGTTGGACGCATGCATCGGCTGATCTCTCCGCAAGAAGCTCTGATCACCCTGATGGAGGAGGCAGAGGCATCCTCTCCTGTGCTGGCCGCTTTTGCCGCTCGCGCTGTTCACTTGCCGGAGCGGTTCGATACCGCCTGTACACTGTCCGAGATGGCCGCCGAGATTGGACAGGCCTTTCTTCAATTCCTGCGGCAGGAAGAGTCGGACAGTGCAATGATCAAACCGATGGCGGGGAAAACACATGCAGAGGGGATGATGACCGCTTTTTTGGGACAGATGCTGGCCGATTTGCTTGCGAACAGGGCTGCTTCACAAGAAGAGAGACTCGCCATACTGGAGGATAAGCTGCAGCAGACCGTCCATCATTTGATGACCCTGCATGCCCGTTTTTTGTTTGAACTGCGATTCTACAAACAGCGCAAACGAGCTCCTGTCTGTGCGGAGGCCCTGAACGAACTGATGCTGCAGGCGCAGAAGTTCGCCTTTGGCCGGGCGCTTGATCGTTATTATCCGTATGATTGGGCTTCTGACAGGGGATTTTATCGTCCGTTGGAACCATTCTGCCATTTTCCGCAGACCTTTCGCTATCTGGTTGGCGTTTGGCTCTACCAGCAGGGGATGGCCGGCGGTCCCTCCTTTGAAGAGCGAGTGATACAGTTTGTGCGAACAGAGGAGCCGCTCACGATGGAGCAGCGAGCGGCCCGCATTTTGACGATTGATCTGACCAGCTCCCTCTTCTGGAAGCAGGCCGTGGATGCGGCGCTGGCTGGTCTGAATGTCTGCCTCTAAAGGTCACATCGTCTGCGTTTTTGCACGCTGTTTTCGCTGGCGGTAGTCGGAGAGGACAAACGGTGCGTAGAGCAGGTAAAAGAAGAGTACGGCCACTCCTTCCAGAGAGAGGATGTACCAGGGATGAGGCCCCAGAAAATCAATGAGGCTGGAGGTAGCCGGTTTCCGGGCGATGAACATGTAATTGCCGCCGGTCAGGCCGTTGACAAGAGCGACAAGCGGCAGGAGCAGATTCAGAAAGGCGAGTGCCTTCCAAATGGAGCGAACCGTCGGCCGAAATCGCTCTACCCAGGTTAGATACAGACAGGCCCAGACAATCCCGGCGTGGCGAGAAAGAAATGGAAAAAGCGGAAATGCGGAAAGGGATAATACAGTTCCGGGGTAAGCAACGCCTGGACTGCGCCGCCAACGCCGGCAAAGTACAGCACCTCGTAGAGATGCGCGTTTCTGGTGAGCAGAACGACGACGGAGAGCAGCAGGGTGATGCTGCACAGATGAAGCGGAAGCGCGTAGGCTGCATGCCAGCCGGATGAGGTGAGGTACCAGAGTTGTAGCGCACCTTCGCATGCCAATAGAAGAGCAGCCAATGCGCGGCGTACCATCTTGCTGTGCCGCTCCAGCCTTAAAACTTCCCGTTTCGCGTACAAAAACCACAGGAAGGCCGCCACCAGAGCAAGAGCGCTCAGGTGGGAAACGGAGAACATGCGAAACGGTTCATCAACCTGTGAAGCAGCAAAGAACCATGGCACGTGAACCCCCCCATTAACACAAAACAGGATCTGATCATGTTAATTGTACATGTATTTTCCAAATAAGGGGAGGGATAAGAGATAATTGATAATGATTTTCGAAATCATTGACAGGATGTTGTACTTCCCATTACACTGATATTGCGGAGGGTAGTAAAGAAGTATCCGTTCGTGATACAGATGAATACCCATGACACTGATCGGCAATAGGATGTACGTCCGCATTTGACGGGACTAAGAGTCGGAACATGATGAAGGGAGTATCGGCCTGATGTGTGCATTGGAAACAAGAGAGGTAACCCTGTCCTACGATGATGCTGTCGTTATTGAAAAGTTAAATCTAACCATTCCCAAAAAGCAGATTACCGTATTTATCGGCAGTAATGGGTGCGGCAAGTCGACGCTGCTGCGTTCGTTGGCCCGTCTGTTGAAACCGGCAGGAGGAAGTGTTTTGATCGACGGTCAGGAGATTGCCAAACTGCCTACCCGGGAAGTAGCCAAACGGCTGGCCATTCTGCCGCAGGGACCAACCGCACCGGAAGGGATGACTGTGCTGCAGTTGGTCAAACAGGGGCGTTATCCATACCAGAACTGGCTTTCGCAGTGGTCGAAACGGGATGAGGAGGCGGTCCGCAAGGCATTGGATGCGACCGGTATGACTGCCTTAGCCGACCGGACTGTCGATTCGCTCTCGGGAGGACAGCGGCAGCGCGCCTGGATAGCGATGACGCTGGCTCAGGAGACGGAGACGATCCTGCTTGATGAACCGACCACCTATCTGGACATGACGCACCAGATTGAAATTCTGGACCTCCTGTACGAACTGAACCAAACGGAGCAGCGGACGATCGTGATGGTATTGCACGATCTTAACCTGGCCTGCCGTTATGCCCATCACATTGTTGCTGTACACAATCGCAATGTCTATGCCCAGGGGACCCCGGAAGAGATCGTCACGGAAGCGATGGTTCGCGAGGTGTTCCGGCTTGACTGCCAGATTACCACTGATCCGCTTTACGGGACGCCGCTCTGCATTCCATACAGTAAAGGAAGAGATGTCCGGGCAGCGTACGCGTTCGCGTGATTCAGCGGTAAAGTGGTTGCAGGTGGTTTTTCCACGATTTCCCATGGGGCAGACAGGTCAATTTTTTTAAACATTCTGTGATTCTTGTTGAAATCAAGGAGGAGCAGAGGTATACTACATCTGAATTCGAAAAATCTGCCAAATATTGCTGTTGCTTCGATAAGGGCAAACCTGTCGAAAGGCAGGGACGCAAAGCTGCGGGTCTAAGGTTCAAATGGAACTATGACAGCCGGGTTGCCGACTAGCAAATGGGATCATCGGATCAGCATTTGCCGCTCAGGTGACGAAGGCTATTCCTGTTAAAGGGGTAGCTTTTTTGTTTTGAACAAAAACGCACAGAAGAAGGTCGCATGTCACACAAACCAGACAGACACACCTACTGACGAACAACAGATCGTGGGAGGGGAACCAACTGTGTTTACACGACTAAGCACGAAGTTTATTCTCTATTTCTCGCTCATCATGCTGGCCGGACTTGCTGCTGTCTCCGGTTTCAGCTTATGGAACTCGACGGCGCTGCTGCGGGACAGTCTGCACACGGAGGCACAGCTTTTGACCACGTCTCTGGCCCGCAAGCTGGACCGTTTTTTTGAGCAGCAGATTGCGACCCTCACCTCGCTGGCCAAGGTGGCTGAGGAGTACGATCACGATGCGTCCCTGGCTTATCTGAAAGAGGTGCAGCAGAAATTTCCGCAGTTTGAAACGTTTTTCTTTTCGCACGACTTGAGCGGCAAGCATGTCGTCAACTACATGGGAGACGTAACCGACGTAAGCGACCGTGCCCACTTCGTCGAGGCGGGCAAAGGGGAGGGGAAAGTGATTGTCTCCGAACCGGTGGTCTCCAAGCGGACTGGCAACAACATTGTGACCATTATCGTCCCCCTGATGCGAGACGGCAAGCAGTTTGGCTACTTTGGCTCGACCATTCCGATCAACGAGATCCAAAGCTATGTGTCCGAAGAGAGTTTTGGCTTGACCGGATACGCATTTCTGGTCAGCAAACAGGGGATGATGGTCTGGCACCCGGACGAAACACTGACGATGCAAAAGAAGCTGGCGGATCTGGGAATACCGGATTTGGATCAGGCACTGGCAAACGTGAGCAAGGGCCAGAGCGGAACCGTTCAGTACTGGTACGGGGGTGTACATAAATTTGCGGCCTATGCGCCGACCGCTGCCGGATGGGGCGTCTTCTCCACGGCTCCCCTTGACGAGCTGTACCAGCCGGTTAACGACCTGGCGATCAGATTGCTCGCAATTGCTGTGATCGTCCTGCTGGTGGTAGTTGTTTTGACCTTGTTCTTCTCCAGGAGCTTCACCCGCCCCATCAACCGCTTGAATCAAGCCGTTACGGTCGTGGCCACCGGTGACTTGACGCAATCAGTCGAGATCAGGGGTAAAGACGAAGTGGCGCGATTGGCGGCCGACTTTAACCAGACCGTGAGCAACTTGAAACAACTGGTCAAGGGCGTTTCCAACACCACGGGACAGGTGTTCGCCTTTACCAAGGAACTGGCGGCCGGGATTGATTCGACAGCCAAGGCGGCCGAGACCATCAACAGCACAATCCAGCAGATGGCGGCAGGGGCCGACGTGCAGGTAAGAAGTGCCGAGGAGACCGCCAAAGCGATGGAGGAGATGGCCGTTGGCATTCAGCGAATCGCCGAGACATCGTCCACTGTCTCCAACGCCTCGCTGGAGGCGGCGCAAGAGGCACAGCAAGGAAATGCCTGGATCGACAAGGCCGTTGAGCAGATGAACAAGATCAACGGAGCTACGGACCGAGTGGCGGAAGCGATTTATCGCTTGGGTGACCGCTCCCAGGCGATCGGTCAGATCCTGGAGACGATTTCCGGACTGGCCTCCCAAATCAACTTGTTGGCTCTCAACGCGGCAATTGAAGCGGCACGCGCAGGTGAGCACGGCAGAGGGTTCGCTGTCGTCGCCGATGAGGTACGCAAGCTGGCTGAGCAGTCTGACGGTTCTGTGCGGCAGATCGCACAGCTGATCGACGAGATTCGAAACGATATGCAGCATGCGGTAGGCGTAATGAGCGAGAGCGAACAAAACGTCAAGGAAGGCATCGCGCTGATCTGGGAACTGCGGCAAGGGTTTGCCAATATCCTTAAATCGGTGCAGTATGTGGCGGCCCAGATTGAAGAGGTTTCCGCTGCTTCCGAACAGATGTCTGCGGGATCGGAGGAAGTCACTGCCTCGATGCAGGAGATGACCCGAATTGCCGTTAACTCCGCGGCCAACTCGCAGCAGGTGACAGAAGCGGCACAACAACAGTTGGCCGCCATAAAGCAGATTTCCGCTTCGATTCAGGCGTTGAGCAGCGTCGTCGAAGAATTGGAACAAGCCATTCACAAATTTAAAATGTAGCTGCATTTTAAAATGTAGCTGCCAATTACGCCGTTCCAAACCACTTTCATCATAATAAATGAACACGAAAGGACTGATCATCATGAAAAAACGAAACAAAATCTTCGCTGCAGCCGCTTTGGCCATAGCATTGCTCACCGGCCATCTGCTCACCGGCCCTTCGACGGCGGTTGCCCAACCTGAAAAAAGCGGCGTCATGGTTCCGGTGGAGGCCGTCAGCAAGGCACTGGGGCAAACGGTCACCTGGGACCCCCAGACGAAACAAGTCAAGATCCAATCACGTCTTGACGCCATTTTGGAACGAGGCTATATTCGGGTGGGCACAACAGGAGATTACAAGCCGTTTACCTACCTGAACCCGGAAACAAACGAATTCGAGGGGTACGATATCGATGCGGCCAAACTGCTTGGCCAACAATTGGGTGTAGAAGTGAGATTTGTGCAAACATCCTGGCCGACGCTCATGGACGATCTGTTGGCGGACAAGTTTGACATCGCCGTCGGCGGCATCACCCGCAATGTGGAGCGGCAGAAGAAGGCCCACCTCTCCCAAGGATACATCCGGTTCGGGAAATCTCCGCTGATCCGTTTGGAAGACAAAGATCGCTTTAAAAGCCTGGCTGACATTGATCAACCGGACGTGAAAATCGGTGTCAATCCGGGAGGTACCAACGAGAAGTTTGTTCGCGCCAACATCAAGAACGCACAAGTCATCGTGGTGGAAAACAACCTGGAGATTCCGAAAATGGTCGCAGAAGGAAAAGTTGATGTGATGATCACCGACAATATCGAGGCGATGCTGTATGCCAAAGAGGATAACCGTCTCTATGCTGCCCTGACCGACCAACCTTTCACGATTGACGAAAAGGGTTACCTGATGCACCGCGGCGACCTGATTTTCCAAAACTGGATCGAGCTGTGGATGGATGAGATGAAGCTAAAAGGCCAGTTTGACAACCTTCATAAAAAATGGATAGAATAATGAGCGGCAAGCCTGGTATCATACCGGGCTTCTGCTTTGTTTAACTCCTGCTTGGGCCAAAATAAGTTGAAGTTATTGCGTGGAGATGAGGTGAGCGTTTGAATCAGTTCTTTAAGCTGCAGGAGAGAGGGACAACAGCAGGCACAGAGGTGCTGGCCGGCCTTACTACCTTTCTCACAATGGTTTATATCGTCATCGTCAATCCGGCTATCTTGAGTGATGCCGGAATGAATTTTCAGGCTGTGTTTATCGCCACGATTCTAACCAGCATTGTTGCCACGCTGCTGATGGGCATCTTTGCCAACTATCCGATTGCCATTGCTCCGGGGATGGGAATGAACGCCTACTTTGCCTACAGTATCGTGGCGGGCGGCGGGATTTCCTGGCAGACGGCACTGGGCGCTGTTTTTTTCGCCGGGGTACTCTTTACCATCCTGTCGCTCACCGGTTTCCGGAGTTTGCTGATTGACGTGATACCAGCCAATCTGAAACATGCGATTACGGCCGGAATTGGTCTGTTTATTTCCTTTATCGGGCTGCAAAACGCCCGGATCATCGTGGATGATCCGGTGACCCTGGTCACGATCGGCGATTTGGGCGAACCGATGACCCTCTTGTCGGTGATCGGAATTTCCGTGTCGCTGCTGCTGCTTGCCTACCAGGTAAAAGGATCCCTGTTTGTCGGAATGATCATCACCTCTTGTTTGGCCTGGATGTTCGGGTTGTTGGAAGCGCCTGCGCAAATCTTTTCCTGGCCAACCGGCCTGGAAAAGACCGCCTTTCAGATGGAGCTCGCCGGGGTGATTGAACAAGGTCTTTATGCCGTTGTTTTTACCTTTTTCCTGATTACGCTGTTTGATACGACGGGTACGATGCTGGGAGTGGCCGGACAGGCTGGATTGTTGGAAAACAACAGCTTTCCGCGTGCCAAACCGGCGCTGTTGGCTGATTCCATCGGCACCACCCTGGGGGCGGCACTGGGAACCAGCCCGACCTCGGCCTACATTGAATCCAGTGCCGGTGTAGCCGTTGGCGGCCGGACCGGACTTACCGCGGTTGTGGTCAGCCTGCTGCTTGCGCTGACGCTGTTTTTTGCCCCTGTCGCCCAGCTCTTGGCCAGCATCCCGGCCATAACGGCTCCTGCCTTGATCATCGTGGGATTCTTCATGATGAATGTGCTGCGCAGCATAGAGTGGAAAGACTTTGAAGAGGCATTTCCCGCGTTTCTGATCGTGGTGACCATGCCGCTTACATACAGTATCGCTACCGGCATCGGGCTTGGATTCATCGTTTATCCGGCGCTGAAACTGCTGCGCGGGAAAGGAAAAGACGTCCATCCGATCATGTACCTGTTCGCCGTATTGTTCTTTCTTCAGATCGGCTTCTTTGACCACTAGACAGAAGAGCCACTCTCGAGCCACTCTCTCAGAGTGGCTCTTCTTCGTGCTCCGGATCACTGTGCGTGGGATGAGAGGACGGTTCTTTACGGGTCAGCCCTTCGTGCATGTTGCGAGTCTCATAGGTAAAGCGGGTGCTGGTGGAGTGCTGCCCCTCTTCCCAGCCGGTTGCTTTGCCCAGCCGAGCCTCATCAGTGGCTGCGCCATACGGGCCTTCCGGAAACTCTTCCTGCAGAATCTCGTTGCGTTGGGATTGCACGGTCTCCAATTCATGGTAGTCCGGATGATCGTACTTTTCATAGGTGGGTTTCGGCTTTTTGCCCATTGTGTCAACTCCTTTTTTCTTATGTTTGCCGTCGTCGCATCAACTGTTAGTGTTTGTCATTGGTGCAGTTTTTACCCCCGCTTGTCTGACATGATTCGCATGTTGGTTTCCCCAAATGAAAGTACTCAGAAAGAAAGGCGCATCCTTGTCTCGATTGTATCAGGCTACTTCTGCCAGTTGAGCAAAGCGGTTTTTCAACAACAGAAAAATTGGACAGACACAGGTGGCAAGATGTACCTTTCAGATTGTGGTTGTCCGGCATAAACCAATAGAAAGCGTACTGCCATGATAGAACGTGCGCTGATGCGACCAGTGGAAAGGATGAGATTGATGAGAATCTTGCTGGTCTCCTACTGGTGCTTTCCCAATATTGGGGGAGTCTCGTCCTACGTGCTGGCCCTGAAGCGCGGGCTGGAGCAGCGGGGACACCAAGTGGAAGTGTTGGCCCGCGACAAGGACGACTCCCATTACTATCTCATGAACAGCGGCCGTTCTATAGAGAAAAGCAAAATCAAAAATCCGATTTTGGCTAAACTGAGTGCTTATTACAGAAACCGTGTGCCGGCCGTCGACAATATGGTGTTGTGGATTGAAGCAGAGCGCTACAGTTTTGAGGCGGCTGCCGCCTATTTTGGACTGGAATCATACGACTTGATCAATACCCAAGAGGTCATTTCAACCGTGGGACTGAACCGCATCAAACCCAAACAGATTCCGCTTGTTGCCACACTGCACGGCGTCCTCTCCACCGAATGGCGGCTGCGCGGCGAGATTGATGCCGCTTCGCGCTTCTGGAAGATCGCGCACATGCAGGATGTGCAAGGGGCTGCGACAGGAGAGATAACGATCGTGCCTTCTCACTGGCTGAAACATATGTATGTGCAATCCTTTCACATTCCGGTTCAACAGTTGCAGGTTGTTCCCTATGGGATCGACATCGCTGCATTCCGCAAACGGATGAAAGAACGCTCCACGATCCCCAAGCCATCTGGCAAAAAAGTGCTCGTTTGTCCAGCCCGCCTCGACCGGGAGAAAGGGCACGAACATTTGCTGCATGCGCTGGCCAGGTTGAAACAGGTGCGAAAGGACTGGGTTTGCTGGATCATCGGTGACGGTGATCTGAAACAAGAGTTGACAAACAAGTGCAGACAACTGGGCCTTTCCGCTTACGTTACGTTTCTTGGACACCGTGATGACGTGCCGGTCCTGCTGAAGCAGGCGGACCTGTTTGTGCTGCCGAGCATTCACGACAACCTGCCCTATGCCGTGATGGAAGCACAGATTGCCGGTAAACCGGTCATCGCCACCGACGCAGGCGGGATTCCCGAAATGGTGCTGCACGGGGAGACGGGATTGCTCTCTCCGGCTGGGGAGATTGAACCGCTCTACCGCAACCTGCTTTCCGTGGTGGCCGACGGCAGGCTGCGGCAGCATCTCGGCAGGAGAGCGCAGGACTGGGGAATGATGCAGTGGTCGCTGGAGGCGATGACTGACCGCATGCTGGACGTGTATCAGGCCGCCATTGAAAAGTGCAAGGGGGGAGAGTAAATGCGGATTCTGCTAGCGACCTACTGGGGTCTTCCGCATGTAGGTGGTGTTTGGGCGTATGTGGAAGCCTTGCGCCGCAGTCTGGAGAAGCAGGGACATCAGGTTGACATCTTTGCCAGTCACGCCTCCCAACAAAGCTATTACCTGCTAAATACCGCCCAAACCGTTGACAAGCAGCCGATCGTTGATCTGGTTTCCCCGCTGATCAGGCAGTATTACCGGGGACATGCTCCCGCACTGTCGGCCATTCTCGCCCAGCACGAGATTGAGCGAAGCTGTTTTGAAGTGGCGGCGATGTGTTTCGACCTGGACCGGTATGACTTGATCCATACCCAGGATGTCATCTCAACCAGGGCACTCTGGCGGGTGAAACCAGAGGGTGTACCGCTGGTTGCAACCATTCACGGCTGTCTGGCTGAAGAATACCTCACTCATCTGGATACTGTCGAACCGCCTGATACCCCTCCCTGGCATCAAGTCTGGCTTCGTGAACATTATGGTGCGTGCTCCAGTGATCACACCATCGTTCCCACCAACTGGCTGCGTCAGACTCTCTCCAGCCAATACAGCGTTCCAGCAGAACATCTGAGCGTTGTTCCCTATGGGATGGAAGTTGAACGGTTTGAACAAAAGATGCGGGAAGCAAGTGATGTAACCCGCCCGGAAGACAAGCATGTCATGATTTGTCCTGCCCGGCTGGTAAAAGTGAAAGGACACCCGGATCTGTTGGAGGCACTGTTTTTATTGAAACAACAAAGGCAGGACTGGGTGTGCTGGATTGTGGGGGACGGTGACCGGCGTCAGGATCTGGAAAAGTTGGTACAAAGGCTTCAGTTGGAGCAGGAGGTACTGTTTTTGGGCAATCGCGATGATGTCCCCGCTCTGCTCAAACAGGCCGATCTCTTCGTCCTGCCAAGCAGGACAGACACCCTCCCGTACGCCGTGATGGAAGCGCAGTTGGCGCAAGTTCCCGTGGTGGTCTCCGATTCGGGAGGACTGCCGGAGATGGTCACTCACGAACAAACGGGTTTACTGTATCCGGTGGGACAAAGCAGTACCTTGTGTGCTTGTCTGCAGCGGTTGATTGAAAACCGCCGGCTTCGGGGAGAATTGGCAGAGCGCGGCTATCAATGGGCCCTTAAGCAATGGTCCCTCGATACCATGGTAAATCGAATTTGCACCGTCTATGCGAACGTCCTAAACAGGGGACAGTACTCGCCGCAAACGGGTGAATCGTCCCCCGGGGATCTGCCCCCCGTTCCTCTGCCTGCTATGACGACAAGTGCTGCCAGTATTCAGGTTCCACCGGGATATTCGCTGGTCGATCGACCCTTTTTTGCAGCATGGAGAAGGAGGTGGAGAAAACAGGATGGATCGCCCGGAGAAAGCTAAATGGATGCGGCAGTCGGAGCCTTCGCGCAGCTTTGATTCGCTTTTTCTTGATCGTTCTGAGGTGTCCGGAATCGTGGTTGATCTCGCCATCTGGAGGACCATTTGCCAATCCGTACCCAAAACGTATACGATTCCTGATCCATTGTTTGTCAAGGTGCTGTTGGAAACCGATGAGTAATGGATAAGGGCCTGTTCGGATGCCATATTTCGTGACGGTACCTGCAGTTACAGTATTCAAAACGTGAGCGGGTTGCCGCAAGGATGTGTGGATAAACTGACAAAAGGGGCGCATTCCCGCCCCTGTTTATTCTTTTCTTCACTTCGGCGCCCTGCCGATTCCGGCCAACATGCGGGGAGGGGTAATCATTTCGAATCGGTTGTGCTGAGTACGTAAGATAACGTTCTTTCGTCTTGTATCTATACTGTATACCCTACATATGTATATTCTACATGGGTCAATGTCACGGAGTAGCGATTAAGACGCATAGGAAACGTGAGCTCAGCCATCACCTCTCGGTAATGAGCTTCGACAGCAGCAAACGGTACGCCTTTCGTACGAGTCCGATTGGGCTGTCACCGCCGGGATATAATTGCCCCAAGTTCGTCGGAATGAAAATGACCCACCCTTAGCGAACATATCCCCTTCGAAAATAGTCCGCCAAGACAACTTCGGAGGGAGACAAATACTAAGTAGTGGGATCGTGATATCGTTACCTACCATGAGGGCAGAAGGCAAGCGTATTCGTAAAATTGACCGTCTGACGGGGCATTCTCGAAATACCGTTCGCCGATATCTCCGGGGTGAATTCACCCCCATCTTCCGTAATTTCCACATACATCATCTGTGTATGTCGGCTTATTTGAGGGGAGATTAAACCGCTGACATTTGGAGTTTTTATACTTTTTACTATAGTTATTGACTTTTCGTTGGAACAAGCCTACAATATTTTAAAGGAATAAAAAACCATAAAATACATATATTAGGATGTGTATTTATGAGTCAGTTTCCAGAATTGGGTGTTGGTATATTGATTCATAATTCAGAGCGCTACATGAATTAAATAGATCGTATCATGGGACAGTACGAAGAGGAACCAAGCTTACTAAATTATCTTAAAGAGTATCTAGGAAAGCCTATGTTAATGCATACAATTGCCTTCTCGTTTGGGACGGATACGGAAATCCATAAACCTACTTTGAATTAAGATAAAAGATAGATTTACTCGTTGTGCTGGGCT
This sequence comes from Brevibacillus sp., assembly GCA_017656235.1. GTDB lineage: Bacteria > Bacillota > Bacilli > Brevibacillales > Brevibacillaceae > Brevibacillus_E. Next base: position 59,971 of record JACDOF010000003.1, read on the forward strand.
GTACCTATAAGCTAAGACCACCTTTGCGAACAATTGGAGCGTTGTAGGAGAAACACGAGGAAAACAAGTTTGGTTCGAACTTCTAAATAATTGATGGAATGAGATGTTGGTATGGAGAAAAATATAACAACGACTTCTTATCTTGAATTGTTAAAGGGAAACCGATCCTTTCGTAAACTATTTATTTCTCAGACGATTAGCGTGTTGGGAGATTGGTTCAATACCATTGCCCTTCTTGGTCTTGTCTACTCTACTACAAAATCCGGGTTCATGGTAAGCCTTACGTTAATTGCGAGAGCGTTACCTTCATTGTTACTAAGCCCATTTGCAGGAGTAATGGTTGACAGACATGATAAGAGAAAGATGATGGTAGCAGCTGATCTTAGCCGTTCCGTGTTTGCTTTGGGACTAATATTTGCGGAAAACCATATTGGGTTCATTTTCACGCTAAATGTTTTACTCTCGATTAGCGGTGCTTTCTTTATACCGGCGCGACAGTCGGTAATTCCATCTATTGTTAAGAAGAACCAACTGTCTACTGCAAACGCGCTGTCTAGTACTGTTTTAGGAGTCATGGGAATCGTTGGTGCGTCCTTCGGTGGAATTGTTTCGGAAGTAATCAGCTATAAGGTGGCATTTATTTTTAACAGCTTGTCATTTATTGTTTCAGCTTTTTTTATTTGGACAGCGAAGTTGCCGGTCATTCACCGTGATAGTAAGAAAAGATCTACCTTCATGCAGGACCTGCAAGATGGATACATATTTATCAGAAAAACACCTCTTATCTTTGCTCTAATCTCAGTAGGCATATCTTGGGGAATCGTTGGTGGTGCATACCAGGTGCTTTTGACCATTTATGCCTCTGACGTCTTTGGAGCGGGGGACATGGGGATTGGTATTCTTTATTCCATCCAGGGCCTTGGCATCATTATCGGCAGTGTAGTTGTAGCCAAGATCGTTAAAGACAACAATGAGCGAATGAAACGTTTCTTTGGGTGGTCGTATTTCGTACAAGGGGTATTTTTTCTTCTATTCATTTTGTCGACAAATATTTATCTTGGGGTTGTTTTTCTTCTGGGTATGCGAATTGCTGGTGGGATTATCATTCCACTTGATACCACTCTCATCCAGAGATATACTCCTCAGGCGGTGCTTGGAAAAGTTTTTGCCTTACACGGTTCCATCTTTACCTCCGTTATGCAGATATCGATGTTCCTTACTGGTATTTTGCTAGAGGTAATGAGTCCTCAAATCGTTGGCGGAATATTTGGGATTATTTGTGTCATCACAAGCTGTATCTTCCTGCTAATGTTCTACACAAATAAGCTTGCTGCAGATGAAGAAAAAACCTTAAACTACTGACACATTGAGGGAATATAACACCGTAATAAACCCCAAAAGTCCAGATAGATATCCTTTTCGTTTTTGGAAGACTCACGCGAGCGATAATAAGGGATTCGGTGCGAACTCAGGCAACCAACCTCCTGTGATTTACAAGAGCTGACCCAACTGTTAATCGACATCGGGGAGAGGCAGGGCGGATACCCCGGTATGCACAATCGGCGAACGGCAGTCTGGATGAAACGGTTATTTACTATAAGCTCTTATCCTTATAAAAATCAGGCTGTTTTGGCCGCCAGCTCGAGGAACATGCTGCCGATGAAACGAGGCAGGCAGCTCTGCTCCACCGAGAGAGGTTTATCCCGACTTTATCAGGAAAGGGATAAGCCTCTTTGGCGTGTCTAAAATACAAGAGAGGAAGCAAATCAGTCGGCGAGCGCATAGCAGCGATTCAGCCTTGCCAAACAAGAGAAAAATCGAAAAAAAGAGAAAGGACGAGGGATCGTGCAAATCACCACACTTGGCTATTGGGGAGCGTATCCGTCCGCCAACGAGGCGACTTCCGGTTATCTTCTGCAGGCGGGTGGGCACAATATTTTGCTGGACTGCGGTTCCGGTGTTCTGGCACAACTGCAAAACCACATCCCGCTGGAGAGACTGGACGCTGTTTGCCTGTCCCATTACCATGCCGATCATCTGGCGGATCTGTTTTGTCTGCAATATGCGACGATGATCCTGATGAAGACGGGCAAACGGACGAAACCGCTGGATATTTACGCTCATGAGGAAGATCGGGAGATGTTCGACAAACTAACCTTTGGCAGTTACTGCCAGGCACACCCAATTTCCGCCGACAGCAGCGTGACCATCGGTGGCGCTTCCTTTTCCTTTGCCAGGACGACTCATCCCGTTCCATGCCTGGCAATGCGAATCGAGTATGGCGGGAGGGTGATTGGCTACACCGCTGATACCGAATGGAATGAAGAGGTGGTCCAATTGTGTGATCAGGCTGATCTGCTCCTGGCCGAGTGCAACCTCTATGACGAACAGTACGGTGCGGTCAGGGGACATCTCACAGCAGGGGAGGCAGGCAAACTGGCCGCGCAGACCAAGGCGGGCAAGCTGATTCTGACCCATCTGCCGCACTACGGAGATCACCAGCAGTTGATCAGGCTAGCTGCTGCGTCGTATAAAGGGCCGATTGAGCTGGCCTGCACGGGTAAGCAGGACAAGGTGGGCTAATCGGCTTGGAAACGACTTGTTTAGAGTAGGAAAGCCTGTTGTTGTAATATTATTTCTTATATAATGATTGACTAAAGAAACAATGTTACATACAATGGGGATAAGATCATACAGAAAGTGGTGTAAGCCCCTTGATCAACGGAGGACTTGTCAGTATAAAAGCCGTCCTGGACGAATTGAAGCCTTCCGAACGGCGGGTGGCAGAGTTTATTCTGGCGCATCCGGAAGAAGTGGTAAATCTCTCCGTGCAAAAACTGGCGGAATTGAGTGATGTCTCCGAGGCGACAGTGGTTCGCTTGGCGCGCTCGCTCAATATGAAGGGGTATCAGGAACTGAAACTGCGAATCGCCGGTGACTTGAACAAAAGCATGGAGACCGGCAGTTATCAGGAGATCATGATGGGGGGATCGACCGAGTCGATCATCCGGGCGGTCAGTATCAACAACATCCAGTCGATTCAGGATACCATTTCTGTTCTCTCCGTTGAAGAGGTGGAGCGGGCGGCGGAACTTCTCGCTTCCGCCCGCAAAATTGACGTGTACGGGGTGGGAGCCTCTGCTGTGATTGCAGCCGATGTCAAGCAGAAGCTGACCAGGATCAACCTGTGGTGTGAAGCTTACTCCGATTTTCACGCCCAGCTCACCTCGGCGGTGACGCTTGATGAGAGGGATGTGGCATTTGGCATCTCGTACTCGGGCCAGACGGAAGACATCATTCAAGCGCTGACCGAAGCCAAACAGCAAGGGGCCAAGATCATCACGCTGACCAAGTTCGGATCTTCTCCGGTCGCCGATCTGGCAGACATACGGCTGTTCACCAGCTCGGTGGAAAAAAGCATTCGCAGCGGTGCCATGGCTTCCCGGATTGCTCAACTCAATGTAATCGACATCCTGTTTATCACACTGGTCAGCAGCCGCCAAGACGAAGTTATCCCGATTCTGGAGAAAACCCGTATGGCGGTCAGCCGTACCAAGCGTACGTCCAGCTAGAAAACGAAAAGCAGGCCCATGCTCGTGCCTGCAAAAGAGGGGGTGTTTCCCCGGTGAAACGTGTGAAAGAGCTGCTTGACGACTGGATTGAAAGCGGCCTGCTGCCGGGTGCGTCCTTGCGGGTCATTCACCGCCGAAAGACTGTCTTTCGCGCAGATGTCGGTGCAGCCCACCGCGAGTGGAAGACACCGATCACCCCAGACGCTTTGTTCGATCTGGCATCCCTTACCAAGGTAGCGGCGACGCTGCCAGCGGTCTTGCTGCTGCTGGAAGAGGGAGACATCGCCCTGGACTCGAGCCTGCACTCGTTTTTCCCTGACTGTCCTGCCGACAAGCGGGCGATAACAATCGAACAACTGCTGACACACACGTCGGGCTTGCCGGCCGACCTCGTCAAGAAGAGAACCGACCAACTGGAAATCCCTGCCGAAATCTACCGTGCAGCACTTGCAGCCGCACCGGGAACGACGGTTATCTACAGCGATCTCGGCATGATTCTGTTGGGACTGGTGGTGGAGAAGGTCAGTGGAGAACGGCTTGATCACTTTGTTTTTCGCCGCGTTTATGCCCCGCTTGGCATGAATGCGACGCGGTTTCTGCCGCTCTCTTCCCCGCCAGCAGACGTGAAAGCGGTTGCGACCGAATACGACGAAACCCGTCAAGCATATGTAGTGGGTGAGGTCCACGATGAAAAAGCCTGGCTGATGGGCGGGGTGGCCGGACATGCCGGATTGTTTTCCACTGCGGACGATCTGTGCCGGTACGCTTGCTGGTGGCTGTACGGCGGAGAGCCGGCGCTGTCCGCCCACTGGCGGCGGGAAGCAGTCCGCAACCGCACCGCAAGGCTCGCAGGCCGACGCAGCCCGGCATCCCGCGGGCTTGGCTGGCAGGTGAACCAGGAGGCTGAGCCGCTCAGCTGCGGCCGCCTGTTCAGCCCGGAGAGCTACGGCCATACCGGATTTACCGGTACCAGCCTGTGGATCGATCCTCGCCAGGATGTGGCCGTGGTCTTTCTGACCAATGCTGTCCATCTGGGCCGGGACCATCAGTTGAAGCGGCTCAGACCGCTGCTGCACGACGCGGTCATGGAAGAGCTTTTCAGCCGCTTGTAACAGAGGAGAGACAGTCCGGACAGAGGGCGGGCCGCTTGCCGACTCGCCTGCCCCCTGTTTTGGACCGCTCATATAAACAAACAAGGGGGATCAACTGTATGAAGAAAACACGTTTTCCGTCGTTTCTGGCCCTGCTGATGTCGCTCTCCATGTTCCTCGCAGCCTGCGGCGGCGAATCGGGCGGGTCGACCAGCAACGGCAGCACGGGACAGGAGGCGGAACAGCCGAAAGCAGATCAGGTTGTTCTGCAGATGCACAGTTGGCGTGTCGAGGATGCCGAGGGGTACAAAAAGATCATCAAAGAATTCGAACAGGAAAACCCGGGCATCAAGATTGAGTTCAAGCCGTTTAAAGCAACCGAGTACAACACGATCCTGAACACGGCTCTGCAAAGCGGCAGCGGTCCCGACATCATCCAACTGCGTCCGTACCAGTCCGGCATGGATCTGGCCGATGCCGGCCACCTGGAGCCGTTGGACAACGTGCCGGGCATCAAGGACTTTCCGCAAGACGTAATCGCAGCAGCTACGGCCAAAGACGGCAAGGTGTACGGCGTGCCGCTGTCGATCAACTCTACACAAATTTACTACAACAAAAAGATTTTTGAAGAAAACGGCATCCAGGAGCCTAAATCCTGGGACGAACTGATCAACATCGCCAAAACACTCAAGGAGAAAGGCATTACCCCGTTTGCGTTTGGGGCCAAGGAAAACTGGCTGCTCTCGCTCAGCCACGGTGTCATCGCACCCGGTACCTACAACGGCAACCAGTTTGTGGAGAAGATTCTGAAGGGTGAAACCAACTTCTTAAGCCCCGAGTTCACCAAATCCATTGAACGGATGCAGGAACTGGTGCCGTACTTCCCGGACAACTTCGTCGGGCTGGACGGGAACGACATCCGCACCCTGTTCTTTACGGAAAAGGCGGCGATGTACATTCACGGCAGTTTTGAGCTGGAAGTGCTGAACAAGATGAATCCCGATCTGCAGCTGGATTTCTTCCCGATGCCGACCGAAGACGGCAGCGCTGTCATTACCACCTGGGTTGACGGTTCGTGGGGGGTCAACTCCAAATCGGCCCACAAGGAAGAAGCGCTCAAGTTCATGGAGTTTTTGGCCAGCAAAAAGTTTGGTCAACTGTTTGCCAACGAGTTTAAACGGATCAGTGCGATCCCCGGGGTTGCGGTCGACGATCCGTTGGTAAACAAAATGGCTGAACTGACCCAAAGCAGTTCAACTCCTTATCTGCTGCTGGTTCACTTCGGTGAGGGGAATCCGTCGCCGAAGAAACAGATCGAAAATCATCTGCAGGGCATGTATCTGGGCGAAGTAACGCCGGAGCAGGTTGCCCAAGAAGTCCAAAAAGCGGCAGAAGTCTGGTTTGAACCGTTCAAGAAATAAAGCGGACGAAGGGAGTAAAACAACCGTTTTACTCCCTTCCCATTAACCCCTTGTGAAAGTTGGTGAAAACGTGCGGACCAAACACAAAGGAAGTTGGCTGATTCACCTGTTTCCCATTCCGGCGCTGGTCGTATATGTCCTGTTTGTGGTGTATCCCATTTTCTCAGCATTTACTTACAGCTTGTACGATTGGAACGGGATCGCCAAAGGCGAGTTTATCGGACTGAAAAACTTCCTGACCCTGTTCCAGATTGAACCGTACAACAAGATGTTCTGGAACGCCTTTGGTCACAACATCGTGTATTTCATCGTGGAAATGATCGTTCAGAACGGGATCGCCTTTATCCTGGCTTATATTTTATACCAGAAAATCAAGGGGACGGAGTTTTTCAAAATCGCCTACTTTTTGCCACGGCTGCTGTCCGTCATCATTGTCGGCTTTTTGTGGAAGCTGATCCTCAACCCCAACTTCGGGGCGTTAAATACCCTGTTGACCAGGCTGGGGCTGGAGGAATGGGCTCAACCCTGGTTGGGTGATCCTGATACGGCGCTGATCTCGATTATTCTGGTGAACAGTTGGTTCGGACTGGGCTTTGCCGTGCTGATCTTTCTCGCTGGCCTGCAGTCGATTCCCGAAGAAGTGGTCGAGGCGGCCAGACTCGATGGCGCAAGCGGGTTTCGGCTTATCTGGAAAATTATCATTCCGATGTGTATGCCGGCGATTACGATCATGACGATCCTGACGTTTATTCAGGCGTTCGAAGCGTTTGAACTGGTTTATGCCATGCAAGGTTCGTCAGGTGAACCCTTCTATTCCACCGATACGCTGGCTGTTTACTTCTATCGGTTGGCGTTTGCCAGCGGGGCCGGCGGAGCCGATTCGAGCGCCATCGGATTGGGCTCGGCACTGGCTGTCGTGCTGTTCTTTATCGTGGCATCGGTTTCAGCAGTGTCCTTGTACGTAATGAGGAAAAGAGAGGTTCAGCAGTAACAGGCAAAGGAGGGGCTGTTGATGAAACCAAGCATTGGCATGAGATCGCTGCAGTATCTGATCGCCTATGTGATTGCGCTGGTCGCCATCTATCCGATTTTTCTCATGCTCGTGTCTTCGCTGAAGACAAACGCAGAGATTTTTTCCGATCCGCTGGCGTTACCGAAATCGTTTAATCTGGATTCGTACCAAAAATTGTGGGAATCGGTCCCGTTTGATGCGTTTCTGTTAAACAGCATCTTTGTCAGTGTGGTTTCGGTGGCGTTGATTTTGGTATTTTCGGCGTTGGCGGCATTTTATCTTGCCCGTTTTTCCTTTAAATGGAACGGGATTCTCTACTTCTTCTTTCTGATCGGGTTGATGATTCCCATCAAACTGGGGATCGTGCCTCTGTTTCTCCTCATGAAGCAGTTGAATCTGGTAAACTCCTTGTGGTCGCTGATCCTGATTCACATCGCGAGCGGGATCCCGATCTCGGTGTTTATCCTGACCGGTTTTTTCCGAACGCTGCCGGTTGAGTTGGAAGAGGCGGCACGAATCGACGGATGCAACAACTTCCAGGTATTCTGGCGAATTCTGCTGCCGCTGATCAGGCCTGCTCTGGGGACTGTGATGATTATCAATTTTATCGGCACCTGGAACGACTTTTTCTTTCCGCTGATCTTTATCCAGGATGAGTCGTTAAAGACCATTCCGGTCGGCATGCTCAGTTTGTTCGGCGAGTATGAGACAGACTGGAGCATGCTGTTTGCCGGCCTGACCTTGTCGGCTCTGCCGATGATCGTGGTCTTCTTCCTCGCTTCCAGGCAGTTTATGGAAGGATTGACAGCCGGTGCGGTCAAATAACGGGTACGTCATCGGCGTAGATGGCGGCGGCAGCAAGACTGTTGCCGCACTCTGCGACGAAAGGGGACGGGTTGTGGCTGCTGTCTGGGGTGATTCGTCCAATGTGCAGTCCCGACCGTTTCCGGAAGTGGAGCAGACGCTAAAGCTGCTGATCACACGGCTCCTGCAGGAAGCAGGGATCGGTGCGGATGAGCTGGCAGCCGTGTTCCTGGGACTGGCCGGGGCGGATCGCCCGGAAGCGAAACAGCAGTTTGCGGCCTCGGCACTTGTGCAAAACGCGCCGTATCCGGTACGGATCGACAACGACGCCGTGACGGCCCTTTACTCCGGAACATGGGGAGAGCCCGGGATCGTGCTAATCGCCGGAACCGGGTCCATTTGCTACGGTGTAGCGCCAGACGGCAGGCGCTGCCGCGCAGGCGGCTGGGGGTATCTGCTGGGGGATGAGGGCAGCGGATATGATCTGGGGCGTCAGGCGCTGACAGCCGTATTGCGCCAATTTGACGGGAGAGGCAGGGAGACGGTGCTGACCCGCCTGCTGCTGCAACAGACCGGCCTGACTGACCCGGGTGGACTGATCCACTATATCTACAGCGCGGCCAATCCGCGCAAACGGGTGGCCGAAGCTTCGTACCTGCTGCTGGAAGCCGCCGCCCAGGGAGACGAGGTGGCGATTGCCATACTGGAGCAGGCTGCTGCATCGCTGGTCCAACTGGTTGAGGCGTGCGCAGAGCGGGTGGGCAGCGAATTGCCCGTCGTGCTGGCAGGCGGTTTGTTGGCTGCGGATACCCTGCTTCGCCGAAAACTGCTGGCCCGCCTCCCAGCCGGTTATGAGGTTGTTCTTCCGGAGCTTCCGCCGGTGGCCGGCGCGCTGGTGATGGCGCTTGGTGATGCGGGGATAGCGGTGGATGAGCGGATGAAACAGACGATGATCGAGAGTTGGATTGACCAGGAGAGGATGAACAAACCATGACCGAGAACCTTTTTCAATTAACAACCGAGAAACGAAACGAGCAGACACAGAACCTGGATCAACTGCCGACGGAGCAGATTTTGAAAATCATGAATGACGAGGATAAAAAGGTGGCCTTCGCGGTGGAACAGGTGCTGCCGCAGGTGGCCAAAGCGGTTGACCTCGTCGCGGAAAAGCTGCAAAACGGCGGCAGGTTGTTCTACTTCGGGGCAGGCACCAGCGGACGACTGGGGATCCTGGACGCCGCCGAATGCCCGCCCACCTTTGGCACAGACCCAAAACTTGTGCAGGGCGTCATCGCAGGCGGCAATTCGGCGCTGGTAGAGGCGGTGGAAGGAGCGGAGGATCTGCCTGAACTGGGGCGGAAGGACGTGGAAACATACGGCGTGACTGCAAACGATGTGGTCGTTGGAATCGCCGCAAGCGGCCGAACCCCCTACGTGATCGGAGCACTTCAGGCAGCCAGAGAAAAAGGGGCAAAGACCATTTCTCTCTCCTGCAATCCGACTGCGGAAGTGAACCATGTTGTGGATGTGGCGATTAACGTGGTGGTTGGACCGGAAGTGGTGACCGGATCGACACGGCTCAAGGCGGCTACCGCCCAAAAAATGATTTTAAACATGATTTCAACCGTGACCATGATTCGTTTGGGCAAAGTATATGGTAATCTAATGGTAAACGTCCAGGCGACGAACCAAAAATTACGCGAACGGGTCAAGCATATCGTAATGGAAGTGACCGGTGTCAGTTACGCCGAGGCGGAGCAGTTGGCCGAGCAGGCCGGCGGCGATGCCCGTGTGGCCATTCTGATGCAAAAAACCGGTCTCAACAGCGAAGCTGCAGCCGAACTCTTGGCCCGCTTCGGGGGAAGGATCAGGGATGCCATCGAAAGTCAGAAGTAAAATCACCAACGTACAGGTACTCCACGAGGATGGAAGGCTCGAGAAGGGCATGGTTCTGATTCAGGAAGGAAAAATAACCTATGCAGGACCAGAGAACGGAGCGGAGGCGGAGCAGGTCACCGACGGCGGAGGTGCTGTGCTGGTGCCGGGGTTTATCGACCTGCACGTGCACGGCGGTGCCGGCCATGACTTCATGGATGTGTCGCAGGAAGCCGTGGACGCGATCTGCCGTTTCCACGCCGCTCACGGAACAACCGGCCTGTTGGCCACGACAATGACCGCCCCGATTGAAAAGACGGAGGAAGTCGTCGCCTTTTACAGCCGGCTTGCCCGCAGCCAGGGAGCAGCGGTGCTTGGCCTGCACCTGGAAGGTCCGTTTATCAATGTAAGGTACAAAGGAGCTCAAAACGGCGACTGGATTGAAGTGCCCACCATGGAAAACATTCGCCGTGTCTATGCGGCGGCCCGACCGGGTCTGATCAAGCTGATGACGCTGGCTCCCGAATTGATTCAGGACGAACCCGTGCTGGAGTGGCTGACCGAACAAGGAACCATTCCCTCTGTCGGCCACTCCGATCTCGACTACCACGGAGGCTGCCGCTGCATGAAGCGCGGATTGAGCCATGCGACCCATCTCGGCAACGCGATGCGCGGCTTTCACCACCGCAACATTGGCATCATCGGGTTGGTCATGGAGCAGCCGGAGATGACCTTTGACATCATCGCCGACGGGATTCACGTCTCGCCGGAACTGATTCGGCTGTTGGTCCGCATCTGCTCGCTCGATCAGATCATGTTGATTACCGATGCGATGCGGGCAGCCGGCCTCAGCGACGGTCGCTACGAACTGGGCGGTCAGGAAGTCCATGTGAAAGGGATGGAGGCCCGCTTGGCGGACGGTGTGTTGGCCGGCAGCATGCTGACGCTGGACAAGGCACTGGCCAATCTGATAAAGTTCACCGGGCTGCCGCTGGCCAAGGCGGTGCAAATGCTGACGATCAATCAGGCCCGCAAACTGGGGCTTGCAGACCGGAAAGGCAGCATCGCCGTCGGCAAGGATGCCGATCTGGTGCTGTTGGCAGACGATCTGCGCGTATTGGCCACTTGGGTAAACGGAGAACAGGTCTACCAGGAGTTGAACGACAGATGAAGCTGCAGGTTTTTGAGAACTACGAACAAGTGAGCAAGCATGCCGCGCAGATCCTGATCGAAGCATGCCGCAGGCAGCCGCAGCTCGTGCTGGGGCTGGCCACCGGTTCGACGCCGATCGGCATGTACCAGGAGATGATCGCGGCGTATCAACAGGGCAAGGTTGATTTTTCGCGGGTGACGACGTTTAATCTTGACGAGTACTATCCGATTGCCCCCGAGCATCCGCAAAGCTTTCGCCGCTTTATGCAGGAGCAGTTGTTTGACCATGTCAACATCAATCCCGAGGGGATTCACTTCCTGTGCGGCACCGTACAAGACATCGAGCAGGAATGCCGCCGCTATGAGGAAGCCATTGAGGCGGCAGGGGGAATCGACATCCAGGTGTTGGGGATCGGGGAGAATGGTCACATTGGTTTCAACGAACCCGGAACTCCGTTTCATCTGGGGACGCATAAGGTGAAGTTGACCGAAACCACGATTCAGGCCAACTCCCGGTTTTTCGAGCGCATGGAAGATGTACCCCGGTTTGCGCTGACGATGGGCATCCGTACGATCATGCACAGCCGCAAGCTGCTGCTTCTGGCCAACGGCGAGAAGAAGGCGGCGGCGATCAGGGCCGCACTCAACGGTCCGGTGACGGAGGACCTTCCCGCATCGGTGCTGCAGCTGCACCCGGATGTGACGGTAATCGTGGACAAGGCGGCGGCTCACCTGCTGGAAGAAGTGCCGGATGTGCTTTGATTCAGCTGTACCGAATAGCGCGAGAGATCGACAGAGAGGCATGCACTTGGGCAGGGCATGTCTTTTTTCATGAGGGCGTTTCTGCCTAAGCCTGTTCCCGCAGAGAAACTGGGCAGGATCCTGCAAAAGGTGAATCCTTGTTCCTGATCGGCTTGTTTCATCCGCAGCGAAAAGAACAAGCAGAGGAGAGGTTAGGGAGGATGAGCATGAAAATCGTTTCGATCAACGTCGGGAAACCGATCACGATCCTCTACGATGGCCGGGAATTGACGACCGGGATTTACAAGGCACCGGTTGACGAGGCGCTGTACCTGTCTGAGCGCAACTTCGCCGGAGATGGGCAGGCGGATTTGGTCTTTCATGGCGGGTAAGCCAGCCGCGCCAGCCTTGCCACAAGCTGGCCAAACGGTACGATCAACACGATTTGGCCGTTCGGGTTCAGAACACCGGTTACACCGGCTTCTATTTTCGGGTGCTGAAAGAGGGGTGGGTCAGCAAAGAGAGTGAACTGACCCTGCTTGAGCGTCATCCGAAAGAGCTGAGCATAACGTATGCCAACCGGATGATGCACCACGATAAAAAGAATGTGTCGGGAATCAAACGTCTGTTGGAAGTGGAAGAACTCTCTGGCAGTTGGAGAAAAACTCTGCAGAAGCGTTTGCAGGGCGAGTGATTGCCGACAGGGCAGCGGCAAAACGACGTCCCGCTGGCGACGTGATGCTGCTGCCGCTGCGATTTCCCTGCGGATGTGTCGCTGCGCTGGCAGGTTGGCCACGGAGTGAGGAAGGGAAATGGCCGCCTTCCCCTATCCAAACACCTTTGTCTGCACGCTGCAGCTCTTAGAGAAAGCGGTGATCAGACTACACGTGAACAAGAGTGGGGCGCTTTTTCTTTCAGCCTCGGGCGGATGCGCTGTGTCCGCTCCACTGTTCCACAATGCCGGTCGCTGCCGATACGCCGGCAAACACGAGCAGCCCGCCAACGATCTGGGCCATCGTCACCATCTCTCCCAGGAGGAAGCCGATCAGGACGGTAAACACCGGAATGAGATGAAGCGAGACGCCGGCTTGACTGACATTGATGTGTCGCAGGGCGACGTTCCACAGCATGTAGGAGCCAACCGATGGAAAGATGGCCATATAGAGGATTCCGGTCAGGGAAAGGCTGCTGATCTGCGAGAGATTTGGCGGATCAACCAGGGCAAACGGCAGCAAAATCACTACGGCCAGCGTGGCTGATGCAGCCGTGGCGGTGATTGGAGGGATGCTGCCCAACTTTTTTCCCGCAATGGAATAAAACGTCCAGACCAGAATCGCCCCCAGCATCAGCAAATCGCCCGGGTTATACGCCGCATCCAGAACGTGCAGAAGATTGCCGTCGGTGACAATGAACATGACGCCGATCACGGACAGAAGGAGTCCACCCACCTTCAGGAGCGACATTCGCTCACGCAGCAAAAAGGCTGAAAACAGGACAATCAGCGCCGGGTTGAGTGCGTTCACCAGCGCAGCATTGGTCGGGGAGGTAAAGAGGAGGGCTGCGTACAGCAGGAGATTGTAACCGATCACGCCGAGCAGTCCCATCAGTGTAAGAATCATCCATGCCTGAACCAGCTTGTGCCAGTCCGGTTTTTCCCTGTAAACCGCAATCGGCCAAAGCAGCAGCAGGGCAAGGCTCCAGCGGGCCAGCGTCATCCAAAGCGGACTTACCTCCGCCGTCACGTACTTGCCAAATATGTAATTGCCGGCCCAAAACAAATTGGCCAGCCCCAGCAAAAGCCAAGCTTGGAATCTGCTCAAACGGCTCCCTCCTGTTGCATACCTTTCGCTAGAAGGCAGAGTATTTTCAGTAAATTTAATAATTATTCAGTTTACCAAAATTTCAAAATCGTTTACATTAGTAGTGGGGAAAACAAACAGCAGGAGATGAAAAATCGTGATTGACTTGCCTATTCCGCAACCGACAAGCGACCCGGACACACCCATTCCGGCAGCGGCAGAGTGCGGGGAGCCGCTTGTTCCGCTGTCAGACCTGTCGGACAAGATTCGCGTCCATCCCTACTACTATCATCAGGGTTACACGGCCGCAATGCAAGACTGTTATCTGCGTCAGGGAGCGGCCCTTCTGTTGAAGCAGGCTGCCGAGCAGCTTCCCGACGGCTACACCCTCATTGTGCTGGACGGTTGGCGCCCTTATGAGCTGCAGATGGCGCTCTACGAGCAGTTCAAGCAGAGCATGATCGCCCAGGGATGGCCGGATGACGAGACGCTGGCCAAAGAGCTGACCCGGTACGTGGCTCTTCCCTCCATTCATCCGCAAAGACCCTCCCCCCACATTACCGGCGGCGCCGTCGATGTAACCATTGCCGGACCAGACGGGTGGCTGGAAATGGGGACGGCGTTTGACGATTTCAGCCCGCTGGCCGCTACCCGTTATTATGAACTCCTCCCGGACCATCAGCTTGGAGAGCGGGAGAGGAGAATCCGCGCCAACAGACGCTGGCTCTATCACCTGCTGCGCAGCGTCGGGTTTGTCAATTACGCCGAGGAGTGGTGGCATTTTGATTACGGGAACCATCACTGGGCGCAAGAAACAGGAGCCGCCCCCATCTATCGGGCCGTGCTGTCCATTGAGTCGTGAACAAAATATTGAATTGATCAATTCTTTGAAATATATTAAATTTAAAATAAATATATTTAAATACAAGGGGGAAGACTCATGAGACGTTTGCTTCACCTGCCATTCAGCATCCTGTTGGTTTTGGCTCTTGTTCTTTCTGCCTGCAGCTCCTCGACAAGTCCACCGCAGACAGACAGCAAGCCCTCCGGACAAGAGGAGCAGCCGGCGCAGGCAGGCCAATCCGGCGGCGCAACTCCGAGCGATACGCTGGTGGTGGCCATCAGTTCCGATCAGGGCACCCTTGACCCGGCCGTCTCCATGGACAACAGCGCGTGGAAAATTACCTACCCTACATACCAGCGGCTGGTCGAATATGATGGCGCTTCCACGGAAGTAAAGCCGGGTCTGGCCAAAGAATGGCAGGTAAGCCCGGACGGCCTGGAGTGGACGTTTACGCTGAACGAGGGGTTCAAGTTCGCTGACGGTACACCGGTTACGGCGGATGCGGTCAAGTTCACCTTTGACCGTACGCTGGCAATCAAAAAAGGGCCCTACGACGTGTACAGCGTGATCAAAGAAGTAAAAGTCAATTCACCCACATCGGTTACCTTTGTGCTGTCGAAAAACTTCCCGCCTTTCCTCTCCACCCTGGCGGCCAACTACGGTGGAATCGTCAATCCGAAGGTAAAAGAACATGAAAAGGATGGCGACTTGGGTCAAAACTACCTGGCCAACAACACGATGGGAAGCGGACCGTACCAGTTGGAGGAGTGGATAAAGGGGCAGTATTTCAAGCTGACGCCCAATCCGCACTATCCGGAACAGCCGGCCTTGAAAACGGTCTTCTTCAAGATCATCTCCGATCCCACAGCCCAGCGGCTGCAGCTTGAACAGGGAGAGGTGGACATCGCAGAAGGCATCCCGGTGGAGCAGTTGAACGCGTTTGACAACTCGCCCAACATCGAAGTGCTGCAAAATCCCAGTTTGTTCGTCGACTATGTCTATATCAACACCTCCAAAGGTCATGAGGCGCTGCGGGACAAGCGGGTCCGCCAGGCACTGAGCTACGCGATCGACTACAACGCCCTGGCTGAAACGGTGCAGCAGGGGTATGCCACCCAGATGCGCGGTCCGATTCCGAAAGGCATGTGGGGGCATGATGAATCAGCCCACCAGTACAGCTACAACGTGGAGAAGGCGAAGGCGCTTTTGGCCGAAGCAGGCGTCTCCAATCTGGAGCTTACTCTGCTCTACTCGGACAACAAGCCGTGGTGGGAGACGGAAGCCCTCACCCTGCAGGCGTTTTTTGCGGACATTGGCGTAAAGCTGAACCTGAACAAAGTGGCCTACGCCACCAGCCGCGAAATGATGGATAAAGGCGACTTTGATCTCTGCCTGGGAGTATGGAGTCCCGATTTCGCCGATCCGTTCATGTTCATGAACTACTGGTTTGATTCCAACAACTTCGGTCTTTCCGGCAACCGCGCCTTCTACAAGAACGACAAAGTGGACGAGTTGGTGCGGAAGGCTGCTTCCATCAACGATCAGGCGGAGCGGACCAAGCTGTATCAGGAGGCGCAGCGGATCGTGATTGAAGAGGCACCGTATCTGTACCTGTATCAAAAAGATTCGCTTCTGCCTGTCAACAAGGCGGTAAAAGGATACGTGTACAACCCAATGCTGGAAGGGATTTACAACCTGGCGGAAATGTCCAAATAACCCTATACATCAAGCTGTTGCATCGGTCAAATCCGTCGTAGAGGAGTGTTTCCCGCATGAAGCAACTCATCGCCAAACGACTCTCGCTGCTGGTTTTTGTCCTGTTTGGCGTGACCCTGATGACCTTCTTCATGTCGCACGTCATCCCCGGCGACCCCGCGCGGATGATGGTGGGACAGCGTGCCGACGAGGAAACACTGCAGGAAGTGCGTCGTCAACTGGGCCTGGACCAACCGGTCTGGGTCCAGTATTTCTCCTATATGAAGGGTCTTCTCACGGGCGATCTCGGTATTTCCATCCGCACACAACAGCCGGTGATCGACGATTTGGTCACCTTTTTCCCGGCGACGCTGGAACTGGCCCTGTTCGCTTTTCTGCTGGCCATTCTGATCGGGATTCCCATTGGTATCCTCTCGGCTGTCAAAAAAGATACAGCCTGGGATCACGGGGGCCGGCTGTTTTCCATCGCCGGCGTGTCGACGCCGGTCTTTTGGAGCGGATTGGTCGGTATCCTCATCTTTTACAAACTGCTGGGGTGGCTGCCGTCAGGCGGACGTCTCGAACTGGGAGCAGCCGCTCCACAGCACATCACCGGCCTCTATCTGCTGGACAGCCTGCTTACCCTCGACTGGGACGCCTTCCGAAACAGTCTTTGGCACCTGATTCTGCCAGCGCTGACGCTTTCTTTTGCGCAGCTTGCCATCGTCACCCGCCAAGTGCGGGCCAGCATGCTGGAGGTATTGGGGCAGGAATACATACGGACCGCGATGGCCAACGGGATCAAGGGACCGCTGCTGTTGTTCCGCTATGCGCTGCGCAACGCGCTGATCCCGACGATTACGGTAGTCGGTCTTTCGTTTGGCTCGCTGCTGGGCGGCGCTGTCGTCACCGAGACGATCTTCGGCTGGCCCGGCATGGGCAAATACGTGGTGGACTCCATCGCCTATCTGGACTTTCCGGCGATCATGGGTTTCACGCTGGTCATCGCTGTCGGTTACGTCCTGATCAACCTGCTGGTCGATCTGACCTATTACCTGCTTAATCCGCAGATCAGAGAATAGAGGGGGATACGATGTCAGTCAATCTGGAACCGCAACCCGCCACCCTGCCCAGGCGCAGGTTCAACCCCTTTTGGTACAAGTTGAAGAAAAATCCGCTCACGCTGTTGGGACTCAGTCTCTTGCTCATTCTGCTGCTCTTGTCCGTATTCGCTCCGCTGATCACGCCGTACGATCCGACCAAGATCAACATTGTGGAGCGCTTTGCGCCGCCTTCGTCCACACATTGGTTCGGGACGGACGAGGTGGGCCGTGATATTTTTACCCGTATCCTGTACGGCGCCCGGCTCTCGCTTGGCGTCGGAGTGGCCGTGGTCTGTACAGCCGGCTTGATCGGGACGGTGATTGGCTGTATTTCCGGTTACTTCGGCGGCCGTCTCGATCAGTTGATCATGCGGCTGATGGATATGGTGCTCGCTTTTCCCTCGCTGGTGCTGGCGATGGCCCTGGCCGCCACATTGGGGCCCAATCTGGTCAATGCCATGATAGCCATTGCCATTGTCAAAATCCCCGTCTACGTGCGGTTGGCCCGGGCAGAGGCACTGGCGCTCAGGGAGAAGCTCTTCGTCAAGGCAGCGGTTACCTTTGGCATTCCGTCGTGGCGGATCATCCTGCGCCACATCATTCCCAATGCGGTGTCGCCGGTGGTCATTCAGGTGACACTGGACATCGGCGATGCCATTCTGTTGGTGGCCACACTTGGTTTCCTCGGATTGGGAGCGCAGCCGCCGACACCGGAGTGGGGGGCGATGATCAGCATTGGCTGGAAGTACCTGCTCGACTACTGGTGGTATCCGACGTTTCCAGGGCTGGCCTTGTTTCTGGCATCCTGCGGCTTTAATCTGATTGGCGACGGCATCCGGGATATCCTGGATCCCAAGGCCAACCGTTAACGGGGAGGGAACGCGATTGCTGCTGGAGATATCCGACTTGTCCGTGGAGTTTCGCTTGCTTCAGGACAAGGTGAAAGCGCTGCACCAGGTTTCACTTTCCATCGACCGGGGCGAGATTGTCGGCGTTGTCGGAGAATCCGGTTCCGGCAAGTCGGTGACAGCCCTCTCTGTCCTGGGGCTGTTGGATAAAAACGCCACCATCACCGGAGGTGCAATTCGCTTCAAGGGGACGGATGTGCTGCGGCTTTCCCCCCGCGAGCGTCAGGCCCTGCGCGGCAAAGAGATTGGGATGGTGTTCCAGGAACCGATGACTGCCCTGAATCCGACGATGAGGATCGGGGCACAGCTGGCTGAGGTGTTCCGGCTCCACCGCGGCGTGTCGCGCAAGGAGGCGTACGCGCTGGCGGTCAACAGCCTGGCGGAAGTGCATATCCGGGATCCCGAACTGGTCGCCCGCAAGTACCCGTTTGAATTAAGCGGCGGGATGCGGCAGCGGGTTGTGATTGCGCTTGCGATGGCCGCGCCGCCCGAGCTGCTGATCGCAGACGAACCGACAACAGCACTCGATGTGACCATTCAGGCAGAAATTCTGAAGCTGATGAAAGAACTGGCGGAGAGCCGCGGCACGGCAATCATGCTGATTACGCACGATTTGGGCGTGGTGGCGCAGCTTTGCCAGCGGGTGGTGGTGATGTACGCCGGGGAGGTGGTCGAGACGGGCAAAACCAGGCATGTCCTGGCCGCGCCGGTCCACCCTTACACCCGGGCCTTGATTGGTGCTTTGCCCGATCTGGCCGATCCCGACCAACCGCTGCAGGCCATCGCCGGGGAAGTGCCCGATCTGCGTCATCGTCCGGCCGGCTGCATATTTGCTTCGCGCTGCGCAGCGGCCAACGAGCAGTGCCGCAGCCAGCATCCGGTATTGGAAATGGTATCGGCTGAACGTGAGACACACCAGGCGGCATGTTGGGTGAGGTGAAGCTGGATGGAGACCATGCTGCAAGTAAACGGCGTAGCAAAACGGTACGGGACGGGCAAACAGCAGGTGCAGGCGGTAAAACAGGTCACATTCTCCATTCGTCGGGGAGAGACATTTGGCCTAATCGGCGAGTCCGGCTGCGGCAAAAGTACGCTGGGCAAGATCATCATCGGTCTGGAGCCGCCAACAGCAGGGGAGGTACTGTACCGGGGAGAACCCCTTTGGCAGAAGAACCGCTTTCAGCGGCAGAAGCCGGGCGACATTCAGATCGTTTTTCAGGACCCGCAATCCTCGCTCGATCCGCGGATGACCATCCGCGACATTATCTGTGAACCCCTGCTTGCACTGCCTGCACACGAACGGAAGGAGAAGGGAAGCGAGGAGCGGCTGCACAACTTGATCAAACGGGTTGGGCTGAAAGTGGAGCAGTTGTCCCGTTACCCGCATGAATTCAGCGGCGGCCAGCGGCAGCGGATTGCGATTGCCCGCGCGCTCATTACCGATCCGCAGTTTGTCGTGCTGGACGAACCCACCTCGGCCCTTGACGTATCCGTACAGGCGCAGGTGCTCAACCTGCTGAAGGAATTGAAGCGAGAGCGGAATCTTACCTATCTGTTTATTTCACACAACATGGCCGTGATTCGCTACATGTGTGACCGGATGGCCGTCATGTACAAAGGAGAGATCGTCGAACAGGGAGTGACGGCGGATATTTTTCGCCAATCAGCCCATCCCTACACAGCGTCGCTGCTTTCCTCCCTGCCTAGCCTCTTTCAGCAAAAAGGAGGTTGAGACCTATTTTTAACGGTCAAGAACTGCGGGAAATCCGCAAGCAAAAACAGCTTACCTTAAAACAGGTTGCGGAGGCCACGGGATTGAGTGCCAGCCTCTTGTCGCAGATCGAACGCGGTCTGGTTGATCCGACAGTGGGCACATTCTGGAAAATCTGCGAAGCGCTTGATGTGCCGATCAACCGTTTCTTCCTGCCCAGCGAACGGCAGGATCCGGTCATTCGCAAGGACATGCGCAAGACGATTCACCTGCGTGACACGCATGTCCGCTACCATGTGCTTACTCCGATCGACCAGGGAAAAATCGAATTTCTGCTGGTAGAGATTGAGCCGGGCGAGTCCGTGTCTCGTGAACTGGTCACCCACTCGGGGGAGGAGTGCGGGTTTGTGCTGAAAGGTGAACTGAAAGTTATCCTCGACGATAATGAGTATCACCTGTTTGAAGGAGATAGTATTGGTTTTCCCAGCACTTTGCCGCACCGTTTTCTCAATCCCGGCAAGGACGTGTCGCTCTCGATCTGGGCTCGGGCCACGTGAACCCGCATAACCGATGCATGACCGCGTTGTGCCGCCCCGTCTTTTTCCCGTGTTCCCCCATATACATAAAAAAGGAGTCTGCCGGTCTTGCCGCCGGACCAGTACGCAAACAAGGGGGAACTGCGGATGCGGGACGAACAGAAAGAGTTGGAGCGTGCGATTGACGAGATCACGGAGATTGCCAAAGGATTCGGACTTGACTTTTTTCCGATGCGCTACGAAATCTGCCCGGCTGACGTCATCTATACTTTTGGGGCCTACGGAATGCCCACGCGTTTTTCTCACTGGAGATTTGGTAAAGCATATACCCGATAATATGAAAACTAATCGACAGCATTCCAAACGATTGCGGGATCAGACTTCTTGTTGAGCACCACTTTTTTTATGATTCGACGAAGCATTACCTTCTGTTCTTCCAGCGTCATGTAATCCCATGCTTCTCCTACCTGTCGGACGAGGAACTGCATTTCCGTATCGTATCGGTATTGCGGTTCCTCTTCGATGATTTCATCCAGCTGCCTCTCGATTGCTTCCCGTTCTTCCTCCAGATTCGTTATGCGCCCACTTACAGCCGAAGCCTTGACTGCGCCGCATTGGATGGCGTCGTACAGGTTTTTAAGCCCATCTGCAATCACTCGTAACTTCTCCTGTAACGAATGAACGGCGGCCTGGTTTAATGACTGTTCTTCTGCTCGCTCCAAATAGGAGGTAATGCGCTCTGGATTCAGCGCCGTTTCTTTGATTTGTTCGATCACAAATTCCTCAACTTTCCTTCTACGCTGGTATCCAAGCCGGCAGGGCAATTCGGTTGAACGCTCTTTTGGTCGTACATGCTGATTTTTACAAGCGTAAAACTCGTATAAATACTCTTTGCCCGCGCGTTTCCGTTTCCTCCTCACGTGTACAATGGGAGAGCCGCATACACCACACTCTAACAAGCCTGTCAGTAAATATTCCCCGATCGGGGTACGACCTTCGTTCCGTCGTGCCCATTCCTTTTGGACCGCATACCACGTGTCACTGTCGATTATCGCTTCGTGTCTGCCGTCGACAATGGTTCCATTGTTGACAAGCTTCCCCAAATATACTGGCCGTCTGAGAATGTCACGCACGATGGCGTGGTCGAACAGCCTGGCTTTTGTATGGGCCGCAGCCCACTCGGCAATGGCTGACCGAGACTGCCCATGCAGATACCGGCGATAGATTTCCCGCACGATGTAAGCCTCTTCTGGAACGATCTCCAACTGCTGTGCTTCTTTGTTCCACGTGTAGCCAAAAGGAACTTGACCGCCGTGCCACAATCCCTGGCTGAGACGTTGTCGGCGTCCGGCAGTAGTTCGCTCAACGATCATGTCTCGCTCCAACTGGGCAAATACTGCCAGTATCCCCAGGATCGCTTTGCCAAGAGGAGTGGAGGTATCGAAGGGTTCAGTGGCCGACTTAAAAGCGACGTTGTTCTTTTCAAAAACCTCCTCCAACAAATGAAGCACGTCTAATTGTTTCCGGCCCAATCGGTCGAGCTTATACACGATAACGGTATCAATCTTGTTGTCTTCGATATGGCGAACCATGCGGCTCAGTGCTGGCCGGTTGAGGTTGGTACCTGTGTAACCGTCATCGATGTAAAGAGCATAGTCATCCCATCCTTGAGACTTGCAATAGGCGATAAGACGTTCTTTTTGGTCGTCGATGGAATAACCTTTCTGGGCCTGCTCTTCTGTACTGACTCGGATATATAGAGCGACGCGCATGGGTACCACCTCAATCCACTCTCTTTTCTTCGGCAGCCGTCGGGCCCACAGTACAGGGGTTGCCTTGAATCGTTCCGATAAAATGTTCTATGATGTCTGGCTTTCAAAAAGCACTTCTTTCTTGTACATGAAGCATCAGATCGCTCCACGACGATCCGCAGGGGCAGCGGCAAAACGATGTCCCGATTGAATACAAAACGAGTTCTGAAGGAGAGCGGCCATTTTCCGCACGAACGACTTTGCCAACCGACTAAAAGGAGTTGAGAAATGACCAGGGCCGTCCCGCTTGCATTCAGTCATACGCTGTATCAGGGAGGGATGACGATGGTAAAGCGCAACTTTCCACCGGACGTTGAGAAGTTCATCCATGAGTTGTGTGCCAAAGCAATCCGGCGGGCGATCAAAAACGGCACATACAAGCCGCTTAAACAGCGATCATCCGAACCAAAAGCGGTGGCTCTCAAATAACATTCCACATCATATCATGAGCCGCGGATGCATGGACGTGTGGCAGGCTGCTTCCACTGGTGCCGCCCGGCAGAACCGTGCTAAAATGAAGGTGGGGAAGTCGCCGGGGTGGATTTCCCGGGAAACTGATCGATTCTGACAAAAAGGAAAGGATTCACGATGGGCAAGAGAAGGATTTTATTTGGTATATTCTGTTCTTTATGGATGATTATTGCTGGAGCTGTCAGTCTTTCCTTATCATTTGAGTCGGGCGCTCAAACAGCAGGAATTCCTTACTTTTTACCAAGTGTTCTGTTAATCGGGGGCATCTGTAACAGTAGTTACTTTGTTTTCAAATACCGACAATTACTGCGAAACCAGGATTAGCCTGATACCGAGATACGGGAGGGCGTCAGAACCATCATCTACCAATAGGTTGTGTTCTGGCGTCCTTTTTCATTTGCCGGAGAGGAGGACAAGCCGTGGTGAAGGTCTTATATATTGTGGAGATAAGCGGACTGATCGCACGAGCGAGTGAAAAACGGGCCCCGATAATGCGCAGCGTATGTCCCTGTTAAATCGTCTATTTCGCGAAAGGTAGGCACACGAATAAACACGGTATCAGTTCAAGCATACCGTATCATTACCACCAACGTTTACCACCATCGATGAACAGAAGCAGGAACAAGGAAAGCGGAGAAGAAGCAGCGTGAGCGCTGCTCCTGTTTGAAATGTCAAACCAACATGAATTCCACCGTATATGGGGGCACCATAATTGAAAATCAAAGCGATTTTAAAAAATATCCGTAGAAAAAAAGCCATCGGGCAGGGTGTATATCGGCGTGTATATGATCTGGGCAACGGGTATGTTTTAAAGGTAGCCAAATCAAAATCCGGGAGAAGGTGCAACAAAAAAGAGGTGGAAATGTATACATCCTCTCCATATCCGATAAAAAAATATCTGGGCAGAATCATTGGTTATAAGAAAGATTATCGTTTGTTAATCATGAAAAAATACGATCGTAAATTGCCCAAATCGAAAACATATAAGCGAAAATGCTACAAAATCAGAACGAAATTTAGAAAAAATGGAATCATTCCGTATGATATGATAACTCGCCATGGGAACCCCAATCGCCGAAACCTGCGTTTAAAGCGTAATGGCAGGATCGTTGTGATTGATTATGGTAATTTTAAGTATCGACGCAAATAAGAAGGACAATTTGGATCCTGCATGGCACAGGCAGACGCTCTTTTCCAGCCAAAGGTAAAAATCTTCATATGACTGGTTACTTGCCAAATCCTTCTACAGAATGAAAATGCAGTACGACCTCAACCTGAGCAAGATTTACGAGTTGGTGATCAACTCCAATCCCTGCTACGCTTTTCTTCTGGACGGCAACAGCCTGATCCAGAACAAGCTGATCGTCTCTCACGTCCTGGCTCATTGCGATTTCTTTAAGAACAACGCCCGCTTTGCCAACACCAACCGCGACATGGTGGAAAGCATGGCGGCCAGCTCGGAGCGGATTCGCCAGTATGAGATTGCCTATGGCAAAGAGGAAGTGGAGCGGTTTTTGGATGCCTGCCTCGCCCTACAGGAACATGTCGATCCCAGTCTGCTCAGGCCGGCGTTAAGCTGGAAGAAGGAGTGGGAGGAGAAAGCGGTGCCGGTTAAGCCGGTGCCCCAACCAAAAACTCCATACGATGATTTGTGGAAGCTGGACGGGAAGGAGCGGCAGGCGCAGCCGCAGCAAATGGTCAAAGCTGCGCGCCACTTCCCGCCCGAACCGGAAAAAGATCTGTTGTTGTTTATTCAGGAGTACAGCGGCGTGCTGGAAGAGTGGCAGCGGGATATCCTGACGATTATTCGCGATGAAATGCTTTATTTCTGGCCGCAGTTGGAAACCAAGATCATGAACGAAGGCTGGGCCACATATTGGCACTGCCGTATCATGCGTGAGCTGGATCTCGATGAAGCGGAGACGATCGAGTATGCCCGACTGCACGCTTCCGTGATCCAGCCTTCTCCTACCTCAATCAATCCCTATCACCTCGGATTGAAAATCTTTGAGGAAATTGAACGCCGCTACGACAACCCCAGCGAAGAAGAGCAGCAGAGGTTTGGACGCAAGCCGGGCAGGGGGCGGGCCAAGATCTTTGAGGTGCGCGAGCTGGAGTCGGACAGCAGCTTCATACGCAATTACCTGACCAAAGAATTGGTCGCTGACCTCGATCTGTACCTCTTTGCCAAGCAGGGAAGCGACTGGGTGGTGACGGACAAATCATGGGAGCAGGTGCGCGATACGCTGGTCGCTTCGCGGGTTAACGGCGGCTTCCCCTACATGACGGTACAGGACGGGGATTATCTGCGCTCTGGAGAGCTGTACCTGAAACACCACTACGAAGCCTTGGAGCTGGACGTCAAGTACGTGGAGAAGACGATCCCGTACGTACACCAGCTCTGGGGGAAGACCGTTCATCTGGAAACGGTGATCGAGGATCGACCGGTACTGTTTACCTACGACGGCAAAAAAGTGCAGCGGAGGTTCTTGTAGCGAATCCGGAGGTCCGGTTTCTTGGCCGCATGCGGCAGCCCCGCTTCGCGATCGTCCACTCCGCTGCGGAATTGACGGAAGCGGTCGCTAAAATGGGCCTTCCTTGTGTCGTAAAACCGTGTGATGACAGCGGCTCATACGATGTCAAATTGTTCCATACAGTGCAAGAAGCGGCTGAACAGATGGTCAAAATTCAGAAAGAGAAATGGAATGCCCGGGGACAAGCGCGGGAAGAGGCCGTCCTGATTGAAGAATACCTGGACGGTCCAGAGTTCAGCGTGGAGATGTTTACGTACGAGGGAGAGACGACCTGTATCGGGATTACGCAAAAAAGCGTGAGCGGCGCCCCTTTTTTCGTCGAACACCAGCACATCTTTCCGGCACTCATGTCTCGTGAGCTTGCCGAACAAGTCAAGGCTGAAGTGCAGCGTGCATTGCAGGCAGTCGGCATCCGCTGCGGAGCGACTCACACCGAAGTAAAGGTGAGTGCGCAAGGCTGCGCGATCATCGAAATCAATGCCCGGCTGGCTGGCGGAATGATTCCCGAGCTGATCCGTCAGGCTGCGGGAATCGACCTGTTGGAACAGCAGATCAAGGCCTTCACCGGACAGAGAGAAAAGCTGGAGGTCGTTTGTAGGGGATTTGCCGGGATTCGCTTCTTCATGTCGGACCGGGAGGGCACGTTCTGCCATGCCGAAGGCGTAGAACAAGCACGCCTTTTGCCGGGGGTTTGCGAGGTAACGATGACCGCCAGGCCCGGTGATCCCATCCAGCCTCCGCAAAACGCTTACCATCGTCTGGGGTACGTGATCGTCCGCGGCCGCACCTTTTCCGAAACGGAGAAGCGGCTCCAGGCGGCAGCCGAGCGGATCACGCTGGTGCTCAAGGAAGAGAAGCAGCCCATTCGGCTGCTCCAGCCAGCCCCGATGTAAAGGAAGAGAGAAGGCAGTGACGGACATACAGCCGGATCATTCGGCTGTATTTTTTTGAGAAAAAAGCCGAGCGGGTACATGGCGAATTCCTTATGATGCCAAGTAACAGGACCGAACAGACGGCCGGTCCTGCCATGACATGAAGAGACGGAGGAATTCCATGAAGACAAACGAACCGATCGTTCATGCCCAAACACCTGTTCGGCTTGGCGAAGTCTACACACGGCGCAGGCGGCTGACATGGGCGTTGGGTGCCGTCCTGCTCGGTGTGGTCATCGCCGGTTTTTGGAACTACCATTTGGTCGACGGGTTTGGCCGAGAGGTGGTTGCCGGCAGCCTGATTGGAGATACGCAATCGCTTGCCGGGACGGCGGGAGAACACGGCTGGGGATTTGGCTTCCTGTTTGCGATTGCGGCAGGTTTGGCAGCTACGTTTACGGCCTGCAATTGTGTCGTCTTTTCCATGCTGCCGAGCCTGTCCTGTGCTGCGGATGGTACCTCCCGACGCCGACACGTGTTAAAGGCGCTGGCGATTTTTACGACAGGGGTGGTGGCAGTCAACCTGATCTACGGGATGTTTGTCGGTTCCATGGGAGCAGAGGCCATTCAGACCTACAACGAACGCTCCGTACGTCTGCTCCAGGCCCAGGTGACGTTTACCATACTGGGGGTAATTCTGTTGATCTGGGGGACGATCTCCTTTGGCTTTGCCGCTTCCCTTGTAGCCCGACTGCCTTTGAAAGTGCGCGCCTGGTTTGCCGCTTCGCTGACAAAGGCCGGGATTTTGGGGGTATTGGTGGGCTTTTTTTCGGTAGGCCGACCGTTTCCGGTGTTTCGCGACTTTCTCACCTACGCTGCCAGCATCCGCAGTCCTCTTTACGGTGGTTTGGTGATGGCCGTACAGGGATTGGGACAAATCGCGGTGATGGTCGGGCTGTTTCTTCTGCTCTTCTGGCTGTTCGGAAAACGGCTGTCGCGCTGGATTGAACAGAACCCCCATCAAATGGAGCTGATCAGCGCCTTCGCCCTGATGGCAGGCGGAGCGTACTTTGTCTACTACTGGGGGCTGTCCTTTGCCTTTGACATCGGGCGCTGGGGGTTCAAGCTGCAGTGGTACGGGTGATCCGGACCGAAGGTTGACGACAGCTTTTCCTTGCATCCTCGGCCACTTCTGTTATTATTAGAAGCAAGAACTTCCACTCGATTTCCACAATTGCATAAACACAAACAGGTCTTCGCCTGCGCCCGGAGAACCGGGCCGCACGCGAGGTTAAAAGGGAAGTTTGGTGAAAATCCAACGCGGTCCCGCCACTGTGAAAGAGGAGTTTTCCCTCATGCGTCCGCGCAGCCACTGTTGCCAACGGCAATGGGAAGGGGAGGGAAGATGATGATCCTTGAGCCAGGAGACCTGCCTGTTTGTGTGCGTCACTGGTTTCCTTCGGGTCAAAGGAAAGGTGAGGATCGTCGTGTACTGTCCACGCTTTGGTTTCCGTATGGAAATCAGAGCGTTTTTTTACTTTTTTGGAAGTGAGGAGAGGGATGTGGGAAAGTCTGACCAACAGCGAGGTCTGGTGCTGGTATACACCGGCGACGGCAAGGGCAAGACGACGGCGGCGCTGGGGCTGGCGGTGCGGGCTGCGGGCCGCGGCAAGCGGGTTCTGGTCATCCAGTTTATTAAATCGCCGGAGCGCACCTACGGGGAAAAGATCGTCTTTGACCGGTTGGGTATCGAGATGATACAGACCGGCGTGGGCTTTACCTGGACAAAGACGCCGGAAGAACACCGGATGGCCCTCAAACAAGCGTGGAGTTTGACCAAGGAAAAGATAAGCAGCGGCGCATACGATGTGGTCATCCTGGATGAGCTGAACAACGCGCTGGCGATTGAGCGGTTTCCGGTGGACGATGTGCTGCCGCTTGCCGAGGTGCAGGAGATGATCAAAAACCGGCCGCACGGCATGCATCTGGTCATCACCGGGCGTCAGGCCAGACCGGAAATAACGGATATGGCTGATCTGGTAACGGAGATGAAACCGCTCAAGCATTACTATGACGAAGGCGTGCCCGCCGTGTTGGGCATTGAATTCTAGTTCGGCACTCGTGGAGGCTTGGCAGATGAACGCATTTTTTCAGGCAGTTTCATTTCTGACGCGGTTTCCCGTGCCAAGGCACCGCTTTTCCGCAGCAGATTGGCAGCGAAGCGTCGCCTATTATCCGCTCGTCGGCGCGATCATCGGCCTGGCGCTGTGGGGTTTTGCCACTCTCATGCCGTTCCTGTTTTCCCCTTTGCTGACGGCCGTCCTCACGCTGGTCTTTTGGATTTTCATCACCGGCGGTCTCCATCTGGACGGGTGGATGGACCTCGCGGACGGATTGGGCAGCAGCCGGCCGCGCGATCAGATTCTGAGGATTATGAAGGACAGCCGGGTTGGAGCGATGGGTGTCCTGGCAGCGATTGGCCTTTTGCTAATAAAAGGGGCGGCGATCCACGACCTGCTAGCACTGCACCTGGAAGCCAGCTTGCTGCTTGTCCCGGCGATCGCCCGCACCAACCTGCTGCTGGCCATCCGGTGCTGGCCGTATCTGCGGGAGGACGGGATTGGCAGCGGCATGCGCGCGGGGCTGAATGGCGGCAAACTGTTTGCCGGTTATTTGCTGCTCGTGCTGTTGGGCTGGTTGGGTGGCGGGTACAAGCTGCTGATCGTGACGCTGCTTGCGCTTTTGTACGTGGTGGGGTTCTCCATGTATGTCTGCAGGCGGCTTGGAGGTTATACGGGTGACGCCTACGGTGCGTTGATCGAATCGACAGAAACGGTCTCTCTGCTGTTGATTCTGGCAGCAGCCAACTGGACGATCTGAGATCGTACCAACGCCGCCGGAAGAGACGCAAATGAAAAAAAATCGGGTGGTGAGGTGGCAGAGATGGTCTGGCTCATGATGCGGCACGGGGAGACGGACTGGAACAGGGAAGGTCGCATTCAGGGATTGCGGGACATTGGATTGAACGAGACCGGAAGAGAGCAGATCAGACGTGCGGGCAGGGACATAAAGAGGCAGATTGGCAGGCCCGTTTCACTGATCGTGACCAGTCCGCTCAAGCGGGCGGTGGAGTCAGCGCTCATCGTCAGCGAAATCTTCGGTGCTCCCGTTCTCCCGTTTCCGCCGCTCAAGGAGCGCTCCTTTGGGCAGTTGGAGGGAAAAACATTCCTGGAGATTCGTCAACAGTACCAGATTGAAGATGTAGAGGCGATCGAAGACGAGGCGTTTGGCACGGAGGGAATGGGCAGACTCCGCGAGCGGGTTGCGCAGGGGTTGTTCCATTTGTCTTCCGCATACTCCGCGCAGCCGCTGTTGATCATCACGCACGGCAGCATTCTCAAGTGTATCGGTGAGATGTGCGGGCTTTCGCTGGGGATCCTGCCCAACGCCGCCTGGGTCGACATCCCGACACAGCCGTGGCAGGACGGTCAAGCGAGCCGAAAGACGGCTCCTTGCTCTTATGCGGGCTGAAGATGAACGGCCGCGACATTGTTCCAATATGGAAGAAAGCCACGCAAAAACGGGGGGAGTGGACATGAAAGGAAAATTGTTCGTCATCGGCTTCGGACCTGGCAGTTTTGAGCATATCACGAAGCGGGCGCGGGACGCGATTGAAGAAAGTGAGGTTGTCATCGGCTACACCACATACGTGGAGTTGATCAGCGGCCTATTGACCAATCAGAAGGTGGTCAGCACCGGCATGACCGAGGAAGTAAGCCGTGCCCGCGAAGCGGTACGCCAGGCGGAACAGGGCAAAAAAGTGGCAGTGATCTCCAGCGGCGACGCCGGTGTCTACGGAATGGCCGGTTTGATCTACGAGGTGCTGATAGAGCAGGGCTGGAGGGAAGCAGAGGGCGTGGAGGTAGAGGTGATCCCCGGTATCTCCGCGATCAACTCCTGCGCCGCACTCCTGGGGGCGCCTGTCATGCACGATGCCTGCACGATCAGCCTGAGTGACCATCTGACGCCATGGGAGCTGATTGCCAAGCGAATTGATGCGGCCGGCCAGGCTGATTTCGTCATCGCCCTGTACAATCCGAAAAGCGGACGGCGCACCAGACAAATCGTGGAAGCGCAGAACATCCTGCTGAAGTACCGCTCACCCGATACCCCGGTTGGCATCGTGAAAAGCGCTTACCGCGAGCGGGAGCGGGTGGAGCTGACCACACTGGGGAAGATGCTGGATCACGACATTGGCATGCTGACCACGGTCATTATCGGCAATGCGTCCACGTTTGTCTACGATGGCAAGATGATTACCCCGCGCGGCTATCAGCGCAAGTACACCCTGACTGCCGATGAACAGCCGCTGAAGCCGCACGAACGCCTGCGCAAGGAAAACGAACCGTGGGCGCTTGATGGGGAGCCGGCGGAGCAGAAGGCGCCTGGGCGAACACCCTATGAATGGGCCCGGGCGGCACTCTCGATGCTTGCACAGTCCGGCAGGGCAGCAGATGCGGCAATGTCCGCTGTCTTTGTCCCCGCACGTGAAACGGCTGCCTCGGCGGCTTTTGCCGCCGCTGCCTCCCCGGCCGCAGGGACTGCCGTCGCCTCGGAGTTTCGGCAGGAGGTGATCTTTGAGTGCGCGGTCAGCCCGGGAGTGGCCAGCAAAAAGTTTACGCCGCAGCAAATGATGGCAATGGCCGATGTGGCGGGCGACGAGGGAGAGATCGAGTACACGCCCCATCACCAGATTATTCTGCGGATTCCGACGGCAGATCCGACGCCGATCACGAGACGGCTGCGGGAGGCCGGACTGCTCCTGATGCCGGTGGGCGATGTGGTGCAGATCAAAGCCTGCGATTTCTGCGACGGCGAGAAAAAGGACGCGATTCCCTACGCGGAGGAACTGCATCACCTGCTCGGCGGTCAAACGGTGCCAAAAGATTTGAAGATCGGCATTAACGGCTGCGGCATGGCTTGTTACGGTGCGGTGAAAGAAGAGATCGGCCTTGTTTACCGTAAGGGAGGGTTTGATCTGTTTCTGGGGGCCAAATCGGTCGGCCGGAACGCTCACGCCGGCGTTCCGGTGGCCGAGGGGATTCCTCCGGAAGAGATCGTGCCCCTGCTGGAACGGATTGTCAAGCGGTACCGGGAAGAAGCGTTTCCCAATGAGCGTTTCCACAAATTTTTCAAGCGGGTCGGGGAGATCGAAGGATTTGTCTATCGCGATGTAACGGCAGTGAAGATCGAGGACGCCGTCTGCGGCAGTTGATAAGGAGGGTGCGGAAATGGACGCAGTACTGTTTGTCGGACATGGCAGCAAAGACGCGCAGGGGAATGAAGAAGTGCGGCAGTTTGTCTCCTCTCTGGCGCCGGAAGTGGATGTGCCGATTGTCGAGACTTGTTTTTTGGAGTTTGAGCCGCCCGATGTGTACGCCGGACTGGAAGCGTGCCTGCAGCGGGGAGCGACCCGTATCGCGGTCATCCCGATCATTCTGTTTTCGGCCGGTCACGCCAAGATACACATCCCGGCTGCCCTGGACCAGTTCAAGCAGAACCACCCTCACGTGCCGGTCACATACGGGCGGCCGGTGGGCATTCATGAGCAGGTGCTGGGCATCTTGTCGTCCCGGATGGCCGAAGCGGGGGTAACCGGGCGTACAGACCGGGAGGAGTTGGCCGTCCTCTTCGTCGGCAGGGGAAGCAGCGATCCGGACGCCAACAGCGACATATACAAAATGTCCCGTTTGTTCTGGGAACGAAGCAAAGTGAAGTGGGTGGAGCCCGCTTTTATGGGTGTTACCTACCCGCTGTTTGATGAAGGCGTGGAGCGGTGCATCAGGCTGGGGGCACGGCACGTTCTGGTTCTGCCTTACTTTCTGTTCACCGGTGTCCTGATCAAACGGATGGCGGACTACGTGCAAAGCTGGCGGGCAGCCCGCCCCGACATTCGCTTCACACTGGCAGAATACTTTGGTTTTCACCCGCTTTTAAAAGAAGTGCTGAAAGACCGCGTGCGTGAAGCGCTGGCCGATGAGGTCAGGATGAACTGCGATACCTGTCAGTACCGGCTGGCGGCGATGGAGCATTTGGGGCACCATCATCACCATCATCATCACCACCATGAGCACGGCCATGGGCATCACCACCATCATCCCGCCGCTGAACACGCCCATTCCCACCATCCCGAGCATGACGGGGATCGCGGGCACGGCAGCAGCGATCTTGCTCAAGGCGAACCAACAATCGGCAAGCAGTCATGTTGAGAACGGGAAAGCGAGGAGGGACCACAGATGATTCTCATGCTCGCCGGTACAAGCGATGCGCGTGAACTGGCCCTGAAGATAAAAGCACAGGGATACCCGCTGCTGACCACCGTGGTGACGGATAACGCGGCAAAAAGCATGAAAGAGGTCGGGCTGCCGGTACGGGTTGGACGGCTTGCCGCCGAAGAGATGGCCGAGCTGATCAAAAGAGAGCGGGTGGAGGCGGTGGTGGACGCCAGTCACCCCTACGCGGAAGAGGCGTCCCGCAATGCGATTGCCGGCGCAAAGACCGCTGGCGTTCCCTACATCCGGTACGAGCGGGAAAGTACTGCCTGCCCGCAGCACGACAAGGTGACGGTCGTCGAGGACTACATCCAGGCAGCCGAGCTTGCCGCCGAGAAGCGGGGCGTCATCATGCTTACCACCGGCAGCAAGACGCTGCACATCTTCGCCGAACGGCTGCTGGGCTTGCCGGATACCACCCTGGTCGCACGTATGCTGCCTCGCGCAGACAACATGCAGAAGTGCGCCGAACTGGGGATTGAACAGAAAAATATTGTCGCCATGCAGGGACCTTTTTCCAAGGAATTGAACAAGGCCCTCTACGATCATTACAAGGTGACGCTGATGATCACCAAAGAAAGCGGCAAGGTGGGCGCCTTTGACGAAAAGGTGGAAGCGGCATTGGAGATGGGCATTGAGACGATTGTTATCGCCCGGCCGCAGGTGGAGTACGGAACCAGGTTCTCTGATTTCGGCGGCGTGCTGGACCAATTGGGCCGCCTGCACCTCTCCCGCCGATGCGAGTCGGATGCGGTTCAAGAGGGACGCTGACAGGGTACAGGTGACGCACGAAAAGGAGGAAGTGCAGATGGATTTCCGTACGGAGTTTAAACCGTTGACCGTACAGCCACAGGAGATTGAGGACAAAAGTTTTCAAATCATAACGGAGGAGTTGGGAGAACACCCGTTTACGGATGAACAGTACCCGGTCGTGCAGCGGGTCATTCACGCCTCCGCCGACTTTGATCTGGGGCGCAGTCTGGTGTTTCATCCGGAAGCGATCAAAGCGGGGATTGAGGCGATCAGAAGAGGCAGGATTGTGGTGGCCGATGTCCAGATGGTACAGGTAGGAATCAGCAAGGCACGCATCGAGAAGTTCGGCGGCGAAGTAAAGGTGTTCATCTCCGATCCTGATGTCATCGCAGAGGCCAAACGCCTCAACACGACACGGGCCATTGTCTCCATGCGCAAAGCGGTGAAAGAAGCGGAAGGCGGCATTTTCGCCATCGGCAACGCACCCACCGCGCTGCTGGAACTGATCCGGCTGGTCAAAGCAGGGGAAGCGAGACCGGGACTGATCATCGGGATGCCGGTCGGTTTCGTTTCAGCGGCCGAGTCCAAAGAGGAACTGGCCAAACTGGACGTGCCGTTTATCACCAACCGCGGACGAAAAGGCGGCAGCCCGGTGACGGTGGCCGCGGTCAACGCACTCTCTCTCTTGGCGGAACGGCAGTGATCGCGATGGAGGCAAAAGAGGCAAAACCGCTTCGCCACGGGTACACCACAGGGGCGTGTGCCACCGCGGCGACCAAAGCGGCCCTGCTCGCGCTGATTACCCGTCAGCCCCAGCAGGAAGTGACCATTCCCCTGCCGATCGGACAGGATGTCACCTTCCAACTGGAGCGGTGCGAACATACCGCGGATACGGGCTATGCCGCCGTGATCAAGGACGGCGGTGACGACCCCGATGCTACCCATGGAGCTTTGATCGAAAGCACGGTCACGTGGCGGGATGGGGCGGGAATTGAACTGGACGGCGGTGTCGGCGTGGGGCGCGTGACCAAGCCGGGTCTGCCTGTCCCGGTGGGAGAAGCGGCGATCAACCCGGTGCCGCGCAAGATGATCCGACAGGCTGTCGAGTCCGTTCTGGCGCAGTTCGGCATCAAGCGCGGCGTACGGGTGGTGATTTCCGTACCGGACGGCGAAGAAATCGCCAAAAAGACGCTAAACGGACGGCTCGGCATCCTGGGCGGGATCTCCATCCTGGGGACGCGCGGCATTGTCGTTCCGTTTTCCACCGCCGCCTACAAGGCCAGCATCGCCCAGGCGATCAAAGTCGCCCACGAGGCAGGATGCCGGCACATCGTCCTGTCCACGGGGGGCAGGAGCGAGAAAACGGCGATGGAACTATATCCGGAACTGCCGGAGGAAGCATTCGTGGAGATGGGGGATTTTGTCGGCTTTTCACTCAAACAGTGCAAACAAAAACAGATGGAAAAGGTAACGCTGGTGGGGATGATGGGCAAGTTTTCCAAAGTGGCGCAGGGCGTCATGATGGTTCACTCCAGGAGCGCCCCCGTCGATTTTGGGTTTCTCGCCGAGGTGGCCAGGGAGGCGGGTGCGGACGTTCAGCGGCTGAACCAGATCCGGGAAGCCAATACGGCCTCCCAGGTGGGCGATCTGATGGCGGACAGCCCGTCGTTTTTTGCCAAACTGTGCGAATACTGCTGCCGCTCCGGTCTCAAGGAAACGGGAGGCGGTTTGGCGATCGAGACCATCTTGATCACGATGAAAGGGTCTCTGTTGGGAAGGGTGACAATCAATGAAACAAGCGATTAAGATTATCGGCATTGGCGATGACGGACAGGAGAGCCTGCTGCCGCTGTACCGAAGCTGGATCATGGAGAGCGAACTGTTGATCGGCGGTGAGCGGCACCTCTCCTTTTTTCCTGCGTATCAAGGAGAGAAGATTCCGCTCAAAGGAGGGCTGACCGCGCTCGTCGAGCGGCTGCGCGAAGAGAAGCGGCGCACGGTCATTCTCGCTTCCGGCGACCCGCTGTTTTACGGCATCGGCGGCTACCTGGCCAAAAAACTGCCTGTGCAGATTTACCCGGCGCCAAGTTCGATCCAGCTTGCTTTTGCCCGGATGGGCGAGGCGTGGCAGGACGCTTACGTGACCAGCGTCCACGGCAGAAGCATGCGCGGTCTGGCCCAGCGGATAGACGGACGAGAGAAGGTGGCCCTGCTGACTGACGGCGAAAACAACCCGGCGGCCATCGCCCGCTACTTGCTCTCGTTTTCGATGAACGAGTACCGCGCCTTTGTCGGCGAGAATCTGGGCAGCGAAAACGAGCGGTGCGGCTGGTACACGCTGGAGGAGATGGCGGAGATGTCCTTTTCCGACTTGAATGTGGTGATCCTGCGGCAGCAGCAGCCGGGTCCTTTCTGGCCGCTCGGCATCCCTGACGATGCCTTTGTCCAGCGCAGGCCGGACAAGGGACTGATTACCAAGCAGGAGGTGCGGGTACTCAGTCTGGCCCAGCTTCGCCTGCACGCCAGAAGCGTGGTCTGGGACATCGGCACCTGCACCGGCTCGGTCGCGATCGAAGCGGCTCGCATCGCCCGCGAAGGTGAAGTGTACGCCATCGAAAAAAACGCGGATGATCTGGTCAACTGCCGGGAAAACATGGCCCGCTTTCGCACCGACTTTACGCTGGTGCACGGCAAGGCACCGGACGGGCTGGACCAGTTCCCCGACCCGGACGCCGTCTTTATCGGAGGCAGCGGCGGAGAACTGCCGGAGTTGATTCGCCTCTGCTGCAGCCGGCTTAAACCCGGCGGGAGAATTGTCGTCAACGCCGCCACCGTGGAGACGCTGTACCAGGCGATGCAGGCCTTTGCCGCGGCCGGCTTCGCGACACAGGTGACGCTGGCCCAACTGTCGCGCAGCAAGCCGATTCTGGCCATGACCCGCTTTGAAGGACTGAACCCGGTCTATATCATCACCGCCTACCAAGATAGAGGAGAGGAGAACAGCCAGTGAACAGGATTGGTACGTTGTACGGAGTTGGCGTGGGGCCGGGCGACCCGGAGCTGATTACGGTCAAAGCATTTCGCCTGTTGACCGAAGCGCCGGTTATCGCCTATCCGAAAAAACGGATGGGCAGCAAAAGCTACGCCCACCAGATAGCCGAACTGTATGTAAAGCAGGAGGAAAAGGAAATGCTCGGCCTCATCTTCCCGATGACCAGGGACGAAGAGACGCTGGCCCGGGAATGGAACAACACGGTGGAGCTGGTTTGGCAGCGGCTGCGCGAGGGCAAGGACGTCGCCTTTGTCACCGAGGGGGACCCGCTCTTTTACAGCACGTTTATCCACATGATGCGGGTGATGCGGGAAAAGCACCCCGAAGTACCGATCAAATCGGTTCCCGGCGTCTCTTCGTTTCTTGGCGCTGCTTCCCGCCTGGAGCTGCCGTTGGCGGACGGTGACGAGCAGATCGGCATCATTCCGGCGACGGACGACCGGGAGGCGATGCGTCAAGCGCTGGTGGGGCACGACTGTGTGGTTTTTTTGAAAGTGGCCAAAGTGCTGGACATGATCCTGGAACTGCTCGACGAGTTGGGCTTGACTGACAAGGCGCGTGCAGCCACAAAGGTAACCTCGTCCGAAGAGATGGTCTGGACCGATGTCCGCAGGTTGAAAGGGGCGGATCTCGGCTACCTTACGCTGATGGTGGTGAGAAAGTGATGAAGGTGTACATCGTGGGAGCGGGTCCGGGCGATCCCGATTTGATCACGGTCAAAGGGTTGACGCTGCTGAAAGAGGCGGACGTGGTGCTTTACACCGATTCGCTGGTCAGCGAAGAACTGGTCAAGCGGGCCAATCCCAAGGCAGAAGTGCTGCAGAGTTCGGGGATGGCGCTGGAAGAGATGGTGGAGTTGATGAGCGAGCGGGTCCGTCAGAACAAAAAGGTGGTCCGCCTGCACACCGGCGACCCCTCGGTTTATGGCGCGATCATGGAGCAGATCGTTCTGTTGAAGCAGGCCGGGATAGAAGTGGAGATCGTTCCCGGTGTCAGCTCCGTTTTTGCCGCGGCGGCAGCGCTGGGGGCGGAGCTGACCATTCCCGAGCTGACCCAGACCCTGATCCTGACCAGAGCGGAGGGGAGAACGCCGGTTCCGGAGCGGGAGAAGCTGCGCGACCTGGCGGCCCATCATTGTACCATCGCCTTGTTTCTCAGCGCCACCCTCACCAAAAAGGTGGTGAAGGAACTGCGTGAAGCAGGATGGAGCGACGATACCCCGGTTGCTGTCGTGCAGCGGGCCAGTTGGCCGGATCAGGTGATCGTGCGTACCACGCTTAAGCACCTTGACGAGGAGATGGGCAGGCACGGCATCCGCTCTCACGCCATGATTCTGGCCGGCTGGGCACTGGACCCCCGTCTGCACGAGAAAAACGAGCACCGCTCCAAGCTGTACGACAAAACGTTTACCCACGGTTATCGCAAGGGTGTGAGTGCCCCATGACGATTGAGCTAAGAGAAGGGGAGATTCCGGTCATCCGGCAGCGCGGCGATTACGCGGTGGTGGCGATCACCAAGCACGGGGTCGAATTGGCCCGTCGGCTGTACCAGATCTTTCCCCGAGCCGATCTGTACTACATGAGCAAGTTCGCCAGAGGGGATGAAGCGGCGAATCACATCCAGCTGTTTACCGGCAGTGTGCGGCTCCTTCTGCCTGCTTTGTGGCCGGCATACAAAGGGATCGTGCTGCTGATTTCCCTTGGAGCCGTGGTGCGGATGATTGCCCCGCTGCTTCAGGACAAAAAGACCGACCCCGGCGTGGTCGTGATTGACGACAAGGGGGAACACGTGATCAGTGTGCTGTCCGGTCATTTGGGCGGAGCCAACGAACTGGTGCGCGAAGTGGCGGCCGCCATCGGTGCCAGACCAGTCGTTACCACCGCCTCCGACGTACAGAAGACGATTCCCGTCGATCTGTTCGGCCGGCGCTTTGGCTGGGAGTGGGAATCGGCCGAGAAGCTGACCCCGGTCAGCGCTTCCGTGGTCAACGAAGAGCGGGTGGCCGTGGTGCAGGAGTCCGGGGAGCGCGACTGGTGGATGCACGACACCCCGATGCCGCCCAACATTCGCGTCTATCCATCGATCGAAGCAGCACGCAGGGACGAGCCGCAGGCGGCACTGGTCGTCACGCACCGCCTGCTGACGCCGGAAGAAGCGGAGATTCTGGAAAACGGCGTTCTCTACCGGCCCAAGGTCATCGTGCTCGGGATCGGCTGCAATCGCGGCACTCCGGCTTCCGAGATTGAAGCGGTGATCCAGGAGACGCTTGCGGAACTCTCCTTTTCCATCCGCAGTGTAAAGGCCGTGGCGACGATTGACCTGAAGAAAGACGAGGCGGGGCTGCTTGAGGTGTGCCGCAAGTACGGCTGGGAGTTTGCCTGTTACACGCCGCAGCAGTTGAATCAGGTAAAACTGGAAGAACCCTCGGAGACCGTCTACAAGTTCACCGGCGCATACGGGGTAAGTGAGCCGGCGGCCAAGCTGTACGCCGGAGCAGACAAACTGGTGCTGACCAAGAAAAAGTCGGGCAACGTCACCATTTCCGTCGGCCTGCTTTCATTCGAGTAGAGGAGGTGCAAGCGATGGCAGAGCGCAGAATCGTGATCGCCGGCACCGGCAGCGGTGTGGGCAAAACCACTGTCACGATCGGGCTGATGGCTGCCCTGAAGCGGCGCGGCCTCATTGTCCAAGGGTTCAAATGTGGTCCTGACTACATCGATCCCACCTATCACACCGCGGTAACCGGCAGAGCCTCCCGCAACCTGGACAGCTGGATGCTGCCGCACGAGGTGGTTCAGGAGATTTACGTCAGGGGCAGTGCAGGAGCAGACATCTCCATCATCGAAGGCGTGATGGGCTTTTACGACGGAAAGGAGGCGACCAGTGACCGGGGGAGCACGGCCGAGATCAGCCTCCTGACACGTTCTCCCGTGCTGCTGGTCGTCAACTGCCAGAGCATGGCCCGCAGTGCGGCGGCAGTGGTCAAAGGATTTCAACTGCTCAATCCGGCCGTGCAGATCGCTGCCGTTCTCGCCAACAAGGCAGGCAGCGAAGGGCACTACCGGCTGGTCAAACAGGCGGTCGAGCAGGAATGCCAGGTCCCGGTCATCGGCTACTTGAAGCGGGAAGAAGCATTGGCAATCCCGGAGCGCCACCTCGGGCTGGTTCCCTCGGTGGAGCGGGGCGAACTGCAGCCGCTGTTTGACCGGTTGGCTGCGCTGATCGCCGAAACCGTCAACCTGGAGCAGCTTCTGGAGATTGCCAGGGCAGAGCCGCTGGAAGCGGAAGCAAAACTGTTTGCCAAGGCGGCCGAGCCGAAACGGGTGCGAATCGCCGTCGCCAAAGATGCCGCCTTTCATTTTTACTATCCGGAAAACCTGGAACTGCTGGAAGCGTACGGCGCCGAGTGCGTCTTTTTCTCACCGCTGGCTGGTGAAACCGTACCGGAGGACGCGGATGGTCTGTACATTGGCGGCGGGTTCCCGGAAGAGTTCGTCAGCCGACTGTCGGCTAACCGGCAGGTGCTGGGGTCGATTCGCTCGGCCATCGAGCGTGGTCTGCCCACTCTGGCTGAATGCGGCGGGTTTATGTACCTGACGGAGGAACTGGAAACGACCGACGGGCAGCGGTACCCGCTGGCCGGAGTGATCCCCGGGCGCGTCACGATGCAGAAGCGGCTGGCAGCGCTTGGCTACCGGGAAGTGACGGGACGGGGAGACAACTTTTTGCTGGAGGCAGGCGAGAAGGCCAAAGGGCATGAGTTTCACTACTCGACGTACACGCCGACCGGCGAGATTCCTTTTGCTTACGAGACAAGGGGACTGCGCGGCACAAAGCAGGAGGGATACGCCCGGGGCAATCTGGTGGCCGGCTACACCCATTTGCACTTCGCTTCCAATCCGCAGATGGTCAAACGCTGGATTGCGCGCTGTCTGGAGGGAAAAAAGAATGGCTAAAGCCCTGCCGCTGATGATTCAAGGCACCAGCTCTGATGCCGGGAAAAGCGTCCTGGCAACCGCCTTTTGCCGCATCTTCGCGCAGGACGGGTACAAGACGGCACCGTTCAAGTCGCAAAACATGGCGCTCAACTCGTACGTGACCCTGGACGGCAAAGAGATTGGCCGGGCGCAGGGGGTTCAGGCGGAAGCAGCAGGGATTCTGGCCACCACGGACATGAATCCCATCCTGATCAAACCGACGCGGGATCAGGAATCGCAAATCGTCGTACATGGCGAACCGTACACCAATATGAGAGCGACCGCTTATCGCCACGACTTCTTTGCAGCGGGTCTCACCATTATCAAGGAAGCGTACCAGAGGCTGGCCGCCCGTTATGAACGAATCGTCATCGAGGGTGCAGGCAGCCCGGCGGAGATCAATTTAAACGACCGCGAACTGGTCAACATGCGTGTCGCCCGACTGGCTGACGCGCCGGTGGTCCTGGTGGCGGACATCGAGCGTGGCGGTGTGTTTGCCAGTCTGGTCGGAACCCTGCAGCTGCTGGAGCCGGAAGACCGGGAGCGGGTGATCGGAGTGGTGATCAATCGCTTTCGCGGTGATCTCACCCTGCTTCAGCCCGGGTTGGACTGGTTTGAACAGTACACCGGCAAGCGCGTGCTGGGCGTTGTCCCGTTTTTGCCGGACTTGTGGATCGACGCGGAGGATTCGTTGATTCTTCACAAGTACCACGGACGAACCGAGGCGCCAAAGGAGATTGACATCGCCGTCATCCGCTACCCGCGCATCTCCAACTTCACCGATGTCGATCCCTTTTTTGTGGAGCCGGACTGCCGCGTTCGTTTCGTCACCGGGCCGGATGAGCTGGGCGAGCCGGATCTGATCCTTTTGCCCGGCAGCAAAAACACGCTGGAAGACCTGATGTACCTGCGAGAAAACGGGTTGGAACAAGAGATCGTCCGTCTGCATCGCGCAGGCCGAACCTGCTTGATCGGGATTTGCGGCGGTTACCAGAT
Organism: Brevibacillus sp.; assembly: GCA_017656235.1. Taxonomy (GTDB): domain Bacteria; phylum Bacillota; class Bacilli; order Brevibacillales; family Brevibacillaceae; genus Brevibacillus_E. Next base: position 101,033 of record JACDOF010000003.1, read on the forward strand.
GCTCGGGGATGTTATCCGTGATCCGCACGGCGTGGAGTCGCCGCTCAAGGAGCTGAGCGGGATGGGCCTGATTCCGCTGGAAACCACTCTCGCCCGCAGCAAGACAACCAGGGTATCGCGCGGCATCGCCCGCTTCGCCGGACAGCGAATCGAAGTGGAAGGGTACGAGATCCACATGGGGCAATCAGTCTGTACGGGGAGTGCGTCCCCTTTCATCGAGTCGGGCCAGCACACGGACGGCTATTGGGACAAAGAGCGCTGGGTGCTGGGCAGCTACTTTCACGGTTTGTTTCACAACGACCGCTTCCGCGCCTGTCTGCTGGACGCGATTCGGCAGCGCAAGGGGCTTCCTCCGCTTGCCGACCGTCCCTCATTTGTACGCTTGCGTGAAGAAGGGTTCGACAGGCTGGCCGACCACGTGCGGCGGCATGTGCAAATCGATTACATCGAGGAGCAGATGCGCCTCTTTGCGGAGGGGAAGCACGGAGCGCGGACGAGTTGATCGCGTTCGTACTCGGACAAACGCAAGTCAGCTTGATCGGTTATGAGGCTGTCAACACAAGCGGTTGCCGTGCTTGCGGGACAGCCTCGGTTCATTTGCTCAAGTTTGACGCCGGGCTGCGCTATCGACCGCACAAACGCTCTTTTTTTGCATGATATTGAACGGCAACGATATACTGATCCAGCCATTGGCTTAACTCGATTACGTCTTCGCTTAAAAAACTTCCCCGTTCCATTACCAATTGTACCAGCTGCTGACGGATGTACTCCGTAGTCATTACCAATTGATCACAAATTGCACAACTTTCTCTTCCGAACCTTGATCGCTTCATGCTACTATTTCCTTGAAGGAGATGGTCTGCTCCTTTTGAGGGTACTCCCGCGGCCTGGAAAATCAAAGGAGTACCCTTATCCGATTTCATCATGCCGTTACCTCCCTCGCTTTGACAGGTTTAGACATAAAATACTATAAGGGAATATTCATAAAAGGATTAATTAAGAAAAATTGGATAAAAAAAGCACCTCTCGTTTTCGAGAGATGCTTGTTCATACTTAACGCTTAACCGCCAACGCCGTGGTCGTACGTAATTACTTTTTTGTCCTTAATCATCTCTACTTGTCCATCTGCGATGCTACCAGACAACCCCAAGATTAGAGCCAGTGAAAGGAAAAATGCTTTCATCTCTACTTACCTCCTTCATAATACTTTTGAATTTCTTTTCTTGCTTATCTGTTATATAGGTTCTGTACGCTTCAAACAGTGCCACGGCTTGGATAAAGCTATAGCAATCATTCATTTCAGTAGATAAATCCAAACACTTCAATACGTCATCAATTCCGTTCGTATATTCACCTATTTGAAGTCTGTAAATAGCCAACTCATATCTGAAACGAAAAAGTCGCTCTTTATTGATTGAACCTTGGTAGGTAGAAAAGTTGCTGATTTGATCGGAGAACCGATCTAGTACACTATCTATCGAAAACTTATACTTATTGGCTGATTCTATGATCGTTGTTAAACCGGGAAGCAACTCGTTCGGATGATCGGCGAGAAAATCAACGTATTCCGGAAGAATGGTTGTATTGCCCATGAGAATATCAAGAGTGTACAAGTTAGCCCTCGCCCATAGACGAAACTTTTCTACCTCTTTTATTCCTGTTTCGTCAAGCAGTTCAAACCATCCAAGTTCTGCGTAACCAAGGATATACTCTCTAGCCTTGTCATAATGTCCTTGTTTTTCTAAAGCTTCAGACTTTAACAAATGCCCTTGCCCATAATATACCACTAAATGCCTCTCCGTTTGGAGTGGTTCGTTGGTAATATTTCGTCTTTTTTTGCGCAATTCGTGCTGGTAAACCACTTTGGCCAGTTCCCGCAGCTCGTCCGCATATCGTTCAACATCTTTCCAGCGGTGGAGTGTGAAGCAGACATTGGCCAACTGCAGCAGCGCGTCCAACCGATAGTTCTCCGGCAGCTTGTGGCGGTAAGGCTCAAACCGAATCACCGCCTTCCAGTTTTCCTCAACGTCCGTTCCCAGTGAGGCGCGAAACAGACGGTACTGGCTGATCAGGTACCGGTCGGAATGGTTGTCCTTTTCGTTGTCAATCACCAGGCGGTAGAAAAGCGATGACTCCTTTCGTTTTCCCGCTTCAAACAGCTGTTCTCCCACTGCATAGAGGATGGACACGTTTTTCGGGTTCTCCATCAGGAGAGACACAACCCGCTCGATCAAGTCTTCGCGGTCCAGCTCCGCACAGCGAATCAGAAACGGAATCACCCGGGGGCGGGAAACTCTCTCGCGCGTAACACATTCTTCCGGGTACAGCTCGTACAGCCATCCCGGTTCATAACCAAACGCTGCTGCGATTGCATCCAGCTGCCTAATGGTGATGGCACGCGGGGGATTGCCGTTGAGGATTTCACTCAGGTTTCCGGGATTGATCCCGGTCATTTCTCCCAGTTTGCTCAGTGTATATCCTTTCTCTTTCACTTTTTTTTCTATCTCAGATCGAATCGTCGGTTGTATTTCCATGAGGAAATCACACTCCCTTGATCGATAAGGAAATCTTTATTATACTTTACAATTTTTTATGTCTATTTGGCAAGTCCTTCCATATCCTGTTCCTGTCAGAGAACTCGTTATTGGTGATCTATCAACTGCCTGTTATTGAGTGAACATATTTTGGGTAGCAGAAAACAAGGAAGCATGGGGAGCGGACCGTGGAGCAGCCTGGCAGGACGGAGCACGGGCAACAATTTGAACTGGCAAGCGAAGGAGAGGGACAAGGAGAAGATACGGGGAGCAGAAACAAGCAAAAGGCAGCAGGGAGTAATCGTGCACAAAAAAACGCCCCCAGCTTGGTCTACATCAGCCTGGGGGGCGGCAGTGAGGGTCTGTAAAGAATACTCTCCTTGCGGCCAACTTTCAACACCATTTCATACATAATTCCTTTTTAGTCCTTAATCATTTCTACTCGCCTATCTGTAATGCTACCAGACAACCCGAAGATTAGATGTTCAAACCAGCTAAAATCGACGTAACCATGAATATACTTTCTAGATAAGTAGAGACAGTGTAACGTTTCGTCAATCCCGTGTTGGAAGCGACCTTTTGTAAATTCATAAACGGCTTTATGGCATCGAAACTGGAAGTGGCGGTCTAAGTTTACTGCGTCTTGCACGTTTTCAAAGCGGGAAATACTAGTTGCAAATCGATCTATCACATGATCGACATCATATCCAAATTTATTGGCAGCCTCCATTATCGCAATTAACCCAGGGAGTATCTCGTCAGGATGGCCGGCTAGATATTCCGTATACTCGTCTAAGATGCCGAAATTTCCCGTTAAGATTTCCAGTGTGTAATGATTCGCCTTAGCCCAGACTTTAAATTTTTCAACTTCACTCATCCCTGTTTCATCAAGTAGTTCAAACCAGCTTAAATCGGCATATGCTTCAACGTACCGCTTTGCCTGTTCATATTCCTTTTGCATCTCAAGTGCGGCACCTTTCAAGAGGAACCCTTGCCCATAATATACCACTAAATGCCTCTCCGTTTGGAGCGGTTCGTCTGTAATATTTCGTCTTTTTTTGCACAACTCGTGCTGGTAAACCATTTTGGCCAGTTCCCGCAGCTCGTCTGCATATCGCTCTACATCTTTCCAGCGGTGGAGTGTGAAGCAGACATTGGCCAACTGCAGCAGCGCGTCCAACCGATAGTTCTCCGGCAGCTTGTGGCGGTAAGGCTCAAACCGAATCACCGCCTTCCAGTTTTCCTCAACGTCCGTTCCCAGTGAGGCGCGAAACAGACGGTACTGGCTGATCAGGTACCGGTCGGAATGGTTGTCCTTTTCGTTGTCAATCACCAGGCGGTAGAAAAGCGATGACTCCTTTCGTTTTCCCGCTTCAAACAGCTGTTCTCCCACTGCATAGAGGATGGACACGTTTTTCGGGTTCTCCATCAGGAGAGACACAACCCGCTCGATCAAGTCTTCGCGGTCCAGCTCCGCACAGCGAATCAGAAACGGAATCACCCGGGGGCGGGAAACTCTCTCGCGCGTAACACATTCTTCCGGGTACAGCTCGTACAGCCATCCCGGTTCATAACCAAAAGCAGCGGCCATCGCGTCCAGATGCCTAAGAGTAATGGGGCGTGGAGGATTGGCGTTCAGCATCTCGCTTAAGTGTCCAGAGTTTATGCCTGTTAACTGACTCAATTTACTGAGCGTGCAGCCGTTCGCTTTCAGATGTTTCTCTATTTCGGATCGAATCGTCGGTCCTATCCCCATTAAAACACACTCCCTTTGTAATGAGGAAATCTTTATTATAATTTACAATTATTTAAATAAATCCTACAAGTTTTTCTATATTACCATGCGCAATTCACCGTGGTCATCTGTACGGAATGTCTCCAGATTGTCGACTGAGGTTTTTTCCTGTAATTATTTCAGATCGGGATGCGGTGTATGGAAAGATGCTTGGTGTTCTCCGCTGTTGGGGGGATGATGCAGCCATGATCATTTGGGCGTTGCGGAAGCGGGATGCACATATTATTTGCCACATTTATTATATAGAGGCCAGTACACCGGAAATGGCGACAGCACTGGCCTTGGTTTGCTGGGGAAGATAATATGCATCTTCTACATACGTGAAAGTATCTGGAACCGATCTTTCCGGTTTGTCAGCTGACGCTTTGACTCGCTTCGGCCGCGAACGGTTCCGTCTTCATCTTGCAGTTGCCGGTGTACTTGGCGCCCTGTTCGATAGTAAGCGACTCGACGTTGATATCGCCGATCACCTTTCCGGTTGGGGCGATTTGCAATTGACCGTCGGCCTCGATGGTCCCCTCAACCAGACCGGCGACGTTGATGTTTCTTCCTTTGATCAAACCATGGACCTGTCCGCCCTCCCCGACAATCACGTCGCTTTCGGAGTGGATCTCTCCCTTGACCCGGCCGTCAATCCGGACCGTTCCCTCGGCAACGATGCTGCCTTCGAAGGTGGTGCCGGAGCCGATAATTGTCTCCACTTTTTCGGTGAATGGTTTGGCGGTTTGTTTTTCTCTGAACATCTCGTTCTCCTCTCCTGCCTCTTTTTGCAGCCCGAATGACGCCCGTTCCGGTTGTTACTTGATGGGAAGGTATTTCTCCGGATTTACCGGAACGCCTCGTTCATAGACCATGTAATGGACGTGTACGCCGGTGCTTCTTCCCGTACTGCCCATCTCGCCGATCACTTGTCCCTTGCGCACGTTATCGCCCGGTTTCACGTGGATCGCGGCCAGATGGGAATAGGAAGTCTGAATGGTGGCGCTGTGCTTGATCTGGATCATGTTGCCGTGACCGGCTTTTCTGCCGGCAAAGACCACTTCGCCGTCCGCCGTGGCGTAGATGGGAGAACGATACCGGCTGGCGATGTCGTACCCGTCGTGAAACCGCGTTGCCCCGTGGAAGGGATCGCGCCGGTATCCGAAGCGGGAAGTGATCACCCCGATAGCCGGGTAGATCGTCGGCGTATGGGCCAGTTTTTGGTTCCATTCGTCCACGTCTTTCAGCAGCTTGCTGACTGCTGTCACCTTCTCCGGAATTTGCTGCTCCAAAAGGGACAGCGTCTGTGTGGTTTGCCTGATGACCTGCAGTGCTTCCGCGTTCTCGGCTGGCACGACCGGATCGAGGTTGGTCAGTTTTTCCGGTCCGCCGCTGCTAAGCAGGAGAGAGGCGGCGCTTGACTCCTGGGCGTCGCTGGCCGGAAGGGAAAGCGAACCGGTCTTGTTGCGGATTTCAGTCTCCAATGACTCGAGCTGCTCGATGTAGGTTTTCATTTCATTGACCTGTTCAGCGATAGCCGACAGTTCGTTTCGTTCGTTGGCCAATTCCTGCTGGACAGCATGGTAAGCTTGTTCGATCTGCTGCTTTTCCGCATGCAAATCGCTGTTCTCCTGATAGAGCCGGATGTAGTGCAGCACGGCACATCCTGCCATAATGGCTGCCGCGAGCAGCGCCAGCCGCAGCCAGGTGAGCAGACGGGAAGAGAGGGGAATGGATACGACCTTGTCTCCTCCGTGCGGTACGATCATAAACGTGACGCTGCTATTCTTTCCTTTCGTACTCATCCTTCACCTCAACCGTCAATCGGAAATGATCTCCAATGGTAATTCTCACTTTTCGAGTAAAATCCCTGCAAACCGACAAAATTTTTTGCTGTTTCTTTCCATATGTCGGTTTTTGTCGATTACCTTCTAATCTTTCCCATGGCTGCCGGGGACGATGCAGGACCGGGAACGAAGTTGCAAAGATGGACAAGATGTTATTGATTTTTTTCCAGCGGGATTTACAATTAGTAATGTGCCTCCATTTTTCATCTTTGGGTAATACTTCTGGATGAGTTCATCTTTGGTTGCTACTTCTGAAAGCGGACCGATGTTTTTCTGGCAAGTTGGTTAAGAGAGGAAGGAACGTGACATGAGCGGTGAGCTACCCAAGCTGGTTGCCCATTATCGTCAGATAATAAGTGAATATTACTCGCTTCTGCGACAAATCGAATCGATCCAACTCCCCTCCCTTCTCTCCATGTCGCAACAACTTCTCTACGATCCTGATCTGACAGATGAAGAAAAAGTCCTTCATTTAAAAATTCTCTCCGAGATCGGCGCCATAAGTGAGAAAATTCAAAACCTGAAGTGGAAATCTGAACATTTCAAAATTTTGCACGAATTGGGGCAAACGTTTACAAAGACGTTTGATACCGTGGAGATATGTCAAAAGGCGTTTGAGCTGGTATCCAGAGTGATGGCTACCGATGCGTTTTTCATCGCCTTCTACAATGAAGAGGAGCAGACCATCACCATACCGTTTTCGATCGATAACGGTGTTCTCTACGAAGCGACAACGTTGGCCTACGGCGAGGGCAACATCTCCAAAGTGATTGCGACCCGCGAGACAATCCACATCAAAACGGGGGACGAGATGGACTATCCTTACATTCGCTGGGGCAATCCCGAACGGGAGACGAGCACCTGCATCTTTGTCCCGATGCTGTTGGGCGATCAGATCAAGGGCGTGATTTCTGCACAAAGTTATCAGGAGTTTGCCTACCGCAAGGAGCACGAAGATTTGTTGACCATCGTCGGGTTCCAGGTGGCCAGCGCGGTTGAGACGGCTCGGCTCTACGACAAGCTGTACCACTCATCCGTCTACGACGAAATGACCAATATCAAAAACTACCGTGCCTTCCATCAGGATCTGGAGCAGTTGATTGCCGATTCAGGCAGCGATGACAGTGTAACCCTGATCATGATGGACTCGGACAACCTGAAACAGGTGAACGACCAGTACGGCCACCACGTTGGGGATGTCCTGATCCAGCGGATCGCCGAAGCGCTGAAGAGCGTGCTTGCCGAAGGGGAGGAAGCGTACCGTTACGCCGGCGACGAATTCATGATTCTCGCCCCGCGCATGTCTCTCACGGAAGCCAGGGAAAAGATCAGCCGGATTCAGGCCTACCTGGCCGAGCATCCGATTCGCCATGAAGAAGATGAAATCCCGGTTACGGTTAGTACAGGTATTGCCATCTTTCCTGACCACGCCGCTACTGCCGACGAATTGAAGCGAGCGGTAGACAAGGCACTCTACCAATCCAAAAGCAGGGGGAAAAACTGCGTCACTGTTTACAATCGGATCTGACCGGACGAATAAAGCCGCACCCGGAATGGGCAGCGGCTTTTTTGGCGATTCCGCGCAAACAGTGGAAATAGTAAGAATATGAGGATTGGGTAGGAGTTTTCGCTCATTCTCGTATATAATAAGGGGCGGCTGCGAAGGCAGCAGACAGCTTGAAAAGACAAAAGAGGGATTCATCATGACCGAGAATCGTTTTGATGTTGTCATTGTGGGCGGAGGACTGGCCGGACTTTCCGCTGGGGCCTATCTTTCGCATAAAGGAAAGAAAGTGGCAATCCTGGAGCGGGGCAGCCTGGGCGGGAGAGCCGTAACGCTCACGATTAAAGGGTTTCACTTCAACTTTGGCGCCCATGCCATTTACGGCCGGGACACCTCCATCCTGCGCACATTTGAAAAAGAACTGGGTCTTTCCATTGACTGGCAGGATTTTCATCCCAATAAGGCGAAGTACGATCTGGGCAGCACACTGACGGACGTGCCGGCCAACATTCAGGGGCTGTTTCGCACCAGGGTGCTGAAAGGGATCGACAAGCTGGCGTTTACGTTTGAAATCCTGAAAACCATGCTGCACATGGAGACAGGACATCCCCACCTCTCCATCGAAAAGTGGATGGAGCGAAAACATGTCGGAGAAGACGTAAAAGAGATGATGCTGACGCTGGCTTCGTCCAACTTCTTTACGAAAGAGCCGGGAAAAATTCCGTCTGACGTGTTTTTCAGCTACTATCGCCGCCTGTTTGCCACCAACAGGCCGGTTGCCTACATCGGCGGCGGCTGGCAGTCGCTGATAGACGAGTTCGTGCGGGTGATCGAACAAAACGGCGGCACGATTATGACCAAGACAAAAGTGGATGCGGCCCGATGGGAGGGAGACCGGGTTGCGGCTGTTCGCTCCGGCGAGCAGGAGATTTACGGCGATGAGTTCGTCTTTTGCATCCCGCCCAAGGAACTGGTCAAAGTGTTGGAAGGCAGTGCGGTAGAGTACACGTTGAGGGCCTATGCCAGCTACGACCCTACTTATGTGGTCGTCTACGATGTAGGCCTGAAGAACCGGATCGACGTCCCGTACACCTACATCTACGACAAACAGCATAACATGTTTATTACCGACATTTCCTACTACGACACGACCTGCGTTCCCCCAGGCGGCCAACTGCTGCAGGCGACTGCCTATCTGAAGCAGGAGGACGTCGGCAGCAAGGTAGTGTTTGAGCGCTACAAGCAGCAGATCGAAGCGATGTACGACAAACATTTTCCAGGCTGGCGCGACGAGCTGGTCGTACCGCGGATTTCCCAGCGGGCGGTGGTACAGGAGATCAAGTGGACCATGCACCAAAAACCGCTGCCGGTCTTCCTCCCAGAATACCGGAACCTGTTTTTTGCCGGAGATTGGTGCGAAGGTCAGGGACAGCTGTCGGAACTGTCTTTTTCCAGCGCCTATCAAGCCAGCCGGATCATCCTGGACAAGTAAGAGGTTTGACAGCTTTCGAGCAGCCCGTTAAGCCCTCTTCCCGAAGCGGTTCGGGAGAGGGTTTTCTCTCAAAAACGCACGTCTGACTGGCTGCTGACAAGAACAGATGCAGAGGTGAGCGCTTTGAAAAAAGGAAAAGCACTGAGGCAGGGAGATACGATCGGGATTGTGGCCACATCCAGCCCGGTAAAAGATGCGGAGAGTGTCGAGCGGGCCAAGGCGGAGCTGGAAGAGGTGGGCTTTCGGGTCAAACTGGCCGATACCTGCTTTCTGAATTATGGCGGGTATCTGGCGGGGACGGCAGAAGAGCGGGCGGCGGCGCTCAACCGGATGTTTGCCGATCCGGAAGTGGACGCCATTCTTTGCTTGAGAGGCGGGTACGGGTCGCCGCAAATCCTGCCGTTGTTGGACTATTCCATGATTTCGCAACATCCCAAACTGTTTGTCGGCTACAGTGATATCACGGCTTTACATACCGCGCTTGGTCAGAAAGCGGGGCTGGTTACCCTGCACGGGCCCAATGCTGCCCCGGGACTGCTCTCCGGGACGGAGAGGCAGACACGGGAGTGGTTGATCCGGGCGATGACGGACCCCAGTCCGCTGGGGCGCGTATTCCAGCCCGCTGATGAAGCGCTGCTCTGCCTGGTACCTGGTGAGGCGTGCGGACCGATCGTTGGGGGCAACCTGTCGTTGGTTGCCGCTCTGATGGGGACGCCGTATGAACTGGATACGAGAGGAAAGCTGCTGTTTCTGGAAGACGTCGGGGAAGAGCCGTACCGCATTGATCGCATGTTAACGCAGTTGGCGCTGGGAGGCAAGTTCGACGATTGCGCGGGAATCCTCCTTGGCACCTGGACCGACTGTGAACCGAACAAGCATCAGGGCGGCTTCCATGTACTGGATGTGGTGAAAAATCTGCTCGTTCCGTTTCAAAAGCCGATCCTGTGGAACCTGCAGATGGGCCACGGTTTTTACAACTTCGCGCTGCCGTTTGGCGTGTGCGCTTACATGAACGCGGCGGAAGGCGTATTGCAGATCGAAGAAAACCTGGTCGAGCCGCAAACCGGGAATCATAAATGGTGAGAAAGAGGTGGATGAAAGGAAATGTTTTACGTGCAAAAACACTCCTTTGAAGCGGTGGAAGAACTGGAGGCAAAATTTCAGGAGCTGCTGCAGCGAGAAATCAACTCGGTATCGGAACTGGAAGAGTGGCTGAAGCAGCAGGGGAGGCTGTTTGACGAGGTGGAAGAGGCATTGAGCGGCCACTACGTTGAGTTCCAGTGCCGCAACAACGATGAAGCAGCCAAAAAAAGATTTGAGCACGACCAGCAGGTGATTCAACCACTGCTCAAAAAGTACGAGTCGCTGTTTGACCGGCGGTTTTACGAAAGTCCGTACCGTGAGCAGCTTCCCCGGGATTACCAGGAGTTGATCAAAAGCAAGAAAAATGCAATCGAGCTGTTTCGCGAAGAGAACATTGCGCTGGAAGTGAAAGAAGACAAGCTGCAGACGGAATACTTTGAAGTGACGGGCAGTTTGACGGTCTGGTGGGAGGGAGAGGAGAAAACCCTGCATCAAATGATCAACTACCTGGAGGACCCGGATCGTCAGGTGCGCGAGAAGGCCTGGCAGCAGATTCAGGGGGCTTATTTGTCGGTCAAGGAGAAGCTGCAGGCGATCATGGACCAGCTGGTGCAGCTTCGCCACCAAAAAGCGCGCAATGCCGGCATGGCCAACTTCCGGGACTACATGTTTAAAAAGTACGAACGGTTTGCCTATACTCCCGAGGACTGCCACCGCCTGGCAGAAGCCGTTCGCAAGTACGTTGTTCCGCTAAAAGAGGAGATTGAGAGGCGGCACCAGGCGGAATTGGGCGTCGAGCGTTACCGTCCCTGGGATACGGCGGCCGTGCCGCCGGGACAACAGCCGCTTCGTCCGTTTACAAAGGCTTCCGAATTGATCGCAGGTACGAAGCGAATCTTGAACGGCGTTGATCCCCTGCTGGGCGCCCTGTTGGAGCGTATGGAGCAAGGCGGCACGCTTGATTTGGAAAACCGCAAAGCGAAGTCGCCTGGCGGTTTTTGCCTGGATCTGCCGGTATCGAAGCTTTCCTTTATCTTTATGAACGCATCGGGGAAACAGGACGACGTGACGACCATGATTCATGAGATGGGACACTGCTTCCACAATGAGCTGAAGCGTCATCTGCCGCTGCGGGAATACAAGGACGTGCCGATGGAAGCGGCGGAGTTGGCCAGCATGTCGCTGGAGTACCTGTCCATGGACAAGTGGTCCGAATTTTACCGCAACCCCGCCGAATTGAGACGGGCACAGCGGGAGCATCTGGAAGGGGCAATCAAGTTTTTGCCGTGGGGTGTGGTCGTCGATCAATTCCAGCACTGGATGTACGAGCATCCCCATCATTCCGCCGCCGAGCGCAACGCCAGGTTCACCGAGTTGGCCCGCTCCTTTGTGGCCACCTATCAGGATTGGAGCGGCCTGGAAGAACAACTGGCCAATCTGTGGTTGAGACAGCTTCACTTTTTTGAAGTGCCGTTCTACTACATCGAGTACGTCATTGCCAACCTCGGTGCCCTGCAGATGTACCGCCAGTACAAGCAGGACCCCAAACAGGCGGTGAACCGGTACAAACAGGCGCTGGCGCTGGGGCGTTCCCGCCCGCTGCCGGAAGTGTATGCGGCTGCCGGCATTCGTTTCGATTTCTCCGAGGAGATGATTCGGGATCTGATGCAGTTTGTTCAGGCGGAACTGGAGCAGTTGGCGGTGGACGGCGGACAGTAAGTCAGGCATGCGGAACGGGCAGGTTGCGCGGACGCCAGAGGGAGGATACAATAATCGTAATCTCAAACGCAGGGCTGTCGCCGGGGAGGGGGGATGTCACCCCATCTCCTCCGGTGTCCCTGATTACAAACGAATTGGAGACACATCATGTATCTTAGAAAGCCGTTGTTTCTGGTCATTCTCGCGGCAATTGCGATCTTGCTGGTGCTCAACGGGTTGCCGTTTCTGCTGGCGCTCCTGACCGCTCTGGTGCTGGAGCCGATCATCGTCTTCCTGCAGCGCCGCCTGCGATTGAAGAGGGCGGCTGCCGCTGTGCTAACCTTGTTGGCCTTCCTTGCGCTGTTGGGGCTGTCCGGATATTGGATCGGCACCAAGTTGGTCATCCAGGGGGTAGAAGTGGCCCATCGGCTCCCAGACATTTCTTCCCAAGCGTTTGACATGGCCGGCAGGTATATCTGGATGCTGCAGGATTTCTCCGCTGCGCTGCCTGCCGAGACGATTCGGGAAGTGCTGACCGTGCTGAAAAGCCAGGCGGTAAACGCCGCTTCCGCCCTGGCTCAGGCCATCTTGACCGCTGTCGCGGCGATTCCCCGCCTGCTGATTGTATTTCTGGTCTATCTGATCGCGCTGTTTCTGTTCAGTCTCGACCTGCCGCGGGTGGTGGACGGTTTCATGGGCATGTTCAGCGCCTCGGCGCGGGAAAAGGTGGAGTTGGTGCTGAAGCAGCTCAACCGGGCGACAATCGGATTTCTCAGGGCCCAAATTATTCTCAGCCTGCTTACGTACGTGTTGACGTTGATCGGGTTGTTGATTCTTCAGGTAAAGTACGCGGTCGTGCTCGCCTTTCTGGTGATGCTGGTGGACATTTTGCCGATTCTCGGCGCCGGGTCGTTTCTCGTCCCCTGGGCAGCCATCGCGTTTTACCAGGGGGACGCCCATCTTGCCGGCGGCCTGTTGATCCTGTTCGTGGCGATCACCGTGATACGCCGCACGATCGAGCCGAAGATTCTCGGTTCAAGCTTGGGGATCAGCGCCCTGTCGGCCCTGATCAGCCTCTACATAGGCTTCCAGCTGCTGGGCTTTATCGGCCTGATTCTCGGGCCGGCGGTTGTGATTATCTTTGAGGCGCTGCGCAAGGCAGGATTTCTCAAGGTGAATATCGACTTTTAGCTCACCGGTCGGGTCGCAACCGTTCGGCAAACCTCCTGACCACCCCTGCGGGCGGGATGTGGAGGTTTTTTTGTTGCACTGCCAGAAGGCTTCCACAAGCCGATCCGGCGGAGAGGTCAGCGCAAGCTTCTGCTTTCGTGAGAGAGGCTGTTGACAGACGGCCAAGCTGGTAACCGTTTTCATACGGCGGCAAACTCTCTATAATGATTCTATAATGATAGAAAAAAGAGACAGGGACGGGGGGAGGCCGTTGGAAGAACTTTCGCTGGTACTGTTTGAGCGAATGGGCATTCTGCTGATGCTTACCTTTATCCTGACGCGCATCCCTCTGTTTCGGCAGCTATTGGATCGGGAGCTAAGCCTGAGCACGTCGCTTTATTTCTCGATCCTGTTCGGTCTGTTCGGCATTGCCGGTACGTATGCAGGTGTTGTTGTAAAGGAGCAGGCGTTTGATCCTTCGTTTTGGATCCTGCCGCTGAGCGATGACGAATCGATTGCCAATGTTGGCCTGGCTGGGGTCGTGATCGGAGGTCTGCTGGGCGGTCCCGTTGTGGGCGTGGGGGCTGGTCTGATTACCGGGCTTCATTTGTATACTCTGGGCGGCTTCACCGCCTTTGCCGCTGGTCTTTCGGCGCCGTTGACCGGGCTTTTGGCCGGATTGGTCGCCCAGTTTTTTTCACAGGAACGGGTAATTTCCCCCGCCAAGGCACTGTTTATCGGCATGTTTGCGCCGATTTTGCAAATGGGACTGATCCTGATTTTTTCTTCACCGCCGCAGCAGACGATCACATTGGTCAACACCATTGGCATCCCGATGGTCCTGACCAATAGTATTGCCATCGCGATCTTCACGACGATGATCCGGGTGGCGCTCAAAGAAGAGGAGCGTTCGGCGGCGTTTGAGACCCAGCGCGGCCTGAAGATTGCCGATTTGACTCTCCCTCACCTGATGCAGGGACTGACGCGCGAGACGGCCAAAGAGACGGCTTATCTTCTGATGAGAGAGCTGAAAGCGGCAGCGGTCGCTATCGCCAATACCGAATACGTGCTGGCTCACGTCGGCGTCGGGATGAGTCATCACCAGCCCGGGGAAGCGCTGCAGACCGAACTGGCCAAAAAAGCAATCGTCACCGGTGAGGTGCAAATCGCGCTCAAGCGGGAGCACATCCAATGCCCGCACCCTGACTGTCCTTTGCGCGCTTCCATTATCGTACCCTTCAGCGAAGCAGGGAAAGTAGTCGGATTAATCAAAATATACTTCAAACGACCGCAGCAGATCCGCAAGGTAGAGGAGGCACTGGCCACCGGACTTGGAAAACTGATCACGCACCAGCTCAACCTGGCCTTGACGGAAAAGATGGCGCGGCTGATGAGGGATACCGAATTGCGGGTACTGCAGGCCCAGATCAATCCCCACTTTTTGTTCAACACGCTTAACTCGATCGTCACCTTGATTCGCATCAACCCGGATTTGGCCCGGCATGTAACGATACAGCTCGGCACTTTTATCCGGCTCAATCTGAGAGCCACCTCGTCCCAGTTGGTGCCAATCGATCAGGAATTGAACCACCTGAAGTCCTATCTGGAGATTATCAGGATCCGGTTTGCCGATCAATTCACGGTACACTGTGACGTGGCGGAAGGTATCGATCACGAACTGATCCCTCCGGCTACCCTGCAGCCGTTGGTGGAGAACAGCATCCAGCACGGACTGAAGGGAAAGCCTCACGGCGGGCGGATTGACGTTTGCATCCGGCGGCTTGGTGAGCGGGTGCAGGTGACGATCTCCGACAACGGGACAGGCATTCCCGATGAATTGATCGGGCAGCTGGGGGATGCTCCGGTCAAAAGTGAAGATGGCAATGGAATCGGCGTATACAACGTCAACCAGCGGCTGATCAGCCTGTTTGGTCCCGAGTCCCGCTTGCAGATCAGAAACAGGGAAGAGGGGGGATGCCGGATCACCTTTTCCATCCCTTCGTCTGTCTGAATGGCAGTCGGCTGCTTTGTGCAAGGCATGAAAACAGATGGTTACGTTTGATCAGAAGGGGCGATGTGATGACAATCAAAGTGATGATTGCCGACGATGAGCGCCTGGCCCGCGAAGAATTGAGCTACCTCTTGTCCCGGGAACAGGACGTTCAGCTGTTGCCCAGTGCAGCCAACGGACGTGAATTGTTGGAATTGGCCCGCCAGTACCAGCCGCAGGTGGTCTTTCTCGACATCAAAATGCCCGAGATGGAAGGCATCGAAGCGGCTCGAATTCTCACCGCTTTTGACAACAGCCCGCTGATTGTCTGTTCCACTGCTTACGAGGATTACGCTGTGGAGGCGTTTGGGCTGGATGCAGTTGATTACTTGCTGAAGCCGACCGATCCGGTCAGGTTGAAAGAGACGATGAACCGTATCAGAACGAGGCTCGCGCAGCGGCACAAGCAGCAATCGGCTGAAGAAGCGGCGGGCCATACATCCCAGGCGGCCGCTGCCTCTGCGGTGAAACCGGCCAAACTTCTGATTGACGACGGAACCCGGCTGGTGGTCGTTGATCCGTCGACGATACTCTACGCTGAGCGGGAGGGCAGGACGATCAACATCCACACGCTTCGACAGCGGTACACCTCCAAGCTGACGCTGCAGCAGTTGGCCGACAAGCTGGCGGCTTATCCCTTCTTTCGCACCCACCGAAGTTATCTGGTCAATCTGGACTACGTGTACGAAGTTATCCCGTGGTTCAACGGCGCTTACAATGTTACGTTAAAAGACGAGAAACAGACGCAAATTCCCGTCTCCCGATCCTGTGCCAAAGAGCTGTTCAGGCGGCTGCAGGGATAGCCACTCCTTTCATCGATACACTCCGTCCAACGACGAGTCAAAACATGACCACCTCTTTGCTGTTCAGACGCCTGATCCGACATTTTGTGCAGAATGTATGTAAAATTTTGAACTTTCCCTTATAATAAGTTTTGCCGCTTGTAAAGCGCTTACATTTTTTCGCGGCAGTCCCGGCAAAGGAGGGAAAGCGGAAGAGACTGCGTGCGTGCAGATTGAGAGCTGGTTGGCTGAATCAGGGATGGCGTTCGCTGGTATGCGGGCAGAAAAAGCAATCTTTACCACTGACGGAGGTGAGTATCATGGATGATCATGCAAAACGGGAGCTGAGTGAGAAGCAAAAAGCGTATTGGGCGAAAAATACGCGGCTGATCCGCACACTTCTGATCATTTGGGCGCTGGTTTCGTATGGTGCCGCGATTGTTTTGGCGGTTCCACTCCACAATATCCAATTTTTTGGACTGCCACTGGCCTTCTGGTTCGCGCAGCAAGGATCGATTCTTGTCTTCATTGGCCTCATCTGGTACTACGCGAAGCGGTTGGATGCGCTTGATCAGGAGTTTGGCGCCCGCGAAGTGATCTTGACCAAGGATACGGGCAAGGAGGTATCACATTGAGTGTAGAGACCTTAACCCTGATCCTCGTTGTTCTGACGTTTGGCATTTATATCTACATCGGTTGGTGGGCCAAGGCAAAAGACACGAGCAGCTTTTTTGTTGCGGGCAAGGGAATCCCGGCCGTCGCCAACGGAGCGGCCATCGCCGCTGACTGGATGTCCGCGGCATCGTTTATCTCCATGGCCGGACTGATTGCGTTTATGGGATATGACGGGACAATCTACCTGATGGGCTGGACGGGCGGATACGTGCTCCTGGCGCTGCTTTTGGCGCCGTATCTTCGCAAGTTCGGGCGGTATACGGTGCCCGATTTCGTGGGCGACCGCTACTACTCCAACGGTGTACGGGCGGTGGCGGCGATTGCCACCATTTTTATCTCGCTCACGTACGTGGCAGGGCAGATGCGGGGAGTTGGCATCGTGTTCAGCCGTTACCTGCAGGTGGACATTGTCGTCGGGGTGCTGATCGGGATGGCCATCGTCGCCTTCTTTGCCGTGCTGGGCGGGATGAAAGGAATTACCTGGACCCAGGTGATTCAGTATTTTGTCCTGATCATCGCCTATCTGATCCCGGCTGTAGCCATCGCGCTCAAGCTGACCGGCAACCCGATACCGCAGCTTGCGCTTACCTTCAGCGACATCGCCCAGCGGCTGAGCACGCTGCAGGTGGAGTTGGGGTTAAAGGAGTACCTCGCTCCGTTCCAGGAGCTGTCGGCGATTAACGTGTTTGCCGTTACTCTCGCGCTGATGGTTGGAACAGCCGGACTGCCTCACGTGATTACCCGTTTCTACACGGTAAAAAGTGTGCGGGCAGCCCGCTGGTCGGCGCTGTGGGCGATCGTCTTCATCGGCCTGCTGTACACGACCGCACCGGCGATTGGGGTATTTGCCAAGTACAACCTGATCAACAGCTTCCAAAATCAGTCCCTGGATCAGGTGCGCCAGGAAGCCTGGGTAAGCAAGTGGGAATCAACGGGACTGCTCAAGCTGGAGGACAAGAACAACGACGGCGTCCTGCAGCTGACCTCGGACAATAACACCAATGAGGTGACAATCGACAAGGATATCATCGTCTTGGCAACGCCGGAAGTGGCTCAGTTGTCTCCGTTTATCATCGCGCTGGTCGCGGCGGGCGGGCTGGCCGCGGCGCTCTCCACCGCGTCCGGTCTGCTGTTGGCGATGTCCAGTGCCGTTTCACACGACTTTTACTACCGTATCCTGCGCCCTGATGCCACGGAACAACAGCGGCTGCGGGTGAGCCGGATCATGATCTTCCTGTCGGTGCTGGTTGCCGGATACTTCGGCATCTATCCCCCCGGCTTTGTGGGCGAAGTGGTGGCGTTCGCCTTTGGTTTGGCGGCGGCCAGTCTGTTCCCGGCCATCTTCCTGGGCATCTTTGACCAGCGGATGAATCGGGAGGGGGCCGTAGCAGGGATTCTGACCGGCTTGATTTTCACCTTTGTCATGATCTTGTTGATGCGTTCACAACAGATATTCGGAACAGAACAGCCTATTTTGAGCAGTTTCCTCGGCATCAATGCACAGGGAATCGGTGTGGTTGGCATGGTGCTTAACTTTGTCGTCGCCTACTTTGTTTCCCGGGCAACGGCCGCACCACCTGCGGAAATCCAGCGGATGGTAGAGGATATTCGCACGCCGGATTTGGCTGATGGGCAGGCAAGCTGATCGGCCATCGTTGGCGGTCGTTTGCCCAAGGTCTTCCGGAGATTTCCGTTATGAATGGCGTTGATCCGCTTGTCACCGACATCGGGAGAGTTTGAGCTCTCCCGGTGTTGCTTTGTTTTGGTGACGGCGGTGTATAAAGGGAGGGTTCGGATGAGCTGGACGATTCTTTTGGCGGCTGTGACCGTACTGATTTATGTACTGGTACCGCTGCTCGATCTGCGGGCACTGAGGAAAGCAGTGGGCTTTTCCCTGTTTTGGCAGCTGTTTTATTTGATCGGACACTATCTGGGGGGATGGCCGCATCCCACCCCTTTGGTAATTGTGCAGCTCTTTACAGTGGCCGGGTTGGGAGTGGCCCTCGGCGTTACGTTTGCCCGAATCTGGCCGATTTCTCCACGGCCGGGCTTTGAGCGTATCATCCGTACCCTTCTGCTGGTCATTCCCGCTCTGGGGATCGGGATCGGGCTGCAGGTCCTCTTGCAGGGACAGCGGGCGACTCAGGCTGTTTACCTGATCTTTGCACTGACCGCCTGGCTTGCCTCCGGTCACTTCGTTCGGGAGGAAACCAGCCTGCAAAAGAGGAATTCTACCAGGTAGGGCGGAGCGGATTTCCGCCTTCCGTATCAGCACATGCGCTGGGCCGGAGAGGAGAGGGAAGGACAGGAGGACAGCGATGAATCTGACCGGCTTTACGTTTTTTCTGGCGATTATCATCGGCACGCTGGCGATCACCTATTCAGCCGCCAGACAGACGTTCAATACGCAGGATTTTTATACGGCAGGCCATGGCTTGACCGGCGTTCAGAACGGGTTGGCGATTGCGGGTGATTACATGAGCGCCGCTTCGTTTTTGGGCACGGTGGGAGCAATTGCACTGGCCGGTTTTGACGGATTCTTTTACTCGTTGGGGTTTCTGGTCTCCTACTTGCTGATCCTGCTGGTTGTCGCCGAACCGCTGCACAATCTGGGACGCTATACGCTGGCGGACGCGATCGCCACCCGCTTCGACCACCCGCTTCTGCGCGGGGTGATAGCTGTCAACACGCTGACGATTTCGATCTTTTACATGATCGCCCAGCTTGTGGGAGCCGGAGCGCTGATCCACCTGCTGCTCGATCTCGACTACAGTACGGCGATCCTGATCGTGGGCAGCCTCATGACCATTTACGTCGTATTCGGCGGCATGGTTGCCACCTCGTGGGTACAGATTATCAAATCGATTCTGCTGCTTGCCGCTACGCTGATCGTCACTTTGATCGTACTGGCTCGTTTTGACTGGAGCCTGTCGCAGTTGTTTCAGCACGTCTCCGCTGCCACCCCGTTGGGAGAACGCTTCCTCGCACCGGGCAACCATTTCCAAGACCCGCTTGACACCCTTTCGCTGCACCTCTCCCTGATTTTGGGAACGGCGGGTCTGCCGCATATCATCGCCCGTTTTTTTACGGTGAAGGATGCGCCGGCTGCCCGCCAATCCGTCGTCACCGCAACGATCATCATGAGCATGTTTTACATCATGACGATAATCCTCGGTTTTGGCGCCGCCTCGCTTGTCGGATGGGACCGGCTCAAGGCGGCGGATGACGGCGGCAACCTCGCCGTGCCGCTGCTGGCTTACGCACTGGGCGGAGAGTTTTTGATGGCGTTTATCTCGGCAGTAGCGTTCGCGACCATTCTCGCTGTGGTGACGGGGCTGGTGCTGGCCGCTTCCTCGGCGTTCGCACATGATTTTTACAGCCACGTAATCCGCAAAGGAAAAGCGGCAGAGCGGGAACAGATGTACGCAGCCAAATGCTCTTCGCTTGGCGTCGGTCTGATCTCCATTGTCCTGGCAATCGGCGCGCAGCACGTCAACGCCGCGTTTCTGGTGGCGTTGGCATTCTCCGTGGCCGCTTCGGCCAACCTGCCGATCATCCTGTTTACACTCTACTGGAAGCGGTTTACTGCCGCAGGCGCAATTAGCGGCAGCGTCTGCGGTCTGGTGGCATCAGTCGTGCTGGTGATCCTCAGTCCCAGCGTGATGAACCCCGATCAGGGCTGGATCGCGGCAGAACCGATCTTTCCCCTGAACAATCCGGGGATTGTCTCCATTCCGCTTGGGTTTCTGGGCGCCTGGGTGGGGACACTGCTGACAGCACGGCAGGCTGATGAGCAGCGGTTTTTGCGCGTCCTGCTTCAGGCGCACACAGGAATGCGTTTGACGCAGGAAGAGCAGAGAAATCAAAATTAGGACTATCGGCGCAAAATATTGGTTCTTTAGGTCTGTAAATCGCTACTTTTCCTGGCCTGACACGTATCACAGTAGTGTAGACATTTATGGAAATGGAGGTATCTTTGTGAAACCCATCCGCTATCCCTGGAGCAAAGCCTTCGTGCACGGATCGCTGGCTGCTGCTCTGGTCTTTACCATGCTGCCATCCTCCTTGGCGGCAGAAACCGTCGTCAAGAGGGAACAGACAATATCGGAAACGGTTGCTGCAGGCTTGACTGCCAACGGACAGATTCAGGAAGAAAACATCTCGCGCGAGCAGGCGATCGCCATTGCCAAACAGATCACGGGAAGCCTGGATGGATACCAGGGACCGGAAGTGTCGCACCGCAGATGGCACCGACCAGACGAACCGCTGGTGTGGGAGCTGAGCTGGCGTGAAGAGAAAGAGCCGTACCGGCATGTGCAGGTGGTGGTTGACGCCGGGACAGGCCGCATTCTGGAGTACGACAATTGGGGAGGAGATCGTGCCGATGTCGGGTTCCCCCCAAAAGTAAGCTATGAGGAAGCGGTTAAAATCGGAGAAGAATGGTTGAAGAAGCTGTCGTCTCATCTCACCCGTGAGTATGTGTTGAAAGAGCGCGACGAGAGAGGATACGGTACGATTCTGCGTCGTCCGGAGGACACGTATCAGGTCTCGTTTTACGCCGTAATCAATGGCGTTCCCTTCCCCGGAGACCATGTGTACATGAGCATTGACGGTAACGGTGAGCTCCGTTCCTTCACCTCATCTTCACCAGTGGTTGACAGCTTTGCCGACAAAAGCGGGGTGCTGGACGAAAATGAAATCCGCGCCAGACTGGCCGAAGAGATCGAGATGGATCTGGCATACACCAATCCGTTGAATCCCATGCCCAAAGAGGCGCAGGACGCCGCGGAACAAGCTTATGTACTGTCGTACGTGCCCACGCCGACTCCATACATGATTGATGCCAAGACGGGCAAACCGATCGACTACCGCGGAGAACCGTTAAAACGGGGGACGGGGATGGATGAACCGCTTGGCAAAGAAACAAATGCGGCAAATCAATCGGTGCGAAGCCAAGCGGTCACGGAAAAGGAAGCGCTGGAAATCCTCAATCAGTTCTACTCCATTCCTGAAGAGGTCACCATCCGGGGGATTGAAAAGGAAGAGGCCTTCTATCGAGGGAGTGGTCCGGTATGGGTCATTGGCTTTGGATACGAGCATCGACATGGTGGAGTAGGCTGGACCGGAGCTGTCATTGAGGCCGACACCGGTCGGGTAATCGATTTTAACATGTCCACCTATCTGGCTGAGAAATATCAGGAAAGAGCGGAAGAAGAGAAGGCTGCCTCCGAGCCATCCGTTTCGCTGGAGAAGGCAAAGGAGCACGCTTTGGCGTTCGTCAAGAAACAGGCGAAAGATAAACTGCATCAGCTGTACTGGTCAGCTTCCCAAGGCGAGCTGATCCGCTCCGATTACCGCCCGCCGTACTACCGCTTTTCCTTTGAGCGAAAAGTAAACGGTATCCGCGTCTTGGGCGACGGTATCCATGTTGAAGTATCGGCTGAGACAGGTGAGATCATTTCGTATGGCCAAAACTGGAACAACAAGGCGACTTTCCCGGACGTGGGGGAGGTAGCGGACGCTGCCGAGGTGAAGCAGCAGTACATCGACAATGCGCAGTTGGAACTGGAGTACTACGTTCCTGGTGAGTACGAGAAAGTGGAGAAAAGCGAAGGGCCCCGCAGCGCGGTGCTGGTCTACCGTCTGAGCGAGCCGTGGAGTGGATCTACCTACGTGGACGCCATCAGCGGCAAGGTGATAGATCGGCAAACCGGTCAGGAAGCACAGCGCAGGACGGAAGAGAAAGAAGAGCTTGCCTCCGACATCGCGGGCCATCCGGCGGAAGAGGCCCTGCGGCACATGATCCGGCTTAAGGCACTGAAAGTGGAAGACAACAAGGTGAATCCGGAGAAAGTAGTCAGCCGCGGCGAGTTTTTGGACATGATGCTGC
The DNA here is from genome assembly GCA_017656235.1 of Brevibacillus sp. Classification (GTDB taxonomy): domain Bacteria; phylum Bacillota; class Bacilli; order Brevibacillales; family Brevibacillaceae; genus Brevibacillus_E. The sequence continues at coordinate 123,532 of JACDOF010000003.1, forward strand.
GCATGAATATGCACGTGCCGGAAGATTACACCTATTGGCTCTACCGGTTCGGGAATCGTCCCAACACCTTCCGCGACGTGAGCAAGGAACATCCGTACTTCGGTGCGGTGGAATGGGCAGTGGAAGAGAAACTGGTGGATGCTGACGAGGAAACGTTTGCCCCGGACAGCCCGATCACCCGTGAGGCAGCGGCGGAGATCCTGGTAACCGCCCTCGGTTATGAGAAACTGGCGGAACACGACAGCCTGTTTCGTTTGCCTTTTGCCGACAGTGAACGCATCGAACGCAAAGGGTATGCGGCCATTGCCAGCGAAATCGGGCTGATAAACGGCGCAGACGGACAGTTCCGCCCTGATGCAGCGCTGACGCGCGCCGAGGCGGCAGCGATTCTATACCGGTTTATAGCCAAACGGGCAGAGTACGGGACGGAACGGAAGTTGTAATGGCATGTTTAGCACAGGCAGGCGCCGGAGAGTGGTGGAAAACCGCTCCGGCGCTTTTTTTTCACAAGGGCTGGTTTGACATCTTTCTTTCCTCAGGCCTGGATTACCCTTCCACGATTTCCTGCAAAAAAACTTGTGCCATGCACAGGAATTCTGCTGATTTTTGTCGAATGATGCTTTATCCGCCAGATGTATCGCACAGAGGACGTGACGTATGAAGTTTGCAAGAAAAATCAAGTTTTATCTGATTCGCCTGTTTCGGCTCAAATCGGGTGTGCGCCAAATCTCGCTCGGGTTTATCGTGGGTTTTTTTCCCTGCTGGTTTCCTACTTTCGGCGTCGGACCTGCTCTTTCCGTATTGTTGACCAAACTGACCGGGGGCAACGTTCCTTCCGCCGTCATTGCCGCCTCGTTTGGTTCATTCATGTGGCCGATTCTGTTTTTGATGAACTACAAGGCCGGAGAGATCCTCGATGCTCTGCGGAACGTCCTTTACGGGAAGCAGGTTCCGCTTGAACAGATTGCGGCGGCCCAACCCGTCAAACAGGTGACATCACTGGCCGACGTCGGCATGCACTTTGTCGTTGGCTCAGTGTTTAACAGCATTTTCTTCAGTGTGATCGGCTACTTTGTTATCTACTTCATCTTTCGCCGCTACCGCCAGCCCATACTGGAGAGACTGCGCAAAAAAGGAGAGCGCCGGCAGCCCGCCCAGGGGTAACCGGCGCTTTTGCCTGACGATCAAGCCGTCAATCCGGTGCCTGTATTCGTTTACCCGCCTTCACATTATAGTAATTATCATATAGGATTGACTACAAAAAATGTTGTGATATAATTGCCAGTATCAACTTTATCACCAGTCAGGGCAGCATCACAGCCGCTTTAAACAACCAGTAAAGAGGAAAAAGGAGTACGATTGTCTTGAAAGCCATCGTCTATTCCAGCACAAACTGCGTCTACTGCAAACAGCTGAAACAGTACCTGGAGGAGCAGAATCTCCCCTATGAAGAGCGAAACATCGATGAGAACCCGGCCTATGGCGAGGAGTTGCAGCGAATGGGCCTCATGTCTGTTCCGGTTACGGTGATCGGCGAAAAGCAGATTCTCGGGTTTAACCCGACGCGGATTCAGAAGGTGTTTGCCGAATATCTCAACACAACCAACAGCTAACGAGCAAATCCTGGCAAGCGATACGTGGCCCGGTGCAGGTGAGCACAGGCGGCCACTATTGTTTTGCCCCTGGCAGCTCATGAAGAGGATGGGATCAGGAGGAGGACATGGTACGAGACGTACGAAACCGCTACAAGGGACTGCCGCCGCGTACGCCCGAAATGCTCTTTCGCATTGTGGGCAAGTTTTATCGGGGAGCGGTTAGTCATTATGACGTGATCCAGGAGAAAAAGCGGGAGGCGGAACGTGCGCTTGCGATGATGCGGGAAACAGGCAATCCCGAACCGCTCCGGCAGGCGTTATGGGTATTGTTTTGCGAGTTTCACTTTTACGTCACGTGCTGGCTGCAGATTGAGCTGGCTCTCTATCGGCTGGCTCGCCATGAAGAGACCAGGGAACTGGCGGACGTACAGCACGCCTTCAGCGAGGAACTGAAACGCCACTTGGAGGTGCGCGAAGAACTGGACGACACGGAACGTTGTGTCGCTGACCAATTTGTCCATTTTGGCGAGGACATGACCGGAGTGTTGGAGGATCGGTACTGGATTGCCGGGAATTACTTTACCGTTGGCAAAAGCAGCCTGGAGGCCCTGCACCGCCTGTATGGAGCGATCATGACGAGGAAGCCGAACTAGCCGAGCGACAGGAGAGGGAAGAAAGCGGTTCGGTCATCTCGTTCGTGGTCGTTGTTTTTTGGTCTTCCTGCTCAGATTCATCTTTTTTTATGTGCAGCAGTGTTTCTACGATGTGCAGGTGCATGGCGTTGTAAGACTTATGGGTAAAATGGCGATGAATCAGAAAGATGGCGGCAGCTGTCAGGACAGCAATAGCCGAAACCAGTACCAGCAGGCTGGACGTAATCACCGTGGACAGTTTGGCGGAAAAGACAAGAAAGACAAAGGGAACGGTGGAAAAACAAAACGGAATGTACCCCAACTGGGCTTCCGTTTTCTTTATGGCCGCAGCGATCAAACGAAGCTCGTCAATCGACAGTTTTTCATAGAAACGCCAGATCTCTTCTATCTCCGCCAGGTCTTCCATCCGCTGGACGGCTGCCTGCTGTGAATCGTAACGGCGGAGTGCCTCGTACAGTTTGCGAAAGTTACCGTACGGTTTCATTGCAACCTCCTTGAAGCCGTTGTAGACAAAAGACCGCCCGACACAGGCGGTCTTTTGTGGCTGACATGTACGCTTAGTACGAACGATAGGCAGCGTAGGGCTGCTGTGTGTTTTGCTGCGACAGCGCATAGTCGCTGCGCACTTCCTGTACGTTGGTATTGGCAAAACCAGGCTGGAAGATGGCGTTGGCCGCCGGATTGGCCAGGGAAGGCGCGAACGGTTGCTGGTGCAATTGCGCAGTGTTCATTTGCTGAACTCCGAATGAGGGCGTGTACTGCGGAGCCGCGTTCGCGTAGCTCTGTCCCGCTGCTGCCGGCGCCGGATAGCCCGCATTGAGTGCCCGTACTTCCTGTACGTTGGTACCGGCGAATCCCGGATGAAATACGCTGGTGATGCCGCCGGCCATTGCGGAGAGAGGCTGGTAGGTTCCGGCGTTGCGGGCACGTACTTCCTGAATGTCAGTGCCGGCAAAGCCGGGCTGGAAGATGGAGCCTGCTCCTCCGCTGAAGGTACTCATTTGCGCTCCGCCAAAGGGTTGAGCCTGGTTCATTGCTTGGTAGGCTTGGGGATACGCCTGCTGATACGATTGGCCGTACGGGCCGGCGATGGCCGGTGCCGGCTGTCCAGCGTTCAGCGCCCGTACCTCCTGTACGTTGGTACCGGCGAATCCCGGCTGGAACACAGCGTTGATCGATGAACCTGCAGTGCCCTGTGCTGCGTATGTACCAGCGGCTGCACTTGGAGCAGGCTGACCGGCGTTCAGCGCTCGCACCTCCTGTACGTTGGTACCGGCGAATCCCGGCTGGAAGATGGCAGACGCCGGACCCGCGAATGCCTGCATTTGCGGTTGAGCTTGTGGTTGCTGAAGATTCATGGTTGCATAGGTCATGTTTTTGACCACCTCCTGCCTTCATTTTTTACCATCCGGCTAAAGACCATTCGTGCCGAAAAGAAAATAAGTATTTTGAATTGAGCTATATATGGGTTTATCCCGACAAGGTTGAATGATTCCAACTAGGTTGATTGTCCTAGTGAAAGGGAACAGTTCCCTGCTGTTAGTGTCATCATACAGTTTGGGGCTAGACAGGACTATCGGACCAAATTTGGAATTGGAAATTTTTTAAACCTTAAAACCTGGGATGGGCTGTATTAAGATGGGGGCGTATCCGGTTTTCACCTAGAACACGACATCTTAAGCTAGGAGGACATGGAATGACCAAAGCGAGAAAACAAGACTGGATCAAAAAATCGTCGATAGCGGTTTTGCTCAGCACATCCCTGCTGATGTTCAGTCATGGTGGACAGGTGGTTGCAGCGTCTGCCACTCCGGCACAGGTGGTACAGCTTGCCAACGAACTGGTGGGTTCACCGTATCAGGCGAAAAGCAGCGGGCCCGAATCCTTTGACTCTGCCGGATATGTGGCCTATGTATACGAAAAACTTGGCGTAAACGTGAGTGACAGCATCTCCGGTTTGTATCATTCGGGACAAGCTGTAGACAAACAAGACATTCAACCGGGCGATGTACTGTTCTTTCACACCAGCTCGGGGGCTTCCCTCAATTACGTCGGGATCTACACGGGCAACGATACGTTTGTATATGCTTCCCGCAGCCAAGGGAAAGTGATCGCCAAATCTTACTCCAGTGTGGCCAAAAACCTTGCTGCAGCACGTCGTTATATCAGTTCGCAGCAGTCGGAACAGCCTGCCTCTCAACCGGAGAACTCGCAAGATTCCTATCCGTCCGAATATTCAGCAAAAGTGGTGAACTTCGCCAAAGCAGCACTGGGCAAGCCGTATCAGTACGGCGCCAATGGACCGGACAGATTTGACTCTGCCGGATATGTCGCGTATGTGCTGGGGCAGGCAGGCGTCCAGGCTGATGACAGCATTTCCTCTCTGTATCGGATGGGACAAGCTGTTACGCTCGAGCAGGTACAGCCGGGCGACGTGCTGTTCTTTAACTCCGGTTCGGGCGCGTCCCTCAACTACACGGGTATCTATGCGGGAAATGATCAGTTCCTCTACGCTTCCCGCAGCCAGGGGAAAGTCGTGACACAGCAGCTGTCCAAAGCAGCTGACCGGTTTGCCGGCGCCCGCCGCATTACACCCGCTGACACCGTAAAACCGCAACCTCCCGCAGGCGGAAATCAGGGTGATACAGTTTCCAATCCGAAGCAGCCGCAGGAGCAGGACCAGGCACCCGGAGCAGTGCTGGCAGACAAGATTATCGCAACCGGCGAACGATTCCTGGGTACACCGTACAAGTTCGGTGCCGAGTATCCGAATTCCGGATATTTTGACTGCTCCAGCTTCACCCAGTATGTATACGGGCTGAACGGAATCAAGCTTCCGCGCAATTCCCGCCAGCAGTCCACGGTTGGCAAACAAATCTCCAAAAACGAGCTGCGCAGAGGGGACCTGGTCTTCTTCCGCTCCTACGGCAGCTCCTCTGACCGGATCACCCACGTGGCAATCTACGCCGGCAACGACCGCCTGCTGCATACCTACGGCAGCCCGGGCGTAACGTACAGCAAGTTCAGCGGTACTTCCTGGGAAGACCGTGTCGTGATGATGCGCCGCGTTCTTCCGGAGTAACAATTCACCGCAGGTGCACGGCGATGCCCACGGGCAAAAAAACTGGCTCCATCACGTCTTGCTTGTGATCAAAAACCGCACGGACCGCTCTTGCAGGTCCTGTGCGGTTTCTTGTTGGGTAAATGCCTGTCCAGATGCTGCCGGTCGATTGTAACGCTGTTTTTTCCGAAACTGGTGGGCTGCCTGCTGCAGACCGGGTTGATCGTTCACGGAAGCGGGCGGCCGTGCTGCGGCATGGACAGTGAACTTATGCCGGTTCCCCCGGGGGCGGCTCTTTTTCCCCCATCAGCCTGGAGACGTACTGACTGTAACGGATCAGGTTGGACAGCGAGCCTTTGCGAATGCTCGGTTCATCAAACTTTTCCGGCTTGGCATTTGCTTCAAAAAACCAGAGTTTTCCTTCCTTGGTCAACCCCAGATCCATGGACATCTCGGCCAGATTTTTTATCTTCTCGTTCAGTGTGGCGGCGATGGACAGAGCTGTCTGCTCCACCTGCTTTCGCACCTCCTCTGCCTGCTCTCCAAAGAGTTGGGACAGAACCTTGTCTGTAGACTGAATCGTTCCGCCGCGGGGGACATGTGTGGTGATGCTGTTGGCACCAGCCTGACGTATGCCGACTCCCGTCACCCCCCACTGTCCGCTGCCGTTTTTTTGCACCAGCACCCGCACGTCAAACGGCCGCCCCCTGTACCGGGCCAGCGGGATTCCCTGCTGCAGGATGTACCGCTTGCCCTTTGTCTGTTTGCGCAGAAACGTCCACACTTTGCTTATGGATGGAAAGAAGTAGGTCATTGCTTTTTGTTCGTGCACCCGCCGCAGCCGCCAGCGCCGCTTCACCTTCTCCAACCGCATGATCCCTTCCCCCGCTTTGCCGAGAACCGGTTTGAGATAGACAAAGGGATGGCGGGAGGTAAACGACTTCAACTGAGCCAGCGATTCCAGCTTCGCCGTTTCCGGCAGGGAGTCGCGCACTTCAGGCGTTTTTTCCAGCATGCGAAAGAGGACGTGCTTGTTGAAGAAACTGGGGTTAAAAAACGTTACGTTCTCAATGGAAGACAACTGTTTGAGCGTAAGGCTGACGCCGCTCTTCCGCTCCAGTTTGCGCGTCGGAATACGGTTGTAGACGACGTGTGGAAAGGGGAGCAGGTGTTCTGTCCACGTATCCAGTTTCTCGTCGTACAGGTAACCGCGCACCACCTTTCGCGTCCAATTGATGCTTTCGGGAGTAAGGACGAATACCAGACCGCCCAGTCGTTTGCCGGATAGAAAGATGTCCTTGAAGTTTTCCCGGTTGCCGCGGAATCCGCTGCCATCGCTGACGGTCAGGATGCCGATCAAGGGACCCATCGTCAGCTGCTGATTGCCGTATGACCAGCGTACCCTGATGCGAATGCATCCGCGAATAGAGGGAGATGGGGCAGCGCCGATGCAAATGCGCTTTTTGACGGAGAACGGTCCCAGCTTGGCGGTGATCCACTTCCGTCTGCGGGTCGTCAGCAGCGGCCGCAGCTGTTCTTTTGGCGCCTGCAGGTACCAGCGGCCGGAGGGGTGTATGGTCAGCCAACCGGAACATGTTTGTCGCATGAGGGTTCCTCCTTCCTGCAGAACATGTTTGCACATCAGAAGTTGGCCAGGTAACAGCTATAATCGACAATCAGGCCAAGCGACATCTGATCGGCCTGCCGCAGACGGGAATGCTTAAAGATGGATCGGCCCGGTTTGGAATTGGCTTCAAACATCCAGACGTGTCCGTGGGTATCGATCCCCAGGTCCAGGCCGAGCTCGCCCAGCGGGATGCCCTGCGTCTCTTCGATCGCATTGGAGATGCGGATGGCTGCACTGCGAACCCGCTCCTCAACCAGCTGCCACTGTCGGCCGAACAGGTGCTGCAGGATCTCCTCGCCCGGCATCACCATTCCACCGGTGCGGACATGTGTGGTCACGCTGCCTGCGCCTGCCACTTTTGCCGCCATGCAGGAAACAACCCAGTTGTTTTGCTGGTTTTTGTGCAGATGGACGCGAAAGTCAAACGGACGTCCCTGGTACGTGCAAAGCTGGATGCCCTGCTGGATCAGGTAAGAACGTTTGCGCCTGTTGCGAAAAACGTGCTGGTAGAGCGGGAGCAGTTTTTGAAACATGCGTCGGACGTGGCCCGTACCGTTGTGATACGTTACCTCGTAGCCTTTGCGCGGCAGATGGCGAACTTTGACGATACCGTAGCCGAGGCTGCCATTGATCGGCTTTAAGTAGACCATGCGGTATTTGCGCAGCATCGCACGCATTGTTTCCATGGAGGGCGAAAGGTGTGTCTCGGGAATGTGTTCATTTACTTCCGGGAGCGGAGAGAGCATTTTGTATACTCCCCACTTGTCAAAAAAGCCGCAGTTGAACATGGGCAGATTGAACTCGTGGGCCAGGCGCAGTTTGAACGCCTGAACAACGTCTTGTTTCTCAGCAGCGCGGGAGGGGATGCGGTCGTAGATGACGTCTGGCATGGCAGTGGTCAATTTGCGCCACGCGTATTGTCCCTGTTTGGTCGGCCGGAGGAACCACCCTTTGACCAGATGCTGTTCCCAATCGACGTCCTGCGGGGAGAAGATGAAGTAGAAAACGCCTTTTCCTTCCTGTGCCTGGAGCAGTTTCTGAAAGAAGCCGGAACGCAATCCGATCGGTTTTCGCATGCTGTTTGTCACTCCGGTGGTCACGATACCGATCGAGGGACCGATACGCAGGGTGTCGTTTTCTCTCTTGATGTGAATGAGGCCGGCGTGAGGAATGCCCAACTGCTGTTTCAAAGCGCTGGTGACCTTGACAACATTGCTTTCCGGATCCTTTCGGCTTTGATAAACGGTGGCCGTCACTTCCCGTTTGCCGACCGAAACAATAATCTTTTGGCGAGGACGGAGCTGCAGTTTCTGGCAAAGGTGAAGCGGCAGGATGATTCCAATTTCGTTTGGATAGGCGAGGAAGCGCAGCCGCACCCTAATGGTTTCCATGCAATTGTACCTCCTACACGATCTTCATGAGATAATGTGCGTATTGGACCGGTAGTGTGATGGAGCGTAGTCGTGCCGTCCGATCGTTGGTCAGCCGAAACACACTGCGGCCCGGTTTGCTGTTCACTTCAATAATCCAGACCTTTCCGTCAAGATCGATTCCGACATCAATTCCCAGTTCGGTCAGCCGTCCATGGTGCTGTTCAAGAAAGGGGGGCAGGTGTCGTACGATCTCGTCAATCTGTGATTCAATCAAGTCCCGTTTTTCTTCGGTAAAGTAGCGGGAGAGAAAGGTGGACCACGAAACGGCCCGCCCGCCCCCGTGCAGGTTGGAGGTAATATTTTCCTTGTTGCCGATGCGAACCGCTTTTCCTGTCGTGACCCACTTGCCGGATCCGTCTTTTTGGACCAGAACGCGCACGTCGTAGGGATCGCCGTCGGGGGTATAGAGATGTAGGTAGGTCTGCACCAAAAACTTGCGGCCCGCCGTAAACCTTTTGACAAACCGTTTTACGTCATGGAGTGTCGCAACGTGTTTGCAAAAAGATTGATTCTGAAGATTGCGTCCAACAATGGAGTAACGCTGCCCGTGGGAGCCAATCCGAATCACACCGGTGCCGTGGGTACCGGCAGCAGGCTTGAGGATAGTGGAGCCGTCCCGCTTGAGCAGGGTGAGAAAGGCCTGCATTGTAAACGGGAGTGTTTCGGGAAGATGGGAAGCCATCTTCGGCGAGTGCCGGAGTATTTCATAAACCTGCCATTTTCCGTAGAGCCCGCGTCCCATGAAGGTTATCTGCGGGTCGTTTTGCAAACGGTCAATATAGGGCTTATAGTGACGGTAAGAGGCATTGATGAAGCAGCGGTCATACACTACGGCGGGTAACGGGAACAGTTTCTTGTGCCACCTGCCCTGTCGGTATACATAACCCATCACCCGCCGTCGGGCGAAGTCCACGTTGCGCGGAGAAAAGACGAAGACACGGATTCCCAACCTGCGTCCGATCTCCGTCAGTTTTTGATAGTAGCCTTTCTCGGCAAAGCGGGGTTCATCTCCTTTAATCATGGCCATGATGCCCATGGTTTTCCTTCTTATTTCCATATGTGTCACCTGCTGCCGAGTTTTTTGGTTTTCAGTTTGCGGAGTATTCGTTTTGGTTTGGATGTGTAGGGAAACCCGCTGAGATAAGCCGTATATTCCATCAGCTTGCGGACCGAAGGGCGCGGGCGGCGTCGCGGAGGAACGATTACGCCCTCGGGCAGTTGCAGCGTATTTTCAGCTTTAGACGGTTTGCTGTTTACTTCCAGAAGCCAGATTCGGCCCTTCGTATCCACGCCCAGATCAATCCCGAATTCAGCGTAATGGCCGGGCAGTACTTCATCAAGGATGCTGGCCAGCTTCAGCGCGGCGAGCTTTACCATCTGGGCGGAAGGGCGGGTTCCTTCCTTCCAGGGGCCGCAGACCAGCAGCGCCCGAACGGCTGACATCATGCTGCCTCCGCGGGCGACATTGGATACGACGCGATTCTGGCCAAGGCGGGCAACCAGTGAGGTCACCTCCCACTGCCCCCGCCTGTTCTTTTGCACCAGAGCACGAAAGTCAACAGGTCGCTCGCCGACACCAATCAGCTGCAGGCTCTGCTGCAACAGGTATGTTTTTTCTCCTTTCAGTTTTTGCATGGCGTGATGCAGGGCAGACAGTTTTTTGTACCGGCGGATGCGCCCGTTCGCATGCTGCAGTTGGTATCCGCCGGTCAGCCGGCCGACGCGGACAATGCCGTTGCCCATGCTGCCATTGCTCGGCTTGGCATAAATGACACGGTGCTCTTGCAGCATCTGCCTCAGTTCCTGTAAACTTTCATAACGGATCGTATGGGGCAGATAGGCGGCCGCCTCCGATTGAGTTGCCAGCACCTGATGCACGTGCCACTTGTTCAGGAAACGTTCATTAAAGAAGGGGATGCCAAGTTCCTGACAGCGCTGTATCAGGGCTGCTACCTGATTGCTCTGCTCAGCCTCCCGGGACGAGAGGCGGTTGTAGATGCATTGGGGCAGCGGCAGTGTACGCCGGAGCCATGTGCCGTCCTTGCAGATCATCCCTTCGATGGTTTGCGAATCCCAGTGTACGTCGTCCGGCGTAAACACGCAGACGATGCCCCCGCGAACCTGGCACAAACTGACCAGTTCGCTCAGAAACGAAGTGTACACCCCAAAGGTCGGAGATTCACCGCCGCTTTTGAACTTCGACAGGAGTACCCCGAAGAAGGGACCGAAGACGAGGCGGTTCTCCTGCGCCACATAGCGCAGGCGAATGGGGATACCGAGCGGCAGCAGCAGCGTACGGGCCAGTGAAGGGCCGATAGCCGTTTGAACCTGCGCGCGTCCGCTTTTGACGACAGCGTGCCCGACCCGGCTGCCAAACTGGGCGACGAGCGGAGCGGCAGGTATGTTCAACGAACGGATAAGCGTTCGGGGGAGAGTAAGGTCTGCCTCTGCTTCATTCACTTGTTTTGTGGTGACGATCGTCCGTATGTGCGGCATGGCTTTCCCCTTTTCCATTGGCGTTAGGTTAGTCTTATTTTATGAGTAGAGAAATACTTTGGTTCCTTGACTTCAGAGGAGTGGATGTCCATGTACGAGTGGATAACAGTAGTGATTACAGTGGTGATCGGCGCGTTGATCGGCGGTCTGACCAACCAGTTGGCCGTCCGCATGTTGTTTCGGCCGTATACGCCTTGGATGTTGGGCCGCTGGCGCGTGCCGTTTACGCCTGGTCTGATTCCCCGACGGCGGAGTGAATTGGGCCAACAAATGGGCAATCTGGTGGAGAATTACCTGCTGACCGCTGAAGGATTGCAGCGGGCGATTGCAGCGGGTGGCATACAGGAAGCTTTAACGCGCTGGCTGACCGGTTATGTGGAACAGCTTATGGCGAGCAGACAGACGCTGCGGGACGTTCTCGCTGGTGTGGCACCAGGGGTGCTGGGAGAGGACGGTGGTTGGAGCGCACGTGCGCGCCAGCTTGCCGAAAACCGTTGGCACCAATGGAGCGGCGAATGGCTGGATCGCGCCAGAGAGATGCGGATACGCCAACTGCTCCCCGCTGAAGTCGAGTCGAAACTGGATGAGGCGTGTCATGTACTGGCTCAGCAGTTGTTGACCCGATTTGGCGATTATCTTCGCTCGCCAGCAGGCGTAGAACAACTGCAGGTGATGCTGCGCAGCTTTATGGGGGGCGGCATGTTCGGCGGATTGGTGGGCATGTTTCTCGGCGACGACAAACTGATTGCCAAAGTGCTGCCCCATATTGACGAGATCTTGCAAGATCCGCAGGTGGCTGGGAAATTGGCTGATGTGATGCGGCAGGAAGCAGACAAGCTGTTGGACAAACAACTAAGCGAGCTGCTCGATTGGATCGGGGAAGGGCAGTGGCGCGTCTTAGGCAGCCGGCTGTTCGCCCATTTGGAAAAAGAGAGTGTTCGCCTGCTGGACAAGCCGTTGGCTGATTTTCTCGGCCCGCTCCATGAACTGATGGGGAAAGAGTGGATTTCCCGGCTGGCAGCGTGGGTGGTCCAGGCGCTTGCAGCCAACGTGGAGCGACTTTTTCACAGGCTGGAAATTGCCCGGATTGTCGCCCGACAGGTGGAAGGATTTCCGCTTGCGCGAGTAGAAGAAATGGTTATTGGCATATCTGGGAAGGAGTTTCGTATGATTACGTTGCTCGGCTTTTTGTTGGGCGGGATGATCGGTCTGGTGCAGGGGCTGCTCCATCTGGTTTTGTAACGCTGTTGCCCACTAACGAAGTAGGGCGGATTTTCGCATGGAGGAGGGCGAAGATGAACTACGACAAGGCGTACGAACTGGCACGGGCGATCAGGGAAAGTGATGAGTTTCGGGCGTACACGTCCCAGAAAGCAAAAGTGGAGAACAACCCTGATGCCAGGCGGATGTTGGAAGATTTCCGCAAGCGGCAGGTGGACCTGGAGATGCGCAGGCTGAAAGGAGAAACGATTTCGCAGGAAGAAATGGGGCAGTTGCAGCGTTTGTACGAAACGATCAGTCTGCACGATGACATACGGCAGCTCTTTGCTTGTGAACAGCGGCTGATCCTGATGATGCAGGATGTGCAAAGGATCATTGCCGAACCTTTTGAGGGGCTGTTTGGCTCTCAACAAACGTAAAAGGAGGAGATCTTGTTGAACATACGTTTCCACGGACACAGTTGTGTCGAAATCACCACAGGAGATCACCGACTGCTGATTGATCCGTTCCTGACAGGTAATCCGCTGGCTCAGACAAAACCAGAGGAGGTGAAGGCTGACTACATCCTGCTTACGCACGGCCACAATGACCACCTGGGTGACACGGTCGAGATTGCCAAGGCCAATGACGCTACCGTGATCGGAAATTACGAACTGGCTACATATGTAAGCTGGCAGGGGGTAAAGACACACGCCATGCACATTGGCGGCGCGCACACGTTTCCGTTTGGCCGGGTCAAACTGACTCAGGCATTTCACGGGTCGGCCTACATTCCAGGCGACCGGCGGGAATTGATTTACCTGGGCATGCCCACCGGTCTGCTGCTCACCATTGGGGAAAAGACGATTTACCACGCCGGCGATACGGGATTGTTCGGCGACATGAAGCTGATTGGCGAATTAAACAGCATTGACCTGGCGTTCTTGCCGATCGGCGACAACTTTACGATGGGGCCGGAAGATGCTGTTCTCGCGGCGCAGTTTCTGAAAGCGAAACAGGTTGTGCCCATCCACTACAACACCTTCCCGCTCTTGAAACAGGATGGTCAGGCCTTTGTGGAGCGTTTGGCCAAGGTGGGCATTGAGGGACGCGTGCTTGCGCCGGGCGAAGCCATGGTGCTGTAACGGGCCGCCGGGGCACCAACTTGAAACGAAATTGTAACGGCTCTGTAATATTGCTGTAATAAAAACGGGATAAGATATAAATACGATGAAAACCCCCTTAATGATATACTTCCTTTGTGCAGCATCAGTGGCTGCACTCTTTTTTTTTGCACGGGCTTCGGGTATAGTGATCGAAGGAGGGCTCTCTTCCGCTGTCTGTTATGGTTTGAATTGGATACCTGTATCAATTTGTTATACATGGGACACCTTTCGAGAGGGGGAGGGTGATGGAAGGTGGCAACCAAGCACGAACGGATTTTGGAATACATTGATCGGCTCCCGGTTGGGACCAAGATTTCGGTACGACAGATTGCCAAAGATCTGGAAGTGAGTGAAGGAACAGCCTATCGGGCAATCAAGGAAGCGGAAGTACAGGGATATGTCAGCACGATTGAGCGGGTCGGCACAGTCCGGATCGAGAAAAAGCAGAAAGAGAACATAGAAAAACTGACCTTTGCCGAGGTCGTCAACATCGTCGATGGACACGTGCTGGGAGGCAAGGCGGGGCTGCACAAGACGCTGAACAAGTTCGTCATTGGGGCGATGAAGCTGGAAGCGATGATGCGGTATGTGGATGCAGGCAGCCTGCTGATTGTCGGGAACCGCTACCAGGCGCACAAGCTATCGTTGCAGCATGGAGCGGCCGTGCTGATTACGGGCGGTTTTGACACCAGCGACGAAGTAAAGAAGTTGGCGGACGAACTGGAGCTGCCGATCATTTCCTCCAGCTACGATACCTTCACCGTCGCTTCGCTGATCAACCGGGCGATTTACGACCAACTGATCAAAAAGGAAATCATCATGGTGGAGGACATTCTCAAACCGCTGTCCGAAACTCCTGTCCTGCGCACGACCGATACGATTGCCACCTGGCACGAGTTCACCGAACGCTACGGAGAAGCCCGTTATCCGGTCGTGGATGAGTTGATGAAAGTGGTTGGGATTGTCACCTCCCGGGATATCATCGGCCATGAAAGGAATGCCCCGATCGAAAAGGTGATGAGCAAGAATCCGATCACCACGTCGCCGCGTGTCTCCGTTGCCTCGTGCGCCCACCTGATGGTTTGGGAAGGGATCGAACTTTTGCCCGTTGTCGACAATGGCAAAAAACTGGTCGGCGTACTAACTCGACAGGATGTATTGAAAGCGCTGCAGTACATGCAGAAGCAGCCGCAAATGGGGGAGACTTTCCCCAATCTGATCATGAGCCGTATTCGCGAAGAGAAGCAGAGTGACGGCACCCCTGTTTTCTATGGCGAGGTGACGCCGCAGATGACCAACCACCTCGGTACCATCGCCAGCGGCGTGCTCACGACGATTATGGTGGAATCCGCCTGCAGCGTACTTCGGCAGCACCGCCGGGGCGATATGGTTCCGGAAAACATCACCGTTTATTTCCTCAAGCCGGTACAAATGGAGAGCCAGATCCAGGTAAAGCCGCGCGTGCTGGACATCAGCCGCCGTTTTGGAAAAGTGGAAGTATCCGTCTTTCACGACGAACAACTGGTTGGACAGGCGATGATCACGGCGCAGATCATTGAGCGATAGACGGGGACCATCCGCGGATCGCTTCGCAGCGGGCAGTCGTGCATCTTTAGGGGGAGGCGGCCATTTTCCATGCCTCACTCCGTGGCCAACCACCGGCGGGGCTGAACCGTCCGCTCCGCACCCCCGAAGCGGGCGGGCGCAAAAAGCAGCGCTGCTGCGCCGTTTTGTCAGGGTTGCGCCCGTATGCCCCCGCTTCGGGATTGCTCCGCTGGGATGGTTGGCCAAGTCGTTCATTTGGAAAATGGCCGCTCTTCTGTCAGAACACGCTTTGTAAACAATCTGCAGGATATCAATGGCATCTTGTGTCGAACAGGGCACCGTACAGTGCTGAACGAGTTTCAAAACTCTCGCCTGAGACGAGTGCGGGCGATTTTTCGCCAGCGAACGGTTTGGCCAACCTGCCAGCGAAACAACGAATCCGCAGGGAAATCGCAGCGGCAACAGCGTCACGTCGGCAGCGGGACGTCGTTTTGACGCTGCCCCTGCGGATCGTCATGAAGCGGTCTTGGACTGCTTCTTCGCTGGTTGGCCACCGAGAGTGAGCGCGAAAAACGCCCCACTCGAGTTCACGATACGTTGTCTCTCTGGGGGAACCAAAGGGTTCCCTTTTCCGCTGAAAAAAAAGGACAACCGCAGGCATCGCAAACGGTTGTCTGAAGCGTGAGAATGTCACACTGTCGATTATATAGTACAAACGGCACCTGCACCACAAAAAACGTTTGGCAGGGGCGGAAAAATCAACCTATCCCTTTTCCGGCTGTTTTTCCGCTTCCCGCCACTGACGTCGATAGGTGAGGTAGCGGCGCGTACCGAATACCAGATTCACACCTCCTACGAACAGAAAAACGATGCTCACCATTACCCGAATGGTGGTCAGCGGATCATAGGTAAATTGGTTCACGCCAAAAAGGAGCAGCAGCAAACCGAGGGACATGTTCATCCTGCCCAGGAGCATCCGCGACTGCAGCGGGTGTATGCCGCTTCGACGCGCATTGACACTGTAGTACACACTGCCGGTCAGCGCGGCAATCAACCCGGTTATGTAAAAAGCGGCCCACATGGATCATCGTTCCTTTCGTTTTCGTCCCTCCCATCCTACAAAATCAACCGCTGCCTGGTCAATCCAACCGATTGTATGTTCGTGTTTGGCTGAAACATTCGGTATAATGATGAAGGAAGAAAAGGATGCGTAAGCGACCGAAAGAGGGGGAGTTGCGTGGATACTTCCTTTGTCCATCTGCATGTGCATACCGAGTACAGCTTGCTGGATGGTGCTGCTCGCATCGAGCAGTTGGTAGCAAGAGCAAAAGAACTGGGGATGCCTGCCCTGGCCATTACCGATCACGCCAACCTGTACGGAGCGATTCCGTTTTACAAGGCATGTCGAAGCGTCGGCATCAAGCCGATCATCGGCATGGAAGCATACCTGGCAGAGGGCAGCCTGACGGAGCGCCCGGCCCGCAACGCTCCGGCTCCGTTTCACCTGGTTCTGCTGGCAGAGAACATGACCGGCTATCGAAATCTGATCAAACTAAGCTCGATCGCGCATACGAAAGGCTTGCATCTGCTCCCCCGCCTGAACAAGGAAGTGCTTCAGAGACATGCGGAGGGGTTGATCGCCTTGAGTGCCTGCCGCGAGGGAGAAGTAACCAGGCTGTTGGCAGCGGGGGAAGTGGACGCCGCCCGACAGGCAGCGCGCTGGTATGAGCGGGTGTTTGGACCGGGCCGCTTTTACCTGGAGCTGCAGGATCACGGCACGGAATGGGAGCGCAGGCTGAATCAGCGCCTGCTCAGGCTTCACCAGGAGACAGGCATTCCTTTGATTGCGACCAACAACGTCCACTATGTACAGAAAAGCGACGCGAGATGGCAGGATGTGCTGCTTGCGATTAAAGAAGGAAAGGCGATCAATGAGGAAGACCGCAGCCGCTACGAGACGGATGAGTACTACCTGAAAAGCGGTGCGGAAATGGCCCGCCTGTTTGCCTATGCACCGGAAGCACTCCACAATACGCTGGCCGTGGCCGAGCGCTGCACCCTTGAACTTCAGTTTGGGCAGCCGATCCTTCCTCAGTTTGCTGTGCCGGAGGGAACCACTGCCGACGAGTATCTGCGTGCACTGTGTGAACAGGGATGCCGCGAACGGTACGGCGAATTGACCGCTGAAGTCCGTGAGCGGCTGGAGCACGAATTGTCGATCATTACCCGCACCGGTTTTACCGACTACTTTCTGATTGTGTGGGACTTTATGCGGTACGCCCACGAAAATGGCATACCGACGGGACCGGGCCGCGGTTCGGCGGCCGGCAGCCTGGTTGCCTACGCCTTAAAGATTACCAATGTCGATCCACTCAAGCACCACCTGCTGTTTGAGCGCTTTTTGAATCCCGAGCGGATCAGCATGCCCGATATTGACATCGATTTCTCCGTGGAGAGGCGCGATGAAGTGATTCGCTACGTGGCAGAGAAGTACGGGTACGATCGGGTGGCGCAGATCGTCACCTTTGGGACGATGGCGGCCCGCGCGGCTGTGCGAGACGTGGGGAGGGTGCTGGGCCTCTCGCTGGGGCTGGTCGACCGGGTGGCCCGGATGATTCCGGCCACGCCGGGAATGACCATCGACAAGGCACTGGCGCTCAACCCGGGGCTGTCTGCATTAATGGCTGAAAACAAGCAGGTGGCCCAACTGATCGAGGTAGCCAAGGGGTTGGAAGGATTGCCTCGCCACACCTCCACTCATGCGGCCGGCGTGGTGATTTCACGGGAACCGCTGACGGAATACGTGCCCCTGCAGGAGGGGGCAGAGGGACTTGCGCTGACCCAGTACCCGATGGATGTACTGGAGGAAATCGGACTGTTGAAGATGGATTTTCTGGGGCTGCGCAACCTGACCATTATCCAGGAGACGCTCACCATGCTGAAAAAACGCGGCATCGAGGTCGATCTGGATCGACTTCCTCCTGCGGACGAAAAGACGTTCCGCATGCTTGGCCGCGGAGAAACCACCGGCATTTTTCAACTGGAGTCTTCCGGCATGCGCAGCGTACTGCGCGAGCTGAAACCGGAGTCGATCGACGATATTATCGCCGTACTTGCGCTCTACCGTCCCGGGCCGATGGAGATCATTCCGCAGTACATCCAGGCCAAGCACGGAAAAAAGAAAGTGACCTACGCCCATCCTGACCTGGAGCCGATTCTCAAAGAGACGCACGGTTTCATCCTGTACCAGGAGCAGATCATGCAGATATCGTCACGGATGGCTGGATTTACCCTGGGAGAGGCAGACATCCTGCGCCGCGCCGTGGGCAAGAAGAAGCGGGAGTTGTTGGCCGAACAGCGGGCCAAGTTTGTTGCCGGCAGTGTGCGCCAAGGGTACGACGAACAGTTGGCGAACCGGATTTACGACTTGATCGTCCGGTTTGCCGATTACGGTTTTAACAAAGCCCATTCGGTTGCCTATGCCGTGATCGCGTATCAAATGGCGTATTTGAAGGCCAATTATCCGTTGATGTTCATGGCGGCTCTGTTGTCGATGTCGATTGGCAGTCAAACGAGGATAGCCGAGTATGTCGAAGAGGCCCGCCGCCTTGGTTTGGCCGTCAAGCCGCCGGACATCAACGAGAGTGAAGCGCTGTTTACGGTGCAGGAAAACGCGATTCGTTTTGGTTTGGCTGCAGTCAAGAACGTTGGTTACGGCGCGATTGAATCAATTGTTCAAGAGCGGAAGCGGCGGCCTTTCCGCGACCTGCACGACTTCTGCTCACGTGTGGACAGCCGTCTGGTTAACCGTCGGGTGATCGAATCGCTGATCTCATGCGGTGCGTTGGACAGCCTGCCCGGACATCGTGCGCAGCTGCTGGTGGTGCTGGACGAAGCGCTGGAAAAGGGGGCGGCCCGGCGGAGCATGCGGGCAGGAGGACAAATCGATCTGTTTTCGTTGGAAGGCACAGACGTCACGGAAGCGGGAGACCGCCAACCGGGGGAGGGGATTGATCCGTCCCGTTATCCCGAAGTACCGCCGTTTTCGCGAAACCAACAGCTAAAAGAGGAGCGGGAATTGCTGGGGGTCTATCTGTCCGGCCACCCCTTGGACGATTATCCCCATCTGACCAACCGGCAGGGCGTGCAGCAGATCTCCCGGCTGCCGGAACTGGCGAAAAACCAGACGGTAAAAGTGGTGGGCATGATCGTCGATGTCAAGCGAATCCAGACCAAGAAAGGGGAGCCGATGGCCTTTCTCACCCTGGAGGACCGTACAGCACCCGTAGAAGTGGTGGTCTTTCCGCAGGTGTTCGCCGCCCATCTCGAATTGTTGGAGAAAGAGCGGCTGGTTGTGCTGGAGGCACGCGTCGATGTACAGGACGATACGGTCAAACTGCTCGCTTCCCGCTTTTGGGACGTGACCACGCTGCCGCGCCCGTCGACGGAGACGGTTTTGTTTGTCAAAATATCAGCCGAACAGGAACAGGATTCGACACTGAACGAATTGAAGCGGTTGTTTGTCGAACGAAAGGGAACGATTCCCGTGCTGATCTACTACGAAAGTAAAAAGCAGACGATACGGCTGCCGGACGATTGGCGGGTGGAAGTGGACGAGGCGTTCTTGACAAGGGCGCGCGCTATTGTGGGGAGAAATGGTGTGGTGCAAAAAGAATTGCCGATAAACGGAGGAGGATGAGCGATCTCCTCCTTTTTTCGCTTGATTCGGCATGTTTACAGATGGAAACGATTTGATATAATGAGTACATGGTGGATTAAGTGGTCAGACCACTTAGAGAAAATGTGTAAAAAATGGAAAATACTGCTTGATAGAAGGAATATCCGACAGGTAAGATTGGAGTGGTGACGGTGTCCAAACTGAGAGAAGAAGCGTTGGAACTTCACAAAAAGCACCAAGGGAAACTGGAAACAGTGACAAAAGTGCCGATCCGCAACGCGCACGACCTGAGCCTGGCCTACTCCCCCGGTGTGGCGGAACCGTGCAAGGAAATCTATGACGATCCGACCAAAGTGTACGAGTACACCATCAAGGGAAATCTGGTCGCGGTGGTAAGCGACGGGACGGCCGTGCTCGGACTCGGCAATATCGGACCGGAAGCGGCAATGCCCGTGATGGAAGGGAAGGCAGCTTTGTTTAAGGCGTTCGCAGGCGTTGACGCTTTTCCAATCTGCCTGAATACGTCTGACCCGGAGAAAATCATCGAGACGGTAAAATTGTTGGAGCCGACCTTCGGCGGCGTGAACCTGGAAGACATCGCGGCGCCGGCCTGCTTTGAGATTGAAGAGCGGCTGAAGCGGGAGACCAAGATTCCGGTTTTCCACGACGACCAGCACGGGACAGCGATTGTGACGGCAGCCGGACTGATCAACGCGCTGCGCGTGGTCGACAAGAAACTGGAGGAGATCCGCGTCGTCGTGAACGGTGCCGGTGCGGCAGGAATTGCCATCATCAAACTGCTCTTGAGCATGGGCGTACGAGATATTATCATGTGTGATACCAAAGGAATCATCTACGAAGGCAGATCATTCGGGATGAACGCGGTCAAGGAACAGGTGGCGAAACTGACCAACCGGTCCAGACTGAGCGGCGACTTGGCCGATGCGATGAAAGGCGCTGACGTTTTCATCGGCGTATCAGTAGCTGGCGCCGTCACCATGGAGATGGTAGAGTCGATGAACCGCGATCCGATCATCTTCGCCATGGCCAACCCGGTGCCGGAAATCATGCCCGACGAGGCCAAACAGGCGGGGGCGGCCGTGATTGGAACAGGCCGATCCGACTTTCCCAACCAGGTCAACAACGTTCTTGCTTTTCCTGGCATCTTCCGCGGCGCGCTGGATACATACGCCACCAACATCAACGAAGAGATGAAACTGGCGGCCGTATACGCGATCGCCGATCTGATCACGCCGGAAGAGCTGACCGCAGACCGGGTGATTCCGGCTCCCTTTGATCCGCGCGTGGCTCCGCACGTGGCAGCCGCCGTGGCCAAGGCAGCGATGGAAACCGGAGTGGCACGGCGCACGGTGGATCCGGAAGAAGTGAAGAAGCGCACCACCCAGCTATCGTATATCCATCATACGCAGGCATAGAGGTACCCAAACATCGTGTGGGTCATCAACAAGTGTACGACATGAGCGCAAGATCCGGTGTACGGCGAGAAGGCAAGGCATTCTGCATTCTCGCCATTCGTGTGCACTCGTCAAACTGCCCGGTTCACGGCGCCTTTCGGACCACAGCAGCGGGGAAAACACGGGCCCTCAAGCTCGATACAGGAGGGAATGGACAAACGTGTTCGATTCCTTGGAAAATCGCAAAGTATACGAGGATATTCTGCTGCAAATCCATGAGATTGTGAAACGAAACAATTTGCGTGTCGGTGACAAGCTCCCCTCCGAGCGGGAGTTGTCTGACCAGTTGGGAGTGGGGCGGTCATCGGTACGCGAAGCCCTGCGGGCCCTGGAACTGCTCGGGCTGATCGAAACGCGCAGAGGGGAAGGAACCTTCCTCAAGCACTACCGGCACAATCGGCTGATCGACGTACTGGGTTTCTTTATTCTGCGCGACTACAAGACCAAAAAAGATCTGGTGGAAATGCGCAAGCTGCTTGAACTGGACGCGGTGCGGTTAGCCTGCCGTCGAGCGACCGAAAAGCATTTTGAAGAGATGGAGCGTATCCTTGCCGCCGCCTGGGAGCGGGTGGAGCGAGGCGAAATCCCGACGGAGGAAGATTACCTGTTCCACCGCGTCATCTGTCGCTCCAGCCGCAATTCGATTCTGCACCGGATCTGGGCCCCGCTCGTCGAGTACAGTGACACGGTGCGAAGCACCTCCTTGGCCAGAGAGGGGCGTGCCAAAGCAGCTTTGATCGAACACGAGCAGATCATGCTGGCCATTCGCAGCGGCGATGAACAGACAGCCGCCAGGCGCATGCAGGAGCACCTGGAGAACAGCAAGCTGTAAGTTTGCGGCGACGAGAATCGCTGTGATATGATGATGCAGGTTGCACATGTTTGTCTGAGGTATAAGGAGGAAGCCTTATGTGGACTGTCATCTACATCGCTCCCAGTGCGAAAATCGCCGAACGCATTCAGCAACGTTTGACAAGTGAAGGGTTTTTGGTCAAGGTGCGTGAGGCGGGAGTGTCCAGGCAGTACGAGATTCTCGTACCGGAGAGTGAGGTTCACGAAGTCCAAGAGGTGCTCGGCACGATCCTTCACTAACCCACATTGTGAGGTGTTACTGTGCTAAAAGATCTTTTTGGCAAGAAGCGAAAGTTCGCCACTGTTCCCAGTCAGCAGCTGGGAAAGCTTGCTGTCGAACCGAAGGAGAAAGAAGTCCCGGAAGGGCTGATGCATAAATGCCCCCTGTGCGGCACGATCCATTACTCCAAAGATCTGGAGAAAAATCTGCGGGTCTGCAAAGGGTGCCAACACCACTTTCCGATGTCGGCCCAGGAGCGGGTCCAATCCATTCTGGATGATGGCGTGTTTGTGGAGGAGTTTGACCGCGAGATGACCTCGGCAAACCCGCTGGGCTTCCCAGGTTATGAGGAAAAGCTGGAGAAGGATCGGGACGCTACCAGCCTGAACGAGGCCGTGGTCACCGGAGAGGGGCGAATAAAGGGAACGCCGGTGATTCTGGGCGTGATGGACCAGCGCTTCCGCATGGGCAGCATGGGGTCTGTGGTTGGTGAAAAGATTACCCGCGCCATCGAACGGGCGATCGAACGAAAGTACCCGTTTATCCTGTTTTCGGCGTCAGGCGGAGCGCGTATGCAGGAAGGCGTACTCAGCCTGATGCAGATGGCCAAAACAAGCGCTGCGCTGGCTGTGCTGGCTCGGGAGCGGCTGCTCTTCATCTCGGTGCTGACCAATCCGACGACGGGCGGCGTGTCTGCCAGCTTCGCCTCGCTTGGAGATATCAACATTGCCGAACCGGGAGCACTGATCGGGTTTGCCGGCCGTCGGATCATCGAACAGACGATTCGCCAGGAGCTGCCAAAGGACTTCCAGACGTCTGAATTCCTGCTCAAGCATGGGCAGCTCGACATGGTGGTTCACCGCAAAGAGCTGCGCGATACCTTGGGCAAGCTGCTGGAGATGCATACTGTCCGGGAGGGAGTGTAAGATGGCCGGAGAACTGCCGTTTGAAAAGCCGCTCGTGGAATTGCAAGAAAAGATTAAAGAATTGCGGAGGTTTACGGAGGAAAAGGGCATTGACTTTTCCGATGAAGTGGTTCGCCTGGAGAAGAAGGCCAAGGATCTGGCGGAACAGATTTACGGAAATCTTACGCCGTGGCAGCGCGTGCAGATTGCCCGCCACGCGGAACGGCCAACTACGCTCGACTACATCCGGATGATCTTTACCGATTTCGTCGAACTGCACGGTGACCGCCTGTACGGCGACGATCCGGCCATCGTCGGCGGGATCGCCAAGCTGGATGGTCGCCCGGTAACCGTAATCGGCCACCAAAAAGGAAAAGATACAAAAGAGAACATTACCCGCAACTTCGGCATGCCTCACCCCGAGGGATACCGCAAGGCGCTGCGTCTGATGCAGCAGGCCGACAAGTTTGGCCGTCCGATTATCTGTTTCATCAACACGTCCGGCGCTTATCCGGGCAAGGCGGCGGAAGAGCGCGGCCAAAGTGAGGCGATCGCGCGCAACCTGCGGGAAATGGCCGGGTTCCGTGTCCCGATCATCTGTGTCGTCACTGGTGAGGGAGGCAGCGGCGGTGCACTGGCGATAGGTGTAGGCAATCATATCTACATGCTGGAAAACGCGGTCTATTCCGTTATTTCGCCGGAAGGGGCAGCCGCCCTGCTGTGGAAAGACGCCAGCCTGGCCATGCGGGCAGCGGAGACGATGAAGATTACCGCTCCTGACCTGCTGGAACTGGGTGTGATTGATAAAGTCATTGCCGAGCCGTTTGGCGGGGCCCATCGCGATCCGGTGTTACAGGCGCAGTTGGTCAAGGAAGCGCTGACGGAAGGGTTGGAACAGCTTCTGCAAATGACTCCGGAGCAACTGGTACAGGATCGTTACAACAAGTTTAAACAGATCGGTCAGTACGCTTCTCTGTAGAGAGAAGCGTTTCTTTTTTTCGCTTCCGCCAACCGCCAGAATCTGCTACAATCGTAGTCGTGTCAGAGAACTCGGCGGAGTAACGCGAATCTTTGGAAAAGTATAGCACATTTCAGAAGGTGCGCAAAAAGAGTATAACAGATAGTTCAGTAATGGTATAACAGATCTCCCGCAAACGGTTGATGGTACATACCGTATTTCTTATAAGCCATGATAGTAATAAGGAGGAAAAAGAGATGTCCAGGATGAAGAGAATTGCTGTACTGACAAGTGGAGGAGACGCTCCCGGCATGAATGCCGCCGTGCGGGCCGCAGTGCGGCGTGCCGCCTACCACGGCGTGGAGATGTTCGGCGTCTACCACGGGTACGACGGTCTGATACGCGGAGACATTCGCGAAATGACGCTTGGCTCCGTCGGTGACATTATCCATCGTGGCGGGACCATCCTGTTTACAGCCCGCAGCGAAGAATTCAAGACAGAAGAGGGGCAGCGGAAGGCGGTGGAGCAGCTGCGCGCACACGGCATCGAAGGTTTGATCGTAATCGGCGGCGACGGCTCTTTTCGCGGGGCGCAGAAGCTGACGCAAAAAGGGGTTCCCACGATTGGCGTGCCAGGAACAATCGACAACGATATTCCCTGCACCGATTTTACCATCGGCTTTGACACGGCATTGAATACGATCGTCGAAGCGATAGACAAAATACGCGATACCGCTACTTCCCATGAGCGGACTTACATCATCGAGGTAATGGGACGGGATGCAGGCGATTTGGCCTTGTTTGCGGGGCTGGCCGCTGGAGCGGAGTCAATCCTCATCCCGGAAGCGGAACAGGACATGGACGACATCATTGAACGTTTGCACGCCGGGTATCGGCGCGGCAAAAAGCATTCGATCATCATTGTCGCCGAAGGGGTAGGCAGGGCCTCCGATTATGCCGAGGTGATCAAACAGCGGACCGGGTGGGAGACGCGGGTCACGGTTCTTGGCCACATTCAGCGCGGTGGATCGCCGACTGCGTTTGACCGGATGATCGCCAGCCGAATGGGAGCGGCTGCGGTCGACCTGCTGCTCGAAGGAAAAGCAGACCGAATGGTTGGTATCCAAAACAACCAGATTGTGGATATAGACTTTGATGTAGCCTTGGTGCAAAAACATCAGCTTGATTTGTCCATTTACCAGTTGACGCGTACGCTGTCCATCTAACACTGGGGAAAGTACCTGCCAAACAAGAAAGAAAGCGCCAACCGCGCCGAGTGACGGCGGAAAAGGTGTATTTGACAAACAAGGCATGGGGGAAAACGCGAGGGAGGTATCACTGTGTTGAGAAAGGCAAAAATCGTATGTACGATCGGCCCTGCGTCCGAATCCGTAGAGACGCTGAAACGACTTTTGACCGCGGGAATGAATGTCGCAAGGTTAAACTTTTCCCACGGATCCCATGAGGAGCACGCCGCGCGGATTCGCAACATCCGTCAGGCCGGACGGGAACTGGGTGTGCAGGTAGCGATCCTGCTTGATACCAAGGGACCGGAAATACGCACAGGGGTGCTTGCTGCCGAGCAGGTGGAACTGGTCGAAGGAAACACGATCACATTGACCACGGAAGAGGTGCCCGGTACGGCGGAGCGGGTTTCGATTACATACAAAGACCTGTACCGGGATGTGGAGGTAGGCAGCACCATCCTGATAGACGACGGACTGATCGGCTTACGCGTGGAAAAGATTGAGGGAAGCGAGATCATTTGCCGGATCAAAAACGGCGGCATCCTCAAAAGCAAAAAAGGCGTCAACGTCCCGGGAGTGAAAATAAACCTGCCGGGCATCACCGAGAAAGATTCGGAGGACATTTTGTTCGGTATCCGCGAAGGAGTCGATTTCATTGCTGCGTCGTTTGTCCGCAAAGCGGCAGACATTCTGGAAATCAGGGAAATCCTGGAGCAGCATCAGGCGAAGATCGACATTATCGCCAAGATTGAAAACCAGGAAGGCGTCGACAATGTGGACGAGATCCTGACCGTTGCCGATGGCCTGATGGTGGCGCGCGGGGACCTCGGCGTAGAAATCCCTGCGGAAGAAGTGCCCCTTTTGCAGAAAAAACTGATTCAAAAGTGCAATGAGTTGGGAAAACCGGTGATTACCGCCACCCAAATGCTTGACTCCATGCAGCGCAATCCACGGCCTACGCGGGCCGAGGCAAGCGACGTGGCCAATGCCATCCTGGATGGTACGGACGCCATCATGCTGTCCGGTGAAACAGCCGCCGGAAAGTATCCCGTGGAGTCGGTGGAGACGATGAACCGCATCGCACTGCGTGCCGAACAGGCCCTGAACTACCGGGAGATCTTGTACACGCAGTCCAGCCGCAGACAAGTGACCATTACGGATGCAATCAGCCAGGCGGTGGCCAATGCTGCCCTTGATCTGGAGGCGGCGGCGATTGTCACCGCGACAGAGAGCGGCCATACGGCGCGGATGGTTTCCAAGTACCGCCCCAAGGCCCCCATCGTGGCTGTGACGCCGCACGAAGGAGTCATGCGGCGCCTCTCGCTGGTCAATGGCGTTTATCCGGTGCTTGGCAAAACGGCCTCTACCACGGATGAGATGCTGGAGATTTCCGTCCGTGAAGCGGTACAGGCGGGGTACGTCCGCCATGGCGACCTGGTGGTCATTACGGCTGGAGTGCCGGTGCGGGAGAGCGGGACGACCAATCTGCTCAAGATCCACGTCATCGGAGATGTGATCGCCAAAGGACAGGGGATCGGCCGCAAAGTGGTGACCGGCAGGGTGGTTATCGCCCGCTCGGCCGACGAAGCACTGCAAAAGATGGAAGATGGGGCCATTCTGGTCACCTACGGTACAGACTCGGACATGATTGCCGCCTTTGAACGGGCGGGAGCGGTCATTACCGTGGAGGGCGGCTTGACTTCCCATGCCGCCATAGTCGGACTAAACCTGAACGTGCCGGTGATTGTCGGTGTCGAACGGGCCACAGAAGTCTTGGCCGACGGACAGCTGGTTACGGTCGACCCGGAACGGGGCCATATCTACACCGGATTTGCCCGTGTGCTGTAGACGGGAAAGGGACGGGGGTCACCCGTCCCTTCTGTACTTTTGTGTTACAATAGGAGTAAGAGAAAAGCTAAAGGAGAGGGTCGTTGTGGACACGACTAGCTGGCGAACCATTCAGTTTCGCGTGCGGTACGGGGAGACCGATCAGATGGGAGTGGTCTACCACGCCAACTACCTCAACTGGTTTGAATGGGGACGAACCGAGCTGATTCGGGAGGCAGGTTTTTCGTACCGGCAGGTTGAAGAGAGAGGGGTACTGCTCCCGGTGACTGATGCTTCCCTTACCTACAAGCGCCCGGCCCGTTATGATGACGTGGTGGAAGTTCGCACCTGGATTGACCAGTTTTCAACGGTGAGGCTGGTGTTTGCGTATGAAATCCACCGACCGGAAGACGGGACGCTTTTGGTAACCGGGCAGACCAGCCACGTGTTTACCGACCCCAATCTGAGACCTGTCCGCCTGGACCGGCAGCTGCCGGAATTGTACGAGCGGCTTCGCGCCGAATACGAGCGCGGCGGCAAGCGGCTCCGCGCTGCTCATCTTGAAGATAGGGCGTGATCGTTCATGTTTCGCATTCTTTTCCTGTTGTTTGTCATCGTCCCTGTCATCGAATTGTGGGGATTGATTGCGGTAGGGCGTGTCATTGGGGCCGCCTGGACCGTTTTGCTGGTGCTGGCGACAGGCGTCGCCGGTGCCTGGTTGGCCAAACAGCAAGGGCTGCAGGTATTGCGGCTGACGCAGCTGCAGCTGTCCCGGGGGCAGATGCCGACCGATGCGCTGCTTGACGGGTTTATGATCCTGATAGGCGGTCTCTTGCTTTTGACCCCTGGATTTTTTACGGATACAGTCGGTTTTTTGCTGCTTGTGCCGTACACGCGGATGATGGTGCGCCACGTACTGAAGCAGTGGCTGTGGCATCTGATCCGAACGGGGAAAGTGCGCATCCTGTTCAGGCGTTAGAAAAGCCCTCCTGTCCGATAGAACAGGGGGGCCGGGCGGATCGGCTGCAGCGCTTTCCCGTGGTCAATCCCGCTGGACCGGCTTTCCGACGATGTACCTTGTGATGTCATGGAAGACATGGGCTTTGATCAAAGCGTTGATCACCACCAGACTGACGGGACCGATGATCAGCCCCAGGAACCCGAACAGATTGAGACCGATAAACAGCGCGACCAGCGTTAGCAGCGGATCGAGTCCCACATTGTCTGCCACCACTTTCGGCTCGATGATCTGGCGGAAGATGACCACAATCCCGTAGAGAATCGACAGTCCGATAACCAGCCCGTACTCACCGTTGAAAAAAGCGTAGACGATCCAGGGTACAAAGACCGTCCCGGTCCCCAGGTACGGCAGCAGATCGACCAGTCCGGTCAGCAGCCCGATGGTCACCGCGTACTCCACCCGCAGAATGAGCAGACCGATGATGACGATCGCTGCCGTGATGGAAATCAGGGTGACCTGCGCCTTGATGAAGCCCGTCAGTGCACTGCGCAGATCACGCGCCACCTGATCGAGGCGCGAGTTGACTCTCCTGGGCAGCAGGCGGCGAAAGCGGGCCTCCCACAGATAGTAATCCTTGCTCAAAAAGAAGGCGGCCAGCAGGGAGATCACCAGGATCGTGGCCATGTCGGGCAGTGAGAGCACCCAGTTTTTGACCAGCGTAAGCAAGTTGAAGACCAATTCCTTGCCGGTGCTGGACAGGGTGTTTAAGGCATTGGTCACGTTGTCCTGAATCGCAGTTTGATAGCTCTCGTCAAGCTGGGCGTAGAAGAAGGCGAACCGCTCGTACAAGCCGATCAGTACATCCTGGGCAATCACCTTCTTCAGATGGTTGTTTAATTCGTTGATCAGGACAGGCAGTCGGTTGATCAGTTCGCCAATCTCCACTGCCACTGCCGCGATCAAAAGAGTAGCCAGGCCGACAAGCAGAGTCAGTACCACCAACAGCGCGATGGTCACGGACAGCCAGCGGGGGATTCGCCCCTTTTCAGTCAACCAGGTGACAGGACGGTTGATCAGGAGGGCGATGACTAAGGCGATCAGAAATGGGAAAAGTAAGGGTACCAGGAATTGGACTGCAAAATACACGGCGATAACCAACAGCGCAACCCAAAGAAAGCGAATGACTTGAAACAAGCGAGTCACCCAGTTGTCAGGTGTCAGAACGATCCCTCCTTGTGTGCGGGCAACCATTTGCGGGCAAACCACCATATGTATAAAAAACCAAATAACGTTTCTTGTAACTATTATGACGTATCCTTAACAAGAGAGGCAAGATGGGGGCATGTCGGGCACAGCAGTTTACACTTTATACATTTTTCATTCACAAATGGTTGGTTTTCTTTTATAATTGTTGTCGGATTATGTTTGGAATCTTTCTTTTCTCCAGAGGTGTTTTTCGGTCTCATCCATCTCGTGCGGCCGCCTGGAACAGGCGGCTGTGGCTTGCTGGCGGGAAAAGCTTCCTTGCTTCTCAGAGCGGAGCCACTCTAGCAGGCGGGTTGAGGGGGGGGACCTGCCAGATGATGCAGATTCGACAAATGCCTCAGGTTGAGAGATCAACGGGAATGGAAATGAAAAGGAAGATGACGTACAACTTCATAGAGAGACAATCTTGTCGGAAAAGGAGAGAGTTCTATGACAGCAACCAAAGGCTTGGAAGGTGTCGTGGCCGCCCAGTCGTCCATTTGTTCCATTGTCGACGGCGTACTTTGTTACGGCGGGATCAATATCGACGAATTGGCTGAAAACGCTACCTTTGAAGAAGTCGTTTATCTGTTGTGGCATGGAGTGCTACCGAAGAGAGACCAGCTTTCCGCCCTGCAAAAGCAACTGGGTGAATCTGCGGCAGTGCCGCAAGAGGTGATCGACAGCATCCGCACCTATCCGCGCGATGTGCATCCGATGGCAGCCCTGCGCACAGCCGTCTCTTCGTTAGCCCTCTACGACAAAGAAGCGCACGATATGTCGCCGGAAGCCAACTACCGCAAGTCTGTCCGGCTGGTGGCCCAAACCCCTGTACTGGTGGCCGCGTTTGCCCGCATTCG
Source organism: Brevibacillus sp. (assembly GCA_017656235.1). GTDB lineage: Bacteria > Bacillota > Bacilli > Brevibacillales > Brevibacillaceae > Brevibacillus_E. The sequence continues at coordinate 153,536 of JACDOF010000003.1, forward strand.
CAAAGGACTGGAACCAGTTGCCCCCAACCCTTCGTACGGCATCGCCCGCAATTTCCTGTACATGCTGACAGGTGAGGAGCCGACCGAGACAGCCGTCAAGGCGTTCGACACGGCATTGATCCTGCACGCCGACCACGAATTCAACGCCTCCACGTTTGCCGCTCGCGTCACGGTGGCTACGCTGACAGACATCTACTCCGGCATCGTATCGGCAATCGGCACGCTGAAAGGGCCGCTGCACGGCGGTGCAAACGAGCAGGTGGCGGCAATGCTTGACGAGATTGGGTCCATCGACAACGTCGAGTCCTACATCAAACGGGCTTTGGACAACAAGCAAAAGATCATGGGCTTCGGCCATCGCGTCTACAAGAACGGCGATCCTCGCGCCAAGTGGCTCCGCCAGATGTCGGAACAGCTGACAAAACAGGTGGGCCGCGAAGATCTGTACCGCATGTCGGTAAAAATTGAAGAATTGGTTACGCGGGAAAAAGGTCTGAAGCCGAACGTGGACTTCTATTCCGCTTCCGTCTATGTCTCGCTCGGTCTGGAGCGGGATCTGTTCACGCCGATTTTTGCGATCAGCCGCATGTCCGGATGGACAGCCCACATCATGGAGCAGTATGAAAACAACCGCCTGATCCGTCCGCGTGCCGAATACATCGGTCCGGTTAACCAACACTACGTACCGATCGACCAGAGATAAAAAAAGAGGTCCTGTCATGGTGTTTGCTCGCAGGAGAACTATCTCCGAAGAGGGGAGGTAGTTCTCCTCTCTGTGGAACAAAGGTTTCAACACTTTTACATACCACTTGGGAGGGAATCTGATGTTCAAACATCTGTCGCAGCCTGCTTCAGGCGAAAAAATCAAGGTAGACAACGGAAAACTGCTGGTACCCGATCATCCGATCATCCCGTTTATTGAAGGAGACGGAACCGGTCCCGACATTTGGAATGCAGCCGTACGCGTTTTGGACGCTGCGGTTGAAAAAGCCTACAAGGGAACGAAAAAAATCGCCTGGTTTGAGGTTTATGCCGGTGAAAAGGCGTATAACAAGTTTGGCGAGTGGCTGCCGGAAGATACGCTGACCGCTGTGCGCGAATACCTGATTGCGATCAAGGGTCCGCTGACCACACCGGTTGGCGGCGGTATCCGCTCCATCAACGTCGCGCTTCGTCAGGAGCTCGACCTGTATGCGTGCGTTCGCCCGGTTCGCTACTTTGAAGGCGTACCGTCCCCGGTAAAGCAGCCGGAGCTGACCGACATGGTTATCTTCCGTGAAAATACCGAAGATATTTACGCAGGCGTGGAGTGGGCTGAAGGCACTCCGGAAGTGAAAAAAGTGATCGAATTCCTGCAAAAGGAAATGGGAGTCAAAAAGATCCGCTTCCCGGAAACGTCCGGTATCGGCATCAAACCGGTTTCCAAAGAGGGAACGGAGCGCCTCGTTCGCGCCGCGATCAATTATGCCCTGGCCAACAACCGCAAGTCTGTGACGCTGGTTCACAAAGGAAACATCATGAAGTTTACGGAAGGTGCGTTTAAGAACTGGGGCTATGCCGTGGCTGAAGCCGAGTTTGGCGACAAGGTGTTCACCTGGGCCCAATACGACCGGATCAAAGCGGAAGGCGGCGACGCCGACAAGGCTCAGAAGGAAGCGGAAGCGGCCGGCAAGCTGATCGTCAAAGACGTGATTGCCGATGCCTTCCTGCAGCAAATCCTGACCCGTCCTGCAGAATACGACGTGGTGGCCACACTGAACCTGAACGGCGATTACATCTCCGACGCGCTGGCTGCCCAAGTAGGCGGAATCGGGATCGCGCCAGGCGCCAACATCAACTACCTGACTGGTCATGCCATCTTTGAAGCGACACACGGGACTGCTCCAAAGTACGCCGGTCTGGACAAGGTAAACCCGTCTTCGGTGATCCTCTCCGGCGAGATGCTGCTGCGTCACTTGGGCTGGAACGAAGCGGCCGACCTGATCATCTCGGCGATGGAAAAGACGATTTCGGCCAAAACCGTTACCTATGACTTCGCTCGCCTGATGGAAGGAGCAACAGAGCTGAAGTGCTCGGAGTTCGGCGACGCTTTGATTAAAAATATGTAATCGAAGGATAGGAGGAGCAGAGCATGGCTTTTCAACGAAAAAAAATCGCCGTCATCGGCAGCGGCTTCACCGGAGCGACAACGGCTTTCATCCTGGCACAAAAAGAACTGGGTGACATCGTCCTGGTCGATATTCCGCAATTGGAGAATCCGACCAAGGGGAAGGCGCTCGACATGCTGGAGTCGTCCCCCGTGCTCGGATTTGATGCCCAGATCACCGGTACGGCTGATTACGCTGAGATCAAGGATTCGGACCTGGTGATCGTCACCGCCGGCATCGCCCGCAAACCGGGCATGTCCCGCGACGACCTGGTCAACACCAACGCCGGCATCATGCGTTCGGTAGCCGAACAAGTGAAGAAGTACGCGCCCAACTCGATCGTCATCGTGCTCTCCAACCCGGTTGATGCCATGACCTATACGTTCTTCAAAACGTCCGGGTTCCCGAAAGAGCGCGTCATTGGTCAGTCTGGCGTACTGGATACGGCCCGCTTCCGTACTTTCGTAGCGCAGGAATTGAATGTATCGGTGGAAGACGTGACCGGCTTCGTATTGGGTGGACACGGCGACGATATGGTGCCGCTGGTCCGTTACTCCTACGCCGGTGGCATCCCGCTGGAAAAACTGATTCCCAAGGATCGCCTTGATGCGATTGTCGAGCGTACCCGCAAAGGGGGCGGCGAGATCGTCAGCCTGCTTGGCAACGGTTCGGCATACTACGCACCGGCTGCATCGCTGGTTCAGATGGCGGAAGCCATTCTCAAGGACAAAAAACGCATCCTGCCGGCCATTGCCTATCTGGAAGGGGAATACGGTTACAGCGATCTCTACCTGGGCGTGCCCACCCTGCTTGGCGGCAAAGGGCTGGAGAAAGTGATCGAGCTCGAACTCACTGCCGAGGAGAAAGCGGCGTTGGATAAGTCGGCGGAATCGGTCCGCAACGTGATGAAAGTCATCTCCTAAAATAAAGCGGCTGCAAGCCGGATCAGACAAGCATCCCGTCTCACAATGAAAGTGAAGCGGGATGCTTTTTTTGGGGACCGGAAGGAGGGCAGCTCTTTTTCGGCATGAAATGATTCCCAGCACCGCACGGTACGGCACGTGTCGCAAAAAACACTTGCTTCGCTAGTAGGCTTCTGGCAGACTGAAAAGTGATTGATGCTTTTCTTAAAGAGCGAACAGGGGGATATTCGCAGTGACAAAAATCTTGGTTGTCGATGACGAACCGTCGATCGTCAAACTATTGCAGTTTAATCTGGAGAAATCCGGATTTGAGGTCATTACGGCATCTGACGGCAAACAGGCACTGGACATGGCTTATCAGGAAAAACCTGATTTCATCGTCCTGGACCTGATGCTGCCGAAGATGGACGGGATGGACGTATGCAAAGCGCTGCGCCAGGACCGAATCAACACCCCGATCCTCATGTTGACCGCGAAAGACGATGAATTGGACAAGATTCTCGGCTTGGAACTGGGAGCGGATGACTACTTGACCAAGCCGTTCAGCCCGCGGGAGGTTGTCGCCCGGGTGAAAGCGATCCTGCGCCGTACGCAGGCAGCCGTGCGCAGCGAGCAGGAAGATGACGTGGTCCTGCAGTTTGGCAATATCCGCCTCTACCCCGACAAATACGAGGTATACCGTGGTGAAGCCAAAGTAGAGCTGACACCCAAGGAGTTTGAACTGCTCCACTACCTGGCCAGCCATCAGGGACGGGTGCTGACCCGCGATCAACTGCTCAACGCAGTCTGGAATTACGATTTTGTGGGTGACTCGCGGATTGTTGACGTGCATATCAGCCATTTGCGGGAAAAATTAGAAGAGGACACCAAAAACCCGCGTTATATCAAAACCGTTCGCGGCCTGGGGTACAAGCTGGAAAGCTGACGGGACGGGGAGGGAGCTGCGTGACCCGCTTTCGCTTGAAACTAACCCTGACCATTTTGGGTCTGATTTCTGTCATTCTTATTCTAATGGGTATATTTTTCGCCAAGGTACTGGAGCGTTCCTACATCCAAACGCTGACTGACCTTTTGCGGAAAGAAGCATTGTTGATTTCGGAAGCGGTACATGCTCCCGAAATTTTTTATAACCCGGACGCCCTCCTTAAGCGTGTCGAGTTTTTTTCCGAATCGGTGGAAGCGCGGGTAACCATTATCGACCAGGCCGGCAGCGTACTGATTGACACCAATACCGATCCCGACCAGATGGAAAACCACGCCGATCGTCCCGAGTTCAGACGGGCGCTGGAAGGGAAGACGGAGGTGTCGCGCCGCTACAGCGAAACACTGGAGTACGACATGATGTACGTGGCGGTGCCGGTCCACCATGACGGAAAAGTAATCGGGGCGGTTCGCTCCGCGATGTCGATGGAAGGGATTGCGCGGGCCATCCACCAGATGTGGTACAGTCTCGGTACGGGACTGTTGATTACCCTTGTCGTTGGCTCCCTGGTCAGTGCCCGCATCTCCCACGGCATTACCCGGCCGATTGAGGAGATCACACGGGTGGCCCGCAACATCACGCAGCGGCAGTACGAAAGCCGGGTCAAACTGAAAGCGCGTGACGAAATCGGCCAGTTGGCCGGAGCGATCAACTTCATGGCCTCCAGTCTCGAGCAGCAAATGTACGAGATTTCGGAGAACCAGCAGCGGCTGACAGGAGTTTTGACCAACATGACCAGTGGAGTCATGTTCGTCACCGAGAATCGGCGCATTATGCTGGTCAATCCGGCGATCGAGAACATGTTGGGGACGCGGCAGCGGGATTTGGTCGGCCGACTGCACATTGAGGCCGGGCGCAACTTCGGGCTCAGCCAGTTTATCGACAGGTGCATCGACAGCGGGGAGCGGGTTCGGGAAGAAGTGCACATTTATTATCCCCAAGAGCGCATACTGGACGTAAACATCGCCCCGTACATCAACAGCAAGGGAGAACACCGCGGCGTCGTCGTGGTCCTGCACGACATCACCGAAATCAGGCGGCTGGAGAAAATGCGCAGCGAGTTCGTGGCCAATGTCTCCCACGAACTGCGGACGCCCATTACTTCCATCAAGGGATTTACGGAAACCTTGTTGGATGGAGCGATGTACGACGAGGAGACGGCCCGTCACTTCCTGCAGATTATTTCCGATGAAAGTGACCGTCTGTACCGCCTGATTACGGACATCCTGGACCTGTCCAAGATTGAGCAAAAGAAAATATCGCTGAAGGTAACCGATGTGCATGTACGGGAAATCATTGAGGAGATCGCTTCCCTGTTACAGGAGCAGCTGCAGCGCAAACAATTGGTCCTGACCCTTCCTGAGGAAACGGAGGATGTCGTGATCCAGAGCGATAAGGATGCAATCCGGCAGATCATCCTCAACCTTGTGGCCAACGCCATCGCCTATACACCGGAAGGAGGCCGGATTGAGCTGACCCTCGACAATCGCGGTTCATCCATTGACCTCAAGGTGAGCGACACGGGAATCGGCATTCCGGAAAAAGAGATCAGCCGTATCTTTGAACGCTTCTATCGCGTTGACAAAGCCCGTTCCCGCGATTCCGGCGGAACCGGTCTGGGACTTGCCATCGTCAAGCACCTGGTGGAAAACCTGCGGGGACGCATTTCTGTGGAGAGCAAGGAGGGGGTCGGTTCCGTCTTTACCGTCACCTTGCCCAGTCGGCTTGAGAGATCAGACTCGTAGATGGCGGAGGGGTTTATTCGTTTCCTGCTTTACAGAATCCTAACATTTGCTTTATATCCGCTATATAACCAACTTGTATAATGTGGATTCCAGGTGAAGAAGGTGTTTTTCTTAAAACGAAGGAGTTGAACCGAATGACGAGACATGTGTTTGAAGAACAGCTCGATCTGCTGCACCGCAACCTGATGGCCATGGGCACGCTGGTTGAAGAAGCGATTCATAAAGCAATCAAGAGCCTGATAGAGAAAGACAGCAAACTGGCGGAGCAGGTCATCGTCGGCGACAGCAAAATAAACGAGTTGGAACAGGAGATCGAGGCGGGCTGCTTTCAATTGATCGCGCTGCAGCAGCCGGTGGGCAGCGATCTGCGCCGTCTGGGAACGATGTTGAAGCTGGTGACGGATCTGGAACGGATGGGAGACCATGCCGTTTCCATCTCCAAGACGACTCGCCGCCTGATGAGCGAGTCCTTTCCCAAACAGGTTGCCCGCATTCCGGAAATGGCCGATCACGTCAAGGCGATGGTGCGGGACAGCCTGAACGCGTACATTGCCAAAGACAAGCAGCTTGCCGAGGAGGTGGCTGCTCGTGACGACGTTGTCGACAAGTTCTATGCGAGCATGTTCCATGAGCTCATTAACGAGATGAGCAGCCAGAACCAGACCATTTCACAAGGGATGCAGCTTTTGCTGGTCGCCCAGTATCTGGAGCGAATCGCCGATCACGTGACCAATATTTGTGAATGGGTTATTTACATGACAACAGGAAAGATGGCCGACTTGAACAAATAGGCACAACTTCCTGAGCAGGGCACTCCCGGAGTGCTCTTTTTATTTTGCAGGTAAAATCATCATGGAAGTGAATGCACGTACTGTTCCGATCAAAATCGGAGGATAGGAAAGGATGCGTCAGGTATCGGGAGAATGTGGCTGCATTTTCCAGTTGCTCCCACTATCCTCTCGATATCCGTTGAGAATGCCGGATAACTAAGGATATCTGGATTGGGTTAATCTGAAAAAGTACGGTAAAATTATTTTCAAAGTATTGCGAATTATGCCCAATACGTACAGGTACCGACCGGGTGGAGCGGACGGAACGAAGAGAGGTGTCATCATGATCCGTTTTGAGCAGGTAACCAAAACCTATGCCGACGGGACCGTGGCTCTCAAGGGGATCGACCTCACGATTCACGAGGGGGAGTTGGTCACCTTGATTGGCCCGAGCGGCTGCGGGAAAACGACGACAATGAAAATGATCAACAGACTTGTCGAACCGACGTCGGGAAAGATTTGCGTCAACGGAGAGGATATTTCCAGGGTTGATCCGGTAATGCTTCGCCGCAACATTGGATATGTGATTCAGCAGATAGGTCTTTTCCCCCATATGACCATCAAAGACAACGTTTCCATTGTGCCGCGCCTGAAAAAGATGGACAAGGCGAAATATGAAAAACGGGTGGACGAACTGCTCGATTTGGTCGGCTTGGACCCTGATCAATACCGAAACCGCTACCCATATGAGTTAAGTGGCGGCCAGCAGCAAAGAATCGGCGTTATCCGGGCACTGGCTGCTGAGCCGCCAATTATTCTGATGGACGAACCGTTCAGTGCACTGGACCCGATCAGTCGTGAACAACTGCAGGATGAATTGATCCGGCTGCAGGATGAAGTGAAAAAAACGATTGTGTTTGTCTCGCACGACATGGATGAGGCATTGAAGATTGCGGATCGAATTGTGTTGATGAAGGCAGGCGAAATCGTCCAGATTGATACCCCTGACCGGATGCTGCGTTACCCGAAAAACGATTTTGTCAGGGCCTTTATCGGCGAAGATCGACTGAGCAACGCGGAGGTGTTGACGGTCGAAGACGTGATGGTTAGCAACCCGGTAACCGTCTACCAATCGCGTGGTCTGGCCACCGCTGCCAAGTTGATGAAGCAGCGCCGTGTGAACACGCTGCTGGTAGTCGACAAAAACCACGTTCTGCAAGGAATCGTAACCAAAGACGTGCTGGAAGTGCACTTCAAACAGGAAGAACTGTCGCTGCGAGAGATCATGCTCACCGACATCTCCGTTGTTCAGGCCGGGACGAGTGTGGTGGAGGCAGTGCAAACGATGAAGCGGCACGGGCTGAGCTCTTTGCCGGTTGTCGATGCAGACGGGAGGCTGGCTGGTCTGGTCACGAACTCCAGCCTGATTGATGCCTTGCTAAAAAAATGTAAAGGGGGGGCGTCATGACGAGTTTAATGGAAGTGATGCTCAATCGGCAGGAAGATATCATGCGGGCGATGGGGGAGCATCTGCAGCTTTCTCTCGTTGCCTTGTTTATTGCGATCGTGATATCGGTTCCGCTGGGCATTCTGCTTACGCGTTACCGGAAGGCGGCCGGGGTGGTCATCGGCATAGCGGGGTTGTTTCAAACCATTCCCAGTCTGGCGCTGCTCGGTTTCATGATTCCTCTTCTGGGAATTGGCTTTGTGCCTTCAATCGTCGCCTTGACGGTATATGCCTTGCTGCCTATCCTTCGCAACACCTACACCGGCATTAGCAATGTGGATCAATCGGTAAAGGAAGCGGGAATGGGGATGGGGATGACCAATATGCAGGTCCTGTTCAAGGTGGAACTTCCGCTTGCTTTGAGTGTGATCATGGCCGGAATTCGCACATCCACTGTGATGATCATCGGGGTGGCTACACTTGCTTCCCTGATTGGCGCCGGTGGTCTGGGCGATCTGATCTTTCGGGGAATTTCGATGGTAAACGCGGAATTGATCCTCGCAGGGGCGATTCCGGCCGCCTTGTTGGCACTCATCTTTGACTTTCTGTTGGAGCGGCTGGAGAAGGTTGTGTCCCCCAAAGGAACAAAGCGAGCGTAAGGAGTGATAACCATTATGGCAAGTTGGAGAAAGATGATTGCTTCGGTTCTGGTATTGATGTTATGTGTGTCGATCACAGCCTGCGGCACACAGGGTGAGACGGCAGGGGGCGCAACAGGGACCGTGACGGTTTCCGGAAAAAATTTTACTGAGCAGGACATTCTGGCTCACATGGTGTCATCACTGATTGAAGCCCAGACCGATCTGCAAGTGGTCCGCAAGCCGTTTTTGGGCGGCTCCCAAGTGGTTCACAACGCCCTGGTGAGCGGTGATGTCGACATCAGCGTCGAGTATACCGGTACCGGATGGATCGCCGTGCTGGAGCAGGAGAACATCGGTGATCCACAGGAGACCTATGAAAAAGTGAAGGCGGCTTACGAAGAGAAGTTTGGCATTACCTGGATGAAGCCGCTCGGGTTCAACAATACTTATACGTTGGCGATGAGACGGGCTCATGCGGAAGAGTTGGGAATTGAGACCTTCTCCGATCTGGTTGAAAAGGCACCGGAGCTGGTGCTGGGGGCAACACAGGAATTTTTGGAGAGACCGGACGGATACAAAGGACTGCAGGAGGTGTACAACCTGCGGTTCAAGGAAACAAAGGGCCTGGATCCCGGTTTGACCTACGGCGCCGTCAAAGAAGAAAAGACCGATGTCAATGACGCCTTTTCCACGGACGGACGAATCGAAGCATTTGATTTGAAGGTGTTGGAAGATGACAAGAAATTCTTCCCGCCCTACTATGCCGCGCCAATTATTCGTATGGATACGCTGCAGGCACATCCAGAGCTGGAAGGCGTGCTGAACATGCTGGCGGGCAAACTTGACGAGAAAACCATGTCGAAACTGAACGCTCAAGTAGATTTGGAAGGGAAAAAAGCGCGGGATGTTGCCGAGGCTTGGCTGAAAGAACAAGGTCTGATTAAGTAAACAAAGATGAAGAAACAGAGGGAGCGGACAGGCTCCCCTGCTGGGCTGTCACACGATGTTTAAGCGGAGGGTGCGCGAAACAGCCAGTAGACAATCCGGCCAACGATATAGCCGAGCAGGACAACCCAGCCGATCTTCCCCCAGACGTTGAGCGAGTTCCAGTATTCACGCAGGTTTTTCCGCTGATGTTTCATCGGCCTGCTCCTCCTTTGCCAGCGTTTTGAAGCGCATGAACAGATAGATGCCCAGCAGGATGATTCCTCCGCCGATGTACTGCGGAAGGGTAACGACTTCGCCCAGAATCAGGTGGGCCAGAATTGCGGTGCCGATCGGTTCACCAAGGATGCTCATGGACACCGTTGACGTGGGAATCCACTTGATGACCCAGTTGAAGATGGTATGGCCAAACAGGGTGGGGATGAGCGCCAACAGCAGGAACCAGCCCCAGTCAGCAGCGGGGTATCCCGTGAGGTCATAGCCAAAAGCCAGATCGTAGGCGAGCAGACAAATCCCGCTGACGCTGTAAACCACCAGCGTATAGGCAGTCAGGGACAAGGCTTTGCGCACGTACTGGCCAATCAGCCAGTAGGCCGTGACGGTCGCGGCGCCAAGCAAAGCCAGGATATCGCCAAACAGGGCTGATCCGCCCAGTTGAAAGTCGCCCCAGCCGATGACAAAGCTCCCCCCGACAGCCAAAACTCCTCCCAGGATGGCTGCCGGATGAAGCCGCTCGCCAAACAAAAAAAAGCCGCCAATAAAGGCAAACAACGGCTGCAGGGTAACCAGCACCGTTGAACTTGCCACCGAGGTAAAACGAAGCGACTCAAACCACAACAGGAAGTGGCCGGCCAGGAAAGCCCCGGACAAGAGGCTCAGCAGCCAGACTTTCCGGCTGATGCCTGCGATCTCTTTGCCCACCCCTTTGGCAAAGAACAGCATTGGCAGCGTCAGCAGCACCGAAAAGAGCAGGCGGTAGGTGGCAATGACCGGTGCGGGAGCGGAAGCCAGTTTGACAAATATGGCTGAAAACGAAATCGAAACGACGCCGATCAACAGTGCGAGATAAGGCGGAAATACGGGTTTATCCATGGGAACCCCTTCCAAGCAAGTGTAAAGGTCTCATCAGCTATTGTACCTGTAATCCCGATACGGGACAATTGATCTCCTTTTGGCGGGAGGCAGTGATCCTGCCTTCCCCCGCTTTTGCCAGCCTCGTCGCCCCTATGGTATGATGAAAGTTAGCGAAATCAGGAGAGGGGCCAGTAGTGATGAGCCATTTCGTGATGATAGACGGAAACAGTGTGGCGAATCGGGCGTTTTACGCCCTGCCGCTGTTGTCCACCACGGGCGGACTGCACACCAACGCGGTGTTGGGCTTTACGACCATGCTGTTGAAAGTGCTGGAAGAGATGAAACCGACACACCTGCTGGTGGCGTTAGATGCGGGCAAGGTCGTGTTCCGGCACAGCGAATACAAGGAGTACAAGGGCGGGCGAGCCAAGACGCCGCCGGAGTTGTCCGAGCAGTTTCCGCTGATTCGGGAGCTGCTTGACGCATTTTCGATCAAGCGGTTTGAACTGGAAGGTTACGAAGCGGATGACATTATCGGCACCCTGACCCGCCGGTGTGATGAAGCCGGAATCGCCACGACCGTCATTACAGGCGACAAAGACATGCTGCAGCTTGTTTCGGAACACGTCCGCGTGGCGCTGACCCGCAAAGGCGTAAGCGAACTGGAGTATTACACGGTCAAGGAGATCGAACAGAAGTACGGACTTGCTCCGCGACAGATCATCGACCTGAAGGGATTGATGGGAGACAGTTCCGACAACATCCCGGGCGTGCCAGGCGTCGGCGAGAAAACGGCGCTGAAGCTGCTGCACCAGTACGGAACGGTGGAAGAGGTGCTGGCCAACATCGATCACATATCAGGCAAAAAGCTGCAGGAAAACCTGCGCAACAACGTGGAACAGGCCAAACTGAGCAAGTCGCTGGCTGCGATCATGCGCGACGCGCCGGTTCCGATTGACGTGGATGAAGCCGCCTATGCCGGCTTTGCAGCCGAAAAGGTGGTTGAGTGCTTCAAGCGGCTGGAGTTCAAGTCGCTGATTTCCAAAGTGAAGGCGGTTGGCGACGTGCCGCCGACGGCAGAGGAATCATCCGGCGAAAGCAAAGCGGACGAGCCGTTTTTGTTCGAGACTGTGGCGGTGGACAAGCTGGATGCGTATACAAACATGCTTTGTTCACCGATGAGCCTGTACGTGGAACTGGACGGAGACAGCTATCATCACGCGCCGCTGCTCGGCTTTGCCCTCGCCAGCGAGGAGCGGGTGCTGTACGTGCCGGTGGAGGCAGCCAGGCAGTGGGAAGCGTTTCGCCGCTGGCTTGCGGACGAGCAGCAGATCAAGTGGGTGTTTGACGGCAAGCGGGACACCATTGCCCTTGACTGGCACGGCTTTAGGCTGGCGGGAATCGGCTTTGATCTCTACCTCGCTTCATACCTGTTGAATGCTTCTGAAAGCAACCCCAGTCTGAGTGATACGGCTGCGCAGTACGCTAGGGTCGCCCTCCCCTCGGACGAGGATGTATACGGCAAAGGAGCCAAGCGGGCCATCCCTGACGAGAAGACGTTGAGCCAACATGTTGCCCGCAAAGCGGCAGCGATTTGGCAAAGTGTTCCTCCGGTCAAGGAAGCGTTGAAGGAAAACCGGCTGGAAGAACTGCACAGAGAGATGGAAGCGCCGCTCAGCCTGGTGCTGGCCCGCATGGAGATGCTGGGCGTAAAAGTTGACCGCGAGCGGTTGAAAGAGATGGGAGAAGAGCTGGATCGCAAACTGGAGGAGCTGACCGCGCAGATTTACGAACTGGCCGGCGAGACGTTCAACATCAATTCGCCGAAACAGCTGGGCGAGATCCTCTATGACAAACTGGGCCTGCCTGTCTACAAGAAAACCAAGACGGGTCCGTCCACCAGCGCAGACGTGCTGGAAAAACTGGCTCCCCATCATCCGATCGTGGAGACGATCCTGCACTTTCGCCAGTTGGGTAAACTGCGCTCTACCTATATTGAGGGGCTGCTCAAGGAGATTCATCCGAAGAGCGGCAAGGTACACACTCGCTTCAATCAGGCGACGACAGCGACCGGCCGCCTGAGCAGTACCGAGCCCAACCTGCAGAACATCCCGATCCGTTTGGAAGAGGGGCGCAAAATCCGTCAGGCGTTTGTGCCGTCCGAAGCAGGGTGGTACATGATGGCGGCCGACTACTCGCAGATCGAGCTGCGCGTGTTGGCCCACATTTCGCAGGACAAAAACCTGATCGACGCCTTCCGCCAGGGGATGGACATCCACACGCGTACGGCGATGGATGTGTTTGGCGTGGCGGAAGACGAGGTGACATCGCTGATGCGGCGGCAGGCCAAGGCGGTTAACTTCGGTATCGTCTACGGGATCAGCGATTACGGCCTGTCGCAAAACCTGAACATCCCCCGCAAGGAAGCGGGAGAGTTTATCGAGCGCTACTTCTCCGTGTATTCCGGCGTCAAGCGCTATATGGAGGAAATCGTGAAACGGGCGAAAGAGGATGGCTACGTCACCACACTGCTGAACCGCCGCCGCTATTTGCCCGACATCAGGAGCAGCAACTACAACGTGCGCTCATTTGCCGAACGGACGGCGATGAACACGCCGATTCAGGGAACGGCTGCCGACATTATCAAACTGGCAATGATCCGCATGCAGGAGCGGATCGAAGAGGAGCGGCTGGCCAGCCGCATGCTGCTGCAAGTGCACGACGAACTGGTGTTTGAGGTGCCGGAGGAAGAGGTGGAGATCATGCAAAAGCTGGTCCCTCAGGTGATGGAAAACGCATTGGAGCTTGATGTGCCATTAAAAGTGGATGTCCACTATGGACGCACGTGGTACGACGCCAAATAGGGAGGATAGGAAATGCCGGAACTGCCGGAGGTAGAGACAGTCGTCCGCACGCTGCGGAGACTGGTTGCAGGAAAGACGATCGAGCGGGTCAGCGTCTTTTTGCCGCGGATCATCCGCCGCCCCGACGATGTTGAAGAATTCAAGGCGCTGCTTGCCGGACAAACCATTCGCGGGCTGGAGCGCCGCGCCAAGTTTATCAAGTTTATTCTCGACCGCGATGTGCTCCTCTCCCATCTAAGGATGGAAGGACGGTACGGGCTGTATCGACAGGAGGAGCCTGTGGAGAAGCACACGCATGTGATTATTCACTTTACGGACGGGACGGAGCTGAGGTACCGCGACGTCCGTCAGTTCGGCACGATGGACGTGTTTCCGCTCGGCGAGGAAGCGTCGATGGAGCCGCTGGCCAAACTGGGAGTGGAGCCGCTCAGCGAGAGCTTTACGCTGCGCCGTTTCCGCAGCATGTTAAAAGGTCGGAAAAGTAAGCTGAAGCCGCTTTTGCTGAACCAGGAATTTTTGGCGGGACTGGGGAATATTTATGTGGACGAATCCCTTTTCCGGGCCCGTCTGAATCCGGAGCGAATCGCGGCTGACCTGAAGCCGAAGGAAGTGGCCAGGCTGCATGAGAGCATCGTTGCGACACTGTCGGAAGCCGTGAGGCAAGGAGGCAGTTCGATCAAATCGTACGTCAACGGGCAGGGGGAGATGGGCATGTTCCAGCAGTCTCTTCACGTCTACGGGCGAAAAGGGGAGCCTTGTCCTGTATGTTCCACTCCGATTGTCCGATATGTGGTTGGCGGCCGGGGGACTCATATCTGCCCAAAATGCCAGAAGTAAAGGAGGGTGCGCATGATCCTTGGACTGACAGGAGGCATCGCCAGCGGAAAAAGCACAGTGTCGGCCCTGCTGCGTGAGCGCGGGATAACAGTCGTCGATGCCGACCTGATCGCGCGGCAGGTAGTCCAACCCGGCATGCCGGCGTATCATGCCATTGTCCGCCATTTCGGGACCGGCATTCTCACGAGCGATGGGAGCCTTGATCGCAAGAAGCTGGGGGAGATCATCTTTTCCGATGAGGCGGAGCGGCAAGCGCTCAATGCCATTGTGCATCCAGAGGTGCGCAAAGTGATGAGGCAGGAGGCGGAAGCAGCGGAACGGTCCGGGGAAAAGATCGTGTTCATGGATATTCCGCTGCTGTTTGAAAACAAGCTGCAGTACATGGTGGATAAAATCGTGGTGGTGTACGTGCCGGCCGAAGTACAGTTGAGACGGCTGATGGAGCGGGACGAGCTGGACGAAGAACAGGCGGCGAAGAGACTGCGCGCCCAACTGCCGATTGAGTGGAAAAAACAGCAGGCTGACTACGTGATCGACAACCAAGGAACCCGTGAAGAGACGGAAAGACAGGTAGACCAGTTGCTCCTGGTCTTGCAGACGGAGTTGGCTCCATGAAGCGACAAAAGATGGCGATCGCCCTGCTTGTCGTGCTGATGGGGGTATTCCTGCTCATTAACACACCGCTGATCTGGAAGTGGATGTATCCGATCAAGTACAAGGATGAGATCAAACAGGCGGCTGAGCGCTTCCAGGTAGACCCGATTCTGATTACGGCCATTATCCGCACCGAGAGCGCCTTTCACACCGACCGCGTTTCACCCAAGGGAGCAACCGGCTTGATGCAGTTGATGCCGGAAACGGCAGATTGGGTAATTGAACAGGCGGGCTTTCAGCCCATGGCCCGCGAATACCTTGACGAACCGCGGGTCAACATCGACATCGGCGCGTGGTATCTTCGTTACTTGTTGAACATGTTTCAAGAGAACGATGTGTTGGCCGTCGCTGCCTACAACGCTGGTCCCGGCAAAGTGAGCAAATGGCTGGAACAGCGCGTCTGGGACGGCTCGCCGGACACCATCAAGAATATTCCCTACGGCGAAACGCGCCATTACGTGCAGCGCGTGCTGTATTACAAGGACCGCTACCAGCGGATCTACGCCGATGAGTTTGGATAGAACAAAAGCGGGAGTACATGACGGGAACCCGAAAAGCTGCAAAGCACCGTTCCGCGCCTCTTGGCGCTGGAGACGGTGTTTTTTGTTGGAAAACCAGACAGCGCATTCCTCGCCTTGCGCCGGGGGATGCGCTTTTTTGATCTCCATCCGGAGCAGGGCTGTTCATACCGCGGCGACGAACTCTTGTCACGGGTGCGGCCAAATTATGATAACAAGAAGTCCAAATATTTATTTTTTAGTAAAACACATTGATAATTGTGTCATACTTATTATAATAAAAGAGAATAACAGTGTATCTCATTTACCGAGAGGGGAGTCAATATGTCGATAAAAATCGGTATCAACGGCTTTGGACGAATTGGCCGCATGGTGTTCCGCCGTGCGATCCAAGACCCTGAGATGGAAGTCGTGGCGATCAACGCGAGTTATCCCCCTGAAACCTTGGCTCATCTGATTAAGTTTGACACGATCCACGGACGGATTGACAATAAAATCGAAGTAGACGGGAACCGAATCATAGTCGATGGTAAACCTACCGTCGTCTTGTCCAATAGAGATCCGCTTCAGCTTCCCTGGGGTCAGCTAGGTGTGGAGATTGTCGTGGAAGCGACCGGCAAGTTTAAAGACCGTGAAGGAGCGGGCAAGCACCTGACAAGCGGTGCCAAGAAGGTGGTCATCACGGCCCCTGCCAAAGAGGAAGACGTGACCATCGTCATGGGCGTCAACGAGCAGGTGTATGATCACGCTCAACACCACATCATTTCCAATGCATCTTGTACGACCAACTGCCTGGCGCCGGTGGCCAAAGTCCTGCACGAAGCATTTGGGATTGATTACGGGCTGATGACGACGGTCCACTCCTATACCAATGACCAGTTGAATCTGGACAATCCGCACAAAGATTTGCGGCGTGCCCGAGCCTGCGGTCAGTCGATCATTCCCACATCGACCGGTGCAGCGCGTGCAGTCGGCAAAGTGCTGCCGGCGCTCAACGGACGGCTCAATGGTTTTGCGCTGCGCGTACCGACACCAAACGTCTCGGTTGTTGATTTGGTCGTCAACGTGCAGCGGGACGTGACGGTTGAGGAGGTAAACCGCGTTCTGCGTGAAGCGAGCACCGGGGCGATGAAAGGGTACATCGAGTACAGCGAAGATCCTCTTGTTTCCAGCGACTACATCGGAAACGACCACTCGGCGATTGTGGACGGCTTGTCGACGTTGGTAATGGCCGACAGACAGGTAAAAGTGATCGCCTGGTATGACAATGAATGGGGCTATTCCTGCCGGGTTGTCGATTTGGTGCGCCATGTTTCGGAACTGCACAACAGTGCCAAAGAAGAGGCGGCTGCCGGTTTGCTGAACTAGCATGGTGGAATAAATGCGGCTGTCCCCCGGGTTGCATCGACCCGGGGGACAGCTCTTTTTTTCGGTGACCAACCAAACCAACAGAGTCGGAGCGGAAAAAGAGAACCTGTTTTCCTCGCTGAACTGTCCGCTTCGCCATCCCGAAGCGGGCGGGCGCAAAAAGCAGCGTTGCTGCGCCGTTTGTCAGGGTTGCGCCCGTATGCCCCCGCTTCGGGCTTGCTCCGCTGGAATGGTTGGCCAAGTCGTTCATTTGGAAAATGGCCGCTCTCCTGCTGCCCCCGCGGATCGTTTCGCAGCGGGCAGTGGTGCATCTTTTTGGGCCAGGCAACAGCGCGAGCAGGACATTTGGCCCCTTCGGAACACTTTGGTCAAACCTGTTTGATCGTAAAAAGCTCCTCATCTTCAAAACCGACGATAAACAGTTTTAACTCTTCGCGCAGATCAATCTCATACGGACTCATGACATCATTGCCGCGGCCATCCTTCAGGATACGGACGACCGGGCGCTGGCAGTATTCAGGGTCCACCTTGCAGACAACGCCGCTTTCCCCCGTATTCAGCACGATGCTGCTGCCCAAGGGAAACACCGCAATATGCCGTCTGAAGGCATTGATCAGTTTGTGCTCAAACAGATGTCCTCCTGCGCCCAGCAGGTACTCCAGGGCGTCATGCGGCATGTAGCGCCTGCGCCAGGGGCGAGGAGAGGTCAAAGAATCGTACACGTCGCAAATGGCGACGATTTGGGCATACTCGTGAATCTGCTTGCCCTTCAAACCTTGTGGATAGCCGCTTCCGTCCAGCCGTTCGTGATGCTGCAGGGCGACATGGGCGGACAGAAGCGAAATGTCATGTTGTTTCCGCATCAGATCAAACCCGAAGATCGTGTGCTGCTTGGCAATCTCGTACTCCTCTTCGGTCCACCGCGTGTTCTTCTCCAGCAGTTCCTTGGGAAGCTGCAGCTTGCCAATATCGTGCAGGAGAGCACCGATCCCAAGCTCTGTCAGCTGGTTGCGGTTGTACCCGATGGACATGCCAACGGCCGTCGACAGCACTGCTACGTTAACGGCATGGTGGTACATGGCACCAGCCTGGGTGGTGATGTTCATCAGATGGAACACGATTTCACGGTTCCCGAGAAGATCTTCCAGAATGTTGTGAAACACCCGTTGGAAGTGAAGGCCCATCTCCTTAACCGAGATGCGGCGGGCCAGCTTGTTGGAATTGGTAATCTGTCGCGCCGTTTCGGCGATGACGGCCAGTGCCTGCTGCCGCGTCTCCGGACGGATCACGTCGTGAACCTCTATATCCGCCGTGCGCGGATCGTCTATGTAGATGGAATCAATCCCGGAGCGGCGCAATCCTTCGATTAATCGATCGGTCAAAACCATGCCGGAACCAAGCAGCACCTTGCCGTCGTCGGTAAACACCGTTTTGCCCAGGGTCATACCGGGACGTACCTGACCGATTGAGAGTAAACGCATACAATGTTCCCCTTGTCCGTCTATTTTTGTTCCCATTGTAACACAGGTTGTCCAGCTTGTGAAAACGGGGTTTTTGATTTAAACTTGACGGCTCTTGAAAGTTGCGAGACACTGAGGGAAAAGTACTGCCCGAAGACAGGGAGATGATAAATAGATGCGTTGCCCGTTTTGTGAACACAACGGGACGAGAGTGCTTGATTCGCGCCCGTTTAACAACTATAAATCGATTCGCCGCCGCCGCGAGTGCGAGCAGTGCAACAGGCGCTTTACCACCTTTGAAGTGGTTGAAGAACCTCCGCTGTTGATCATCAAGAAGGAGGGGACCCGTGAAGAATTTAGCCGCGACAAAATATTGCGGGGGTTGATCAGGGCCTGCGAAAAACGGCCTGTCCCGCTTGAGGTTCTGGAAAATGTTGTAAATGAAATTGAAAAAGAACTGCGCAGCCGCGGTCAGTCGGAGATACCCAGCAAAGATGTGGGAGAAATGGTAATGGAGCGGTTATACTCCGTGGATGAGGTGGCGTACGTTCGCTTCGCATCGGTCTACCGTCAGTTTAAAGACATCAACGTCTTCATGCGGGAATTGGAGGAACTGCTGGCCCATGCCCGCAGCGTGCCCGATAAGACACCGCCAAGAGGAGGCAGGGAAGCAGAATGATTGTCCATCAGATGTCCGGAAAGGCACTGCGCATCATGATGGCCACGCTTTGTCTTGTCGCTGGATGTACCGATGGACAGCCTGCTTCACCTGAGCCGGTCGAGCATTCTTCCCAACCCGATACACACCCGGGCGAACCAACGCCTGGCGGCCAATTGGTGATGGCAGCGGTTGGAAGTCTGCCTTCCTTTGATCCATTTGGCACAGCAAAACAGGAGCCGCTGTTGAATCCGTACGAATCGTTGGCCTACGGCGGGCTTTTGGCCTATGATGAGAGCGGAATGCCACAAGCAAACCTGGCCTCCGAATTCCGCATCGAGCGAACCGACGGAAAGCCAGTGGTGACGGTGACGCTGCCGCCGCAGGCGGCATGGGCGGACGGCAGACCGCTCACGACAGAGGACGTCCGCTTTACGCTGGAAACCTACAGCCGTCCGGATTATTACGGCATTTGGCGGGAGCCGACGCACCTGATTGAGGGGGTTTCGCGCTTCCGCCACGGCAAAGCAGAGCGGATTTCCGGCATTGCCGTCGATCCCGATCAGCGCACTGTGCGCATCAGCCTGGAGCGGGACGACATCACGTTTCTTCATCTGCTGACGGCACCGCTTTTACCGAAACACCAGTTGGACGGCAAAACACCGGACGAGATTGCCGCCCTGTCGCGAGAAGGCCAGATTCTCGGCACAGGGATGTTTCAGCCGCAGCAAATGGACGATGAAGCATGGACATTTGCTGCCAATGGCTCCTACCTCGGAAAGAAGCCGCTGTTGGAATCGGTGAAAGTAATCGCGCTGCCGCAGGAAAAGGTGGAGGAGGAAGTGGTAGCCGGCCGCGTACACATCAGTCCGGTCTCTCCGGAAGTGGCCCATCTGCTGCGAGAGAGCGGCAGTGACGTGAAGATAATATCGGCGGCAGCCCACGGCTACCACTTCGTCGGCTACAACCTGGCCAGCGACAAGCTGAAAGACGCGGATGTTCGCCGGGCGCTGTCCCAGGCTGTTCCCGTTGAACAGCTCGCCCGCGACCTGTTTTACGGCTTCGCCCAACCGGCCAAAAGTCCGCTCGCGCCCGGAACGTTTGCCTATGTGCCAGGCCGGTTTCCCAGCTTTGACCGGGATGCGGCAGAGACTGTTCTTAAGGAGAAGGGATACAGCAGGGAGAATCCGCTTTCGCTCACTCTGGTCTACCCAAGCGGCAATCAGGTGCGGGAGCGGATGGTGGAAGCGGTGCGGGCCGCTTGGGAAAAGCTACCGGTTCGCATCGAAGCCAAACCGTTGAAATACGAGGAGTTTGCCGCCTATCTGTTCGGCGGACAACCTGTCGACCTCTATCTGTACGCCTGGAAGTATCCGACCGATCCCGCCGGTTTGATCAAGGTGTGGCACAGCCGGGAACGAGTAGGAGAGCTTGGGCTGAACGCCTCCCGATATGCCAATTCACACGCTGACCAACTGCTGGAAAGGGGGCAGCTGATGCTGTCCGACGCAGAGCGGAAAAAGCTTTTTGTCGAATGGCAGCAGCACTTTGCCGCCGATCTGCCGATACTCCCACTGGTGGAAGTGAAAAATCCGTATATCATTTCAACACGCCTGCAGGGTGCAGCCGATCAGCTGGGCCGGGAGCCATTCCGTGAGCTGGGCAGTTGGTGGCTGAAGTAGGGAGGGCAGGACCCTTCCTGTTTCTTTTTTCTTCCGCACCTGCCTCTCTACTATCAGGGTGGTACCGGATGGTATAATAGAGAGCATAGATTCGCGAACAGGGAAGGAATATACTATGCGCTTGGTATGGAACGAACTTTCGCCGAAAGACCGCTACCTGGTCCGTTGGGTCAGGCCCGTCAGCCTGACCGAAATGGGCTACGTGACGCATCTTTATCTGCCGCTGATCGGTGTGGAGGCTTATGCCCTTTACCAACTGTTGGTACATGAGGTGGATGAGCGCAGCGGAGCCGTCGGAGAAGGCACTCATCGCAGCATGATGTTAATGACTTCGTTGTCGTTGGATCGGCTGCTGGCAGCACGGGAGCGGCTTGAGGCGATGGGGCTGTTGGAAGTGCGGCGGCGGGAGAATCGCGAGCGCGACTATTTTTACGAGTACCTGATCAAGCCGCCGCTCTCCCCGTACCAGTTCTTCCGGGAAGAAGTCTGGTCGGTGATGCTGTTGAACAAGGTGGAGCAGCCTCGCTTTGAGCAGCTTCGCCGCACGTACGCTGACCGCCGGTTTGCTGATTTGGAGGAAACCTATCCCTATGAGGAAAATCTGACCAAACCGTTTTACGAAGTGTATCACTCTCTCTCGCCCAGTGAATTGGAGGTGCGACAAGGTTCGGAAACGGCGCAATTTTTCCACCGGATGGAGGAGGAATATCCGGCAGTTCCCCAACAGGGTGACTATCAGGCGGAGCCCAGTCCCTTGCTGGATCTCTCGTTCGTCCGGCTCAATCTTCCCTCGCACGTTTCGGCGTCTGACATCCTGACCGCTGAGAATGTCGCGTTCTTTTACCAGCTGCTGCACTTTTACCAAATCAGCAGTTGGCTGCTGGGGCAGGAACTTCGCGACTGGAGCCTGTTTACCACGGATGGCCGGCTCGATCGCGAGGCGCTGCGCCGGCGTCTGCGCGAGAAATACGTAGATGGCCGCCTTACTCGTGAAGAGCGAGCTGCCGCTGCGGCCGGAGTGGCCCCCGGAGAACTGCCGGAGCCAGGCAGTACTGCTTTTCAACAGGTTTGCCGCCGGCTCTCCCCGCTGACCCTGCTGGAAGCTGCCGTGGGCGGACGCGTCAGCAAGGCGTATTTGGAACGGGCGGAATCGCTGCTCTTTAGCGATGGGCTTCCGACGGAAGTGGTAAATGCCCTGCTCCTGCATGCCTTGCGTGAGACGCAGATGGAACTGCCCCGTTCGTACCTGGAGACGGTTCGTGACAGTTGGAAGGCGAAGCAGATCAGTACCGTCGATGAAGCGGTGCGCGTCATTCTGGAGCGGACCGAGGCCAGACAGCAGGCCCAGGCAAAAGCAAAGAGCAAGAAGGAGCAGCCGTCCGGCTTCCTCCGTGGGGGTCGGCCGCTTTTGACAGACAAACTGCCGGCATCTGTACAGCGCCAGCTCGAGCGGGAGCGACAGCAGGCAGAGCGGCAGGACGTACAGCAATCCGCAGAGGAAAAGAAGCGAAAGGTGATGGACGATCCGGAGCTGCGGGCGCTGCTTGAGTCATTCCCCAAGCCGCAGAGAGGAGGCGAACGGTAGATGGAGGCCATCGGCCGTTTTTTGGAAGAGATCAACAAGCGAAGACCGCGCAACCTGCTCTCCCCCGAAGAGCAGTTGGACAAAATGATCCGCTCCTCCGGGTACCTGCAGCGATTTCAACAGGAACATCCGGAACTGTCGCGCGACGATTACCTGCGTTCCCTGCCGACGGTGTACCAGGCGGTCAAGGAGCATTACCGGTGCGACAACTGTCCCGGTCTGGACCAGTGTCCCAACATGGTGAGAGGCCATTACACCACGCTTGACGTACAAGCCGGCCAGGTGGTGAGTGCGCTTGCACCCTGCGCCAAGCAGATGGCGGATGAGGCCGTTCAGCGCAGAAGGCGTCTGATGCGCAGCTACTACGTGTCGGAAGAGACCATGTCCGCCACGTTTGACTCGATGGAAACAGACAAGCACAACCGGGCGGCGGTCATGGCGGCAATCCGCTTCAGCCGCGAATATACGCCAGGAGAGAAGATGAAAGGACTTTACCTGCACGGCCCGTTCGGTGTGGGCAAGAGCTACATCATGGGGGCGATTGCCCGGAAGCTGGCCGAACGAGACATCGCTTCGCTAATCGTCTACGTGCCGGAGTTCGTGCGGGAGATGAAGGAATCCCTGGCTGACCAGTCGTACGGCAGCAAGCTGGATCTGTTAAAAACGGTGCCGGTGCTGATTTTGGACGACCTGGGTGCCGAGAACCTGACGCCGTGGGTGCGTGACGAAATCCTTGGTGTTCTGCTTCACTACCGGGTCAACAATCGGCTGCCGACGCTGTACACCTCCAACTATTCGCCGGAAGAGCTGGAAGAGCACCTGGCGATCAGCAACGGAAACCGCGTGGAGATAACCAAAGCACGCCGCATTCTGGAGCGAATCCTTCACTATGTGGACGTGTTGATTATCGAGGGGGACAACCGGCGCAAAGGGGCGCAGGGGTGACGAACCACTGCCTGCCTCCTTCCGACGGGCAACCCCTTTTCGTTTTGCCGGGAACAAATTGCAGGGGGGAAAGCTGTCACCTGGCAAACAGCAGCACCAACTGGTCCAGCTTCCACTTGCTGTATGCCAGAACTTCGCGGGCCTTGTGGTAGAGGATGTTCAATGTCGAGGTGGGAGCAGCTACCGGATGGGCGTCAATATTCAGCGTCTCTGCGATTTCCAGTGCCCTCGCCAGGTGGTAGCCGTGGCTGACAATGCAGGCGGTCTGAAGCTGATGCTGTACCATCAGCGGCAGGCTGTTGCGCAGGTTCTCGTAGGTGGAAGTGGATTGGTCTTCTACCAGGATATTCTCTTCCGGCACTCCTTTTTCGATCAGGTACTGCCTGCTCACTTCGGCTTCGGAAACTTGTGTTCCTTCTCCGATGCCGCCCGTGACCAGGAGGTATGGCGTGTACCCCTGTTCAAACAGCCAGTAGGCCTTGTCCAGCCGCTCCCGCAGGCCGGGACTGGGTCGATCTCCCCAAACAGCGGCTCCCAGCACAATCGCCACATCTGCCTTGTGAGCTTCCGCATGTTTTTCGACCTGTTCAATCTGGTAGAGAACGTATCCGCACCATGCAATCAATACGAGCGGCAGTGTCAGCCAGAGGTATGATTTGAACGAGTGCAGCAGTTGGAGTGCGGACATGCTGGTGATTCCCTCCTTTCTCTTTCACGTTTTCGTGACTCGGGACTGGCTTATCCCTGTGGTGCATAAGCCAGTGCCCGTTCCAGCGTGATCCGGTTCTTCTCCGTTATTTCAGCCCGCCGCGGAATCGGCGGCAGCGGGGTAAGATCATCGAATAAGTACTGAGGCAAGGGCAGCGGACTTTTCGGCTGCCAGCGTTCGAGCCATGTATGCGGCAGGGGGGTGTCCTCAAGCTGCTGATCGGTCATTTCGCTCCAGACAAGCGTCCAGGCGCGCGGAACGACTCGCCAGATGTCGTAACCGCCGCCACCGACAGCGATCCAGCGACCGTCACACAGTTCATGTGCCAACTGGTGAGCCAGCCGGGGAATCTCCTGGTAAATCCGCATGGAACAGGAGAGGTGGGTCAGCGGGTCGTAGGCATGAGCATCGCACCCGTTTTGGGTGACGATCACGTCCGGGCGGAAGCCCTTGGCCACCTTCGGGATTAGCTCGCGGTACACTTCCAAATACGACTGATCTTCTGTAAACGCATCCAAAGGAATGTTGACGGAATAGCCGTAACCCTGTCCTTCGCCCCGTTCGGTCACGTTGCCGGTGCCGGGGAACAAATATTTGCCCGTCTCATGAAGCGAAATCGTCATCACATAAGGATCGTCGTAAAACGCCCACTGCACCCCGTCCCCGTGATGGGCGTCCGTATCGATGTAAAGCACGCGGGCATCGTAGTATTTGCGCAGATAAGCGATGGCAATCGAACAGTCGTTGTAAATGCAGAACCCGGAAGCACGCCCGCGAAAAGCATGATGCAGGCCCCCCGCCGGGTTGAAGGCATGGTCGGCTTCTCCGTTCATCACCAGGTTGACCGCCGTCAGGGTACCGCCGACAATCAGTGATGCCGCTTCGTGCATCCGTGGAAAACAGGGGACATCTTCTGTCCCCAGTCCGAAACTGGCCGCCTGGGGAAGTTCCACGTCACTATGCCCCTGGGCCTTTACGGTTTCAATGTAGCGGCGGTCGTGTATCAGCGCCAGTTCATCCTCCTTGGCCGGCCGCGGAGCGACAACGTCTTCTGCGGCCAGCAGGCCGAATTCGTTCATTAAATCGTACATGAGCAGCAGCCGCTGTTGATTGAACGGATGCTCATCATGAAAGTAGTAGCTGGTGTAATCGGGTGAATAGATCAGGCGAGAGCGGCGGCTCACGAACGACTCCCTCCTTCCCCCAAGGGTCCGGTCACCGTAAAGCCAGCGGCACGCAGACTTCCCTCAATGCGGCGGGGATCGATCGTCTGCACGCGGAAAATCAGCTTTTTTTTGCCTGGATTGGTACTGGGCCAGGCGATGACGCTGGACACGTTTACCTGTTCTGCGCGAAAGACCTGGCTTACTTCTGCCAGCATGCCTATGCGATCATCCACTTCCACTTCGATGTGGGAACTGGGTTTGTGTACACCGAACAGTTCCACCAGGCGGTTCAGGATGTCCGATTCCGTTACAATCCCGACCAGGCGTCCCTCCTCCACAACAGGCAGGGAGCCCACTTTATGGTCGTAGATCATCTTGGCTGCGTCTTCAATAAAGTCGAGGGGGTGGGCAGTAACGACATCAGGATGCATGATCTCTTTAACTTTTTTTTTCAGAACTTCATTGTCGTCGTCGTGCCGGATGAGGGTGGAGGGAAGAGCGTCACGCAGATCGCGATCAGAGACGATTCCGACCAGCTTTCCCTCGTCCAGCACGGGCAGGTGGCGAATGCGATTTCCGCGCAGCAGCATGAGCGCTTCGCCGATCGTGGTGGTTGTATTTACGGTGACCACCCGTTTTCGCATAATCTCTTCGATCCGCACGATACGGCCTCCCTTCTAATACAGAAACCGGTTCTGAAAACGCATGGCGTCGAAGGCGGCTATACTCTCCGGTTTCACCCGCCGTCCAATGCGGGCCATCAGGCAGTTGGCCGGATGGGAGCAGATTTCCGGGTCATCGGTGGCCATCCAGCTTAAACCGGCGCTGCCCATCACTTTCTCCATCACTTTCCGATATTGCCACACGTCCAGTCCGGTCCCTTTCAAATCCCAATGCCAGTAGTATTCGGTGCTGATTACGATATAATCTTCCATCGCATCGTCCATAAAAGCGACCCGGAGCATCGCTTTGCCCACGCCGCCGGAACGCACTTTGGGGCTGACTTCGATTGCTCCCAATTCCAGCAAATCGTCCAACCGGGCCTGCGACCAGCGCTCCAGCGGGTCAGGATGCAAAAACGTTACATAGCCAAGCACGAGATCATCTTCACGGGCGACGATGATTCGCCCCTCCGGCAGCCCGGCGATTTCCACCAGGGCGCGATGCTGCTCTTCCGGAATGCGAAAGGCTTTTAGTCCTTCGTCGAAGCGCATGGCGGCGAGGTTCTCCGGTTCGACGGGTCCTTCGATGAGCAGGCGGCGGTCCGCTACGGTCATCTCCTCGCTGTGATACTGTTTGGTGTGAATCATGCCGCGACTCACCTCCACTCTTGCGCAAAATGGTTATTCCCATTATAGCGTACCAAACGCGCTCGTGCGCAATGTCGCGGAAGATTCACAAAGCAGTGCCGTGATCTTTGGGTCTCTGCGAAAAAATTTTTCTTGATTTTGGGTGACTTCTTTTCCATCTCACTATCGGTGGCCAACCAGCGAAGAAGCAGTCCAAGGCCGCTTTACGGCGATCCGCAGGGGCAGCGTCAAAACGATGTGCCGCTGCCGACGTGATGCTGTTGCTGCTTCGATTCCCCTGCGGATACGTCGTTTTGCTGGCAGGTTGGCCAAACCATTCGCTGGCGAAAGGAACGCCCGCACTCGTCTCATACGAGAGTTTTGATGCAGCACCGGATCCCCTGATTGCCCGAAGTGCCGTCAGCATCCTGCAGATTGTATACATTGAATACAAAGCGAGTTCTGACAGGAGAGCGGCCATTTTCCGCGCTAACGACTTTGCCAACCATCCAAACGGCGCCGTCCCGAAGCGGGGGCATGCGGGCCCTCCCGCTTCGGGATGGCGAAGCGGACAGTCCAGCCCCATTGGTGGTTGGCAACGGAGTGAGGAAGGGATAATGGCCGACTCTCCCTATCCAGACACCCTTTCTCTGAGACTGAACGGATGAGAAGAAAGTGACCGTTCCGATTCGGAACGGTCAGGAAGGCTTTCTGTCTCGAAGTCGATTGCGTTTTGGGCCACAGATATGGGGCGCGACAAGGTTACGACGGTTTTTTGCCCTGGACCTTTTGCGACGGCTGTGACTCGCCGTAGCTGTTGACGGCGGTCACGTAGTACCACCCGAATCGATCGGGGTTGGTGTTTACGTACGATGTGGATACAACCGTGTCGATCAGACTGAACGTTCCGTCGCGACTGGTACTGTAGTAGACGTTGTACGCGATGATTTGTCCGTTGTTTTGACCGGCTCCCCAGGACAGTTTTACCTCGTTCGCCGTGCTTGTCACCGTGACGTTGGAGGGAGGGGGAGGCAGCTCACCCTGCTGATCCGAAGGCGGGAGCTGATGGCCGTCGGGCTCGGTCGATGGCCATCCGGGTGTACCTGAATCGGACGAACCCGGGTCACTCTGGTCAGGGAGCGGCAATCCCGGTATGTCACCGCCCGGAAGCGGATGATCCGGTACCCATCCATCTCCGCCGGTTACGCCGTATGAAGAAGGGGCCGATTCCTGTCCGGCAATGTCCACCGCAGTGACGTAATAAGCATGCTGGCCGGATGTTCCCTTTTCATCGGTAAACGTCGTAACCTTGGGATCTTTCACCGTCCCGATATGGGTAAAGATGCCGTCCACATCGGCACGGTAGACGCGATAGCCGAGCAGGTCAGGCTCCTGGGTCGATTTCCAGTTGAGAATCACCTTTCCGTCTGCCTTCGAGACAGTCAGGTCAAGCGGTGTATCCGGCGGACCGTTTTGCTCGATTCGCGGATCTTCTTCCTCCGGCAGGCGCTGCTCCCAGTCAAGCGGGCGCGTGGCCGCTTTCGGATTATGCTTTTTGATCTGTTCTTCGGTCACGTTGATCGGTTCCGGACTGCGGAAGAAGATCCCCTCGGTCACAAAGTCGTCCGGTGTGCCTTCTTTGGCCAGATAACGTTTTCCGTCGAATTCAACGATGCGTGCCTTTTGGTGCAGATCGTCCGCCTTGTTCGGGATGAACTGGCGGTTAAACAAGTCCGTGATCAGATGGCCAGCTTCTTTTGACAGTTCCGTGGGCAGAAGTCCCGACTTGCTGTCGACGGTAAAGCTGACGATGCCATCCGGCTTTTCAAAGCGGGCATCGGCCTGTATCGCACTTGGTTCCAATGCCAGTACGTCCTTCATCACCTTGCCCCAGATCTCCATTGGCCGGGAACTGCTGGACCTGGGCAGCGGGTGCGGGACATCGTACCCGATCCAGACGCCGAGTGTGACCTCCGGCGTGTACCCGACAAACCAAAGATCGTTATCCGCATTGGTTGTTCCCGTCTTTCCGGCGACGTCCACACTGCGGGGGATATAGCGGCGGACGGCAGTGCCGGTACCCGCGTTGACGACGGTGCGCATCATGTCCGTCATCAGGTAGGCGGTTTGTTCGCTGAAGACGGGCTGTGGTTTGGTTTCGTGCCGGTAGACGATGTTGCCCTTGCTGTCCTCGATGCGCTCGATCATGTAAGCGTCGATAAACGAACCGCGATTGGCGAATGTGGCGTAGGCATTGGTTATCTCCTCTACGGTCAGGCCGTAGGTAAGGCCGCCGATCACGCCGGTTGCCGCGTGATAATCGCTCTCCACCAGAGTGGTTATCCCCATCTTTTTGACGAAGTCAAGCGCAGTGGGAATCGACACCTTGAGATACGTCTTGATTGCCGGGACGTTCCACGACATCCGCAGCGCTTCGCGAGCACTGATCATCCCGCGGTACTTGTAGTCCCAGTTTGCGGGAAGGTGGCTGCCCTTGGTGCCGTCGGCCAACAGCAGCGGCGAATCGTCTATCGGCGTGCCGGGCTGCAGCAGTCCCAGTTCAAACGCAGGTGCGTATGCAGCCAGCGGTTTCATTGCCGATCCCGGCTGGCGGGGAACGGTGGCGTGATTGGTCTGTTCGACGCGGAAGTCGCGGCCGCCGATCATTCCCAGGATGGCACCGGTGTCGTTGTCGATCATCATCGCTCCGACCTCTTCCAGTGCATCCTTGATCTCTTTTTTGCTGCCATTGCCCAGATTAACGGTGTACGTGGCGTTTTTGCCGAAGTTGTCGGGATCGCTGGCGATCGATTCCATGATCTGGTTTATCCGCTTGTCGATTGTGGTATAAATATGGTACCCGTTGCGCAGGATCTCGCGCCGCTTGTCTTCCAGCAGCTGTCTGTATTCGTTTGGGCCGATGCTGTCCTTGTCCCGCCCGGACTCTTTCAACTCCGCATCGAGCAGGGCCTGTGCGGCTCGCTCCTCCAGCTCCATCATCAGATGCGGGTGCTGGGAATAGGCACGGGCTGACGGTTTCGCCAGGAGTGCGCGCAAATCGGTATTGTACGCCTGGTCGTATTGCTCCTGAGTGATGAACTTGTTCTCCAGCATCCGGTCAAGCACCATTTTCTGCCGCTCTTTGCCGCGGCGGTAGCCGTCCTCTTCGAAGGGGATATACGCGGCTGGACTTTGCAGCATGCCGGCCAGATACGACGCTTCGGCCAGCGTCAAGTCACCCACGTCTTTGTTGAAGATACCCTTGGCTGCCGCCTGTACCCCGTAGACGTTGGACCCGTTGGCGCTTTTGCCAAAATACATCTCATTGAGGTAGGCCTCCAGGATTTGGTCCTTGGAAAACATACGCTCCAGTCTCAGCGCGTTGAAAATCTCTTTTACCTTCCGTTCGTGGCTCACTTCCCGTGAGAGCACCGTGATTTTGATTAACTGCTGGGTCAGCGTGCTCCCTCCGGTTACGACCGGCTGGTTGGTGAAATCCTGGTACGCGCCGCGAAGCGTCGACTGCAGCACGATTCCGTGATGGTCGTAAAAGTGCTTGTCCTCTGTGGCGATGATTGCGTTAATCAAATGGTGGGAAACTTCGGACAGCTTCACCAGACGGCGATCCTCTTCCGCGCGAAGCTGCCCGATCAGGCTGCCATCGCTGTAGTAGGCAAAGCCGGTCAGGTGATTGCTGAAGATTTTTTCCTCGTATTCTTCACGGCTGCGGATGGGCTCGTCCTTCACGAGTGACGCGACATAGCCGGTCAGTACACCGCCCGCCAAAACCATCCCCATGGCGCCGAGCAATAGCAAAAGCTGCAGTGCGAAAATGGCCGGATGTTTTCGTTTACCATTGCGGCGCTTGGGCTTGGCCGGTTTGCCGGCAGCCGGTTGGTTCTTGTCCATTATGTACGTCCCCCCTAATTACGTTCCTAATTATATCACATCACCGGAAGCGCGAATACAACGTTGTCGGACGATGGCAGGACTCGTTGACAGGAAACGGATGAGTGTGATTAAATGAGGACGATGTGCGTTGCCATTTGTCATAAAAAAAGTGCGAAGAAAGGCGACAGTAGTTGCAGACAAGGCGTCGTACCAGGTTGGCCGGGACGAAAAGAGGGGCTGTTCCCGACACCCTGACAGAGAGCTGGTGGCAGGTGCAAACCAGTGTCGCGGTCTGTGGCGAATTACACGCCCGGAGCATGTCGACGGCAGTCGACCGGTCGATCAGGCCGTTATCGCAAGGAGCGGGAAGCTGGCCTGCGGCAGCTTCCAAGTAGGGTGGTACCGCGAGACACAATCTCGTCCCTAACCGGGACGGGTTTTTTTATTTTATCCCAAAACGACAAACAAGGAGTGTTAGGCGAACGATGAGCCAAACGGAAACGGGTAAAATCGATGCGACAGAGCAGCGGGTACGTTACGACCTGAGCAGGGAACAACAGCAGGAGGTAGAGCGGCAGTTGGCCGTTATCCGCCGCGGTGTGGCGGAAATCGTGCCGGAAGAGGAACTGCGCCATAAACTGGAGCGGTTTGTCGCCACCGGTAAACCGCTGAAAGTCAAGCTGGGCCTTGATCCTTCCGCCCCCGACATTCACGTCGGCCATACGGTCGTGCTGCAAAAACTGCGCCAGTTTCAGGAACTGGGCCACACGGTACAGCTTCTGATCGGAGATTTTACCGGGCGGATCGGTGATCCTACCGGCAAATCGGAGACGCGCAAGCAGCTTACGGAAGAGCAGGTAAAGGAAAATGCCAAAAGTTACATGGAACAGTTCGGCAAGGTACTGGATACATCAAAAGTGGAACTCTATTACAACTCCAAATGGCTGGCGCCGATGACGTTCGCGGACGTTGTGCAGTTGGCGGCGATGACCACCGTCGCCCGGATGCTGGAGCGGGACGACTTTGAAAAGCGGTACAACAGCGGACTGCCCATTTCGATTCACGAGTTTTTCTACCCGCTGATGCAGGGTTACGATTCCGTGGCGCTGGGCTGCGACATCGAACTGGGTGGAACGGATCAGAAGTTTAACTTGTTGATGGGCCGCCACCTGCAGAAAGAGTATGGCCAGGAGCCGCAGGTAATCATCACGATGCCGCTTCTGGAAGGGTTGGACGGTGTGCAGAAGATGTCCAAGAGTTTGGGCAACTACATCGGTGTCAATGAACCGCCCAACGAGATTTACGGGAAGACCATGTCGGTTCCCGATGAGCTGATGCTCAAGTACTACGAGCTGACGACCGATGTTCCGCTTGAGGAGCTGGAGCGGTTGAAAGACGGGTTGGCTGATGGTTCGATCCATCCGCGTGACGCCAAGATGAAACTGGCCAAAACGCTGGTGCGTCTCTACCACGGCGAGCAGGCGGCAGAGGAAGCGGAGCAGCACTTCAAGACGGTTTTCCAGCAGCGGGCTTTGCCGACGGACATTCCGGAAGTGGCCCTGAGGGCTTCTGACTATGAGCAGGGCGAGGTCGGCATTGTCGCTCTGCTGTTTGACGCAAAACTGGTGGAGAGCAAAGGAGAGGCCCGCCGGATGATTCAACAGGGGGCTGTGAAAGTAAATGAAGAAAAAATAACAGACATCAATCTTGTGCTCCCGCTCGAAGAGGGTATGATCGTGCAGGTGGGCAAGCGCAAGTTTGCCAAAGTTAAGCTGCTCTGAGCACGCAAAAAAGGACCTCGGATGAGGTCCTTTTCCATTTGCCAATTAACGGCTGTAGAACTCGACGATCAGTTTCTCGTTGATTTCTGCCGGCATTTCTTCACGCTCTGGCAGGCGGGTAAACGTTCCTTCCATTGCGTTGTCGTTGAATGAAATGTAGTTCGGCAGGAAGGTGCGCGCCTCCAGCGAGTCTTTGATAATCGCCAGATTGCGGGATTTCTCGCGCACACTGATCACATCGCCCGGTTGTACGCGATAGGAAGGGATGTTTACTTTCTTGCCGTTTACCAGGAAGTGACCGTGGGTAACCAGTTGACGGGCTGCCGGACGAGTCGGGGCGAAGCCCATGCGGTACACCACGTTGTCCAGACGGGACTCCAGCAATTTCATGAAGTTCTCGCCGTGTACACCAGGCATTTTGGCCGCCTGTTGGAACGTGCGGCGGAACTGCTTTTCGCTGACGCCAAACATGTGACGCAGTTTTTGCTTTTCTTGAAGCTGAATCCCGTACTCGCTCAGTTTGCGCCGAGCGTGGCCGTGCTGACCAGGCGGGTAGTTGCGCTTAAGGTCTTTACCGGTTCCGTCCAGGGAAATGCCCAGACGACGTGCAAGTTTGTAACGTGGTCCAGTGTAACGTGACATGCTTTCAGTCTCCTTTAATGTGGGATTCACAGGTGTTTACTTCCAAGAGGCTAGTTTCATCTTTACCTACACGAACTTCGAACGGTAGCGTTTTCGCATCGTGCTCCTCATGGGATTTATCCAGCCGCCGCCCATAAGGGATGAAACTAAGAGGGTGTCCTCCTGTTTTTACCTGCAATCAATGCTACCCTGCTGAACATACATCCAATATTATATGCTCGAGATCGGGAAAGTCAAGACCCTCCCTGTACCTCCACAATTAATATTCATACATGTAAGAGGGCGCCCTGCCCAGATTCAGTTCATTGCGCTTTTCCAGGAAACGGGAAAAAGCTACAGCAGCGTCAGCCCGGCTGACCACTCGTGCAGGTGTGAACTTTCCGTCCGGCGCAGTCATGATCCCTAGTGTGGTGACAATGGCGATGGTGCCCCGCTGATCTGCGTCAATATCTGTCACATTGCTTGCAAACATGTCCTCGTAGTCGGCAAGCTTGTGCAGTCCAAGTGCACGAACCAGCATGTCGGCCAGTTCGGCGCGCGTGATCGTCTCCTCCGGTTTTAGCATGTCCGCGTCCTTGCTCAAGAGTCCAGCCTGCACGGCCGCTTCGACGTAGGCGAAGTACGGAGAGCTGGCAGCCACATCGTCAAAGGTGGCTTTCGTAAGCGCGTAGCGTTCCGGGTAGAAGTGCCCCTGGTTCAAGGTGATCATCAGCATCTTGATCATTTCACCGCGGGTAATCGGCCGCTCCGGCATCAGTTTGCCGTCGATCAGCGAAATGGCGTCGTACTGATACATCAAGCTAAGCTGTTTTTCAGCCGGGTGCCCCTCCAGGTCAGCCGGTTTAATACGATGCAGCGAGATTGGTTTTCCTGTCGCCTGGCTGATCCACTCTCCTGTTTCGGCATGCAGGACGTAGGGCGTATCAAACGGCGTGCTGGACGTGCGGTAAACCAGCTTGGCCACTGGATCGCCGGCAGGCTCTCCGCGTCCCATCTTGATCATCTCTTCACGATTGGGAGGGAGCACGTACACCAGTTCCAGTACGGATTCGTCCCACCAGGCTTCGACAGCTTCCTCGGCACTGCGATAAGCAGGCGGCTCGTCCGGATAGCTTTCGCCGCCCTGATCGACATAGTACTCCTCAATCTCTCCCGCAATCGTATTGAACGTGACGGAAGCCGTTCCGGTTGCCGTCTGGATACCGTCGATAAACCGGTTAAAATGGACGCTGACACGCGGACTGTTATCGACTTTGGAATAGTCGCGAACTTGGGTCAAGTACAGCCCCGAGGCGATAGCCGGCGAGAATTTTTTCAAAGCGGCGATCGCTTTTTCTGTCAGCTGCTCCTTCGTCCATTCACCCTTTTTCTCGTTCTCCGTTTTCGCTCCCAGCGGACGCAAATCACTCCGGTAATAATGGAGCACGTCACCGGTTTGGGCGTCAAGGGTTACAGAAACGTACTGCTTTTCGTCTTGTCCCTTTGTTTCGTAATGCAATCTCCAGGTGCCTTGTCCGCTGCGGAACTCGTTTTCATGGTAGTTGACGGAATTCAGCACATAGTCGGACAATCCGAACAGCTTGCTGGCCAATGCTGCCGCCGCTTCCTGACTCAACATAGTCCCGCTGTTGTGCGGCGTCAGAGGGTGTTGGGTGACAGGAGTGGGCTCTTGCTCTTCTTCAATCGGATCCCGCCAGTTTGTAAGCGGTTGGCCCGATTGGGCATCGACCACGAAATCAAACGGATTTTGGTAAACCAGGAACGGTTTTTCACGGGAGACATGAGGCCGATCCCACGGCAGGAAGTAGACCGGTTTTGCGACAGAAGACGTTTTGAATACCTCCGCCGCCTGTTCTTCCGTGATCAACTCGCTTGGTTCCGGGAAGGTGATGCCGTCATTCCAGTTCAAATCGAAGCTGGTCACGGTTCCTTCTCCATCGACGGTAATGTTTATTCCGTTCTCGGGAAAGAGGATGTCATTGACAACACGCGCATAATGGAAGGAATGGTACACGGTTTTGCCCAGCGGCGGTTTCTCCTCCGGGATGTTGAGGTCGTACAGGCGGACTTCCGCCTTCTTGCCGGAAGCGTACTGCTGTATAAATTTCTCCGCGATGGCAGCTGCTTCGTCCCGGGAAATGAGCTGTTTGACCTGGTCGTCGTCCCGTCTGTTTTTGTAGTGGTTGTAGGATGTCAATTCTCCACTGTCGGCGTTGATCGAGACGCTGAAGGCGGGACCGCCCGGTTCACCGTTTTTTCCTTTCACTTCCCAATGAAAACTCCATACCGGAAACGATCGCCAATGATCCCGGTTCTGAAACGAGGTGTTTGTCAGGACGGCATCAGCAGGAAGGCGCACGTATTTTTGGGCGATGGCCAGCGCTTCCTGTTTGCTCAGCTTAACCTGGCTGCCGGGGGCTGCCGCTACCTTTTCAGATGCGGGTATGGCTGAAGGCTGGGTGACGGAAGCAGCAGGCGTATGTGCAGGCGCTGCCTGGACCGTTGCCAGCGGGATCAAAAGAGAAGCGGACAGAATGAATCCAGTGGTGCGCTTGAGCATGTGATGTTTCATGTGGATACCTCCTTGTGCTTTTCTCGATTATCATTGGTGTAGACGGTATGGATCCTGCTTCCGTTTCAGCCTTTCCGTTTTTTTGAAAAGAAACGAAAGGTTGCGAGTGACTGTCAAAGATTATAGCAAGTGACCCCAAAAGCCTATATAATGTAAAAAGAGGGAAAGGAAGCGAGCGGGGAGGGGTACCGATGGAAACGATTCTGTACTTGATCCGGCACGGGGAAACCGGATGGAACCGATTGAAGCGCATTCAGGGACACAGCGATCTGCCGCTGACGGCCGTTGGAGAGAGACAGGCCGACTGCCTTGCTGCCCGCTTTGCCGGTCGACCGCTTTCCATCGTCTACTCCAGCGATTTAAAGCGGGCGTACGAAACGGCCAGAAGGTTGGCTGACATGGCCGGACTTGAGGTTCGCACCACGCCCGACCTGCGCGAACGGAATTACGGAGAATGGGAAGGTTTGACCTACCAGGAGATAGAAGAACGGTATGGAACCGCTGTGAGGGATGAAGCGAAGTACGGGATCGAGCCGTTTGAGGCGATGCAGCGGCGCGCGAAGACGTGCTTGACGTCGATTGCCGAAAACCATCCCGACCAGATGGTTGCCGTCGTGAGCCATGGCGGTTTGATTAATGCTTTTCTTCATTTGGTGACCGACGGTGTCCAGGGTACAGGGGTGACCAGGATCGAAAATACAGGCATCACCACCTT
This sequence comes from Brevibacillus sp., assembly GCA_017656235.1. Classification (GTDB taxonomy): domain Bacteria; phylum Bacillota; class Bacilli; order Brevibacillales; family Brevibacillaceae; genus Brevibacillus_E. Next base: position 189,546 of record JACDOF010000003.1, read on the forward strand.
TCGATACCGATCCGGCCAGTGGGACGTTTTGCAAGTAAATGATATCGGACATTTGCAAGAGCCCCCGCTGACAGCCGGTTAATCTGTTTGTGGTTCGGGAAAAAACGCAAGATGGGGAAGGGGAAGAGGGAGATTAGTGGCGATTAATAGGAAAATGTTAGGTAAACTAGAAACTGTTTTCATGTACATGAGCCACTTTTTTCTGGCCTGTTGGCCGGAAAAACGCCCTGGACTGCTGTTTTTGACGGACTCCGCTGGTCGGCTGCTTCACCTGGTTCCCCTCAGCGTCAAGCAGAAGTGGAAGCCCGCCTCGTTTGCTTATGAGGTCGGGGACGATTTGACGGCCGAACCCGCTTCCGTGGTTCGGCAGGCACTGGTCAGCGGGCAGTTGGCATGGACCGAACAGGCGGAGCAGGATTGTATCTGTGCCTGTGCAGCCATCCCGCTGAGGGAGCAGGACGGTCGCGTCAGGGCGACAATCGGGCTGGTCGTCCCCAAACACGACTTTCCCTACGATCTCGCCTCTTACATGCAGGGGATGGAGCCATTGATTTACATGGGCTATGATGCCTACATCAAACGGGCGACCAGTGAAATCGTCATGAATGCCAACCGCTACCACAGGGCGAAAGACTTCGTGCTTTGCGTCATCAAACAAATCAGCGAGATTGTCGACAAGGGCTGCTGCTCGGCGGTACGACTGGATGACAGGGGATACATGCTGCCGCAGGAGCGCTACACCGTACCCGGGGGAGAGGAGAGAGAGAGGCACTTGTCGGAGATCATCCCCCGCTTTTTCAATAAGAGAATTACACCACTGGTAGCCGATGAGAACCGACTGGTCATCGCTCCTGTTTACTGTGAAGGGACCCCGCTGTACGCGTTCATCTTGCACATCCCGCCTGATGAGGCGGACATCACCTATGACGTCCGGGACATCGCCTTTTTGCAAAATGTGGCGGAAAAAATTCGCAATGCGCTGATGCGGGCGGTCATCTCCGACCAGATACGGCGAGAGGAACGCAAAAAAGACCTGCTGTACAAGCTTACCAAGCAGATTCAGGCCTCGATCGACGTAAATGACGTGTTGGAAGAGATTATGAAAAGCATTCGCCAACTGTACCCGTATGCCGAGGTGGATCTCTACCTGACGGTGGATACCAACACGTCGCTCCCGGTCAAACAGCTTACCTTTCAAGCCGGACAGGATGCATACAGCAGCCAGGCGTACATGGAAGGGAAGCTCGTGGTCGGGCACCGGCGGGATGGAGCGCAGGAAGTGACGGTTGTTGCAGCTCCGCTGTTGGGGAAGCAGGGGGTGTACGGCGTGCTTCAGTTGACGGCTGCGAGAGGCTCCCACCTGTTGAGTACGGAGACGGATTACCTCTCCATTCTGGCGGAGACAGCCGGCACAGCGTTTGAAAATGCGCGGTTGTACCAGCAGTCCCGCAATCTGATCAATGAACTTCGCCTGATCAATGAAATGACCCAACAGCTTAACCGAACCCTGAATCTGGACGAAATCCTGCAAATTGTCACCAGGATGATGCTGGATACGTTTCGTGCGCAGCACTGTGCCATCTTGCAGTGGCTTGACGAACACCGCCTGGTGGTTACCTCCGCATCTGATGAAAAGGACGTCGGGCGGCAGGTGGCGGTTACGGAACAGCCGGTGGAGGGAATCCTGCGCGAAGGGCGGGGCGTGATCGTCGCTCACTCCGAACCTCAGCCGGTTCCCTACTCACTCAGGTTGTTTGCTTCACTGATGGGGGTTCCCCTTTGGCGGGAGTCCAAGGTGTCGGGGGTGCTGCTGGTATCGGATGAGCGAAGCAACGTTTTCAGCTTTGACGACTTTAAACTTCTGGAGATTTTTGGCCAGCACACCAGCTTGTCGATTACCAACGCGATGCTGCACAAAGAAGTGGAGCGAATGGTATGTACGGATAATCTCACCGGTCTGTACGCCAGACGATATCTGGATGAGCAGGTGACCCGTTCATTCGAACAGGATGAGCACGGTTCGCTCATCCTGATCGATATCGACCACTTTAAACAAATCAACGACATGTACGGACATCAGGTTGGCGACGAAGTCCTGGTCCAGGTTTCCCGACTGATCAAACAATGTGTACGAGATAGCGATATCCCGGCCAGATGGGGAGGAGAGGAACTGGCGGTATACCTCCCCAATGTGAACACCTCCCAGGCGTTCATCATCGCTGAACGCATCCGCTCCCGCGTGGAAGCGGAGACCAGACCGCGCGTTACGATCTCGGTCGGGGTGGCCAAGTGGGATCGCCAAACCCATCGTCAAGTCAGTATGGATACGCTGTTTCGCAAGGCCGACATCGCCCTGTATGATGCGAAAAACAGAGGGAGAAACCAGATTCGTCTGGCTTAGTGTCATGGGAAGCTTCAGGCGCTCTCTCTATACTTCTTTCCCGCTCTACCAAAAAGTAAAACATCGCAAAGGAGATGCAGCTCATGACACACCCAACAGGCAGGACACAATCCATGCCACAGGAAACAGCGCCAGGTGTTTATCAGATCGTGATCCCCACCCCCTTTTCCGTAGGGCCCGTAAACGTCTACTTGATCACCGGCAGCAGTCTGACGCTGGTCGATGTGGGGCCCAACACTCCCGCTGCATGGGAGGCCCTGCAGGGCGGACTGAAGGCACTCGGGTATAAAGCGGAGGATGTCCAGCAAGTGATCCTGACCCACCACCATGTGGATCACTGCGGACTGCTGCGCCGTTTTTGCGCGGAGTCAGGCGCCCGCAGCTATGCCCATCCGCTGGCCGTTCCGTACGTGGAGATGGACAAGGAATTCATGGAGTTTCATAATCAGTTTTTCTTCCGGCTGTATCGGGAAAGCGGCGTGCCAGAGCGGCTGATGACGGTGATCGATAAGTTTTATCAGCTCATGATGACGTTTTGTGAACCGGCCCGAATTGACGGATTGCTGAAACATGAACAGCCGCTGCCCGGCCTGCCCGAGTGGAAGGTATTGTACACGCCTGGTCACGCGCAGAGCCACCTCTCCCTGTACCGTTCCTCGGACCAGGTGATGATTGGCGGTGACCACATCTTGAAGCGTATCTCCTCCAATGCGTTTATCGAGCCGCCGCGAGATCGGTCACAGGCCCGTCCGCTGACATTGGTTCAGTATCGGACGGCGCTGCAGATGTGTGCGGATATTGATATTCGCCTGGTTCTGCCCGGACACGGCGAGGTGGTAACGGAGCATCGAGAGTTGATCGCTTCCCGGCTGCAGCGAAACTGGGAGCGCACCGACACGCTTCGGCGGCTGCTGCGCGACGGTGAAAAGACGGCATTTGAACTCTCGGCCTTGCTGTTTCCCGAATTGTATGAGAAAGAACTGCCTTTGACCTTGTCGGAAACCCTTGGCCATATTGATCTGTTGACGATTCTGCACCAGATCGAGATTCGCAGGCGGGATGGTGTCTTTGTCTACTCGCTGTAACAAACGCGCGATGGAATAACTCTCCTTGTCCCCGGAAAACCTAACGGGGACAAGGAGGAGTGGCGATGACAAGCAAGAAGTTCAGCGTGATCGGGATGCTCATTTTGTCATTGGCGGCTGGCTGTAATCAGAGCGAAACCAAACAGGAAGCTGAGGCCGCCTATCAATCCGTACGCAGTCAGTTCCTCTCCCAAGAGGGATACTCCTTTTGGGGGGTGACCAAACTCCTTTCGGGCAACAGTGCCAACGGAAGTGCTGTTACTTTTAACGGACAAGTTCAAGGGGAAGACGTCTTTCTCGACGTGAAGCTCTCTTTTCCGGAAGAGAACCGGGCGGATACCTTGTCCCTGTTGAGCAAAAGCGGGCGGCTGTATGCCAAACTGGACGGCGACCAGGCATGGCAAAAGGTAGATGACGGCGATGTGACCATGTGGCAGGAAATGAACAATTGGAATCCGATTACCTCTTTTGAACAGATCGAGGAAATGCGATCCAGCGTCGTGCCGCTGCGCGATCCCAACCCTGGGGACGACATCAAAGCGGTGCGCGTACTGCTGGATTCCGGAAAACTGAAACAGTCACTGGCCAGACAAATGAAGTCCCAGATTGGCGGCGGCGTCAAATCGCTTTATGTACCCAATCTGAAAATGGCGATGAACTTATCGGATGAAGAATGGCGGGAGGTCAAACAGGGAGCGCGCGTACAGGCCAACGAGACTCGCAGGGAGATCGACAACCTGATCGACAACATGGAACTGGAGGCAGAGTGCACGCTCTACTACGATCAGGTTACGTATTTGCCGACGCGGATGGTCATGCAAATCCGCTCCGAGTACGACCTCGACGGACAGCGGATGCAGGAGTACACGGAAGTGGACACCTTCATTCGCAACTACGGACAGCGCTATCGGCTGCCGCAGCCGTCGGACAGTCCTGACACACCTGCCCGTTCCCGTTCACTGTCCAAGCCGGACGAGAATCGGAGTGACAGTATTATCAACTACCCAGGCCGTTAACCTGATTGCAGACAAAGTGTCGTGAATACGAGTGGGGCGTTTTTCGCGCTGACTGGCGAAAAACCGCCCACACTCGTCCCATGCGAGAGCTTTGAAACTCGGTCAGCACCGTTTGGTGTCCTGTTCACTCCAAGATGCGCTCGACATCCTTCAGATTGAATACATGGCGAGTTCTCGCTGGCGCCCTCTCACAAGAGAGGGCGTTTGTTTTGGGATGGATATCAGAATGTCGAAAATTCCCAAGGCGACAGCTTTTTTTGACAGGAAATCTATACTATAATAATAAAGATCTGCTTGCTGTGTGTTTTGTTTCGTCTTTTTGGTATTTATTTCCAAGAGGAGGACAACCCTGATGAAACGAGGCAGGGAGCCTATCAACAGAGGCACGGATCAGACCAAAGCGCGTATTTTGGCTGCTGCGGCCAAACTGTTTGACGCACAGGGATTTGACGGCACGACGGTCCGGCAGATCGCCAAGGAAGCAGATGTAAACCTGGCCCTTATTTCCTACCATTTTCAGGGGAAAAGAGGGCTGCTTGAGGTGTTGATCGCCTCGTATTACGAAACATTCTTTCGCCTCCTGGCCGCGCAAAAAGCGGCGAACAGGGGGACGGAGCCGTTGGACGAGCTGATTGCGCTTGTCCGGCTGTACGTGTTCTTTCAACGGGATCACGCAGCCGTTACGCGGCTGATCCAACGTGAATTAAGCGTAGAATCCATGTTGGCGCGTGAAGTGATGACAGTCTACATCCACCGGTGGAAACACAGCTTCGCCAGCATTATCGAAGATGGCATAACCAGGGGCGTGTTTGCTCCTTTGTCAGTTGACCAGGTGCTGTTGGCGATGACCAGTCTGCTCGTCTATCCTTACTTGAATCCACAGTCAGTGCGGGAAGTGTATTACCTGGAGCCTGGATCCGACGAGTTTTGTGAGTGGCTGGTCGCGTCGGTCGAACAGCTTCTCCGGTCACTGCTCAAACCTTCGCCAACAACGTCCCGACGGTAGAACGCTGCAAAAGGGGTTGTCTCGTGTGATGAAACGTGTTCTGATAGCCGTACTGTTCGCTGTTTTCTGTCTTTCCGCTAACGTTTGGGCAGCGCCATTTCCGCCGAAGACGGATGAGGTGGTACAGGACGAGGGAGGGTATCTCGACAAGGAGCAGAAAGAGGACTTTACCGAGTTTGTCCGGCAGTACCCCGACTCGTACAAGGTCGTCGTGGTGGAGGGCGTCAAACCGGAGGCGAACAGTGTCGATGAATATGCCCAAAAACTGTATGACAACTACAATTTAAGTGATAATACGATGATGATTGTGCTGGACATCAACAGCCAGGAGTTGGGCGTCTTTCCCGGTCCGGCCCTTAAGGAGAAGGGTGCCGACCTGACGATGCTTCACGACAAGATCGTCACCTACTACATGCCGTTCAGCAATCAAAAAGAGTACATGAAAGGGATCAAAACCTTTGTAGCCGAAGTCAACAATGAACTGGGGCGGATAGCTGCCAAGCAGGAAGCCGCGCCAGGTGCGCAGACCAATAGTGATGCCGCACCAGAGGTTGATCGGGCGAAACCTGAATCACTGTGGAACTTGTTCCCCTGGTGGGTATACGCGCTTGCCGTACTCTTCCTGCTTTTTGTGATCGGCCTATTGTACGCGTTTATTCGGCGCAACAGCATTCTTGCGGAAGTGGATCGCGTCGAAGACTGGAAAGACGAACTGGTTCAAAAAATTCAACTGGTGGAACTGGACAAACCGCTGCGTCGGGCGACGGGTGCGACTGAAGAGTGGTACGCGCAGCTTGCGAACCGCAAGGAACACCTGCTCAGGATGCGCATTCCCGATGTGGAGATGATCATCCTGGAAGCGGAAGAGGCATGCGATCGCCTGCGTTTTGGAATGGCGCTGGATTTGCTGGCTGAAGCGGAGGACCTGCTGACCGAACTGGAAGGCGAATTGGCTCAGTTAAAGGCAGACAGTACGCAGGTAGCCGAAAAGAAAAAAGAGAATACACTGACCATTCCTGAAATCGGCAAATTGGCTGAGCAGTGTGAATGGAAGCTGACCAACGCCCGGCTCGATTACGGACTCACCTTTCATGAATGGAAAGCGAAGCTGGATGAAGTGGAAGGAATGCGGGAAACGGTCAAGGAACTGCTGGCCGCAGGTGATACGGTACAGGCGCATGATCTCGCGGTGAAGGCACAGGAGATTCTGCGGGATGTGCTTGCCTCGCTGGAACGGCTGCCCGAGCTGGTCAAACGGGTGCAGAAAGAGATGGTGGACGAACTGAAACAGCTGGAAGCGGACATTGCCTTGGTACTCAAGGATGGTTACGAATTGAGCCAAAGCCAGTTGGAGGCCTCTCTTCTGCAAGTCAAACAACTGCTCATTTCGGCCGAGACCGCTTTGGAAGAGGGGAATCTAAAGCACGTAGAAATGCATGTCAAGGCGTTTTCGATCAAATTGGACGAAACGTACCAATACCTGGAGGAAGCTGTACTCAGCCAGCGGCAGGCAGCGGCAGCACTGGCAGCAGAACCGGCGGTCTCCGTACCCCAGCCTCAGATCAAAGAAGATACGGAAGCTCTGCAGCACCAGACGTCGGCTTTGGACGGACAACAATCAGGTGCAGAACAGCCGCTGCTTGACCCGGCTGATCTGGAACAGGCATCCGCACAGGAGGATTCTCCCAGGCACGCTGAACCGGCAATTCCGGCTGTCTCTGGTGCAGAATCGGAAGCGGCGGTTTCCTTTGATCGGCCAGAAAAAGAACATTCACCTGCCGCCGAACCGATCTCCGGCGGAAGCGTGACAACGGAGGACGAGCGCAGGCTGCTGTTGGCGAGGGAAGAATCGCTATCGAACGGGGAAGAAACCCAGGACAGCCTGAGTGCCTCCTTTTCTCGCCCATTCACAGGTGACGATGTTCCGGTTTCTGAAGAGGATGAAGTGGAGTATGAACTGGTGGTTCCCAAGCGGCTCGAGACGCCGCAAGAGCCGACGTTGGACGACGAGGAAACTTCCCCGGCACCGAGAATCGAGACGGAGGATGACGCTCTCGATGTAATGGAGTACATCTCCAACTCACTGCTGCGCATTCGCCAGCAGATCAAGCGCAGTTACCTGCCTGGCGTGCCGGACGAGGTGAAGTTCCGTTTTGACCAGGTGGTACAAAAACTGGCCCAGATCAAGATGTCAATGGAGCGTTATGGCTACGAATTGCAGGAAGTGGCTGAAATGCTCATGGAGGCCCAGGAAGAGTTGAGGATCACCGAGCAGTTGGCACAAGAGGCAATCGCCACGTGCCAAAAGGCGGAAGGGGCGATTCAGTATACCAACCGTTACCGCCGTCAGAACCGGCAGGTGCATGAACTTTTGACCAAGGCGGAGCAGGCTTTCCGTCAGCTGCGGTTTGCGGAAGCACTGTCTCTCGCTGAAGAAGCTCGCATGCTCGTGGAAAGAGAGAGCGGCGAAGATCCGGCCGGCAGTGGTTGGCTGCTCCGGCCCCGAAAGAAACGGGCTGAAGGATGATCTCTTTTGGCTTCCCTCTTTTCCTGATGGCTGTCGGGGTGGTTGTCATGTGGCAGCCCCGAACCAAACGCTGGCAGAACCGTCTTGCCCGTCACATGGGAGGAGACCAGCGGCGTGTCAAACAGCGGGCCAATACGTTTTTGCTTCTGGGATTTGCGTTTCTGTTGGCCGGATTCGCAATGCTCTATCGACTTGCATCCGGTTCATGATAGTGGTAGACAAAGTGTTTTGATAGGGAAAGGCGGCCATTTTCCTCCTCACTCCGTCGCCAACCACCAATGGAGCCAGACTGTCCGCTTCGCATCCCGAAGCGGGCGGGCGCAAAAGCAGTGCTGCTGCGCCGTTTGTCCATGTTGCGCCCGGATGCCCCCGCTTCGGTCTAGCTCCGCTTGGAAGGTTGGCAAAGTCGTTCGTGCGGAAAATGGCTGCTCTCCTGTCACATTCTGACATCTCATGACGGATGAGGTGTTTTTTCTTATTATGAATGCTCACGTATCCGTACCTACCGAGGTAACTTCTTCATGGGACATGTCCAGCCGGCGGCTGTTATTGCAGGACAAGGCCTGCTTGGCACTGTGGAATCCCGCGACGTACCCGGAGGAGAAGGCGATGGTGATGTTGTAGCCTCCTGTGTGGGCATGGACATCCATCACTTCTCCCGCGAAAAACAGTCCTGGCATCAGTTTGGACTGCATCGTTTGTGGTTCAATCTCTTTCACGTGGACACCACCTCCGGTAATGAACGCCTCCTCCAGTGACAGCGTCCCCGTAATGGTCAAGGGAAATGCTTTCACCAGCTGGACAAACCGCTGCCAGCGGGCCTTGGCCATGTGGCTTGGCATTACGTCAGCGGGAATCTCTGCCAGATCCAGAAGCAGCGGAATCATTCGCTCCGGGAGAAAGCCTTTTAGCACGTTTTTTACCGCCTTTTTCGGGTGAGCTTCCAGACGCGCCCAGCTGTCCCGAAAGAGCTCGTCCGGAGAACAATCAGGCATCAGGTCAATCGTCAGCAGGAGCGGAGAGGTTCCCTGCCTGCGCATGGTAACAGATACATAATGGCCCATGCGCAGAGCGGCGGGACCGGAGATGCCGAAATGGGTAAAGATCATGTCGCCTTCCTGTGTACTCACTTTTTTTCCCCGGCTCGTGTACAGCGTCAGTTTCACATCACGCAAAGACAGCCCCTGCAGCCGCTTTTCCCGGATGAACCGGTCGTCTGCAGTAAGCGGCACTTCTGTGGGGTAAAGTTCCGTAACGGTGTGGCCAGCCTCTTTCGCCCAAAGGTAGCCGTCCCCGGTTGATCCGGTTCGGGGGACGGAGCACCCGCCGACAGCAACAACGACACATGGTGCTGTCAAGGTCTCCCCTGATGCAAGCTGTACGCCACAGGTTCGACCGGCATCGTAGAGAACCCGTTGGACCGGGCTGTTCAGTCGAATCTGCACACCCTGCCGTTTTACGGCATCAATCAGCGTGTTGGCTACGGTAATCGCCTTGTCGGTGACCGGAAACATCCGTCCCCGGTCTTCTTCCTTCAACTTTACTCCCAACTCTGTAAAAAAACGAATGATATCCCGATTGCCAAACTGGGAAAAGGCACTGTACATAAACCGGCCATTTCCCGGCATTTCTTTGATTAACTCATCCAACTCCTTGGCGTTTGTCACATTGCAGCGCCCGCCTCCTGAAATAATCAGCTTGCGGCCCAACTTTTCCCCTTTCTCCGTCAGGCAGACGCGGGCCCCCTGAGCGGAGGCGGCGTATGCGGCCATGAGACCGGCAGGACCACCGCCAATCACGATCACGTCGTACTGAGTCTCTTCCTTTTTCATCTGCTTCACCTTTGGTTCGTCATTATTTTCCCATGCAGACGGCATTCCGTTTGAGGCTGGTGCCATTATTTTTCCCTTTGGTACGGCTCCTACCGATTTCGATCTTTTGGCATCTGTTTACAATGGGGAAGCGCCCGGTCTTCCTCCTGTATTGCCCGGGAAACAAACATGTTTTTCCATCCCGGCTCTTGTTTGTGTCTCTTCATTATACATCATACCTCGTATCAGATGCTCGGGGCGTACAAGTGCCGGTGATCCAGCCGTACCGGTTGTACGAATTGTCATGGCAGAGTCTTCTGTTTTCAGGGAGAGCACGCCGGCTGTCAAATGTTGCATTTCCCAGGGGGGTCACCGATAATAGGAGAGGAACAGAAGCAGAGGAGGATAACAGATGTCTGACGCGTTTCAGCTTGAGCTTTGGAAAAGGTTGACGGAGGCTCCGGGCGCTCCCGGATTCGAGAGTGAAGTACGCAAGGTCATGAAAGAGTACATCAGTGCCTATACAGATGAGATCATATACGACAACCTGGGCAGTCTGTTCGGGGTGCACCGCGGCGATGAACATGGCCCGCGCATCATGGTGGCTGGCCACATGGATGAGGTGGGCTTCATGGTGAGCCGTATCTCCGATAAAGGATACATCTCGTTTCAACCCCTTGGCGGGTGGTGGAGTCAGGTGCTGCTGGCGCAGCGGGTACAGGTGGTTACGCCCAACGGACCCATTGAAGGGGTTATCAGCTCCATTCCGCCCCATGTGCTGGGAGATGACCAGCGAAACCGACCGATGGAGATCAAAAACATGTACATCGATGTGGGAGCCGATTCGCGGAAAGAAGCGGAAGAATGGGGGATCCGGCCTGGGCTGCCGATTGTGCCTGTAAGTCCGTTTACCGTGATGGCCAACAAGAAAAAGATCATGGCCAAAGCCTGGGACAACCGATACGGTTGTGCGCTGTCCATTGAGCTGCTGAAAGAACTGCATGAACGTCCCGAGCATCCCAATGTGGTTTTTGCCGGGGCGACCGTTCAGGAAGAGGTAGGTACCAGAGGGGCCAAAACAGCGGCCCATTTGATAAACCCCGACATCTTTCTGGCTTTGGATGCCAGTCCTGCCGGTGACATTCCCGGCGTGCGGGATGGTTTTGGCAAATTGGGGGATGGTTTGTTGATGCGCATTTATGACCGGGTCATGGTGACCCATTCCGGGCTGCGCGACTTCTTGATTGATATCTGCGAGCAGGAAGGCATCAAGTATCAGTATTATATTGCTCAGGGAGGAACGGATGCCGGAGCTGTTCACCTGCACGGCAGCGGCGTGCCGTCGGCCGTGATCGGCCTGCCAGCCCGCTACATTCACAGTCACACCGCGATCATCAACCGGGACGACTACGAAGCAGCCAAACAACTGTTGTTCCGCGCCATCAGAAAGCTGGATCGTGCGGCATGGGAGGCAATCCGCTCCTGTTAAAGGCGGGTGAGGAAATGAATGCGATAAGGTTCTATCGTCAGGAACATGACGGTGAGACGGTACTGTCTTACGATTTTTACGAGCACAATTTTGCACCGACCAATCTGGTCGTGCGCAAACTGTGGATGGCGATGCTGGACAGCTCCCGTCACCGCCTGACCCATTTGCGAATCGAATACAACGATCACATGCTCGCTGAAAAGCTGGGGCGGAGGGCAGCAGAAGTGCTGCGGCTGCTGGGGGCCTCCCGGGAGACGATTCGTGAAAACAAGAACGATGAGGGGATTACCTATAGCCGTACGTTTACTGCACCCTTGAGCGATGAACGCTTCCAATACCTGTACTACCTGCAGGACATCAGCCAGTTTCCTCATTATTGCCTAATGGAAGAGCAGCAGGAGCGGGTGGTGTTTTACTTCCAGCAATATCTCTCGCTTCGGCTGCCCGCAGCGGAACAGCGGCGGTTCTTTGGCAGGATGGAGGCGTTTCAGATCCCGTATCAGGTGGTTGAAGGCGGGAGATAGGGGGCCCGGCGGTCAGCCGGGCAGTATGGGGAGATCCGTGCTAGGTAACCGCCTGGCAGCGCTCGTTTACCGGCACCTTCTCTTCAAACGTGCCGAACAGCATCTGATCGGCCGTCGTGATCTCGTGGGCGCGGTAAAACGTCTCTTCACTGATGCTTTCAAAAAATGCCTGGGCTACCATGGGACAAAACTGCGTGCCGATGTGATTGCGAATCTCCTGACAGGCTTTTGAGTAAGAGAGGCCTCGGCGATAAGGGCGGATCGAAGTCATCGCATCGAACGAGTCGGCTACCGCCGCAATTCGGGCTACCAGCGGTATGGCCTCTCCTGCCAACCCGTCGGGGTAGCCCCGCCCGTCAAACCTTTCGTGGTGGGAGCGGGTGATCGTCAGGACCAGGTCAACCTGCTCGCGGTCTTTTTTGTGCACGTCGGCGTACAGCCTGCGCAGAAGCGCTTCTCCGCGCACTGGATGCGCCTTGATAATCTCGTATTCTTCGTCCGTGAGGCGTCCGTTCTTTTGCAGAATCCTGTCTTCGACGCCGATCTTGCCGATGTCGTGCAGCAGCCCGCCCATGTAGATCGCCTCCATCATTTCTTCGGGGAAGTTCATCTGCCTGGCTATCTGCTTCATGTAAAAGGCAACGCGCTGCGAATGACCGGAGGTGTACGCGTCCCGCTCTTCCAGTGCCACAGCGAGCGTCTTTAACACGCTTTGGTTGGTCTGGGCCAACTGTTCGCTCATCCGGGCAGACTGGGCAAGGGCCCGTTCCTTGCGGCGCGCCAGAATCAAAAGGATCGCCGCGATGACGTAACTGCCCGCAACCAGCACGAGAAGCAGTACTTTGACCGGCTTGTAGTAGGCATAAAAGTTGGCTTCGTCCACCACTATCCCGATGTACCAGTCCCAGGGAGCAAAGTAACGGATCAGGGTGATTTTAGCGTGTGGTCGGGAATCGGTCGGGTTCTGCCAAAGGTAGTAGTGTATCCCCTGCGGTTGATTAATCAGCTCTTTGGCGATAAACCGCCCTTCCGGATTGCGGATGGACAGCAGGTTTTTCCCTTCCAGCTGCGGGTGCATCACCGCATAACCGCTGGAGTTAAGCGCGAACAGATAATCGCCCGGACCGGTCATGATGTCGACTTCTGACGAATTGCGGGTGCCGTCCGGCAGACGATGTCCGGCAAGCAGTTCTTTCACCTTGTTTTGTGCCTGTACAAGAGTGAGTTGACCGCTTTGCACCTGCTTGTGAGTCAACTCGACCAGGTGGATCACGGTACCCAATTGCTTGTCCAACGCGTGAGTGCCGGCAGCATGATACTGCTGTTTGGCATAGGAGTATCCCACGTAGACAATCAAGCTGAAAAGGACGGGAAGCAGAATCAGAAAAGCCGGGTATGTTTTTCGTGGAAAGGAAGTAAAGAACAATACGCTTCGTCCTTTCGCAAAAAAAGTCGAAACATTTCCTCTACTCCTTACTATAGGGGAAAACCGACCGGCGAGCAACCAATTCAGGACGATACGGAAAAAACGCCCCCATTGCGGGTGCGTCAGGTAGAAGGGCGATTTGGTCCTTCCAGCTTTTTGTTTCCATAGCCCGGGCGGCTGTCCTGTACGGCTTTCGGCTGCCTGTTTTGTTCGCTGCCGCCCGTTACAGAACCCCGCAAACGTTTTTCGGTTTCGCCCATGACAGCTGCCTCCTTATTCCCAGAATATGAAACGATACGCTTCTCCGGGCTGATGAGCGGAATCAGACGGCTTTCGCCTTGTTTCATTGCAGTCCTCTAACCGGTACAACAAGGAAGAAAAAGGTACCCGGTTTTGCAACAGGAATGTTTCGCCTTGTGGCAGGTTTGGTTCATTCAACGTCATTTCCTCCTTACTTTTGCGCAATCTTGGCGGGAATCATTGGCTGCGGACGTCCGCGTCCATGGCGGTCCTTGGCGTATAACACAAACAGGCCGAGCAGCGACACGAAGAGAATGGTGGCCATTCCGTAGCCAAACCAGGGAAGAGAACTGGCCACACCCCCAAACCGATCGACCAGACTGCCGCCGACGCTGGCGCCAAGTGCTGCCCCGACACCCGATACAACGTTGGAAATGCCGTAATACGCCCCCACCAACTCTTCTGTCGCAAAGTATCCGACCAAACTGTCCCAGACCGGCAGCATCAGCATTTCCCCGAGAATAAAGATAATCGCCGCCAGACTCAACGTCAGAAAGCGGTCAGCCCAGCCGAGCAAAAACAGGCCAAGCCCGATCAGGAAAGTACCGGCCAGCAAGGAATAATACGGGTTGACTCGCTCCAGGAGCAGGCGCGATACAGGCCCCTGCAGCAGTACCAGTACCATCGAATTGATTGTCCAGATCAGACCAATCCGCGATGTCGTCCCCAACACGTACTCTCCCCTGAGTGGAAGTACCAAAGCAAATTGTGCATGCAGCGCCCAGATCAACAGGGATACGAGAGAAAACAGCAGGAAACTGCGGTGGGTGAGAATGTGCTTGTAATCGAGGGCAGGAGCCTTTTTGCATGAATCCTGCTGGCAGCGGCTGGACGGCAGCAGCAAGCGGGTAAGCAGAGCCAGTAGAAACAGCACGGCCGCAGCGTAAAAGAAAACACGCCGATTGGCCTCCAGGGCCAGTAACGTGATTAGTCCTCCGGCAATAATAATGCCGATGTTGGCAGCTATTCCCCGCCAGGAAAAGGCAGTTGTCCGCCTCTCTCGTCCTGCCGCGTTCACGATCATCGCTTTCACAGATGGTCCGAACAGTCCCAGGCCGATCCCATTCAAGACGGAAAACCCAAGAAAGGCGGCATACGATATGCTCCATCCGTAGCCGGTCATGGCTGCTCCCTGCAGCACGGTTCCTGTCACAATAAGGGTCCGCTGGCCCCACCGATCGGAGAGGAAACCGCCAAGCAGACTGCCCGCCTGAAAGGCAAAACTTCCCGCACCTAGGATCAGCCCCACCTGGCTTACGCTGAAGTCCTTCACCTTTTCCAGGAAGATGGGGAAGATCGGGGTAATCAGATAGACTGCGAGGTGAGCAAACAGTACGCTGATCAACAACGACACGTAGACCCGGTTGGCAAGCAGTGGACCACCGCTGTTCATTCTCCATCTCACCCCTCCCTGGTCCTTTCCATTAGTATCGGATAGGCAAGGCGGTGATTATGCGTCACTTCTGCTCGCTGGGTGAATGCGGAAATCAGGCGGATCGTGACAGCCGTCCACACCACCCCTCGGCCTCTTGTCATATAGGTATAGTGTCAGCTGGTCATTTACACCAAACGAAGGCGGGAGGGGGGATGAGTTTGAGCAGAAATTTTTTTGATAACGATGGATTTGAAGTGATTATCTGGATTCTCATCATTATTTTCCTCATCTCCGTGTTCTTTGACGAAGGACTGGATTGAGGGGTGGCAAGGTTGTACCGGTTACAGGTCAGGAAGCGAGGTGAACGCATCTGGTGAAGAGCAGACCCATTCGTCAGTTAAACCACTACTACAAGGGAAACCAGGAATTTAAAGCGTGGGTAAAGGCGAACGAGAAGTGGTTTTTGGAGCACCCGGATCTATTCCAAAGTGTGTTGAAAAATCCCAACATGGTCAATCTGTTTGTGGATCTGTTGGTTCTGAATGCGCCGCGCATTGAACGCAAGTTAAAGCGGCGTGAACGATCATAGGCTTGGCGATCCTAGAGTGGCGGGTTTTGGTTGGCATGATCAGCGTCTTGTACGGTTTTGTCAGTCAGCCGATGACTGTTTTCCAGTGATTGGGTCAGTTCCCGCCGCCAATCGCGGACTTTTTGGGTCAGTTGTTCAAAGTCCTGTAACAGGACCTTGGGCTTGTCTCCGTGGTAGCTCTCACCGCGGACAAAACGTTGGGCCATATCGAGGGCGAGGTCGATTTTCTCCAGGTCGCCCAATTGCAATAACGGCATTTTTTATTCCCTCCCCTTTTACGGACGGATCTCTAGCCGTTCATCGGCAGCATCCGCCCGTTTTTGTGCTTCCAAATCGTCGGCATCGGCTCGTTCGGGTGAGTAGACCACGTCTTCGTTGTCACGGAACGGCGTGATCTGCTCGTCCCGATCAAACAACGTCTCTTCTGTGGCGTGATCCGGATGTACCAAGAGAATCACCTCCGCTGTTTTTTTTAGTATGGGATAGCAGGGGGCAAAATATGAAAACGGTCCAAACGAGTACTCCTCAGGAGACGTCCTTTTACATAATTGCCGCTTCAGATGCGTAGGGATTAAGTAACGCCTGTACAAAGGGGGGGTGTTGCGTGGCTCAGGTGGTGCTCACCTTTTTCATTGCTTACGGAATCGTTGTTGGCGGTTCCATCACCGGGGGGATTGGCGCGTTTTTAACGGATAAAATGCCCATGTGGTACACCGGAGAACTGGCCAAACAGTTAAAAATATGGGGACTGGTTGGAGCGCTGGGCGGCACGTTTGACTCGTTTATGCAGATTGAAAAAATATTTGACGGCCAACTTTCGCCCGTCTTCCGTCAGGTTATCCTGATTCTGGCGGCGTTTATGGGGGCTCATTTTGGCACACTTTCCATTGAATGGCTGGTGCAGGCTAGAAAATGACGGTGGATAGAGAAGGGGAAAAGCACTGGCTCCGCTATGTCGCGATGTTCATTCTGGGGGCCTGGCTGGGCGCGGCAGTGTTTATGGTACGGTACAGCGATAAGCTGGAAGAGCTGATGCTCATCAACCAGAACCTGACGCTGCAAAATGACCGATTGGCCGATGAGGTAAAAAATCTGAAAGACTTGCAGAAAGAGGCACGGAAGCGGCAGGAGGTATTCATTGAAGAAATCTCGATTCAGGTGCTGGAACCAAAACCGGACGCCTATACGGAGACGGAGGTGAAGCACAGGCTGGAGAGAGATCTGGTGTCACTGCGAGGGAAAAAAGTGGAGCAGGTTGGCGATGTTCAGGCAATTTTGCATGAGATGCTGCGAAGACGGGAATACGTTGTCGAAGGAAGGGTAGTGGAAGTAAGGCTGAAGACGGCTGTCATTTCACGTGTATTGCGCCTTTATGTGACAGTGGAGGTGAGAAACGCGGTGGTCGGCTGACTGTGAAACTTTTTGCGCCTTCACCCGTATATCACGATGGGAGACGTTAACACGGGAACTCTGCTGCCTGTTTTCTATGAAAGGAGACGATACACCATGTCGATGTTTAAAAAGTTGTTGGCAAGCGTTGGAATCGGTTCGGCCAAAGTGGATGCCCGGCTGCACAACGATTCGCTGATGCCGGGAGAGACCGTCAGCGGTGAGGTACATATCGTTGGCGGAGAAGTGACGCAGGAGATTGACGACATCTACATGTACGTGATAACGCATTACGAGCGGGAATATGACGACAAGAAAGTGAAAGAAGAGTGCATCCTGGGCAAGCACCGACTGGCGGAGCGCTTTACGCTGAAGTCGGAAGAGACCAAGGTAATCCCGTTTTCCTTCCAGCTTCCGTATGAGACTCCATTGACCATCGGACGCCAGCCGGTCTACCTGCGTACGGGGCTTGACATCAAGAATGCGATTGACCCTGCCGATTCCGATTATATTGAAGTTCGTCCCACTCCGTTGATGAGCAAGGTGCTGGACGCCGTGAAGGAAATCGGTTTCCAGCTGTACAAGGTGGACTGTGAGTACAATCGTTATCTTGGCAGGACCTACCCTTTTGTTCAGGAATTTGAGTTCCGCCCGACCGGCAGGTACCGCAGCCGTTTGGACGAGCTGGAAGTCATTTTCTTCCTGCGGGGGGATGAGCTTGAGGTGTTGATGCAGATTGACAAGCGGGCGAGAGGTTTGCTTGGTGCATTGGAGGAAGCATTCAACATGGATGAGCGGTATGCACGGATTCGCCTGACGGCGGCTGACGCTGAACGGCCGACATCCCATCTGGCTCAGGCCATTGACCACGTGATCCAACAGAATCTGCGCTGACGGCTTAAATTTATTTTGAAATACAGGCCGATCCCTCTTGTGTTCAGGGAGGGAGGCTTGTTTTTTTTTTTCTACCTTCTGCCAGACAGGAACTGTAAAAATATTTCTCCTCCATGTATGAAGGCATATTTTTCTGACAATACTGAGTGCAGGAAACCTTACGAGGAGGAAGGAAACATGAGTTTATTGGAAAAGACAAGAAGGATTAATACGATGCTGCAGCGAACGATGGGAGGCAGCGGAGTCAGCTATCAGGAGATTGCCCAACTGTTCTCTGAGGTCATGGCAGCCAATATTTACATTATTACCGCTGACGGCATGATTCTCGGCTGCGGGCTGCAAAGCGAGTTCAGTACGCAGGAAGAGGGGCGGTTCGCCAACATTCTTCCGGATACATACAACACGCTGCTGTTGGAGGTAGACAGCTCGCTGGCCAACCAGGGCCGTGACAGCAGGTACTGCATGCTTTCGCATGAGTGGGTGTCGCTTTTGCCGCAAACG
Source organism: Brevibacillus sp. (assembly GCA_017656235.1). Taxonomy (GTDB): domain Bacteria; phylum Bacillota; class Bacilli; order Brevibacillales; family Brevibacillaceae; genus Brevibacillus_E. The sequence continues at coordinate 207,879 of JACDOF010000003.1, forward strand.
ATGACGACCATCGTGCCAATCAGTGCGGGGGGCAGCCGTCTGGGGACCCTGGTGCTTTTGCGGCCCGTTGGAAGGTTTGAGACGGATGACCTGATACTGGCTGAGATTGGGGCAACAGTAATCGGAATGAAGATTGTCCGTCACCGCACCGAACAGATTGAGACCGAAGTACGCGACAAAACGTTTGCCAAGATTGCGTTAGCCTCACTTTCCTACAGCGAGCAGATTGCGATTGAGAAGATCATGGAGCAGCTTGACGCAAAAGAAGGACTGCTGGTAGCCAGTCAGCTTGCTGATCAGGCCGGTCTGACCCGTTCGGTGATTGTCAATGCACTGCGCAAGCTGGCGAGTGCCGGTGTGCTGGAATCCCGTTCATTGGGCATGAAGGGGACCTATATCAAAGTGCTCAATGACAAGTTCCAGGCGGAGTTAAACAAACTGAAAACCTCTTCCTGATAGCGCAAACCTGCACCCTTGGTTGCGAATGAATTTGCAGGGCAAAAAAACGTTCTCCCTTGATCAAACTACCGTCTTGGGAAGGACGTTTTTTTTGTTTGGGAAACAGGAAATTTGATCCAATACCCGGGCCGGTTGGGGTCGTTGGGCAGCATGTACACCCTGCTGATTGCGGTTGGTCTGATGGCACCGCTCAGTTCGGCCGGGGCACAGGCCCTGCTGCCGCAGTTGATCGGGGACAAAGAGTTGTGGATAAACAGCACTGGTTTTTGTCGCAGGCATCAGGCCGCTGCTGGCAGCGGCAGCATTCCTCTGAATCCTCATCGGCGCAGCTGCTTATTATCCGCTGCGTAAACTGGACAAAGGTTCTACCAGCGGTTCCCTAAAGGACGATCCGTTTTAAGGAAATCCTAACATGTGCCGGGTATATGGAGCATGTCCTTGGTGAAGCCTATTCGTAGGGGGTGATGTGAAGATGCCAATCGTCAAATGCAGCGTATCCAACTGCACTTACTGGGCCCAGGGGAACAACTGCAATGCGGACATGATCATGGTGGAAGTGGACCGCCATTCCCGTGCACGGCTCTCGGAAGAGTTCGCCGACGAATATCGTCACAGTGACGATCACAAGGATGCGGCAGACGATTCTGCCGAAACCTGTTGTCACACCTTCAAAAAGAAAGAAGCCTCCGCCTGACGGTCGCAAAAAGACGTATCCGGCTGTTTCTGATGGATACGTCTTTTTGTTTTGGCAAGCTGGGCCGACCCCAGGTTGTGCAAGGTATGCTCCTTTGCCAAATCGTAGCCGCAGCAGTCAGCGAGGGGCAAGTTTTTGCCAGACGCCTCCTTCATCAAAGGCATGATACTGCCGGGATCAGTCAAAGTCCCGTCAATATCAATGCCAATTGTTAGGGGTCTGCCGGGTTTCATCCTCTCGTCTCCAGTTTAAATTGTACACCGAAGACAGAAAATAAGGCTACTTCCTTCAACCTAGTCCATACAGAGAGGATGAGGCAGAAATGGCCAACGAGCAAGACAAGCGTGTGGATGCAGAACAGAAGGAAGCAGCACCGGTCATCCCGTCCACCGGTGAACACAATCTGTTTACGGAAAAGATGGACACCGAGATTGCTGCCGACACATGGATGGGAGCGGTATTGAATCCAGACGCCAGCAAGCCTGACGGAAACATCTCGTACGATCCTCGTACCCAGACGGAGCGCTATGAAGGAAGCGTGGACACACCGGATGCACAAGGGACAGCAGCGGACAATGGTGCTGAGGCAGAGCAGGTTGCCCGTGCCAACCGCGTGGCAGACACCGCCCATGAGCGTACAGACGTGGGGGTGGCTGACTATGAGACTTCGACGGAAATCGCCCCTCCGCTGCAAACGGATGGAACGCGTGGAGAAAATGAGGAAAACCGCCAACGATCGCAATGGGACAATAGAGCCGATAACGAGGCGGATGCCGGCAGCGGTCTCGGCTGGATCGGCCTGGGTGCCTCCATCCTCTCCCTGTTCTTGCTGCCTTACCTCATGGCTCCGGTGGGGATCGTACTTGGCTATTTGGCCTTCCGGCGAAACGCCAGGACGCTCGGTACCTGGGCGATGATCATCGGTGCCCTGGCCATCCTCGGGGCCTTGCTGTTCGCTCCCTTTTTCACTGCGCGGTAACACCCCCTCCCCGCATAGGGGAGGTTTTATTTTTGACAGTCAATTGACTAAATTCTGATAAGGTGATATTTTCGTAATTGTATTAATAATCTGTTTTTGTAATCTGAATCAAGGGGGAACGCCATGTCTCTTCTGGAGGTTGACAAGGTTTCACTCCACTTTGGCGGTGTCTTGGCATTGTCCGAGGTTTGTTTTCAGGTTGAAAAGGGAGAAATCTTTGCCTTGATTGGTCCAAACGGAGCGGGAAAAACGAGCATGTTGAACTGTATCAGCGGATTGTACGCACCTTCATCCGGCAGTATACGCTTTAGAGGGGAAGAACTGCTTGGTCTGCCTCCCCACAAGCGGGCGGCGAAAGGGATCGCCCGCGCTTTTCAAAACATCGAACTGTTCAAGCATATGACAGTATTGGAAAATTTGATGTTGGGAAGGCACGTCAGGATGAGGTCGGGGTTGTTGGCCGGAGGGCTCTACTGGGGAAAGGCAGCTCGGGAAGAGGCTGAACACCGGGAGGCGGTCGAGGAAATCATTGACTTTTTGGAGATACAGGCGATCCGGCACAAGCCGGTGGGGACGTTATCATACGGTCTTCAAAAACGGGTGGAAGTCGGTCGAGCGCTCGCTCTGTCGCCGGAACTGCTTTTGCTCGATGAACCAATGGCCGGAATGAACAGCGAAGAAAAGGAGGACATGGCTCGATTTATCATCGACATCCACGAAGAGCGTGACGTCACGATCATTTTGATCGAACACGATATGGGGGTGGTGATGGAACTGTCTCACCACATTGCCGTGCTTGATTTCGGCCGCTGCATCGGGTTTGGTACACCGGACGAGATTCAGTCCAATCCCCGGGTGATTGAGGCGTACCTTGGCCAAGCGGAAAGCGAGGAGGTTGGCAGCAGCGCATGAAGACGGAGACCTTGCCGCAATGGTTGGTTGAAAAGGCAACGCGAATTCCGGATCAGGCCGCCATGCGTGAAAAGGAGTTCGGCATCTGGCAGGAACGCACCTGGAGCGAATTGTTGTCAGATGTGAAAGCGTTTTCGTTGGGCCTGAGAGAACTTGGTTTTCAACCAAATGACAAGCTGGCGATTATCGGTGACAATCGTCCGGAGTGGATTATCGCGCAGACCGCCGCCCAAGCGGCGGGAGGCGTGTCCGTCGGCATCTATCAAGACTCTCTGCCAAAAGAAATCGCCTATGTGCTCTATCATGCGGACGCCAAACTGGTCGTGGTCGAAGATCAGGAACAGGTGGACAAACTGCTGGAGATTGAGGCGGAGATCCCCCGTGTGGAGAAAATCATCTATTACGACCGAAAAGGAATGCGCCATTATTCCCATCCATTGCTGGCCGAGTTTGCTCACATCCAACATTTGGGGAGACAAAGCGCCGCCTGGGAGACTTCGCTGTTTTATGACGCTGTCGAGCAGGGGGCTGCCGACGATGCTGCCATTCTCTGCTATACGTCAGGTACCACTGGCTTTCCCAAAGGGGCGATGCTGACACACCGAAACCTGCTGAACATGACGGAGAGCCTGTTTGCCCTCGATCCGCTGACAGACAAAGACGAATATCTCTCTTTCCTGCCGCTCGCCTGGATCGGCGAGCAGATGATGGCGATCTCGGGTGCGTTCCTTGTTGGTTTTACGGTTAACTTTCCCGAAGAGACGTCGACGGTTCAAGCAGATCTGAGAGAGATAGGACCGCATGTCATGTTTTCTCCTCCCCGCATCTGGGAAGACATGGTCTCACGCGTACAGGTAAGGCTTCAAGATGCCGGTTGGTTTAAACGGAAGATGTACGAATTGTTTCGGCCGTTCGGCGAACGGAGGGCGGAGGCGTCGATCAGTGGGAAAAAGTTGAACATATGGGAGAAGCTGATGTACTGGCTGGGCGATTACCTCGTCTTTTCGGCGATCAAGGATCATCTGGGACTCCTTCGCTTGAAGCGGGCGTACACCGGGGGAGCCGCACTTGGTTCGGATGTGACGAAGTTTTTTCACAGCATGGGTGTCAACTTGAAGCAAATCTACGGTCAGACGGAAATTGCCGGGATTGCCATCGTTCATCACGACGGGCGTATCAAGTTTGACACCGTGGGGGAGCCGATTCCAGGGACAGAGATGCGCATCTCGGATAAAGGTGAGATCCTCTTGAAAAGCGCCAGTGTCTTCGCCGGGTACTACAAAAACGAACAGGCGACCCGTGAGACGATTTGCGATGGTTGGCTGCACACCGGTGACGCTGGCTATATTGACGAGGATGGCCATCTGGTGGTCATCGACCGCCTCAAAGATGTGATTCGGCTGGAGTCTGGCGAGATGTTCTCGCCACAGTACATCGAAAACAAACTGAAGTTCAGTCCCTATATTAAAGAAGCGGTGGCGGTAGGGACGGATCGGCCCTATGTAGCGGCCATCCTGAACATTGACATGGCCAATGTGGGCCGCTGGGCAGAAGGAAATCAAGTGGCATACACAACCTACACCGATTTGTCGCAAAAATCGGAAGTTTTGCGGTTGATTCGGCAAGAAGTAGCACGGGTCAACCAGAGCCTGCCGGAAAAAGCGAGGGTAAAACGGTTCGTGCTGCTTTACAAGGAACTGGACGCGGATGACGAGGAGCTGACCAGAACCAGGAAGGTACGCCGCGGTTTTATCAGCAAAAAGTACGAGAAGGTGCTTGACGGTTTGTACGGGGAGAACAAACTGCTTGACGTTGAGGGAACGATCAAGTACCGCGATGGGAAAGAAGCGACGATTCGGGCACGAATGGAGGTTGTTGATGTGGAAGAACAGCAAACTTCGGACGGGGAGGTTGCGTAATGGACATGTTCTTGCAGCTTCTGGTGATCGGTCTGGCGGTTGGAAGCATCTACGCCCTGGTAGCGTTGGGGTTTGTCCTGATCTACAAATCGAGTGATGCGATCAATTTTGCTCAGGGCGAGTTCCTTCTGGTCGGTACATACGTGTGCCTAACGCTGATCACAGCTTACAACATCCCGTTTCTGCCTGCTCTCCTGCTCACCTTGCTTTTCAGCGCACTGCTCGGATTGGTCGTGGAACGGATGGTGCTGAGACCGTTCATCGGTGAACCAGTCATCTCGATGATCATGGCTACGATAGGACTGTCCAGCTTCATGGCCGGCTGCGTCCATCTTTTCTGGGGAACCGATACCCAAGTGTTTCCAAAGGTATTTCCCGACACCCCCGTACAGATCGGACCGGTGGTTGTCGCCCAGGTCTATCTTTGGTCCCTGTTGACGGTGCTGGCACTGCTTGCCGTGTTTACGCTCTTCTTCAAGTACTCCAAAATGGGCATCGCCATGCGGGCGACAGCAGATGACCAGCAGGCTGCTCTCTCAATGGGAATCAGCGTGAAAAAAGTGTTTGCCGCGACCTGGGCCATCTCCGCGATTGTCTCTGCCGTAGGTGGTGTTTTGCTGGGCAACATCAATGGCGTCAACTCCTCACTGGCGGCGATCGGGCTGAAAGTGCTGCCGGTTGCGCTGCTGGGCGGTTTGGACAGCGTTCCCGGGGCAATCGTCGGCGGTTTTATTATCGGCATCCTGGAAAGCCTGGCCGGAGGATATCTCGATCAGTATCTGGGTGGCGGCGTCAAAGAAGTCGTGCCATTTGTCGTACTCGTACTCATCCTGATGTTGAAGCCATACGGATTGTTTGGAAAACGCGAGATCGAAAGGGTGTGAGTACATGAGAAGCCCGTTTGTCAGTGAGTGCGGCGAGTTTTGTACCAGCTATCGTGCAGATATGGCCCTGTATAAAATCCCGCGCATCCGGTATCGGGTGTACGGCGTGCTGTTTCTCTTTCTAATGCTCCCCTGGTTCGTCTCGGAGTACGCTACAAGCCTGGCGACACTTTGCGCCATTGCCTCGATTGGGGCAATCGGGCTAAACATCCTGACCGGATTTACAGGTCAGATCTCAATCGGCGTGGGCGCTTTTTTAGGTGTGGGAGGGTACACGTCCGCCGTATTGACGACTACGTGGGGCCTGTCCTTCTGGATCGCGCTCCCCCTTGCCGGTTTGGTCACGGCTCTCGTAGGGGCACTGTTCGGCATCCCTTCGCTTCGCTTGAAGGGACTGTACCTGGCAATGGCGACACTGGCGGCGCAGGTAATCATCCTGTATACAATCAATCACTGGGATGGGCTGACAGGAGGAACGGGCGGCATGATTTTGGCCCGCCCGACGCTGGGGGGGTTTTCGTTTGACTCCGAGATGAGCTATTACTACCTTACGTTAACCATTCTGGTAGGGGCATTCATCTTTACGTCCAACTTGTTCCGCACGAGGACGGGGCGGGCATTTATCGCAGTGCGTGATCGTGATCTGGCAGCCGAAGTCATGGGGATCAACCTGTTTCGCTACAAGGTGCTGGCATTTGCGATCAGTTCGTTTTTCGTCGGGCTTGCCGGTGCGTTGATGGGACACTACACAATGGTCATCTCTCCTGAACACTTTGATATCGGTGTATCCATCGAATATCTGGCGATGATTTTGATCGGCGGTCTGGGAAGTGTCGTCGGCTCGATCTTTGGGGCCGTTTTTATTACACTGCTGCCGGTGGTGCTGCGTGAATTGATCGACATCGTGACCGTTTATCTGCCGCAAGCGACGGAGCACTTCGGCGCCTTGCGCCAGATGATTTTTGGGGCAATTGTCATTGTGTTTTTGATCTACGAACCGGAGGGGCTGGCCAAGATGTGGCGCAACTTCAAGGATTCCTGCAAGCTGTGGCCCTTCTCTTATTAGGGATGCAAAAACGCTGAAAAACTCAGAGCCGTAACGCCTATATCAAAATGAACGGGGGAGTTCAGATGAAAAAGAGAAACAAATGGACACAACTGATTGCCGGCGGGCTGCTGATTGCCATGCTGTCTGCCGGCTGCGGAGGCGGACAGACAAGCGCACCTTCGGCAGGTACAAAAGCGAATACGGCGGAAAGCGAGACGAACGGAACCGGCGGCGGAAGTAACGCTCCTGCCTCAAAAGGATCTATCAAAATCGGCGGCTTGTTCGATGAGACGGGAGCGACCGGCGACGTGGGCAAACCCTACGCCGAGGGTGAAATAGCCTATGTCGATTACATCAACGGCAAAGGTGGAATTAACGGCTACAAGATTGAGTTGATAGGCGTTGATTACGCCTACAAGGTACCGGAAGCGGTCAAAATCTACCAGAAATTTGTCAAGCAGGATCAGGTGTCGGCAATTCTCGGCTGGGGCACGGGAGACACCGAGGCCATGAAGGAGCTGATCGCCAAAGACAAAGTCCCCTTTTTCTCCGCTTCCTACTCCGAACCGCTGACCGAAGTGTCGCAGCACCCGTATAACTTCCTGGCGGCTGCTACCTATTCCGACCAGGCACGGGCGGTGCTGAAGTGGATTAAAGACAACTGGCAGGGAAGCGGCAATCCAAAAGTGGCACTGATATACAACGACACACCGTTTGGCAAATCGCCGATTGAAGACGCCAAAACGTTTGCCGAACAGGTCGGAGTGGAGATCGTCGACGAACAGATTGTCGACCTGAAAGCGTTGGATGCTACGTCCCAATTGCTCAACATGCAGAAAAAGAACCCCGATTTTGCCATCATCCAGGAGACATGGGGAGCTACTGCGACGATCCTCAAAGACGCCAAGAAGCTGGGAATAACCACGCAGTTTATCGGCCTTAACTGGGCTGCTGGTGAAGGAGTGATTACGCTTGCAGGGGATGCCGCAGAAGGGTACATCGGAGTGATAACACACGCCTTTCCGTACGAGTCGCTGCCAGGGATGAAGGAAGTAGAGGAGTACCTGTCCGCCAAGGGAGAGAAGCTGGAAGAGAAAAACCAGAAGTTCATCCAGGGCTGGGTAACGGCCAAAATTCTCCTGGAGGGGATTAGAAACGCCGGCGACAATTTGGATGGGGAAGGGATCAAGATGGGCATCGAGAAAATTGACAACCTTGATCTGGGTGGACTGGGAGCCCCCGTCAGCTTTTCTGCCGATAACCATCGGGGCACCAAAATGATCAGACTGGGTCAGGTAAAGGGTGACAAGTTTGAGATCATAACCGACTATATCGGTTACTAAAGGTACAACCGGGAGGAGCCCATGCTCACGCTGAACAATGTGGAAGTGATGTACGACAAGGTAATTCTGGTTCTAAAAGGCATGTCGATGCAGGTCCCGCAAGGCAGAATCGTGGCGCTTCTGGGCAGCAATGGCGCCGGCAAGACGACCACACTAAAGGCCGTGTCGGGCTTGTTAAAAAGCGAAAATGGTCAGGTAACGGACGGGGCAATCATGTTCGAAGGACAATCGCTGGTCGGGAAAGAAGCGGAGGAAATCGTCAAAAGCGGCATCTTTCAAGTCATGGAAGGAAGACGCGTCTTCGAACATCTCAGCGTGGAGGAGAACCTGCTGGCTGGAGCACATACCCGCAAAAACCGCTCGTCGTTAAAGGAGGAGATCGAGCGTGTCTATCATTTTTTTCCAAAACTGAAGATGCTGCGTTCCAGAACAGCCGGCTACCTGAGCGGAGGCGAGCAGCAAATGCTGGCAATCGGTCGCGGCCTGATGGCCGCCCCCCGATTGATGCTGCTTGACGAGCCGTCATTGGGGTTGGCTCCACGCTTGGTTAAGGAAATCTTCGACATCATCAAACAGATCAACCAGGAAGCGGGAACGACCATTCTCGTCGTGGAGCAAAATGCCAACGTGGCACTGTCGATTGCCGACTACGGCTACATCATGGAGAACGGGCGGATCGTACTGGAAGGGGAGGTGGAGGCCCTCAAATCAAACCAGGACGTGCAGGAGTTTTACTTGGGGATGAAGGAGGGCGGACGCAGAAGTTTTCGGGATGTGAAGCACTACAAGCGGAGAAAGCGGTGGTTATGATGAGAAGGAGCAGGGACACCGAGCGGTTGAGGTCACTTGTGCGGCACGCATACGAGAATTCCAAAGGCTGGCGGAATCGGCTCGATGAACAGGGGATCTCCCCGGAGCAGATTGTAACCGAGGATGATCTCGTTCGTCTGCCCGTTCTGCGCAAAGAACAGCTTCCCGCACTGCAGCGGCAGTTTCCGCCTTTTGCCGGCCTGGCTGTCGACGAGCCGCCGCCTGTGCGAATCTTTCTGTCGCCGGGTCCCATTTACGACCCCCAGCCAGGGGGGGAGGACCCGTGGCGGTTTGCCCCTGCATTGGCGGAAACAGGCTTTGGTGACGGCGATGTCGTGCTCAACACCTTTTCCTACCACCTGAGTCCGGCGGGGTTTATGTTTGACAGTGCACTGCGCGCGCTTCGAGCTGCCGTTGTGCCAACCGGTGTGGGCAACACGGAACTGCTTGTCGGCATGCTCCGTGATCTTGCTGTGACCGGCTATGTCGGGACGCCCAGCTACTTTTTGGCCCTTGGGAAACGGGCCGAGCAGGAGGGATTTCGCTTCGGCCGGGATATCCGATTGTGCAAAGCGTTTTTCACAGCGGAACCACTGCCGGCTGAGTTGGCTGACTGGTGCCGGGAGCGATCCATTGCATTCGGCGAAGCATACGGGACGGCCGATGCGGGGTGTATCGGCTATCGCGTGCATCCGGAACGAGGACTGCGCATCCAGGAGGATGTGTTGATCCAAATCTGCGACCCGGACTCAGGGGAACCGCTCCCGCCGGGTGAAGTGGGCGAAGTGGTGATCACCCTGTTTGACGAGGTTTACCCGCTGATCCGTTTTGCCACCGGTGATCTTTCATGCTGGCTGGACGAAGAGAAGAGCAGACTGGCCGGGGTTTTGGGACGAGTGGGCGATGGAGTAAAGGTGCGCGGAATGTTCATTTACCGCCAACAGTTGGACAATGTGCTCAACGGTTTTCCGCAGGTATTTCGCTACCAGGCTGTGGTGTCACGCGAGGAGGGACGCGATCACCTGGAGATTCGGGTAGAGTTGAAGGATGGGCACGCGAATAAGCATGGCAGCTTTGCTGCTCCCGATGAGACGTTGACCCGCATTGCCGAACGCGTCCGCGAGGTGACCCGGATCAGGGCTGCCGTTACGATGGTTCCCCCCGGCACCCTGGAAGATTCGGTGCAGCGTTTGTGTGACGTCCGAGCGGGATAAACCGGAGGCAGATTCCCGAAGTCGATCGGCAGGAACGGTTTCAAACTTTTCCATTCAGCGTTTATACAAAGGTGTGGACCGTCAGAGCTTTCTCTGGCGGTTTTTTCATTACCTAGAAACAGATGGACATGATTGGCAGGAGAAGGAACAGAAGAGTAAGAAAGTACAAATAATATCAGGAGAACAAGGAGAAAAAGACAAATCGGGTGATCATGATGAAGCGAATCGATCTGATCAATCAAAAGCTGCTTCAACTTGGACCGGACAATCCGGTAAGCGCCGGTCAATTGGCGGAGACGCTGGGCCTGCATCGCGCCAACGTGAGCAGTGATCTAAACCGTTTGTGGAAAGAGGGGATAATCGGAAAAACAGCTGGCAGGCCCACCCTGTATTACATCAATCAGGCGAAGCAGCCGCCGTTTCACACGGAGACGACCCTGGACAAACTGGCGGAAACCAATAGAAGCCTGCTTACCTCAATCGAACAGGCAAAGGCAGCGGTCCTGTATCCGCCGCGCGGCATGCATTGTCTGATTCTCGGGGAGACCGGCGTGGGCAAGTCGATGTTTGCCAGTCTGATACACACCTTCGCCGTAGAGATCGGACGGCTGGACAAACAGGCGCCATTCGTCGTTTTCAACTGTGCCGACTATGCCAGCAATCCGCAGCTGTTGATCAGTCAATTGTTCGGAGTGAAAAAAGGGGCGTACACGGGGGCGGAGATGGACCGAAAAGGACTGTTGGAGAAAGCGAACGGCGGCATCTTGCTTCTCGACGAGGTACACCGCCTCCCAGCCGAAGGACAGGAAATCTTTTTTACCTTTTTGGACAAGGGAATATTCCGCCGGGTGGGCGAGACCGAAGACGAACGGACAGCACAGGTGCAAATCATCTCGGCGACAACAGAGAATCCGGAGTCCAGCCTGCTGAAGACATTTATTCGCCGAATACCGATGATCATCAAGCTGCCTTCTTTGCTTGAGAGGGGGATGGAGGAGCGGTTTGGTCTGATCCTCAACTTTTTTCGGGAAGAGGCGTTTCGCCTGGGAAAAGAAATCCGGATTTCGGCCAGCGCCATTCATGCCTTTTTGCTGTACGACTGTCCCAACAACATTGGTCAGTTGAAGACGGACATCCAGCTCACCTGTGCCCGTGCCTACGCCGATTTGATTTCGATGCGCAAGAGTGAGCTGATCATCGGGGTACCGGATCTTCCTTATCACGTCAAACAGGGATTGCTGCGTGCCAAGGACCAGAAACAAGCGTTGGAGCAGTTGGTGGGGGCGGAAAACAAGGAGTTTGTCGTCATGCCCTCCAAGGAGCGCATCCTGGTGGAAAAAGAGCCGGAACAAACCGTGCACAGCGTTTATGAAAAGATCGAACAGAAGATTCACGAATTGCGCAATCAGGGACTGAGTGACGAAGAACTTGGCTTTGACATTGAAAATTACTTTACCCAGTTTATTCAAGGGGTGGAACAGCGCTTCAACAAAGGCGATCTGGCCCGCATCATCGATCCGGTCATCATCAAACTGGTGGAAGAGATTGTTCGCTATACAGAAGCGAGATTGGGCAAAATTCTGAGTCAGAAAGTGATCCTCGGTATGGCCCTCCACATTCAAACCTCCCGGGAGCGCGTGGCGAAAGGAAAGCAGATCGTCAATCCGCACGTCAACAACGTACGGATCAAGTACAAAAGAGAGTTCGCCGTCGCACTGGAATGCGTGCGGATGATCGAGGAGGCCCTGTTTATTGATCTGCCTATCGACGAAGCGGGCTACCTGACCATGTTTTTTGTCTTGGACGAGGAGGACAGACAAGAAGGCCGGGAGACTGTCGGCGTACTGGTGATGATGCACGGCAACGGTGGAGCGGCAGCAATGGTTGACGTTGCCAACCGGCTGTTGGCTGTGGATTATGCCAAAGCGATTGACCTGCCGTTTGACATCGAATCGACGGAAATTGTGGAACTGACGATCAAAACGGCGCGGGAAATCAGCGGACCTGCCGGTCTGTTGCTGTTGGTCGACATGGGCTCGCTGCTCGTTTTTGGGGAAATATTGGAGAAGGAGCTGGGCATCCCCGTCCGTGTGATCTCGATGGTGAGTACGCCGCATGTGATTGAAGCGACACGAAAGGCGATGCTGGGTCAGTCGCTGGAAGAAGTGTACCGGGATGTAAAAAGTTTGTCACCACTACAGGATGAATGGGAGGAGCGGGAAGAAGCCCGCTCGGGTCCACCCGCCTTGGCCATCGTGGCCGCCTGCATGACCGGAGAAGGAAGCGCCATGTTTTTGAAAAATTTGTTGGAATCTCAACTTCGTTTTGACGGTCAGTTGCTGGAGATCCTTCCCATCCAGTTGGTTGACAAGGCGGCTGCTCGCCGTCAGGTGCAAAAGATCAAGAAAAAACGAAACGTCCTTTGCGTGGTAAGCAACTATTTACTGGACAAGGACCTGCGTCATTACGGCATGGATGATGTCGTCAGCGGAGAAGCCCTGCCCGACATCCAAAAGGCCATCGACCTGGAAGAGGCGTACCTGCGGATGGATGCGACACTCAAAGAGCAGTTGAAGATGGTCGATGGTTCTGCCGTTCTGCGGGACGTCCGCACCTGTGTCTCACGAATGGAGGAGCGGCTGGGCATAAAGTTGTCGTTCGATACGCTAATCGGCACCTATCTGCACATCTGCTGCATGGTGGAAAGGCTGCGGGACAAAAGTGAACCAGTCCGTTATCTGGATAGGGAGTCGTTTATTGAACAGCACAAAAAACTGTATACCGTGGTCGGACACGAATTGCAGCCGTTGGCCAGCACGTATGAGATTGCGGTAGCAGACGACGATATTTGCTATGTGATGAACTTTTTCTTGTAGATTCGGATAAAACACGAATCCGTGTTGTGTTTTGTTTGATAGGTAAAGGAGGAAAAAAACAATACACTATACCGTTCAGACAATACACTAACGAAATCGGCAGAAAAAGGGCAGGACGGTAAATCGCTTTCCATGCCGTATCTATTTTGTAAGCGCATACAAATCAGCAGTGTTTTGGCACGGATGTTGCTGTTGTTCAGGGGCAGTTGAAGAAAAGGGGGATGATGAATGAATATCCTGCTTTGTTGTGCAGCGGGTATGTCGACCAGCTTGCTTGTGCAGCGTATGGAAGAGGCTGCCCGCGAGAAGGGCCTGGAAGGACGAATCTGGGCCGTCTCCGCCGATGAGGTCATGAACAACCTGGATCAGGCCCAGGTGCTTCTCTTGGGCCCGCAAGTGCGCTACAAGTTGGCGGAACTGAAAAAGGAGGGGGAAGCGAGAGGAATTCCGGTAGACGTGATCAGCCCGTTGGACTACGGAACGTTAAACGGCAAAAACGTGTTGGAGTTTGCGCTTCGTCTAAAACGAAACTAGGGGAGGCAGGTTATGGGGGGATTTATTTCGTTTTTGGAGAGACGGGTTTTGCCGGTTGCCGGCCGGATTGCCGAGCAGAAACACCTGCAGGCGATTCGTGACGGTATCATCCTGGCAATGCCCCTGTTAATCATCGGTTCCTTGTTCTTGATCATCGGCTTTCTTCCCATTCCCGGTTATGATGAATTCATGGGGGGCGTATTTGGGGAACAGTGGCGGACCAAACTGCTGTATCCGGTCAATGCCACGTTTGACATTATGGCTCTGATCGTCAGTTTTGGCGTGTCTTATCGGTTGGCGGAGAAGTACAAGGTGGATGCCCTGTCCGCCGGTGCCATTTCAGTTGCTTCCTTCCTGTTGGCGACTCCCAACTTTACCATGTTCACTCCGGAAGGAGCAGCTGCCGCCGTCCAAGTGGGCGGTGTACTGCCGATGATGTACCTGGGCAGTCAGGGACTGTTCGTGGCGATGCTCCTGGCGGTGATATCCACAGAAATTTACAGAAAAATCATACAAAAAAACATCGTGTTCCGTATGCCGGACGGAGTTCCGCCCGCTGTTTCACGCTCATTTGTCGCGCTCATTCCGGCCTTTGTCGTATTGCTGGTGGTGTGGCTGTTGAGGATCGTCATTGAAAACACGTCTTTTGAGAGCATTCACAACATTGTATCCACCGTGTTGGCGGGGCCGCTGAACATGTTGGGCGGAACCCTGTTTGGAGCCATCGTCGCTGTCCTGCTGGTTCATCTGCTCTGGTCGGTCGGTATTCACGGGGCCGCGATTGTCGGCGGCATCATGGGGCCGATCTGGCTTACCCTGATGGATCAAAACAGGATGGTCTTTCAGCAAAACCCCAATGCCGACCTGCCCAACGTGATCACCCAGCAGTTCTTTGACCTGTGGATTTACGCAGGCGGTTCGGGAGCAACCCTGTCCCTGGTCATCCTGATGCTGTTCAGAGCCCGCAGTGAACAGATGAAAAGCATCGGGCGCCTTTCCATCGGGCCGGGAATCTTCAACATCAACGAACCGGTCACATTCGGAATGCCGATCGTCATGAATCCCCTGCTGGTCATTCCGTTTGTGCTGGCTCCGATCACATTGGTGATCATCAGCTATCTGGCGATGTCGTTCGGGCTGGTTGCCAAACCGAGCGGATTGGCCGTACCGTGGACCACCCCGCCCATCATCAGCGGTTATTTGGCCACGGGAGGCAAAATATCGGGAAGTGTTCTGCAGTTGGTCAACTTCGTCGTATCCCTGCTCATCTACTACCCCTTCTTCCGCTTGTGGGACCGACAGAAACTACAGGAAGAACAGGGTAAGGCGGTGACACCATCAGCCGCGGCGAACAACAATAACGCGGTACAACTGTGATCGATGCCGCAGGAAAGGACCCTGACCATGAAACTGATTGTGAATGCGGATGACTTCGGATATTCCAAGGGAGTAAATTTGGGGATTATTGAGGCGCATCGGCATGGGATTGTCTCCTCCGCCACGCTGATGGCCAACATGCCCGGCTGGGAACACGCCGTGCAGTTGGCCGCCGAACATCCAAATCTGGGGGTAGGGATTCACCTTGTGCTGACCTGCGGCACTCCCGTTTCCAGCAGACTCTCCTCCCTGATTGATGAGCAGGGCCGATTCTTGCGGCTGCCCGATCTGATCAGGCATGCCCGAGAGGAAGAGGTGGAGACGGAGTGGACGGCTCAGATTGAGAAATGTCTGGCCGCGGGGGTAAAACCAACCCATCTGGACAGTCATCATCACGTGCATGCGTTCGAGAAGTTTCTTCCTGTCATCTCTCGACTGGCCCAACGATACGGGCTGCCGGTTCGCAATCCCTGGTCACAGTCACCGCAAGCACGATCCTTGTACCCGCGGTTGAGAACCACCGATTGCTTCCTGCACCACTTTTACGGAGACGATCTGTCCGCAGAAGGATTGATCCGTATCTTGCAAAGTACAGGAGACGTGGAAACAGTTGAGCTGATGTGTCATCCGGCCTACGTGGATTACCAACTGCTTACGGGAAGCGGGTATGTTTGGCAGCGGGTAAAAGAACTGGACATCCTGACCGCACTGTCTGCCAAAAAGTATCTGCAAGAACATGACATACAATTGATCACATTTCAGGAATTGGGATAGGTGGAGATACAATTGAACTATTCAGAAGCAGTCATGCAGTTGATTCTGCATGGAGGCAATGCGAGAAGTCTGGCAATGGAAGCAATTGCGCTGGCCAAAAGAGGAGAGTTCGAGCGTGCCAGAGCGACATTGGCTGAAGCGAAAAACGCCTTGCAGTACGCCCATCAAATGCAGACATCACTGATCCAATTGGAAGCTTCGGGGGAAAAACAGGAGATTACGATGCTGATGATCCACGCCCAGGACCATCTCATGAACGCGATTACCGTCAAGGAGCTGGCGGGGGAATTGGTTGACTTGTACGAACGGGTCATTACATGTGAGGAGGCGGATGTCTGATGGGCATAAAGATTGTGACGATCGGCGGAGGCTCCAGCTACACACCGGAGCTTGTCGAAGGACTGATCAAACGGTACGATGAACTGCCCGTCCGTGAATTGTGGCTGGTCGATATTCCTGCGGGAGAGAAAAAGCTAAACATCGTGGGAGCACTGGCCAAGCGCATGGTGGAGAAAGCGGGCGTGCCAATGAAGATTCATCTCACCCTGGATCGCCGGGCGGCACTGCCTGGGGCCGACTTTGTTACCACCCAGATTCGGGTGGGACTCCTGGAAGCAAGAATCAAAGATGAGCGGATTCCCTTAAAGTACGGAGTAATCGGTCAGGAGACCAACGGACCGGGCGGGCTATTCAAAGGGCTGCGCACCATTCCCGTCATTCTGGACATTTGCCGGGACATCGAGGAATTGTGTCCGGATGCCTGGATGATCAACTTCACCAATCCGGCCGGAATGGTGACGGAAGCGGTGCTTCGCTACTCCCGCGTGCGGAAAGTGGTTGGCTTGTGCAACGTGCCGATCGGCATGAAGATGGGAGTTGCCGAACTGCTGGGCGTGGATCAAAGTCGAGTGCACATCGACTTCGCCGGACTGAATCACATGGTGTTTGGGCTCAACGTCTACCTGGACGGCAAAAACATTACCCGTACGTTTCTGGAGCAGCTGACCACAAGAGAGTCGGGCATTACCATGCAAAACATCATCGATCTGGGATGGGAAAAAGATTTCATCAAAGCCCTGGGAGTCCTGCCTTGTCCGTACCACCGCTATTACTATCAAACGGAAAAGATGCTGAAGCATGAACAAGAAGCGGCCGAAAAAGAGGGGACTCGCGCCGAAGTCGTCAAGAAGGTGGAAGAGGAACTGTTTGAGCTGTATCAAGATCCGGATCTGGCGATCAAGCCGCCGCAGCTGGAAAAGCGGGGAGGAGCATACTACAGTGACGCCGCGTGCAGCTTGATTCACTCCATCTACAATGACAAGCGGGACATCCAACCGGTCAATGTTCAAAACAACGGAGCGATCGCGAGCATACCAGATGAATCGGCGGTTGAGGTCAATTGCGTGATCACCCGGGAAGGACCTGTTCCGCTTTCGGTGGGAGATTTGCCTGTGCCAGTACGCGGCCTGGTTCAGCAGATCAAATCGTTTGAACGCGTTGCGGCGGAAGCCGCGGTGACGGGAGATTACCACAAGGCGCTGCTGGCCATGACGATCAATCCGCTTGTTCCTTCCGATACGATTGCCAAACAGATTCTCGACGAGATGCTGGAAGCGCATAAGGAATACCTGCCCCAGTTTTTTAAAGCCGTCTCCTGACCGGGGGCTTGACCTGGGCGGACGGAAGTGCGAAAGGGGAGCGGTATGGAGTACAAAATGCTGGCGCTGGATGTTGACGGAACGCTGTTGACGTCCGGCAAGACCATTTCCAAAGCGACCCGCATGGCAATCAAGGAGCTTCTTTCTCGTGGCATCTACGTCACGCTGGCAACGGGGCGGCCCTATCCTTCCGCAAAAGCGGTGGCCGCCCAGTTGGGACTGCGGATTCCGCTGGTCTCACACGATGGAGCCTACGTCGCGGACCCGCTGACTGACCATGTCCTGTATGTCAAACGGATTCCGGCCCTGCTTGCTTTTCAGCTTACACGGCACCTGGCGGAGTACGGGCTTGAAATCATGCTGCAGCATGAAACGTTCTGCGCAACCAATCACAGGTGGAGCTGGCGGGAGATCGTTCCGGTGCTCCATTTCTCCTCGCTTCGCCTTTGGCTTCATGCCAGGTACAAGGTGAACGTCCTGCCCACCCGCGAGTTGGCCGACTTTGTCCAGGCCTGCCAGCTGTCACCGCCGAAAGTGTTTGTGATGGGGAAGCGGGAGCAGTTGGAAGCGGCAAGGAACACATTGACTGCATGCGCGCTGCCTGGCATTCGGATCACCTCATCCGGTGAAAACAATCTAGAGATTTTGCCGGAAGGGGTGTCCAAAGCAAGCGGATTGAAGATTGTCACATCACAGTTGGGAATCGGTGTCGAGCAGGTTGTCGCGGTAGGTGATCATTACAACGATGTGGAAATGCTTGGCGAAGTCGGTTTGGGTGTTGCGATGGGCAACGCACCGGCGGCGGTGAAGCGGTCGGCCCGCTTTGTCACCGGAAGCAATGATCAGGACGGTGTCGCATCACTGATCGCCAAGCTGTTTTAATGGTGGCATACAGGTCCGACGCGCTGCCTTTTCCGGGATAGACCGATCGAATCTGATTTCGACAGAAAGGGGACGGAAGATGATCAGTTTTACGGTCCAAGTAAACGCCAGCGGAGGTCTGCACGCGCGACCCGCATCCATCTTGGTCAACAAGATCAATCAGTTTTGCTCGTCCGTGAAAATCAGCAAGAACGGAAAACAGGCCGATGGAAAGAGCATCATCAACGTGATGGCATTGGGGGTGCGGACAGGAGAAGACGTGACTGTGGAGATTTCGGGTGCAGACGAGGAAGAAGCGGCTTTGGCCATTCGCGAGCTGTTTGAAAGGAACTTCACCGTATGACAAAAGGGAATGAAGCGATCCCTCTCCCTGGGGGATGTACTCCCGCCGCCGCATCTGTGGTAAGATGAAGACTGGGAATAGGCGTGAAAAGGAGACCACCGGCGATGAAATTCACCAAGATGCACGGACTAGGCAACGATTATGTATATGTCAACTGCTTCGAAGAACCGCTCACCGGTGTCGATTTGCCCGAACTGGCCCGGCGGGTCAGCGACCGGAACTTTGGCATTGGCGGGGACGGATTGATTCTGATCATGCCCTCACAACAGGCGGACTTTCGCATGCGCGTCTTTAACAGCGACGGGAGCGAAGCAAAAAACTGCGGCAACGGACTGCGCTGTGTCAGCAAGTACGTTTATGATCACGGGTTGGCCGCAAGCGAACGGTTTACCGTGGAGACCCTGGGCGGGATCGTCGCGCCCGAAGTGATTCCGGGTGCCGACGGCAAGGCGGAACTGATCACCATTGACATGGGCGAACCGCGGCTTCATCCCGATGACATCCCCATGCAGGCGCCTCACGCAGGCTGCGATGTCGTGAAAGAGCAGCCGCTTGAGGTGGATGGCCGCATCTTTATAATGACAGCCGTGTCAATGGGCAACCCCCACGCGGTGCTGTTCGTCGAACAGGTTGACGACGAGGAGGTGCGCCGTTTCGGCCCGTTCATTGAGCGGCATCCATGGTTTTACGAACGGACCAATGTGGAGTTTATCCAGGTTCTCAACAGGCAGGAGCTGCTGTTCAGGGTCTGGGAGCGCGGCAGCGGAGTGACGCTGGCCTGCGGAACCGGAGCCTGTGCAGCGGTGGTTGCAGCCGTTTTGAGTGGAAAAACGGATCGGCGTGTCACGGTCCACCTCGCAGGAGGGGACCTGGTCATTGAGTGGCGCGAGGCAGACAATCGCGTCTACATGACTGGCCCGGCGACGGAAGTGTTTCACGGCCAGTATCTGGGCGAACTGCCCTATTTGTCACCATGACAGCAAAACGCTTCCCAGCGAACGGAAGCGTCAGATTGCTGACAAAGTGTCGTGCATACGAGTGGGGTGTTTTTCGCGCTCGCGTAAGGTGGCCAACCAGCAAAGAAGCAGTCCAGGATCGCTTTACGACGATCCGCAGGGGCAGCGGCTTTGAAACTGGGTCAGCACCGTTTGTGTCCTGTTCACCCCAAGATGCGCTCGACATCCTTCGGATTGAATCCAAACCGAGTTCGGACAGGAGAGCAGCCATTTTCCACACGAACGACTTTGCCAACTGCCAAGCGGAGCAAGACCGAAGCGGGGGAATACGGGCGCAACCTGGACAAACGGCGCAGCAGCGCTGCTTTTGTGCCCGCCCGCTTCGGAAGAGCGACGCGGGCCGTCCGGCTCCATTGGGGGTTGGCAACGGAGTGAAGAGGAAAATGGCTGCTTCTCCCTATCCAGACACCCTTTGTCTACACTCGACGCTTCCCGGCGGATAACACACGGGAAGCGTTTTTCGACTAGAGAAGGGAGTTTAGCGGCCGGCTGCAATCCGCACCGCTGCCTGATGGCGTTCGTCGATTTGACCGTCCTTGTGGCGCAGACTATTCAAAAAGTGAATGTCGAAATGACCGTTGAAGTTGTTGTTCGCAATGTAAGAGACACTATGCGGCATGGAACTCATCGAGGCGGCCAGCCGTCGACCGTTCACCTCGACAATCACCGGGCGTACCTCCCAGGAGTAAGCTCCTCCCCACACCTGCTTGATTACGGCTGCGTCCGCTGCAGTCAGTGGTTCCGAGTCGGCGTGAAACGCTCCGGTCGTTCGTTTGACGCGAAACTGTTTTTTTGTGGCGAAATCGGTCACAGTGGCTACCGCATTGGTGGGAAAGAGGTACTGCGCTGCCTCAAACCAGTCCAGGTATTCACCGTATGTACTTCCCGCTGTCGGCGTCACCGGAATGTGGTGAACCGGGATTTTCACCACTTGCCCAACCTGCAGGTAGGATTGTTCGGACATCTTGTTGGTCTGTAAAAACTCTTGCAGCGGAATGCCGTGAGCCAGCGAAATGGTCCAGGGGGTGTCTCCCTGTTTTACCGTGTAGGGAACCAACTCGACCCAAGGCTTGTTCGCGGTCGTCGTTTTCGTGGGAATCAACAGCTTTTGCCCCACTTCCAGCCAGTCGGGGGAAACGAGATTGCTGGCCTCCTTGATCGCAGTGGCGGATACGCCTGTCTTGGCGGCGATCTTCCACAGAACATCTCCGCTCTGTACCGTGTAAATGGTCGACTGAGGCGGGATAAACAGTCGGCTGCCCGCATACAGCATGTCAGAAGTCAGATGATTGGCAATTTTCAGGTGATCAACGGTTAGATGGTATCGTTTGGCGATCAGGTACAGACTATCACCCGGCTGCACTGTAATCGTCTCCGCCGCCGCAATCGTTGGGGAAAGCAGCAGGGTGGCCATGGCGGTTGTGTGGATCAGGACACGCTTCCATGCTGTTCGTCGGATCATGATGTTGTACCTCCTTGCAGATTCCGTGTTGTCGCAGAGGACAATTCATATTTTACAAGGAGGAGAATCCTTCATTCATTGGGCAAATCATGCCAGCAAGTCCAACTTTGCCCAGTGACGGACCTGCCCTGGGACTTCTGGACGGTGTTCTTCTTGAGTTGGTGGATAAAGGAGGAAGTTGAGGATGATCTGGGCATAAAATAAGGTCACCTGCAGGATTTCCTGCCGATAACCATGGCAAACATCACTGGAATAACAAGGAGTAAGTCCTGTTTTTCTTCCCGTATGTCTCAGCAGTTGTACATTTCTGTTAAAAATACGTCCGTGTCAACTCTTTCAAACCCTTCCTGCCGCTGCAGCTTTTCCAGTTCGGAACGAAGGTGTTTTATTTCTTCTTCCATCCTTTTCATCTGTTCCTGCATGGCCACACTCGTCGTCATGTGGTTTCTCTCCTTTCTGTCATATGCCTGCACTTGATTTTTGAATTTAAAGACTATTCTAATAAAAAGTGCCCGTGAAGTAAAGGTTCACGCTCCATGAAAATGTATCCGTTTTGGGATCGTTACCGGATAAAAACGATCATCCGGAGCAGACGAGTTTCATCGTGGCAAAGTGTGTATCGCAAACTGCTTGGATACAATAGACGGAAAGCGGCCCCCTGCGACTTTCGTGCGGATTTGCAACTAGAATCATGCCGGGGGATCGGGTATGATGAAGGGGAGTTTGCATGTTTATTTGATCGCAAGGCAGGTGGCATCTTGTGATTTATCTTGACAACAGCGCTACAACCAAACCGTTTCCGGAGGTTATCGAGGTCGTTCGGCGCGTGATGGAGAGCTATTACGGGAATCCTTCGTCTCTTCACCAGAAGGGAGTGGAGGCGGAGCAGGTGCTGAAACAGGCGCGGCAGATCACGGCAGAAGCGCTGCGGGTAAAGCCGGGTGAAGTTGTCTTCACCTCCGGCGGGACGGAAAGCAACAACACCGCGATTAAAGGAGTCGCCATGCAGTACCGCAGCAGGGGAAAGCACATCATCACCACCCAGGTGGAGCACCCTGCTGTATACGATGTCTGCAAACAATTGGAGGAATGCGGTTTTGCTGTAACGTACCTGCCGGCCGATGGCGATGGAAGAATTTCTGTCGAAGAATTGAAACAGGCGATCCGTCCTGATACCATACTGGTGTCTGTCATGCATGTAAATAACGAGCTGGGCACGATTCAACCGATTGAAGAGATTGGCTCGTATCTCAAACAGTTCCCCAAAATCCTGTTTCATGTGGATGCGGTGCAGAGCTTTGGAAAAGTGCCGCTTTCCATGACCGATTGGGGAATCGACCTGCTCAGTATCTCCGGGCACAAGTTGCACGGACCGCGTGGGGTGGGTGTTTTGGCCAAGCGGGAAGGATTGAAGATTCACCCCCTCCTGGCAGGCGGCGGGCAGGAAGGAGGCGTTCGCTCAGGTACGGAAAATCTGCCGGCAATCGCCGGGCTGGCCAAGGCGATTCGCATGGTGCAGGAAAAACAAGAGCAAACCGTGCAGATGCTTGCCCAGATGACGGCGCAGCTTCGTCAGGGGATAGAAGCGATTCCCGGCTGTGTCATCAACACGCCGGCAAACGGGGCGGCTCCGCACATACTCAATTTTTCTGTTCCTGGCGTAAAGGCGGAAGTGCTGCTGCATGCATTGGAAGAAGGAGGGTTTCTCGTCTCCACTCGTTCCGCCTGCTCGTCAAAACAGAACGAACCCAGTCGGGTGCTGATGGCAACCGGCATGGGGCGTGAGCGGGCTCTGTCCGCGATCCGGGTCAGTGTCGGCTGCGACAATCATCCGGATGAAGCGGGGCGGTTCGTTGAAGTGCTGCGCGAGGCGCTTCAGCGCATTCGTCCCTATATGAATGTCTGAGTAGAGGAACCCATGACACAATAAGCGTAAAGGATGACCAAGATGAAGTACGATGTGATTTTAATCCGTTACGGCGAACTGGCTTTAAAGGGACGCAACCGCGACATCTTTGAGGAAACGCTGATGCGCAGCGTGAAAGCGGTGCTGACTCCTTTTGAAAAGGCAAAGGTGCACCGCAGTTACGGCCGAATGTACGTGGAATTGAACGGGGAAGACGCGGCCGGGATCATTGAGCGTCTGCAGCGTGTCTTTGGCATCATTTCGATCAGCCCCACCAAGCGCGTGGCATCGACCGAGGAGGCGATCAAACAGGGGGCCTTGGACTTGATTCGTTCGATCAAACCGGCTCCGGCTACGTTTCGCGTTGTAACCCGGCGGGTGGACAAACGCTTCCCCAAGCCCTCGATGGATGTGAGCCGCATGATCGGCACGCACATCCTGCGCAATGTACCGGGAATCAAGGTGGATCTGCACAATCCCGACGCAGTGGTGCAGATTGAAATCCGCAATGAAGGCACGTTTCTCAGCAGTGAGACGATGCCGGGCGCGGGTGGTCTGCCGGTGGGTGCGAGCGGAAAGGTGATGCTGCTGCTCTCTGGCGGGATTGACAGTCCCGTAGCCGGCTGGATGATGATGAAACGGGGCGTTACCCTCGAAGCGATTCACTTTCACAGCTACCCGTTTACCAGCGAACGATCACTGCAAAAAGTGCGCGATTTGGCACAAAAACTGGCAGTATGGGGGGGAACGATCCGGCTGCACGTCGTGCCATTCACCGAGATCCAGACGGCCATTCGGGACCGCTGTCCACAGGATTATCTGATTACGATAATGCGACGCTTCATGATGCGAATTGCAGAGCGGATCGCCCGCGAGAACGGAGCGCTGGCCCTGGCTACCGGGGAAAGCCTGGGACAGGTGGCGTCACAGACACTGGAAAGCATGAACACGATTACCCATGTCGTCAACATCCCGATACTGCGTCCACTGATCAGCATGGACAAAGTGGAGATCATGGACCTCGCCCGGAAGATCGATACATATGAACTATCCATATTGCCCTACGAGGATTGCTGCACCATTTTTACGCCCAAAAATCCCGTGACCCGTCCCAAGCCGGAACAAGCCAGCCGCTTTGAGCGCCGACTGGATGTGGAGGAATTGGTGAATCGGGCCGTTGAACAGACAGAAGTGGAGGAAATTACGACCAAACCGCGTGAGGCGGGAGCAGAGCTGTTTTGATGTGGAAAGAGGGGGAAGGAGAACCTGATGATCATCCGTTACGAACGAAACGGCAAAGTAAAGCACGGCTGGCAGGTGGAAGAAGAGAACAAAGTCCGTGTGATCGAAGGGGACATCTACAAACAGGATGACCGCAAGCCGGTAATGACCGGCTTGGAGCTGCCATTGGAGGAGTTGCGTGTGTTGGCCCCTTGTGCACCCAGCAAGGTGGTTTGTATTGGTGTCAATTACAAGGATCATGCCGTGGAAATGGGCAAAGACCTGCCTGCTGAGCCGTTGATGTTTATGAAACCGTCAACTGCCGTCATAGGACCGGGAGAAGCGATTGTTTATCCTTCACTGACCGAAAACCTTCATTACGAGGGAGAATTGGCAGTTGTGATAAAAAAGACGGCCAGACACATCAAAGCGGAACAGGCGGAGGAATACATTCTCGGCTTTACGTGTGCCATTGACGTCACAGCCCGCGATCTCCAGCAGCGTGATGGACAGTGGACACGGGCAAAAGGCTTTGACACGTTTTGTCCTTTGGGGCCGGCCATTGCACCTAAATTGGACTACAACAACCTGCGCATCGTCACCAGAGTGAATGGTGAGGTACGGCAGGATTCCAATACCAGTCAAATGGTGTTTAAAGTACCGCAGCTGCTGGAAGCAATCACGTCGGTGATGACATTGCTGCCGGGTGACGTCGTCCTGACCGGTACGCCGGCGGGAGTTGGACAGCTGCATGTAGGAGACGAAATCTCTGTAACAATCGAGGGAATCGGCACGTTGACAAACCGTGTCGTCGCTCCGTAGCCGCCATGAACCACGGGCCTTCTCTTCCGGCGGAACAGGGGCTTCTTCCATTGCGGCCACTGGCAAGATTTTTTATAAAAAAACTGCGGACCTGCAGACAAACCTGTTTCCAAGGGAAGGGTGCCAATTGTCCGTGACGAGCGCCTTTGCCTGGCCAACCGAGCGTAAGAAACGTGGACGTGGGGAAAAGCGAGGGCAACTCGGTGCTGCACGGAGATGCTGAGCCGGTTTGCCCTCGCCCCCACGGATCGTTTCGCAGCGGGCAGTTGTGCATCTTTGCTGGTCAGGCAACAGCGCGAGCAGGTCTGTTGGCCCCTTTGATACACTTTGTCTTCACGTTGAAGATTTTTTATAAAAAACTGTTGACTATTTGCCGTGGGATTTGTTATAGTTATCCTCGTTGCCGCGATTGAGCGTGGTTGGACGCTGATCGCTAATCGAAAAAACAAAAAATTACCTCTTGCAAGTATCGGGCTGATGTGGTAGACTTATAAAGGTCGTCACTTTGCGGGATGCGGTGGCGGAGGTAAATGAAATGCTCCTTGAAAACTGAACAGCGAAGCGTTTGAAGCGAAGCAATATGCTTGAAATGACCTTGATCAATTCTTTGATTTTTATTGGAGAGTTTGATCCTGGCTCAGG